>CAVUGD010000012.1:0-86783 GCA_963740715.1 uncultured Verrucomicrobiae bacterium | reverse complement strand
TTTCCATCTCCGCCAACCCTGCCGCCGTCGTTCCGCCCGGCGTGATCACCATCCGGCGCAATTCCTCCGGCGAAAGCTTGCTCTCGAGCGCGAGTTGCGCCGCGCCCCGGACGGTTTGCGTGGCCAGGCCTAACGACGTCTCCGCCGGCAGCCCGCAGCTTGTCCCGCCCGCCGCCAGCGCCTCGATCACGGTATAAACAAACGCCGGCCCGCTCCCGGCCAGCGCGGTCACGGCATCGATCTGCTCTTCCTCCACTTCCGCGACGAACCCGATCGCGGAAAAAATCTCCCGCGCCCGCGCCAGGTCTTCGTCCGTCGTCCGCGCCCCGCGCGCCAGCGCCGTCGCCGCCTGGCAAACCGCCGCCGGCGTATTCGTCATCGCCCGCATGAAGCGCGCCTTCGATTTCTCCTCCATGCTCACCACCCGGATCCCAGCCGCGAGCGAAATGACCAGCTTCCCCTCGATCGCCGCGCCCAGTTGCTCGATCACCTGCAAAACCACCCCCGGCTTCACCCCGATCAAAATCATCTCCGCCTCTGCGACCTCTGCGTTCTCTGCGGTTAAACCAATCCCCAGTTCCTCCCCCAGCGCCGCGCGCGCGGCATCGTTAGGCTCGCCCGCCACGATCTCCCCCGGCGCGCAAAACTTCGCCCGCACCAACCCGCGCATGACCGACCCCGCGAGCTTGCCGCCGCCGATGAAGCCGAGCCGATACCGCCTGTCGTTGGATTGTAAACTCATTGGGATGCGCGGATATTAACCGATGGTAAGCGTTGGTGTAAATTTCGGCCTCGATCTCGCGCAGGAAATCAAGGCGCTCAAGCGGGAGCGTAACGCCGTCATCCTCGCCCACAACTACCAGATCGCGGAAATCCAGGACGTGGCCGATTTCGTTGGCGACTCGTTAGGCCTGAGTTTCGAGGCGGCCAAGACCGACGCCGAAGTCATTCTTTTCTGCGGCGTCCATTTCATGGCCGAGACGGCGAAAATTCTCAACCCGACCAAGAAAGTCATCCTCCCCGATCTCGACGCCGGTTGCTCCCTTTCCGAATCCTGCCCGCCGGAAAAGCTCGCCCAATTCCTCGCCCAGCACGCCGACAAAAACTACTACGTCATCGCCTACATCAATTGCAGCGCGGGCGTGAAAGCGCTCTCCGACGTCATCTGCACCAGCGGCAACGCCGAGAAAATCGTCCGGGCCGCGCCCGCCGATCGCAACATCCTTTTCGTCCCCGACCAAAACCTCGGCGCCTGGGTGATCGAGCGCACCGGCCGCCCGATGGATCTCTGGCAGGGCAACTGTTACGTCCACATCGAATTCACCGCCCGCAGCATCGGCGCCATCCACGCCGAGTATCCGGGCGCGCCCGTCGTCGCCCATCCCGAGTGTCCCTACGCCGTCCGTCTTCTGGCCGACGAAGTCTGTTCGACGGAAAAAATGGTCACCTACTGCCGGGAATCACCCGCCAAGGAAATCATCGTCGTGACCGAGGCCGGCATGTTGCATCGGCTGAAGAAAGAAATTCCCGGCAAGACCTTCATCCCGGGCCCGACCGATCGTTGCGCCTGCGCTGAGTGCCGGTTCATGAAAATGAACACGCTGCAGAAAGCCTACGACGCCCTGCTCAATCTCACGCCCGAGATCATCCTCCCCGAGCCGCTTCGGCAGCGGGCCGAGCTCCCCATTCAGCGCATGCTGGAATTGAGCCGTTAGGCGCGGCCTAACGAGCGATCCCGTTCTTCAATTCCCAGACGCGGAGCGCGGCCAGGATCAGGCGCCGGCCCTTCGGGCCGGGAATCGTGAGAGGATTGGCTTCGGCGACGGTCGTTGGATACGAAGGGCTCGCTGCCTCACGTGGGAGGGAGTTGCGGCTGCCTCGCTGATTTCGCCGCTCAGCGTTATTATTGAACTTCCGTTTCATCGGGTGAAACAGGGGCTGGAGTTGGGAAATAATATCGAGCCGATGAACGGCATAGAAACCTGAACCACTCGTAGCTCAAATCCCTAAGCCGCTCAGCGATGAAAGCGCTCCGCGGCCCGCCCCTGCGGTTGCCGGGCCTACTTGAGGCTGCCTTTTTCCACAAACCACTTCAGGAATTCCGGCGCGAGCCGGCCGCGTTTCACCGAAGGATCAGTCGCGACCCAGGCCCGCGCTTCTTCGAGCGACGCGGTCTTGAGGATGAACATGCCGCGCACGTTCCGACCCGAGTAATCTTCAAACGGTCCGGCCTTGAAGATTTTCCCCTCGTCGGCGAGACGCTGGATGTTGGCAAGATGCGCCTCCTGCAACTGATCCAGTTCCGCTTTCGGAAGTTCCGGCGCGTTCGGCGGGCGCACGAGCAGGACGACGATGAAAGAATCGAACTCGGTTGGCGGGCTCGAATGCGCGGCCGGAGTAGAATCGGTTTTTTGTTTTTCGGCAGAGACCGGCAGGATGAGAGCGAGGCTCGCCAGCAGACGGAGAGGAATCGCGCGTTCATGGCGCGATTCTGGGAAGCGGATCGCCGGCGCTCAAGACAATTTCGTCCCGTTCGAGCAGTCGTTAGGCAGGAACGTAATTAACGTTCGCCTTTGCCGTCGTGGCTCGCTACAATCCGCGCCGTGCGACGGTTGTTTGCTTTCCTCCTTTGCCTCGGAACGCTCGGCGCTGCCTCGGCCGCGACACCCACTTTCGACGAGCTCGTCTCCTTGAAAGGAAAGGCACTTTACAAAGCGGCGGATGACATCGCCTATGATTTGGGACCGAAATTTACCGCCGCCGAGTTGGCGACGATCACCGAAAAGCTGGCCGCGGAGCGCGCCGAACTCGCGAAAGACGACGACGACAAGTATGCCTTCGATCGCTTCTTCACCGACGCCTGCGACAAGGCGACTGGCCGTGAACTTCCTCGCCTGATCGCGATTTACTGCGCGCTTGAACCAGGAAGTTATACAAAAAAATCGCTCCTCGGCCCGCTCGCCGGCGCCTGGATTCTGCATGAGCTGGAAACGCGGGCCGATTGGCCCGCGGTCGAGCTTCCGCGCGGCGCGAGCGCGCCTCCCGTGGAATTGGCCGGCGCGCCGCCAGACCTGATCGCGGCCTGGCAGCTCTACAAGCGCTCGACCCAGGAAGTGGAGCGCGCCTTCGCGCATGAGCCCGCACGAAAAAGGAATCAGCTTCCAGGCTAACGAGCGCGCCTTCTCCGCGTTGATCGACAAGGTGCTGCGGAAACAAGGCGATCACCTGGCGCAGGAACTCGACCGCTTCCTCTGGAGCGGCTGGTGCGGCACTGGCAGCGATTCACTTTCCCAGCCGCAGTCGCTGGCTTTCTTCATGGCGTTGCTGAACGAAAATCGCATCGCGGAAGCGGTCGGAGCCGCGGTCAATCTGCAAAGCGAGAATCCGATTGTGACGCGCGACGGGAAGGTCGACGCGCGCATTGCCTTCCTGAAAAAGTGCGGACTCGACTGGGAAACGATCCTGGCCGGAGCGGCGCTCGAGAGCGAACTCTCGGGCCGCGGTTTCCTGCGAGATTCGCCCTACCTGCCGGAGCTGGCGATCTTCGGTTCAGAGCGGGCGGCCGGTCTTCTTTTGGAAATGGCCCGTCGCTCGAAGCCGGACATGCGCGAAACTTACGTGCGCGCCCTGGCCGCCTTCATCCCCGGAAATACGGACAACGTGCATGTGGGAAATTCATCGGATCTCAGGCGCCAAAGCGCCGCGCCGATTTCGGACGAAACGAAAACGCGCGTGCTCGCGCTCCTCGAGGAATTCGCCACGCCCGATGCGCCCGCCGATGTGGTGGAGCCCGCACTCGTCGCCTTTGCCCGCGCCAAAGCGCCGAGCACGAAGCCAACTCTCCGCGCGTTGCTTCGGCATCCTGCTCCCGAACGTCTCGGAACCTGCCGCGCAAATTCTGCGCACTCTCGGCGAAACTGTCGCATCGCAAAAACAGGAACCGGTGCGCTTTCAGGTCTCGATCAATGGCGCGCCGCTGCCGAAGGGGACGGAGGTCTCGTGGGAGGTCACGCTTGGGAACACCGGAAGCATCTCCAGCTTTCAGGCCGTCGATGAGGCCGGCACGATTGCCGTCGAACGGAAACACTTTCTCAACGGCGAACGCAAGCCCACCGCGGTTAGTATCAGACGGCTCTCGGGAGCGCTCCCTACTTTCTGATTGAATCACCTGTGCCGCCCGATCTGGATCAACTGACACGAGTCAATGTCCAGCTCTGGCCAGTCGAGATTCTGGTGAGTGGTCTGGACGGCGAGCGGATCTGACGGCAAAGCAACGGTCGAGATCAAGCGCCACAAAGAAGAAGTTCCCGAGAGCACGCCACGGGACCGTACGTCCACTTCAATACTCTGAATCGGGAATTGACCGCCACGATCAACAACCCGCTCCGCCTCGAGGCCATGAGCGGCAGCTATGATCTGCACATCAGGGCGCCGGGCGCGGAACGATTAACCACGACTTTTAAAGTGGAAAATCAAACCCGCCAACGTCAGCTGTGCGGTTACAGCCCGGCGGCGATGTTCACGTCGAGCTGGTGCGTCCCGACGGCGAGCGCTCGGTGCCGTCAGTCCTCCTGCGCGACGGCAAAGAAATGGCGCGCGATTACTTCGACTACAAAACCAAGACCTACCGTGGCCTGCCGGCCGGCAACTACATTCTCCACGTGCCATCCAGCTCCGAGCTTGCCGCGCAAAATGACGATCGATACATCGTCGCGGTGAAGCCCTGGGCCGGCCGCGATGTGCCCTTCACCATCGTGGGAAATCAGGCCGCGCCGGTCGAGCTCGGCGAGATCCGCTTGGAAGCCGCGGGGAATTAGCTCAAGGCCTAACGGCGGCGGTTGGCGAGATGCGACATGGCGATGGTCATCGCGGCCGCGCCCAGCGTTTTCACCAGAGTCGGGTGTTGCGCGTAAATCTCGCTCAGCCGGTCGATGATCGAGGGATCCTGCTCTTCGGCGTGAGCGGCGGCTTGTTGCACCACTTCCGTCGGGATCCGATCCGCCACTTCCGGAGTGATCGGCGCCGAGCCGCCGAGCGCGGAGGGAATCGAGATGCCCGCAGCCTGCGCGAGCTGCGCGAGAATCCCCGCGCCAGCCCCGCTGGAGAGGAGAGTGTTGAGCAGGTTGGCGCGCTGCGCGCCATTGGAACTGCTGAAGAGCTGGCCGATCATCTGCGCGAAAGGCGGCGTCTGGTCGGAGTGGAACATGGCAGCGAGACCGCCCGCGAGATCGGCCGGTGGAGCGGACTGCGCGACCCGGTTGAAATGGGATTCCACCTCGCTCTCCGGACGCGGCTGGCCGGTCTGGGAATAGTTTTGCAGGACATCGGTGATTTCGTTCAGCCAGTTCATGGTGGTTAAGATCGTGCCGCGCGAACCGGTTGTCGAACGTTAGGCTGGTGCACAAACGAAATCACCCTGATAAAAGCAATTGAGTCGCGTTGCCCTGCTATACGTGAGTCACTTGTAGCGACGCATCGAGTCAGGAGACCCCGCCACTCCCCATGGCCAGCCGGCTGCGGGCAGGCTGAGCGTGCTGAAGTGACCCTGTCGACTGCCTACAGCGCAAAGTGAGCATGCCAAGGCTTCGCGAGGAACACGCGAGCCCTCCAGCCTCTCGAGTTATTGGCCGCTAATTGTTCTATATTCGATATCGTCAACGGTTCCTTCAACCTTGTCAGGTCCCACAGAGTAGATGTCCATCTCTTTGCTGGGGATCCTGGACGGGCAACGAAATCGGTAATCGCTCCCCCACGGATCGTAGACCGAATTAGCAGGGGCAAATGAAGCGACGCCTTCCAGAGTTGTCGGGAGGCGTCCCTTCTCGTGTCTAAACTTTTCTACGCTCCGGGCCAGTCTTCTGAGATCTTGCTCGCATTTGTTATAGCTCGCGTAGTCCAACCCTCCCAGTAGGAAATACCAAATCACCCAGCACAATCCTCCGAAGGCGACCAACGCTATCATAATACCTCGCAGGTTTATCAGACGTGAAAGCACTGGTTACTGTTCCAATGGGTGATTACCGGGTTCAGCTCTAGAATCTGGCTCAGTTTTACTTGCCATGAAACGGGGTTTACTGGGAGAGCCGAACGGCGGCAAGAGCGAAATTCTAGAGCTGGCCCCGGCTGCCCACCCTATTGCCGGCAGACCCACGGAGCTGGCATGAACACCAGTCGCCGCTGCCGCAACTTCCGAATGCCCTCTGGGTCACCGAACTCGGAATATTGGATGAATCCAGTTAGCGTGGAAAACGGAGCTATCTGAATAGCTCCGCCGCCGTAGTCAACGGCAAGGCCGTGAGCGTGCGGGTTACGAGCGCCGGCGGAGAATGACAACTTCACCCAATCAACGCCGTCAGCCAGCTCGCCTAATCGATTCGGCCACTGAAAATATCTGAGACAAAGAGTTCGATCGTCTAATGATTTGAGGGTGATGAGAAAGCGCTGTTCGCTCGGGACGTCTTTTGCTTCCGCCCGAAAACGCGGGCGGAACTGTTGCTCACTCACATTGGGTGGAGTTGAACACCCGGTGATACAACAACAAATGAGGAGCAACTGCCATCGGGATGGTCTCATTGCGGTGACTCCAAAAATGATCTCAGAGGATCAACGTTCCCCAAGAAGGTGATGACCTGGCCAGCTCTAGAATCTCGCCCAGTTTTACTTGCCATGAAACGCTGTCTCCAATGATGTCAACCTGCACAGACCGACCCCTATCCCCCCTCTATAAAATCACGATATACGTGGGTCACGTATATCATCTTCCCGAGCACGAAAGCACTTGGTCGCGGTTCCCTTGCTATACGTGAGTCACTTATAGCGACATCTCGGCGGACTTGGGCACTCTTTTTTTTGCGCCCTTAGATTTGGGCAACACGCCCTATGCATTTGACATTCTGTTTCGCTCAGGGCGGCCCGTCGCCTTGCTGGCCGACTCGGGATCATCTACTTCGCCCACGCGGGATGACTTCACAGCCGCCGAAAGTCGTATGAGCTGACCGACCTTGCGGATTTTTTGACGGGTTCGTGCGCAGGCAAACCTCGCATCTGCGGGTGACATTTGATGTCATCTATCCGAGCGCTCCCGCTGAATCTCATATTCCTCGAACGGTTGGCGGGCCAACTCGCGACGGGTCGTGTTCCTCTCAGCGCCGCGTAAAAGGCTTGGCCTCGCGCGGTCTCATCGTTTTATCGTGAGGGGTGATCGTTCACCTCATCGACGGCACTTACGAACTCTTCCGTCACTTCTACGGGTTGCGCCGGTTCACCAAAGGCAAGGACCGCCCATATGGCGCGGTTGTCGGGGTGCTCCAGACCGTGCTCCAAATGATCGAAAATGAGAGCGGCGACACCTATCTCGGGGTCGCGACCGATCACGTGATCGAGTCGTTTCGCAATCGGCTTTGGGCGGACTACAAGACCGGCGCCGGGATCGAGCGAGCGCTCCGCGCGCAGTTTCATCCGCTGGAGGAGGCGCTGGCGGCGATGGGCGTGGTCGTATGGCCGATGATCGAACTCGAAGCCGATGATGCGCTCGCTTCGGCCGCGCATCTCGCGGCGAAGGACAAGAAGGTCGAGAAAGTCGCGATCTGGACGCCGGATAAGGATCTGGCGCAATGCGTGCGAGGAACGCGCGTGGTGCAGATCGATAGCCGGCGCAAGATCATGCGCGATGCGGCTGGGGTCCGGGAAAAGTTCGGGGTCGATCCGCCGCTCATCCCGGATCTGCTCGCGCTCGTGGGCGATGCGGCGGACGGCTATCCCGGCATTCCTGGGATCGGCGCCCGGGGTGCCGCTCAACTTTTGAATTCCAACACGGTCCGATCGAAAAGTTCCCGGCGAACGTGCTCGGCGCAACGGCGCGATCTCGCGCTGCTCTTCAAGAATCTCGCGACTCTGCGGACCGATGCGCCGCTCTTCAAGAAGGTCGCAACACTGCGCTGGCGCGGGGCAACGCCGGCCTTCGCGGAATGGGCGGAGCGGATGGAATCCCCGCGGCTGCTCGAGCGTTGCGAAAAGGCGGCGTCGCGCACATAGAGGCAAAGGGACACGCTCGACGGAGTCGCGTCCTAATCCCCCCGCCCGAGAATTGAGTTTGTTTTTGCGCGGCGCGCTCCCTAGTTTCTGCGCCAATGCGTCGTCCTTCGCCCTGGCTCATCCTGGTCGTCATCCTTCTCGGCGTGTTCATTCTGCGCGAGCCGCGCTTGCAACAGGTGGAGGATGTTTTCCTCAGCTTTTTCATGGAGCACACCGAGGCCGCTCTGCCGCCGGCGCAGGTGACGCTGGTGGAAATCGGCCGGAACGATTTCCAGCGCATGACGCCGCCGGAAGAAGCGAAGCCGCTGCCCAAGGGCCAGGCCGCGCGGCGCTCGCTCTCCCCGCTCGAGTATGCGCTTTTTCTCCAGGCGGTGCTGGAGTTTAAGCCCACGGTCGTGGCTTTTGAGCCGATCGTGATCTGGCGCGATCGCGACAAGACGCAGGAGCAGGTCTTCATCGACCAGGCGATGCGTGTCCCGCGCCTGCTCCTCGCGACGGAGCTGGGCGGGAAAGGTCCGCACGATCTTTCGCCCGACGATGTGCTTTCTTTTTCCGACGTGACCGGGAACCGCGGCGCCCTGGCGGAATTTACCGGCGTGAACCGGCAGCCGGACGACGACGTGCGCCTCATCTCGACCCCGGGCTTTACCAATCTCCCCGAGGAACGCAGCGACCGCATCCGGGTGCCGCTGCTCTTCCAATACCGGGGCGAAGTGGTGCCGTCGTTTCCGCTCCAGGCGATCCTGCTTTGGCTGCGGGCGACGCCGGCGGAGGTGAAGGTCGAGCTCGGCTCGCGGATCATTTTGCCTAACGGATGGGAAATCCCGATCCATCGCGATGGCACTCTCACGATCAATCCCGCCGCCAAGCAAAGTGTCCGGCGCCTGACTTTGAACGAGCTCCTCCTCGCCGCCCAGGAACATGAAAAGAAACGGCCGCCTTCGATCAACGTGGAGAATCTGAAGGACCAGATCGTTCTCCTCCGGCTGGCGGACGATCCGCTGCAACCGCCTAACGTTTTCTCGACCGCGATCGCGACCATCCAGCACGCGGCCTATATCCGCCCCGCCCCGCGCGCGGTGGGATGGATCATTATTCTGGCGGCTGGCTTGCTCAGTTGTTTTCTCTGGATGATCTCGAAACCGAGTCTGGTCCTGGGCGCGATTGTTTGCAGTGCCGGCTACGGGCTGATGGCGCTTGGCTTCCTGGGCAATGGCCGGCTTTGGCTGCCGACGTTTCTCCCGCTCGCGCTGCTGGGATTTCTGGTGGTCGTTAGGCTGCTGAGCCGTTCACCCAAGACAAAGCCGGTCGAAACCAGCGATCAATAAGCGGTTCTCGCGCGCTGCGAGAATCGAAGAAAAAAGTGCTCGGGGGGGACTTGAACCCCCATGCCTTGCGGCATACGCCCCTCAAACGTACGTGTCTGCCATTTCACCACCCGAGCGCGAGCCCAGAATTTTGATTGAGGTTGGCCGGAAAGCAAGGGGTTGTCTTCGCGCGCTGTAGACGCCTCCCTCTGGGAGGCGCGGAGGCGAAGGTGGCTTGGGGGTTAATTTGCAATCGATACCAGTGCCCGCGCTTCGCAGAGCGAAGCGTCTACAATGCCCCCGCCAAAGAAGCCGCGAGCGAGGCGCGGAACCTGCATTTATGCTCCGGCAATGGCACCGGGCGCGGAAACTTCGAAAGAGGAAGAGTGGATCAAGGTCGATCTGCATATTCACACCCTCGACGACCCGAAGGATCATCTCGATTACTCCGCCCACCAGCTCCTCGAACGCGCGCGGGAGCTCGGCTTCGGCGCGCTCGCCATCACCCTGCACGACAAGGTCTTCGACCGGGCGGAAGTGTTCGCCGACGCCGCGGCGATGGGGATCGTGCTCATCCAGGCGGCGGAGATGCGGCTCGAGGGCGCGGATGTGGTGCTGCTGAATGTCCGGCCTAACGAAATCGAAAACCTGCGCACTTTCGACGATCTGCGGCAGTTGCGCGCGCGCCGCGGCGAATCGCTTTTTTGTTTCGCGCCGCATCCATTTTTCTATCTCGGCGCCTCGATTGGCGATCGGCTGCTGGAGGAGATCGATTGCTTTGACGCGATCGAGATCTGTCACTTCCACAAGGGGCTCTTCGATCTCAACCGCCGCGCCCGGCAGACGGCCAAGGCTCACCGCCTGCCGCTCCTCGCGACTTCCGACGCGCATCGCCTCCATGCTTTCGGCGGGCATTACACCAGCATCCCCCGCCCGTCCGAGCCGACGGTCGATGCCGTTCTCCACGCTCTCCGCAGCGGTCCGACTCGCCTAACGAGTCCGGGCTCGAGCTGGCGCGATCTCTTTAACGTCTGCTACTTCGTCTTCATCAAGCACCCGCTGCGCAAACGTTTCGGCCGCGGGCGGGCGCCGGCGCATTGTTGCGCAAGTTGAAGCTGGCGTTGCCCTTCGCCTCTGATTATGTGAGAGAAGTCGATCGACTTCTCCACGATGAAAAAAACGCGACTTCTTCAGTGCCTCGTTCTGCTCCTCGCCTTCGCTCTCACGGCCTGCCCGACGACGAATCCGAAAAAGGATCCCAAGAAGGCGGCCCGCACCAAACAGCCGCCGGCCCCGGAAAGTTCGGAGATGGATTTCCAGGCGTTTATTGGCCGGCTGCGCAAGGCGGTCAAGGCGCACGACGTCAACACGGTGGCCTCGATGATGTCGCCGGACTTTGCCTATGTCATGGGGGCAACGGAGGCGGAGGATCGCCAGGGCGCGGGCGTGTTTCAGTATTGGGATGAAAACGGGTTGTGGGTGGAGCTCGATGGGATTCTCTCCGAGCGTTTCGTTTCCTATAATGGCTACATGGTGGCGCCGCCGCAATTCGCCGACCCGGCGGCGGAATACGCCGGCTACCGGGCCGGCATCCGACGAGCAAACGGGAGCTGGAAGTTTGTTTATTTCGTCAACGACCCGGGCGGAGGACCCGCCCCCACGGCGCCGACGCAGTGATGCCCGAGGCTTCGCCCCCTAACGAACCCGCATCCGGCTCTTCGCCCGTCGCACTCGGCCTGCCGCATCGCCCGCCGTTTGTCTTCGTTAGGCAATTACTGCGCTGCGAACCAGGCGAACTGGCGGAGTGCAGCGCCCGCTTCTCGCGCGACGACCCGATGTTTGCCGGCCATTTCCCAGGCAATCCGCTGGTGCCCGGCGTCATCCTGACGGAAGCGCTCGCGCAAACCGCCGGGATCGCGGCGGCTTCCGGTTTCCCGGAGGGAGAGCGCCCGCTTTTTCTTCTCTCTGCCATCCGCGGGATGAAATTTTTCGCCGCGGTGCGCCCGGAGGAGGAGATCGTGTTGCGCGCGGAGAAACTGGCCCAAGTGGGCGACCTCTGGCAGTTCAAAACCGTCGCGAGCGTCGAGGGAAAGGCCGTCGCGGAAGGCCAGCTCGTGCTCAACCTGACCGCGCAAAATTCTTCGGCCGCAATGGAATAGCGCGCGCCGCGATTTCTCCTACTATGTCATCCTGCGCGGAACGATGAATCTCGGGCGATTGAATTTTTATCCCTGGAAACAGTCAGAGATGTTTCGCTACGCTCCACATGACAGGTGATAGATTAGCTTCAGCTTTGCCCGATCTTCCAATGCCTTTGCCCGAATTCGCGATCATTATTCCAGCCTGCGACGAGGCCGCCTGCATCGGGACGGTGCTGGATGAATTTCTCGCGGCGCTGGATCCGGAAAAATTCGTCATCGCGGTCGGAGTGAACGGCTCGACCGACCAGACCGCGCAGATCGCGCGGCAGCGCCCCGTTCTCGTGGCGGAAACCGATCGGCGCGGCTACGGGCACGGCTGCCAGGCGGCGATCGACCTGACGAACAATCTTTTCCCGGCGATTCGGGCCTACATTTTCTGTGCGGGCGACGGCGCGACCGATCCGCGCGACCTCGCCTGCCTAACGACGGCGTTTGAGGAAGGCTACGACTTCGTCGTCGGCAGCCGGACGAAGCGCCTGCGCAACTGGCGCACGATGACGTTGCGGCACCTCGTCGCCAACGCCGCGCTCGGTCTCTGGTGCGGCGTGCTCTGCGGCCGGCCCTTCAGCGATCTCGGGCCGTTGCGCATCATTGGCCGGCGTTTGTTTGAAAAAATCGCGCCGCAGGAAATGACTTTCGGCTGGACGATCGAGGCGCAGATCGCCGCCGTCCGGCTCGGGGCCGCGATTTGCGAGACTCCCGGTGAGCGAACGCCGCCGCCTTGCGGGCGAGCAGAAAGTTTCGGGCGTGACCTGGCGGCGCACGCTCTCGGTCGGTTGCCAGATCGTCGCGGCCGGGGCGCGCACGCGGCGGCTTTATCGGCCGGTGCCGGCTCCGCGCAAGCCGGTCTTCGCGCGCTCCAACAGCAGCCGGCGACGCGAAGCGTGAAGCGGTGGTTCTGGCTGGCGGCCGTCCTCCTGACCGGCTGTGGGACGTTCAACAAACCGGCCTTGCCAAAGTTTGCCACGGGCGAGGCACCGCGCCCGGCCGCGGAAGATGAAGCCTGGGCCGCGGGAGTGCGCCGCGCCGATGTCATCTACGTTGGCCTAACGAAAAAGTCCGCGGCGGAAAGTCAGCCGGCCTGGCGAATCGTCGAGACCCTGCAGCGCAGCGGCACGCGGGTCGCCCTCGGCTGGAGCGAACTGCCGGTCACCCAGCAACCGCTCCTCGATCAATGGCAGCGCCAGGAAATTTCCGCGGAACAATTGGTCGAGCAGCTCGGCGTGCCGCCGCGGGGCGATTGGATGCGGCAAGCGCTGCGGCCCGATCTGGTGCAGGTCGCTCTCGGTTCCCCGCGCGAGCTGCTGCGCAAGATCCAGCGGGGCGAGGCCCTCTCCGAAAACGAACGCGCGCTGCTCCCGGCGGATTATCGGCCGCGGCCGGAAGCGTTTGATAATTTTGTCGACCGGGTTTCGACTTCGCCGCGTCTGCGTCGCTACAACACCGAGCGCCTCTACCGCGCGCACATCGCGGCGGAGCAAATGATCGCGGAGAGCATCGTTAGGTTCATGCAGGAGAATGCGGGGACGAAGCTGCTCGTCTTCCTGCCCGACGACGCGATGATCAATCCGCGCGAAGTGGCCGATTACGCGGCGCAGAAAAGTTCGCTGCGCCAGATGATCCTCGATCGCTCCCACTCATCGCCGGCACCGCCGCAATTACTGGCGGCCCGCTGAAGCGGGGCGCTCGAGGTCGTAGATCGTGCCCCAGAAACCGGTCGCCACGACCGCGGCCTGCCCTTTCCACGGCTGCGGACTGGCGGCGTATTCGCGTTGCTCCTCCCGGCCCCAGAAAAGATAGCGCGCGTGCAGGGCGCGCGCGCGCTCCCGCCAGCCCGGCGCGCCGAGCATGAGCTGCTTGAGTTGTTGCTCGATCGGCGCGTAATCGAAACCCTGTGTCCAGAGATGCCCGCCATAGCCGAGGACAACCTTGCGGCCGTTTAACAGCAGCGGGTGATTGTAGGTCGGGAAAGCGGCGAAGCGCTCCTTGATCGGGATTTTGCGCACGACGGTCGAAATCGCTTCCAGTTCGATCCGGTTGGCAATGTCGAAGCCGGGCGAGCCGACCGCCATGCCGCCAAACAGACTAACGAACCCCGAGAAGAAGAGGCAAAAGCAAAGGCCGGCGCGGATCGGCCAGAGCCACTTCGAGATCAGCTCGCTCCAAAGAAAAGGCAGGCAGATGAAATAGGCCCAGATGATGAGCTTGGTGTTGTCCCAGCCCCACGGCGCAGTCTTGACGAAAAGAGCGAAAAGGAAAATTCCAGCAGCCGGAATCACGAAAGCGAACGCGCCGGAGAATGCGAAGGGGCTGGCCACCGGAACAGGCGCGGCGGCCTCTTCCGTTTCCTCGTCCCCGCTCTCCCCTTGTGACCTTGGTGGACTTTGTGCGAGCTCCCTTTTCTTCCAAGTCCGCCAAACAACAACGCCGACGAGCGCGATCATCGCCGGCAACGTTAGGCCAAAATTCATCAGCCAGAAGCTGGTAGCGGAAGTGGAAAAACCCGGGTCGCTTTGCAGCCAGCCGGGCGCCCAGGCCATGATCGATTTCGCCTGGAAATGGTCGGTGATCATCCAGACGATCGCGGTCGCCGGGAGAAAGGCCGCCGCGAGCAGGATCGCGACTTGTTTGCGCATCTCCCAGGTGCCGATGAGGACCCAGAAACCGAGAACGATCGAGAGCGCGAGGAAAGTATGGACGTGGAAGAGCGGCATCGTGGCATAGAGCGACCACTCGACCCACCACGGCAAAAATCCGCGACGCTCGCCGGGAGAGTCGTTAGGCGCACTCGGATAATATTTGCGCCGCCAATGCAACAAGAGCAGGAGCCCGACGGGAATAGCGTAGAGCATCCCGCGCTGGGTCACGAACATGGTCAGCGGAATGCTTTTCCAGGCGATCCGCTCGGCCTGGTAATCGATGAACTTGTGCGCGTGAAAAAAGGCGAAGCCGGCGAGGCCGCCGTTGAAGAGGAAGCCGGCGATCCCAAAGGCGCCGCCCCAGCGATAGAAACCGTAGAAGGTCGCGACCGAGCCGAGCAGCCCGGTCCAGACGAGCGCGCGGACCAGGTCGATATGCTGGAGGAGGAGGAGCGAGTTGAAGAAATCGATGCCCGCGGGATAACGGAGCGAGCTGAAAACGTGGATCGGATTATCGGGCCAAAGCGCGACGCCGTTGGCGAAATATTTGATGTAGGTGAGGTGAAGCGAGAGATCGCCGAGATTGTTAGGCGACTGAATCTTGAGATTCGCTCCGTCGACCCAGAGGAGCCAGCAGAAGGAGCGAACGGCAAACATGAGGAAAACAATTCCAACTGCCCAAACCCAGAACTGCCTGCGACGCGGCGGCGGTGGTGCCACGACCACGGGCTCGGTTTCGAGCTTCATCCGGCGCCGGGCGCGTTTTGATTTCGGCAAGGGCGTCGCCGGCGGGAGCACCACTTTCTTTCGCGGCGAAAAGGGCGCCGTCCCGAACCAGGCGTAAATCGCCGCGGCTAATCCAAGGAAGAGCGCGAGACCGGCAAAGCCCTCGCTGAGTCCGCCGCCGAGGATCCCGAGGAGCAGACCCGCGATCGTAGCGACGTTAACGAACGTCAGTCCCGCGGAAAAAAACTTCATTGCGGGCGGGCCGGCGTGGCAGGACTCGTCCCGACAAAGTCAGGTTGTTTGCCCGGGAAAAGTTTCCGGAAAGTCTTCGCGTTCAGGTAAAGCTTCGACGTGTCCTGGTAGGGACGAATCGTCATCGGCTCGGTGAAATAACTTTCCTGCAGTTTTTTCTCCACCTCCTCGACCCGGTCTTCCTGCACGACGAGGAAATCGGCGTCCATCTTGCCGGGCGAATTGTTTTTTTCGTAGTAGCCCACATTCGGAAAATCGCCGAGCAGCCACGGAAACGGATACGTGCTCGTGCGAATGAAATGACCGATCATCCGGTAATTGAGCGGGCTGCTCCGGACCATCCGCATGACCGGATTCATGAGCTTGAAAATATCGTCGTAGGTCTGCACGTAGACGTACGCCTCGGTGTCCTTGCTGTAGCGGAAATAATTGAGCCGGATCGCCATCCCGAGCGACATGACGAGGGCGATCGCGACCACGCTGCGTTGCACTCCGCGCATCACGCCATCGCTGAACTTGAGCGCGTCTGCCGCGAGGAATCCGAGCCCGCCGCCGAGGAGAGAGAAAACGAGCGCGGAGATAAAGAGGCGATTCCCGATTTCACCGCAGACCGCGCTGGTGCTGGTCGCCGCCAGCGTGACCGTGAGTGTCTCGCGCAGGTAAATTCCCCACGAGCAGGATTCGGGAACCACGCTCGCTCGAAAGAGATAACTGATCAGCGCGCCAAATCCGAATCCAACCGCGGCCATTCCCAGAATGGCGAAAGCCTTGCGCGGAATCTTCAACGCCACCGCGCCCGCGGCGAAAACGAAAAGGAGCGGCCAGACGATGCTGATGATGATCCACGGCGTCTTGTAATGAATGATGCTGTAAGCCGCGAAAACACCGACCCCGTAAATCGCGAGATAGCGGATGACGTAATTCCGAAAAAACTGGCAAGCCCCGCAAAGAAAAAGCCCGATCAGGACCGGCCACTCGTATTTCAGGACGAGTTCGAGCCAGTAGGGCCACGGCTTTTCGTGTCCGTTGCCGTTCGAGCCGGTCTGGTACCAGACCGCGAAAGTCTGGTAGAGCCCTTTCACTCCCGGCCAATTAAAAAACGTGCCCGAGTAAAAGAAGACGATGAAGAAAATGGCCGTGAGCGTGACCATCGCGACGTCGATCCAATCCCATTGCTGTCGTGCCCGCTTCACATCCGGCATCGGAGTCAGTTTGTGCGAAATCCAGAGCACGACCGCCGCGATCAGCGCGCACCCGATATGGATGATGTAGGTCTCTTTCGTCAGGACCATGCCCGCGATGCCGACGCCGACGCACCAGAGATAGCCGCGCGTGCCAAATCTCCAGAGCCCGAGCAGGCCGAAGACAAACAGCATCGAGAAAAACAGCTGCCACACTTCGTGGATCGAGTAACGCCCGTAGAAAATGAAGGCCGGCGAGATCGCCATCGCCAGCGCCGCCATCCGCGAAACCCAGCGCCCGACGAACGGCTCAAACTTCAGGGTTAAAAAAATCGAGGCCAGGCTCACGAGCACGACCGGCAGCCGGAGCGCGAAGATGTGCCGCCCGAAAATCGCCTGCGAAAGGAAGAGCACGTAGAAGTGCAGCGGCCCGTGATAATTCGTCGGGTCGTAGCGATAGAACCCGTTCTTCATCATCTGGTCGACGAACCAGCCGTTGATCCCCTCGTCGAAGTGGGGCGGCTTCATGCTCAGGAGAAAAAAGCGGAAGACCGCGCCGAAGGCGATGATGCCCCAGAAAATCCAATCGATCCTGCGCGAAGCGTTCCGCGAACGGCGGCGAGACGTCAATTTCCACTCGCGCGGGTACGTCACCGCTGCTAGGTAGCGCGTCAATGCGCATCTTGGTAACAGGAGGCTGTGGCTTCATCGGGAGTAACTTTATTCGTTACATTCTGCAACATTACAAGCCGACGTACGTGACGAATGTCGACGCCCTCACCTACGCCGGAAACCTCGCCAATCTCGACGGCGTGGTCGAGGAGCACGGCGAACGCTACGAATTTTTCCAGGCCGACATCGCCAACGCCGACCAGATGGACACCCTCATGCACGAGGAGCAGTTCTACGCCGTGGTCAATTTCGCGGCCGAGTCGCACGTCGACCGGAGCATCAATTCCCCGCAAAATTTCATCCACACCAACATCGTCGGCACGAGCATCCTGCTCGATGCCGCCCGCCGCCATGGGGTGCAGCGTTTCATCCAGGTCTCGACCGATGAAGTCTACGGGTCGTTAGGCGAAACCGGCAAGTTCACCGAGCAATCGCCGATCGAGCCCAGCTCCCCCTACTCCGCGAGCAAGGCCGGGGCCGATCTCCTCGCCCTCGCCTGCCACCACACCTTTGGCCAGGAAGTCATCGTCACCCGCTGCTCCAACAATTACGGCCCCTACCAGTTCCCGGAAAAATTGATCCCGCTCATGATCATCAAGGCGCTGAACGACCAGCCGCTCCCGGTTTACGGCGACGGCAAAAACGTGCGCGACTGGATCCATGTGGAAGACCATTGCGCCGCGATCGTGGCCGCGCTTTTCAAGGGCAAACCGGGCGCGGTCTACAACATCGGCGGCGACGGCGAGATGGTAAATCTTGAAGTCGTTAGGCTGATTCTCGACCGGCTCGGGAAACCGCACAGTCTCATTTCGTTCGTGACCGATCGGCTCGGGCACGACCGCCGTTACGCGATCGATTCCAGTTTCGCGAAACGCGAACTGGAGTGGCACCCGCTGCACGACGCGCGCGAGGGCATCGCCGCCACGGTTGATTGGTATCTCGACCATCGCTCCTGGTGGGAGACGCTCCTCGCTCGCACCGAGCGTTTTGACTGAGCCGGGGCTAGGGCGCGGAAGCGACGTTGCTCGTCGCGTCGTTTGTCCGATCTATCCCCTGGAAGAGTGTTTCCTCCTTCTTTTTGAAGGAAGGTCCGGAGTCGCCACGACGTAACTCAGAATACGACCGAGATGACTATTAGTCTCGATTCCTAGCTATATGGAGGTTCGATGAATCTCAAGCTCGCCAGACAAATCCTGAAAGCCGCCGAAGCAACGCCCGATGGTTGCCTCGAGATTCACGGACGACAAATGCTGAACGCGGCGGCACTTATGCAGGAAGCCGGTTTGCTCGAGCTCGCCAAAACCGCCGGAGCGCGCTCGACCACCGTAGCCCGTGTGACCGAGAGCGGACACCGGGTCAGCCAGCTCTTCCGGGACGACGCCATCGCACAAAGGTTGTGCGACGCGTTCATTCCGCGAATCGCTGCAGGCTGAATTCCGCCGCTTCCTTAAATTGGGAACGTCAGTCCCCGCCGCCGTTAAAAGCGTCCGAGACGCCTTGTAAAATCCCGCGCATGGTTCGCTGCGCGTCCGGCTCTGCCACCGGTTCGCCGCGAATCGCCCTCCGTTCCGGCCGCCGGGCCGCCGCGATCTTCGCGTCGCGACAACGCCGAAGGACCGCGATGTTGTGCTTCTCCACCTCGGAAAATTCCGTTTCGATTTCGTCGAGCGAGACATCGGGACGCGGCTCGTACCACGGAAGTTCCGCGAAGGTCTGGCGCACTTTTGCCTCCTTAAAATTCGCCCCGTGTCGCGCCAGCATTTCGTTGATCGCATAACGAATGTCGGACAACTCCAGTTCGTTCACATCGGCCACCGTGATTTCCTGCTCGCGCGTGGCCGGGAATTGTTCGCCCTCCAGGTCGGCTGATTCCTCCGCCGGCGCGGCCGCTTCCCCATCCTGTAGCCCGGCCGTCTCCTCCGGCGATTCTGCGGAGTCGTTAGGCGTGGCGTCTTCGGTTCCCTCCGCGATTTCTACCGGGGCCTCGATCTGTTTCGCCGTGACGTCATAGATGCAAGTCCACGGCTCGGGGAGAGCAACGTCGTTTTTGTTCGCGATCGGCGCGACCGACAGGGTCACGCGGTGGGCGTCAGATTCCCAGGCGATGCCGTCGATCGTGACGTGGCTGCGATCCGTATCCGCGCCTTGCTCGGTCTCGGCCAGATAATTTTTCCAGACGACATCCTGCAGCCCGGCGCCGACGCCGCGCAACTCCGGCGGCACTTCATATTTCAAGGGCGCCGCGCTGGTGCGGCGGTAAAGCTGCGCCCCGGCAGCGGCGCCATCACGACTGTTGAGGACGATCCATTCGTCATCGGGCGAAATCACGGCCCAGGCGTTGCGCTTGTATTGCGCGAGGACGGTCGTGTGGGCCGGGTTTTGCACATCCTGGAGCGCGATTTCCCGGAGGCCCTTTTCGCGGTCGCGCAGGTATTGGATCCGCAGCTTGCCGCTCGGAGACAAAACCTGCCGCACCACCCGCATCCCGGGCTGGGCCTGAGTGGGTGCGGTCGGCTTCGCCGCAACCGGCTTGGCGGGCGAGGCGTTGGCCGGGCTCGTGACGGCGGGGTCGGGATCGCCTAACGACACGGACGAACAAACCCCGAGCAACAAGAAAACAGAAGCAACCGCTCTCTGAGAAGGATTCATGACTGCATTTGCGACCTTTCACGAGCGCGAAGTCAATCCAAAAATCCACCGTCAGGGCGGAGCGAAGCCGTTCTGGGGCAACAAAATAGCCTTGCCATCGACGATCCGCTTTGTTGCACTAACGGCCTTCGGAGGATCCCTATGAAAAAGATCATTTGTCTGCTCGTCCTGCTTGCTCTCGCCCCTGGTGTTCACGCGGATAAGAAAAAGAAAAGGCCAGACTCAGGCAACAACGCGCCGGCCAAGGCCCCGGGCGGCGGCGGCGGCGGCGGAAGAGCTGGCGGCGGCGGCAACGGATTCTCCGGAATGCAGCGGATGGGCCAGCCGGCCAAACGGTCCAGCGCGCCGCGGGTCAAGACTCATGCCAATCCCTCCATGACCGGTAATGCACCATCGGCGCGGCAGGGAAAATCTCCGCTTTCGCAGGGAGCGGGCCAGGCCGGCGCGGGGAAGCGCGCTTCGAATCCGCTCCTGCGCAAAGGCGGCGCAGCGGGCACGAAAAACGGCGCTGCCAATCCCCTCGCGCGCACCAATCGCAATGCCGCGGGCAAAAAAGGCAATCCATTGGCCAAACAAAACGCCGGCCAGGCCGGACTGAAGGGGCCCAATGCCGGCAAGCTGAACCGGAACAATCCCAATGCGCTTCGTAACCGTGGACCGGTCGCGCAAGGCGGCCGCGGCCTTAAAAATTCCGCCGGCTTCCGGAACGGGCGCACCAGTCACGCGAACTACCGGGTGCGAAATTCTCGCGAGGTCTTCCATAACTATCGCCCCATCCGCCACGACCGGTATTGGTACACCTCACGTTACGACCGGGTCGTGATCGTAGGCGGCGGTTATTACTATTGGGACGCCGGTTACTGGTACCCGGCCTGGGGATACGACCCGAGTTATTCCTTCTATGTCTATGACGGCCCGATTTACAGTTACGATAACCTCCCTCCCGACCAGGTGACGATGAACGTCCAGACGGCGTTGCAGGATGAAGGTTACTACACTGGAGAAATCGATGGCATGGTCGGACCCAAGACGCGCGATGCTCTCGGCGCCTACCAGAGCGACCATAACCTGGAAGTCACCTCGGCCGTCGACGAACCGACTGTGGAAGCGCTCGGCCTGACTCAGAATACTTAGATCTTGTCGAGCCGGTTAGAGAGCCGTTAGGCGGACCGGACCCTACGCGAAGGCGGAGATGCCGGTCAGCTGCTGGCCCAGGACAAGGAGATGGATGTCGTGGGTGCCTTCGTAGGTCTTGACGCTTTCGAGGTTGCACATGTGCCGGAAGCATTGGTGCTCATCAAGAATCCCGACTCCGCCGAGGATGTCGCGCGCGACACGGGCGGCGTCGAGCGCGATCTCGACGTTGTTCATCTTCGCCATCGAGATGTGGTAATGCTTCGCCGCGCCGGCGTCCTTCAACTGCGCGAGACGCAAAGCGAGCAGCTGCGCCTTGGTGATCTCGGTTAACATCCGCGCCAGTTTTGCCTGCACGAGCTGGAAGCCGGCGATGGGACGCCCAAATTGTTCGCGACCCATCGCGTACTGCCGCGCTTCATCGTAGCAGGCCATCGCCGCGCCGAGCACGCCCCATGAGATTCCGTAGCGGGCGTGGTTCAGGCAGCTGAGCGGGGACCGCAGACCGTTGCTCTCCGGCAAGAGCGCATTCGCCGGCAGCGCGCAGTCATTGAATTCGATCTCCGCGGTCAACGCCGCCCGGAGCGAAAGTTTGCCGTCGATTAACTTCGCGTTGAATCCCGGTGTCCCCTTCTCCACCAGGAAACCGCGAATCGCGGCCGAGCTCTCCGGATCGACACCCGGCTTCACCTTCGACTTTGGCCCAGACGATCGCGACATCGGCGATGGTTGCGTTGCCGATCCATTTCTTCGCGCCGCTCAGCCGATAACCATCGGCAGTCTTGCGCGCACGGGTGACCATCCCGCCGGGATTCGAACCAAAGTCCGGCTCCGTCAGGGCAAAACAACCGAGCTTGGTGCCGCGCGCCATCTCCGGCAGCCAGCGGCTCTTTTGTTCCTCCGAACCAAAAAGATCGATCGCCATCATCGCCAGCGAACCCTGCACCGAGGCGAAGGTCCGCAGCCCGCTGTCGCCGCGCTCGAGCTCCTGCATGATGAGTCCGGCGGCGACGTTTCCCAGCCCCGGGCAGCCGTGGCCTTTGATCGCGGGACCAAAAACGCCGAGCTGCGCCAGCTCCGGCACCAGCTCCATCGGAAAAGTGCCGGCGCGATAATGCTCCGTCACGACCGGGAGGAAGCGTTCGTCGACCCAGCGCCGCACGCGGTCGCGAATTTCCCGTTCGTCCGGCGTCAGGAGGGCATCGAGATCGTAAAAATCAGTCGCTTCGTAAGTGGACATGCGTTTTTTCTGCCGGCGCACTCTAGCAGCGCGCGCGACGAGGCTCCACTGCCGAATGAGCCACGGGGTTTGGATTGACAATGCCACCGTCAACCCGTCAACGTCCGCTCATGTTTCACCGTCTTCTCACCGCCGTTTTCCTGCTTGCGGGGCTTTCGCTCGCTTCCGCACAAAGTTTTTCTCCGAAATCGCTCCCCACCGAGCCGTTGGAAAAGAGCGAAGACGCTCCGGCGTTGCTGTGGCGGACCGGGCTCTCTCCCCGCATGATCTCGCAGTTCGACACCTTCACCAGCTTCCAGGTAAACGTCGACGCGGGCGGCCAGAACATCACCGGCGACGCGGCGAACGAGCCCTCCATCGCCGTCGACCCGACCAACGGCAACCGGATCACGATCGGCTGGCGGCAGTTTAATAGCGTCGCTTCCAACTTCCGCCAGGCCGGCTGGGGTTACACGACCAACGGCGGCGCTTCCTGGACCTTCCCCGGCGTGCTCGAGAACAACGTCTTCCGCAGCGACCCCGTCCTCGGTTCCGACGCGAACGGCGGGTTCTTTTATCTCAGTCTGCTCCAGACCTTTTTCGACACCATGTGGCGCTCGCTCGATGGCGGCATGTCGTGGACCAACCTGGCTCCGGCCAAGGGCGGCGATAAACAATGGTTCACCATCGACACCACGAGTAGCAGCGGGCGCGGGTTCCAATACCAAAGCTGGAGCACGAGCGGGAATAACTATGGCGGCCGGCAATTCACCCGCTCGACCGACGGCGGGGTCACCTGGCTAAACCCGATCAACATTCCCAACACTCCGGCCTGGGGCACGCTGGATGTCGATTCCAATGGCACCCTCTTCATCGGCGGTGTGAACCTCGGCACCGGCCAGGTCTGGTGCGAGCGCTCGAGCAACGCCAAGGACAGCACGGTCACGCCGACCTTCGATCAAAGCACCGCCGTCAATCTCGGTGGCAGCATCGGTCTCCAGCAACCCATCAACCCCGAGGGCCTGAGCGGCCAGGTCTTCCTCGCGGTCGACCGGTCTGGCACGAGCACGAATAACAACGTCTACCTCCTCGCCAGCGTCGTCCCGACCGGCGCGAGCAACGGCACCGACGTCATGTTTGTCCGCAGCACCGACGCCGGCCGCACCTTCAGCGCTCCGGTCCGGGTCAACGACGACCCGGTCAATCATAACAAGTGGCATTGGTTCGGCACCCTCGCGGTCGCGCCTAACGGCCGGATCGACAGCGTCTGGTTCGACACTCGTAACGCCGCCAACAACACCGACTCCCAGCTTTTCTATTCCTACAGCACCGATGGCGGAGCGACCTGGGCGCCGAACGTCGCCGTAAGTAACTCCTTTAACCCCTTCCTGGGCTATCCCAACCAGGCCAAGCTGGGCGACTACCTGACCATGGTCTCCGATAACACCGGCGGCGACGTCGCCTATGCCGCCACCTTCAACGGCGAACAGGATGTTTACTATGTGCGGGTGGCACCGCCCGCCACCGGCCCGGCGCTGCTCAGCGCGGCTTCGGTCAAGGGTGGTTTTGCGATCGACCTGCCACTCGCCGGCAGTCCCGGGGTGGAGAGCCGCAGTGGCGGCAGCCAGGGGAGTTATACGATCAATTTCACTTTTAATAACAACCTAACGAGTGTGGCAGGCGCCACGACCAGTTGCGGAACGGTGACGAGCAGCACGATCGACGGGACTGATCCGCATCGTTACGTCGTGAACCTCTCGGCTTCGGCCTGCAACGCCCAGAACGTCATCGTCACCCTCACCGGAGTCACCGATGACCAGGGGGGCACTCTCGGTGCGGCACCGGTCACGATGAGCCTGCTGCTCGGCGATGTCGACGGCGACAGAGCCGTCACCACCACCGACTTCAACCTGGTCAAAACCCACAATGGTGAGACGACGGATGCCACGAACTTCCGCCAGGACCTGAACACGAATGGCAGAATCGAGCGGAACGACGCGAGGACTGTCAGACAACAGATCGGAACGTCGCTCCCCTAGCAGCGTTCCAGCCCTACCCCCGCCGCATGCCTCCGTAATCCTACGTAGTCGCGTGCGAAATCGTTCCGAGAAAGAGCGAAAATACCCAGGGAGCTGCTGAGAGAGTTGCCGTAACGCGGTTACGGAGAAGAGAGTTTCCAAGAGGTACCGCCCCCCACACCCGAAGGGTATGAAGGGCGGCTGTTCCCCCCAGAACACCTAAGGATTAAGACAATCATGGGGGGCCTGCAAGAGAAATTCGCAATTTTTTTTGGAGAGGCGCGCCGACCCGCGTCGTGAGGCCACACCGCTGCTAGCACTCCCCGCCTATTTCCGAGTCTCGTCGCTTCCCGCCAGTTTCTCCATCTCCGTCACAACGCGGTCCAACTCGTCGATCAACGCGTTGGCTCCGTGCCTGCGAAAGGCTGTGACCAGCGCGCGATAATACCAAAGTGCGCCGTCTTTTCCGCCTCTTGAATCGCGACCAGACCTCGTCGCCTTCCTCGCGCAGATTATGCACGATGGCCTGCGCGTTGTGCAGCTTGTCCGCGGCCGAGACCAGCCGGGTCGAGGCCGAGGCCGTTTCCAAATGCGCGATGTACTTTTCTTTTCGTTCCCGCCAGGGCGGCTTCGGCATTTGATCAGTATCGGTGCAGCCCGCCACGATCTCGCCCACCGCGCGGCCAAATTTCTCCTCGATCTCGCGCTGCCGTTCCGGTCCGCCACAATCTTCCACCGCGTCGTGGAGCAAGGCGGCGATCGCCTCGGTTTCGTTCGCACCGTACTCCATCGCAATCGCGCTCACTCCCAGAAGGTGACCGATATAGGGAATCTTCGTTTTCTTGCGCAACTGCCCCCCATGGACCCGCGTGGCGTAAACCAGCGCTTCTTCAAATTTCGGAGAGAGTTCCATCTCAATCGGATGCGGTGCTACTTCGCCGGCTTCATCCCGAGCTGGTCGAAGAGGAAGCTGTAGATATCGGCCTGCTGCTCGATCCGCTCGCTCAAGGCCGTCCCGGCGCCATGCCCGGCACTGCTGGAGGTGCGGAGCAGGATGGGATGCTCCGATTTGTTCGCCGCCTGCAGCCGCGCCGTCATCTTGCGCGAGTGATAAGGATCGACCCGCCCGTCGTTCGCGCCGGTCATGAACAAGACCGCGGGATACTTCGTCCCGTCGGTGACGTGATGATAGGGCGAGTAAGCGTAGAGCGCCTTGAATTGCGCCTCATCCTTCACCGTGCCGAACTCGGTCACATTGAAAGCCCCGTTCGGCGCCAGCTCCACCCGCAGCATGTCATAGATCCCGACCGCGGAGACAACCGCCCGCATCAGGTCCGGGTGCTGCGTGATCAGCGCGCCCATGAGCAGGCCGCCGTTGCTACCGCCCATCAACGCCAGCTTCCCGGAGTTGGTGTATTTCTTCTCGATCAGGTAACGCGCCGCGGCCTCGAAGTCATCGAAGACGGTTTGTTTGTTCGTTAGGTTACCGGCCTTGTGCCATTCCTCGCCAAACTCGCCCCCGCCGCGGATGTTGGCCACGACATAGACACCGCCGCGATCGAACCAGAGCCGGCGCGCGAAATCAAACGTCGGCGACATGCTGATCCCGTAACCGCCGTAACCATACAGCAGCGTCGGATTGTTCCCGTCGAGCTTCGTCCCTTTCTTGCGCACGATGTTGAGCGGCACCTTCGTCCCGTCCTTCGAGGGCGCGAATTCCCTCGTCACTTCGATGTCGTCAAACGAGACCGGCGACGTGCTCATGAGCACGGTCTTCGTCGGCTCGCTCCGCCCCGCCGCGATCTCGAACCAGGTCGATGGCTTGGTATAACTCTGCGCCCGGAAAATGAGCGAGCCATCCATGACCGACGTCATTTCCAGGAGATTGGCAATCTTCGGCAGCGGAATGGTGATGGCGTTCTTCCCCTCGAGATCGAACCGGCGCAACTGCGAAGGCCCGCCTAACAAGTCGCCGACATAGACCGCCTTCGCCGTCGGCTCCAGCTTCTGGATCACCGCCTCGCCCGCCGGCACGATCTCCGTCGCCTTCGCCAGCTCCGGAGTCGCGAGCGGCAAACGCAGCACCTTGCCCCGCGGCGCACCGGCGCGGGAGAGGAGGTAAAGCGCGTTATCCTGCCCGATCCGCACCAGCTTCACCTGGTCGCTGTATTGCGTCAGCTGCGTCCACTTCTTCTCCGGGCCTAACAAGTAATGGGCATAATCGCCGCCGTCCCCGTTCGCGACCGAGGCCACGACATACTTGCCGTCGGGCGATGACTCCAGCTCGATCTCCGCGATCCGGGGAAACTCTTTCCCGATCGCGTAAGTGTCCTCGGTATCCGGCGTCCCGAGTTTGTGGAAGTAGACCTGCTGATAAAAATTCACGTCCGCGTCCGGCCGCTCGCCCTTGCGCGGAAAACGCGTGTAGTAAACGCCGGTGCCGTCCCCGTTCCAGGCCGCGCTCCCGCCCGCAGTCGGGTATTGCACATGCGCGATCGTGTCGCCCACTTCCCTGCCCGAGGCGCCGTCGTAGAAATGAAGCGTGCCATCCTCGCTCCCGCCGGTGGAGATAGACACCGCCAGCAGCTTGCCGTCGTGCGAAGCCTTGAACCAATCGATCGTGGTCTTCCCACTGCTGTCGATCTGGTTCGGGTCCACCAGCACCTTCTCCGATTTCAAATCGTTCACCGAGGCCAGCCGCACCAGCATCGGCTGCTGTTTCGGCGGCTGGAATTTCATCCCGAAAAGCACCTTGTCGCGCGAGACAAACCCCGAGTAGCTCGGCGAAGTCTTGGCATACCAATCGGTCAGCTGCTGCACCATTTCGTTCCGGCTCGGCAGGCGGTCGAGATAGGCGCGGGTCTGCTTGTTCTCCGCGTCCGACCAGCTCTTCACCGCCGCTTCGTTCTCGTTCTCGAGCCACTGGTAATCGTCCGTCACCTTCGTGCCGTGGTATTCGTTCACGACCGGCTTCTTCTCCGCCGCCGCCGCTTCCGGCTTCGCGCCGCACGCATTCATGGTCAATAAGCCTAACGTTCCCGCGACAACGAACCACCCGTGGTGAAATTTCATGTGGGCGAGAACAACGCGCCGAACCGCGCCCTGCGCAACCCCGGCGCGCGCAGGTCAACGCGCCGCGACTTGCGGCCGACACGGCCGCCGCTACACCTTCGCGGGCTGGCCGCACTTCGCCGCACGCAACCCCGGCGCGCGCCAACCCGCTGGAGGGAATCGCTTCGCCTGCTCGCGAAAGCTTTCGGAGTCGATTTCGCGGGATGGCGCTCCGCCTCCATCTTGCCGCGACGTTCACCCCCGCGGCACCGACAAAGCGGATGCCCTCCAGGACCTGCGGCCGACACGGCCGCCGCTACACCTTCGCGGGCTGGCCGCACTTCGCCGCACGCGAGCCCGGCAGGTCAACCCGCTGGAGGGAATCGCTTCGTCGATTCCGCGGCCGCGGGGAAAACGATTGCCATCCAAGGGGAGCGGCACCGACAAAGCGGATGCCCTCCAGGGAAAGTTAGAAGGCAGAAGGAGAAGGAAGAAGTGTCCGCTGAGATTCGCGCGCGTCGTCCTCGGCGCATCGGGCACTTCATCCTTCATCCTTCTTACTTCCTCCCCGCCCGGCCGCACTTCGCCAGCGAGACCGTCTGCGCGCGATCGTAACTGTAGCGCGCCAGCTCCAGCGGATCCGGTTTCTCGACTGACTGGAGATGGCCCAGCAACCGCTCCGCCGCGCCTTCTCCACCGGATCGGCGCCGGCCGCGGCGATGAGTTGGCGCAGGTCCGCCTCGATCTCCGCCTTGCTCTCATTTTTCAACGACAACAAAGCCAGGCCGGCGAGCGGGAAGCGGTCAAACTCCCCCAGCAAAAATTCCCGCAACGCCGGGCTGTTGCGGAGATGGAAGCGGATGTTCTGCTCCACCCCGCGGATCGGGTACTGCGGGAAAGCCGCCGAATGAATGATCGCCGAAGCAAGATTATTGAGCAGCAGCTCAGCCATCGCCTTCACCTCGTCGCTCGTCGCCTGCTCGCCGGCGACCCACGCTTTGTTATCGTAAAAGTACGGCCGCAGATACGACCGCTCCACCAGCACCTTGAGATGGTCGGAGGTCTCCGTCATGGCGCGCTGGACGAGCTGGATCTCCGGGCCCTGCCGCGCATTCTCGAGCAGGCGGCGCGTCGTCTCGAGCTGCTCGCGCCCGGCCCGCAACTGGCGCAGGAAGACCGAGAAATTCAGCAGACTCGTCACCACCAGCAGCAACGTGCCGCTCACCGCCAGCACGGGGATAATCGTGTCGAGGTTCACGCCCAGTCCCTCGCGGAGAAGCGGGCGGCGGTCAAACCCGCGGGCGGCGGAAGTTAGAAGTCAGAAGAAGAAGGAAGAAGTTCCGATTTACCGGGACTGTGCGCGCGCCTCTGGACTGCCCTCTGACTTCTTCCTTCTGCCTTCATCCTTCTGACTTTCCTTCATTAGGCGCTTCTGATCTTGCTCTGGAATAGAATGGCACTAAAGTGGCACTTCATGCGAACTGAACTCGTCACCACACTCAAGCGCAAGGCCACCGAAATCATCGCTGACCTCGAATCCGACCCAGACCCGGTGCTCATCACTCAGCATGGCAAGCCTGCGGCGTATCTCATGGCGGTCGATGCGTTCGACAACCTCCACCGCCGCCTCGGCATTCTGGAGGGCATTGCCCGTGGCGAACGCGCCGTCGAAGAGGGCCGCGTTCTCACTCACGCCGTAGCGAAGAAACGCCTGGCGCGATGGCTAAAATAATCTGGACTGAACCCGCTCTCCAAGACCTTGACGCCATCGGAACTTCTTCCTTCATCCTTCTTCCTTCATCCTTCTGACTTTTCTTTCCTGGAGGGAAGCGCTTCGTCGCTTCCGCGGGATGGCGCGCCGCCTCGACCAGCCGCCACATCCACCCCCGCGGCACCGACAAAGCGGTGCCCTCCAAAACCCGCATTCCACCCCTGGAGGGAAGCGCTTCGTCGCTTCCGCGGGATAGCGCGTCGCCTCAGCTTGCCGCCACATCCACCCCCGCGGCACCGACAAAGCGGTGCCCTCCAAAACCCGCATTCCACCCCTGGAGGGAAGCGCTTCGTCGCTTCCGCGGGATGGCGCGTCGCCTCGACCAGCCGCCACATCCACCCCCGCGGCACCGACAAAGCGGTGCCCTCCAAAACCCGCATTCCACCCCTGGAGGGAAGCGCTTCGTCGCTTCCGCGGGATGGCGCGCCGCCTCGACCAGCCGCCACATCCACCCCCGCGGCACCGACAAAGCGGTGCCCTCCAAAACCCGCATTCCACCCCTGGAGGGAAGCGCTTCGTCGCTTCCGCGGGATGGCGCGCCGCCTCGACCAGCCGCCACATCCACCCCCCCGGCACCGACAAAGCGGTGCCCTCCAGGTCCCTTCGTGCCCTTCGTGGTGCAAAAACCCTCTCCCGGCCGCGCGATTTTTTTATTTACATCCGCAAAAAAGATCCGCTAAAAAATCGGCAATCCTCCGATTTTCCCCATGGCCTTCCAGGATTCCCCACCTGCGTTTCCACTGACCCCGCGCGAGCACGAAGTGCTGCGCTGGATCGCGCGAAGGGAAACAAAACGCCGAGATCGCGTGCATCCTCGAGATCGGCAAGCGCACGATCGACACCCACGTCGGCCGCATCCTCTGGAAGCTCGGGGTCGAGACCCGCGGCGCGGCCGCGGCGTGGTGGCATCGCCAGCGATGGCGCGCGGGATCGAGGATGCGCCATAATTTCTGGTAAGTGCTTTAGCGGATTCCCCGCCGCTCCGCGCACCGGGCAAGATCCCCGCCGTTACACGGATTTACCCGCTCCATGTCGACGCTCCTCCACCCCGCTTTTCCACCGGCTCTCGGGTCGCGCCGGGACGATTTCCCGACGTGGCAGAACCGTTCTGCCACACCGCCGGATCCTTCCGACCGCACGGCAGGACCATTCTGCCACACCAGCGGAGCCTCCAACCGCACGGCAGAACCATTCTGCCACACCAGCGGAGCCTCCAACCGCATGGCAGAACCGTTCTGCCACGCCAGCGGACCGCCCAACCGCACGGCAGAACCATTCCGCCACGCCAGCGGAGCCGTCCACCACACGGCAGAACCGGTCTGCCACGTTCCATTTTATTCGCAAAACACAACCAGAGAGTCAGTTAAGAAACATCAACTATGCCTAAATCCGACTTACGTCCCATCCAACGACGGCGCCTTCGCCGCCCACCTCAATACCTTCAAAAACAACATCGGCCCCTACGCCGCCACCTTCGGCCTGAGCGCGCCGACCGTCGCCGCCCAGGCCGCCGACGCCGATTACTTCGGCTACGCCCTGGCCTGCCACAACATCGCGCGGGTCAGCGCCCAGGAATGGTCGCGCTGGAAAGAAATCACCCGCTATGGCGGCACCCCGCCCAGCACCGGCATGCCCGCGGCGCCGATCTTCCCGGCCGCCGTCCCGCCGGTCGATCCCGGGATCGAGCCGCGTTTCCGGGCGCTGGTTAAACAGATCAAGGCCCATGCCGCCTACAACAGCGCGATCGGCGAAGCGCTCGGCATCGAAGGCCCCGAGCAGAGCGGCCCCGACATGGCCACCATCCAGCCGGCCATCACCGCCAAGACCCAGGGCAACACCGTGCTGGTCGGCTGGGATTGGGGCGGGCAGCGCGCCTTCCTGGATATCTGCGAGATCCAGGTCGACCGCGGCGGCGGGGGCGGCTTTGTCCTGCTCTCCTACGACACCACGCCAAACTACACCGACACCGCGCCCTTCCCGGCCACGCCGGTGAAATGGACCTACCGCGCCATCTACCGCGTCGGCGACCACGCCGTCGGGCAATGGAGCAACCCGGTCAGCCTGACGGTCGGCGGCTAGTGTAGCGGCGGGCGTGTCGCCCGCAGCCGCGCGAGCAATTTGCGGCGCGCAAACGAAGCAGCCGGAGGCGAAAGCCTCCGGCTGTTTTTTACTGCCGTTAGGCCCGGAGAAAAAAATACTTCCCACCCGCTCCCATTTTCGCCATTCTCCCGCGCAGCCACGAAAGAACCCCATGCCTTTCGACCTCTTCTCCACCCAGTTAGACGAACAATTGTTCGTAATTAATTGCGAAAGTGCACACAGTTCTCGTTAGGCCTCCTTCATCAATTCACCAACCAGAATATGCCAAAACTGTTTTCGATCGCAGTTCTTTTTAGCGCAATAGTCGGATGTGCGGCCCCTGTATCACCTCCCAGTCCGTTGGACATTGCTATGCGGGATCACTTCGTCTACAAGACACTGGAAGAGCATCCACCAAGCGCAGGCAAGCCGGGGCGAGTAACGGAAGACGGCTTGCGGGCGCACGGCATTTCCTGGCATCCTATAGGAGTTATGAGGATTGTCTGCGTCCAGGGATTACCCTCAGTGGAAGAAATTTTTGCCTCTCTTATCGCGCACGGCGCAGGAGCACGGCGCTGATGCATTCATCATCAAAGAGGATTCTTTTTCGACGCCCAGCCTAACGGGCCGCATGTATCCGTCACTTTCGTATTCCGAAGCGACATCGACAAAACACACGCAGGTCACGGATTCCAGCTATCACCCTCTCGGAACGATTGATACTTCCGCGACGTCCCATGTCCCAAAAATCGAGTATATGCCGGAGGTGGGCCCAGGTAGCCTCCGAGAATCAAGGTGGTCTTCATCGTCTTTGAGTAAATCAGCCGCCTCAATGCGTGCCAAGCCTAGTCATGCGATCGACCTCCCGGTCTCGACTGCCTTGGGGGGCAGTGCGGAGAGATCCACTACTAAGTTCCTATAAATGAGCAAGAAACGCAGACTGACACCATCTATCCCGCCCTAACGCCGTGAACGACGATTGGATGAGTTTCGAACAGGAAATCGCGCATATCACTTGTGATCTGCCAGGCGACGATCTGATCTCCGTGTATCACACCCGGGATTCCTACGTGGGAGGCCTTATTTGAAGGCGTTATTCTGGTGCCTCGGCGGCACATATCTACCGAACTGCGTCATCCCACGTTTAGCTTCGTCCCAGGCGACACGCGACGCCGATTGATCAAGCATTCAAAAATTCATTTCCTTGGGCGACGCCTTCGTCAGTTAGCCCACCTGACATGCCACGGTGCGCACCTCTATACCGACGCTCCACAAACGGTCGCCGCGACCCAAAGGAAGGCTACGGATTCGTTCGAGCGGGAGTCTGAGATCAAATTGCGTTCCGATATCTTATCTGCTTACTGCGAGGATCACCGTTTTGCTGCATTTTGGGTGACAGACACGTGCAGATTCAGTGAGAGACTGCCGCAGGAGTTTGATTTGGCAACCGGACGACGCGACGTGCCTGGCGATAGCTTTTCCTATTTTCATCATTTCGGCGAGTGCGATCAGCTGGGCCGGTTACGCATGCATTCCGTCTCGTTGCTCTGCGGAAAAAGACTCATTTCCCACGGAGGATATTGAAAAGTGTCAGTCTGTGATTCTCGCTCCTTTACCGCCATACACGCTCTCGACAACCTTCCGGGGGTTCCGTGTGGACAGAGGGGCGTTCGGGGTCAGCTCCAGGGGGCGTCCGGGGTCAGCTCCAGAACTTCGCTGTTGTCGTCAGTCCTGGCGCTGGCATACTGCTTCAAGATCCGTGAAGAGCGAGCGAGATTCTGGAGCTGACCCCAATTCCTCCACTCATATGACGAAGCGAACATGAGCGGTGATCCCATGGCTAGGTACGGCAACACCACGAAAGGCGGTCATCGTGGGCCAAGCGAACTGCGATTTGCCTGTCCCAACCAAGAGTGTCGCCGCTACATAGTCAAATATCCTTGTCCATTCTGCGGATATGAGCGCGGAATGCTTGATCGAGAGTCTGGTGCGGAGCCGGTGCCATGGGAATCGCTGTGGAATATCGTTCACGGCGAAGTCATCCTCCACTTGACATTCTGCTGCAACCGTTGCGACAAGGAAGCCAAACGATTTCGGAATAGGGAATACGCTCAAGAGTTTTTCCAGATTCGTCCTCATCTGTGTCAGCAATGCCAGGATAAACAGCCTAGGAGGGGGAAATAGGGGTCGGTCTGTGCAGATTGTCGTGTCAGCTCTCAAAAGGACCGATCATTCTGGAATTGCTCCACATTTGAAGTGGCAACATGCACAGACCGACCCCGTATATTCACCTGACCCCTATTCCCTATTCTCGACTGTGATAATGAATATTTTGTCCTTCTGGTCTTGGGATAATGTAAATTGGCTTAGCCAATTGCTACTCGTAATATTCGCTGGCGTTGCTCTCGTGAGTGGCACCATCATTAACAAACGACAAGGGACGGAAATTCTCGAACTAAAGACATCTGCTGACGAATCGAAAACCGCCAAACAAAAGGTCGAAATTGAACTGGCAGAGGCGCAAACAAAACTGACGGACTCAGAACGAAAACTCTTGGAAATCCAAGAACGCTTTACACCCAGAACGTTGACTGGAGAACGTCTAAGCACGTTTAAACATGCGTTAGATGGAGTCCGAAGAGGGAAAGTAGATATTTCCGTAACCACAGGCGATCCCGAGGCATTTTCATTTGCTTCGCAAATCCGAGATGCTTTGTCCAGCGCAGGGTTCGACACCGGCCCACAGCTTGGATCGTTCACGCTTTTTGGTGCGCCGCCGATTGGGGTTCTAACAGGAATTGTCGATGACAAAAATCCGCCGCCACACGCTGGAGCTATCCAACACGCCTTTGCGAGTGTTAATATTGATGCTCCCGGCCAATCACCATATGGCACAGATCCAACGGTTTTATATGTAAGAGTGGGACTAAAACCGTAACCAAAAATCATTACGCACGAACATGAACAACAAAGCGCCCTTTGAGGGGGAAATAGGGGTGGGTATTGCGGATTGTCGTGTCAGCTCTCAAAAGAGGGTAGTGCGGAAGCCCGGGGTCAGCTCTAGAATCTCGCTCTTTTGCTCAGCGGGGGACGCGCGTTATGGCAGCAACAAGGCAGTTACTTCGTGAATCGTGCAAAAAATCTCGACGGATTGAGAGAGGTTTGCGAAAGCGCCTTATGTCTCTGCCCTTTAAATCCACCGCCGTGCAACTGCTCACGGCACTTGTGCTAGCGTTGGTGATGTCTTCCGACGCGAGCGCGCAGTCGCCCATGCCTTTTGTCCCGAAGGAATTCAAGGTCCCGGAAAAGCTCGAGACGAAAGAGTTCCGGTTGCGCATGCTGACCGTGAACGATGTCGTGAAGGACTACGACGCGGTCATGACCAGCGTGGAACATCTCAAGACCGTCTGGCCCGGCGGTTCGTGGCCGGACGGCCTCACCTTTGAGCAGGACCTGATCGATCTCGGCTGGCACCAGAAGGAATTTCAACGGCGCACTTCCTTTGCCTACACCGTGGTGACGCCGTCGGAGTCGGAGGTGACGGGATGCGTCTACATCAATCCCACGCCGAAGCGCGGCTATGACGCGGTGGTGTATCTCTGGGCCCGGCAAAGCGAACTCGCAGGCGGGTTGGAGACGAGGCTGTTCGCGGCCGTGAAAGAGTGGCTGGCGAAGGAATGGCCCTTCAAGAAGGTGGCGTTCCCCGGGCGCGAGATCAGCTGGGAGGAGTGGCGGAAGATCCCGGACGAAAAACGGTGAACGCTGCGGGCTCGCGGCCGGGGCCGTGGCCGCGCGATCCCGCATTGCAGTGCTGCACCTTTCGGATTGAGGATCACGCATCGCCGTTCCGACGGCCTGCCATTCATCCCATGTATTCAGCAGCCTTTATTTTCGAGCCCGGGGAGTACGATGAAGAATTTCATCGGCTGAACGCAATCATTGACGAAGTCGCGCGCTCCATGACCGCCTTCCGCGGCGCGGAGTCCTGGGTCTCACCGGACGGGAAAAGGAAGAATGCGACCTACTATTGGGACAACCTCGAGGCCCTGAAGGAATTCTCCACCCATCCTGTCCACCTGGAAGCCAAGCGCCAGTATTCACGCTGGTATAACGGCTACCACATCGTGATCTCCGAAGTCGTCCGCTCCTACGGCGACGGAGCCTTCCCGCACCAGACGCCAAACGAACGCCGCCCGGCCTGAGTCCGCGCTTGGAGGGAATCGTTCGCCGCACCGGCGGAGCGGTGGAGACGCGGCACCGACGAAGCGGTGCCCTCCAAGGCTTAGCCTGCAGGCCAAGCGCGGGCTGCATGAGAGCGTTTTTGCTTGAGTAATATCCGGCGCTACGATTCGATGCGGTCGGTGCAACCCGCCGGTCCTCCTCAACATCCGAGCTTCCGCGTTTTCCCTGCTGGTCACGCGAGCCACCTACGCAGCGCTCGCTGCAACCCCAGGAGTCTGGAAAGGTGCACAAACTGACACCATTTAGCCCTTCCCGTTAGGTCTCCCACGTTATGCGATATCACTACAAGAAACCTGGCTCCTGGACTTGGACAATTTATACGACCGACTCCCTCGCAGCCGATCTCGCGGCCGGCAAGATCGGCTCCGATTGGCGACTTCGAGTGGAAGGAGACTCGCAGGACTACACCCCTGAGGAATTGATCGAGGCTCAGACAGCGTCCCGCGCACGCGCCGCCGAGGAGGCCCGCATGGCACGTGCCGAGTCGGCTGAAACTGCCCTTTCCACCGAGCCACACTACGGCGGCTTCTGGCGACGCTTCGCGGCATTCTGGCTTGATTTCCTGATCCTTGTGCCACTATTGGTTTTCGGTTTTCTGGGGCGGCGAGCGATACCGGTTGTTTTCGGTTTATTACCTCGTTCCGGGCATAGTCATAGGACTGTTCTACAGCGTCTATTTGGTTCGCCGCTACGGCGGCACTCCCGGCAAGCTCCTGATGCGTCTTCGCATCCGCAAAGTTTCGGGCGAGCCAGTGGGATATCGCGAAGCCCTCTTGAGGTTCGCTCCCGAGTTCCTGTTTGGCATGTTAGTGTCTTTTGCGTTCATCCTGTCGGCGCTCCAAATGACAGATGCCCAGTATCACGCCTTGTCTTTTGTGGAGCGTTCGAAGCGCCTGGCCGAACTTGCTCCCGGGTGGTTGAAGCCCGTTCAGATCCTGCAGCAGGTCTGGATATGGGGTGAGTTTATCGTGCTGCTCACGAACCGAAAAAGGCGCGCCTTACATGACTTCATCGCCGGAACGGTGGTGATCCGCAAAGAGGCGTAACAAGCGATGGAGCGAACCACCATGTGCGGGCCGAATCCACGCTTGCCAGAGGTCGTCTTTCCCAGTCATTCTGCCGCCGTGAAGCAGGAAATAGATTCCACCTTGCAGCCGAATTCTCGTTAGATCCTTCCATGAAAGCAACTCTTCTCTTCTTTGTCGTCGTGGTCCATTGTGTCGGCACTGGCGGAGGCGAACAGCTATCCGTATGAGCCGCTTAAAGTTCCCAAGGCGGAGGAGGTCGTTCTTTTCACAAACGCGTTGCCGCCTGCTACCGGCGAAAGGATTCTCAAGACAAGAGAGGAAGTTTTAGAGTTTTTGCGCCGCGGCAAAAACAACTTGGATCTCGATTCTTGGTATGCCCTCGAGTATCCGGACCGGAGCCACACCGCAAGACACATTGTGACCTGCGAGGGCGTGTTCACCGATAGGGCCGGCACGTTTTATTTCTGGTTCTGGCGCTCGCCGACCGTCTTGAAGTTGATCACCCCAGAGGGTGAATATGCCTTATTACAGCTCGACACAAAGTAGATCTAACCAAGTGATTGAGCCGACTGCGAGCCAGCGTACGATCTTGCTTTCGATGGCTACTTTCCTTTGATATGGTCGCGCTGCTCCCATACCCTTTGGGCTAACGTCTATGTCACGGCTTGACAGTCGCGTTCCATTCACCCGCTGCCACGCGCGTTCCAGCTCGTGGCAGCTCATCTTGTTCTCGTTAGATTTGGTCGGCGCCCCCGATATGAATTCAGGTTGGACAAAGATCACACTTCGCCTCACAGCAGCGGCCCTTCTCGTTTTCGCGGCTGCGACATGCGCTTTTGGCGGCGTTTCTTTTCGGAGTGAGCATCAGAGTTCCAGCGACACATACGTTATTAGTCACATCGTAGTCGTGGCCCATCGTCCTGCTATTATCGCTCTTGTGGGCGGCGTCCTCTTCGCGCTAAGCTTCTTTGTTCCCGTAAAGCGACTTTGAAAGTTGAAGTTCTAACCAAGCGATGGACGAGCATCCTATGAAAGCACAACGCCGCAATACCTTAGCCGAGACGATGACGCGCTTTTTGGTTGTTCCGACTATCTACGGCACGCTCTGGGTGAGTGGCTTCCACGACACACGGCGCCGTTGGATCCTTTTTCTTTCACTGTGTGGATTCCTCGTGGCTCAGGAACTGGCGGTTGATCTCGTTCGCAAAGCCCGGGGAGTTGGTGACGCCAGCGCGGCCGAATCGATGTCTCGCGGCAGTCGTATCCCCTATCTCGTCGGCTCCATGGCAGTGATGCTTGTGATCGGTTTGGTTCTTAGATTCACGTCATGATGCGCTACCCCGCGATGCAGCCCGCCCTCATAATTCTTCGCCTTCTTCGGATTGCTGTCATCGCCGGCGCGATCGCCGCTCCCGCGTTGGCCGATGAGGTCCCGTTGGCGACCAAAGCGAACGCCTGGAAAACCAAGCAGCCAATCCCCGCCGAATTGCTTGCCTTCCGCGACTCGGAATACTGCGTCTCAGACGGAACGGATAGCACTGCGGTTTTCAGCGACATTACCAACTACCCATTGCTGCGGGCGATCATTTCGCAGCCGTGTGACGCGCCGGTCTTCGACTGCGCGGTGAAACGAGCACTCCTGCTGGTCGGGCCGACACGTTTCTTTCACGACCTGACCGAGACGTATGCCAGGATGCCCGAACTGCTCTCCGAGCCGCGCCATCGGACGCTGCAAAAGCGGGCTGGCTTGCCTCATGTGCTCGTCGACGGCGTGTTCATCGATGACCACGACATGTCTCGCGGCGAAGCAGAGGGAGTGTTTGCGAACATCGCGGCGGAGCTGCGCGCTGGCGGCACGTTCGAGATCGTTCGGAGGAAGTATCAGGATGCTTACGAGTATCCGTATACCGAGTCCTTTAGGTGACGGCAAAACCGTGGTCTTACACCGCACCCGGGTGGGCAACTACGGCGACTTCGTCGTGTCAGAGGCGGAGCACACGGCGCGGCCGTTACGATCTACCGATCTTCCCGAAGAGCATGTGCGTCCGCTGCTCGCCGGCCGCGTCGGCGAAATTATCATTCTTCGCGACGAAGCCGAGCATTGGAGCATTCTTTATCGCATTCGCGAGGCGTATGCGCCGGGTCATGTTGAACGCCCTAACGAGCGGGAGTCGGGAGTGAGCGCCGACTAATCGACGCTCCCAACCCCGGTTCGCCTCCGGGTTAGACCATCCCCGGCCGCGTTCCTTCGCCAGCCATTTCAGCAAAGGCAAAGAGAGTGATCCATTCACCGACTCAACTGCCTTGAGGGTCTGCCGTGTGGCAGTTGCACACTCGGTTCTTGTAAATAAGCAAGAATCACAGACTGACACTTTTTTCAGCGCTCACGCTCACTTTTCATTACTCACGCTTACCTTCCGGATTTGCGCGGCCTGGTCTTTGAGGGCTGATCTCAGCTCCGCCACCTCCGCTTTCAACTCGCTGAGCTGGTCGCTCTGATCAGACACTTTGCGGTGCTCTTTAAGGAATTCGTTGAGCAACATCGCGTTCACTGCCTCATAACGCACCGTATAAGGCTTGCCCTCGTCATCGCGAGCGACCAGGTCGGGATCGACTTTCGCCACCTGCTCGGCGACGAGACCGAACTGCGGGATGCCTTCGGGATCAAGCTCGTGCTTGTAGTGGAAGGTAACCGGTTGCAGCGCAAGGATCGCTTCACTCGCCGAGTCCATGGGCTTGATGGCGTCCTTGAAACGCCCGGAGGAGGTCATGACTCCAAGCCGACCTTGCCGGCTGACCATGACCGGAACGCCTGTCGCGATGGTTGAATTGGTGACGCCAGCAACCACTGCGGTCGTTTGAATGCCGGCAGTTCCGATTCGGATAATGCCGGATTCGCCGGCGACACCCGCGTGGCCGATCGCGATATTGTTGCTGCCAGTGGTGAGATTGATGCCTGCGTTCGATCCCAGAGCGATATTGCTGCTGCCGGAAGTGTTGCCCGCCAGGGCGAAGTAACCCTGCGCCGTATTGTTACTGCCGGTGGTATCATTCCTCAGCGCTTCGAAACCATCGGCCGTATTATTACTGCTGGTGGTGTTGGCCAATGCCTGACCGCCGGTGGCGGTGTTAGTGTTGCCGCTGGTGACGCTGATTAATGCCTGATAGCCAATGGCCGTGTTCCCGATCCCGTCAGTCAGGCTAAGAAGCGCATCATCGCCCTCGGCCGTGTTGCTGCCGTAATAACCTCCGTCCGGCGGGGGATCAACCGCACGCGCTGTCGGTAGCAGGGCGCATCCAAAACTCAGCAGAAGTAAGACGGAAGCGTGCCGCCAAGCTGCGCGCGCCAGCGAGGTTCTTATCGGAGCAAATTCATTCATGGGTTGAACTGGATTTTTCATGGAGGTTTTCTTTCCGCCTGGTGGTTTAGCTGCGACCGATAGGTCTGAAAGAGAGATAAAGCCCCAGACTAAACATCCGTTCCAGGTTCAGATCCATTCGACGAGGCATCCTGGTGACGCGCGCGCTCCGATTTCAATTCTAATTCGCTTGCCCGGGGATGGATTCAAGGCTCAGAGCTTACTCTCGAGACCAGCTACTGAGTCGCCTCCGGGTTAGTCCGGCTCCGCCCGCGCTCCTTCGCCAGCCACTTCAGCAACGGGAGACTTAGCAGCGACGCGGCGGCCATGGTGAGGAAGGCGGCGGCGTAGTTGCCGGGGCCGACAATTCTGCCGCCCGCCCACGCGGACCACGATTCGCAGCCGTTCGTGGCCGACATGAAGGCGCTGAATTGGGTCCCGCCGAGGCGGGCATCGGTCAGGTCCATGAAGAGGGCGTAGGAGGACGCGGTGAAGAGCCCGATGAAAAAATACATCGCCGTCAGCCAGCCGATGAGCACGGAGGTCTGCGGCGTTGCCATCGCGAGGTCGGAGATGGCGAGCCCGACAATCATGACCACGAAACCGACGAGAAAAATCGCGACCGCGCGGATGCGCCCCCAGCGGTCGGACAATTTCCCGCCGATCAAACCGCCCACGAGCGTGGCCCCGACGACCGCGATGCCGAAGAACAAGCCGATCGTTTTTCCCGGCACCCCGCGGTCGACCAGGAACGGCCCCGCGAGCTGGCCGGTGGCCTCGAACCCGGCCGCGGCCACGAGCGCGAAGGCGAGTCCGAGCCAGGTCGTCCGGCGGCGGAGCGCGCCTTGCAGGTGAAGACGGAAATCCGTTAGGCGCTGCCGGACGTTGGCCATCTCCGGCGGTTCCCGGAGGAAAATGACACAGACGAGCGTGATCCAGATGCACGCGACCAAGCGCGGCGATGACCCACGGGATTCCGCCCATCGAGGCGACGAGGAGCGCGCCGCCGCCAAACGCGCTCCGGCCCAGCAGCATCCCGGCCTGCATGCAGCCGTTGAGAATCCCGCGCTGATCCTCGGCGACGAGGTTGATGGCCATGGCGTCGATCGCCACGTCCTGGGTCGCGGCGAAGATCGCGTGGAAGAGCAGAAGCCCGCCCCACCATTGAAAATGCCCGAGCGGATCAAGCCAGATGAGCGGCAGCAATGTCGCGCCCATCGCGAGCTGGGCGGATATGATCCAGGCGCGAAATCCCCAGCGCGGCGTGCGCATGGCATCGACCAGCGGGGCCCAGAGAAACTTGAAGACCCACGGCAGGACGAGCATGGCGGTGAGCGCGGTGATCTTCGGCACTGACACGCCGGCCGTGCGCAGGATCGTCGGCAAGGCCCACCAGATGAATCCGATCGGCGCGCCTTCGCTCAGGTAGAGCAAGGTGAAGAGCGCGATCCGGCCCTGGCGATGGTTAAGGAGACTCACACGGAAGATTTAACCGCAGAGAGCGCAGAGGACGCAGAGATTTCTGGAAAATGAATTCAAAACCAATTCCCCCTCCCCTCTGCGTCTCTCTGCGTCCTCTGCGGTTAAATCATCCCCAGTCCTGTCATCTGCGGCGGCCTAACTCTGGTTTCCTGGCAACCGCTCACTGGCCAGTTGCGAAAAACGGCGAGTCGGTGGAAAAGAATCACTCTGATGAATCCAAACAAGGCTCTCTGGGAAAAAGGCGATTTCACGCGCATCGCCGCGAGCATGCGCGAAAGCGGCGAGGCGCTCGTCGGGCGGCTCGGGATCAGGCCGGGACTCAAGGTGCTCGACCTCGGCTGCGGCGACGGCACGACCGCGCTCCCGGCGGCGAAGCTCGGGGCGGAGGTGCTGGGCGTGGATATCGCGTGCAACCTGGTGGAGGCGGGAAACAAACGGGCCCAGGACCACGCCCTAACGAACCTGAAATTCCAGGAAGGCGATGCCTCCAATTTGCAGGGACTGCCCGACGGGGAGTTTGACCTGGTGGTGAGTATCTTCGGCGCGATGTTTGCCCCGAAGCCGTTCGAGGTGGCGAAGGAGATGGTGCGGGTGACCAAACCGGGCGGCCGGATCGTGATGGGGAATTGGATTCCAAACGATCCGACGCTGGTGGCGCAGATCCTGAAGATCAGCTCGGCCTACACCCCGCCGCCGCCGGAAGGTTTCGTGAGCCCGATGACCTGGGGGGTCGAGAGTCATGTGACCGAGCGCTTTGTCGCGGCTGGTGTGCCGACGGAAAAAATCTCCTTCGAGCGCGACACTTTTACGTTCGAATACCCGACCGCGCCTGCGACGCTGGTGGAGGCGTTCAAGAACTACTACGGGCCGACGATGAACGCCTTCGAGGCGGCGGAGAAAAACGGCCGCGCGGCGGAACTGCAAAAGGAGTTGGAAGATTTGTTTAACCAACAGAACAAAAGCGCGCGCCCGGAGGCGACCTCGATCCCGGCGACGTTCCTGCGCGTGACGGTGTCGCTGTAAGCACGCCCGGCGTTTCGGCCTCGCCTCCTTCTCCGGCTTCTGATTGTGTTCCCCGCAATGTCAGCGCGAAAGCATCTTTTATTCAGGTGGGCCTTGTCATGATCCGGCGGCGCGTGATCGAACAGCTCAGGGCACAGCAATGGGTCGCCGTCTTTATCGAGCTGGCGATCGTGGTGCTAGGTGTCTTCATCGGCCTCCAGGTGTCGAATTGGAACCAGGACCGCGAGAGCGCGCGGCAGGGCGCGAACTTTGCCGAGCACCTGAAGGCCGACCTGCGCCATGAGGACTGGGTCTACCAACTCATGATCACCTACAATCGCCAGGTGCTGGCGAACGCGGACCGCGCGGTGAGCGCGCTGGAGGGCAGAACAACGGTGTCGGACGAGGCTCTGCTGGTCAGCGCCTACCGCGCCACGCAATACAAGCAGCCAGTCCGCCGCCGTTCCACCTACGACGAATTAATCTCGACCGGCACCATCGGCCTCATCCGCGACGAGAAGCTGCGCGACACGGCCATGCGCCTCTACAATATGCCGACGATGGATAACATGGCGCGCGAAGGCCGCGAGTCGCGCTACCGCGAAGCTTTCCGGATGGCTCTGCCTAACGACGTTCAGCGCGCCCTCGGCCGGCAATGCGGCGACCGTTACATCGACGCCGGAGATTACGAGGCCATCGCCAACGTCCTCGATTATCCCTGCGATCCCGAGCTCAGCGCGCAGACCACCAGCGAATCCGCGCAGGCCCTTCGATCCACTCCCACCCTGGTGCCGCTGCTGCGCCTGCGGATCGCCGACATCGAAACTCGCCTGGGCGACCTGACCTCCAACAATCGAACGATCATGAACAATCTGCGCGCCGTCGCCAACGGGAAACCATGAGCGATCTGACGGAAGAGGGCATTTCGAATTATCATCACCGGCACATTTCCCGGGGTCGAGACGGCGGTCACTTTTGGTTACACCTTCTTCTTCTGCGGGTCGGAGCGGAAGCTGCCCTTCGCCACTCTTGCCTCGTCCGATAATGAATATGATACGCGTGTCGGAGCTCGACCGACCGGGACGTGTTTCGACTCAACATCGGTGTCGAGCAGGGAGACATTTCGAGCGTTGTTTGGCGCGGAGAAGATCGAACCGGGTGATTATGATTTCACCGCTCTCGACCGGATCATGCCGCACCCGGTCTATGCCGCGCAGTCGTTCATCTGCGTTCTAAACCCGAGCGACGCGACTGCGGACAAGGTGAAGAATCTGCTGGCGGAAGCGTACGACATTGCCAGTCAGCGGCAGGCGCGCCGCGACGAAGGTCGCCTAGTCCATCATTCCGCCCGGCTCTGCACCCGCTGCACCATCGCGACCGCGGCCATCAGCACGAGCGCGGCGATGACCTGGTGCGGCCGGAGCGCGGCGTGGAAAAATCCCCAGGTGATGCAGACCGCGGCCAGCGTCTGCATCATTTCGAAATAGCCGGCGGTCGAAGCTTTCGTTAGGCGCAGACCTTCGAAATAAATCAAAAGCGGGATGCCGCCGGAGATGGTGGAGAGGAGAATGAGCGCGCCGATCGCGGTCCCGGGACGCGCCTGCGCCGCGGCCGGCCAGAGCGCGGCGCCGTGCAGCTTGCCCATGACGAGCAGGATGAGCGTCATGCAAAACAACCCGACCACGACTCGCAAACTCGAGGCGAGCCGGAGCGACATGCCGGTCATGACGCCGCGGCCGGCGACGGTGGAGAGCCCCCAGAAAAGCGCGCAGATGAGCGCGTAACCGGTCCCGAGATTCAGCCCCGCCTGCGCGAAGGAGTCTCCGATTAACCCCGGGTAGGTGACGGAAACAAAAATGCCGGCGACGATGGCGATCCCGGCGAAAAGATAAAAGCCGCGCGCGAGCCGGTCGCCGAAAAGGAGGCAGGCCGCGGTCGTGGAAATGACCGGCTGAATGTTGAGGACCACGTTCACGACGGTGGGATTTCCATTCTTCAGCGCCATGGTGAAGAAAATCGTGCCGACGGCCGAGCCGGCGAAGCCCGAGAAAATGAGATAACCCCAGGTGCTTGCCGTCGATCTTCGGGATCTCCTTTAGCCTAACGAGCAGAAGCGGAAGGAACATGAGGAGGATCAGCACGTGCTCCCAAAAGACGATGACCTCGGCTCGAAGAGATCGTTCAGCGGAATCCGCCACGCGCTCTCCGTGCCCCAGAGCGCCGCGCCGAGCGCGACCAGCCATGGGCCATAACTTTTTCGCGTGCTCGCATGCTCGGTCATCTGCACGGTGTATCGCTCACAAGAAGGAGCGTCAACGCTCTGTAGGGGCGGATGACGGCAGAATGACAAATCTCCGCGGAAGCGAATCCCGGGATCACGGGATTCGCAAGCGGGTCCTCGATCTCGGCTGCGGCGCGGGCTATTTCCTCGACGCGACACGGCGACCCGCCTCTCGCCCGGCGGGCGGGTCTGTCTCGGCTTCAATCGCGAAGAAAACGGTGAGTATTACAGCGCGGATTTGCGCGAGTTTTTTGCCGAGCGCGGCGCGGAGATCCGGCCGAAGGGCATCGTTGTGACGGCGCCGCGTTAGGGAAAAATATACTGAACGGCCGACCGCCCGCGGCGTCGAAGGCTGCATGAAAAACACCCGTTTGTTTGCCACCCTCGCCCTGGCTGCGCTCCTCCTTCCCACCGCCGGGTTCGCCGCCCCGAGCGAAGCCGAGCTCATGAAGCAGGCGAAAATCACCAAAGCCGAGGCGGAGAAGATCGCCCTGGCCAAAGTCCCGCAGGGAAAAATCCAAAGCGCGGAAATTGAAAACGAACATCACGCGCTGGTCTGGTCCTTCGACATCGTGAAGCCCGGCAGCAAAGACATCACCGAAGTGCTGGTGGACGCCAAGACCGGCAAGATCGTCTCGGTCGACATAGAAAATCCCGCCGCCCAGGCCAAGGAACGGGCCGAAGACAAGGCCGCGGCGGCCAAACCGTAGTCGCGATCCGCGTGGCGACTTAATGCGCGTTTTCCGCCGGCTTCTGCGGGAAAATCAGGATGAGGGCCACGATCACCACCAGGAGCGCGAAGGACGCGGTGTAACGACTCAGCGCCAGCCCCCTGTGCACTCGTCCCGAGTGCTGGTCGCGCTCTCTCAACGCGACGAACTTTCCTTGCAGTCAACTCTTCCGGGTAAGGTGCCGCCTTTAGCCGAGACTGCATCGTGGCAAGGAAGTTCGCGACGGTGGGACACCGTCGCCAGCACTCGAGACGAGTGCGCTACCCAGAGGCCGACCGACGCCGCGCGCCGGGGTCAGAACACCAGCTTCGATTTCGCGTAACTGATCGCAGCCGGCAGGTTGATCACGTCCTTCTGGTAGATCTCGACGTACTGCAACTGGTAGCCGACCGCTTTGTCGATGCTCGCCTTCAGGACGGTCTCCGGATCGCCCGGCACCCCGCCGTTGACCCGATAGGTCGGCTCGTCAAAGCACCAATAGAGCATCTGCGCGCCGACCGCGGGCCGGCTCAGCCAGATCAGATTCCAGATCGAGCCGTCGGTGGCGGGCGCGTCAGGGTTAAAACTGGCGAGGCTGTTCTGCTGCGCGGTCAGGCGCCCCGGCCACGAGGCGCGCGCGTTCGCGATGACGTTCTCCGCCACGTAATCGGAGGTCAGGTCGAGGTCGCCATTGCCGCCGATCGCGAGGGCGACGGATTGATTCGGAAACGCGGCCATCGTCGCATCGATGATCTGTTTGCCGGTGTTGATCAATTTCGTGGTGGTGTAACCGACCGCGAGCCAGTTCGCGATGTCGACCTCCTCGTGCGGCACATTCCAGTCTTCACTCACGGCATTGGCAAAACTCGCCACCACCATCACGACCGCGGGGTTGGCGGTGAAATGCGCGCCGAGCGCCGCGATCATCTTCTTCTTTTTCTTCAGGAAGGTGCCGTTCCAGAAGACCGGGATCGTCGTCGTCACGCCGTTGTTGTCGAAGGTGAAAAATTTGCCGCCCTTCGCCTGCACCGCGCTCGTGACCCAGCCCGGCTTGCCCGACTGGGTGTTGATGCGGAGCATGACTTTCTTGCCCGCGGCCGCGACCCGCACGACTTCGGAATCGAGGAAGGTCCAGTCGAACACGCCCTCGGTCGGCTCGAGCGCGCTCCAATCCTGCCGCAGGGTGACGGCGACGACGTTCGGATTGTTGAGCACGATGTCGTTTACCTTGATCCCGGCGGGCGATAACGAGACGACGCCGTGCGGGATTTCCGCGGCCGCCGGGCGGGCGGCGACGAGGAGCGCGATTCCCAGGATGAGAATCGAACGGAGGCGGAGACAAGTCCGCGCCGATCGGGTGACGGGGGCGGTGACAGGGTCGGATGGTGCTGGCATGCCATTGGGTAGAGCAGGAGAATGGCCGCCGCGAACTGAATCACGCCCGGGGCGAACTTTTCCCGGCGCTGGCAGTTAGGCTGCTGGAAAACTTTTGCCTAACGACGGGCTCAATGCGCTTTCTCCGCGGGCTTCTGCGGGAAAACCAGGATCAGGGCCACGATCACCACCAGGAGCGCGAATGAAGCGGTATAACGACTCAGCGCCAGCCCGCCGTTCGCGTGCGGCTTGTCGAGAAAATCGCCGACGACGGCTCCGAACGGTCGAGTCAAAATGAACGCCGCCCAGAACAAAAGCGCGTGGGAAACGCTGGTGAAATAATAGAGAAGCGCGGTCACCAGCAGCAAACCGCCAAAGATCGCGGCCGCCCCCAGGTAGCCCATTTGATTTGTATCCGCCACCCAATCGCCCAGCGCCGTCCCGAGCGTTTGCGAGAACATGATCGTGACCCAATAAAACATCTCGACCTTCGGGGTGCTGACGGTTTCGACCGAGATGCTCCCGGTCGACCAACGCCAGGTCAGAAGCGACGCAATGACGAGGATGAGCAAAATGGTCGAACCGCCGGTATAGCCGATGCCGAGGGAGCGGGTGCAATAATCCGCCAGCGTCGTCCCCACCGTGGTCGTCGCGACGATCGTCAGCCAGTAGAGGAAGGGGTGAAATTTTGCCGCCTTGATCTGCACGAAGACCGCGATCACGAAAATGACGCCGAAGATGGCGGTCCCGATCAAATAGCCGGTGCCCTGGGCGGCGGCGGTCGTTTCGCCCAGCCACGACATCGTGACGGCGTCGCCGCCGGTTTCGCCCAGCGTGGTCGCGAGGATTTTGATGATCCAGAAGATCAGCGTGACCTGGGGTACCTTGGCGACAAGTTCGGACGTCTTTTTGTTCACCTTGGTCCTTTAAAGGAGGAAGGGTTGATTGTCATTTCCGCGCCCTGGCCTCCCGTCCCGTCAGGCGAGCGCCGCGCGCATCGCCGCGATCGGCGCGGGACGATCGAACCAAAGTTCGAAGGCGAGAGCGCCCTGGTGCAGCAGCATCGTTAGGCCATTCGCCCCGCGCGCGCCGGATTCCTCCGCGGCGGCGAGGAGCGGGGTCGGGCGTGGCCTGGTAGAGGAGATCGTAAATCATGAGGTGCGGCGCGAGGAGCGCATGCGGCAGAGGCAACGGATCGCGCTGATGCCGGCCGAGCGTGGTCGCGTTGATCACGAGGTCGGTGCGCTCGAGTTGGATGCGCAGCGCGGCGTCGGTCCACGGAGCTGCTTCCAGGCGCGCTTCCGGTCCGAGCACGCGCGGGCCGGCGAAGTAGGTGGCCAGTTCGCGGGCGAGGGCCTGCGCTTTTTCCAGGGTGCGATTGACGAGCACGAGCCGCTCGCATTTTTCAAAGGCGCATTGGTAGGCCACCGCGCGCCCCGCTCCCCCGCCCGCGCCGAGGAGCAACACCCGCAGGTCGCGCAGGTCGACCGAGAAAACTTCCCGCACCGCGCGGCCAAACCCCGGCGCATCGGTGTTCCAGCCTAACGATTTGCCGTCGCGGAAAGCGATCGTGTTGACCGCGCCGATCGTCCGCGCCTGTTCGTCCACTTCGTCGACGAGGGCGAGGGCCGCGATCTTGTGCGGCGTGGTCAGGTTGAGGCCGACGAAGTCGTGCTGGCGGAACAAGTCGAGCGCTTCCGCGAATTCGGAGGGCGCGATTTGAAAACGCGCGTAGCGCATCGCGAGATCGCTTTTCTCGAGGGCGGCGTTTTGGATCGCGGGCGAGAGCGACTGGGCGACCGGATCGCCGACCACGCCGAGACGGATCGGAGGTGACTCCGCGGCGATTTTCTTCCAGCGGCGCAGGTCTGCCAGATCGTAAACCGCCTTCATCGCGAAACGCCCGCGGGATGACAAGCGTTCGCGGCGCGGTTAACGTCGCGCCACCGCATGTCCGACACCGTTACTGATCCAGCCGCCCCTTCCGATTTCATCCGCGATATCGTCGCAGAAGATGTGCGGAGCGGAAAGCACACGCTCATCCACACCCGGTTCCCGCCCGAGCCTAACGGCTACCTCCACATCGGGCACACCAAGGCGATCTGCCTCAATTTCGGCATCGCGCACGAGTTTGGCGGCGTCTGCAACGTGCGGATGGACGACACCAACCCGGCCAAGGAAGAGCTCGAGTTTGTCGACTCCATCATGGCCGATGTGCGCTGGCTCATCGCCGGCTGGGCGGACAAGAATCTCAATCTCAAGGATGGCGGCGCGCCGTTTTACGCCTCGGATTATTTTCCGAAAATCTACGAGTTCGCACAGGAGCTGGTGCGCAAAGGCAAAGCCTACGTCTGCGACATGAGCGCGGAAGAAACCGACGAATACCGGCGGCTCGGCAAAGACGGCCCGTTTCGCGATCGGCCGGTGGAGGAAAATCTCGACCTGCTCGCGCGGATGAAGGCGGGCGAGTTTCCCGACGGCACGCGCACCCTGCGGGCGAAGATCGACATGCAGGCGCCTAACGTCTGGCTGCGCGACCCGGTTCTCTACCGCATCCGGCACGCGGCGCATCACCAGACCGGCGACGAATGGTGCATCTACCCGCTCTACGATTTTGCGCATGGGCTGAGCGATTATCTGGAAGGGATCACGCACTCGCTTTGCACGCTCGAGTTCGAGGTCCATCGCCCGCTTTACGACTGGATCCTGGAGTCGCTCGATCTCCCGCGACATCTCCCGCGGCAGATCGAATTCGCGCGGCTCAATCTCACCTACACCGTGATGAGCAAGCGCAAGCTCAAGCAGTTGGTCGACGAGAAACTGGTCAGCGGCTGGGACGATCCGCGCCTCCCGACCATCTCCGGCATGCGCCGCCGCGGCGTGACCGCGAGCGTGCTGCGCGATTTTGCCTACCGAATCGGGATCACGAAATATGCCTCGCTCACCGAAGTCGACGCGCTCGAGTTTGCGATGCGCCAGGAGTTCAACAAAACCGCGCTCCGCCGGCTCGCCGTTCTTCATCCGCTCAAGGTGGTAATCACCAATTATCCCGAGGGACAAACGGAGGAACTGGAAGCGACGAACAACCCGGAAGATCCATCCGCCGGCACGCGCAAGATTCCATTCAGCCGCGAGCTTTACATCGACCAGGCCGACTTCATGGAAACGCCGGTGCCGAAATATTTTCGGCTCAAGCCGGGCGGCGAAGTGCGTTTGAAATACGCCTACATCATCAAGTGCGAGGAGGTGGTGAAGGACGCGTCCGGCAACGTCACCGAGCTGCGTTGCACGGTCGATCTCGAGAGCAAAACCGGCGGCGCCACTTCCAATCGCAAGATCAAGGGCACGATCCATTGGGTCAGCGCGGCCCACGCGGTCGACGCCGAAGTGCGGCTTTACGATCGGCTCTTTACCGTCCCGGAACCGGACGCCGACGGCGATTTCAAATCGTTCATCAACCCGCACTCGCTCGAGGTCGTGAGCGCGAAATGCGAGCCGTCGTTAGGCGAAGCGACGCCGGAGTTGCGTTATCAGTTTGAACGGCTGGCCTATTTCGCGCTCGATCCAGATTCCCAGCCTGACAAGCTGGTCTTCAATCGCACGATCACGTTGCGCGATACCTGGGCGAAGAAATCGTAGACGCCGCGTCCTGGCGCAACGCGCCGACATCAGCCAGTGGGGATTAGTCCGCCGGCGGCTGTTCACCGCAGGCTTCGAAATACTGGCGCAGGAAAACCAGATCGGCCGCGTCCTTCTCGCGATGGGTGTGCACTTTCATCCGCCAGAGCAGGCGCGGGGAAGCGAAGGGAATCGGAACGCCCTGGACTTCCCGCACCACGACATCCCGAGCGGCTTCCGCATACTCGATCCCGGAAGCCGCGCGCATGAGATCGACCACCACCTCGTCCGCGACGCGTACGACGATATATTGAGCCACTTCCCCGGGCTTCAATTCCCGCACCGCCTTGTCGGGAAAGACCTCCAGCGCCTGATAAACGAGCGCTTCGTTTTCCAAATCGGTCGCGACTATGAGGTCTATATCTGTCGTCGTCCGAGCCAAGCCCGCGTAAATGATCGCAAACCCACCGATCAACACATAATGGGCGCCCAGCTCATTGAGGCGCCGACAGACGCGAACCAGGTCGTCCTCCGTCGGAGCTCGCGGAACTAGCTCCGCGGCCGAATCGCGCTCTTCACTATCTCCCGGACCATCCATGCATCAGCTTCCTCGAAGGAGCGAAATCGAAAAACACCCTTCTGACAAAGACCTCCATACCCCTGTGATTTCCGCGCGGCGTTCAATAACTTCTGCAGTCCCATGCTGTATTTCCAGGCGTCGCGCAGTTTCCTGCGGCCGACCGTTTTGCCGACCGGATCCTGCACGTTGATCACTGCATACTTCATCCGTTCCGCAGTCTCTCACCTTTGCGCCTAACGAGCAAGAGCGCAGCGCCGCTGCTGTTCCCGCGGCAAGCGCAAGTTTCTGCTCGCCGGCGCCCCGGCCGCGGGAGGCAAAATTACCCGCGAGGACACCGATGCCTGCGGTCTTCATCAGTTATTCGCGCAAAGACTTTTACTTTGCCGAGTCGCTCGCCTTCCATCTCACGGAACGCGGGATTGAGAGCTGGCTCGACGCGAATCACCTTTCGCCGGGAGGCGACTGGGGCCAGGAGATCGAACGCGCCCTGGACGAAGCGCACACCTTGATCCTCGTGGCCACGCCCGCGAGCATGCGTTCACCCTATGTTGAGCGGGAATGGAAGCGCGCGCTCGCGCAGGGCGATCGTCTGCTCGTCGCCCGCTTCCGTTCCTGCAAACTGCCGCCGGAATTGAAGCCATGCCCGGGCGATCGATTTTCGCGGAGCCTTCCGACCAGCGCTGCAGCGGCTGACGGACCTGCTCGAGCAGACACAGGAGACACCGCGCCTAACGAATCCGTCGCGCCTGCCGCGCGTGCCGCCGTGGGTCGCTCTCCTGACCCTGATGCTGGTTTGCTATTTTTTTCCTGCCGCTGATGGCCTTCGGCGACTGGCAGGGGGTCGATCTCGCCAGTGAACCGTTTGAGTTTCAGCATCTTCGCCTGGCTCGGGCTGCCGTTCATCATTCGGGCTGACCCTTTGGCATTCCTGCCTCGCATTCCTCTGGCGCCGGATGGGCATGACCCGCCTGGCGCTGACCCTGGTCCTCTTCACCGGCCTCTTCGCCTCCTATTTCATTATGCGGGCAGGCTGGATCCCTGCGCTCAGCAGGCTAAGCAGCGAAATGCATTACGACGGGAATTTCGGATTCCATTCTCGGCGGAATTCGTCGCCATTGGATGCGCCGCGCTCGCGATCGTCCTTTTCCTTCGCCCGGAAGATTTGCTCCGCTGGTGCCCGACTGGAAAAGCGTGGGACGCCTATCGCCGCGGACGCGTGATGAAGATTCCCGATCTGCCAACCCGTTTTGCGGAACTGGGCCGATTTCAACTTCTACACGAAATGGAGGATGCACCGGCCGCGGCGCGCCTGCGCGCCGACCTGATCAGCCTCGGCGCTGACGGAAAGCGCGACCGACGGGACGCAGGTCGTGCTGTTAACCAACCGCACTGCCACCGAATGGCTCAGCGGACAGGCCGCACTCCTGCAGAAAGGCGCGGTGACGGTGATCGGAAGCGCGATCGGTCTGCCGGAATCGCTCCATTGGCTCTGGCGCCGGCAATGGATCGACCTCCGGCACTGGGACGCGACCCATCGGCAAAAAAACCCGGTGCCCGCGGTGCCGGAAGGAATGAGCCGGCTCCGGCTGCCCGTGATCGTGCGCCTGCACGAACATCTGTTTTGCGCGATGGCGGGATTGCTGGCCGTCTTCGCGAATGTCGCTTTCCCCGACCGACCCATCGGGGAGTGAAACGATGACACCGCGCGAAGGACTTGGCGCGGTGCTTGGGATCGCGAGCGTTCTCTGGATCGTGCCCGCGTGGCAACTGATTCATCGCACCCTCACGGAGCCGAAATACCGGCGCCGGATTGGCCTTCTCTCCTGGTCCACGCTTCCTCTGGCTGCGGGCGGACTTTATTTTTATGTGTCGTTAGGCGGAAACATCTGGCAGGCGATCCCGGCCCTGCTTTTCTTTGTCGCGCTGCCTTTTTTCATCCGCTGGCAAAGGGCGCGGCTCACCTTCTGGTGTCCGTCGCCGCCGCCGAAAGGGAAACTCATCCCCCGCCTGCATGCCCCGATGAAATGGGACGCCCTGCTTTGGGCGGTCCTCTACATGGGGCTTTGGATGGCAGTCCTCGGCCTGATGGACTGAGCGGGCGGCACTAACTGCCGGGCATGACCGCAAGTGCGCGATCGATTCGCGCCAGGACTTTCGCTTTCCCGAGAATCTCGAGCAGATGATAGAGACTCGGGCCGGCGTTGCTCCCGGTAACGGCGAGACGCGTCGGGTGGACGAGCGCGCCGACTTTCACGCCGAGCTGCGTTCGCAGTCGCTTTCAATGCCGCTTCAATCGAAGTGGCGTCGAAGTTTTCCAGCGCGGCGAAGGCGGCGCGCAGCGCTTCCAGGCGCGGTTTGTTTTCCGGGATGAAATGCTTCGCCACGCCTTCCGGCTGGTAGGTGATCTTCGTCCGTGAAGTAGAAGCCGCAGTAGGCCGGCAGCTCGCTGAAGATGCGGAACTTCCCTTTGCAGGTGTCGAGCGCGGCCTGGGTGTACTCGGGCGAATATTTCGTGGTGTCGATCCCAGCCCTGGCCAGCGCGACGAGGCCGAGCGCGCGGAAGCGATCGTCCGGCAACTGGTGCGCGTACTCGCCATTGAGCCAGGTGCATTTCGCGAGATCGAACGACGCGTTCTTGCGATGGATCTTCTCCAGCTCGAACAGCCTAACGACTTCCTCGAGCTCGATTTTTTCCCGGTTATCCTTGGGCGACCAGCCGAGGAGGCAGAGATAATTGCAGACCGCCTCGGGCAGGAAACCTTCCTCGATGTAGGTGTTGAGGCTCGCGCCCACGTCGCGCTTGCTCATCTTCGAGCCGTCCTGGTTGAGGATGAGCGGGATGTGCGCGAAGCGCGGCGGCTCCGCCCCGAGCGCGCGATAGAGCTCGATGTGCTTGGGCGTGTTCGAGAGATGATCCTCGCCCCGGATGACGTGGCTGATCTGCATCTCGAGGTCGTCGACCACGTTGACGAAATGGAAAATCCACGAGCCATCCGGGCGGCGGATGGTCATGTCGGGATGCGTTTCCGGGTTCGTTAGGTCGAAATCGATCTTGCCGCAGACGACGTCGTCGACCACGACATGCTCGCGCGGCGAGCGAAAACGAATGGCGCCGTTTTCCTCGAAGAGGTGGCCGCCTTCTTCCAGCTTCTTGAAATGGCGCTCGTAGATTTCGTTGCGCTCGCTTTGAAAATAAGGGCCGTAGTTTCCGCCGGCGTGCGGGCCTTCGTCCCATTCGAGACCGAGCCAGCGCAGCCCGTCGTAGATCGCCTGCGTCGCTTCGGCGGTGTTGCGGGCCTGGTCGGTGTCCTCGATGCGAAGGACCAGGGTACCGCCGGTGTGATGCGCGTAGAGCCAGTTGAAAAGGGCGGTCCGGGCCCCGCCGATGTGCAGGTAACCAGTCGGTGACGGGGCGAAGCGAACGCGAACGGCGGAACTCATATGTTTGTCACCGTGAGCGAAAGCGAGGGTTCTCGCAAACTCCCGCTTTGAGGGCGGGACCCTCCGCCTCCGGGGAGCGCGGGCGCCCCGCCCGCTCTTTTTGGCGCCCCGCCAAAAAGCTCCGTGCCCACAGCGGGTGTCCCGCGGGGCGCGTGACACAGCGGGCGGGGCGCCCGCGCTCCCCGAAAGGATTGCGCGCGCGACACTTTTATTATTCGAGAAAGATCTTGCCCGCCCGCCGGCGCGCATGCCGCTCGCGCGGCAGGTTCGTTTTCGCGACAGATGCGTCCGGTTGCAACAAGGCACGGACGCGCTCGATCACGGCGAAGCCGACATCCGAAACTTCATGGCCGCGGAGCCAGCGCAGGATGGTGCGGCGCTGCAGGGCGACGGGCAGCTCGCGCAGGCGCCTGACTTCCAGGACAAGCGCATTTTCGCTCTCGTTAGGCAAAAGTTCGTCGAGCAAACCTTCCTCCTCGGCGAGGATGCTGGCCGCGCGCCAAAGGTTGGTGCGCACGTTGCGTCCGAATTCTTTCTCCAGCCACGGCACGATCCTGAGCCGGGTCCGGTTGCGCCGCGCGTGCAGCTCTTTGTTGCTGGCGTCTTCGCGAAACTTCAGCCCGTGCTCCTTGAGGTAGTCGTCGATCTCCGAACGCCAGACACCGAGGAGCGGGCGCACAATCTCGAGCCGGCCGTAGGTCGAACACTCGCGCATCGCGCCGAGGCCGCGGCTGCCCGCGCCGCGCAGCAGGTTCATGAGAAATGTCTCCACCTGATCGTCCGCCTGATGCGCGAGGAAGATCGTGCGGCAACGCCGGCGCGCGGCGACGCGCTGGAAAAACGCCAGCCGCTCGTCGCGCGCGGCGGTCTCGAGCGAGCGCTTTGTGCGCTTCGCGATCGTGGCGACTTTGGCCGAGCCGAGCTCGAATTCCAATCCGTGCTTCTGTCGCGAGCCGCTCGACAAAACGCGCGTCCGCCTTCCCCGCGCGTCCGCGCAGCCCGTGCTCGAAATGACAGACGATCAACTTGCGATAACCCTGCGCGAGCAACCAGTGCAGGAGCACGACCGAGTCGCGCCCGCCGGAAACGCCGATGAGATAACGCCGGCCGTTAGGCAAAGCCGCCAGGCACTCGCTCCCCCACCCTTCGGCCGCTCGCTTCATGAAGTCGCGGCGTGAAAGCCGCGCTCGCCCAGCCAGGGCAAATAACGCCTAACGACTCGCTTGAGCCCGAAAGGCTCGATCGTCTTGCTCCGGATGTGCTCGAGTGCGGCCTCGACCGAGTCGGTCATGAAAACGAGGTCCAGGTCCGCCGCCGCGATCGTCCCGAGGCGCGCCATTTTCTGCAGCAGATCGGTCAGTTCCTTCCAATACTCCGTGCCCATGACCACGATCGGGAAATTCTGGATCTTGCCCGTCTGGATGAGGGTGAGCGCTTCGAAAAGTTCATCAAGCGTGCCCGCGCCGCCCGGCATGACGACGAAGGCGTAGGAATATTTCACCAGCAGCATCTTGCGGACGAAAAAATAATACATCGTCACGGAGCGATCGAGATACTCGTTAGGCGCCTGCTCAAAGGGCAGCCGGATGTTGCAACCGACCGAGCGGCCGCCGGCTTCCTTCGCGCCGCGGTTGGCCGCTTCCATGATCCCGGGGCCGCCGCCGGTCATGACGGTGAACCCGAGCCGGGCGATGCCTGCGCCCATCTCGCGCGCGAGCTCATATTCCGGGCTGCCGGGCTTGGTCCGGGCCGAACCGAAGACCGTCACGCACGGCCCGACGAAATGGAGGACGCGAAACCCGCGCAAGAAATCCGCCATGATGCGGAGCAGGGTAAAAAATTCATCAAAGCGCGAGTGCGGCCCCTCGAGCATGATCTCGTCCGCGCGTTCCGGCGGCGCGGTCGAGGCCGTCTCAGTCGGCGGCGAGGAGGATTCGTTCACGCTATTGCCTTAGCAACGCGCGGGGCATTGCACAATCTCACAGACTCAAGCGCGCCGGGGTGAAGCCGCCGCCGAGGCTCTCGGCGCGTTTCTGCGCTCAATGACGGAGGCCGGCCCGGAACGCGGTCGAGTCTGGTAGAGGACCCGCCCGGCGGTCTCGGGTGCAGCGCATCTCGACCGCCCTGGGTCGACATTCCTCGCACCAATGTCGTTTCGTCTTGTCGAGCGACTTGCGCGCTCCACAGCCGTCGCATACGAACATCAGCGTCGGTGCTTTGTAGGCCATGGCCGGATTAGTGAACTTCGGCCTGCTTCATGGCGGCAAATTTGCCTTTCCATTTCCCGACCGCGACCGCACAGGAGTCGGCCCGTCGCTCGCTCTCGCTACGTTCCATCGTGACGAGAGAAATCTCAGTCCCGGGCATCCCTTCCGGAAAGGCGCGCAGGAAGGTGTGGCCCAGGTCGGTCAATCGCTCGAGGGTAATGGCGGGAGCGGTGAAAGTGCCTCGCCGCGTAACCTCCACCAAACCCGCCGCTGCCAGGTCTTGTAATTGCGTGCACTCAGCGCGGTCAGATATCAGCAGTGGCTGCGTTCCCGGCTGACTGCGGTCGAGCAGGAGCCGATGTGCATAGATTAAGTTCATACCGAATACCTCCCGGATTCCACCGCGCGGCTTCGCGCTCGAATCTGCGGGCGCGGGAAACCGGGCGCCAATTGGTAAGCTACGCGGGATTCTGTTTTCACCTAACAATAACAACTACCGGCGAAAGCTGATGACGATGATCTCGGCGTGCTTCGGTTCCCAATGGCTGAGGTCGACCCGGAAGCGGCCGACGCGTTCGCCGCGCGCATGTTTTTCGCGATGGAGGAGGCGGAAAAGATTTTCGGTTTCGTGGCGGGTGAAGAACGGGCTATCGAGAAATTCGTTCACCCAATTCATCTCCTGGTCGTCGGTGATGTAAAAGGTGACCTGCAAATCTTCGTCGGAGTTCTCGAGGATGATGACGCAATAGTTGTAGACCTGCGGGCTGACCCATTCGCCCTCGTAAAAGATGACGCAGCGCTTCTGCACCTCGGTCGGCCGGAACTTGAGCGTGTCGGAAAAATAGGAGCGGACGTTAGCGAAGGTGAGCGGACGGCTGGAACCGGCGGGTTTCGAAACGGGCGCGGCGGCGCAGCCAACTGCGGCGATCGTTAGGCCGAGGATGAGGAGGTGCTTCACCCGCCGCCGCCTTTGCGCGCGACCTTCGGAGAGCGGGCGTGGCTCGGCACCACCAGCACCGGGCAGGCGGCGTGGCGAACGATGTATTCCGCCGTGCTCCCGAGGAGGACGCGTTTCAGGCCGGTCCGGCCGTGGGTGGAGGTGACGATCAGGTCCACCCCCAGCTCGTCGGCGCGACGGCAAACCTGTTCGCCGACATGACCGCGCTCCAGGGTGGATTCGACTTTCAACCCTTTCCAGTCGGTCTGGTCGACCAGCTCGCGCAACTGCTCGTCGCTGGCTTTCTCGGCCGCGGCCAGGAGCGGCGGCAGATCGAGCAGAACGAAGTCGGGGTTGGTGCTGTAATAATGGAGATCGACGGAGTGAAGCAGGATGAGCCTGGCGTCGAACTGCGTGGCGAGCGCCCGAGCGTAGGAGAGGCCGTGCGCCGCGGCGGTTGAAAAATCGATCGGCACCAAAATTTTCCGCAGGACCGGGGCGCGAAGGCGGCCCGAGTCGGGCGGCGGATGGAGGGCGAGCACCGGACAGGGCGCATGCCGAAGCACGCGCTCGGCGGTGCTGCCGAGGGTGAGATGTTTCAACCCCGTCCGGCCGCGGGTCGCGGTCATGATGAGATCGACTTCGAGTTCACGGGCAAGCCGGCAGATCTCCTCGTAGGGGCGGCCCTGGGTGACATGAATTCTGACGTGGTGCAGACGATTTTCGTGCTCCCGTGCCAACTCCTGCAGGTGGGAACGCGCCTCTTTCTTTATCTGCGAGTCCGGGATGACGACGGGCGAGACCATGAGGCTGGGCGAGTAATAGTCGACCGCGCAAACATGGACGAGGTGCAGCTCGGCCCGGAAGCGCTCGCACCACTGCACCGCCGCGGGAAGGACGGCGTTGGCCGCGGGCGAGAAATCGGTCGGCAAAAGAATGCGCCGCAGACGCAAGGGCGCGGCTTTGGGCGCCCGCAGGCGGGTGCGCGCTCCGATGCGATTCGTTAGGCGTCCCGGACGCCGGCTGAGAGTCTTAGGCCGGAGCGCCATTTTCCACCTCCTTTTTATCCTCGCGCGGGTGGCCCCAGGTATCGGAGGATTCGCCGTGAATTTCACCGCCGGTGACGCGTTCGATCGCGGCGCAAAGCCGATTGATCGAGATCGGTTTGCCGAGACAGGCTGCCGCGCCGTGCCGCGCGACGACCGGTTCCATGTGGCTCTCTTCCAGCGCGGTCAGGACGATGATGGGCGGGCGGCGATGCAGCGCGTTGATTGCCTCGAGCAAAGCCAGCCCGTGGCTGCCCGGATCGACATCGACAATCAGGCTATCGATCTGGTCGAATTCGCGAGAGAGGACACGGAAGGCCTGCGCGCTGTCGCGGCTCAGGCGCACGCCGTGAGCGGTCCGGGCCGCGGCTTCCAAAACGATGCCGCCGCAATCGGCGTCGGCATCCACCAGCAGGATGAGTTTGTCTTTCATTTTTTGTCTTTCGTTAGGGGAAAATAAGGCAGCGCCCGCCGCTCGACGCGGCGTTCCTTGGCAAAAGACGGGCGTTTCTTGACCCGCGGGCGAACAGAGAGCGTTTCATGGCGGTGGCAAAAAATGGAGGGCACTTCGCAAGTGCCGCGCAGCGACCGGGCGGAGGATTGCCTTAGCTTCGTTGCTCATGGCACCCATTACTGAACCCGCCCGGCCGCGACGGCGATTGAGCGCGAAAGTTTCGCGTGACCGAAGCGCCGGCTCCTCGCAATCTCGGCGCATGACGATGGAATCGCGCCTAACCAAGGCGCAACCGCGGCATCGCGTGATGCTGGCGCTCGCCGCGTTATGCGGTTTTTGCGCGCTGGCCGGATTTCTCCTGCCGAAACTCGGCGCGCCGGCGCTGGTCGCGCTGCCCCTTTTTATCGCCGCTTACCTGGCCGGAGGCTGGTTCGCCTCGATCGATCTCGCGGGCGAACTGCGGCGCGGAATTTTCGATATCAACCTGCTCATGATCGTGGTCGCGCTCGGCGCGGCCGGGATCGGCGCCTGGGTGGAAGGCGCGACGCTGCTGTTTCTGTTTTCGCTCAGCAATGCGCTCGAACGTTTTGCAAATTACCGGACCGAGCATGCGATCGGCTCGCTCCTCCAGGCCGCGCCGGAGACCGCCTGCCGGCGCGAGAACGGGGAATGGGTCGAAGTCCCCAGTGACTCGTTAGGCGTAGGCGATGAACTCCTGGTCAAACCGGGCGAGCTCTTCCCGGTCGATGGCGAAGTAACCGAAGGCACCACCTCGGCCGATGAGTCCGCTCTCACTGGCGAAGCGCTTCCGGTCTCGAAACGGGCCGGCGATGCGGTCAGCGGCGGGACCATGAACCTGGAAGGCCGGGCCGTGATGCGAGTGCTGCGACTTCCGGGTGAAAGCGCAGTGCAGCGAATCATCGAATTGATCGAGAGCGCGCGCGAACAAAAGGCGCCGGTGCAACGTTTCACCGACAGGTTCACGCGCTACTACACGGTCACAATTTTGAGCGGCAGCGTCGTTTTTCTCGGCTGGCTGCTGCATTTCCGGCAGGAGCCGTTCGCCGTCGCGGTTTATCACATGATGACGCTGCTCGTCGTCGCCTCGCCTTGCGCGCTGGTGCTCTCGATCCCCTCCGCCATCCTCGTCGCGATCGCGGCCGGGGCGCGCAACGGCATTCTCTTCCGCGGCGGGGTGGCGGTGGAGACGCTCGCGGGGGTAAACCATTTTGCCTTCGACAAGACCGGCACTCTCACGACCGGCGAGCTCGAAGTCTCGCGCATCGAGACCGCTGGCCTAACGACCGTTGAGGAAGCGCTCGCGGCCGCCGCCGCCGTCGCGCGGAACTCGACTCATCCCCTCTCCCGCGCCGTCGTGCTCGAAGCAGAACGCCGCGGAGTTGCACCCGCGGAAACGCACGATGTGGTCAACATTCCCGGCTTCGGCATGGAAGCGAGAATCGACTCCGGCCTGGTCGCGGTCGGGAGCCGGCGCCTGATGGAGCAGCGCGGTTTTGCGGTCGCCGGTTTTCCCTCGAGCGGCGCGGAAGCGGAGGTGTGGGTCGCCCGCGACGTTTTGCTCGGGGTAATTTACCTGCGCGACCGGCTCCGTTCCGCCACTCCCGCGGTTATCGCCAGTTTACAGAAAGACGGCAACACCGTCGCCCTCGTCTCGGGCGATCGCGCTTCCGCCGCGGAGATGGTGGCGCAGGCGGCCGGGATTGAGGAAGTGCACGCCGACCTCACGCCTAACGAAAAGCTGGAGTGGATTCATCGCTGGCGCCAGGAAGGCAAAACCGTCGCGATGGTGGGCGACGGGATCAACGACGCCCCGAGCCTGATCGCGGCCGATGTCGGCCTCGGGATGGGCGCGCGCGGATCGGATGCGGCCCTCGCGCAAGCGGATGTGATCCTGATGCACGACCGGATCGAGAATGTGCCGACTGCTTTGCGCCTGAGCCGGCGCGCCCGGCGCATCATCCGGCAGAATCTCGTCATCTCGTTAGGCACGGTCGCGGTCCTGGTCACCCTTGCCCTGGCGCAGAAGATCAAGCTCTCGCTCGGCGTGGTCGGGCACGAAGGCAGTACCGTGGTCGTCGTCCTGAACGGCCTGCGCCTGCTGCGGATCAGACCTGGCCGCAATACTTGAAGAGAATCATCTCCGCCGTCTGGCCGGGAAAATAGAAGCGAACCGCGCCGTCGCGCCCGACGTGATCGCGCCGCACGCTGCAACTGGCGCGGCGACTATGGATCTGATGAACCCCAAGCTGGTCGCGCAGGTAAAGCGCGCCCCAGGCCTCGACGCAGATCGCGCGGTCAGTCTTCTCGCGCAGCATTTCTTCCAACACCGGACGTTCCGTTTCCCGATATACAACCGGCTGGGCGCGCTCCAACTCGCCGTAATCGAGGCCGTGTGCCGGAAAGACGCCGCCTTCCGGTAATCGCGTCCAGGGCGCGGCGATCACGCCGACTCGCATGCGCGGATCGAATCCGTCGGCGGCGTGCTTGAGCGACCAGGTGCTGATCGAAATCCGGAGGCGACCGAAGCGTCCGGCCCGAATCGTGATCCAGACGTGATCGATCTTAAGCGGATCGGAACCCGCCTCGACCTGAAAATTAGCCGGTTCGCCGGCGACGACGACAAATTCGTCGGCCCGAAAGGCGAAGTCGTCTTCGTGTCTAAGCCGAGATTTTGGTTTGCGCACCGGGATGCGGGATCATGCCGCACACCCCGCGCGCCGGCGAGCAGTTACTCGCTCTGGAAAACAATCCGGCCGACGATCAGGGCGCAGCTCGCGATGAAAGCCGCGGCGAGAAAAACAACGAGGTAATCCATGGTTCGTTAAGTGGCTCCTTTTACCCGTCGAACCTAACGGCCGTTCGAGGCGGCTCTCGCCGTCGCTTGGGAATTGCTGCGCATTTATTGCGCGCAGCGCCGGCCAGGCCGCGTTGCGCCTAACGAGACGCGATGGCCGGGATCAGCCCCGCACCATCTTTGGCAAGGTGGCGCGGGCGAGCTTGGCAAACTCGCTCACGACGTCGCTCGCGCCGGAGCCGATGAGGCGGAGGAGGCCGATTTCGAGCGCGAGGTTTTTTCCCTTCAGGCGAATGGCGGTGAGCCCGGTCGTGCCGCGGAGGGCGATCTTCGGCATGAGGGCGGCCGCCTTCAAGGGCGCGAGAGAACGCAGCAAAGTCTCGATCGCGTTGATCTCGGCGACATTGCGCGGACGAACCTGGTGCTCGCGGCAAATCGCGTCCGACATGCGCCGCATGACGAAGGTGTCGGGGAGTTGGAGGATGCGCTCCTGGTCCAATTCGGAAACGTCCACGGTACCGACGGCGCGCCCACTTGTGGGTGCGGTGGACGATGAGGGCAAATTGATCGGTGCAAAGCCGCTCGTACTGCAGGTTGGGCGAGTGGCGGGTGAGAAATCCGAGCCCGACATCCATCCGGCCTTCTTCGAGCGCGGTCTCGATCTCGGTAGAAGAAATTTCCTCGACGGTGAGATGGACGCCAGGATGGGTCGCGGCGAAAGCGCCCAGCAACTGAGGCATGAAGGCGACGTTGAGAATCGGCACGACGCCGAGGTGAAGCGCGCCCTGCATTTCCCCGGGCTCGGGTCCTGAGTTCCTGCAGGAAATTTTCGATCTCGCGCAGGATGGAGCGGGCATGGCCCTCGAGAATCAGTCCCGCCGGAGTGAGCAAAATCCGTTTCCCGCGGCGCTGGAAGAGGTCCACTCGCAGGGTCGTTTCGAGGTCGCGCATCTGCTGCGAGATGTTGGGCTGGGAAACTGAAAGCCGGCTCGCGGCACGGCTGAAACTCCCCGCCTCCGCCACCGCGAGAAAATAGCGCAGAAGCCGAATCTCAAGCGGGTCGTGCGTCATCCCCGCTGAGCTTGGCGAGGGAAAGCGGGTCTGGCAACGCTGCAAAAAATTTTGCAGATTTCTCTTCCATAAGTTTTGCTTATTAGCTTATTGTCTAAACAAGTCATCAGTCTCATCAATCCTTCTATTCATGAAACTTTGGATGCAAACGCGGCTTTTTCCCCCAGCGCCCGGCCGGGCGGAGCACCGGTTTGCCAGGCGGGAAAAGATTATCCCGAACCAGATCTCAGATCTCGGTCCCCGGGGTGGCACCGCGGTGTGCGGGCGGAGAGATTCGAACGTCCACAGCATGCAGGATCCGCGCGGGAAACGCGCCGCGGTGCTGACTCTTTTCCCCGGCCTCACCCCAGGATCGAACCTCCTTCCTCGGCCCCGGCTGGCGACCGCGTAATCCGCTTCCGGTCCCACTCCCGAAAACCGCCCCATACAAAAACCAAAATCCCTATATGAAAACAGCAAAGTTCGTTAGCCAGGCCGCCGGCGCCCTTCTTTTGTGCATGGCCGCGTCGCTCACCAGCTGCGGCAAAAAGTCCGCCATCACGGAGGTGGTGAACTCGAAGAAGGTGAAAATCGGCTACATCGGGCTGACCTGCGAGGCGCCGATCTACACCGCCTACGAGAAAGGCTTTTTCAAGGAGGAAGGGCTGGAACCGGAACTCGTGAAATGCAGCTGGGCGGCCTACAAAGACAACCTCGCGCTGGGCAGCTACGACATCACCCATCACCTCGTGATGTATTTTCTGAAGCCGATCGAACAGGGCCTGAACGTGCGTTTCCTCGGCGGCGTGCACACCGGTTGTCTGCGGGTGCAAACGGGCGTGAACAGTCCGATCAAGAAAATCCAGGATTTAAAAGGGAAACGGATCGGGGTTCCGGGGATGGGCACGCCGCCGTTTGTCTTCGCCAATCGCGTCCTCGGCACCCACGGAGTCGACCCGAGCACGGATATCGAATGGAAGGTTTTCCCCGCCGGCGAACTGGGATTGGCTTTGACCAAAGGCGAAGTGGACGCGGTGGCCAATGCCGAGCCAATCGGGACACTCCTCATCGCCGACGGGAGGGCAAGAAACATCCCCGGGATGGACCAAGCCACCGATGCGGCCTACGCAGACGAGTATTGCTGCGAGATTATCGCCAACGGCAAATGGATCGACGCCAACCCGGACACCGCGGCGCGGGCGACGCGGGCGATTCTGAAAGGAGCCGTCTGGGTGCAACAAAATCCCAAGGCCGCGGCGCAATTGGCGGTGGATAAGAATTACCTCGCTTCCACGGTCGAGCTGAACACCGTCGCGCTCAGCCGCCTGAAATACATCCCCTCGGTCGCGCTCGCCGAGCAGACCCTCTATTCCGCCGCGAAAGAAATGAAGGTGGCGAAGATGCTCTCCCCGACCACGGACACCGATGCGCTGGCGAAAAAGTCGTTTCGGCATCTTGATGGCGTGACCGACGAGTGGATCAAGACGGTCAAAGTCGAGACCGTGCCCGGCGGCCAGGTCGATCCCCACCAGGACCTCAAGCTCCTCGCGGAATTAATTCTAAACGAGCCTCACGACGACTGCTGCGCCCGGTCAATCTACGATCAACCCGACCAAGACGCGCCCAACCTGGCTGACCCGGAGGCAAAAAACCGTCCGAAGAAAAACCAAGTCACCAAACAATGAATACCACCCTCGAATCAACTGTAGCGCCCGTTGTCGCGATCCCCGCCGCCTCGCCGCCCGTCATGGCGCTGGCTACCGCCGCGGTCACGAAGAAACGGATGCGGCCTCAAACCCTCCTCGCCGTCCCGACGGGTGCCGGGATCGCGCTCCTGATCCACTATTTCGTGCCAAAGATCGAGGAAGTGCCGCTGACGAACTACTATCCGATTCTCCTCTTCATCGCTCTGGGGCTGGGGCTCGTCGGGGCCGCGCTTTATCCCTTCCTCGATGGATTGCGCAAGTGGATGCGGCAGATGTGTCCGATCCTGGGGGCCGCGCTCGCTCTGCTGGGGATCTGGGAACTCGTGACCTACTGCCTCGGATGGATGCCGCTCCCCTATTTCCCCGGGCCGGAAGGAGTGGCGGCCGCGCTCGTGCATGATCGCGGATTGATTTTCGACAGCACCTGGCACTCGCTCGTCCTGCTCCTCAGTGGTTACGCGATCGGGACGACTCTGGCGCTCATCACCGGCGTGACGATCGGCTGGTTTCCGCATGCGCGTTACTGGGGCATGCCGATCCTGAAAATCATCGGCCCCATTCCGGCGACTGCCTGGATTCCGCTCGCGATGGTGGTGGCACCGTCCGCGCTTTTTTCCGCGATGGGGTTGGTGGCTTTGGCGGTCTGGTTTCCGGTCACGATGCTGACCGCCTCTGGCATCGCCAATACCCGCACTTCCTATCTCGACGTCGCGCGCACCCTCGGCGCCGGGCCGGGCTTACCTGATCTTTCGCGTGGCCATCCCGGCGGCGCTGCCGAACATCTTCCTTGGTCTCTTTATGGGATTGGGCACGTCGTTTCTCACGCTGGTGGTGGCGGAAACGGTCGGGGTGAAATCTGGTCTCGGCTGGTATCTTTCCTGGGCCCAGGGCTGGGCCGAATACGGCAAAGTCTATGGCGCATTGGTCATCATGGCGGCGTTCTTCTCCACCATCATGACGGTGCTTTTCAAGGTGCGGGATCGCGTCCTGGTATGGCAGAAAGGGGTCATCAAATGGTAAAGCTCAATCTCGATCTTCCCGAAGCGGACGAGGCCGCATCCGTCAGGGTGCGACATGTCACGAAGCGTTTTGATTCTCCCGATGGCGGCATCACCCCCGGGGCGCTGGCCCTGGATGACGTTTCGCTTTCGGTCGCGGCCGGCGAATTAGTCTCGATCGTCGGGCCCAGCGGTTGCGGCAAATCAACCCTGCTGCGGATGATCGCCGGCCTGCATGCGGCGACGACCGGTGAAGTGTCGGTGGGCGCGGAGCCGATCACAGCGCCGAGTGCGGAGCGCGGCTTGGTTTTTCAGGACCCGAGCCTTTTTCCCTGGCTCACGGTTCGGAAAAATATCGAAGCCGGTCTGGTCGCGCGCGGTGTCCTGCGGGAAAAGCGCGCGGAGGTGGATGAGTTCATGCGACTGGTCGGCCTGGAAGCGTTTGCGAACTCTTTTCCGCATCATCTATCCGGCGGCATGGCGCAACGCGTTTCGCTGGCGCGGGCCTTGATCAATCATCCCCGGGTGCTGCTGCTCGACGAGCCGTTAGGCGCGCTCGACGCGTTTACCCGCATGCGGATGCAGGATGAGGTGCTGCGTCTCTGGCGCGCCCATGGCACCACCATGCTCTTCGTCACGCATGACATCGACGAAGCCATCTACATGAGCGACCGCATCGTCATCATGACGCAGCGTCCGGGCAAAATTGAACAGATCATCCCGGTGACGCTTGAGCGTCCGCGCGACCGGAGCAGCGACGCTTTCCTGCAGCTGCGCGGCGAGATTTTGGAGACGATGCACTTTGCCGGCCAGCCGATGGCGGGGAACGAAGCGAGTTAGATGCGCTCCGGCGCCCTCTAGTTTCAACCAACCCGACGCCGCGAAACGCGGCCGGTTTCCCGCCGGAACCGGTCGCGCTGCCTTTTCACTCGCCGGTAAATTAATGCGGCGCGTCGAACGGTTGGACCCGAGCTGTTTGCCGCTTTCTGCTCGCTGTCTGACGGGTCCGTGACAAAGAAATTACTTTCATAAGCCATGCTTATTGTTGTATTCTGGAAACCTCATTTCAAGAACGACGGGTCCGCCGCACGATTAGCGGCCCCCAAAATGGCCGGCAAGGCATCCGATGACATGAAAACTGCTACTGGAACCGGACGCCTCACCGCAAAACTCTGGAAAAATTACTGATGGAATTGACTGTCCCACTCCGAAGTAGCGCACCGACGCCGACGCGACCGACCGAAGCCGATTCTCCGAATCGGGTCCCTCCTCGTCCGCCCGGCTTACTCCGGACCCGTCCGCAGACTTTGCTCGTAGTGCCGGTCGCGGCCATAATCGGACTGGCGATCCATTTTTTTGGCCCACGCGCGGGAGTGGCGGCGACGACGCATTATTACCCGATTCTGCTCAGCATCGTGCTGGCGCTGGGGTTAATCGGCGCGGGCCTTCAGGTCTTTTCGGTCGGTTTGCGGAATTGGATGCAGCGCATGTGCCCCATTTTGGGCATGGCGGTTTTCGCGATGGCCATATGGCAACTGGTCACGGCCTGCCTCGGATTGCTGCCCATGCCGTATTTCCCCGGACCCGAGGGCGTGATGGCCGCGCTCGCCGGTGATCGGGCCCTGCTTTTCGATAGCACCTGGCATTCGCTTGTCCTCCTGCTGAGCGGGTATGCGATCGGGACCGTGATTGCGCTCGCGACCGGGGTGACGATCGGCTGGTTTCCGCATGCGCGTTATTGGGGCATGCCGGTCCTGAAAATCATCGGCCCCATTCCCGCAACCGCCTGGATTCCGCTCGCGATGGTGGTGGCGCCTTCGGCGCTCTTTTCCGCCGTCGGCCTGGTCGCGCTGGCGGTGTGGTTTCCGGTCACGATGCTGACCGCCTCGGGTATTTCCAACACCCGCGCCTCCTACCTGGACGTCGCCCGCACGCTGGGCGCGAGCCAGTCTTACCTGATTTTCCGGGTCGCGATTCCGGCGGCGTTGCCGAATATTTTCATCGGACTCTTCATGGGACTGGGCACTTCCTTCCTCACTTTGGTGGTGGCGGAAACCGTCGGAGTGAAGTCGGGCCTCGGCTGGTATGTCGCCTGGGCACAGGGCTGGGCGGAGTACGGCAAAGTTTACGGGGCGCTGGTCATCATGGCGGCCTTCTTCTCGACGATCATGACGCTCCTCTTCAAGGTGCGGGATCGGGTGCTCGTCTGGCAGAAGGGAGTGATCAAATGGTAGCCGTCGCGTCCGCCCACAAAGATGCCGCGTCGCTGCGCGTCTGGCATGTCAGCAAAGAATTCACTTCGCCCGATGGCGGCGTCACACCGGGTGCGCTGGCCCTGGACGATGTCTCGCTCTCGATCGGAGCGGGCGAGCTGGTCTCGATCGTGGGCCCGAGCGGTTGCGGAAAATCCACTTTGTTGCGAATGATCGCCGGCCTGACCGGCCCGACGACAGGCGAACTGGCGATCGGCGCCGAACCGATCACAGGCGCGAGCGCGGACCGGGGTCTCGTTTTCCAGGACCCAAATCTTTTCCCCTGGCTGACGGTGCGGCGAAACATCGAAGTCGGGCTCGTCGCGCAGGGCAAACTGCGGGAGAAGCGGGCCGAGGTGGACGAATTCATGCGCCTGGTCGGGCTGGAAACCTTCGCCAATTCCTTCCCTCACCATCTTTCCGGCGGCATGGCACAGCGCGTCTCGCTCGCGCGCGCCCTGATCAATCATCCGCGGGTGCTGCTGCTCGACGAGCCGTTAGGCGCGCTCGATGCCTTTACCCGCATGCGGATGCAGGACGAAGTCTTGCGACTCTGGCAAACGCGCGGGACGACGATGCTTTTCGTCACGCACGACATCGATGAAGCGATCTACATGAGCGATCGAATCATCATCATGACCCAGCGTCCGGGCAAGATCGAGCAGATCATCCCGGTCGATATCGACCGGCCGCGCGACCGGAGCAGCCCGGAATTCCTGCAATTGCGAGGCGACATCCTCGAGACGTTGCATTTCGCCGGCCAGCCGATGGCCGGGAACAAGAACTAAGCAACCGCAGCGTCTTCGACATGCTGCCGGGCTGGACTTAAGGTAAGCACTCCTTTTGAACCGGGCAGTCAGAAGCGCATGACGGTTTTCGCACCTTGCGTGAAATCGTATTGGACGGAATCGCCTCGCCGCTTTACTTCTCCTCTCTTTTGCCAACCCATGCCACGCCGACCAAAAATCCCAATCGACGCTGACCCGGAGGAATCGGGACCTCGCATGCCTGCGGTGAGCCCGCAGCTCGAACCGGGCGAACCGACCGACCTGGAATTGATGCATGGCATCCAGCAGGAGGACCCGGAGGCGCTCTCCAAGCTCTATGATCGCTACAACGGGATCATCAAAGCGCTCATCCTGCGGGTCGTGCATAACGAGGCCGAGGCCGACGACTTGCTTCAGGAGATCTTCATGGAGCTGTGGAACCAGGCGAAGAATTTTTCCGCGCAAAAGGGAAAACCCCTCGGCTGGATGGTCACCCTCGCCCGGCGCCGCGCGATCGACGGCTTGCGGAAAAAACAGGCCTACATGCGGGCCGGCGAACGGCTCCAGAATGAGACCGAACAACAGCCCGACGCCTGGGTGCACAACGCCACCGAGGAAGAAATTAATTTTTCTGACACCCGGATTTTGGTTCGTAAAGTCATCAACGGCTTGCCTCCGGCGCAACAGCAGGCCATCGAGCTCGCATTTTTTCGCGGGATGAGTCAGCGCGAAATCGCCGCAAAAACGAATACACCATTAGGGACCGTTAAAACGCGTCTCGAATTGGGCCTGAAAAAGATCTACGACGGCCTCAAGGAACTAAAAGATGAGCTTTGAAGAATTCCAGAACCGGGCACGTCTCTACGTGATCGGAGCGCTGGAAAACGGCGAGGCCCGCGAATTTGAAGAGGCGCGCCGCGAGTTTGGTCAGAAGGCGGAAGATTTCATCACCGAATGTTATCGGTTGCATGAAGCCTTCGCCCTCAGCCTGAAGCCGGCTAAATCCTCCGACGCGCTCAAGGAGCGGCTCATGAAGATGGTCCGCGAGCGCAAACAGGGCGGGACGTAGTCGCTCCAGCGGGCAGATGCCCGCCCTACAATTCGTTAGGCGGAATGGCGCCGGGATCGCATTCCATCTCGCGCAGGATGAACTCCTGCAGGAAGCCGTAGAAGTTGACCTGGAACAGACTCAGGTCGCGGCGGGAACCGATCGGCGAGCGATAGTGGTCGCAGAGTTCCGCCTCCGTAAAATCAAACTTCGCCGCGATCGCGAGCCGCGCCTGGTTAAGCGTGTTGAGCCAGGCCTCGGAATGCTCGTGCGGAATGCGCAGCGTGCTGTTCGCAAAGGGCTTTTCGTTCTCGGCCAACTGGTGCAGATCGGACTCGACCGTCTCCGTCGCGGTCTGGAAGATTCGGCGCAGTTCCGGTTCGACGTAAATTTTCCACTCCGCGCAAAACTCCTTGTCGTTAGGCCCGGCCGGCGCGCTGTAGAGACGTTGCTCGGCCGCGGGGACAGAGTCAGGATGGGTGCTGACCGGGATCTGGCGCAAGAGCTCGGCGAGAAAAGGATCGATCTCGCTGATCTCGAGACTGCCGTTGTTGCGCGAGACCTCCATTTTCAATTCGACTGCTCGATCGTCGCCAGAAGGAGATATCCGTGGAGTTGCTGGACAAACAATTCCGCCCGCTCCCGCACCCCGCTCCAGAGGATGGAGCGGCCATCGCGATGCACTTCCATCATGTGGATCTCGGCTTTTTCCTTGGGATAACCAAAGACCTTCTGGAAAACCATCGTCACGTAACTCATCAGGTTCACCGGGTCGTTATGCACGACCACATTCCAGGGAAGATCGAGCGCCTCTTTGGCTTTCGTTTCCTCGACCACGTCAGGCGTGGCGACCGCGTCCCTAATCTCCGGAAAAACCTGCATGAGAACGAACAAAAACTCTCTTCTAAGCGGAACTCGGCGACAGGGATAGGGTGAGGAAACCGGCCGCTTGAAGCATAACGAAAAGCATATCACGCAAGGCGCGTGAATCAACCGGGAGACCGCCTGCGGGAAAGAATGGAAGCGACGATCCGCTCCTGGAGCGCGGCCATGCCCTCGCGATCTTTTTCCTCCCGGTCGTCGAAACCCTGGAGATGCAACAAGCCGTGCACCAGATAAAGACGCAGCTCGTAAAGCAAAGAAGTGCGCTGCGTCTTCGCCTGCCTGTGCGCGGTCTCGACGCTGATGAAAATTTCGCCGTGATGGAAAGTGATGACGTCGGTCGGCCCGTCGATCTGGAGGAAGCGGCGATGCAGCTCGCTCATTTTGCGATCGGAAATGAAGACGACGTCCACCTGCGGCAGACTCGTTAGGCCGGTCCCACGCTCGCGCGCGCACAAAGCCAGCGCGCGGCGGGCAAAATCTTCCAGGCTCGCGCGGTCGAGCGCGACTTTACGCTGGCGGTTGAAGACCGAAATCTGAGGCAGAGAAACCGGCGTCATTTTCGGTGCGGACGGTCGAGCGCGAGCAGTTCGCGGTAGAGTTCTTCGAGATGCGGCGCGCGGACCTTTGCCGCCTGCGCGGCGCGGAGCGGTTCGCCCCAGATCGCTTCGATCTCCAGGGGTCGACCGGCCAGGAAATCGATCAGCGTCGACGGCTTGTAGTGGCCCATCTTTTCGGTGTTTTTCATCTGCTCGAGCGCAGCCGCGGTCGGCAAACGATGTCCGCAGGCGTTCGCGATGGCGATTGTTTCGTCCATCAATTCCAGCGCGCGCGCACGGAGGGCGTTATCGGCCAAAATGGCGGCGGTGTCGACGCCCGCCGTGACCGCGAGGCCGTTGAACGGAATATTCCAGACCAGCTTGCGCCAGCGTTCCAGCGCGAGGTCCGCCACCACGCGACAGACGACGCCGGCCCGTTTGAATTCCCAGGAGATGTCGTGCAAGACCGGCCGCGGATAACCGTGAAATTCTCCGAGCGCGAGCCGGCCCGAATCGGAGCGCTCGACCACGCCCGGTTCGGTGCGGCTCAGGCAGATGAAACAGATGCCGCCGAGGATTCGTTCCGACCCGAAATGCCGGGCGAGGAACTCCTCGTTCCCGATTCCATTTTGCAAAGTGAGGATGAAGGTTTTCTCGCCTAACAATGGCGCGACGAGCGCTGGCAGTTCCTCGTTGGAGGTCGTTTTCACGGCCACGATTACGAGATCGCACGGCCCGATCTCGCTACTCGATCGCGCTGCGTTTATTTTCGCGACGTGGATGTTTTCCGTCCTGCTCCGGATGCGCAGGCCGCGTTTGCGCACGGCTTCGTAATCGTGGCGGAGAAGGAAATGCACGTCGCGGCCGAAGTGCGCGAGCTTCCCGCCGTAGTAGAGCCCGATCGCGCCCGCGCCGACGATCGCGATCCGGAAATTCGGCAAGACGTGACGGGATCGCATGGGGTCGATTTTAACCGCAGAGGGCGCAGAGGCCGCAGAGAAAAGCCAAAATCAAAAATTCTTCCTCCGCGCTCTCGGCGTCCTCTGCGGTTAAAAAATCCCTATCCGACCGGACGCTGTTCCGCCTGGAAGTTCCGCGTGATGAGGCGCGCGCCTTTGTTGAAAGTGACGTAGGCCCAGGCCCATTGGAGCAGGACCGCGATCCGGTTCCGGAATCCGACCAGATAAAGGACGTGAATGAAAAGCCAGGCCAGCCAGGCGGGGAAACCGCTGAAATGCACGATATTCAGGTCGGCCACGGCGCGGTTGCGGCCGATCGTGGCCATGTTGCCCTTGTCCCAATAATAAAAACGCTGCGGCTTCGCCCCTTCGACCATGTGCAGGATATTGTGCGCGGCGTGGCGGCCCTGCTGGATCGCGACCGGCGAAACGCCCGGGAGCGGTTTGCCGTCTTTCGCCGAGGTAAAGTTGGCCAGGTCGCCGATCACCTGCACTTCGGGATGACCGGGGATCGTCAGGTCGTCCTGGACCACGACCCGCCCGGCCTTGTCGACCGGCACGCCTAACGTTTTCCCGACAAAGGATGCGGTGTTGCCGGCCGCCCATATTTTCACCCGACAGGGAATGAATTTTCCGGCCACTTCGAGTCCTTCCTCGGTCAGCTTTTCGGCGTGGGTGCCGGTGATCACTTCCACTCCGAGCTCCTCCAATTGCTCGAGCGCGCTGGCCGAGAGATCCTCGGGAAATCCGGAGAGCACGCGCTTGTCGCCTTCCACCAGGATGACGCGCGCCGCTGAGGGATCGATGTGCCGGAAATCTTTCGCCAGCGTCTCGCGCGCGATCTCGGCGATCGCGCCGGCCATTTCCACCCCGGTCGGGCCACCACCGATAATGACGAAATTCATCGCCGCCGCGCGGGCCGCTGCGTCCTGCGTTTTTTCGGCAAACTCAAACGCCATCAAAATTCGGCGTCGAATTTCGACCGCGTCCTCCAGGCTCTTCAGGCCGGGCGCCAGTTTCTCCCATTCGCCGTGGCCGAAATAGGAATGGCGCGAGCCGGTGGCGACGATCAGGTAATCGTAGGCGATCTCGCGGTCCGTCGCGCGGACGAGGCGCGCCTCGACGTCGACCGTCTGCGCCTCGGCGAGGAGCACTTCGATGTTTTCATATTTGCTCAGAATGCCGCGGACCGGCGCCGCGATGTCGGCCGGCGAAAGCGCGGCGGTCGCGACCTGATAGAGGAGCGGCTGGAAGAGGTGATAGTTGGTGCGATCGATCACCGTCACGCAGACCGGTTTGTTGCCGAGGTGTTTTGCCGCCTCCAGGCCGCCGAACCCCGCACCGATGATAACGACGCGCGGGAGGGCCGGTGATTGCGTTTCCATTGGCAAATGATCGCTGGAATAGACGGAGGGTAAACAGAAAATCGGTTGTCAGCTCCGGACAGTGTGCTTATCTTCCGCGCCTTATGCCGAAGTCCATCGCGCGCAGCAAAACGAGGAAAGCAGTCGCCAAACGGTTCAAGATCACCGGAACCGGGAAGGTGCTCCGTTCCCATGCCACGCGCCGGCATTTGATGGCGACCAAGAACGCCAAGCGCAAACGTCAGCTGGCCAAGATGGGCCTTGTGCACAAGACCGATGTGGCGCGGGTGAAGGCGAATCTCCCCTTCGGGTAAAGCGCCCTTCGCTTCGTTTTCGGAGAAAGGCTTGACGCCGGAGAGGCGCAATCCCTAAAAGTGACGCGTCCATGAAAATCGCGTCATTTCGTTATCCACTCCTACTTCTCCTCCTCGCGTTTCTTTGTCCCCGCCCGGGCCACGCCCAGACCAGCGCCGCCGACCGCGCCCGGTTACTCAGCAGCCCGACGACGATGCCAGTGCCCGGCAGTCTCCCGGAAAGCGGCGTCGACCAGGGCTACGCCGCCGCCAGCCCTAACGACAGCGATCTGGGCGAGCAGGCGATCCTAAAGCGGGTGGAAAAATATGAGCCGTTCACGCTCGAGACCGGGGTGCCGATTTATTACACCTCCAACGTTGCGCTGGTCGATCGCGGCCGGGTCAGCGATGTCATTATCGCCCCGGTGATCGGCATCACCTACGCGCCGAAGATTACCAAAACGCTCTACGGCGAGTTCACCCTCCGGCAGCAATTTTTCTACTACCAGGATTTGAGCAGCTTCGATTTCGCCAGCTTCGACGCCATCGCCGGGCTCGTTTATTACCTGCCGAAACTGAACAACCTGACCCTGCGCGCGAACCTCGCCTACAATCGCCTCACCGCGACCGACGACTTCGACGATTTCTTCTCCAACTACGCGCTCGGGCTCAGCGCCGAAGTCCCGATCCGGATCGGGCGGGCGCAACAAATCTCCTTTGGGGCCGATGCCAACATCAGCCTCTACGCCACGCCGGATCCGCCGCAGCGGAGCGATTTCGGCGCTTATGTCGGCTACTCCGTCAATATCAGCCGCAATTTTTCGCTCAACGCCGCCGGCCGGCTGGTCGTTAGGCCGTATTACAGCGGCGGCCGCACCGACGTGAGCGAAGTCCTCGCCCTTAGCGCCAATTATCGCATCCGCGAGTGGCTCACGGTGAGCGCCCTGACCACTTTCGTCGCGAATCAGTCCAATCGGGACGCATTCGATTACGAAGTTTTCAATATCGGCGGTGGCGTCACCCTGAGCTGGAAATTTTAGCGCTGGCATCACGCCTCGCCGGCGATTTCCCGCCAATACGCCGGGGAAGACGCGTGGTGGTCGGTTTTCTGAATCGCGGATGTCCCCTTTCGGGGAATTTTCTCGCATTTAAAGGTGAAAGCTGGCTAGGATGCGCGGCTTTTCCTCTCAAAAAAATCGTGAAAAAACTTACGCCAGGTCCCTTTCTCTCTCACTCATTCCGCAACCCAGAGCGAATTTCGGTTCGAGAAACTCTCCGCCGCTCAGTCGCAGCGGTCGTTTTTCTCCTGATTTGCCTGTCTTCCGGCCAAGCCGGAGCCGCCCAGCTCAAGGAAGCGCGGGTCAGCCAGGTCATCCGCGACGTGAAGCTGCTGCCCCAACAGGCCGCTCCGCGCGCAGCCGCCATCCGCGACGAAGTGCGCGAAGGCACGGCCGTTCGCACCGGCGTCGAATCTCGCGCCGAGCTCACTTTTACCGACGAGACCCTCGCCCGCCTCGGCGCGAACACGATTTTCACTTTCAACGAAGGGACACGGAACCTCGAGCTCGGCGGCGGCGCCATGCTCCTGCGGGTGCCGAAGAACTCGGGCGGCGCGCAGATCAACACCGCTGCGATCACGGCGGCGATCACGGGCACCACCATCATGCTGGAGTATCACCCCGACGCTTACATTAAGTTTGTCGTCCTCGAGGGCACCGGCCGCATCTTTCGCAACAACCGGGTCGGTGAATCGGTCCTCCTGCATGCCGGGCAAATGCTCATCGTCAATCCAAATGGAACGGGGTTGCCCGACCCGGTCGACGTCGATCTCAATCGGCTGATCAAGACTTCCGCCCTGCTTTCGGCCGATTTCGCGCCGATCCCGAGCCTGAATTTGATCGCCAAGGAGATCAAGGTGCAGGAACAGGCAAAGGAAGAACAAGCGCTCCTCGATACCAACCTGGTCATCTTCGGCAGCGGAACGGCGGTAACCCTGACCAACCTCGACGCGGTCGATCAAAGAGCGGCGGTCATGGAAACGACAGGGAGTGGGAGTGCGACCGAGCCTACGCCTCCTCCGCCGACGCCGACTCCAACCTCGTCCCCGAGTGCCACGCCAAGTCCAACGACCACGCCGACGCCAACGGCGACACCGACCCCGAGCACGACTCCAACGCCGACAGTTACCCCTACTCCCTCCATTACTCCAACTCCCTCAGTCACCCCGACGCCGACCGTGACACCGACTCCGACGGTTACTCCCACCCCCACAGTTACTCCGAGCCCGACCATCACTCCGACTCCAACGGTCACTCCGACTCCAACCGCGACCCCGACTCCGACCGCCACCCCGACTCCGACAGCTACGCCAACTCCGACGGCCACTCCAACTCCAACCGCTACACCCACCCCAACCGCCACCCCGACCCCAACCGCCACTCCAACTCCAACCGCTACACCGACCCCAACCCCAACTGCCACGCCAACCCCAACTGCCACTCCAACTCCCACCGCCACGCCAACTCCGACGATCACCCCGCCCCCGGTCAACAACGCCACCTACAACGGCGGCACCGGCAATTGGAGCGATCCGGCGAAGTGGACTCCAGGTGTCGTCCCTAATAACGGCAACAATGGCGCGGATTACGACGCTACTTTTTCCAGCGGCACGCTCACCCAGGACATCGTCGGCGGCGTCATCATCAACCAGCTCTTCATGAGCGGCGGCACCCTCGTCCTGGCCAACCCGCTCACCCTCAACTACGGCCTTCAGTTCACCGGCGGCAGCATTACGACCGGCATCCTCAATACCGGCGGCGACAGCAGCCAGACCGCCATGATGACGGTCAGTAACACCACCTTCAATAACTCCGGCAGTTACGTCATCACCCTGGTCGCCGGCAATGCCTTCAGCGGCTCCGGTTCTACCTTCAATAACTCGGGCACCCTTCTCCTGGAAAGCACCGACGGTACAGTCAACTTTAACATTCCCCTCAATAGCACCGGCATCATTACGGCTCGCTCGGGCACCGCCAATCTCGTCGCTGGCGGCACGATCTCCGGCATCGCTTCCGCCGACGCCGACGCGGTCCTGCAATTCGGCAGCGCCTTCAGCATCGCTGATGGCGCGCAGTTTGACGGCAGCGGCCTGGTCCAGTTCAACAATAACACCAGTCACCACCCTTTCGGGCACGATCACGAACAACGGCAACGTTCGTCTCAATTCGCTCGGCAACTTCACGGATTTCGTCCTCAGCGGCGACGTCACTTTCACCGGCTCCGGAATCCTGACCCTGGTGAGCGCCGGTCGGATTCTGGGCAGCGGCATCCTGACCAACGACGGCACCACGATCGCCGGCGAGACGAGCAGTTCAGGAAGCCTGGGGAATAACGAGATCGGACTGGTCAACCTGGCGGGTGGCGTGATTGATGCCAACGTCGCCGGACTGGCCTTGAACGTGGATCCCAACAGCGCGAACGGCCTAACCAATGAAGGACTGATGCGGGCGAGCGGCGGCGGCTTCCTCTTGCTCAACGGCAACGGCGGCGGCGGTTTCGACAACACGGACGGCACGATCAGCGCGCTCGATGGCTCAGAAGTGCAACTAACCAACGGCGCGTCGATTACGGGCGGCATCCTGAACACCGTCGGGACCGGCCTGATCCGGACTCTGGGCAGCGGCACCCTGACCGATCTGACCAATGCGGGCGCTTTCCGCGTGACCAACAACACCAGCCTGACCCTTGTCGGCACGATCAACAACACCGGCAGCATCACCCTCAACTCCCTCGGCAACTTCACCGATCTGGTCATCAACAGCGATGTCACCCTGATCGGGGGCGGGGTCGTGAACATCGCCGACGCCGGACGCGTGCGCGGGAGCGGGACCTTGTTCATCGGCGGGCTCAGTGGCGAAAGTCAAACCATCCAGGGGGCAGGCAACAACTCCGGGAGCGGCCTGGGGGCCAATGAGCTGACGGTGGTCAATCGCAGCGGCGGCCTGATCGATGCCAATCTTTCCGGCCTGGTCCTGAACGTGGATCCGGGTGGCTCTGGCCTAACCAATGAAGGAACGATGCGAGCGAGCAGCGGCGGCCTCCTCCTGCTTAACGGCAATGGCGCCCAGACTTTCGACAACACCGGCGGCACGATCGAAGCGCTCGATGGTTCCCAGGTGCAATTAACCAACGGCGTCATCATCAGCGGCGGGACGCTGGCCACTTCGGGCAGCGGCACGATTCGGACGATCAGCAGTGCCACGCTCGATTCGCTCACCCTTACGGGCAACTTTATTGCCAATAACAATACCACCACCACCTTCAGCGGCACCATTACCAGCACCGGCAGCATCCTCCTCGATTCCCTCGGCAACTTCACCGACCTCTTCATTAACGGCGATGTCACCTTGACCGGCGGGAGCACCCTGACCCTGGCGAGCGCCGCGCGCATCCGGGGCGGCGGCACTCTCTTTATTGGCGGGAGCGGCGGGGAAGCCTTCACCATTCAGGGGGAAGCGAACAACGCCGGGAGCGGCCTGGGGGCCAATGAGCTGACCGTGGTCAATCGCAGCGGCGGCCTGGTCGATGCCAACGTGCCGAATGGAACGCTCAATGTCGATCCTGGGACCGGCGGCCTAACCAATGAAGGACTGATGCGGGCGAGCGGCGGCGGCTTCCTCTTGCTCAACGGCAACGGCGGCGGCAGTTTCGACAACACGGACGGCACGATCAGCGCGCTCGATGGCTCAGAAGTGCAACTAACCAACGGCGCGTCGATTACGGGCGGCATCCTGAACACCGTCGGGACCGGCCTGATCCGGACTCTGGGCAGCGGCACCCTGACCGATCTGACCAATGCGGGCGCTTTCCGCGTGACCAACAACACCAGCCTGACCCTTGTCGGCACGATCAACAACACCGGCAGCATCACCCTCAACTCCCTCGGCAACTTCACCGATCTGGTCATCAATAGCGATGTCACCCTGATCGGGGGCGGGGTCGTGAACATCGCCGACGCCGGACGCGTGCGCGGGAGCGGGACCTTGTTCATCGGCGGGCTCAGTGGCGAAAGTCAAACCATCCAGGGGGCAGGCAACAACTCCGGGAGCGGCCTGGGGGCCAATGAGCTGACGGTGGTCAATCGCAGCGGCGGCCTGATCGATGCCAATCTTTCCGGCCTGGTCCTGAACGTGGATCCGGGTGGCTCTGGCCTAACCAATGAAGGAACGATACGAGCAAGCAGCGGCGGACTCCTCCTGCTTAACGGCAATGGCGCCCAGACTTTCGACAACACCGGCGGCACGATCGAAGCGCTCGATGGTTCCCAGGTGCAATTAACCAACGGCGTCACTATCAGCGGTGGGACACTGGCCACTTCGGGCAGCGGCACGATTCGGACGATCAGCAGTGCCACGCTCGATTCGCTCACCCTTACGGGCAACTTTATTGCCAATAACAATACCACCACCACCTTCAGCGGCACCATTACCAGCACCGGCAGCATCCTCCTCGATTCCCTCGGCAACTTCACCGACCTCTTCATTAACGGCGATGTCACCTTGACCGGCGGGAGCACCCTGACCCTGGCGAGCGCCGCGCGCATCCGGGGCGGCGGCACTCTCTTTATTGGCGGGAGCGGCGGGGAAGCCTTCACCATTCAGGGGGAAGCGAACAACGCCGGGAGCGGCCTGGGGGCCAATGAGCTGACCGTGGTCAATCGCAGCGGCGGCCTGGTCGATGCCAACGTGCCGAGTGGAACGCTCAATGTCGATCCTGGGACCGGCGGCCTAACCAATGAAGGACTGATGCGGGCGAGCGGCGGCGGCTTCCTCTTGCTCAACGGCAACGGCGGCGGCGGTTTCGACAACACGGACGGCACGATCAGCGCGCTCGATGGCTCAGAAGTGCAACTGACCAACGGCGCGTCGATTACGGGCGGCATCCTGAACACCGTCGGGACCGGCCTGATCCGGACTCTGAACAGCGGCACCCTGACCGATCTGACCCTGGCGGGCGCTTTCCGCGTGACCAACAACACCAGCCTGACCCTGGTCGGCACGATCAACAACACCGGCAGCATTACCCTCAACTCCCTCGGCAACTTCACCGATCTGGTCACCAGCGGAAACGTGACTTTGACGGGGACTGGGACAATTAGCCTAAACAGCGCGGCTCGGATTCGGGGAAGCGGGATTTTAACCAACGCCGGGAACACGATCGCAGGGGAAGCCAACAACTCCGGCAGTGGATTGGGGGCAAACGAAATTGGCATCGTTAACCAGGCCGGCGGTGTTGTCTCGGCGAATGTCCCCGGTTCGACTTTGAACGTGGACCCGAATCTGGCCAACGGGCTCGTCAATCAAGGAACGATGCAAGCCACCAACGGCGGCATTCTTCTCCTCAACGGCAACGGAGGCGGCACATTCACAAACAGCGGCACGATCAAGGCCACCGGCGGCACCTTGCAATCGACCGGCGCCGTCACCTCTTCGGGCACCGTCGATGTCGGAGCCGACACGCTCACCGTCACCGGCAGCGGCACCTACACCCAGAGCGCCGGCACCTTTCGGCTCGCCGGCGGAAGCGTGACCTCATCGACCGCACTGGTCTTTAACGGCGGCCTGATCGACGCCCGCGGCACAATCAACTCCGCCATCACCAACGGCGCCAACCTCCAGCCCGCGCTCGGCGGCAGCGGCCTCGTCGTCAATGGCAACGTCACCCTCCTCAGCTCCTCGCAGCTCACCTTCCAGCTCGCCGGCCTCGTCCAGGGCAGCCAATACGGCTTCCTCAACGTCAACGGCACCGTCGCCCTCAACGGCAACCTCGTCGTCTCGTTCGTCGATCCCTTCCAGGCCACGAATAACGACAACTTCACCGTCCTCAGCTCCACCGCGCTTTCCGGCGCCTTCACCAACGTTGCTTCCGGCAGCCGCGTGACTACCACCGATAACTCCGGCACTTTCCTCGTCACTTACAACGGCACCACCGTCATCCTCTCCAATTTCCAGCCTCTCGGCGAAGCACCCGTGCCTTCGAGCGCAACCGCCTCCGGCGATTCAGACGTGCCTCCCGCAGGGTCCGACGAGAAAAATCCCGAAGCGGACGTCGTGAACAAGCCGGTCGTCGGCCCGGCGACGCCGAGCGTAGCCGTCAACACCACCCCGGCGGCCGATCCCGCGACAACCCCGACGGCAACCTCCGGTCGAAAAATCCCCGGCGCCCGCGGCCGGAGCGGAACGGTCGCGCTCAAAGTGCAAAACACCGATCAGCTTCTCGAGTTGCTTGAGGGCTCCGGCGCCACGACAGCCAATGGCAAGGTGACCGTGAAAGCTGGCGCAGGCCGGAAAACCGGCGCGCAGCCACGCACATCCTCGAATCTGCCCGCGAGCGGAAGCCAACGCGATCATCAGCCGAAGATCCCGAACGTCCCTCGCACGGAACGGCTCACTCGAGCCGTCGACGGCCCCAGGGTTGCCAACTAGACGCGCCCGCCGCGGAACGAAGTGTTCGGCGTAACACAGGCGTCCCGCCTGTCTCGTCGAGCGGGCGTCCCGCCCGCCGATTGGTCGACCAGGCAGGCGGCACTTTTGCCGTCGCCGCGACCCTGCGGGCGGGACGCCCGCTCGACGCGACAGGCGAGACGCCTGTGTTACGCAAGTTCGCCCCACCGGCAGTCCGCTCCCACGCAACCCCCGAGAAAATCGGTTGCGCGGCGCCCTTTCCCCGCTAACTTCCGCGTTCCTTATGGCGAAAACTTCCTGGCTCAATCGCAACGATCGCAAGCGCAAGACGGTGGCGAAATATGCCGCGCTCCGCGCTGAATTGAAGGCGAAAAAGGATTACATCGGCCTCTCCCAGCTCCCGCGCGACGCCAGCCCGACCCGGGTCGTCAATCGCTGCATGGTGAGCGGTCGCCGGCGCGCTTTCATTCGCCGGTTCAAAATTTCCCGCCTGACCTTTCGCGAGCTCGCTTCTGCCGGTCTCATTCCCGGTGTGACGAAGTCGAGCTGGTAGCTTCGCCCCGGCGGCTCTCGGGTGCTTCCTCAGCATCCGCTCCATGAATTTCTCATCTCCATTTTTGGCCCTCAGCACCTTGGCTGCGGGTGTCGTCGATCATTGGGATTCGCCCTCGATTCTCATCGCGAAGCTGGCGGCGATCGGCGTTCTCGTCTTTCTCAACGGCTTTTTCGTCGCGGCCGAGTTTGCCCTGGTCAAGATCCGGATGAGCCAACTGGAGGCGTTGGCCGACGAAGGGAACGCACGCGCCCGCCAAGCCCAGACCGTGGCCGGCGATCTCGATGCTTATCTCTCGGCCTGCCAGCTCGGGATTACGCTCGCGAGTCTCGGTCTCGGCTGGGTGGGAGAACCGTTTCTCGCGCAAATGCTCCAGCCGGTTTTTGCGCTCCTCGGTATCACCTCGGCCACGATCATCACTACGATCTCGTTCCTCGTCGCCTTCTCGGTCATCACGTTTCTCCACATCGTCATCGGGGAACAGGCGCCGAAGATTCTCGCCATCCGCAAAGCGCTGCCGACGACGCTCATCATCAGCGCGCCGCTGCGGATGTTTTACATCATCTTCAAGCCCGCGATCTGGTTCCTCAATGGCTCCTCCAACTGGGTCCTGAAACACATCCTGCGCACCGACCCGGTGAAGGAAGGCGAGATCGCGCACAGCGAAGAAGAGCTCCGGCTCATTCTCGATGAGAGCGAAAAATCCGACGAGGTCTCCTCCATCGGGCGCGACATCCTGGTCAACGCGCTCGATATGCGCCGCCGGGTCGTGCGCGATATCATGACCCCGCGGGGCGAGGTGGTTTACCTCGATATCGAGCAAACCTTCGACGACAACGTGAAGCGAGCGCTCGAGTCACGCCACACCCGTTTCCCGCTCTGCCGCGGGCATCTCGATCACACCATCGGCCTCATCCACATCAAGGAGCTGGTCCCGATGATGCGCGACCCGGCGCCCGACCTGATGAAGATCAAACGCGAGCTCATCCCGGTGCCGGAGATGATGTCGCTCGAGAAGCTGCTCAATATTTTCCTCGTTAGGCACGCGCATCTCGCGATCGTGGTCGACGAATACGGCGGCACGGTCGGGATGGTGACGATGGAAAACATTCTCGAAGAACTGGTCGGCGATATCCAGGACGAGTTCGACGCAGAGAAGGCGGAGTTCCGCCAGATCAACGACCACGAGTTCATGGTCGATGGCGGGCTCGGGCTCTACGAGCTGCGCGACCTGGCCGATATCGAACTGGAGAACTCAGATGTCAGCACCGTCGGCGGTTATGTCACCCATTTGTTAGGCCATCTCCCGAAACAGGGCGAGCAGGTGCCGATCGAGGATTACATCGTGACCGTCTCCCAAACCGATGGGCGCCGCGTCGGCCAGCTTCATTTCAAGAAGATGGCCGATGACGATGGCCAGACGGAATAAGCCGCGACGGCGTCTGAACTCCGGGAGCGCACGCGACTCGCGTGCCCTTTGCGGCGACTCGCCGCAAAGACTTCCGCGCGAAAGCGTCACGAGAGCAACAGCGCACTGTCCGGCGCACAATTCGGCGGGTCGCCGAATTGAGCACGCGGGTCGCGTGCGCTCCCCGGAAGTCGGGTTCGGCGCGCTTTCGCGCGTCCGTTTTATCGGCGAATGCGCCCGCTTAAAACCGCGCGAAGTTCGCGACCACGTTGATTCCGCCCGCGGTCGGCGTGCCGTTTTCGTAGGCGGGCAAGAATTGCGCCTTCCGAACCGCGCTATCGAGCAGCGTCCCGAGGCCGCTTCCTTTCGGATTCTCCGAAATGCCGGAGGTGCCGGTGACGGCGCCCTTGGCGTCCACACTCACGACCGCTTCCGATTGGCCCGAGACCAGAACGCCCTGGGGAAGCGAGCTGATTTCAGTCTGCAACAAGCGGCGCAGACCGCCGACCAATTGCGGCTGGATGTAATTCGCCAGCTTGCCGACCCGGTCGCGATCGTGCGTCGCGAGCGAGACCACGATGACTGGTTCGCCACCCTGATGAATGAACAGGACCGTGCCGCCGAGATAAACGCGGACCGGATTGCCATTTACGGTCGCCGGGGTGAAGTGGCCCCAATCGAGGGCCTCCTGCACCGCGCCCTTGAAGACATCGTTATTCGCGACCAGCGCGTGAGTGGTGTCGACGATGCCTTCCTCGGTGATGTCGCAATAAAACTGGACCGCGCCGTCGAGCTTCGCGGCGGCGGCGTCTTTCGGGAAATGAAGATAGTGCGTGATGGAATTCGGTCCCGCCTGCACGAGCGCGGGCGTGACCGGCCCGGTGATGAGCGGCGCCGCTTGGGGAGCGAAAGTGCCAGCCGCCGCCGAAGGCGAGGGCGAAGCCGGGGCGGCGGTCTCGGATTTCTTCCGGCAACCGGTGAAGGCGCCGCCGACAAAGGCCAGCGCGAGAAAGAGATTTATCAGCTGGCGAAGGGAGATTTTTTCCATGGTCAAACTCGCTGGACGTAACCTCTGCACCCGGCTTGTGCAAGTGGGCGCCCCGGCCACGGGAGGGAAAAAAAGCGCTACCCAAGGGCGCAAACTCGCCCGACATTTCACCTTATGGCATACGAACTACCAAAATTACCCTACCCGAACGACGCCCTCGAACCGCACATCGATGCGAAGACGATGGAGATTCACCACGACAAACATCATCAGGCCTACATCACCAACCTGAACAAGGCGATCGAAGGCAAACCCGACCTCGAAGGCAAATCGATCGAGGACCTCATCGGCAATCTCAGCGCTGTGCCGGAAGACATTCGCACCGCGGTGCGGAACAACGGCGGCGGTCACGCCAACCACTCCTTTTTCTGGCAAATCATGGGCCCAAACGGCGGCGGCGAGCCGACCGGCAAACTGGCCGACGACATCAAGTCGACCTTCGGCAGCTTCGACGCTTTCAAGGAAAAGCTGGCTGACGCCGGCGTGAAACGTTTCGGCAGCGGCTGGGCCTGGCTGATCAAGAACAAGAGCGGCAAACTCGAGATCTGTTCGACCGCGAACCAGGATAACCCGTTGATGGGACAGGCGGTCGCCGGATGCGAAGGAACGCCGGTCGTCGGGGTCGACGTCTGGGAGCACGCCTACTATTTGAATTACCAAAATCGCCGGCCCGACTATCTCAAGGCGTGGTGGAACACGGTCAACTGGACCGAAGTTTCCAAGCGCTACGAAAAGTAGCCGCAAGACTCAAAGCTGGAACTCGGAAGAGGCGCGCCGCGCAAATGGCGCGCCTCTTTTCTTTTTTTGCGCGTGGGGATATGAGCGGTTGGGCTGGCCGGGACGATTGCGAGATCGTATGTTGCCGGCGTCGATGAATCGATTCCTGGCCGCGTCCATCTTCTTCTTCTTCGGCGTGGGATTCGCCTGGCCCGTCCATGGCCAGGATTCGTTTGCCGGGATCGATCTTCTTTACCCGGAGTTTGCGCATCCGCGGGCGGACGCTCTCGCGGCGATTAAACGGCGCGATTTTCGCTTCATCGCGATCGATCGTCAGAAAAACACCCCCGGGGTCGAACGCTATTCGCCCCTGCGCAAGAAATACGGCATCAAATTCATCAAGCAACGCTTCCGCATTTTCACCACCCGCTCCCAGAATTTCAGTTTCAACCTGCGCGCCCGCGCTTATGCCTACGATTACAACCAGACGCTGCTCGAATATCTGCTGAAACGTCGCCAGGATGATGCCCGCAAGGAACGTTAGGCTGCTGCCCCATTCGCCCGAGCATCTGCTCGCTCTGCGGGACGATCCCGCCCGTTACGAAACGCAATTCGGCATCGAGGTCGCGGCGGGGTTAAGTGAATTTCTCGGCGGCCCCGAAGTCTCGGAAAGCTTTCAGGCGCGGTTGCGCGATGCGACCGCGGCCGATCCCTGGCGCGACGGCTTCGGCATTCTGCATCTCGACGAAAACCGCCTGATTGGCCTGGCTAGTTTCAATGGTCCGCCGGATGCCGCGGGCGAGGTGGAGATTTCCTACGCCATCGCCCCGGCCTACACCAGTCGCGGCCACGCCACCGAAGCGGTGCGGTTGCTCATCGATTACGCCACCGCGAGCGGCGAAGTGCGAACGCTGCGGGCTCACACTCTGCCCGCGAAAAATGCCTCGACCGTGGTGCTCGAAAAATGCGGCTTCAAATTCCGTGGCCCGGCGGATCATCCGGAAGACGGCGCGATCTGGGTTTGGGAGCTGCCTCTGCCGTGAGTGCCTTCGAGATCAAAATGCTCGCGGACGAAGAGGTCGCCGCGGCTGCGGCTCTGTTTGCAATGCAACTGGCGGATCAGGACGTCCAGCGTTCGCGGCAGGAACTCGTCGCCGGCCTAACGACATTGCTGGTCGAGCCGGCCCAGGGTTTTGTCCTCCTCGCGGTGGCCGATGGAAAACCGATCGGCGTCGCCTACGCCGCGCGCATCCTCAGCCTGGAGCACGGCGGCTGGAGCGGCTGGCTCGAGGAACTCTACGTCCTGCCGGACTGGCGCGGCCGGGGTGTCGGGTCCGCCCTGCTCGCGGCCGCGATCGCAGGCGCGACCGAGCGCGGCTGGGCCTCGCTCGACCTCGAGGTGGATTCCGAGCAGCGGCGCGCCGTGCCGCTTTACCAGCGCCACCATTTCCAGCCCGTGCATCGGACTCGATTTGTGCGCCGGCTCAATTGACCTTATTTCCCTGCTAACGCTCCGCCTTTTCTCATGCCTACGCTCCAACACCTCTTCGAAAAAAATAAAGCCTGGGCAGAACGGATTCGCCGCCAGGAACCCGACTTCTTTCTCAAACTTTCGCGCCAGCAATCGCCGCAATATCTCTGGATCGGCTGCGCCGACAGCCGCGTCCCGGCGAACGAAATCGTCGATCTCTCGCCGGGCGAACTTTTCGTTCACCGCAATGTCGCCAACATCGTCGTCCACACCGACCTGAACTGTTTGTCGGTCATGCAATTCGCGGTCGACCTGCTGAAGGTGAAACACATCATCGTTTGCGGTCATTATGGCTGCAGCGGCGTCGGGGCGGCGCTGCGGCGCGATCGGCTGGGCTTGAGCGACAACTGGCTGCGTCACGTTCAGGACGTTAGGCAAAAACACGAAAGCCTGGTCGCAAGAGCGGGGACCGACACGGAAGCGGCCAATCGCCTCTGCGAACTGAACGTGATCGAGCAGGTCGCCAACGTCTGCCAGACGACCATTGCGCTCGACGCCTGGGATCGCGGCCAGGAATTAACCATCAACGGCTGGATTTACGGCCTGCAGGACGGCCTCCTGCGCGACCTCAACGTCACCGTCGCGAGAGCCGACCAGACGCTCGATGTCTATCAGTCGGCGATCGCGGCTTTGAGTTAACCGCAGAGAGCGCAGAGGACGCAGAGTTTGGGGAGTGCACCTTCCAAAATCTTCCTC
>CAVUGD010000011.1:0-74398 GCA_963740715.1 uncultured Verrucomicrobiae bacterium | reverse complement strand
CGCCCTAGCCCTTCCGCAAGACCCGTTCCAGCACCGGCCAGACATTGGTCGCCAGGATTTTCTGTCCGTTCGCGTTGGGGTGGATCATGTCGGGCTGATTCAGGTTCGGATTGCCGGCCACGCCATCGAGGAGAAACGGGACCAGCTCGGCGGAATTGCGCCGCGCGATCTCGGCATACATCTGGCCGAAAGCGGTCAGGGAATCGTCGACGGAAGTCTGTGGAAGCTGCATTCCGGCCACGATCACGCGCACCTGCGGCGAACGCGCGCGAACGAGGTCGATGATCTTCTGCAGATTCGCCTCGATCTGCGCCACCGGGATGCCGCGAAAGATGTCGTTGATCCCGAGCTCGACGATGAACACATCAATCGGCCGGTCGAGCAGGCGCGGCAGACGGCGCAATCCGCCGGCGGTGGTATCGCCGCTCACGCCCGCGTTGATGATGTGCAAACGCTGACCCGCGGCCGCCGCTTTTTCCGAAAGCAGAGCCGGGTAAGCCTCGGCCCGTTTCAAACCGTAGCCGGCCGAAAGGCTGTCGCCCAGGACAAGGACCGTCGGGATTTTGCCGCTGGCGGCGACCCGCTCTTTCGCCAGAGCCGGAGTGGCGGTAAGACCGAGAAGCAGAAAAGGGATAAGGGAGCGCATGAGCCGGTGTTCGACTCTCCTTGAGGCGGTTTTGTTCATTCACTTGCCTCACCTATTCGGGGCGTTCTAATGGTAAGCCCCCGCCGCATCCGCGGGCTCGCAACTCAACCAACGATTCGCATCTTTATTTATGGCAAACTTCGGCATTAACGGCTTCGGCCGCATCGGGCGCAACGTCTTACGCGCCATGACCCAGGACCAGGTCGCGCAGGTCCGCGCGATCAACGATCTCACCGACACCCACACCCTCGCGCATCTCCTGAAATGGGATTCGGTCCATGGGAAATTCAACGGCGAGATCAGCTACGACGATCAGAACATCATCGTGCGCGGCCATAAGATCAGGATCTTGAAGGAGCGCGATCCGGGCAAGCTGCCGTGGAAAGATCTCGGCGTGGACGTGGTCCTCGAGTCGACTGGCTTCTTCACCAGCCGCGATAAAGCCGAACTGCATCTCGCGGGCGGCGCCAAGAAAGTCCTGATCAGCGCCCCGGCGAAAAATCCCGACGCGACCATTTGCCTCGGGATCAACGACGAAATCTACGACGCGGCCAAGCACACCATCATCTCGAACGCGAGCTGCACGACCAACTGCCTCGCGCCGCTGGCCAAGGTCTTGAACGACAATTACACGATCGTGAACGGCTTCATGAGCACGATTCACAGCTACACCAACGACCAGCGCATCCTCGATCTGCCGCACGAAGATCTGCGGCGGGCGCGCGCGGCGGCGGTCAGCGTCATCCCGTCGAGCACCGGCGCGGCGAAAGCGATCGGCGAAGTGTTGCCCGCTCTCAAAGGCAAGCTCAACGGCGGCTCTTTCCGCGTCCCGACGCCGGATGGTTCGGTGACCGAGTTCACCGTCATCCTGGAAAAGGAAGCGACCGCCGAAGCGATCAACGCCGCCTTTAAAAAAGCCGCCGGCGACGCGAGCTACAAAGGCGTGCTCGAGTACAGCGACGAGCCGCTGGTTTCACGGGACATCGTGGGCAACCCGCACTCCTGCATTTTCGACAGCGGACTGACGATGTCGCAGGGCAAATTCGTCAAGGTCGTCGGCTGGTACGACAACGAATGGGGCTACAGCAATCGCTGCGTCGAGATGCTGGAAATGATCGGAAAATAGACAGGATTTACAGGATGAAGACTGGATTCCCAGAATTCTTAATCCTCAAATCCTGTTAATCCTGTCCGAATCTCATGAGTAAACTCTCCCTTCGCGATCTGAACGTGCGCGGCAAACGCGTGCTCGTACGCGTGGACTTCAATGTCCCGACGGAAGAGCGCGACGGCAAAATCGTCATCACCGACGACACCCGGATGCGCGAAAGCCTGCCGACGATCAATTACCTGCGCGAGCAGGGCGCAAAAACGATCCTGATGGCGCACTTCGGCCGGCCGAAAGGTCAGCCGGTGGAAAAATATTCGCTCCGCCCGGTCGGGGTAGCCCTGCACGACATGATCGATCATCCGGTTGCGTTCGCCCATGACGCGATCGGCGCCGATACCGAAGCAATCGTCGAAGACATGCAAGAGGGCGACGTCACGCTGCTCGAGAACGTGCGCTTCTACGCGGGCGAGGAAGCGAACGACCCCATGTTTGCCGAAGAGCTGGCCAAATTGAGCGACGGGATCTACGTCAACGACGCTTTCGGCGCGGCTCATCGCGCGCATGCCTCGACCGCGGGCGTGACCAAGTTCGTTCAGCAATCCGCGATGGGATTCCTGATGGAGAAGGAGCTGAAATATCTCCACGAAGAGCTGGCCCGGCCGGCCAAGCCGTTCGTCGTCATCATGGGTGGCTCGAAGGTCTCCGACAAAATCGGCGTGATCAAAGCGCTGATGGAAAAAGCCGACACCATCCTGATCTGCGGCGCGATGGCGAACACGTTCTTCAAGGCCCAGGGCATCCCGGTCGGCGCCAGCCGGGTCGAAGCCGACAAACTCGACCTCGCCCGCGAGCTCCTCGATCTCGCGCAGAAAAAGGGAGTGAAATTTGTCCTCCCGGTCGATGCGCTGGAGACGGATGCGATCAAGGCCGGCGCCGCCACGCACATCACCGGCCGGCTTTCGCCTAACGACGGCGTGCGCGAGGGCTGGCAGGCCGTCGATCTCGGACCGGAATCGATCAAGCTCTTCCAGGAAGAGATCGCGCGCGCGAAAACGATTTTGTGGAATGGCCCGCCCGGAATTTTCGAAATCCCCGACTTCGCTTCGGGCACGATCGCGATCGCCAATGCGCTCGCCCAATCCAACGCCACCACCATCATCGGCGGCGGCGATTCCGTCACGGCGGTGAAACAAGCCGGCCTGGCCGAAAAGATGACCTTTATTTCCACCGGCGGCGGTGCTTCGCTCGAGCTGATCGAGGGCAAAGAGCTCCCCGGCGTGGCAGCGTTGTCGGAGAAAAACTAGACAGGATTAACAGGATTTTTGGGATGGAAGAATTAGCCAAATCCAGTTTTCCCAAATCCTCAAAATCCTGTTAATCCTGTCCAAAACTTCATGCGCAAAAAAATCATCGCCGCGAATTGGAAAATGCACATGACCGAGAGCGAGTCGGAGGCATTCATCACGACTTTTCTGCGCGAGATCGGCGACCTCGATGAAGTCGAGATCGTGATCGTGCCGCCGTTCACCGCGATCTCGAAAGTCTCCGCGCTCCTCACCCAGACGCAGAGCATCAAGGTCGGCGCGCAGAACATGCATTGGGAGCGGAGCGGCGCCTTCACCGGCGAGATCAGCCCCGCCATGTTGCGCGAATTATTTGTCCGCTACGTCGTCCTCGGCCACAGCGAGCGGCGGGCGATGTTTGGCGAGACGGATGAAATCGTGAACCGCAAACTGCGCGCGGCGCTCGAGGAAAAATTGCGCCCGATTCTCTGCGTCGGCGAAACCCTCGCGCAACGCGAGAAAGGCGAGGTCGAGAAAGTCATCTCCACGCAGCTCCGCGGCAGCCTGGCCGACGTCGACGAGGCCGGATTCCATGAAATCGTCGTCGCTTATGAGCCGGTCTGGGCCATCGGCACCGGCAAAGTCGCGACGACGGAGCAGGCGCAGGAAGCGCATGCCTTTATTCGCAAAACGTTAGGCGAGATGTCCGATGAAGCGACTGCGGAAAAGATCCGCATCCAGTACGGCGGGAGCGTGAAGCCGGACAACGCGCGCCAGCTTCTCGAGCAGCCGGATATCGACGGTGCGCTCGTCGGCGGGGCCAGCCTCGACCCGCGCAGCTTTGCCCAGATCGTGCAGGCCGGCGTGCCTAACGACGAGGTCTAAGCCTCCCTTTGCCTAACGAGGGTGCTGAAGATCGAGCGCGAGCTTCCACTCGCCGGCCCGGTCCTTGCGCCAGATCCGCATGTAATAGCCGCTCGCTTCTGTGCGCCGGCGCCGCGGTGTATTCGCCCCAGACGATAGCCGAGGTCGCCCCCGCGGGAAACTTCACCGCCCTTGGGCGCACTGAACTTGATCGGAGTCGGCTTCTTTTTGCAGAGCGGCGGTGGCTGCCGCGCTCCCGATGATCGGAAATTGCTTCGGCAGATAGAGCCGGACGTTCTCCTCCGCGCAGCCGGCGAGTTGTCCGGCCCGGTCGGCCGCGTAGCGGCTGTCGTGCGCTCGCATGACCGGTTGCGCATCCTCCGCTGATTCGTTAGGGGCATGGTTCTCGGCGAGCTGCAATTCCGGCGCCGGCTCCGTCGGCGCGGGATTATCCGAGCCGAGATCGAAGGACAATTTCCACTTCCCATTTTCCCAGCGCCAGATGGAAACGAACTGGCCAAAGTCCGGAGGCTTCCTTGTCAGCCGGCGTCGGTTCTTGTAGCTCCAGGGACCGGTCGTGTAGCCGAGGTCGCCGGTCGTGGAGGTGGCCGCCAGAACGGGCTGCCATTGCAAAACCGCTTTCGATTCCGGCTTCGCTTCCCAGGCTTTCTTCCCGTCCAGCGGACCCGGCAGGAAGACGATGCTGTTCTCGGAGAGCGCGTGGAGAAACGCGGTCCGCATTCCCTTGGTCGAGCGATTCCTGGGCGAAAGCCGTCTCCGCCGCGGCGAGCGACTTTGCGTTCCCGGTCGTCGCCACCTCCTCCGCGGACGAGCGAAGCCACGCCACAGCAGAGCAAGAGAGAGCAGCAAACGGAGTAGGACAAAGTTTTCACTTCCTTAGACAAAAGCTGCATTTGGCGGCGTCTCAATTTAAAAGACCGTGAAGAAGAAATGGAGAGTGCGCGTAGCGAAGACGATTGGCAGGCCTGCTTTAAACAGCTCGGCCCCGCACTTTTGCTCTTTGCCCGGCGCTGGACGAACTGCCGCGCCGAAGCTGAGGACGTCGTCCAGGAAGCCTTCGTCCGGTTTTGGCGCCGCCAGCATTCGATTGAAAACCGCGCCCTGCTTTACGCCGCTGTCCGCTCCGCTGCGCTCGATCGCCTCCGCGGCGAACAGCGCCGGGCCCGCCGCGAAGCCGCGGTCGCGCTCGACAGCGCCCCGCATTTCGAGCCGCAGTTCACGACCGTCGACGAAGGCCAGCAGGAGCTGGCCGCGGCGGTCGAGCGTTTGCCGGACGAACAACGGGAGGTCGTCATCTTGAAAATCTGGAACGACCTCACTTTCGCCGAGATCGGGAGCGTGCTCGAGATCTCGCAAAACACCGCCGCCTCGCGCTACCGCTACGCGCTCGGCGCGCTCAAGAAAACTTTGCAGCCCCATGGATGATTTTTCCGAGCTCGAATGTGAGTTGAAAAAGCTGCGGCCGGCGCCGGTCTCGGACGAACTGAGTGCGCGGATCGAAGTCGCACTCGCGGCCCCTTCCGCGACCCCCGCCCCCACCGCCGGCGTCCTCCCGCGCCGGTCGCAGCGCGCCGGTCTCTGGTGGTCGCTCGGCCTTGGCCTCACGACCGCTTCGGCGCTCGTCCTCGTCTGGCTCGCTTTCTTCGCCGAGCCGCCGCCCGCGGCCCCGGTCCTCGCGCAAGAGGACACGACCAGCCCGGTCCCGGCCGAGGTTTACAATCCCGGCCTGCAACCGTCCGCGCTCACCCAGGTGGTCTATCGCCGGCACGACGAAGGTCTCGTTTTCTCGCCTAACCAATCGGAGCGACCGCTCCGGCGGGTCCGCTACGACACCCGCGAGACGATGCAGTGGCGCAACCCGCAGACGGGTGCGTCACTGCGCGTCTCCTACCCGGCGGAGCAGGTTGTCCTCACGCCGGTCTCCTTTCAGTAACCAGAAAAACCAAGCCATGAAAAAACACCTCGCCCTAACGACCGCGCTGGCGGCCGCGCTCCCGCTCGCCGCCTTCGCCCAATCGCCGACTCCGGTTCCGTCCACACCCGCGGTTCAATCCATTCAACCAGTCCCGTCCGCGCCCTCGACTCAGACCGCGCCGCAGGTCGCTCCCGCGCCGCCAGCCCCGCCGCGCGGACGTTTTCACGAGCGCGACCGCGGCCCGAAAGAGCCGGTCACGTTTCTCGGGGTCGAGACCTCCGATGTCCCGCGTGTTCTCTCGGAACAGATGAATCTGCCGAAGGGCTTTGGCGTGGTGATCGATTACGTCGTCCCGAACAGCCCGGCCGCGGCCGCCGGCCTGCAGCAGAGCGACATCATCCGGATGTTAAACGACCAGCAGATCGTCAACCCGAGCCAGCTCGGGAAACTGGTCCGGAGTTTTGCCGACGGCACGTCGGTCGATTTCACCATCATGCGCAAGGGCAAGGATATGAAAGTCAGCGTCAAGCTGGCGAAGAAGGAAGTCTCCGCCAGCCGCGGCGCCTATGGCTACCAGAAGGAATGGAATTTCGACGACCTGGAGAAGATGAATTTCGATTTCCAGGCGCCGGATATGACCGCGGTGCGCGAAGCGGTGGCGCGGGCCAAGGACCAGGCGATGCGGGCGCGCGACGAAGCGCAACGAGCGGTCCGCGGGTTACGCATCGTCACCTCCGACGACGGCCTGACCAAATCGACCCGGATCGATCTCGGCCGGGCCACGATCACTTTTTCCGATGACCAGGGCGAGTTGAAAATCGAAAACGCGAACGGCCGGAAAACGCTGACGGCGAAGGATGCGCAGGGAAAAGAGCTCTACAACGGCCCGATCGAGACGCCGGAAGACCGGGCAAAGTTGCCCGCGAACGTGCGCCAGCGGCTGGAGAAACTGGAGCGCCAGGAGTTGCCCGATGCACCGGAACCACCCGAGGCGCCGGAGCCTCCGGAAGCGCCCGAGGCACCGCAGGCGCCTGAAGCGAACGAATCGGTCCACCTGCAAAGCGCGGAGATGACCAACGCCGTTTACACGCCTAACCAGCGGACAGGCTGGCGCCGCAGCACGTTTGTCCTGTAGACGCATTTTTCAGTTTTTCCGTAGCCGCTTTTAGCGCCGGAGGCGTGAAGGAAATTAGCCCCGGGCTTCAGCCCGGGGTTTTGCGGCACAAAAACAACTGAGCCCCGGAGGGGGCGACAGAATCCTTGGAAACGCAATTCTGTCGCCCCTGCCGGGGCTTGCGTATCCAAAAACCAACCAACCCCGGGCAACGCCCGGGGCTAACTTCTTTCACGCCTCCGGCGTTCCCAATCGGCCCACGACGGGATTCTTTACGATGCGCTAAAACGCCCCGTGGAGCATGATCGCTCCGTAGGGGGCGCCGCTTTCGTTGTGGTAACGCACTTCGGTGCGGTGGTAATCGAACTGCCGGTAGGGCACGTAGCCGCCCTCGACCGTCACGGAAAAGTTGGAGTTGATCTTCCATTCCGCGCCGCCGCCGACCCGAATCTCCTGATAGCTCAGCCAGGCGTTGTTCAGGCCGGTGTCGCCGTTGTTGTCGCCGAAATGATCGCCGGTGCGGAAGGTGCCGCCCTTGAGATCGCCACCGCCGAAGAGGGTGAGATTACGATTGAGCTCATACTCGAGCCGCGGGGTGGGGAGGGTGGCATTGAGGGTCCAGTTCGGCGCAAATTTCCAGCGCACGCCGCCGCCCGGGAGGACCGGGAACCGGCTCTGCACATTCACCCCGACGCCGAAGACGAACTGCAGCTCAGGGCTGTAAATGTAGGTGCCGCCGAGGATGAACGGGACGTTGAAGGCGTCGCCATCGAGATCATCGAAGGAAGTGCCGTAGAAACCGGGCTGGGCTTCGATGCGGAAGAGGAGCGAATCGGAGAATTTCGTGTCGAGGCCGACGATCGAGTTGACCGCCTGGAGGGTATTGGGGAGCTGCTGGCCGCCATTGGGGAAGCCAAAGGAGAAGCGTTCCCATTGCGCGCCGAGCCGGAGGATGCCGAACTTGATCCGCGGGGTGTAGATGAAGGAGACGTTGGAATAATACTCGTCGAAATCGTTCACGAGCCGGTTGCCGCGCTGGACGTCGGCGCCGCCGATGTAGGCCTGTTCGATGGTGAACTCGGCGGAAAATTTATAGGGTTCCTCGACCACGGCTTCGCTCGTTTTGGAAAAATCCGTGCCGTCGCCGGCAAAGGCGGAGCCGGCGAAGGCGGTGCTGAGGAGGCCCGCAAGGGCGAGATAACGTGAAATCATTGGCTACTATGGCGTTGAAAGAGGGTCGCCGCCTTCAAAATATCCTTCCGCATGGCCGATTCCGAGGCGAGCCGCTCGATCCCGTGGAGGTCGCCGAGCGAGTTGGCGGAGATGAAATCGCCCCGCCAAACGAGGGTGGCAGGCTTGCCGCCGACCTCGACCGGCCAGAGCTGGTAGAGGGTGAGGGCGACGTTGTAGCCGCCGCTGGCGTAGAAGAGCCCGTCGGCGATTTGTGCGCCGCCGCCGGCAGTGGAGCGATTGTAGGAAGCGCCGAGGGTAAGGACGCCTTCGTCCTCGACCTCGAGCAGCTCCCAATACAGCTCGGGCTTGAGCGAGCCTTTGCCGCCGAGCAAACCGGTGCCCCCGAGGAAACCGCCGAACTGGCGATTGACCTTGCCCTGTTGCCGGACGAGCGCGGCAAATTCTTTCCCGGGCTGGACTGCGTTGCGGGTGTGATCGTAGGGCGCCTGGGCCGCCGCGCCGCCGCTGGCGAAAGCCTGGGCGCGTTTGAGGAGGAGGTCGCTCCAGAATCCGAAAACGGGCTGGCCGGGAGAATAACTTTTCGCCTCGGCCTGGCTGAGCTGGAGTTCGGGCGACATTTTCTCGGTCGCGGCCGCGAGCGCCTTGACCGCACCGTTGCTCGGCGGGTTGTTCAGCTTCGCGAAATTACCCGCAGAAGGCGCGGCCGGGAGATCGGCGTGCAGGTAGACCTTGAGTTCGCGATGCGCCGTGGGATCGAAACGCTTCATCGCCGCCATCACCTGCGCGGGCGTTTTCGGAACGACAAAGCAACTCTGCACCGAAAGATGACGCGCGGTCGACATCGGGGCGCCGGTCGCGGTCTTGATCTCGCCCTTCGCGAGTTCGGCCAGCTCGACTTTGCCGAAGACGGAAAACTCGGCCATCTCGCTCACCGGGTCGGCCGCGAGCAGGGAAACGGGGATGAGGAAAAAGAAGCAGCGAAGTAATTTCATGGCAGTCCTGTTGATATGGAAACGGTCGAATGGATGGAGCCGGTCGTTGGTTTAGTTTTGAGCGGAGCGGCGGGCTGTCAACGCGTGGCCGGGCAGTTGCGCTTGAAAAAGAAGCCGTTTCCCCTAGTGGAGACCGGATGAAGGGTTTCCCGCGTTTTCTTTGGAGATGAGCGAGCCGATTATTGCCCTGGACGGCCTGAGCAAGACCTATGGCGATCTCCGCGCCGTCGGCGATCTCTCGCTCCAGATCGAGCGCGGAGACATCTTCGGCTTCCTCGGAGCGAACGGCGCGGGCAAGTCGACCACCATGCGGATGCTCTGCGGCCTGGTTCGCCCGACTTCCGGGCAGGCCACGATCGACGGCGCCGATGTCTGGCGGGATCGCTACGCGGTGCGCTCCAAGTTTGGCTACATGGCGCAGAAGTTCAGCCTCTACCCCGACCTGACGGTGCTGGAAAACCTGCGCTTTTTTGCCGGCGCCTACCGGGTTCCACCGAACGAGGTGGAGGGACGCATCGAGCGCATCCTGGGCCAGATGGATTTAAAAGAAAAACGCCAGACCGCGGCCGGAAGCCTTTCCGGCGGGATGCGACAATTGCTCGCGCTCGGCTGCGCGCTGGTGCACGAGCCGCCGCTCCTGTTTCTCGACGAGCCGACCTCGGGGCTAGACCCGGTCCATCGCCAGCAAATGTGGGATCTGCTCTACGACCTGAGCCACAACGGGATCACGATCTTCGTCACGACCCATTACATGGACGAAGCCGAGCGCTGCACCGAAGTGGGGTTTATCCATGAAGGCCAGCTCCTGGCGAAGGCTTCGCCGCGGAAATTGAAGGCGACCTTCAAGGCGAAATTGCTCGAACTCGACGCCAAGCCGGCCATGGATGCGCTCGTTAGGCTGCGCGAAACGCCGGGCGTTTTAGGCGTTTCGTTGCGCAGCGGCAGCTTGCGCATTTATGCCGCGGAAGCGGAAGCGCTCCTGGCGGAATGGCAACGCGCCTGGCCGTTTCCCGAGATCAAGCTCCTCGCCCATCGCTGGGCTGAACCCGACATGGAAGATGTCTTCACCGCTTACTCGCAACGTTACGACGCGATGCTCAACCCGGAGGCGCTGCGATGAGAATCCGCTCTTCTTTGCAGGCGATCAGCAGCGTGGCGGTGAAGGAGTTCATCCACATTTATCGCGACTGGCGGATCCTGGTTCTGCTCCTCATCCTGCCGCCGGTTTTTACCCTCATCTTCGGGCACGCTTTCGAGACGACCGGGTCGAGCAACGTCCCGGCCTTGCTCGAGGACCGGGACAAATCGCCGGCCAGCGAAGTATTCGTTAGGCAGTTAAAGAGCGAGACGACTTTCAAATGGAAGACGGAGGCGAAAATCAGCGGGAACCCGGATCTGCTGCGCGACAACGTGCACGCGGCGCTCATTATTCCGCGCAGGCTGGGGGGCGAGCTTGAAAAATGGCGACCCGATTCCACTCCCGCTCTATCTCGACGGGAGCGACACGAACACGGCAAGCGAATTGGAAGGCCGCATCCAGGAAAGTCTCGGTGCATTCCAGAAGAATCAGCTCGAAGAGACGGTCGAGCGGTTACCCGAGAACGTGATCGATCTCGCGAAAAAATTGCCGGTCGAGGTGCGGAAGGAATTTGTCTCGGCCATGAGCCAGTGGGGACTCGAGACGAGCGTGCTCTACAACCCGAAACAGCGCTTCATCGAGTACGTCGTGCCCGGCATCATCGGGATCATCCTGCAATTACTCACCGTCACCCTGACCGCCTGCACGATCGCGCGCGAGCGGGAGTCGGGCACGCTTTACCAGCTGATGGTGACCTCGTTGCGGCGGGGCGAAATTGTGATCGGAAAGATCCTGCCTTACCTCGCGATCTCGATTCTCCTCATCCTGGTCGTGATCGTCGTGGCCGGCTGGCATTTTCATGTCGCATTTTATCAGTGGCCGGTGCTCGCGGTTATCTGCCTGCTTTTCCTGCTCTGCTCGTTGGGGCTGGGGCTGCTCATCTCGGCCTTCTCGCGCACGCAAACCCAGGCGATTCAGTTGTCGGTTTTCTTTTTGCTCCCGATTTTCGTTCTCTCGGGGGCGTTCGCCCCGCTCGAGCAACTGCCCACCGCCATTCGTTATCTTTCAGAACTGTTTCCGCTGACTCATTTTTGCCGGGCGTTTCGACTGGTGAATCTCTACCACGCCGGTCCGGTCTATTACGGGGGTGATCTCATCTACATGCTCGGCGCCACCATCGTGACTTTCGTCGGCGCGGCGCTGCTGCTGAAGCGCATTCAGGAATGATGGAGGCGCTGGGCCTGTAGACGCTTCGCTCTGCGAAGCGCGGGGGAAAGCGACGCCGTCCATTCTCCGCTCCTGCTCTTGTTCCCGCTCCCGCTCCTCAACAGTTTGTCATCCTGAGCGGAGCGAAGGAACTCTCACTATTTTCCGGAACACGAAAGGCCGGAATACGGAAATGGTCAGAGGTTCTTCGCTCCGCTCAGAATGACAGTTTTGGAGAGATAGAGCGGGAAGCAAGCGGTCCCAATCATCGCGCCATTACCGCCGCGCCTCCCAGAGGGAGGCGTCTACAACTAGCGTTTCTCGAGCGCGGCGCGGTAGGCTTTGATCGTGCTGAGCGTTTCGTCAGTCATCAGCTTGCCGGCAACGTAACGGTCGACCCCGCCGAGATAAGTGCGGAAGGGCGCGGAAACAAAGCTCGCCTGCCAGACCAGCGTTCCACCGTCGACCGGCCAGAGCTGGAAGAGATCGACCGCCATGAAATAGGTGTCGGTAGGATAATAAACGCAATTGATCAGCTGCCAGGACTCGGCCGACTTCCGGGCCGCGTAAAGACCGAGCTGCAGGGTGGTGTGATCGCGCACCTTGATCGCTTCCCAATAGCCGACGGCTTCGCTCGCCGGCTTGCCGCCGGCGACGAGCGGTTGCGCTCCGGTGATCGGCTGAAAATGGCGCGCCACCTTCGGCGCGAGCGTGAGCAGACCGCGCAATTCAGAGCCGGGCGAGATCGATTTGTCCGCGCCGTAGGGCGGCACCGCCGCGAGACCGCCCCGCGCAAGCGCTTCACTGCGCCCGCGCAAAATCTCCCGCCAAGCTTCAACCGGCGGCCTGGCCTTCGCGCGCAGGAGAGCCAATTCCTCGCTCGTCAGGTGGAGATCGCCGGCTTCGCCCGTTTGAGCGGCGCGAGCGGTTTGATCGAGCAACCATTTGTCGCCCGCGAAACCGGAGTCGAGTTCCAGTTTCCGAAAAACATCAGGCGCGCCGGGTAGCGCATACTCGCGGAAGAGACGGACGTCCGGGTCCCGGCGCTGGACCGGATCCCAATGGAGCAGACCCTTGCCGACTTCCTCCAGCGGCGCCTTGATGAAATAACAAGATTCGAGGTGGATGCCGCGGGAGAAATCGCCGAGCGGGCCGCGCTCGGAAACAATCTTGCCCGCTTTGAGCTGGGCCAAGTCGACCGGCGGAAGAAGCGAAAGCGAGCGCAATTCCTCCAGCGGGCCGGCCAGGACCGTCGCGCCCAGCGTCAGGGTCGCCAGCGCCAGTAGACCAAACTTCTTGCCTAACGACAAAAAAGTTTTTCGGCGAGCGGCGGCGAACTTCAAATCAGAAGTTCGCTGACAGCTGCATCCGCACGTAGGGCGACGGATCGGTCCGATAAGTTTCGCCGGCGCGACCGAAATCGAACTGGCGTTGGAACGAGATCCCGGCCCCGACATCGAAGGAAACATGATCGGACACACTGTAGTTGAGACCGACCCCGGCGCGATAATCGGAAAAATCGACCTGCGTGCCGTTCAGTTTGCCGGGGCGAATGTTGCTGTTGCGATCGGTCCGGAAAGAACCGCCGACGAGCTGGCCGCCGGCCCAGAGATCGAGACGTTTGCTGGCGGAGTAGATGATTTTCGGTTCCGGCAGGACGGCCATGAAGCGCCATTTTTCGGAAGGGATGTAAACCACGCCGGCGAGCGGGAGAACGGGAAATCCGCTCCGCAGGAAGGAGGCGTAGGCGCCGGCGAAGATATAAAACTTGTCCTCCTGCACGACAAAAATTCTGCCGAGCGTGATCGGGGCGTCGAAAGAAGAGAGGCCGATATCGTTCTGGAAATAGAAACCTGGCCGAACCTGAAAGAAGGCGCCGACGTCTTTGCCGTGCATGTAATCGATCCCGAAAACACCGGCCATGGCCTGGAGGTGGTTAGGCACGGGCGCGCCGGTGCTGCCGAAGTCGTAGCGGTCGTAGGCAAAACCGACATGGGCGTAGTAGTTGCCCGAGAGCAGAAAGCGGTGGCCGTATTCGAGTTCGAGCTGGATGAGATCCTGTTTCCCGAAGCTGCCGCCGTGGTTCAGGTCGCTCTCAAAAACATAACCCTGCTCCAGCTTGAAGATGTCGAGCGGAGTTTCTTCGAGCGTTTTCTGGCTTGTCGCGACCGCGGTCTTGTTGTCCGTCTCTGTTCCCGCGTTGCAACCAGGGAGCGAGGAAAATGGCGCCGCAGCAGGCGAGGAGGCAAAGTGATTTTTTCATAAAAAGGTGGGATGTCTTAGCTCATTCGTGCGCCCGGCACAAAGCGGATTCCCACTTTCTCAGAAAACTTCTGCGGTTCGGAAGAGCCGCGGCTTGAAGACACCTCGCCTGGGAAGACTCGGAGGAGTAACGAGGGCCCGGTCCCCTGAGAAACCTAGGCCGTCGCGTTCTCGGTCGTAGCCTTGCTGGAACCATTAGTGGCCCGGTCGGCTGCTTCTTTCATCTCGCGGGATAATTTCTCGACCCGCTGGCGCATGATTTTGCCGGCTTTGAATTTGACCGTCGCCCGCGGAGGGATGACGAAACTGCTCCCGGGTTGATTGGGATTGCGCCCAACCCGAGGCTTGGTCAGCCGTGGCTGGAAGACGCCAAAGTTTCGCAACTCCACGGCCACATTGCGCGCCAAGCTGTCGGTGATGTGGTCGAGCGTGCGTTGCACCACGTCGAAAACCTGGTGCTGCACCATGCCCGTCTGATTGCTGATCGAAACGACAATGTCGCGTTTTGTGAGCTTACTCATGGTGTACCAGAATCGTCTGTCGACCACCATGTGAGCGGATGAATTTACGCGAAAGTTCTTGGAACAGTCCGAGAAAGTTCAACACGTGGAACCGCCTCCACGAAAGAGAGTTCGGTCTGAATCTCCTAACGGAGAGCCGCGCTGCGCCCAAAAATGCTGCTCAGGGCCTGGACGAAGACACTGCGACCGAGCAACTCGCGACGACGCGCTTTAAGCTGCCCCTGGATGACGCCGACCTTGGTGAAGACCGCGTTCCAATCTGACTCCAGCCGGCGGGTTTCGTCGCCGGAAAGTTCCCGCACCCCGCGGATGGAGGAAGCGCGTTGCAGGACATTCATCGCTTTGCCGGACAGTTCCGCGACCAGGTTCAATTCGCTGAAAACGTGCTCGCTCTCCTGGAGAAGAATCGACCGGACGTCGGTGAACTGGCCTTCCTGCTCCGGCGAGATAATCGGTTTCGACTTATCCAGCGCGTAGGTGATGAAGTCGTGCAACTTCTTCCAGCTTTCGGTTTGCAGGGTGAGCAGCCGGAGCTGCGTTTCGAGGCTCGTGTCTCTCATTTTTGTGCGGCGACGCTCACCATATGCATGGTCTCGTCGAGTTTTTGTAAGTTATCGATTAAGAGGTGGGTCCAGGGGCGATTGACCGTCTGCACCTGGCTGATGATGCCTTCTTCAAAGAAGAAACGGCCCTGCCGCCAGCGAAAAATTTCCGCCACCGCCGCCTCGCCCTCGACCGAGCCGTAGGCCGCGTGGCGCACCATTCCGTGATGCAGGTAGATCTCGCTGTTGCCGCGGCCCGACTTGAAAGTGAACCGGCCGCTGCGCTGGCTCAGGCAGCTCATTTGCAGAATCTCGGCCGCCGAAAATTGATTGAGATTGCCGACCAGCGAATGACAGGGATCGATCCCTTCCGCCGCCGGGCCGGACGTTCCTTCGAAAGCTGCGAGGCACCCCCGCAAAAGTCTCCGCAGCCGGCGATTGCTGCAGGAAGTCGCGACCAGTTCGATATTCTGGTCGGCCGCTTCCTTCCGCAGGGTGCTGCTCGCTTCCTCCTCCGTCAGCGCGACGATCTCGAGTGAAGGAAAATGCTGGCGGGTGTGGATCGCCTGTTCGACGGCGACCGCGGTTTCGCCTTCCACGACGAAAAGATCGAAATCTTCCCGCATCAGGATGTAGACCGCCTCGGGCAGACTCCGCACGATGCGCGTCTCCACTTTGCGCATGGCGTCAATCATGGTCAGAGCCCGGTCTTGGAAAACCGGCTCGGCGTTGAGGATAAGCAGTCGTGTGTCCACCAGTAATCGGACAAAGAGCAGGAACCTTGCCGCGAGCCCTGAAAGGTCGAACGCAATCGTCGGGCGGGAGGCCCGCTACCTCCGCCACTCCCGCCGCGGCGCGGGGGCGGCGAAGTGATCCGGCGCAATCTCGTGCGCGGTGCGGAAGTGGACCTTGGCGAAACGGCGTAAACCTTCCGGCCCTTCTTTTTCGACGATCTTGCGGGCGGTTTCCTTGATCGCGGCCGAGACGCCCCGGCCTAGGGTCAGCCCGCTCTGTTTCCCGTTGCGTTCGAGCCAATCGATAAAAGACTCGCGGGCCAGGATCGACGCCGCCGCGACCGCGAAATCCGATTCGGCCTTGGTGCGCTGGTCGAGCTGAATGTGCTGGCCATGTTGCAGGAGGGCTTTCTCGATCACCCGGGCATCGGCGAATTTGTCGGAAAGCGCGCGCGGGCAATCGGGTTTTTTCGCGAGCAGGTTCTCGATCACCCGGGCGTGGCCCCAGCCGAGGAGACTGTTGAGGTTGCCAAACTTTTCATAGAGATCGTTGTACCGCTCCGGCCCGATCTGGACGACATCGAAGACGACGCCGGGCGTCTCGCGGATCATTTTGCCCAGCGCCCGGATCTTGGCGTCGGAGCCGATTCGCTTGCTGTCCTGGATTCCATTTTCGAGGAAGCGCCGCGCGATCTCCCGGTCGGTAAACGCGCCCGCGATCACGAGCGGGCCGAAGAAATCGCCCTTGCCGCTTTCGTCGATCCCAAAATGCGGCTCAAACATTTCCGGCGCGTGCACCTCCTCATAACCGAGCCGCGCTTCGCCGAGGATTTTCGGCTCGAGTTCGAAACTAACGAACTCATCGATCCCCTTGCCCTGGAGCAGAACTTTTGGGCCCTTCTCGTAAACTGCGACGCTCAGCTTGTTCTTTTGCGCGAAATAGATCGTGTACGGCTTGGGCGAAAATTCGAAGCCGGCGCTCTCGAGCAATTGCCGGAGAGCTTTCACCTGCTCGGCGGTAAGCGGCGCGGTGTAGGTGCGAAGTGGCGGAGCGGGCATGCGGTGGCGTTGCAACGAGATCATCGCTCATCCTCGGAGGCGAGAAATTTTGTCCGGAAGAGGCGCGCCCGACGGGTTAAAACGCGACCGACGACAAACTCTTCCCTCGGCCGCGGCCAGTTTTAAAAATAACCCCGAAGAACAAAAGCCGTTGACATATTTAGATATTTAACTAATTATCCAGTCATTGAACCTTCTCTTTAAAGCCCTCCGCGATCCCACCCGCCGCCGCATCCTCGAGATGCTCAAGGAACGCGACCTCACCGCCGGCCAGATCGCCGAGGCCTTCGCCATGACCGCCCCGAGCATTTCCTACCACCTCGACCTCCTTCGGCACGCCCAGCTCGTCTCCTCCCGCAAGAAAGGTCAGTTCGTCACCTACTCCCTTGAAACCACTGTCCTCGATGACTCGTTAGGCTGGATCCTCGACTTGATGAAGAAAGGAAAACGAAAATGAAATCAAAACTCAACTGGCTGGAAATGATCCTCCTCGCCGCCCCCTTCCTCGCGCTCGCGCTTTACTGGAACGATCTCCCCGCCCGGGTTCCGACGCACTGGAATCTGCGCGGCGAGATCGATGGCTGGGCCGATAAAACACCCGGGATCCTCTTCATCCCGCTGATCGCTCTGGGGGTGAACGCGCTCCTCCGCATTCTGCCGTGGTTCGATCCCAGACTGCGCCGCACGCCCGGCCACGAGAGTCTCATGCCGGCCGTCCTTCCGATTGTGCGGATCGCGACGCTCCTCCTGTTCGCGACGATTTTTTTCGTGCAAATGGCGACATCGTTAGGCCACAACGTTCCCTCGGGCCGGATCCTGATGACCTGCTTCCTCGGGTTTTTCGTAATCATGGGAAATTACCTCGGCAATTTGCGGCCGAACTACTTTGTCGGCATTCGCACGCCCTGGACGCTGGAGAATTCCGAGACCTGGCGGGCGACACATCGGCTGGGCGGGCGCCTGATGTTTTTCGGCGCCCTCATCCTGCTCGTATCGCAGTTGTTCCTGAGCGAACGCCTCTTTGGCCTGCTCTTTATCGGCTCGATTCTGGCGCTCGTCGCTTGGGGATTTGTTTACTCGTGGCATCATTGCCGGACGCATGTCGCGACCCGCTGAATCTTCCGAGACAACGCCAGATCCCCGCCCATTCCGTCGCAGCCTGCAGCGCTGGTTCCGGCTCCGCGGTCGGGATCTTCCCTGGCGCCAGACGCGCGATCCCTATGCCATCCTCGTCTCGGAATTCATGCTTCAGCAGACGCAGGTCGCGACCGTCATTCCCTACTACGAACGCTGGCTCGCGCGTTTCCCTGATTTCGCCGCGCTCGCGCAGGCCAGGGAAACGGACGTCCTGCACGCCTGGCAGGGACTGGGCTATTACGCCCGGGCGCGCAACCTGCACGCCGCGGCGAAGCGAGTGCGGGAAAACTTCGGCGGCCAACTCCCGGCCGCGGCCGCCGACATCGCGCAACTGCCCGGGGTGGGCCGCTACACCGCCGGCGCCATCGCCAGCTTTGCCTTCGACCGGCCCGAACCGATCGTGGAGGCCAATATCGCGCGGGTGTTCGCACGCCTAACGAACTGGCAGGCCCCGATCGATTCTACTGCAGGCTCGGCCCATCTCTGGCAGACCGCGGCCGCTCTTCTTCCACGAAAAAACGCACGGGAACATAACTCCGCTTTGATGGACCTGGGCGCGCTTGTCTGCGTGCCGCGCCAGCCGCGTTGCGGCGAATGTCCCGTCCGCCGCTTCTGCCGCGCCGAGCAGCCGGAATTGCTGCCGCGCAAGCGCAAACGGCCGCGCACCGTCGCGCTTTTCGAGCCGCATAGCTTCGCCCAACGCCGGGATCGCGTGCTGCTCGAGCAATCGCGCGATCGCTGGCGCGGGATGTGGATTTTGCCGCGCCTTGCGGCCAGCCCGAAAGCGGATCCACTTTTGCAGATCGATTTCCCATTCACTCATCACCGCGTCACGCTCGCCGTTTTCGCCGGGCCGGAAACGAAGCGGCCTAACGATAACCAGCGCTGGTTCCCGCGCCGGGCACTCGATCGCCTGCCTCTCCCCTCGCCCCATCGGCGCGCCCTTGCCTTCTTGCTCGCGGCTGGGGGATCGGACCACTCGTTGTTACCGAACTAAGGCATGTTGCACGGCCAGAAAATTGTCGTCGTCATGCCGGCCTACAACGCGGCCCGGACTTTGCGCCAGACTTATGAGGAAGTCATGGCGCATGGGATCGTCGATCTCGTCATCCTGGTCGACGACGCCAGCAAAGACGAAACCGCGGCGATGGCGCGCACCCTGCCTAACGTCCAAGTGGAAGTCCACCCGCAGAACCGCGGCTACGGCGCGAATCAAAAGACCTGTTACCGCCTTGCCCTCGCCGCCGGGGCCGACGTCGTCATCATGATCCATCCCGATTATCAGTACACGCCGGCTCTGATTCCGGCGATGGCCTCCCTCGTCACGAGCGGACTTTATCCCTGTGTCCTCGGTTCGCGCATTCTCGGCGGCGGCGCGCTGCGCGGCGGCATGCCGTGGTGGAAATATGTTTCGAACCGTTTCCTGACCTTGATCGAAAACCTTTTGCTCGGGGCCAAGCTCTCGGAATATCACACTGGCTATCGTGCTTTCTCCCGCGACCCTGCTCGAGCGCCTGCCCTTGGAGAAAAACTCCGATGATTTCATCTTCGATAACCAGATCCTGGCCCAGGTGATCGCCCTCGGGTATCCCGATAGGAGAAGTCAGCTGTCCGACGAAATATTTTCCGGAAGCTTCTTCGATCGGATTTGCCGCCAGCGTGCGCTACGGCCTGGGCTGCCTCGCGACGGCGGTCGAAATCACGCTGGCAAACTCTCGACCAATGACGCGGGCAAAGAAGCGCTCCAAGAAAAAGCGCGCGAACCCATCCCAAAAAACAAGGCTCCCGGGCCGCCGGCGAAACCCTCTCCCGCCCCGCAGAGCCGATCTCCGCTTCCGGGCGCGCGCTTCGCTGGGAAACGCCCGCGATCTGTCTCGGGCTGGTCGCGATCACCTGGATCATTTTCGGCCGGGCCATCGGTTACGACTTCTTTAACTACGACGACAGCTTCTACGTCTACCAAAACCACTGGATCAGCGACGGCCTGACCCGCGCCGGCCTCGTTAGGGCGTTGACTCATCCGCTGGTCGGCAACTGGCATCCGTTCACCTCGCTGTCGCTCATGCTCGACGCGCAGATTTTCGGACTTAACGCCGGCGGCTTTCACGGGGTCAATATCGGTCTGCACACCATTGCGGTCCTGCTCCTCTTCTTCGTCCTGCGGGCGATGACCGGCACTGTCTGGCGCAGCGCCCTCGTGGCCGCGCTCTTTGCCATTCACCCGCTCCGCGCCGAATCGGTCGTCTGGATCTCGGAGCGCAAGGATGTGCTCAGCGGGGTCTTCTTCATGCTCGGTCTTTGGACTTATCATCGTTATGCGCGCCGGCCCCCCAGACTCGGCGCCTATCTGCTGGTCGTGCTCGCCCTGGCTCTGGGGCTGCTCTCCAAAGCGATGCTGGTGACTTTTCCCTTCCTGCTCCTCGTCCTGGACTATTGGCCGCTCCGGCGCTTCTCTTTTTCGCCCACCGCGCCTAACGAGGAGGCGGAAGGAAAATCGTCGAACGCGACTATCTCCTGGTTGCTCCTGGAGAAGGTCCCGCTGCTTCTTCTCACGATCGCCATTTCCATCGCGACGGTCCTCTCCCAGGAACAGGCTCTGAATGCCGCACATGACTGGCCCCTGCGTTGGCGAGTGGATAACGCTCTGGTTACGGTCTGGGTCTATCTCCGCCAGATGGTTTGGCCCGCTCACCTGGCGCCGTTTTATCCGCATCCGCAAGGGACCCTGTCTCTCTGGATTGTGGCCTCGTGCCTGGCCGGCCTGGTCGCGGTCTCACTCCTGGCTTTTTTCGCGCGCCGGAAACATCCGTATCTGGTCACGGGCTGGCTCTGGTATCTCGGCCTGCTCGTCCCGGTGATTGGCCTGCTGCAGGTGGGATGGCAGGCCCATGCGGATCGCTACACCTATCTGCCGCAGATCGGCATCTATCTCGCGATCGTCTGGGGCGTCGCTGAGTTAAGTGTCACCTGGCGGGCGCGGAGATTGATTCTCGGAACGGCGGCCGCCGCCGTCATCATCCTGCTGATGGCGCTTTCCTGGAGACAGGTTGGTTACTGGTCGAGCTCCGTCCGTCTTTGGCAGCACACGCTTGCCGTCACCACCGACAACGACGTCGCAGAACGCGGCCTCGGGACGGAAATGCTCCGGCTCGGTCACGTGGAGGAAGCGATCGCGCATAATCGCGAGGCGCTCCGGATTCGCCCGCGCGATCCAAATGGCCAGACCAACCTGGCCAACGCCCTTTTGAAGAAGCAGGAGTATCCCGAAGCGATCCAACTTTATCGGGAAGTCCTGCGCTCCCGGCCTAACGACAACGAAATGCACCGCAACCTGGGCAAGGCGCTTTACCAAAGCGGCGCCACCGAGGAGAGCCTGGCGGAATTTCATGAAGCGCTCCGCCTGAAACCGGGCGATTCGGATGCCGCCTACAGTCTCGGCAACGCCTATCTCGAGAAAGGCGACGCGAAAGCCGCGATTCCGTATTTCAACAAAGCGATCGCCGCCAATGCCAAAAATGTCGCGGCGCATTACAACCTCGCCGTTGCTCTTCAGCGCGACGGTCAACTTGAGCAAGCGATCGCGCAGTTTCGGAAAACGCTCCAGCTCGAGCCGCAGAAGATCGATGCCCGCAACAATCTCGCCATCGCCCTCTTAAGATCCGGCAAAACGCAGGAAGCGATGGCGGAATGGAAGGAAACTTTGCGCATCCAGCCGGGGAACGCCGAGATGCATAACAACCTTGCCGTCGCGCTCCTCGCCGAGGGACGCATCGCGGACGCCATCGGCGAATGGCGCGAGACGCTGCGCCTGCAGCCGGACCGAGTTGCGACCGAGCTCACTCTCGCCTGGGTCCTGGCCACTTCTCCCGAAAGCGAAATCCGCGATGGCAAGCAGGCCCTCGAGTTGGCGCAGAAAGCATCCCGCGCCGCGGCCGGAAGCAACCCGATGGTTTTCCGCGTCCTCGCCGCGGCCTATGCCGAGACCGGACAATACCCCGACGCGATCCAGACCGCGGAAGACGGCGCCCAACAGGCGGAAGCAGGGGGACACTCAGAGGTCGCCCAATTGTTAGGCGCCGATCTCATGCTCTATCGACAGGGCATCCCGCTGCGCGATTCCACCCATGGCCGGGGAGGTTCGGAATCCCGCTGAGGTTTCCATTTGTTATTGCCCCGGAATCTTTGGAAGCTGCCATCCGATGAGAAGCATGACTGGTTACGGTCGCGGCGAAAGCGATCGCGAGGGCGCCAAAATCAGCGTCGAAGTGAACTCGGTGAATCGCAAACAAAGCGACATCGTGATCAATCTCCCGCGCGAGCTGAGCGCGCTCGAGCCGCGCGTGCGCCAGGTGGTGAGCGAACGGCTCGCCCGCGGCCGCACCAACGTGGTCGTGGCCCTCGATCCGAACGCGCAGAATGCCCGCACCCTCGCGCTCGATCGCGCTCTCGCCCGTTCCTATCACGACGGGATGCGGGCCCTGCAAAAAGAACTGGGCGTGACCGGCGAGATCACCATCGGAATGATCCTGCAATCTCCCGGCGTCTTGCGTTTCGCGGAAGACGGACTCGTGCCTAACGAAACCTGGCCGGCGCTGGAAGAAGCGCTCGGCGAAGCGCTCGACGAGTTGATCAAGATGCGCGAAAAGGAAGGCAAGCACCTCGCGAAAGATCTGATTCGGCGGCTCAAGGTGCTGCGCCAGGAACTGAAGGAGGTGGGCAAGAAACATCCCGCGCTGGCGGAGAAATATCGCGCCACCCTGCTCGAGCGGATCAGCAAAGCCGGAGTCGAGCTTCAGCCTAACGACGATCGCCTGATCAAGGAAATCGCCTTTTTCGCCGATCGCTCCGACGTTTCCGAGGAGCTGACCCGGCTCGAAAGTCATCTCGCGCAGTTCGCTCACCACCTCCGGAAAGAGGAGCCGGTCGGGCGCACCCTGGAATTTATTACGCAGGAAATTTCGCGCGAGCTGAATACGTTAGGCGCGAAAGCGGGCGATGCGGAAATTTCCCGGCACGTGGTTGCCTGCAAGGCCGAGGTGGAAAAAATTCGCGAGCAAATCCAAAATCTTGAGTAAGGAATTTAGACGTTACGGAATTCTCTTTGTCGTCTCCGCACCCTCCGGCGCGGGCAAGACGACCCTCTGCGATGCCCTCCGGCAGACGCCCGATTTTGTTTACTCCGTTTCCTGCACGACGCGCGCGCCGCGCGCCGGCGAGATCGACGGCGAGGATTATCATTTTCTTTCCGAGCCCGATTTTCTGGCCCGGGTCGAGGCCGGCGAGTTCCTTGAGCACGCCAAGGTGCACGGCAAATACTACGGCACGCTGCGCGACCCGATCGTGGGCGACCTGCGCGAGGGCGTCGATGTCCTGATCGATATCGACACCCAGGGCGCGGCCGCCATCCGCGCCTTCGACGATGCTTTTGTCCGCCAGTCGCTGGCCGATGTTTTCATCATGCCGCCCGATCTCGAGGAGTTGCGCCGCCGCCTGACCAAGCGCGGCACGGAAACGCCCGCGCAAATCGAAACGCGTCTCCAGACCGCGGCCCGGGAAATGGAGCTCTGGCGCGATTATCGCTACACCATCATCAGCCGTTCGATGGAGGAAGACCTGATCAAGTTTCGCCAGATCATGGGCGCCGAGCGTTATTTGAGCAGCCGGCTCATCACCTCCGAAGACGCCTAACGAAGCTTTCGCTCGGCCGCCCTCCCCATTTTTTGTCATCTTGAGCGAAGCGAAAGATCACTGACTATTACAGAACGGACGGAGAAGAAAAATGGTCAGAGATCCTTCGTTGCACTCAGGATGACAAATTTTGGAGCGCGGCGCTCAAGATGAAAAAGAAAACACGATCCATTATCCTCGGTGTAACCGGGTCGATCGCGGCCTACAAGTCGGCCGAGCTGGCCAGCCTGCTCGTGAAGCAGGGACATGACGTCCATGTCGTGATGACGAAGGACGCGACGGAATTCATCACTGCGCTCACCCTGCAGACGCTTTCGAAGAATCCGGTCACGACCAGTTTCTACGACGAGAAGCAAAGCTGGCATCCCGGGCACATCGCGCTCGCCGATCGCGCCGATCTGCTCGTGATCGCGCCCGCGACCGCCAACATCATTGCCGAACTGGCGCACGGCCTGGCCGGTCATCCGCTGGCCGCGATCGCGCTTGCGACGCGCGCGCCGATTCTGCTCGCGCCGGCGATGAACGGAAAAATGTGGGAACATCCGGCGACGAAAGAAAACGTGGCAACGTTAGGCGCGCGCGGCGTCGAATTCATCGGACCGGAAGCGGGCATGCTGGCCTGCGGCTATGAAGGGCTCGGCCGTTTGTGGAAAGTGGACGAGATCGCTTTCCGCGCCGAGTTCCTGCTCGCGAGCAAAGAGAATCTCATCGCGTGAAGTTCGTCGTCACGGCCGGGCCAACGCGCGAGCCGCTCGATCCTGTGCGCTACCTGAGCAATCGCTCCTCGGGCAAGATGGGCTACGCGATCGCGGCCGCCGCGCTGGAAGCGAAACACGAGGTGGTTTTAATCAGCGGACCTGTCGCGCTCGAAGCGCCGACCGGTGTCGGAACTGGTGCGGGTCACGACCGGCGACGAAATGTTTGAAGCGGCGGCCCCACACTTTGCGCAGTGCGATGTTTTCGTGATGTGCGCCGCGGTCTGCGACTACAAGCCGGTTCGTTATGCTGAGCAGAAAAGGAAAAAGGAACGCGAACCATTTTCCCTCGCGCTCGAGCCGACGCGCGACATTCTTTCCAGCCTAACGAGTGCGCCGCACGCTTGTTTTGTTGTCGGTTTCGCGGCCGAAACGCAGGAGCTGCGGGCGAACGCGCAACGCAAGCTGGCGGAGAAAAATTGCGACCTGCTGGTGGCAAATGATGTGTCGCGAAACGACATCGGAATGGATTCGGACGAGAACGAACTGCTGATTTTTTGCAAAGACGGCGCCGAAAAAAAACTTTCGCGCGAAAAAAAAACGGCGCTCGCACGCGCTTTGCTAAAAATAATATTGGATGCGCGCGAAAAATGTTTGACAAAAAAAACGTGACGATTAGTGACTCGATGAAAGTGAAGTTATTCACATACTGTTCACAGACCGCTTCTGCGGATTGAAAGGGGGGATTCCCTATGCCAGCAAAGAAAAAGGCCGCCAAGAAAAAGGCACCCGCCAAGAAAAAGATGGCCACTAAGAAAAAAGCAACGGCTAAGAAAAAACACTAAAGCCGCTCTCCACAGAAGGGCGGTGACAGAACCGTTCTTCGTTCATCTAAACTTCAACCCGGGAGGAGAATTCATTTTCTTCTCCCGGTTTTTTTCTGCCCAAAAATTTCCGGGGCAGGCGCGCAGAATCGGTTAGGTTCGCGCTGTGACGAACCACCTCGAGGTTGCGAAAGAAGCGGCCCAGGCCGCAGGCGAATTGCTCCGGGCGCATTTTGAAAAACCGCTCACGGTCAACGCCACCACCGCGCACGACATCAAGCTCGAGGTCGATGTTCTGGCGCAGGATTTGATCACGAAAATCCTCCTCCAGCGTTTTCCCGAGCACGCGCTGTACGGCGAGGAAGGCATCGTGGGCGATCAGGCCAGCGACTATCAATGGGTCGTCGATCCGCTCGACGGGACGGTGAATTTTTTCTACGGCATCCCGCATTTCTGCGTTTCGATCGCGCTCCGTTTTCGCGGCGAGGTGATTGTCGGCGTGATCTACGATCCGATGCGCAACGAACTTTGGAGCGGCGAAAAAGGCCAGACGCCGACATTGAATGGCAAACCGATCCAGGTCAGCTCGCGCGCGCAGCTTGCGGAAGCGGTGGTCTCAATCGGTTTTGCCAAGACGCAGGCGACGATCGACGCCGGACTTCCGCTGCTCGAACAGATGGTGCACCGGGTGCGCAAGTGCCGCATGCTCGGCAGCGCTGCGCTCGACATGGCCTACATCGCCTGCGGCCGGCTCGATGCCTACATCGAACAGGGAATCAGTCTCTGGGACATCGCGGCGGGCTGGCTCCTGATCGAAGCTGCTGGCGGCCGCGTAGACATGGAGGCGCGGAAAGATATGCCCGACAAGTTTCGCATTGTCGCTTCCAACGGCCGGCTCGATCTGCGCTAAACTGACGAGATGTTTCGCTCTGGGATTGGTTACGACGCGCATCGTTTCGGAGAAGGGCGCAAGCTTGTGCTCGGCGGTGTGGAGATACCACACGCGCAGGGCTTGGAAGGACATTCCGACGCCGACGTCCTGACTCATGCGATCGCTGACGCATTGTTAGGCGCAATCGGTGAGCGCGACATTGGGCATCATTTTCCGAATACCGACGAATCGATTCGCGGGATCAGCAGTCTCGAAATCCTGCGGCGGGTCGGGGAAATCCTGGCGGCGAAAAACTGCCGCGTGATCAATGTGGATGCGACGCTGATCGCGGAAGCGCCCAAGATCGGACCGCATCTTGAAGCAATGCGGACCAGGTTGGCCGAAGCGCTCGGGATCGAGGTGACGCAAGTCGGACTGAAGGCGACGACAAACGAAGGCATGGGCGCGATCGGGCGCGGCGAAGGAATGTCGGCCATGGCAGTGGCGAGCGTGGAGGAGAGCAATTGAAATTCTCGCCTAACGACAAGCATTGTCATCCTGAGCCGGCGAAGCGCGGCGAAGGACCTCGCAAACAACGTGCGGCGGCGCTTTTCACGAAGCAAGATCGCGAGCCGCTAGCGAGGTCCCTCGCTCCGCTCGGGATGACAAATTAAGAAAAGGGATGCCACTTCGTTTCTTCAATACTTACTCGCGCGCGATCGAGGAGTTCCAGCCGCTCGATCCGGCGGGGCGCGCGGTCAAGATCTACACCTGCGGGCCGACGGTTTACAGCCACGCGCATATCGGAAATTTCCGGGCCTATATCTTCGAGGATCTGCTGCAGCGGCACATCGAAGAGCGCGGTTACACGGTCGAGCGGGTCATGAATTTGACCGACGTGGACGACAAGACGATCCGCGGCAGCCGCGCGGCCAATCTTCCGCTGGGCGAATTCACGGCACCGTTTAAGGAAGCGTTCTTCGAAGATGTCGAGACGCTCCAGATCAAGCGGGCCAATGCGTTTCCTTCCGCGACCGAGGAGCGTTTCGTCACGGCCATGATCGGGATGATCGAGAAGTTGATCGCGCGCGACCTCGCCTATCAGGCGGACGACAAATCGGTTTACTACCGGATCAATCGTTTCCCGAAGTACGGCCACCTCGCGCACTTCGACCTCGCGGAATTGCGTTCGACCGGCCGGGTGAAGAGCGACGAGTACGACAAGGAACACGTCGGCGACTTCGCGCTTTGGAAGGCGTGGGACGAAGAGGACGGCGACGTCTTTTGGGAAAGCCCGTGGGGCCGCGGCCGGCCGGGCTGGCACATCGAGTGCAGCGCGATGGCCACGGAATTGTTAGGCGAGCAGATCGACATCCATTGCGGCGGGGTGGACAACATCTTTCCGCATCACGAAGCCGAGATTGCGCAATCGGAAGGCTGCAGCGGGAAAACCTTCGTCCGCTACTGGCTGCATTGCGCGCATCTCCTGGTCGACGGCCAGAAGATGTCGAAGTCGTTAGGCAATTTTTACACTTTGCGCGACGTGCTGGAGAAGGGTTACAGCGGGCGCGAGGTTCGTTACGCGCTGATCCGGGTGCATTATCGCGCGCCGCTTAATTTCACCTGGGAAGGAATGGAAGAAGCGCGCCAAGCCCTGGCCCGAATCGACGAATGGCTGCGCCGTTTACGCGAAAGCGCCGCGGCGGAAACGGCCGCGCCGGAAATCGCTGACGATAAATTTGCCGAGGCGCTGGACGACGATCTCAACATCTCGGCCGCGCTCGGACATCTGTTTGAGCAGATCCGCGAGAGCAATCGTGAGCTCGATCGCGGAATCGATCCGGCGCGGGCGCGGAGCTGGCTCAATTGGTGGGAGAAGATCAACGCCGTGCTCGCTTTTTCGGCCGAGGAGGAAAAGATACCGGCCGAAATCCAGCAACTGGCGGAAGAGCGGGTGCAGGCGCGGCTTGCCAAGAACTGGCAAAAAAGTGATGAATTGCGCGACGCCATCCTGGCGCGCGGCTGGGCGGTGCGGGACACGAAAGAAGGACAGGTCCTGACCCGCCGGGCCGGCGCCTAACGAGCGCGTCGCCGTTTACGCCTGACGACATGTTTAGCGCCGCCGAATTTTTCGAACTCGAACACACCGCGCATTCGAAATTATTCGAGGCCGACAAATACGTCTGGGAAGCGCTCAAGCAGATCCCGAGTTACCTGCAGTTCCGGCTCAAGCCCGCGGTGCTGGGCGAGCTGGTCGGGAAACCGTTCATCAGCGATTCCATTTTCATCGGCCAGGGCACGATCGTGGAACAGGGCGCGGTGTTGAAAGGGCCGGCCTGGATCGGCGAGAATTGCCACATCCGCGCCGGCTGTTACGTGCGCGAGAACGTCATCGTGGGAAACAACGTGGTGATGGGCAACTCGTGCGAGTTCAAGAACAGCATCATTTTTGATGACGCCCAGATCCCGCATTTCAGCTATGTGGGCGATTCGATTCTTGGCTACAAGGCGCACCTTGGCGCGGGCGTGATTTTGTCGAACGTGAAACTCGATCACGCCGAGATCAGCGTCCTCGCGACTGACGGAATGATCGCGACCGGGCTGCGGAAATTTGGCGCGATTATCGGGGATCGTTCCGAGATCGGTTGCAATGCGGTTCTGAATCCCGGCTCGGTCGTCGGGCGCGACTGCATTATTTACCCGGGAACGAACTTCCGCGGCGTCTTGCCGGGCAACAGCATCATCAAGGTGCGACAGACGACGCAGGTGATGAGCCGGCGTCAGCCTAACGACTAAGGTGTCTTGGAGGGACGACCGCCGTGTCGTCCGTGATTGGTTTTGGATGCGCGCGGCCCGCCGCTCAGAAACACGGACGGGACGGCGCCCGTCCCTCCAAGGCGCACAGCATGTGTCACGCGTCAGTTCAAAGCCGCGCTGGCGGATGGGCAGGGATTCGAACCCTGGTTGCCTTGCGGCAAACACGCTTTCCAGGCGTGCGCATTAGACCACTCTGCCACCCATCCCGAAATCGTTGCGCAATTACTACAGCTGCAAGCGGCGAAACAGTTCGTCGAGCGGCAGTTGAATGCCAATGTAAAATTCGCCGAAGTCGCCGTAGGCCGCGCTCACCTCGTCGAAGCGCATCTGGTAGACGATGGCTTTGATCTGGAAAGTATCGTGCGCAAAAAGGGTCACGCCCCACTCGGCGTCATCCAACCCGGAGGAGCCGGTGATGAGTTGTTTTATCTTGCCGGCGTATTGGCGGCCGACCCGGGCGTGGCCGCCCATCAGGGTGCGGCGTTCCTCGTAGGGGAGGGTGTACCAGTTCCGCGTTTCGCCGCGCCGCTTCACCATGTTGTAAAAGCAGACCACCGGCCAATCGGGCAGTGTCGGGTAGACGCGCTCGTGCCGGTATTTTTTCATCCGCTCGCGGAATTCCTGCATCGCGGCTTCGAATTCCGGGGTGTCGCGCTTGAGCTTTTGCTCGGTCTCGAGGGTTTCGGCGTATTGCTCGTCGGTCGTGGTGTATTCGCTCTCTTCGGTCAGCGAGAGATAACTGTAGACCGGCACGAGGACATCCGCGCCTAACGAGAGAGTGAGCTGTTTCTCGATCCGGTTCGCGGTCTGCAAATCGGGCGTGATGAGCATGAAGCCGAGGTCCGCTTTCGGCGTCACCTGGCTGAGGGTGAGGAGCTGGGTGGATTCCAGGGCGCGTGTTTCCTGGACGAGGGTGGAGAGCGCGATTTTCGCGGCGCGCTGCTCGGCGGCATTGAGCAATTGCCATTGGCCGTACTCGATCCGGTAATAAAGGTGGAGGCAATGCCAGCCATCCTGCGGGATGAGCGGCGCGGGCGTGGAATCCATCGCTGGAGTTTCCCCGTGCACGACTAGGGGGTCAAGCCGCGCCGTTGTAGCCGGGGGGCGGTGACCCCGGCGGAAGTGCGACGCGTCTTCCACTAGCCGGGTCGACGCCCCCGGCTAACCGCGCTCGGCAAATGCGCCAGGCAATATTCCTCGCCGTCGCGCGAGACGCGAAACTCGAGGTTCGGATTGGTCAGCTCGGTCGCGCCGCAGGTGGCGCAGCGATGGAGCGCTTCTTCTTCGGGACGCGCCTCGTCTTCAAAACGCTGGCGCCGGTTCGCGGTCTGCTTCCGGTTGCGCGCGGCGCGGATCAGCTGCGGACCGAAGAAGATGAAGTAGTTGGCAAAGGACGCGACCATCGCCATGCGATACGACATCGGGCTGGTCACGAAACCAAAAAGGAGGAGCGCGGCCGAAGCCCAGGCGATCCATTTCACTTTCGCCGGGAGAACGAAAAAAATGTAGATGACCTCGTCCGGATAAAAATTCGCGAAGGCGAAAAAGAGCGAGGCGTTCAGCATCGTGTTGGCGAAATTCCCGCCGAAGAAAAAAGCCGCGACCGTCGTCCCGGCCATCCCAATGAAATAGAAGAGGTTGACCCGAAACGCGCCCCAGGCCCGCTCCAGGCCTTCGCCGATGAACCAGAGAAAGAGGAGGACGAAGAGGATCCAGATTGGGCTGTCGGTGGTCGGAATGAAAATGTAAGTGACGAGCCGCCAGACTTCGCCGCTCAGGATCGCGCTGCGATTGAGATCGAGCATGTGCACGAACTCCGGATTCACACGCGCGAGAACGAAGACGAGGGCGTTAAAGCCGGCCACGATCCGGATCAGGCCGGGGATGGCGAAGCGGCCGAAGCGGCGTTCGAGTAAATCGAGAAAACTCATCGTCGGCTCACCGTAGAGGCAGCCCTGCGGCAGTTCAACAAACGGCCGCGCGTCCGCGTCCTCGTATCGTGCTCGTGCTCGTGTATCGGGCGGATGAATGCAAAGAGCGATTACGATCACGAGCAGGAGCACGATTAGGAGTGAGCAAGAGAGAGGCTCAGATTGACACGCCGGGTGCAACATCTAGGCTGCCCGCGATGAGCGACGCCGCCGCAAAAACGACTCCGCTTTACGAGGAGCACGTGAAGCTGGGGGCGAAGGTCATTCCCTTCGGTGGCTGGCTCATGCCGGTGCAATACAGCAGCATCATGGAGGAGCACCTGGCGGTGCGAAACGCGGTCGGCGTCTTCGACATTTCCCACATGGGCGAACTGGTCGCGAGTGGCCCGGGCGCCGGGAAATGGCTCGATACCATGCTGACGAACAACGTCGGCAAACTCGAAGTCGGGACGGGGCATTACACTTTTCTGCTCAACGACGAGGCGGGGATCATCGATGACCTGATTCTCTATCGGATCGAGGAGGAGAAGTTTTTGCTGGTGGTGAACGCCTCGCGGATCGAGGACGATTTCGCCTGGCTGCAATCGCATCTGCCGGGGTCACCGCCCCCGGCTACAACGGAACTCGAAAACCAGAGCGATCGTTATGCCGGGACTGGCGGTGCAGGGACCGAAGATCGGCGAACTTTTCGCGGCGCTTTTCGGAGACGCGAAAGAACTGCCGGCCCGGAACCAGATTGCGCAATTTGATCTCGGCCCGGCGAAAGTCTGGATCGCGCGCACCGGCTACACCGGCGAAGACGGGATCGAAGTTTTCTTCCCGGCGGCGGATGCCCCGCGGGTCTGGAACGAAATCCTGGAGAAAGGAAAATCGTTAGGCATTCGCCCCTGCGGACTGGGCGCGCGCGATACTTTGCGCCTCGAGATGTGCTACCCGCTGAACGGCTCCGATCTTTCGCCCGAGCACAATCCGCTCGAGGCCGGCCTCGGTTTTTTTGTCGACCTGACGAAACCAAATTTCACCGGGCGCGAGAAGTTGCTCCGGGAAAAAGAAGCCGGGCTCTCGCGCCGCCTTGTCCCGTTCAAGATGAAAGGCAAAGGCCCGCCGCCCCGGCCGCATTACCAGGTTTTCCGCGACGGCGCGGCCGCCGGCGAACTGACCAGCGGCACACTTTCGCCGAGCTTGAATTACGGGATCGGCATGGCTTACCTGAAGACACCGGCGCCGAAGCCGGGCGAAGAAATCGAGATCGAAATCCGCGGCCAGAAATTTCCCGCCGTGATCGAAAAGAAACCGCTCTACAAAAAATCATGAACGTTCCAGAAGACCTTCTCTACACCGAATCGCACGAATGGGTCCGCCGCGACGGCGACCAGATCCGCGTCGGCATCACCGATCACGCGCAAGCGGAGTTGACCGATGTCGTTTATGTCGAGCTGCCGAAAATGGGCACCTCCTACGAAGCGCGCGGCACGATCGCGGTCGTCGAATCGGTCAAGGCCGCGAGCGACATCTACGCGCCGGTCAAAGGCACCGTCACGGAAGTGAACAACGCGCTCGAATCCAACCCGGCCCTGATCAATACCGATCCCTACGGCGAAGGTTGGATTTACGTCCTGAAAATGGACGATCCCTCCGCGCTCGAGAGCCTGAAGGATGCGGCGGCCTACAAGGCTGCGATCGGTTGATTCGCGGCGCATCTGTTCTCCCCCGCGCCGTGGCGGTTGGAAGCGGTGAGGCTTGCAACACTGAGGAGGCCTGCCAAGCTGCCGTTGATCGTGCCTATGGAGTCTTCAACCGCGCAACTCGAGGAAATCGAGCTTCTCCGCCGCATCGGCCAGGGCGATCGAACGAGTTTCGAGCAATTCTACGATCGTTTTTCGCGCGTTCTCTTCTCTATTGCCTACCGTCTGCTCCGCAACGAGCAGGCCGCGGAAGATGTGCTCCAGGAGGTCTTCGTCCAGATCTGGAAAAAAGCGCCGCTCTACGATCCGGCCCGAGGCAAACCGATGACCTGGGCGGTCACGCTCACCCGGCATCGGGCGATCGACATCATTCGCTCCACCGAACGGCGCAGCCAGCTCAACGAGGACGTCAAGCTGGAGTCGGAGGTGGGCGAGAAATTCGACGACCACGATTCCTTTTCGGCCGCGACCTCGGGCGAGCGCCATGACTTCGTGCGCGAGGCGATGCAAGAAACTTTCCGACGAACAGCGAGAAGCGATCGAGCTGGCGTTTTTCGGTTCCTTCACCCAGGCGGAGATCGCGGAGCGGCTCAACCTGCCGCTCGGGACAGTGAAGGCAAGAATCCGGCGCGGGATGATGAAGCTGCGCGGTTTGATCGGGCCGCGTCTTTAGCCGCCGGGATGGCTCAGGCCGCCAACGGCAGTTCGCGCTCGCGCGCGACGACATAGAGGGGCGCGCCCGCATCGTCCAGGATCGGCGTGATCTCGATGTCGACCCATATACGGCGTGCCGTCTTTGCGATAATTGACCAGCTGTTCGCGACAAGGCTGGATACTCGTGCACTGCCTGCCGCATGCGCGCGGCGATCACGGGATCCGTTTTCTCGCCCTGCAGGATCGGGCCGAGGCTCTTGCCCTTTAGTTCCTCGAGCGAATAGCCGCACATCTCGACAAAGGCCGGATTGACCCATTGCACCAGCCGATCGGGGCCGGTCATGACGAAGGGTTCGGCTGACACTTGCTGCGCCTCACCCTCGATCGGCGCTCAGGATGTTCGACTTCAGTTGCGCGGAAGGCGCCCGGGAATCCGCGGGAACGCCCGCAAGAAGAATGGCGCTACCGACGTCCAGCGACTCGGCCACGAAATGCCGAAGCTCCTCGTGAAATTCCAGGATTAACTCGAAATCTTCCCGCTCGCGCGCAGTCATTGCGCCCGACACGTAAAGCGCGGCCCGGTCCTGAAGAAGTTCGTTAAGCATGGAGTGAAAGAGTTGCGACTAATTCCGATACGTCGCCTCCCGGAGAATGGATGCGAATATTATACCGCGGGCAAGAATTCCTTCTTCCTCCGCGGCGGAGACCGCGAAAGCGATTTGGTGCGGCCGTGAGTGGCGGCCAAGCCTCGATTTGTCCTCGGCGCCAAAGCCTTGGGAGCAAGATTTCGCATCCGTCGCGCTCTCCCGACCGTAAACAGGGCAAAGGAAGACCCACCCAAATCCCTATGTTTCACAAAATTGATTACCCATTTCTGATCGGCGCCTTCATCAGTTTCCTCGCCAGCGTTTCGCTCTGGTTCCTGGTCAGCAAGGACTATGGCCTTTTCGTCGGCCTCTGGGTTCCGAGCATCCTCAGTCTCTGGGTGGGCGTGCGCGTCGTCATCCTCGGATCCGGGGTCACGGTGCGGCGGAGGAAATAGCGATGGAATATATCATCGCCATCTTCCTGCTTGGTTTGATCGTGACTGTCGTGGTCGCGAAAGGGGTGTTGATGTCCAATGAATTCGCCGCCGCCGAGTTGGAGCGTCAGCTCGCGGAAGAAGACGTGCGACGCCGGGCGCAATAGCGCCATTCGTTAGGCACGCCGCGGACTTCCGAGGACAATTTTTCGGCTCGCTTTCCCCCAGAATTCTTGGCATTCAAAGCGGATGCGAAAGATTGTCGGGACGCTGCTTTTGTTGCTCCTGATGCCGCTGGCGCGAGCAGACGTCATCAACGTTGAATTTAAGTTCGCGCCTTTCGTCGGGGATCCGGCGAAGGATGAAAAGGTCAAGGCCATGCCGGGCAAGGCCGCGATCTTTATTAACAACCTGCCATTCGTCGATCAGGAAGTGCGGGAGGAAGAGTTGCCGGTGCTCTTTGAGCAGCGCGAGGTTTCGCCGTCGCTCTGGATCCCGATGAGCTCGGTCGGTCCGGTGGTGCGCAAAGGGAAGAACAAGATCCGGGTCGAATTCACGCCTAACGATGCCGCGAAATCTTATCGCGCCCAGTTCCGCTGGGCCTCGGTCCTGGACACGGCGACCGAGGAGGAAGAGCCGGGCACGGTGCGCGCGACCAACCAGGCGGATGAAGGCGTCGACGATCGCAAGGAGATCAAAGGGAAGTCTGTTTTCGAACGCGAGTTCACGGCCGATTTCGCGCTCGATCTTCCCTGGCACCACTACCCGCCGGTCACTTCGCTCACCGATGAGGACAAAGAAAAGATCGCCGCCCTGCTCAAGACGCGGGCGGAATGGTTCCAGCCCGATTTCGCCGGCCTCTACAAAGCGCTCGATGAAAACGAGTCGCTCAAGGTGGACGACGTGCGCAAGGCGCAATGCCTCGAGGCGGTTTACAAGGCCGGGGTGCGAGTGACGGCGCCGCCGGCAAGCGAGCTGAATTTCACCACCACGGGCGGCCCCGAGGTGGTGGTGACGAAAAAGACGGGAACCCTCTTCGGCTTGGACGAGAAAACCTTCGCGCCGATCAAGGACGAAGAGACGCAAATGTGCGCAGGCATCGCGCTCTCAGTCATTTACCCGGGCAAGTTGATGGCGGCGCGCAAGCCCGACGGCGCCTGGGAGATCGTCTACTGACAGCGTCTCCAGCACGTTGGTTCTCGTAATCTGCTCGTGCTCCTGCTCGTGATCGATCCCACACCGATCGATCCGGCCGCGGCAATATCAGTTCCCTCCCGCCCCTAACGATCGAGCACGGCACGAGCCCGATTACGAACACGAGGATAAGATTGACGCCCTTCGCGGAATTTGTTTATTCCCCCCGTGCCGACCGACATCCGACTTTTCAGCCGCGAATGGTGCTCCTGGTGCATCGATGCGAAAGAGTATCTCACCGAGCGTGGCTATAAATTCACCGAGATCGATGTCGGTGAAGACCGCGCCGCCTACCAGGAAATGAAGGAACTGAGCGACCAGACTTACGTGCCTACGCTGGTCGCCGGGGATGAAGTGCTTGCGAATTTCGATACCGACCAATTGGAGAAATTCCTGCGCGAGCACGCTATCGTCCCCTAAATGCTATTTGGGCTTTTCATTACGCTTGGCGTCGCTGTGCTCAGCGTCGCCATGCGCAGCTACCAGTCCTCGATCTCGCAGAAGATCGGCGCCTTTGGCATTCTCACCGCCTCCTTCCTCGCCATCTTCTACATCACCGGGAGCTGGATTCTCGGTCTCCTGAGCGCGCTCAGCTGGCTCTTTTTACCCTGGCTGGAAATTCTCACCCGCATCCGCACCCTCCGCCTTCCGCGCGAAAAAACGCTCCGCCCGAAAAGCCCGCCCTCGGAAGAAGTTTTCCCGACGCTCGACGAAATCACCGGGCAGATCGAGAGCGAGGGCTTCGCTCACATCAGCGATGCGGGCTGGGACTGGGAAGATTACCGGCAATTCTTCCGGCTTTTTTACAAGGAAGAGGATCGCGCGCAGGCCACCATCTGCCTGAACGAGCAGAACGATCTCTCCTTTTATTACCTCCGCATTTCCTCCCGCGCGCAGGACGGCACGATTTGGACGACCTGGAATTATCCGCTCTCCTACGGGTTGAAATTGAGCCCGCAATTCCGGATCAACCGGCAGCGGCCCGACCAATCTTTCTGGCAGCTTTATCACAGCCACAAGGCCTTCCTGCGCGACAACGCGGTCGCGATCGACGTCATCGACCCGCTCGATGAAGACCAGATCCAGCAGGAAATCGAAAACGATCTGCGCGACCAGATCGCGCACAACATCAAGGCGGGCGTGCTCACGCAAACGCCCGGCGGCGAGATCAGGTACTCGTGGCGCGGAATGTTTTATCTCTGGTGCCAGTTCCTGCTCGACCTCGTCCGCCTTTAGGCGGCTTCCTGATTGCGACCCTGGGAGGATAACGCCATGCCTGAACCCGCACCGCGCATTCAAACCGAAGTGCAGGTGATGTTTTTCGACACCGATGTCGGCGGTGTCGTGCACAACATCGCCTACCTCCGTTTCATCGAGATCGCCCGCACTCTCCTCGCCGAACAGCTGGGGATGAAACTGGTCGAGATGGCCGAGACGCAGCGTTACCCGGTCGTCGTCCGGACCGAGATCGATTATCGCCGCGCCGCCAAACTGGGCGATCGACTGCGCATCGACGGCTGGCTCGACCGGCTGGAACGAGTTCGTTTCTGGTGCGGCTTCGAGATCAGAAGAGTCGCAGACGAAACGCTCATCGCGGAAAGCCGTCAGATGCTCGCGCTCGTCCAGATGCCGGAGGCAAAGCTGCTCCGCCTGCCGGAAAGCTGGGAACGCTATCGCGGGCTGGAGCCGGTCCCGGCGCGCCGCTAATAAATTCAGCGGCAGACAATTCCGTCGATCCGAGTAGCCTAACGAAACATGTCATCCGGCAATCCCGCCCTCAGCCTCGACGAGGTTTTCCTCACTCCGCCGGCGCTGGAGCCGCCCCCGATTCGGCGCGGGCTTTTCATTTTTCTCCTCCTCCTCACCGCACTCCTCCATGTCGCGACCATCGGCTGGGGCGATCTCTATAACGAAACCGACGGCCAGTACGCCGGCGCCGCGCGCGAAATGCTCGAGTCGCAGGAATGGCTCACCCCGACGAATGACGGCATCCCGCGCCCGCAAAAGCCGCCGCTGCTCTACTGGGCCATCGCCGTTTCCCTGAAGGCCTTTGGCCTAACGACCGGGGCCGCGCGCCTCCCGCTTGCCCTCGCCACCGTGGGCGCCGTCGCCCTGACTTTTCTCATCGGCGACCGCCTCGGCGGTCCCTGGCGCGGTTTTCTCGCCGGGCTCATTCATCTCGGTTGTTGCGGGACTTTTATTTTCAACCGCATCCTCATGCCCGAGCCGCTCTTCAGCGCCTGGATCGCGGGCGCGATTTATTGCGCGATTCGCGGCTACGAACGACGGCGCGGGCGGCGCGGCTGGTTCATCGGTTTCTGGATTTTTGCCGCGCTCGCCTGCATGACGAAAAGCCTCCACGGGCTGCTCTACCCCGCCGCGATTCTGATTCTGCTTTCGTTTTTTTACCGGGAAGCGCGGATGCGTTTTCGCGAACTCCTGCGCTGGGACGGGATCCTCGTTTTCCTCCTCCTCGCCGCGCCCTGGCACATCTGGATGGAGTTCCGGCATCCCGGTTTCATCAGTCAATTCACCGCGCGTGAATGGCTCGTCCATCTCGCGGGCGAGGAGGATGCCGGGCACACTTACGACAGTGTGCCGCGGGGAATTTTCCTCGGGCTTCACCTCGCCTGGTGGTTTCCGTGGTCGTTCGCCATCCTGCCCGGCGTGGTCCTGGCCTGGCGGAAGGTTTTCCGGCCGCGCGAGATCGAGTTTGCCGATGCCCTCCCGCTCTGCTGGATGGCGGTGGTTTTCCTCCCGCTCTTTTTTCTCGGTCAGCGGCAGGATTATTATTCGATGAGCATGTGGGGCGGGTTTGCCATCTTCGCGGCGACCGCCTGGGAACGCATGCCGCGCTGGACGCGCATGGTCGGAGTCTGTGGCGTGCTCACGCTCGGGCTCGTGGCCGGGTTCATCGCCTGGCGGCTGCCCGAGCTTTTACAGAACGCCAATGGCCAATGGGGTCCGACCGCGGCCCGCTCCACCGCCTGGCGCACGATCATGGATATCCCGATCTCCACCTGGCTCGGTTTTCGTTCGATGTTCGTCGCGGTCGGGCTGGCGCTGATTCTTTTCTCCGGGATCGCGCTCTGGTTCATCTGGCGCGGACGCGCCCGCCTCGCGCTCACGGCGCTGGCCGCGGCCATGGTCCCGATCGGTTTCAGCATGATGGATGGCGTGGCCCGGATGGCGCCGTATTTCTCCCTCGCCGACGCGGCCGAATTCATCCACGAAGAGATCGCGCCTAACGACAAGGTGATCTACGAAGGACCGATGCATGTCGGGAGCAGCCTGCTCTTTTATCTCGGCCGGAAATTTTATCTCGTGAATCAGGATCCCGCGACCGAGCCCGGCGCCGTTCTGGGGCCGACGCCGGATGTTTTCCTCGATGAAAAAACCGTCACCCAGGCGTGGCGCGGAGCCGATCGGCTTTACCTGCTGGTCGAGCAAAGCCGGCTGCCGCATTGGCGCGCCCTGCTCGGAAAGAGCGGCGCCATGCACGAGCTCACCACCTGCGGCACGACCGTCCTGCTCAGCAACCGTCGTTAGGGCGAGACCGGCTGCGCGCGCTTCCGGCGCGAGCAGGCGCCCCCAGACGCGGTATAAGGATGCACCCGGGTGACCCGTTCACCTTCCCCATTCGGACCAGCGGCCGACGCTCATTCGCCCATTGGAAAATCGAGCCTTCCAGGTTTTGCACGCGCGTATACCCGGCGGCCCGGAGCCGCTCCGCCATCTCGCCCGAGCGGTATCCGACCGAACAATAGGTCACAATCGGCGCATCCTTCGGCAGACCCTTCGCCGCGCTTTGTGCATCCGCCTTTGGATCAACCTGCCGCGCCCCTTTCAAGTGGCTCACCTTGAACTCGGCCGGCGTCCGCACATCGAGCAGGACCGGCGGCAGGCGATCCTTGTCCACCAGGCGATTCGCCAGCTGCTCGGTCGTGATCCAGCTGATGTCGTTGAATTTACCGCGCAGCGAGTGCTTCAAAAGAAACCAGTCCACCCCCCGGCAGGAGACCAGCCCGAAGCTGAGCAAGAGCAGCAACGCCGCTCCCAAAAGCAGGCGCCACTCGATCGTGCCGGATAGGCGGGGCGAGGAAGAAAGGTAATCCATTTGAAAAATCCGTGAGGCCAGCTACCTTGCCCGCTCATTTTCGGAGCACAACCCGGAGCAATATTTATGTCTCAGCATCGCAGTCTCAAAGGCGCCAGCACCATCACGGCCAAGCGCAACGTCCTGAAACGGTTCGAACGGGTCGACCTGCTCAAGAAGCGTGGCCAGTGGAAAGATACCAGCAAAGTCGTCGGCTTGCCGAAGACGAAGCCGGATCTCTAGCCCCGGGTTGCGCCTCAACCGCTTTCTCGCCGCAGCCGGTCTCGGCTCGCGCCGCCATTGCGACGAGCTGATCGCGGAAGGCCGGGTCACGATCAACGGCCAGCCCTGCACGAACTTCGCCACCCAGGTCGAGGAGAGCGACCACGTCAAGGTCGGCAACCGCATGGTCCGGCCGGCGGAATCCCTCACCATCATCCTGCATAAGCCGGCCGGCTTCGTTTCCACCCGGAGCGATCCGAACGCGACCGACACGATCTACGATCTGCTGCCCCCGAAATTTTCCCGGCTCTTCAATGTCGGGCGGCTCGACGCCCAGACCGAAGGCCTCCTCCTCCTCACCAGCGACGGCGATCTTGCCCAGCGCCTGACCCATCCGCGCTACAAGGTGGAGAAGGAATACGAGGTCACGCTCGACAAGATCTGGGAACCAAAGCTGGCCGAGAAATTAAGCGCCGGGGTTTTTCTCGACGGCAAACGCGCGCGGTTGACGCGACTGACACAGATCGGGACGACGCGTTTGAAGGTCGTTCTGCAACAAGGCCTCAACCGCCAGATTCGGCGGATGTTTTTCACCATCGGCTACGAAGTGAAGCGCCTCCTCCGCACCCGCATCGGTCATCTCCGGCTGGGCGAGATGCCGCGCGGCAGCTGGCGGCCCCTAACGAAAAGCGAACTGGCCGACCTGCGTCAGTCGAGTTCGGCGCGCAAGACCGCCAAAGGCGGGGTCGAGCCCAGGCCGTAGCTCGTCAGCAACCCAACCGCCACCGTTAGTCCGCTGACGATGACCGCGGTCAGGACCACGGGCAGAATCGCCGGGGTGTAGGCGAGTTTGAAAGCGAACACCGCCAGCGCCCAGCTCGCGGCCAGCGCCAGGACGATCCCGGTCGCGCTCGCGAGCAGACCGAGAAACAAATATTCCGCGCTCAGGATTTTCCAGATCTGCCAGCGCGACGCGCCTAACGTTCGCAGGAGCACGCTCTCCTTCAGCCGCTGGTAGCGCCCGCTCCAGATCGTGCTCGCGAGCACGATCAAGCCCGTGCCGACGGTAAAGAGCGACATGATGCGAATAACGAGCGCCACTTTCGTCAGAATGCCGTCGACCGTTTCGATGACCGAAGTCAGATCGAGCGCGGAGACATTGGGGAATTTCGCCACCACCGCGTTTTGCAGCCGGGCCGAGGCGGCCGGCGTGGGCACGCGACTAACGAGAACATTGAAAGTCGGCGCCTTTTCCAGCACCCCCGTCGGGAAGACGACGAAGAAGTTGGTTTGGAAACGCTTCCAATCCACCTCGCGCAAGCTTGCGACCCGCGCCTTGATCTCCACCCCCTGGACGTCAAAGACGAGCGTGTCGCCGATCGTTAGGCCAAGGTCGCGCGCGATCTCCTGCTCGACCGAAACCGGCGCCGTCTCGCCCGGATGATAATCAAAATGGCCGATCCATTTCCCGGCGGTGATCTTCTCCGTCTCGCTCAGCTCAGCGCGATAGGTCGAGCGGTATTCGCGTTCCAACTGCCACTCCGGCGTCTTGCGCTGCGGATCTTTCAGGAGATCGGACGATTTGCGGCCCTTCACTTCCACCAGGCGCATGGTCACGATCGGCGCCGTCTGGATCACCGGGAGCTGCTCCTGCCTAACGAGATCGGCCACGGCCTCCGTCTGGTCCGGCTGGATGTCGAAAAGGAAAATGTTCGGCTGATTGTTGGCGTCGATCGAGCGGAACTGGGTCAGGAGGACATCGCGCGTCAGGTAAATGGTGAGGAGCAAAAACGTGCCCAGGCCTAACGAGAGAGTCAGGAGCAGGGTGCGGTTGTTCGGCCGGTAGAGATTCGCCAGTCCCTGCCGGAGCACAAAGCTCCAGCCCTGCGGGAGAAGTTTGCGCACCAGGAAAATGAGCAGCCTGGCCATCCCGACCAGGACCCCGACCGCCACCGCCAGGCCGCCCGCGACAAACAATCCATCGGTCGATGATTCGGCCTGCATGATGGCAAACACCGTCAGGCTCGCGGCAATCACCAGGTAAACGATCCAGCTGACAAAATCGCGACCTGCCGGTGCGGCGCTTTCATCCACCGACGCCCGCAAGGTGAGAAGCGGCGAGACGCGCCGGAAACGCAGGAGCGGCGGAAGGGCGAAGAGAAGGCAGACCGCGAGACCAACCGCCATCCCGCCCCAGACCGGCGTCCACGCGATCGCTTTCGGGAGGACGAACGGAATGTAATTCTGCAGCAAGCCGGGCAAAATCCAGTGCATCGTTAGGCCAAGCGCCGCGCCGGTGAGCACGCCGACCATTCCCATCGCCATCGCCTGCAGGAGATAGACGCGCCACGGTCGTGCGACCGGCCGCACCGAGGCAGCGCAGGATGGCCGCGGTCCGGACCTTTTGCTGGAGGTGCGCCTGGATCGCACTCGCCACCCCGACCGCGCCGAGCAGAAGCGAGATGAAGCCGACGAGATTGAGGAAGCGGTAAAGATTCTCGAGCGACGCGCCCAGGTCTTTTTTTCGTTTCGCGACCGTGTCGTATTCGAGCCCGGCCTTCTCGATCTGCGGCGCGAGCTTTTCCACTTCGGTCGCGACGTCGACCCCGGGCGCGAACTTCACGAAGTTCAGATACCGCGCGAGGCTCCCCGGTTGGAGCAGGTTGGTTTTCGCGAGGTCCTGCAGCGGAATGTAAACCCGCGGCGCAAAGCTGGCGGCGGGCGAAGCTTCACCGGGCATCTTGGTCAGCGCCCCGGCGATGGTGAAGGTTGCTTCGCCGATCTTGATCGAGTCGCCCGCCTTGGCGCGGAACTGGAAGAGAAGGCTTTCCTCCGGGACCGCCTCGCCGCCGTTGCGAAAACTCTGCGCGGCCCCGGCCGGCGTCGTTTCCATCTTGCCGTAGAAAGGGAAAGTTCCCGCCCAACGCGCGGACGTAGACGAGCCGGGTCCCGCCGCCCTTGGGGAAAAGCGCCATCGTGCGAAAGCGCACTTCGCGCGCCTGGGTCTCGCCTAACGCTCGCAGCACCTGTTCCTGTGCGGGCGTAAACGGACGCGAACTCTCCACCACGATGTCCGCCCCTAACAACGAGCGCGCCTGGTCATCGATCGCCTGGGAGAGACTGGCCCGGAACAAACCGATCGCGATCAAAGCCGCCACGCCTAACGAAATCGAGATCGAGAAAAGCAGAAGCCGCCGCCGGCTCGAGCGACTGTCGCGCCAGGCCATTCGGGTGACGAAGGAAAAATTGCCGGTCGCGTGACGCATCTTGGAAAAGCCGCTAACGCGCCGGCCCTCCTTCGCTTCTTGTCATCCCGATCCGGCGCAGCGCGGAGAGGGACCTCGCCACTGCAATCCGCGGTTCCTCCTCAGGAGAAAGCGATGATTGCAATAGAGAGGTCCCTCTCCGTCCTCCGGCGGATCGGGATGACAAATGCAAATGGAGCGAGCGGCTTCTCATTCGACCATCGCTCCGCTGCGCAGCCGAATGGTGCGTTCGGTCAACCGCGCCACGTCGGGATCGTGGGTGACGAGGACGAGCGCAGTCCCGGCTGTCCGGTTTAATTCCAGCATGATCTCGATCACCTTCTGGCTCGTCTCGGCGTCGAGGTTGCCGGTCGGTTCGTCGGCGAACAGGATCTTCGGCCGATTGATGAAAGCCCGCGCCAGCGCGACGCGCTGTTGCTCGCCGCCGGAAAGCTGGGCCGGGTAATGCGTGCTCCGTTCCGCCAGCCCGACGCGTTCCAGCAGGTCGAGCGCATGCGAGCGCGCCGTCCGATCGCCACGCAGCTCCATCGGCACGGTCACATTCTCGAGCGCGGTCAGGGTCGGGATGAGTTGGAAGTTTTGGAAAACAAAACCAACCAGCTCGTTTCGGACCCGCGCCCGCCCGTCTTCGCGTGATCTCGGAGAGCGCGATGCCATTGAGCAGAACGGAGCCGGAAGTCGGAAGATCAAGTCCCGCCGCCAGGCCGAGCAAAGTCGTTTTACCGCTGCCGGAAGGCCCCAGGATCGAACAGGTCGCTCCCTGCGCGAGAGTAAAGGAAACATCGCGCAGAACGGTGAGCGGCCCCGCGCCGGTCGGATAGCTTTTCGTTAGGTCGCGGACGTTGAGAATCGGGAACGAGTTCATTGACGGTGCAGGCAGGCGCGTCTTGCTTACGCGATGGTGATACGGCGCGCATGAGGAAATTGACGCGCCGAATTCTCTTCTTCCTCGCGCTCTTCCTGGCGGCGCCGGCGTTTGGCGGGACGATTCTTTTTCTCGGCGACAGCCTCACCGCCGGCCTTGGCGTTGCGGAAACGGAGGCCTATCCGGCGCTGATTGAACAGAAGGTGAAGGAGAAAAATCTCCCCTTCACGGTGATCAACGCCGGCATCAGCGGCGACACGACCGCCGGCGGGCTGGCCCGGCTCGATTGGGTCCTGCAGAAAAAGATCGACGTCCTTGTCCTCGCGCTGGGCGCGAACGACGGGCTGCGCGGATTGCCGGTGGCGCAGACGAAGGCAAATCTCCAGTCGATCATCGATCGAGTGAAAGCGAAAAACCCCGCCGTCAAAATCGTCATCGCCGGGATGCAGATTCCGCCCAACATGGGCGGCGACTACGGGGCGGCTTTTCGCGAGGTCTTCGCCGAACTCGCACGCACGAACCAGACGGCGCTGGTTCCGTTTCTGCTCGACGGCGTGGGCGGCAACGATGGGTTGAACCAGGCGGATCATATTCACCCCACCGCCGCCGGCCATCGCATCCTGGCGGACAACGTCTGGCGCGTGCTCGAGCCGCTCCTGACCAAAGGCGGGTCGTGATGCGGCTGGAAGGTTGTCATGCGCTGATCACGGGCGCTTCGGCTGGCATCGGGCGCGAGTTTGCCCGCCAACTGTGCGACCGCGCGGCCACCCTCGTTCTCGTCGCGCGACGCCGCGATCGGCTGGAAGAATTGCGCGCGGAATTGCTCGGGCGAAATCCGCAACTGCGAGTCGAGATCCGCCCGGCCGATCTCTCGCAACACACCGCGGTCGACGAATTGATCGCCTGGGCGGCAGCGCAAAAACCGACGATCGATTTGCTGATCAACAACGCCGGACTGGGCGATCTCGGCGCTTTCGCGAGCGCGGATGAGAAGCGCCTCGACCAGATGATGCTGGTCAACATGGTGGCGTTGACCCGGCTGACGCGCGGCTTGTTGCCCGGCATGATTGCGCAAAAGCGCGGCGCAATTTTGAACGTCAGCTCCTCGGCCGGTTTCCTGTCGATTGCGAATTTTGCGGTCTACGCCGCGACGAAGGCTTACGTGACGAGTTTCTCCGAGGCGCTGCGGAGCGAACTGCGGCAGGCGGGCATTGGCGTCACCGCGCTTTGCCCGGGGCCGGTCCGGACGGAGTTCTCCGAGGTCGCGCAGCGCGATGGTCGCGGCGCCGTTCCCGGGTCCGGACTGGCTTATGTCGCGGTCGAGGAAGTCGTCGCCGCCGGCCTGCGCGGGATTGAGCGTGACCGGGCGATTGTCATCCCGGGCGCGCTGATGAAGTTCGGGATGGCGCTCGTTAGGCTGACGCCCCGCCCGCTCCTCCGTCTCGCCAGTCGCTGGAGCGCGAAGCAGGCTTAGCGCGCGTATTTGATCGAGCAACCGTAGGCGCGGGTCGTCGAAGTTCGCGACCGGCTTGCCGGCCATCGCTTCGTCAGAGCCGCTTTCACGTAGTTGGTCGCGCCTTCCACGTCCTTCGGATTGGCGGTCGGTTTGTCTGTCGATCGCGCCGGAGTAGATCAATTTTCCTTCCGGATTGATGACGTACATGTGCGGCGTGTTGGTGGCGTTGTAGTCGTGGCCGACCTTGCCGTCGGGATCGAGCAGAAGTGCGGTCGGTTTCATTTTCCAATCGGTCATTTGCTTGTTGGCGTCGGCTTCCGGCGTGAGGTAACCCTCCTTGCCCTCGGCGGAGGAATCGATCGTCAGCCAGACGACCTCCTTGCCGGTAAATTCCTTCTGCAGCTGCTGCATGTTTTCGCTCGTGTAATGCTTCTTGACGAAGGGACAGCCCGGGTTGAACCACTCCAGCACGACATATTTGCCCTTGAAATCGCCTAACGAGTGGGTTTTGCCGTCGGAATCGGGGAGCGAAAAGCCGGGCGCGGCAGCGCCGACCTTGGGCGCTTCGGCGGCAAAGAGCGCGCCGGTGCCGAGGGCGGTGAGAGTGAGCAGAAGCAGGTGCAGTTTTTTCATAAGTTTAAGGTGCAGCGGCGACTTTCGTCGCGGCGGATTGGAGATGATCCAGAACAAGCGTCTGGGTGAGCAACTCCGGCAGGAGGATGGGCTGGTTCGGAGCGGAGGCCGGGTAGAGCACATATAATGGGACACCGACGCGTCCGAATTGTTTCAAAGTTTTTGTGATGACCGGGTCGGCGTTGGTCCAGTCGGCTTTCATTTTCACGATGCCGTAGCGCTCGAAGGCGCTTTTCACCGCCGCGCTCTCCAGCACGGACGCTTCATTGAACTTGCAGGTGATGCACCAGGCGGCGGTGAAATCGATGAAGACGCTGCGGCCTTGCGCGAGCTCGGCCTGGACGCGCTCGGGGCTGAACGGGATCCAATCGCCGTTCGTTAGGCTGGAAGCAGCGCTTTTCGTGTCGGCAAATTTTTGGCCGATGAAATAAAAGCCGCTCCCGAGGACGAGAGCGAGATGAGCACGAGGACGAGGGCCCGCTGCCGGCCGGAAGCAGTCGGGGTCGAGAACGAGCCAAACATCCAGCAGCCGACGCTGAGCGCGAGGAGAAACGCGCCCACCCAGATGGTCGCGTCCGGTCCGCGCGCGACGCCGAGCACCCAAAGCAAAAAGAGGAGCGTGGCGAGGAGGAGGAACCCCATGAATTGCTTCACCCGCACCATCCAAGGACCCGGCTTGGGAACGAAACGGAGCCAGGCCGGCTGCGCGCTGAGCAGCAGATAAGGCGCGCTCATCCCGGCCGCGATGGCGACGAACATGAGCAGGATGATCCCGGCCGATTGCGCGAAGGCGAACCCGAGCGCGGTCCCGAGATACGGCGCGGTGCAGGGAGTGGCGAGGACGGTCGCGAACACGCCCTGGAAAAATGAGCCGGCGTAACCTTCCCGCGCGCTCCAGCCGAGCAGGCCGCTCGTTCGCCGCGGCCGGGAGAGTGATCTCGAAAACACCAAAAAGATTGAGCGCGAAAACGAGCACGACCGCGCTCATTCCGACGACGAAATAGGGATTGCGTGAACTGAAACGCCCAGGTGATTTCGTGCCCGGCGGCCTTCAGTCCGATCATCAGGGCCGCGAGCCCGATAAACCAGGCGAAGATCCCGGCGCTGAAGGCGAGACCGTTGCCAAAAATCCGCGCCCGGCTGTCGCGCGCATGCTGGATGAACCCGAAAATCTTGAGCGAGATGACCGGGAGGACGCAGGGCATGAGGTTGAGAATGAAGCCGCCGATGAAGCCGAAGAGGAGGAGCTTGAGCAGGCCGTCCGGCGCCGCGCGCCGCTGGAGCGGACGGGCGCCGATCCCGTCCGTGTGCGGCGGCAGGCTGCGCCTAACGAAAAGGCGTGATCCCCGGCGACGATCAATCCGTTGAGAGATTTTATTCCCGGGTCGGCGGCTTCGATCGGAATCGAAAAGACAATCGAGCCATCCGGACCGGTCTCGCGTTTCGGATGGCCGAGGACGACCGAAGAGTTTTCCGGCAGCGGAAAGAAGTCGACGTCTCCGGACTGGGCGAGGCTCTTGTCCGAGATCGTTAGGCGAAACTCTTTCGCGTTCCGCGTCCATTGCAGCGCGCTGCCGGCGGCGGCCGGAAGTGCTCGCGGAAGTCGATCGCGAAACTTCTTGAAGAGCTCCTCGTTCGCCGGAGTCGTTTGCGCGCCAACCGGCAAATCGAGTTGCACCTCGCCGCTCCCCGGGATGCAGATTTTTTCGCAGACCAGCCAATCGGCCGTGGCGGCGAGGTGGACGGAAGACGCGTCGATTTTCGGCGGCGGCGTGAGCTGCACCATGAGCAGGACGTCGTCGTGATAGCCGTAAATCTGGATGTCGCCCGGCTCGTTCAGCTTGAGCGGAATCGGCCACTGGATCGGGCCGGCTTTCCAGCCCTCCGGCAACTTCCATTTGATCTCGGTCGGGATGCCGGCGTCGCCCGGAAATTGCCAGTAGGTATGCCAGCCCGGGACCATCTTGAGAAGGAGACCGGCCGTGAAGGGCTGACCGGGCACGACCGTCGCGGTCTCGGCCACGAGCTGCGCCGTGACCAGTTCGCGTCCGTCAAATTTCTGGCTCTGCGCGGCCCTCGGGCAGACCGCGACCAGAACGATAAAAAGCGCAAACCAGCGCAGGGAAGCCATCCAACTGTTTACCATCGCTGGGTAAGAGCGGCAAAGAGCCGCCTAATTCCCGCAGGGAAACCCGCTCACTCTTCGCCGTCGTAGTAGTCGGCTTCCGCGCCCTTCGCGATAATTTCGCCGCCGCCTTCCTGGTAGGCGACCCACTTCCCGCTGTCGGGGTAATAACAGGCATCGCCGCGCGGATTATCCGCGATCACGAAGTAGACGAAATCCTCATCCGCGGTCGCCGAAAGCTGATGCGCCTCGCCCGGCGCGAAGAGAAACGAATCGCCCGCGCTCACTTCCGTTTTGCCGGCGCGATCGCGCACGATGCCCCGCCCGGAGACGACGAGGTAGAGTTCGGTCTCCGCGCTGTGTCCGTGATATGGGCAATAGCTTTTGCCCTTCGGAATCCGGACCTGCGCGAGATCAAACGGATGCCTTTTCGTTAGGTCGAGCGATTCCTTCTCGCGCCCGAGCGCGATCGAGATGTCTTTGACGAATTTGTGGAACTTCCGTTTCGGGGAGTGGCGTTCGTCCTCCGCGATCTCGTTCAAGTTTACCTTACGCATGCGGCATCTTGTGGCCGGCGGGCGGCAAAGGCAATGGCGCGCCGGTTGTAGACGCCTCCCTCTGGGAGGCGCGAGGGTGATGCTCGAAGCGGAGGCGCACCCTCGCGCTTCGCAGAGCGAAGCGTCTACAACTTCGCTCGTTAGGCGAAAGCTATTTCTGTTTCCGCCCCTTGGCCTCGACCTTGATGAACTTGCCGCTGTTCCGGCTCGCCAGCCCGCGCAGCATGTCGACTTCGTCCGATTTTTCCTTCCCGTTCAGGTAATAAATGACGTGGAGTTTGGCCTTTTTCGGCAGCGCCTTCTGGCCTTCTTCGGCCACCTTGTAGATCTCCTGCGGTGGGATCGGCTGCAGACCGCCACCCGACTGCGAAGCGGTCGCGTTGCCGTCGGTCAGCATGTAAATCGTCTCCGGTTTGAGCGCGAAAGCTTCCTCCAGCGCATAATCGTGCCGCGTTCCCCCCGGTCTGCCGCCTTTTGGCTTGGCCGTCTTGTAATCGACCTCCTTCTCGATGTGTTCGATCGCGGCTTTCTTGTTTTCCTCAGTCGCGTTAACCAACTCCGGTTTCCAGGAATAAGCACCGCCGGACCAGCGCACGATCCCAAAGCGGGTCTGCGGGGTGAGGCTTTGCACGAGCTTCTCCGCTTCGTCGCGGACGACCTGGAAATTTTGCTCCTTCCCGTGCTTCACGAGTTTGCTCGGGTAATCCGCGTCGCCCGTCCGGGTAAACATCGAATCCGAGACGTCGATCATGATCACGATGCTCGTGCTCAGGTCGCGAATGCCGAAGAAGTTGATCGCGGCGCCCCCACCGCCACCGCCACCGCCGCCAGCCGCGCCGGACGGACCGAAGGCGTTGCCCGTTCCGCCCGCGCTCATCATGCTGCGCGGCGCGCTTTCCGGGGTCTTGATTTCCGGCATCGCCGGCAAGGTCACCTTGGAGATGCCGGTGGTCAGGACGCGTCGTGGGAACGGCGGGCGGTGCGCTGGTCGATTGGGTTTTCTTCTGCAACTGGACGCGGTGCTCGAGCGCGCGCTCGCTTGGGTTGGGTGATTTCGGGCCGGCGTTGAAAGTGAGCTTGCGCGCCGCGCTGTAGCGCGAGACGACCCAGATCGCGGCCACGCCACCGAAGAGCAGGTGGAAAATCACGACCGCGGCCAGGACCGGCGCGGAAAAACGGCCCACCATGCGAGCTGCTTTCGGCGGCGGTGCTTCTTCAGTCACGGTCTCCATCTTGCGGCCGGGATGTTAAATGCAGTTTCGCGGCCGTGGCGAGCAGCGAATGCGGGGAAATTTAACCGCAGACGTTTCGCACAGCGAAACGAGGACGAAAATGCCTCATTCTTTTTGGCTCTCTGCGTCCGTACCGCGGTTAGTCAGATCCAAACGTCGTTAGGCCTTCCGCTTCCGGCTCGCGAGCAGGATGTCGCGTCCAACGAGGTAAAGCATGACGCAAAGCACGGCGAAGGGCAGAAGCGCGAGAAGATCGGCATGGTCGCCGCGGAAAAACGGATTGTGCGCGACGGACCATTCTTCCACCCCGCGGCTGAACGGGAGAAAGGCCGGGACACCGGCCATGATCGCGATCACGATCCCGGCGAGGGCGCCGCCCGCGATGTAACCGGAGGCCAGCAAAACGCCCGCGCTTTTGTCGCCTTCCGCCACCAGCTCGTCGTGGTTCAGATCGTGATCCTTGAATTTCTCGTGGCGCAACCAGCGATCGACCAGCCAGCGAATCATGCCGCCAATAAAGATCGGGCTCGAGGAGGAAAGTGGCAGATAAACGCCGACCGCGAAGGCGAGCGAAGGAATGCCGCTCATCTCGAGCACGATCGCGATCATCACGCCTAACAAGACCAGCTCCCAGGGCAGCTTGTGGCTCAGAATTCCCTTGATGATGTAGGACATGAGGGTCGCCTTGGGCGCGTCGAATTTCATCACCGCCGAGCCGTCGGGCCGGGTGGCATGGATGCCGTTAATGCCGGGGTCGACGAGGTAGGTCACGTCACCCTGGGCGTCGACCAGGTAACGCTGGGCCGGGCCGCCGCTGGGATCGGTTCGCTGCCAGGCGCGGTAGGTTTGCGGATCGGTCACTCCCTGCGAACCCTTGATCTGCTCCGGCGCCCCGAGCTCGGCGTCGTTAGGCGGACGCAGATCGGACGGGAAATTGCGCTCCATTTTGTAAACCACTTCGCCCGCGTCGTTGACCAGGTATTCGCCGGGATCGAGCCCGGGCACGATCGAGTTCGCGCCACTCTCGGTGTTTGTCAGGACGCGATAATGACCGGTCGTGTCCGGCTTCAACTTATCGGAAAACGCCGGCAGGTTCGCCGCCTGCACCCGCGGCGGGGTCGCGCCGGCCACGACCTTTTCGAAAGTGGTGGCGGGCACATAGACGGTCGAAGCGTTGTTCAGGACGAGGAGAATGGGACCAAGCGCGAGCGCGGAAGCGAGCGCGCCGACGAGGATGGCGATCTGCTGCAGGCGCGGAGTCGAGCCGACGAGAAAGCCCGTCTTCAAATCCTGCGAAGTGGTCCCGCCATTCGACGAGGCGATGCAAACGATGCCGCCGATCGAAAGCGCGGTGACAAAATATTTCGGCCCGGTCCAGCCGACGAAGAGAAAAACAAGACAGGTCAGCAGCAGCGTCGCCACCGTCATGCCGGAGATCGGATTCGAAGAAGAACCGATCTCACCCGTCAGGCGCGAGGAAACCGTGACGAAGAGAAACCCGAAGGCAACGATGAGCAGCGCGCCGAGCAGGTTCCATTGCAGATGGAGCTGCGGCACGATCATGATCACGACGAGCAACGCGATGCAGCCGCCGATCACGACTTTCATCGAGAGATCCTGGTCGGTCCGCGGCACTGCGCCGACGCGTTCCTTGCGGCCTTTTAAATCGGCGAGACCGCCCTTCAAGCCGTGCCAGATCGTCGGCAACGAACGAAAGAGGCTGATGATGCCGCCCGCCGCGACCGCTCCGGCGCCGATGTAAAGAACGTAGGCGCCGCGGATTTCGTCCGGACCCATCTGGCTGATCGGCATCGTCCCGGGCGCGAGGATGGCGGTGGCGCTTTCCCCGAAAAACTTGATCGCCGGAATGAGCACGAGATAAGCGAGGACGCCGCCCGCGCACATGATGGAAGCGATCCGCGGCCCGATGATGTAACCCACGCCTAACAATGCCGGTTCGATCGTGGCCGAGATCGAGCCGGCCTTGAACGGCGTGCCAAAAACTTTCTCCGGCGAATCCTTCCACATCTTGAACCCGCCCATCGCGGCCTGGTAGAGAAAGCCGATCCCGAAGCCGGTGAAAATCGTCCGCCCGCCGCTGGCCGCTTCGTCCTCCACCTTCCCGGTGTCTTCCAGGCCTTCACGCGAGGCGGCGGCCTTGAGCACCTCCGCGCAGGCCGTGCCCTCGGGATATTTCAGGAGACCGTGCTGCTCCACGATGAGCGCGCGCCGGAGCGGGATCATCATGAGAATGCCTAACAAACCGCCGAGAACCGCCACGAGCATGACGCGGGTGATCTCGAGATCGAACCCGAGGATCATGATCGCGGGCATGGTCACGCCGAGACCGAAGGCGATCGATTCACCGGCCGAGCCGGCGGTTTGCACGATGTTATTTTCCAGGATGGTCGCGTCGCGCATCCCGAACTTGGAGAAGAGCCGGAAAAGCGTGATCGAAATGACCGCGACCGGAATGGAAGCGCTGACCGTGAGCCCGACCTTGAGCACGAGGTAAAGCGAGGAGGCGCCGAAGATGATCCCGAGGAGCGTCCCGACGATGAGCGGGACGATGGTCAGCTCGCGCATCTGCGCGCTGGCCGGGATGTAAGGCTTGAAATTAGCGGCCAGCGGGTTGGAGGGCTTCGCGCCCTACCATATCGGGCATTTCGTTAGGCGGATTTCTTCGATCGATTTGCGACATGGGCAATTTTCCTTCGCGGGATGCAAGAGCAGAGCGGGAATGCCTGCGAATGGCAACAGGAAAGAGCGCGGCGCGCCGGCCGCGTCTTCCCAGTCGCGCCGCGTGCGTGATGATGCGACGGGGAAGAGAGTTCAACTCGATGAGCGACTCTGGCGAAGAAAAACCTGCGGACTGGCTGCCCCGGCTGACTTTGGCGGGCGCGGCCGCGCGCGGCTTTGTTTATCTCGTCATCGGCGGCATCGGCATTGCGCGCAATCGGCTACACTGCGCGCCAGACGGAGGATTTTCCCGGCGCCTTCACGCTCATCGCGGAGGCCCCGCTGGGCCGGGTGCTGCTCGCCCTGGTCGGGGTCGGGCTGGCGGCGTTTGGGATCGCCCGCGTGCTCGAGGCTTTTCTTATTCTGCGCGACGCGCCGCCGAGAACTGGCTCGAACAGAGCGTGGGTTTAATTCACGCCCTCGTCGATGGAGTGCTGGCCGCGGTCGCGCTGCGGATCGCGTTTCGGTCGCCGCTGCCCCGCGCGGCCGCACCGCGGAATGGGCAGCCTGGCTCCTCGCCCAGCCGCTCGGTCGAGGATTGCTCGGATTGATCGGCGCCATCGTTGTCGGAGTGGGAGTTTATCAAATCGGCCGCGCCTTTAAGCTCCGCAAAATGCCGCTCTGGGCGCTCTGTCTCGCGATCTACGGCCGGGTGATTTATGCGCTTCTGCTTTTTCTCTTCGGCGCTTTTGCGGTGATCGCCACGATCTTTCGCTCGCCCGGCGAGGCGCGTGGCGTCGGCGGGACGCTCGGTTTTTTACAGGACCGGATTTTCGGGTCCCTGATCCTGGCGGTTTTCGGTTTCGGATTGATCGCGCACGGCGTGATGTCGGCGATCGAAGTGGTGCGTGATTCGCAGGAAACAGCGGAGGAGGAATCATGATCGCGCCCGCCGGACCGTGACGGTGGTCGGCCCACACCGGTCTCTATCGTCCTGTAAGTCGCGCTCGCGGTCTTGGCCTGCTTCTCGCGCTCGGGTCGTTCGCTCTTGATCACTTGCGCCCAGCGCTGGAACGCACATAGAAATATCCATGGCTGGAAAATCTTCCCCGGTGGCGATCTATGCCGCGATTGGCGGCAACCTGGCGATCGCGATCATGAAGTTTGCCGCGGCCATTTTCACCGGCAGTTCGGCGATGCTTTCAGAAGGCATTCACTCGCTCGTCGATACCGGGAATGGCGCTCTCCTATTGTTAGGCATCCGCCGCAGTAAAATGCCGGCCGATGCGGCTCATCCCTTCGGACATGGGAAAGAGCTCTACTTCTGGTCGCTCATCGTGGCCGTGCTCATCTTCGGCGTCGGCGGCGGCATTTCCGCCTACGAAGGCATCCTCCATTTGCTTCACCCCGGCCCGCTGCATGATCCGACCTGGAGCTATGTCGTCCTCGGTTGCGCCGCACTCTTCGAGGGCATCGTCTTTGCGATCGCGTTGCGTCAATTCCAGGGTGAGAAAGAAGAAGACGAAAGCATCTGGGCAGCGATCCGGTCGAGCAAGGATCCCTCCACTTTCACGGTCCTCTTCGAGGACGCCGCCGCGCTCCTCGGTTTGCTCGTCGCTTTTCTGGGGATCTTCCTGGCCCACCAATTGCAGCTTCCCTGGCTGGATGGCGCGGCCTCGGTCGGCATCGGATTCATTCTCGCGACGGCGGCGATTTTTCTCATTTACGAAAGCAAGGGGCTGCTGGTGGGCGAGGGCGCCGATCCCGAGACGCTCGCCAGCATTCGCGCGCTGGCGGAAGCGGACGACGCCGTGCGGAAAGTGCGCCGCCCTCTCACCATGCACTTCGGGCCGGAGACGATCCTGCTCACGGTCGATATCGAGTTCGGCGAACAGCTCTCCGCTCATGAAGTGGAAGCGGCGGTTCGGCGGCTGGAAGCGGTGATTCGGCAGCGCTTTCCGGCGATCAAGCACATCTACATCGAAGCTGGCGCGGTCGGTTCGCAGCGGGTCACCTCCTAGGGCTTCGTGCCTTCGCGCTCCTCGCGAGGGCGAGCCAAAAGACGAGGAGGCTTTGTCAAAGCGGGCGCGTTTTCATGAGACGCTGAGCCTGGTGCAAAGACTACGAGTGTCGAAGGAAGGCGGCCGCTTTCATCACCGAAGTGTTCCCCTGCGTTTTCTTAACCGCAACGAGGACCTGCAAGGGGTCGGGAAGCGATTATCTGATGAAGGAACGAGTATGGAAACTCTCGATCACCTCCGCGAGGAGATTTTGACCCGCGAAAACGCGTGGACAGTCGGCAGCTTGCTTGTTGTCGTCGTCGGTGCCGCCGCCGGGCGAGCGCTCCTGAAGGGCGGTTGGCGCGCCACGACCGGCCGCGAGCCGCCGTTGGATCCGGAGGACGACGAGGTCAATTGGCGGTCGGCGCTTCTTTGGGCCGTGGTGACAGGGGCTTTGGTCGGAATCGCCCGGACGGTGTCGCGCAAGGGAGCCAGTTCCATCCGGCGCCGATGGTCGTAACGGGGCGAAGTTTCCTCAAGGACGGCGCGTTGAAGTGCGTTTTTTTCAGGGTCAATAACGGCAAATCGCGGCGAGGCCAGTCTTGGTCGGCATCTGTTCAGCGGGAATGACGGAGACCGAGCCGCCTCTGGCGCGGACTAGTTCGCCCAAGTCATCGAGGAGATCGGCGCCTTCCGCCGCATCATTCTCCCGCCGCTGAATCTTTCCGTTTTCCGAATCGAGCTGACCCGCAAGCTGGCGACCCGCTTCCAACAGGAGGGTGGCGATGCGTCCCGCGTGAGCGGCTTCCGCCACCCGCTCAGGGTCATCGAGGCCAAGCTGAGACGCTTTCGCCTGTTCAAACTGTTCGCCAAGCTTCTCCAGTCGGGCACGATATTGCGGCTCCATCACTTGCCAGGCCTGGGCGCGGAGTTCTTCCGCGGAAAGCGATGCCGGATCGATCTCGACTCCGCCGTCGAGGAGCGCCGAATTGTGACTGACTTTCCGGAAAAGACTCTGGTGTTCCGGCAAAGCCACGAGCAAAAGAGGCAAACCGGACGGTTGCGAATGTTGCTCCATCACGGCGCGATCGACCGCGCGGAAAAAGCGTTCGTCGTCGATCTCAATCTCGGGCTCCTTGCCGCCGTGGCCGTGATGCATGGCGGGGCCATTTCCACCCGCGTTGCCGCCATAGGAGGCGACGGTGCTGTGCGGCTCGGTCAATTCAGAACCGAGCGCTTCAGTCAGGGTCCGCGGCACGCCCGGGCCGAGATCGATTTCATCGAGCGCGTCGCGATCGCCTTCGAAGAGGCGGATGTGATCGCGGGTCAAAGCCAGCACCTGATAGCGATCGGTCGATTGCAGGAAGCGCCAGAGCGGCTTGGTGTGAAAGGTGTCGGCCACGATGGCCACTTCGGGCACCGTCCGGCGCAGGGTGAAAACGCGGAACGACTCGGGCCCGCCGAGGACGGCCAGCCCGTCGAGGGTGTGGTTCCAAAATTCCCGATCGTCGGCCAGGGCATGGAACGATTTCAGGTAGGAAGCGACCTTCTCCGCGTCATATTTTTCGCTGAGCGCCTGCTCGAGCTTTTTGAGCAGGTTGCGGAAACGGATCGGGTCCTGCTGATTCTCCGGATGATGCCGATGGGTCGGCTGGTAGAGAGAAAGACAAGGCGGTTTGCTGGCGGCGGCGAGCTCGGTGAGCGTCTCCTGGCTAAGTGGGTCGTTTTTCGAATTCATGGTTTTCCTGTCTCCGACCCGCGGCCTGCGACCGAGGCGAAGGGATTTCCCTAACGAGATTTTTTGGTTTTGACCGCCCTGGCTTTTTTCTCGCTCAAGACTGGCCGCATCCGGGTGTTTTTCTTGGTCGAGCCGGCGACTTTGGTTTTCGGGCGATTGGCGGAGTCGGGCATCGCGGTGCGGGCCTTGGCGTGAACGGTCATCTTTTTTGCGGGCATGGATAAATATTAATCGTGGCTGCCTGCCGACATCCTTTTGTTTCTTTTCACGGTGCACGAAGGCGAGCGGCGTAACTCGCCCAGCCGATCCAGACTAACGAGAAGCTTAACTCCGTCTCTTGTCTGGTTCCTTGGCGACGCCTTTGAACGGTTTGCCGTCTTTTTTCACGGCCATGAATTCGCCCGTCTTGCGGCTTTCTTTGTTTTCGTTGCGCTTCACGTAATCGCCCGTCTGCGGGTTTTTTACCTGGGTGCGGTTGGTCACGGAGCCCTCGCGGGATCCTTTGCCGGTGTTTTTTGCCATTGGTCTTCTTTCGTTGCTGCCTCACCCAGTAATCGGTTGAGGGTCGTGCAGCAGTTGTGTTCCGGGCTGTTTAAGGCGGCGCTATCGGTCGGCCCGGGAACCGCCTAACGACTGCGAAAATATGGCGGCAAATACGGCTGCGCGGGATGGCAAAGCCGAATCGGGAGTATGGAACTCCAAACCCTACAAGACCTTTTTATTCACGAACTCAAAGACCTCTACAGCGCAGAGAATCAAATCAGTAAGGCGCTGCCGAAGATGGCCAAGGCTGCCTCGAACGCCAAGCTGGCGGCTGGTTTCAAGACTCACCTCGAGCAGACCAAAGAGCACATCGCCCGGCTCGAGAAAATTCTCAAAGGCCACGATGAAACGACCCGCGGCCCGAAGTGCAAGGGCATGGAAGGGTTGCTCAAAGAAGGCAAGGAGATGATCGAGGAAGAAGCGGACGAGGAAGTGCGCGACGCCGGCCTGATCGCGGCGGCGCAACGGGTCGAGCATTACGAGATGGCCGGCTACGGCTGCGCCCGTTCCTACGCTCAGATCCTGGGTCACAACGCAGACGCGAAGATCCTGCAAAAGACGCTCGATGAAGAAGGCGCGACCGACCAGAAGCTGACCAAGCTCGCGATGTCCACGATCAACGTCGCGGCAATCAACTAGCTGATCTCCTCCGGTCACGCGAGAGCGCGGCTGAACTCAATGAAACGGCCGGCTCTGGCGTTGTCAGGGCCGGCCGAATTTGTTTATTAGTCCAAGCGAGCCTAACGAACGCGTTTCATCCACGGTCTTTCGGTTCGTTGCCTGACCCGTTCTCTGGCCTAACGACGCGGTCCGCCTCCTCTGCCGCCTGCGCTTTCCAACGCGGCTTGGTCGCCCCCTCCTTTGGCGCCGGCCAGCCTTCCCGTTGCTGGCCACGCTCCCCTTCCGTCTCTTCGGTTTGATCGTGGAACAAATGCACCTGCGTCTCGTAGGGCATGTCGATCCGCGCTTCGTCGAGGGCGTCTTTCATCGCGCGAATGACCGCGGCTTTCACCTGGACCACATCCGCCCGGCGGCTCTGCGTCCACCAGCGCGCCCGGATCGTGACCCAACTCGCGCCCAAATCCCACGGCAACGCTTCCGGCGCCGGCTCGGTCTCCACTTCCTTGACGCTGGCGAGGGCTTTCCGGATCACATCGCACGCTTCTTCGATTCCGTCGCCGTAGCCGATCCCGACGTCATACTGGCTGCGGCGTTTTTCGTGGGCCGTCTTGACCAGCACGGCGTGCGTATAAATTTCGCTGTTCGGGATCACGATCCGTTGCCCGTCGTAGGTCTTGATGATCGTGGCCCGGGTTTCGATCCGTTCGACCGTTCCCTCGTGGCCATTGACCTCGATCTGGTCATGGATCTCGAACGGCTGGCGCAGAAGAATGAGCAAGCCGGCGAGCCAGTTTTGCAGGATGTCCTTGAAGGCAAAACCAATCGCGACCGAGCTAACCCCGAGGCCCGCGATTAAGTCGCCCGGCTTCAGGCTCGGAATCACGATCGTTGCGGCGAGGAGAAAACCGAGCAGGAGGACCGCGGCCTTGACGAAGCCGCCGAGCACATCGCCCAGATTGCTCCGGTCGCGGCGGCTGGCATGTCTCACCACCAAGCGCCGGGCGAGAAGCGCGAGACCGTAGAAGATGGCGAGGACGATGAGGGCGACCACGATGTTCGGGAGCAAACGGGTCGCGCCATCGAGCCAGCTATCGATTCGCTCACGCGCCGAGCCGAGGCTGAAGTCGATCGTTTGCGGCGCATCCTGCGGGGGCGCGGCCGCGGTGAACACCGTTCCAAGCATCTCTTACCTTAGCGGTTCTCGACCTCCCTTACAATCGGAGGGGGCGGGGCCGTCTCGGCTCAGCGCCTAATCTTCCGCCGGAAAATCCCGCAACTCGCGCAAGGCCGAGCGATCGCCACCGCTATGATCGCGGGCGATAACGCTGAAACTGCCGTCCGTTTCCAGAACCACCGCTTCGACCTCGGCGAGCGAGGCGTGCCCGGCGGTGCGGAGCGACGCGTGCACGGCCGCGAGGGTGACGCGCTCTTCGCGCATGGCGTTTTCATTGAGCTTCCCGCGCAAGGCGAGTAAACGCGGCTCGCTTTTGATCAGTTTGCGCCAGGTCGGGGAACGCACCGCGAGCCAGGCCACGACCCATTGCAAACCGGCGAGCAGGGCAAAGGCGAAGAGGCCCTCGGCCAGCGCGATGTCTTTCGACAGAAAAATTGTCGCGAGAGTGGACCCGAGCGCGACCGTGACCACGAAATCGAAGGCATTCATCTTCGCGAGCGTGCGTTTGCCCGAGATGCGCAGGATCAGGACGAGGCCGACATAGGCGCAAATCCCCACCACCAGCACCCGGCCGAGACCGATCCAGCCATGAAAGAACATACCTGTTAATCGAATTGGAATGGGAGGTTGGCCCGCAAGTCCTTCGCGGTAAATGGGACCACCGCAGGCGGCGCGACCGATCCACGAGAGTGATCACACAACGATTTTTTCGCCTCGCTTTCTCTTCGCCGCGCCTGCTCGCTCGGCGCCGCCCTGACTCTTTTTGCCGCCACCGTTCTTGGTGCGCCGCCAGAGAGCAGCCCGGCGGCCACGCCTAACGAGCAGATCCTGCGCGCCCAGCTTTTCCTCGACGGCTCGGCTTTCAAACCCGGCGTGATCGACGGCAAGTGGGGAGAATTCATGGGCAAGGCGCTGGCGCGTTACGAGCAGGCGCAGGGCAAGAGTGACGCCACTTACGAAGGCGCCAAGGCCCCGGCGGAATTCGATTTGCCCATCGATTCGTCGCGGCCGGTGCAGATCGCCTACAAGCTCACCCAGGAGGATGAAAAGTTCATCGGCACGGTGCCGAAGGATCATCCGAGTCAGGCCAAGGCCGAGCGCCTGCCTTACGAAAATTTCCTCGAGCTGGTTGCGGAAAAATTTCACGCCCGGCGCGAATTTCTGCTCCAGCTCAATCCCGGTTTCGATTGGGATAAAGCGAAGCCGGGCGATGAAGTCCAGGTTCCGAACGTGGCCACGCCGTTCGATCTCCAGGCCGTGCTGGACCTGAAAACGAAAACCGAGGCCGCGGAAAAAGCGAACGAGTTGAATACGGAAAAGGAGAAACCGCCTAACGAGCAATTTTCCGTCGAGGTCGATATCGCGGCCAAGACTGATGGAGCTGAAGCAGGACGGAAAACTGGTCGGCAGTTATCCGATCACGCCCGGCTCCAGCTCGCTCCCCGCGCCCAAGGGCGATTGGTTCATCAAGGGTTTCGCCTGGATGCCGACTTTCCGCTGGGACCAGTCGATGCTGCAGAGCGGCGTGCGGAGCAACGAATCATTTGAATTGCCGCCCGGGCCGAACAACCCAGTCGGGATCGTCTGGATGGAGCTGAGCCACAAAGGGAGCGGCATTCACGGGACGGAAGCGCCGGAAACGATCGGGCGCAGCACGAGCCATGGTTGCATTCGTTTGTCGAACTGGGACGCGCTCGATTTCGGGCAGAAGGTCCTGCCGGGCGTGCATGTCCTGATTCGTTAGGCATGATTCGCTGGTGCTCGTTGGAGGGACGGGCGCCGTCCCGTCCGCGTTTCGTTTCTCATTCACCGGTATTGGCCTAACTTGGCCCGTGAAAACCTTCCTCAGCACCACCTGGGAAAAGCTGAGCAGCAGCTATTGGTTTGTCCCCACCCTCATGGCCGTCTTCGCGACCGGCTTCTCCTTCCTCACGATCCATCTCGACTCGGTCATCAATGCCAAGTGGGCCCGCGCCGCCGGCTGGCTCTGGGCGGGCGGCCCGGAAGGCGCGCGCAGCGTTCTCTCCACCATCGCCGGTTCCACTATCACGGTCGCGGGCGTGGTTTTCTCGATCACGATCGTCGCCCTCACCCTCGCTTCGTCGCAGTTCGGGCCGCGCCTCCTCCGCAGTTTCATGAACGACCGCGGCACCCAGATCGTGCTCGGGGTTTTTGTTTCCACCTTTCTCTATTGCCTCCTCGTCCTGCGCACCGTGCGCGGAGTCGACGCGGTCACGGTCGTCCCATTTCTATCTGTCACCTGCGGCATTCTTTTCGGCGTCGCGAGTGTCGGTTTCCTGATCTATTTCATTCATCACGTCCCGACCTCGATCCTCGCCGGGACCATCCTCGGCCGGGTCGCGAGCGAGTTGCATTCCACGATCGATCGCCTTTATCCGGATGAATTCGATCCGGCGCAGGAACCGGCAGAAACCGATTCCGGCAAGCGCCTCCCGCCGCGTTTCGATGAGGAAGCGCGGCCCGTCACTTCAAAGGAAAGCGGCTTCATCCAGGCCATCGGGGATGACGATCTGCTCAAGCTCGCGACGGACGAGAACCTCGTCATCCGGATGCGCCGGCGCCCCGGCGATTTCGCGGCGGAAGAATCCATCCTGGCCGAGATCTGGCCGCCCGATCGGATGACGGACGAAGTAGTGGAGCAACTGCGCGACGCCTATTTTTTTGGCTGGCATCGCACCCCGACCCAGGACATCGAGTTTGCGATCGACCAACTGGTCGAGGTCGCGGTCCGCGCGCTTTCGCCCGGGATCAACGATCCCTTCACCGCCATGACCTGCCTCGAATGGCTGGGGGCGACGCTCATCCAGGTGGGCGGCCGCCGGATTCCGTCCCCTTATCGTTACGACGACGAAGGCGAGCTGCGGCTCGTGGCCGACGAAACGGATTTCGACGGCATCGCGGCTGCGGCCTTGAACCAGATCCGGCAATACGGCGCCAAGGCCGTGGGCGTGATGGTCCTCATGCTCGATGTGCTCGCACGGGTCGCAGAACAACTGCCGCGCCCGGCGGATCGCGCCACGCTCCTCGGCCATGCCCAAGCCATCCGCGACGACGCCGTGGCCGCCGCGCAAAATCCGCGGGACCGGAGCGACATCGAAAAAGCGTTCGAACTCGCGCAGCGCGCCCTCACGAAAAAGCGTAGCTCCGATTTGTAATCGGAGTCCCTGCGCAACCGCCGATTACAAATCGGCGCTACGTTACGTTAGGCGATGAGTTCCCGCCCAAAAGCAGCGGCGGTCCGCGGCCAGGACGGCGCCGACGACCGGCTAGAACAAGCCGAGCAACTTCAAGACGATGACGATGACCACGATCACTCCGATGATATAAAAGATGTTTCTGTTCATGTTGGGAGGAAGCCATAGCACCCTTCCCTTCGGCCTGGCGAGTTTTATTGCTGGCCCGGTTTAGATCCTCTCCGCGCGCCGCTCGCGCTGTAGACGTTTCGCTCTGCGAAACGCGGAGCAGCGCGCCGCTTCGATCCGCTCAACTCCGGCGCGTCGCCAGCGCGCGAAAAATTCGCAACTCCCCGATCTCATATTTTCCCGCGAGCGCGTCGCGCAGCCCGGTCAGGTTGCGCGCGCCGGTGCGAGCGAAAGCCGCGCCGATCTCCTCACGCTGCGCCGGGTCGAAGAACTGCTCTTCTTTCAGCGGCGCGCCGGATTCGACCGCGAGCGCGAGATGCCCAAGAATGGTATTGCGGACAAAGCCGCGCCCGCGCGCGATTTCATCGATCGATTCGCCGGCCTGGAAGCGGCGGAGCGTTTCCGCTTCGCTCTCATTCAGCCGCACCCGGCGGGGAGCGAGCTCGTTAGGCGCGAGGAAACTTTGGCGCGGGTTAGTCTGCAAATATTCCGCGATCGCGGCCAGGAAAGGCTCGGCGAAGTCTTTCAACTTCTGTTCGCCCACCCCCGGGATGCGGCGGAACTCGGCCGGAGTCGCGGGATAGCTGCGCGCCATCTCGCGCAGGGCCACGTCCGAGAAAATCACGTAGGCCGGCACGTTGCGGGCATCGGCCAGCGCCCGGCGGACATCGCGCAACTGGGCGAAGAGCGCTTCGTCGCACTCGATTTCCCCAGCCCGCGGTTTCGCTCTCGCCGGCGCTTTTTCGACCTGTTTCGTCAGGGTGATGGAAGTGCGGGAGCGGAGCGCGTCGCGCCCGGCCTGGGTGACCTGGACGGTGGCAAACTTCCCCGGCGCGACTTCGAGCAAACCGAGGCGGAGCAATTCGCGTCCGATCGCCTGCCAGGCCTCCCGGCCTAATTCCTTCCCCACCCCGTAAGTGGAGAGTTCGTTATGCCCGCGTTGCCGGATGGCCGCGGTATCGGCCCCAGATAGCACCTCGACGATGTGATTGAGCCCGAAAGCAAACCCGCTCTTCTGCTGCACCCGCAGGACGCAGGAGAGAAATTTCTGGGCCGCGACCGTGCCGTCGAAGGTCTCGGGCGGGTTCAGGCAATTGTCGCAGCCGTTGCACGGTTCGTTAGGCCGTTCCTCCCCGAAGTAGCGCAGGAGCGTGGTGCGGCGGCATTCGCGCGCCTCCGCGTAGTGCACCATCTGGCGCAATTGCTCGCGCGCGATGCGCGCTTCGCTTTCGCTTTTCTCATCGATGAAATGGGTCTGCTTGACCACGTCGCCCGCGCTGAAAAGGAGGACGCACTCGCTCGGCAACCCGTCGCGCCCGGCCCGGCCGGTTTCCTGGTAATAGCTCTCGATGTTCTTCGGCAGATCGTAGTGCACGACGAAGCGGACGTTCGGTTTGTTGATCCCCATCCCGAAGGCGATCGTCGCGCTCACCACCCGCACGTCGTCGCGCAGGAACATCTCCTGGTTGCGGGCGCGCTCCTCCGCCTCGAGCCCGGCGTGATAGGGCTTGGCGGGAATGCCGTCTTCGTTCAGTTTCCGCGCGACCGAATCCGCCGCCTTGCGGCTCGCGCAATAAACGATCCCGCTGTCGTTAGGCCGGGTCCGCAGAAGATCGAGCAGTTGATCGTAAGGCGACGATTTGGGGAGGACTTTGTAGGTCAGGTTCGGCCGGTCAAAACTGGCGACGTAACATTGCGGGTCGCGAAAATTGAGCTGCTTCAGGATGTCGCCCCGCACCCGCTCGGTCGCGGTCGCGGTCAGGGCCATGATCGGGACGTTGGGCAAGATCTCCCGCAGCCGGGCCAGCTCGCGATATTCCGGGCGGAAATCGTGGCCCCACTCGCTGATGCAATGCGCCTCGTCGATCGCGATCTGGGCGACGTTCCACTCTTTCACTTTCTCGATGAAGGACTCGAGCATGAGCCGCTCCGGCGCGACGTAGAGGAGCCGGTACTCGCCGTCATAAAGTCCACGCAAGCGCGAGCGCGCCGCCGGGCCGTCGAGGGTGGAATTCAAAAACGTCGCCGCCACCCCGCTCGCCTGGAGCGCGTCGACCTGGTCTTTCATCAGCGAAATCAGGGGCGAGATCACAATCGTCAGGCCCTTGCGCAAAAGGGCCGGCAATTGAAAACAAAGCGACTTCCCGCCGCCCGTCGGCATGAGGGCGAAGACATCGCGCCCGGCGAGCGCGTCGCGCACGATCTCTTCCTGCAGCGGGCGAAAGGCATCGTAGCCGAAGTGTTTCTTGAGGGCGGGGATCAGTTCCACAACCAGCACTTTTTACCCCGCCAGCCGCCGGAGCAAGAGCAGAAAACTAATCCAGGGTTTGCCGGTAGCGCTTGACCCCGATGGTGAGGGCGACGAACGCGAAGAGCGCGATCCACCCAAGCTGGACCGAGATCTCAGCGAGGGTGTTTCCTTTCAACAAAATCCCGCGCACGATGCGCAGGAAATGGGTCAGCGGGAAAACTTCCCCGATGATCTGCGCCCAATGCGGCATGCCGCGAAACGGGAACATGAAACCGGAAAGCAGGATCGAGGGGAGAAAGACGAAGAAGGTCATCTGCATCGCCTGGAGCTGGTTTTTCGCGACCGTCGAAAAGGTGATGCCGAGCGCGAGATTGGCCGCGATGAAGACGAGCGCGACGAGGAGCAACAAAACGATGCTCCCCTGCATCGGGACGTGAAAAAGGAAATGCGCCGCGAGCAGAATCACGCCGACCTGGATGTAGCCGACCATGATGTAAGGCACGATTTTGCCGATCAGCACTTCGCTCGGGCGGGTCGGCATGGAGAGCAGATTTTCCATCGTGCCGCGCTCGCGCTCGCGGGTGATGGCGAGACCGGTGATGAGGATCATCGTCATCGTCAGGATGACGCCCATCAGGCCGGGCACGATGTTGTATTGCGTGACCACCTCCGGGTTGTAGAGCGCGTGGACGCGCAGATCGATCGGGCCCTCGGTCGCCTTGAGCGAGGCGAGCGGGCCTTTCAGATCGTTTTGCAGGGCGTTGTTGATCAGCGTGCCTAACGACCCGAGGGCGTTGCCGGTCGCGGCCGGGTCGGTCGCGTCCGCCTCGACCAGGATGGCCGGGCGATCGCCGCGCAGAAGATCGCGGCTGAAATTTTCCGGGATGTTGATCACGAACTGGACCTGGCCGCGGGCCAGCAGGTCGCGCCCTTCCGCCTCGCTCTGCACTTGCCTAACGAAATCGAAATAGGTGCTGTTCTGCATCGCGGCCAGGACGGTCCGGCCTTGCGGTCCGCGATCGGCGAGGAGGAGCGCGGCCGGGAGGTGGCGCGGGTCGGCGTTGATCGCGTAACCAAAAAGCGTCAGCTGGATGAGCGGAATGCCGAGAATCATGGCGAAGGTGAGCCGGTCGCGCCGCATCTGGGTGAACTCCTTCACGATGATCCCGCGCAGGCGTTGGAAAGAGAAATGGCCTCTCATGAGGGCGCGAAGTTGTCGGTCGATTCCTGCATCAGGTTGATGAAAGCGTCCTCCAAACCGGAGGGAATCTGCCGCCAGTCGTAGGGCGCGCTGGCGGAAAGGAGCGATCGCGCGCTCCAGGCTGGCGGGGTCGTCGCTGCTGACATGGAGTGCCGTGCCGAAGGCGACCGCCTGTTGCACGCCGGGCAGGTCGCGCAGTTGGGCGGCGAGCTGGAGAAGATCGGGACCGGTCACCGACCAGGTCGTTAGGCCAACTTGCGCGATGACTTCGTCGACCGTGCCGTCGGCGAGCAATTTGCCGTAGGAAATGTAGGCCAGCCGATTGCAGCGCTCGGCTTCATCCATGTAGTGCGTGGTGATGAGAAAGGTGAGCCCGTCGGCCGCGAGGAGATGAATCTGTTCCCAGAAATCGCGCCGCGCTTTCGGATCGACGCCCGCGGTCGGTTCGTCGAGGAGGAGCAATTTCGGACGGTGAATGAGACAGGCGGCGAGGGCGAGCCGCTGTTTCCACCCGCCGGATAGCTGGCCGGCGAGCTGATGTTGCCGGCCCTCGAGCCCGAGCTGCGCGATGCTTTGCCTGACGGCGGCGCGCCGGTTTTTCATGTCGTACATGCGGGTGACGAACTCGAGGTTTTCCTGGATGCTCAAGTCTTCCCAGAAACTGAAACGCTGCGTCATGTAACCGACCTCGCGTTTGATCGCATCGCTCTCCGCGATGACGTCGTAACCGAGAACCTGGCCGCTGCCGTCGTCCGCGCGGAGCAGGCCGCAAAGCATGCGGAGGAAAGTCGTTTTGCCGCTCCCGTTAGGCCCGAGGAAGCCGTAGATCTCGCCCGCCCGCACCCGCAGATCGACATGATCCACCACCATGCGCGCGCCGAAACTTTTCGTCATTCCGCGCACATCGATCGCTTGCTCGCCGTTTTTCATTCGCTGACAAAGCGGACATCGACCGGTTGCCCGGGATGCATTCGGGCCGCGACCGCCGGCTCGAAATGGATCTCGACCATGAAGACGAGCTTGCTCCGGCTCTCCCGGCTGTAGATGACCGGCGGCGTGTACTCCGCGCGCGGCGAGATGTAGCTGATTTTGCCGTCGAACGTTTCGGCCACGCCGTCGACCGCGACGCGCGCTTTTTCGCCGACCTGGAGTGCGCCAATTCTGGTTTCCGGAACGAATGCGCGCACCTTGATGTTGGCCGGCGGGAGGAGCGCCACGATCGGTTTCCCGGCCGCGACCCATTCGCCCTGCCGGAAGAGGGTGTCGTAAACCAGACCGGCCTGCGGCGCGTCCTGCTTCATCTGCGCCAGGTTCCATTCCGCTTGCGTGAGCCGTTGCCGATCCTGGTCGCGCGCGGCGCGCGCCCGGTCGAATTCCTGCGCGGCCGACGGACCCATTTTGACGAGCATTTCCTGGCGTTTGTATTCCGCCTCGGAAAGGGCGAGCGCCGCCCTGGCCTGATCGCGCGCGGCCAATTCCCGCGTTCCGTCGAGGGCGAAAAGCGGCGCGGCCGCGGCGACCTGCCGGCCGCGTTGCACCGTTAGCTTTTCGATCGTGCCGGCGAGCGGCGAGCTGACATATACGAACTCGCCCTCGACGTAACCCTGCACCCGGTCGTCCGGCGCTTTCCGGCAGCCGGCGAGGAACAGCAGCGAAATCGTTAGGCAAAAAAGCGCGCGATCGCTCTTCTTCCACGGCGGCAGGAATGTCTTCATCGTTTTCCTTTCCCGGGCTGGAGCACGCCGCGGAGCACAATCCCGATGACGCCGGCGAAAGCTTCCTTCGGGGAAAGGCCCATTTCCGCCAGCTTGGGCGGATTCATGATCGCCTGGATCGCGGCCAGGATGCTCTCGATCATGAGCGCGGCCGGAATGTCGCGGCGAACATCGCCGGAACGCTGGCCGGCGCGGAACAAGGCGCCGAAATGGGTCTCGATCAGTTTCGCGCGCCGTTTCTGGAGCCGTTCGAAAATGTGCGGTGCTTTCATTCGCATGTCGCGCACGAAGGGCGGCCTCAGCTCGGCCAGCTCTTCCCGCATTGCTCCGAGCATGGTCTGGAGCGTGGCGCCGAAATCGCCTAACGAGTGCGTCTGCGCTTGGGCGAGCCGGCTTGAGACCCGGGCGAATTTGTCGTTCAGGACGGCATCGAGAAGCGCATCCTTGCCCGGGAAATGAGCGTAGAGCGTCTTCTTGCTCACCCCGAGCTCCGCGGCCAGGTCGTCCATCGTGACGTTGCGAAACCCGTGATGAAAAAAATGGCCGCGTGCCGCCTCCAGCACCCGGTGGCGGATCGAGGCTGGCCCGCGCCTCGCCGCCCTCGGGGCCGGCGGCTTGACTGCACTTTGTCTCGTCTGTTTCTGTTCTCGCTTCATTTTCTCCACTCCAAATACGAAGGAAACTGGATCAGTATAATCAGTTTCCGCGCAATGGAAAATGGAAATTGCGAAACGAATTGGACCAGCGTTTCCGCGGATGGCGATCGATCCGCAGCGTTTGACGTCCACTGGCGTACGCCGCTGTGACGACCTAACGAATCAGTTGTTCTTAACCCCCGAAGCCGGAGCGTATCGGCCGGAAGGTTCCGGCATCGTGGAGCCGCAGCGTCCTAGGATTCGGGCAGGCTGGAGTGCCGCGCCGCGTAATGCTCCGGCCGCGCGATCTCGGGATTTATCCACTCGATCACCGCCGCGAAGCCCAGGCTTTCCGGATCGTGGTGCAGATAATCGGACGCCACCGCCAGCGGCATGAAGCCCTGCTTGAGTTGGAAATTGAGCGTCGGATCGCTCAGCCTCCCGGCCAGGACTTCCAGGACATATTTTTCCGGCGTCAGCCGGTCGGCGTGGAGATGATAACCACAGAGCCGCGCCCCGGCCCGGATCCGGAGCAGGCCCATCCGGCGGACCAGTTCGCGCCGCGCGGCGTAGATTTTTTTCCCGATGCCGCGGCCTTGCTCGTTAGGCCGGACCATCACCTCCGCGCCGTAAAGGGTGCGGCCGGTGACCGGGTTGTGGTTTTGAAATGTCCCGTGCTCGGTGAAATCGCGCCAGCTCGCGCGCATGTCGTAATCGTCCCAGTCCACGATCAGGCTCGCCGCCATCCCGACGACGCGGTCGGTTTCCTTTTCCGCCGCGACGAACTGCCCTTCGGGGAAAACTGCGAGGTGCGACGCCAGTTGCTCCACTTTCCAGGAAGGACTGTCGTGATAAACCTCGCGCGTCATCTCGATGATCTGCGCGAAATCTTCCGGGCGCGTATTGCGAACGATGACCTCGGGGCGCGGCGCCGCTTCGCTCATAACTTCACCAACTCGGTCGTCGCCAGCAGGTCCTGCGTCCGTTTGCTATCGCGCAATGGCAGCACGGTGCCGGATTCGCGGCCTTCCCGGATTGTTTGCAGATTCAGCTCGCCGATCACCATCATCTCCTGGTTAACCGTGCCCTCGGCGAGAATGCCGTCGCGCGAGAAAGAAAAATCGCTCGGGGTGAGGATGGAGGCCTGGCCATAATTGAGCGAGACCGCCGGGACCATCGGGAGCGAGCCGACGGTGCACGATTGGATGACGTAAACCTGGTTTTCGATCGCCCGGGCATGCGCGCAATAGCGGACGCGCAAGAAACCCTGCCGGTCATCCGTGCAGCTCGGCGTGATGATGATCTGCGCATCCTGGTGCGCCGCCGCGCGCGAGATTTCGGGAAACTCGATGTCGTAACAAATGGCGATCGCGACTTTGCCGAAATCGGTCTCGAAAACTTTCAGTCGTTCCCGCGGGCTCACATCCCATTCCTCCGCCTCGAAGCGGGTCATGTGCATTTTGCCCTGCACTCCGTACTCGCCGGAGGGACTGAAGAAATGACAGTCGTTATGCAGGGTGCCCTTGGCCTTGTCGAAAACCGGGATCGTCCCGGCGACGATGTAGATGCTGTGTTGTTTCGCGAGCTTGCTGAAGAGCTCGATGTAACGCGGGACGCAGTTCGAGAGATCGACGATCTGCTCGCGGATGGGCCGCTGCACGTTGCCTAACGTGAGCAACTGCACGCTGAAATATTCCGGGAAAACGATGAGGTGGCACTTGTAGTCGACCGCGGTATCGACCAGCGCGCTCACCTGATCGCGAAATTGTTCGAAGGTCTGGACCGGGCGGATGAAATACTGCAGCGAGGCGACTCGAATTCGTTCCATCATCTTCCGTCGCAGATTATTGCGATGGCGGCAATCGCGGGAAGAAAAAAGCGCGCGCTCAATCCGGCCGAACCATCTCAAACCGGTCCCGGGTGCGGCAATACCAGTGCGGGCTGGCCATGCGCCCGATGACATGGAAGCGCTCGCTCCGGATGCGCAGCGTGGCCGGATCAATCAGCTCATCCCGCACCTGCACTCGCCTAACGAGACCGATAATAAGGCGGTTGCCCCCAATCTGGAGGGTTGCGCCGCCAGGATCAGGTCAAACGCGGCCGCGACCACCTCGAGGCCCTGGTCGTCCATCCGCAGGAAGAGCTTCTGCTGCTCCGCCTGCCCCAACCGGATGACCCGGTCGATCTGCTCGTGGCCCTCTTCGGTGAGCTCCAGCCGGCGCACCCGCCGGTCGTCGGGATCCTCACGGCGGGCGACCAGTCCCTGGGCGACCAGTCGGTCGACGATGCCGGAGAGCGTTGCCGGGCTCGAGTCGATCCGGGCGGCGAGGTCCTGGGCGGCGAGCGGGCCCTGCCGGTAGAGCACCAGCGTCACCTTGAGCTGCGGCATCGTCAGGTTCAGGTCGAGCAGCGGGTGTTTGGCGCCGGTCATCACGTCCCGCATCGCCGCCTGCGTCTCCATGATGTGGCTGATCAGCTGCTCACGGTCGGCCACCGCTAACCCTCACTCCGTAAGTACTTTGCTTTGCATGAACTATTCACGCTATCCTAAGTAAGTCTACTGGGGAACTCCATGAGGGGGAGCGTGATGTCGCAGGACACGCCGGGCATGCGACGCGAAGTGCTCGTGGTACTGCCCGGCCTGATGCTCGCGATGATGCTGGCGATGCTCGACAACATGATCGTCGGCACGGCGCATGCCCACGATCGTCGGCGAGCTCGGCGGCCTCGACCACCTGTCCTGGGTGGTCACCGCGTACATCCTGGGCACCACCGTCTCCACCCCGATCTGGGGCAAGCTCGGCGACCTGTACGGCCGCAAGAACGATCTTCCTGACCTCGATCGTGATCTTCCTGGTCGGCTCGGCGCTCTGCGGCATGGCCGGTCCGACGTGCTCGGCGGCACGCGACGGCATGACCCAGCTGATCGCCTTCCGCGCCATCCAGGGCCTCGGCGCCGGCGGCCTGATGGTCGGCGTCATGGCGATCATCGGCGACCTGGTGCCGCCCCGCGAGCGCGGCCGCTACCAGGGCTTCATGGCCGCGATCATGGCGGTGGCGATGATCGGCGGCCCGCTGGTCGGCGGCTTCATCACCGACCACCTGGGCTGGCGCTGGGCCTTCTACGTCAACCTGCCGCTCGGCGGCCTCGCGCTGCTCGTGATCGTCACGAGCTGCACCTGCCGCAAGCAAGCGCAGCGAGCACCGCATCGACTGGCTGGGCGCGGCGCTGCTGACCGTCGGCATCACCGCGCTGGTCCTGCTCACCACCTGGGGCGGCACGCGAGTACGCCTGGGGCTCGCCGCAGATCCTCGGCCTGGCCGCGCTCGGCGCTGGTCACGCTGGTGGCCTTCGGCTTCGTCGAGCGGCGGGTCGGCCGAGCCGATCCTGCCGCTGGGCCTGTTCGGCAACCGCAACTTCGCCTGATCTCCGGCGTCGGCTTCCTCCTCGGCTTCGCGATGTTCGGCGCGATGACCTTCCTGCCGCTGTTCCAGCAGTCCGTGCAGGGCGCCTCGGCGACCAACTCCGGCCTGCTGCTGCTGCCGATGATGGTCGCGGCCATGTTGGTGTCGTTGTTCGTCGGCCAGCTCATCACCCGGACCGGGCACTACAAGATCTTCCCGGTCCTCGGCGGCGCGGTCATGGCCGTGGCCATGTTCCTGCTCTCCACCCATGGACGTGAACACGCAGCCGTGGCAGACCGCGCTCTTCATGGCGGTGCTCGGCTTCGGCATGGGCTTCCTGATGCAGACCACCATGCTGATCGCGCAGAACAGCGTCGAGATGAAGGACCTCGGCGTCGCCACCGCGCCGCCACGTTCTTCCGCTCCATCGGCGGCTCGATCGGCGTCTCCCTGTTCGGCGCGGTCTTCAACAACCAGCTCACCGACCAGCTCACCGACCGTCTCGGCGCCGCAGGGCGCGGCGTTGACCAGCGGTGGCGGCCGGGTGGACCCGGCGGCGCTCAAGCAGTTTCCGCCGGCGTGCACCGAGAATTCATGGTGTCGCTGGCGACGGCGATCTCCGAGATCTTCGTGTGGGCAATCGTGTTCGCCGTGGCTGTGCCGTTGCTGGCGCTGTTGATCAAAGACGTGCCGCTGCGCGGGGCACCCACCGAGGCACCCAAGGACACGGAGCCCCAGGACACCCCCTGCGCCGGCAATGGACTGACCCCGGGCGTGTCCCACGTTCGGACCGGGTGTGTCCCACGTTCGCGCCGGGTGTGTTCCACGGCCGAGTGCGGGACACGGCCTGCCGGAGTGTGGGACACACCCGGGTGAGCGCGTGTGAACGGTGGTCCGTGGGTACACCGGGGGCATGTCGACTGTCAGCCTGGCCTCGCCGCACTCGCCCGCGGCCATCTTCGCGACCCTGTCCGACGGGTGGTCGTACGCGGGTTGGGTGGTCGGCAACTCGCACATCCGCGCCGTCGACGACGGCTGGCCGGCCGAGGGCAGCCGCATCCACCACAGTGCGGGTGCGTGGCCGGTGCAGGTGGAGGACTCGACCAGCGTCCTGGCGGTCGAGCCGGGCCGGATGCTGTTGCTCGAGGCGCACCTGCTGCGCCTGGCCGTCGCGCACATCAGGTTCACGCTCGAACCGCACGACGGCGGCACGATGATCACGATGACCGAAAGCGTGGTCGGCGGGCCGGCCCGGCTGCTGCCGTCGCCGGTGGAACGCGTCCTGCTCGCCGCGCGCAACCGGGAAACGGTCCGTTGGCTGAGCGATTTGTCCGCGGCGCGGTAAGACGGACTCATGGAAACCGTCGACGCTGTTGTGATCGGGGCCGGGCCGAACGGGCTTGTCGCGGCGAACCTGCTTGCCGACGCCGGCTGGGACGTGCTGGTGATGGAGGCCGCCGACCAGGTCGGTGGCGCTGTGCGCAGCGCCGAGGCGATCGAGCCGGGGTTCGTCAATGATCTCTGCAGCGCGTTCTACCCGCTCGGTGCCGCGTCGCCGATCCTCGCCGGGCTCGACCTGAGCGAGCACGGCCTGCGCTGGCGCCACGCGCCACTGGCGGTCGCGCACCTGTTCCCCGACGACCGGTGCTCGCTGCCGTGTCGCGGTCGCTGGACGAGACGGCCGCGTCGGTGTCGGCGTTCGACGAGGGTGACGGCGATCGCTGGCGTGCGGAGTACCGCCGGTGGCGCCAGCTCCGCGACGACCTGATCGACACGATCTTCACCCCGTTCCCGCCGGTCCGCCCCGCCGCTCGCCTCGCCCGCAACCTCGGGCTGGCCGAGGCGATGCGTTTCGCCCGGATGGTGACGATGCCCGCGCGGACCTTCGGGGCGGAACGCTTCCGTGGCGAGGGTGCGCGATTGTTGCTGGAGGGCAACGCGTTGCACACGGACCTCGGCCCGGCGCACGGCGGTGGCGCGGTGTTCGGGTGGCTGCTGTGCATGCTCGCCCAGGAGGTCGGCTTCCCGGCGGCCAAGGTGGCGCGAGCGCCCTGACCGGTGCGCTCGCCGCCCGGTTCCCCGGCCGGATCGACTGCGGCCGCCCGGCCGAGTCGATCCTGATTGCCGATGGCCGGGCGATGGGCGTCGCCGACGACCAAGGCGGCCTGGTGCGTGCCCGGCGCGCGGTGCTCGCGGCCGTCCCGGCGCCGACGCTGTATGAAGATCTCGTTTGGCCTGCAACACCTCCCGGTGCGGCTGCGCCAGGACATCGCCGCCTTCCATTGGGACGACGCGACTGTCAAGGTGGACTGGAACCTGTCCGCGCCGATCCCTTGGCGCAACGAGGAAGTCCGCAAGGCAGGCACGATCCACCTCGACAAGGACATGCACGGGCTGGCGCAGTTCTCCGCCGACCTGATCTCTGGTCGCGTGCCCGCGGGCCCGTTCGCGATCCTCGGCCAGATGACGACCACGGACCCGACGCGCTCCCCGGCCGGAACGGAGACGGCCTGGGCCTACACGCATGTACCGCGGGGTCTGCAGTGGACGGACCGTTCCCTGCGCGAGGTCGCCGCGGCCTTGGAGGATCTGGTGCAGCGGCATGCGCCGGGCTTCCGCGACCTGATCCGCGGCCGGTACGTGCAGGGCCCGATGGACTTCCAGCGGCACAACCCGAATCTGGTCGAGGGCGCGATCAACGCGGGCAGCGCGGGGATCCACCAGCAGTTGTTCTTCCGGCCGGTGCCTGGACTGGGCCGCGCGGACACGCCGGTGGACCGGCTCTACCTGGCGGGCGCCTCGGCGCACCCAGGCGGGGCGGTGCATGGTGGGCCGGGAGCCTTCGCGGCGCGGGCGGCGTTGGCGCGCAACGGAATGGCCGGACCGGTGTACTCGAAGGTGGTGCAGGCGGTGAACCGGATGGTGTACGCGGACTGAGCGGGTCAGCCGCCGCGGCGGGCTCGGGTCATCGCGGCGGCCACGTGTTCGCGAACCTCACCCCACGCGTCCCCGACCTCCGCGCCCTCGGCCACCAACAGCTGCGTCAACCGCCCCACCACATGCGGGTGACCGAGCGGCACCGGCCGCCGCGCCCGCATGGTCGGGTCGTCGTACCGGCTGACGAAACACCTGACCTGCACATCCAGCGCACCCAACCGCCGTCGTTGCAGCTCAGTCGCGTCGTCCCACCAGTCGATGGCCGTTTCCTCGTCGATGGGGACGGGTCGAACACGATCACCGAGCGGACCACGTCGCCGTGCTGCTCGGCCAGGTCCAACGCCGGGAGGGCCGCCGTGCCGGAGGCGACCAAGTGCACCGGCGTATCACCGAACTCCACAGCGGAATCCCCGAGCCGGGAACCGATACCACCCGATCCGAAGCTGCTCGCTCAACGGCCGCCACGTCCCTGGCAGCGAATCGTGATTTCCCGAGCCCGCTGGGTCCAGGACCAGGACCGACTCCGGGCCCGAGCCGTGCCAGACGACAGCAAGGCCGGTTGCTCGCACATGTCGAAGTCATGCCCAAGGGTTGCCCTCGACGCA
>CAVUGD010000010.1:0-157356 GCA_963740715.1 uncultured Verrucomicrobiae bacterium | reverse complement strand
AAAAGATCGGATTCGAGACCGGCGAGATGGCCATCTCTTTCCAATCCAGCGCCGGGGCGGTTTCGACCGGAACGGACTTCCCTTCGGGCGCAGGAGGCGGGCCGGCGATGAGCGAGTGCGTGACACCGATCGCCACAAATGCGATCGCCAGGGAGGCGGTGCGGAGAAGCGCTGGCCACTCGGGGCTGAGGCGGGGTTTTCGCGGGGAGGGCGACCAGCTGATGAGCAGTTCGCTTGATCATGACGCGAGTCTGAGCTTCTGCCGGCACAAGACAAGGTATTTGTCTCCGGTGCTGGGCGGACCCTGGTGAAGCCCGCAGGAACGATCTGTTATTGCGGCGAATCTTCCTCTTTATCCCACCACTTCGAGAGGCGCGCCGTCGGCACGGAGGGAACCCCGTGTTCCGGCGTGCTGTAATGCGAGGTCGAATTGAAAAGCGTCAGCCGGGCGTGAGCCGGATCTTTGAAATCGACGATATTCAAGGCGGCCGGGCTTTGGTCGAGATTGTCGCGATAGCGCCGCGGATCGAACCCGAGCAGGGAACTGAGGAGCAGGCGGATCGTGGCCTTGTGGGAAATGATCGCGACCGTCCCGCCGCGATGCGCCCTAACGATCTCGAGCAGAACAGGGAGCGCGCGCGCCGTCACCGCCAGCCCGCTCTCGCCGCCTTCGGGCGCAAAGGTGTAGGGATCTTCTTCCCAGGCGGCGGCTTCCTCGGGGTATTTTTTGTCTACTTCGTGCCGGGTCATCTGTTCCCAGCGCCCGTGCGAAATTTCGCGCAGGCCGTCGCGTTTCACGATCTCGAGCCCGTGCGGCCGGGCGATGATGCTGGCCGTCTCGACCGTTCGGCCTAACGGCGAAGCGTAAACCGCCGTCATCTTTTCCGTGCTCAGCCGTTCCGCCAGCCGGCTCGCCTGCCCGCGCCCTTCATCCGACAACTCCACGTCGGTCGCGCCCGCGAAGCGATCTTCCGCGGTCAATACGGTTGCGCCATGGCGGATCAAAAAAATACGCGTGCTCATGCCGGGGAAAATAGTCGCTCGTGGTAGAATGCAAAGGCTCCGTCCGCGAGACCGCGGTCACCTTCGCTACGGTGCGGCCGGGGCGGGGTCCGCGGTCGGCCCGGTCTGGAGCGGAGAGAGTTCGTTCGCGCGCCGGGTTGCGACGATGAGGGTCGATTGCCGCGGGCTCCAGCGGTAACCGATGCCGAAACTGAGCGGGGCGGGGTTGCTCTGCTGGTAGAGGCCATACAATTGCGGCTGGTAGTATTGTTTGAAGAGATCGATCGGCCCGGCGTAGCTGCCGAAGAAACGGAGCAGCCATTGCGCCTGATCAAAAGCCGAGATCGGAATGCCGGAATCGTCCTGCACGATCGCCTTGCTGTGGCTGAGGAGAAAATCCCGCACCCGGGTGAAGCCATTCTCGAACATCAGATAGGAGGCGGACTTGAGCAGGCTCCCGCCGGTCCCGTGGGCCTCGCAAAATTTCAGGAACCCGGGCTGGCTGCGGATGCCATCATTGGAAAGATCGGTCGTGAAATAATAGAGCGTCTGGGGCGCGCCCCCGGCCCGCTCGTGAAAGTGATTCTGACCCCGGGCGTGAGGCTCTTTGACTTTTCGTTAGGCGAAGCCGGGTGCGGCTGGCCGCTTTTGTCGAGCGTGATGAAGCTGATGTCGGTGATCGTTTTCCCGGCCCGGGCGAGGAAGACGTAGAAGATCGGGAGCGTCCCTTTGAGCTGCTCGCTTTGCAGGTCGTTCTTCATGTCCTTGGTGATGAAGAAGGAAAAACTCAGAACGCTGTTGAGCGATTTCTGCAGGTTTTGCAGGACGGGCGCGAGGGCGGGGCCGCCGAAGCGCAGCACGTCGGGGAGCGGCCCGATCGGTTCCGTGCCGGCCAGGATGTAGGTGCTGGCATTGGGGAAAAACTGGTGGGCGTAGAGAAAATCCGGGCCGCTGAACATGTAGAAAACGACCGGGAGCGGCTGGGTGGCGTCGGGCAGGTAATTCACTTCCCACTCGCGGATGCCGGTGAACTGGCGCGCCGCCAATTTCGCCCAGGCTTCATCGAAAAAAGTCGCGTGCTGTTGCCAGGAGGGATCGAGCGTGAGCCGGCGAGCGGCGAGCCTTCCGAGACCGGCAGCCCGGCGATGAAACGCGCGGTGTCGTTGACCGAGGCCGGACCGGCCGGCACGCTCGAGGCGCTGGCGGGAGGCGGCACGACCGGCGCCTGGTTCGCGGGAATCGGTCCCGGCGGCGGCGGGACGTTCGGCGCCATTTGCGGCACCGGGGTTGCCGTGGGTTCGACCGGAAGGGCGCGGCGAATTTCCTGCGCCTCCAGCCCCGGCCGGGCCGGCGCAGAGAAGGAAAAGCGGGATCAGCCTAACGATAAGTGAGGTGGAAAATTTCACGGTGTGGTTTTGCTCCGGTCGTCGCGGCCCCTTAGCGGGACGCGCCCGCCGGCTCGGCGCGGTCCGCGCCGCGCGCGACCCGCTGCCGCAAGCTCACGACTTCCGAAAACATGCGCAAGCTGTCGCGCACGATATGGACCTTGCTCCCTTCGTTGTGATCCCAGCGCACCGGCACCTCGAGCATGCGCAGCCCGGCCTCGCGGGCGAGGAAAAGCAGCTCGACGTCGAAACCAAATCCATCGATCTGCGCCTGCTCGATGACGGGCCGCGCCGTCTCCATCCGGAAGGCCTTGAAGCCGCATTGCGTGTCGGAGAATGGCAGCCCGGTCGTGAGGCGGACGAGGCCGTTAAAAACCTTGCCGCCCTGTTCGCGGCGCCAGGGCTGGCGGCTGCCGATCAGGCTGCGGTCGAGCGCGCGCGAGCCAAAGACGATGTCGAAAGTGCCGGCCTCGATCGGCTCGACAATTTTCGGCAGCTCCGTGATCGGGGTCGAAAGATCGGCATCGGAAAAAAGCGCGATCGGCGCCTCGGCCTCGAGCAAACCGGCGCGGACGGCGTGGCCTTTGCCGCGATTCTCGGCGAAGCGCAAAACCCGCGCCGGGACGTCGGGATGCGGGGCGAAAAATTCTTCCGCGACCTCGGCCGTCCCGTCGCTCGAGCCGTCGTCGACCACGATCAACTGCGCGGCCGGCCGGTAGGCCTCGAGGTAGCGGAGCAGCGCCAACAGATTATCGGTCAGGCGCCGGGCTTCGTTGAAAGCCGGGACCATGACAGCGAGTGGTGGAAAGTTCATGCCTAACGAGTGCCTGAGTTCACAGAGGGGGTGAGTGAATTTCCAGGGGGGGGGTCTTGTGAGGAGAGGAGGGGGCCTTTCATCGCGCGCCGGTCGCGATAAACCAGCGCTGTTTCCCGTTCCGCGCGCCAGTTCGCCTGGAGAGCGGAGACCGCTTTGGCGTCTTCCGGCTTCATTCCGTTTTTTCTCTCTATTAGCCGGTTCCGCTTCGTTTGTGCAACTGCGGCCGTGAGAGAAGCGGCTTTTTTTCCCTGGCCTGCTGGGCGGTGATGACGAGCGCGACCGAGCCGATGATGACCGCGGCCGCCACCGCGGTGCGGAGCGAGAGGGTTTCATCGGCAAAGAACGCGCCCAGCAAAACAGCCACGACCGGATTGACGTAGGCGTAGGTCGCGACCTTGGAAGGATCGCAATGGCGGAGGAGGAAAATGTAGGAGGTATAGCCGACGACCGCGCCGATGAGGACGAGATAAGCAAACGCGCCTAACGAGACCGCCGAGACCTGGCCGAGATGGAAATTGCGCGCCTCGCCGTGGACGAGCCCGGCGATGATCATGAGCCCGCCCCCGCAAAGCATGGTCTGGGCGGAAGAGAGAAAAGGCGAACTGGAGTTCTGCGCCCGGCGCGAATAGAGCGAGCCGATCGACCACATGAGCGAACCGAAAAGCAGGATCAGCATTCCGAGCCCGGCGTGATTCGAACCGCCCGCCGGCGGGGAAGCGATGGCTGGTCCGACCAAAATCCCGACGCCGACAAACCCGCCGGCCAAACCGAGCATGACGAGGGGCCGCGGTCGCGGCGCGGAACCGGTCAGCCAGGCCAGGATCGCGATGTAGATCGGCACGGTCGCGACGAGGAGGGAAGCGAGGCCGGAGGGCACCCATTGTTCTGCGATCGTCACGCCGCCATTTCCAAAAAAGAGAAGACAGGCGCCGACGATGAGAGAGGTCCGCCATTCGGCGAAAGAGGATTTCGGCGCGCCTTGCCAGAGAGCGATCCCGTACATGATGACGCCGGCGAGAAAAAAGCGCACGCCCGCCATGAGAAGCGGCGGCATCGACTGGATCGCGAGCAGGATGCCGAGGTAGGTCGAACCCCAGATGATATAGAGCGCCGCGAAGGCCGCGATGATCAGGACCTTGCGGGGTGCCGGCGGCGGGCCGCTCACGAGAAGCGGTCTTCCGTCCAGGGATCGGCCGTGTTGCTGTAGCCGCGCACTTCCCAGAAACCGAGTTTGTCCTCGGCGGCAAACTCGATCGTCTTGACGAACTTCGCGCCTTTCCAGGCGTAGAGCTTCGGGATGATGACCCGGGCCGGGCCGCCGTGCTCGCGCGTGACGGGTTTGCCGTCGAATTTCGTCGCGATCAGGACGTCGTCGTCGAGGCAATCGGAGAGGCGAACGTTGGTCGAGTAACCGTCGTAGCTGGTGAAGAGGACGTGCTGGACCTCAGGCTTTGGCCTAACGAGATCGACGAGGGAAAAGAAGGCGACCCCGCTCCAGCGGCAGTCGAATTTGCTCCAGGTCGTGACGCAGTGGAAATCGCTCACGTCCTCGAATTGCGGCAGTGCGTTGATTTGTTCCCAGGAAAAAGTTTGCGGGTTCTCGACCAGGCCGCCAATCTCGAGACTCCATTCGCCTAACGAAATCTCCGGGCGCACCCCGAGGTCGAGGACCGGGAAACCGGGAGTCAGATGTTGCCCGGGCGGGAGCCGGCTTTCGGAGCGGACGGCGGGTTTTGCTTTCCCGCTCATTTTGCGGGCCCAGCGTTCCTTGCGCTCGGTCAGGCTGTTATTGGCCGCCATATGAATTCGTTAGGTTGCGGCCGGGATCAGCGCCCGCCTGAGGCGGGCTACAGGGTTTGCGCCTTGATCTGGCGGATGGCGTCGCGCAATTCCGCCGCACGCTCGTAGCGTTCGCCCTGGATGGCGCGTTCCATTTCCCGCTCCATCACTTCCAGTTTCGTCAGCGGGCGCTTGGCGCGCACTTCCTCGAGCCATTCGTCGAGAAAGGCGATCTCCGAGCTCTTCGCTTCCAGCTCGGGAAAGGCGGAGTGCTGGAAGAATTCGATGATCCGGTCGCGGCCCTTTTCGATTTCGCGAATGGCGTCGGCGAATTGTCCGTCCGCGAGCAGAATCGAGACCCGCGCGCGGGTGTTCATCATCAGGACGTAGGGGCGAAATTGCTGGAAACTCCAGACCAGATCCTCCCGCTCGCTGTGTTCGTCGACGAAAGTGAAGAGATCGAGATTGCGCTGCGTATCGCGGATGACGCCATCGAAATCCTCGATCTGAAACAGGCTCAGGTAGCGGTGGTAATACTGGATGCCTTCCTGCTGCAACTCGCCGCATTGCTCGGTCGTGAGCTCATACTCTTCGCCCCGCTCGGCGGCGCGGACGGCACGGCGCTGGTGATAGACGAGGTACGACTCGCAATTGTGCGGACGCTGGCCGTCGGGCCGGCCCTCCATTTCCATCTGGAGAAGGCCGAGATCGATCCGGAGCTGCAATTTTTCCCGGCCATCGAGACCCGGCACTTTCCGGACCTTGATCGCGCCGGATTCATGCGGCCAGTCTTTCAGGAGGCTGTTTAAGTCGAGGCTCATCGCACGAAACAATCGAGTCCGAGGTTGCTTTGTCAACGCAAGGCGGGATTGCCAGTGGAGGGGCGCGCGCAGAGAATAACGCCGATGGAAAACGAGATCGACGCGTTTATTCGCTTCCTCGCGGTGGAGCGCGGTCTTTCCGAAAATTACCAGCTCTCGACCCAGCGTTCGTTAGGCGAATTTGCCGCCTGGTGCGCGGCGCGGAAGCAGATCACGAAGGCGAGCCAGGTTGGCCTGCCCTTGATCAGCGAATACCTCGCGGAACGAAAACGCGGCGGCCTTTCGGCCTCGTCGATCAAGTTGATCGTGGTCGCGCTCAAGGTTTTTTTCCGGTTCGGGACCGCGCAGGGCTTTGTCGCGAAGGATCCGACCGATTCGTTAACGCTGCCGCGAATCGAGCGTTCCCTGCCGGAGACGTTGAATGAGATCCAGGTCGAGCAATTACTCGAAAGCGTCGACGGCAAGGCGCCGCTCGGGTTGCGCGATCGGGCCATGCTCGAGCTCCTCTACGCCAGCGGGCTCCGCATTTCCGAACTGGCCGGCGCGAAACTGGAAAACCTGAACCTGGACGAAGGCGTGGTGCGGGTGACGGGGAAAGGAAACAAGACGCGGCTGGTGCCGGTCGGGCGCAAAGCCTGCGCCGCGATTGCGACGTATATCGAGCAGGAACGGCCGCGGCTGGTGAAACGGCGGACCGGGAGCGAGGTTTTTCTTTCGGTGCGGGGCGCGCGCCTAACGACGGTGCGGATCTGGCAGATCGTGAAGGCGGTGGCGCGACGCTCCGGGCTGGAGATAAATATTTACCCGCATCTGCTCCGGCACAGTTTCGCCACCCATTTGCTGGGCAACGGTGCCGATCTGCGGATCATCCAGGAAATGCTCGGGCATGCGGATATCTCGACGACCCAGGTTTACACCCACGTCGACCAGCAGCGGTTGAAAGCGGTGCACCACAAGTTTCACCCGCGCGCGTGACTGTAGACGTTTCGCTCTGCGAAACGCGGGGTAACGCGTCTCTGTGATAGCCGCACAAGCGCACGTCCGCGCCTCCCAGAGGGAGGCGTCTACAGGTGTCGCCCCTTATTTGCAGAAGAGCGCGACGGAAGCGGTGTAGCCGTGCAGATAGCTGGCGTTCCCGATCGGCCCAATCTCGCCGTTGCAGAAAAAACCCGCGCTCGCGACCGGACCGAAAATTTCCGCGAGGGTGGCGGCGTCGTGATTTGGCACCCCGAAAAAGCGATGCCCGCGCCCGTTGCAGGAAAAAACGAGCGCAGCGAACGGCTGGCAACCCTCCTCTTCGTTGTTTTTCGCCAGCTCGACGAGGTCGGCATGGGCGGTGATTTTGTCGCGCAGCTGGTATTGCAAAGTTTGCCCGGTGCGGGCGCGCGCGCCGATCGCGACCGCGCCGGTCTGGGGATCGGCGCCTAACAAATTGCGGACAAGAAAATCGCCGCGCTTCAGGTCGGCCACGTACTCGGAAGCGGCGAGGCCGGCAAAGAGATTGCCGCGGGCGCGCTCTTTTTCGTCATCGGAAAGGGCGTTGAAGGTTTCGCTCAGGACCTGGTAGGCGGGACGCGACCCGAGTGCATAAACCAGATTCTCGTCGGCCTGGGTGATGGTGAACGGTTCGCCCACCGGCTTGCAGCCCTGGCTCACGATGGTGCGAATCTTTCCGCCTTTGACGGCGAGTGCGAGAACGGCGGCGTCGATCGCGGTGCCATCGAGAATGAGCGCGTTTTCGCCATTTTCCGTGCTGCCGCTGGCCAGTCCGCCGATGCTCGGCGCGTCGGGAAACGCGACGTTCCATTCGTTCAGCCAGCGCTCGAGATTTGGCGCGTGGGGGTTGGCGAACACGATCCAGGAATCGACGTCGTCGGGACTGAGCCCGCTCTCCATTTGCCAATAGGCCGGCCCGGTCGATTCCTCGATTTGCTCGTTGGAAATAAGGACCGGCGTCAGTTTCGCCTCGGGCAGGCTGAGGAGAAGAAGCGACATGCCGGCGGCGCCTTCGGCTTCCTGGCCGCGTCCGATCAGGCCCGCCCCGAGGGACCCGACGAGGAGCGGAATGCGGCCATGTAGCCTAACGAGATCGAGGACCTCGTTGAGCTGGGGCAGCCAGCTGGCGGAGAGAAAAAGGAAACCGCAGGTCGGCTGGCCGCCGCATTCGGCGAGCGCTTCCTGGGCCGCCTGGATGACGGCGCTTTCCTGGAATTCACCCAGGATAAGACGAGAACCCGCGCACGTTTCCATGCAAGGAGATCGTCGATGCCCGGGGAAAAGTCGAGAGGAGGCAAGCTCGCGGGCGGGCGATTTAGTGCGAGACTGCGCCGATGAAGAAGCTGGTCGCAGTGCTCGTGATCGCGCTCGTAGTCGCGGCCGCCGTCTGGATCGCGGTGCGGGTGCAGATCGCGAAACGCCTCGCCACCGTGCCGTCGCTCCTGCCGCAGACGACCCTGATCATGGTCGAGGCGCCGGATTTGCGGAAAACGCGCGCCGACTGGCACGAGAGCGATATCTACAAACTCTGGCGCGAGCCCGCGGTGCAGGAATTCCTCCAGAAACCGCTCGGTCACCTCCCGGCGAATCGCGGCGGCCGCCGTACCCTGGAGGAATTTCTCGCCCTCGGCCCGAAAAACAGTTTCCTCGCCCTGACCGCGCTGGAGAAGAACGAGCCGAAGTTGATCGGCGGTTTTCATTTCGACGCCACCCCGGAAAAAGCGCGGGAATTTATCAGCCGGCGGGAAGCGGAGTTGCTCGCGAAAACGTCCAACGCGAAACGCGAAACGATCGTCTACGAACAGCACAAGATCGAGACGGTGTCGGTGGCGCAATTCGTCTTCGCCAGCGTCTACGACAATCAGTGGTATTTCGCCTCGAACGACGTGGCGTTGCTCCAGACTCTGCTCGATCGGGTCGATCACCGGCGCGAGAAAGCGGAAGGATCGCTCGAGAAAAATCCGGCGTTTGCGGCGGCGATGAAACATTTGCCGCACGACTACACGGGAATGGTCTTCCTCGATCCGCGGCCATTCGTGGAAAAGATCATGCCGTTTGTCGCGATGACCGGGCAATCGCTCCCGATGGATCAGCTGCAGCGCTTGCGGCAGGTGCAAAGCGTGGCGGCCGCGATTGGATTTGAGCAGGGAAAAATGCGCGAGACCGATTTCGTCGCCATGCCGCAGGTGAACGCGGAGAAAAAACTACAACGTCCGATGCTCGGGGCCGCCGGCACGAACACCTTTCTCTATTCTGCTTCGCGGGTGCATTGGTCGGACAATCTCCTGGCCTCGTCGGCGCCCGCCGCGGTCGGGGTGCCGGCGTTGGTGCAGCGGTTTACGGACGGGATGAAAGCGCGTGGCATTGCCTTGGAGGATTTGCGCCAGGCTTTCGGCGAGGAACTGGAAATCGCGGGTGATTGGCCAACCGATGCGCACTGGCCGTCGCTGATCGCGACCTTGCCGGTGATCGATGCCGCGCGCGCGAAAAAAATCGCGGACGCGCTGTCCTCAGTCGACCTCGGCGGAGCGCCCTGGACGCGGACTGAGCAAAACGGGGTGACCTACTACAGCGCGCAACCCTTTGGCGGATTTGTGCCGATCCATCCGGCGATTGCGATTTCGAATAAATTCATGTGCGCCGGGTCCGACGTGGCGGCGGTGGAGCAGGCGCTGGCCCGCGTCGCGCAGCCGGCGCGGGAACTGGAGAAGAGCGCGCCTTTTCACGACGCGACCATCCGGGTGCCGGCGGCGGGGTCCGCCTTCAATTACGTCGACACCCGCCTCCTCTACGAACGAATCGACGCCGCGGCGCGTCCCCTCCTGCTGATGGGTGCTTCGTTTTATCCTGCTCTGGGCAAGTCGGTCGACCTTTCAAAGATTCCGCCCCAGGAGGTGATCGGGAAACACCTGTCGCCGATCGTGATGTCGCAGCGCTACGACGAGGATGGCTACGTCACGGAGTCGGTCGGTCCGGTGACCTTCCGGGAAGCGACCGTGGGGTTGGCGGCGGCTGTGGGCGGATTGTTCATTTACTTCCGGGATGGATTGAAGACGGGTCCGTGGCCAAGCGGTTTGGTGAGCCCCACGCCTGCGGCGGAAGAATCGCCCACGGTTTCGCCAACGCCGAGCCCTTTTTGAGCAGAAAATAGCCCGCTCGGGCGCGACATAGCGACGCAGCCCGGAAGGCCGGCAAGGAGCCGTTTATTTTTCGCGTAAGTAACAAATCCTGCTGCCCACTTTTGAAAACTTATGTTAGGCTTGGCGCCCTATGGCCATCCTAAAAAAGAACGCTTTTTCACGCCGAGTTCCGGATCTCGTTACTGAAGAACTGGTTGCGGTCCTTTCCCGCCGGGCATCGTTCGAGTTCAAACAGCTCTTTGAGATTCTGCACGAGAATCTGCGGGCCCGGAATGCGGCCAGCGGCGGCGAGGAAATGCTGCGTTTGCGCGCTTACGAAAAGCTGCAAAACCTGGTCGCGCGCGGGATGGTGAAAAAAACCGGCAAGAAATACAAAGGCCTGCCTTCGGCCCTGGCCAAGGCCCTGCTTCCTCCGAACGGGCATATCCCGACCCCGGCGCCTCGCTAAGGTAGGGGTGGCGCCAAATTTTGGCGCAGCCAGGATTTATGATCAGCGAATACATTCCCATCCTTCTCCAGGCGATCGTAGCGATCGGCTTCGCGGCCGGGGCTTTGATCGTCAGCGTCCTGCTCGGGAAATCGGGCCGACGCACCCGGACGAAAGATTCCGCCTACGAATGCGGGATGGTGGCGGAAGGCGAAGCGCAGCCGCGCTTCAGCGTGAAGTTCTATCTCGTGGCGATGCTCTTCATCCTTTTCGATCTTGAGATCGTCTTCATGTATCCATGGGCGGTGGTGTATCGCGAAGCGGTCGCGCACAGCTTCGTCATCCTCTGGAGTATGCTGAGCTTTGTCTCCATTCTCATGGTCGGCTACGTCTATGCCTTGAAAAAAGGCGCGCTCGACTGGAAAAAATAGGCCAAGGCTACGGCCGCCGCGCAAATCTCAAATGCGAGCTCAGCCGCGGCGATTCCCGCTTGCGCCGCCATCGGGCAACGCCTAATTACCTATCCGCTCATGGTTCATCATATCGGTCTCTATAAATTAAAGCCGGGCATCACGCCGGAAGAGACCGAGGACATGATGATGAAGCGCGCATGCAGCTCCTCAAGATCGACGAGGTGCTGAGCATCAAATGCGGGAAACGGGTCGATCCCAAGATCCCCTGGCCGTTTTTCATCGCGATCGATTTTGAGTCGATGGACAAGCAGGCGATTTTTCGGGAAGACCCGATCTACATCAAGTTTGTCGAGGAAGTGATCAAGCCCAAGACATCGGAGTATCTCGCGCTGGATTATGAGATGGATCCGGGCAAGGACGTTAACCTTTCCTGAGGCCGGCCAGACGCTGCCTGCGGAGGTTCCCGGCCTGGAACGCTCGGCTTCTTTCCTGCTCCTGATTTAGAGATCCGGCCCGGGCTGTTCCGGATTCCCACATGCAAATCGGCTACCTCTACTCGCGCTACCCGGTCCTTTCCCAGACCTTTTGCGACATGGAGATGCTGGAGTTGGAGCGGCGCGGTTACGACTTGGTGATCGGGGCCGTGCATCCGCCGCTGACTTCTTTGCGGCACGAACATTTTTCTCGTTTGCGCGCGCCGGTTTACTACGCGCCGCCGGCGCCGGTGATGGCGCTGTGGGAAAAGACCGCCCGCGCGGCGGAACGCTGGCCGCAGGCGCTGGTCGAGCTGCACGAGCGCAAATACGGGCCGGACTTCAAGGCTGCGCTGCGGGCGCGGAACGCCTCCTATTTCGCCGATCTCTTCACCCGCAAAGGGGTGCGCCATTTTCATGTCCATTTCGCGAATCGCGCGGCGCACACGGCGCTTTTTGTGAAGCAAATCTCCGGGATTCCATTCAGCATCACGGCTCACGGTCAGGATTTCATGTCGGATCTCGGGCAGGACGACCTGCTGCGCGAGATCTGCAACGCGGCGGAATTTGTCGCGGTCGAGACGGACTACAGCCGCGGTCTGCTCCAGGAACGCTGCCCCGAGGCGGCGGGGAAAATTCATCGCGTCTACAACGGGCTCGACCTCGCGAATCTGCCCTCGCCGCCGGAGGAAGAACGGCCGCCCGGGCCCACGACCATTCTCAGTGTCGGAAGGCTGGTCGCGTTCAAGGGATTCGAGATTTTGCTCGAAGCCTGTGCGGAACTGGATCGGCGGAATTTCGATTTCCGCTGCCAGATCGTGGGCGACGGTCCGCTGCGCGAGAAATTGGAAAACATGGTCGCGGCTCTCAAGCTCGGTCGGCGCGTCGAGCTCTGCGGCTCGCTTTCGCAGGGCGATGTCTATGCCAAACTCCGCGGGTGCGACATTTTCGCGCTGGCCTGCGTGGTCGATGCGGAAGGCGCGAGCGATGTTTTCCCGACCGTGATCATGGAGGCAATGACCTGCGCCAAACCGGTGGTCTCGACCACGCTGGCGGGCATTCCGGAGTCGGTTATCGACGGGACGACGGGCTTGCTCGTGCCGCCCGGAGACTGGGAAGCGCTGGCCGAGGCGTTGGACAAACTGGTGCGTGATCCCGCTCTTCGCACGCGGCTCGGCGATGCCGGACGCGCGCGCATGACGAGTGAGTTTAATGTCGCGAAGACGGTCGAACCTTTGCACGAGCTTTTCGCTGAATGCCTCTCGCGTTCACCCATCCGGCCCTCCTCCACGACCCCGGCGGCGGAGGAAAAACAAACGGCCTACCTGATCGATCGCTGGCCCGACCCGAGTCTCCCTTTTCTGGAAATGGAGCTGCGGGCGCTGCAGCGCAATGAGGTGCCGCACGTCGCTTTCGTCCTGCAACCGCCTGTCGCCTCCGAGTTGAACGATAAGACGAACGACCTGGTGACGCAGTTCGAGTATCTGCCCGACGCGATGGTGATCGAGGCCGAATGGCAGGCCGACAGCTCTTCGTTGCGGGAGTTGGAGGCGCTGCGCGCCAGCCAAAAACATCGGCCGCCATCCGACCTCTTCCTCGAGCAAGCCCGTTGCGCTCTGGTCTTGCGGAGATTATTCCGCCAGCACAACATCGGCCATGTGCACGCCACCAGTTCCCGGACATTGTTAGGCGCACTGATGTTAAACAAACTTCTCGGCCTAACGATCAGCGCGGCGATTGAGGAAAAGCCGATCCTCTCCGAGCCGGTCTTGCGGGAGGCGCTCAATCAGTGCGTCGGCGGGCGGAGCAACGATCGTGAGCTGCTGGCCCGCCGCGGCAGCGGGTTCATTTTTGACCAGACGCTCGACAAACCTTCCTTGAACGACATTGGTCCCTGGTTGAGCCGGAAAGCGAAGATCGAGTGGACCGGGGCCCGGCCCTTCTGGCAGGAATGGTCGCAGCGGCTCCTCGGCTGGACGCGCGCCTTATGAATAAGAAAGCCATCATTCTCGCGGGCGGCGCCGGCACCCGGCTCTATCCGCTGACCAAGATCGTCTGCAAACAGCTCCTCCCGGTTTACGACAAGCCGATGATTTGTTACCCGCTCGCCACCCTCATGCTGGGCGGCCTGCGCGAGATCCTTATCATCTCCACCCCGAAAGATGTGCCCATGCTGCGCGATTATCTGGGCGACGGCTCGCACCTCGGTCTTCGGTTGGAATACGCCGAGCAACCCGAGCCCAAGGGGATCGCGCAAGCCTTTCTGATCGGCGCGGATTTCGTCGGCGATCGCGGCGCGGCGCTTCTGCTCGGCGACAACATCTTTTACGGAAAGCTCGATTTCTTCCGGGAAGCGCTCGAGATCGAAAAGGGCGCCTGCATTTTCGGCTACCAGGTGCGCGACCCGGAACGCTACGGCGTGGTCGAGTTTGGTCCGGATGGAAAGGTGATCAGCCTCGAGGAAAAACCGAAAAAGCCCAAAAGCCATTACGCGGTGCCGGGACTCTACGTTTACGACAGCCAGGTCGTTGAATTTTGCCGCAGCCTGCAGCCCTCGGCGCGCGGAGAACTCGAAATCACCGACCTGAATTCCATCTATCTCCGCCAGAACTCCCTCAATGTGCGACTCCTCGGCCGGGGCATGGCCTGGCTCGATACCGGCACGCAAACGAGCCTGCTCGAGGCGGCCAATTACATCGCGACGATCGAGCATCGCCAGGGCCTGAAAGTGGCCTGCCTCGAAGAGGTCGCGTTGCGGGCGGGTTTCATCGATCACGCCCAAATGGGCCGGCTGATCGATCGCTTGCCCAAGGGAGAATACCGGGATTACCTCCGCCTCGTCGCGGAGGAAGAGATCTCCTAGACAGGGGGGTTCGTAGTGGGGTGTTGGTGCGGTGTCGCGAGGAACTCTGGCGAACTTCCGCGACTTGATCGCGCGGCATCGAGTTAAAATTCGCACCGACTGGAACGAAACGTCTCGTTATGGAAATTATAACAGACGGCATGTCGCTTGCTCCATTCTAACTAAGAGCAATGACGTTTTCGCCCCGCCATTCCAAGAGTGCGTTTACCCTGACTGAGGCCGCGATCGCCATTTCTCTCATTGCCATCACCATGACGGCCTTCCTCATGACGATGAGCCGGTTGAACGAGGCCGCCAGTATCGCCCGCAATTTCACTGGCGCGGCCGCTGCGCTCCAGAATCAAATCGACCTGATTCTCTCCGATGGCCCTTTCAATCCGCAAAAAATCAACGAAAACGGCACCCCGCAAATACCGCCAGAGTTGGTCATCGGCACCCATATCGCGACCAACGTCCCGATCTATCGCGAGCCGACGACGGGGATTGTCGTCTCCGGCACTCTCACGACCACGATCGTCGACATGAGCACGGTGTTGAATGGGATCACGATGCCGATCTATCGGGCGGACGTGACGGTCACCTATAACTATCGGAGCAAAAATTACACTTCAACTCGCAGCACCCTGCGGGCCTGCGACATATGAGCAAGCGCGCGCAAGGCGGGGCCACTCTCCTCGAGCTAAGTATCGCCATGAGTCTGATTGGCGCCGTCGGGCTCGCCATCTACTCCATGCTGAACGTCGGGATGATCCTGGGTGCGAAAAACTCTGCGGTCAACACCGCGCATCAGCAAGCCCGCGTCGCGATGCTGCAACTGGTGCAGGATATTCATTCCGCCGTCTCGCTCCCCGCTCTGACGGACGCCAATTCCGTTCCTATTCCTAACCCGGTTGCGGGGACGAAAGCGGCCGGCATCTCGTTTCAGCTTTGGGCGGGCGGGCCTTACCAGATCTGTGCCGACGCCACGACGACTGCCACGGTCGTTCAAGTCCAGTTAAAGACCGGGGATGTGATCCCGCAGGTTGGTGAACGGCTGATCGTCAAGAGTCATCAAATCGAGCAGGACATCACAAATGTGACCGATCTGGGCGGCCTGAAGTATGACCTGACCCTCGCTTCTCAACTCGGAGTGGCGATCGAGGGAACTCAATCCCCGACCTTCTACAATATCCCCTGTTTTATCGCCGATCGGTGCTCTTACGTGGTCAAGAATGGAGCCCTGGAATGGCATGGGCCGACGCAGAAAAAGGCTTTTGCGGTGTTGGGTAATGACATCATCAGCCCGACTCCTTTCTCCTTTCCGAGCACGCCAGGAGGCGCCCTGTATTATCGCTTCGTCGCGGCGATCGATCTTTCCACCGCCGATACCAAGTCAACCAATCGCGGCTTCAAGTCGGCCAACATTCTTCTCAATGGCCAGGTGCCGATGCGCGCGCGTCTTACGACCTACCAATGAACCTAAAGATCACCTCTCGCGAAGCGGGCTCGGCTCTGATCGTTGTCCTCACCATCATCGTGACTCTTACGGTAACGGTCGCGATAGCGATGGAGTACACGACTACGGTCCGGCATCACGTGCAGAGAAGCGAAGCTTTCCAGTCGGCCATCTCGGTTGCTGACGGAGCCTTGGAACATGCCTTCTCCTACTGGCGCGAAATCTGTCGCAGTAACACGGATGCCTCGCTGCATAACAGTTCGTTCCAGGACATCCCACTTCCCAGCCAGGCCCAATTTCCCAATGTGGCGGGCTTCTCAGCCCAACGGACGCCCGCCGACCCAAGCGGGAGCCAGCCGCCAACAATTGCGAACTTTCAGGTCCTGGCGATCGATCCTCAGCTGCGACCGGTGGACAGCGGTTCCCCGCTCGTTCCCGCGATTGGCCAATCGCCCGTGACGGCGACCTATGCTTACATCGGACAAGCCGATGTGACTCTACCTGTCCTCGGGGGCAATGTGACCGCCAGGGTCCGCCGGGTCTTTCAAAAGGAACAGCTCTCGCCGTGGAACTGGGCCATCTTCTATGTGGATCCGCTGGAGATCCAGCCAGGCGCAATCATGAGTGTGACGGGCTGGGTGCACACCAATGCCAGCCTCTACACCGGGCATAATCTCCTCACCTTTCAGAGCAAAGTGACCTATGGGACAGACTGGATCATCGGTTTTCGTCCGGGCGACGCTCGCGCACCCGGTGGCAGCAACCCGGAGATACCCACCTCCCCGAACTATCCCAGCAATTTGCCGCCGGCTTTCGATGTCGCACATCAGCCATTTGGCCTCGACGCGACCCGTATTTTCATCACTACCGACGGCAATCCGAACAACGATAGCTACCATGAGCTGATCGAACCTCCGACCGCGGGCTACGACGATCCACTCGCCGGCAAACGCTATTACGACCAGGCAGGAGTTAAGATCCTGATCGATTCCAGTAACGTCATCACGATTAAAGACCAAAGTGGCAACACCCTGACGGCGGCGAGCCCCGGAGTCGGCGGCGTGATCTACTCGACCTTTATGAGTGCGATCACGACTAACCAGAGCATTCAGGATAACCGCGAAGGTGCGTCGGTGCGGCTGGCTACGCTCGACATGGGAGCGGTTAGCACCAAGATCCGCAACGGAACGCTCGCCCCATTCAACAACATCATCTACATCAGCGACACGAGCGCGAGCCAGACCGGAGGGAGCCCGAAGCGGGGAGTTCGCCTTAAGAACGGCGCGATCATGCCCGACGCCGGGATCACCGTGGCGAGCGCGAATCCGGTCTACATCCAGGGAGACTACAACACCGGCGGGAGCAACCCTCCCTCCAACTCGGGCGATCCCGACCAAGCCACAGGTGAGCGGCTATTCGCGCAAGCCCTGCGCCGTCGTGGCGGACGCGGTCAATATCCTCTCCAATGCCTGGAATGACTCGAATTCCTCCTCGAGTCTCAGCTCACGGGTCGCCAGCAACACGACCATCAACACCGCGATTGTTTCCGGCATTGTCCCAAGCACCAGCAACTATTACAGCGGCGGGGCGGAGAACTTCCCGCGTTTTCTGGAGAGTTGGAGCGGCAAGACTTTGACCTACTACGGATCAATGGTGGAGCTTTACGGCAGTCGGCAATCAATCGGTCGCTGGGGAAGTGCAAACGTCTATAACCCTCCGCAGCGTCAATGGTTCTTTGACACAAACCTCCAGATCTACACGCCTCCCGGAAGCCTTCCCGTTTTTAGTTACGTCAAAGGCCGCTGGTTTCTCGCGCAATGAAAGCCTGTCCATATCTCTTACCTCCACGTCTTCTAGCATTCGCCGCCCTCAGCCTGACGGGGTGTCTTCTGGCGCCGGCAGTCCTCGCCAGTCTGGATCTCTCGCCGCAACAAGAGACGTTCGATCTTGACGGGATAAAGATGTCCCAATTGGCTTTCAGCAATGGTGGAAAGACCAAGGCGACTTATCAGCCGCCGTTCGCTTGGAAATGCTCAGGCGGCCGCGACTATCTCGAGTTACATCCCGAGGGGACGGCACAGGTTAAGGCCAGGGTGAGCAAGTCGCCGGCATCACCCGACATTTCCTTCGATGCCGGGGGCGGTAAGCGTCTCACCGAAAAAGTGATCGCATCGCTGCCGGAAGGAAGTGAACAGGTCAAGGTCCTCTCGGAGGAATTGAATCCGCTCCAGATCGATGGGAAGCGGACTTACCTGGTGGAGCTGAGCTACGTTTACTACGGAGAGAGATTCGCCTGTTACTCACTGTTCCTGGATCGTGTGCCGGAGATGCTTACATTTCGGCTGAACTGCCGGGAATCGAATTACCAGGCACTGCGCGCAGAATTCCATCGCAGCCTGTATAGCTGGCAGAATCTTTAGAGCGAATCGGCGGAAAACGAAACGGTCCTAGGAACCCGCGTTTCCGGTAGCCGGGGCCGGTTGTTCACGCCGGAGATGACTCGTATCCGCCAAAAGGCGGGTGACCGCGTCTGCATCGGTCGCGTCGTAATAGCCACGAATCATTCCGCTGCGGTCGACCAGGACCATCCGGGTGCTGTGGATCGGGCCCGCCGCTCCGCCGTCGTCGGTGGCAAGCTTGAAGCCATCGCGGGAGAGTCGGTAAATCGTGTTTTTGTCGCCAGTCAAGAAGTGCCACCGGCCGGGCTGGGCGTTGAGCTTGGCCGCATACTCCCGCAAGACCGCCGGCGTGTCGCGTTGCGGATCGACGCTAAACGAAACCAGCTTCACATCGGTGTCGCGGAGCGGCTTTTGCAGCTCTCCCATTCGGGTGCTGATCATCGGGCAAGGACCGGGGCAGGTGCTGTAAATGAAATCCGCAATCCAGATTTTGCCTAACAATTGCTGGGAACCGTAAGACTCGCTGTTTTGATCGGTCAATTGAAAGGAGGGCACGATCCCAATTTTCGGCAGCTCGTGACTGGAGAGCCGGGCCACCTGAGCCTGGCGCAGGAAAAAAAGGCCGGCTGCGGTCAGGAGCGGGATGAGAATGAGCGTCGCTTTCCAGGCCAGCGCGCGCCAGGACAAGGCGGAGCGGGTGGGCGCGAGAGTAGAGGCGTGACTCATCGCTTGGTCAGCACCAATGCCCCGAGCAGCAGCGGCAGGTAAATGATCGAGGCGAAAAATAATTGCCGCGCCGTCGGGAGAGTCCGGTGCGTTTGGAAACGAAAGGCCAGGCCGAGGAAAACTGCGCCTAACGAGAGCGCGATCGGCAGGTAAAGGAGCGAGACCATTCCAAACCAAACCGGGGTCACGCTCGCGACGAGCAGGAGGACGGTGAAGAAAACGCTCTGGCGCCCGGTCCGCGCGCCTTCCAGATCGCGCCCGGAAAGCATGACGAATCCCGCTCGCGAGTAATCTTCCCGATACATCCAGCCGATGGCGAAAAAGTGCGGCAGCTGCCAGAAAAAGAGAATCGCGAAAAGCGTCCAGGCGGGAGGCGCGAGATCGTTGCGCGCCGCGGCCCAGCCGATCAGCGGCGGAAGCGCGCCCGGGATGGCGCCGACCAGGGTATTGGCGGTGCTGATCCGTTTCAGCGGCGTGTAAGCGAAGAGATAAATCCCGATCGTGGCCGCGGCCAGGATGGCGCTGATGAAATTGACCGCGAGCGCGAGGTAAAGCACGCCTCCGAGGCCGAGCAGGACGCCGACCAGCAGACCTTCGCGCGGAGACATGCGCCCCGACGGGATCGGGCGCAGCTGGGTCCGGATCATGAGGGCGTCGAACTTGTGTTCCCACCATTGATTGAGCGCGGCCGCGCCGCCGGCGGCGAGGGCCGTCCCAAAAACTGCGTGCAGGAGCGCGATGAAATCCATCGGTCCGCGCCAGCCGACATAAAAGCCGACCGCGGTCGTGATCAGAACGAGGAAGGTGAGCCGCGCTTTGACCAGTTGGGCGAGGTCCGCCATCGTCCAGCCTCTTTCGAGCGGGACGGCGGGTGGTTCGATGACCGCGGCCTTCATCGCGCGCCGGCCTCCACGAGGTCCTGCCTCGGAACGAACGCCGGATCCCGCGACGGCCGCATGCCGCAGACGCAGCGCGGTCGCGGAAATGACGATAGCGGTGGCGAAAGTCAAAGCACCAACCGCGACATGGGCGGTCGCGATATCGGCCGCTTTATTGCTCCAGATGGTCCAGGCGCCAAGCGTGATTTGCAGGATAACGAGGCCGAACCAGAGGTTCGCAAGTTTGCCGAGGAAAGGTGCGGCGTTCTTCTCGCGCCTAACGAGAAACCAAAACGCCGCAATCGTCAGGCCAATGATCGCGGCCAGGAAACGGTGCGTCATTTGCAGCCAGATTTGTCCGGCCGTGACCTCGGACAAAGCCTGGGCATCGCGACGTCTCGTTGATCTGGGCGATCGTCGCGGGATCGGTCTTGGGAATGACCTGCCCGTAGGCGAGCGGGAAATCGAGAATCGAAAGATCGCGATGCTGATGCCGCATCGTCGCACCGAGCGCAAGCTGCCCGTAAATCAGAGCGGTCACGGTGAGCGCGAGGATCGCGAGCGAGCGCGGCGGAACGGCAGTGCGAGCCTGCGCGAGCCGGCGCCAGACCGGCGAGGTGGCGAGCGCGATGACGACGAGCAAGCCAAGAAACGCCTGCGCCAGGCAGGCGTGAAAAATTCCGATCTGATCCTTGAGCAGCGTGACCCGCAAACCTCCGAGCACGCCCTGAAGAACCACCGTGCCTAACGACACCCAGCCGAGCGTCTTGATCCAGCGTTCCGCTTTCGAAAAGGCGAGCCAGAACGCGAGGATGATGCTCAGGAAACCGATGCCCGACGCGATTAACCGGTGAGTGTGTTCGAAGAAAATCCCGCCGACCCATTGCGAGACGGGGAAGAAAAACATGTTGTAGCCGAAGGTGGTCGGCCAGTCGGGCACGGCGAGCCCCACGCCCTTGCTCGTGACCATGCCGCCGCTGCAAATGAGCAGGACCGTCGCCCCGGCCAGGAACCAGGCAAAGCGATGGAGGAACGGATTCGTTTCAGCGACGGGCGTGCGCATCGGGTAGTGGGCTGAATCCGGCACGGAGCCGGTCCCCTTTCTTATCCGCCGCCCGGGTTGGCGGTTTTCGGCGCGCCCGGCGGCGCTACGGTGCCGGGAGTGGGCCCGACCGGTGGTTCGCCCGGAGGACGCTCCAAGGGCGGCGGGATAGTTTGGCCGCCGGAAAGTTCGACCCGTTCCTTCAACCACGCTTGATATTCATCGGGCGTGTCGACCACCAACATTCCCTTCATCGAGTAATGGCCCAGACCGCAAAGCTGGCCGCAAACGACCTCGTAGCTGCCGGTCTTGATCGGCTTGAACCACATCGGGATGATCTGCCCCGGGATGGCGTCCTGCGCGATGCGCATGTCGGGCAGGCAAAAGTTGTGGATCACATCCTTGGAGGAAAGATCGATGATCACGTTGCGATCGACCGGGACGTGCAGTTCTCCGAGCACCACGAGGTCGTCCTTGGCCGCGGGATCGGTGCTGTCCAGTCCGATCGCGTTTGAGTTGCTGATCAGATCGACTTCGCGTCGGCCGAAGACGCCGTCCGGTCCGGGGAGATGAAAATTCCAGCCAAACTGCTGCCCGACCGCGTGGACCAGGATGGCGTCTTTGTTTTCCGGGAAGGCGTTGACCCGTTTCGCCCAGAGCGGAATGGCGAAACCGATGAGCAGGACCGCCTCGATCAGGACGACCGCGAATTCCAGGTGCGTCGAGATGCCGCTCGTCACGCCTTCATGATTGGCGACCGGGTTGCGGCTTTTCCGAAAACGCCAGAGGACGAAGATGAAAAAGGCCGACCACCCGACAAAGAGCGCGCCCATGAACCAGTGCGAGAACTCGATGATGTGATCGATCTGGTAGCCGTGCTCGGAGGCATTGGGCTGCTGTCCGAGGAATTGGTTGATGAGAGCCAGGCTAGTCATATTTCTCGAGGTCTTCGTCGATCAGCTGTTCGTGCGGTTCGAGCGGCACGCTGGAATGGCGCCAGAGATGAATGCCAAAGGCACTGACTCCAGCGAGCACGGACATGATGGCGCCGAGCATGACCCAGATTGCGACGGCCATGTTTGCGGTCGTCGCGGAATCTTTCGCGCCCATGCAGGTCGCGCAGGCGAGAGCCTGCACCGTGGGCGAAACCAGGAGCAGAGTGAGTAAAAGGATGAGCCTGGCTTTCATCAGATGAGGCGGAGCCGTTTCATTTTGCGCCAGAACCAGCAGCCGTAAACGATCAGCGCCACCGCGGCCGCGAAGGAAATCACCGCGCCCATCGTGTAAGCCGAAGTTTCGCCGACCTGGTTCACCCAAAGGCACCAGAGGCCGATCCCAAACGCGAGCAGGGTCGAGAAGGTGATGAAGATGATATGAAAAGCCTTGAGCGACATTTAGCGGGCAACCGGATCGTACCAGGCGAGGTAGGTCAGCCAGAAAAGGGCAAAGACGAAAATGGCGGTGAAAATCAAAACGCGGTAGATCAGTTTTTTCTCCGCCGAGAGATGCATGAAAATGTAAGCGACCAGGCCCGCCTTGAAGGTCGCGACGACCATGGCCACGGCGACGTTGGCCATCTGCGAGCCGAAATCGACGTAGGAGAGGATAGACGGTGAGCCCGGTGAAAACGAGCAGCGTCGCCCCGACCAGGAGATAACCGCGGACGTGTTTGCTGACGTCGTGCGAGTGCGGGGCGTAGTGCTCCGTCTCGTGATCAACCGGCTCGGTCGTTGGCGGATTATTCATCGGTTAGAGCAGATAAAAGAGCGGAAAAACAAAGATCCAAACCAGATCAACAAAGTGCCAGAACAACCCCGCGACCTCAACTCGATTTGCGAGATGCTCCGGGTTCTGCCGGTATAAATTCGAGCCGATCGGCAGCCACAAATAGATGAAGACGAGCACGCCGCCGAGGACGTGCAGGCCGTGCAGGCCGGTGATCGTGAAATAGGTCGCGAAATAAGTGTTGTGCGACGGCACGAACATCGTCGCCCGCTCCACGTCGGCTTTGTCGATGTGCCCGATCTTGTCGGTCGGCGGCACGTAGAGGAAATGCGGCCGATCCATCTGTCGGATTGGTCGGATCGGTGAAGATCGGATCGAGCCCGACTTCGTATTCCTTGATCTTCGGATCGTGCAGCGCCTCGTGATTATGGAGGTGGCCGGTGATTTCGACCCGCGGGCGGCAGACCCTTGGCGAGGAGATGCTTGTTCCCGAGATACGGCTCGTACTTTTCCAGCGCGCTCGGCTTAATGTAAACGCCGAAGTGATCGAACTTCTGCGGCCATTCCGCATAGAGCTTCACGAAAAGGAAGAGGATGCCGCAGAGGATCGTGATCCCCATGTAGATCTTGTATTTCGTGAACTGCCGCATCTTGAGCGAAGCCCAGGCGAGCACGACCGTGACCGAGGACGCGATCAGGACCGCGGTGTTCATCGTCCCGACCGGGACGTTGAGCAGGCCGTGCGGCCAATGGCCGGGCGGGGCGTCGAGCCGGAGGAAAATGTAGGCGGAAAATAATCCGCCGAAGAGCATCACTTCGGAGGCGAGGAAGAGCCAGATGCCGACTTTGGCGTTCCAAAGGCCGGTATCGGGCCGGGCGGTGACTGTGTACGGAATTTCCATTGCTAAAAACTCCGTTAGTGGCTGAGCGACATCGTCGGCTCGTGCGGCGCGCGCTCGTTAGGCTGGACCGGCTCGGTTTGCATGGTGAAATCCTTTTCCCGGCCCGGCAGGCTGTATTCGTAAGGCCCGCGGTAGGCCACTGGCGTGGTCGCGAAATTGCCATGCGGCGGCGGCGACGGCGCGGTCCATTCGAGGGTGGTCGCTTCCCAGGGATTGTCGTCCACTTTTTCGCCGTGCTTGATGCTCCAGAAGAAATTGATGATGAACGGAATTTGCGCCAGGCCCATGATCCACGCCGCCCAGCGAGATCGGCGTGTTCCATTCAAAACCGCTCAAGCCCCAGACCTTCTCTGAGGACAGGTTCCAGCCCTGGCCGCCGTCGTACCAGCGGCGATGCATCCCGATCATGCCCTGCAGGAACATGGGCAGAAAAATGGCGTTCATGCAGACGAGCGAGGGCCAGAAATGCACCTTCCCCCAGAAGTCGCTCATCTTTCTCCCTGTGGCCTTTGGAAACCAATAATAAATCCCGGCAAAGACCGCGAAAATCGTCCCCGGCGCGACGATGTAATGGAAATGCGCGATCACGTAATAGGTGTCGTGCAGGTAAAGATCGGCGCTGTTAAACGCCAGCGGGATGCCGGTCAAACCGCCGATGCCGAACATCGGCAGGAACGCCGTCGCGAAAAGCATCGGGACGGTAAATCGAATCGATCCGCCCCAGAGCGAGATAAAAAACGCGCTCAAAATGATGACCGACGGGATCGAGATGATCATCGTCGTGGTCTGGAAAAACGCGCTCACCACCGTGCCCATGCCGGTCAGCCACATGTGGTGCGCCCAGACGATGAAAGAGAGAAATCCAAGAACGAGAGCGGCGAGAACGAGCGACTTGTAACCCCAGAGCGGCTTGCGGGTGTTGTTCGCGATGATCTCCGCCACAATGCCCATGCCCGGCAGAATCAGCACGTAAACCTCCGGATGCCCGAGGAACCAAAAGAGATGCTGCCAGAGCAGCGGGCTGCCCCCGCCGCTGATGTTGACCGCTGCGCCATTCACCACCAGCCCGGTCGGGAGGAAAAAGCTTGTGCCCGCGATCCGGTCCATCAGCTGCATCACGATCGCCGACTCGAGCGGCGGGAAAGCGAGGAGGAGCAGGAACGCGGTGACAAACTGCGCCCAGACGAAGAACGGCAGCCGCATCCAGGTCATCCCCTTGGCCCGGAGCTGGATGATCGTGGCGATAAAATTGACCGCGCCGAGAAGCGACGAGGTGATCAGCATGATGAACGCGATCAGCCAGAGCGTTTGCCCGTTAAAAATCACGTGATACGTCGGTCCCTTATCCGCGATATCGGCCAGCGGAGTGTAGGAAGTCCAGCCGCCCTTGGCCGCGCCGCCCGGGACGAAGAAGCTCACCAGCATGATGATGCCGCCGACGAAAAACGCCTGGTAGCTCGCCATGTTGATCTTGGGGAACGTCATGTCCGGCGCGCCGATCTGGAGCGGGACGACGAAGTTGCCGAAGGCGGCGAAAGCGATCGGCACGATCCCGAGGAAGATCATGATCGTGCCGTGCATCGCGCCTAACGAGTTGTAAAATTCCGGCGTCATGACGCCGTTGGTCATGCTCCCGGGGCCGAGCATGCGCTCGATCAGGTTGCCGACCACGGGCAGCACTTTGCCCGGGTAAGCCAGCTGCCAGCGCATCAGCATCATGAGGCAGAAGCCCATGAAGAGAAAAATCAGCCCGGTGATGAGGTACTGCAGGCCGATCACCTTGTGATCGGTCGAGAAAACATACTTCTTCCAGAAACCGAGTTCGTGGTGCCCGTGCTCGTCGTGGTGATGATGCGGATCGTGACCAGCGTGCGAGACCGAAGAAGATGCGTCCATATTGCGAAACTGACAGTCAGTATCGGGCGAAAGTTTTCAAGTGGAAAGACACAATATTAGTTCCGTGCGCGCTCTGAAGACAGACGCAGATTCGTGAACTCCCGCTCCGGGCTTCGGCCAGCCCCCCAAAAAAATCCTCGACGCACCGGGGAAAAATTCGGAAAAATACCGCGATTGCCCGGGAGGCAATCCTGCCTAACGGATTCGATGAGAGCTTTTCCCTTCCCGCCCGCGCGCCGGTGGAGAGCTGTCGCTGCATCATTTCCGGCTCCTGGCAGGCTCCGGGCGATCATTGGACAAAGCGCGGCAATTTTCCTGCTCATCCTCCCGCTGACGGAAGCCTGCGCCCAGTCCGAGGTCGATAGCTTCAATCCCGGCGCAAACACCATTGTCCGCAATTTCGCCGTGCAAACGGACGGCCGGATTGTGGTCAGCGGAGATTTCACGACCCTGGGCGGGGGCGGCATCGGCACCGTCACGCGAAATTTCATCGGACGCCTGAACGAAGACGGCACCCTCGACTTGAGCTACAACCCGGGAGCGAACGACAAGATCCTCGCCATGGCGCTGCAAAGAGACGGCAAAATCCTCGTCGGGGGATTCTTCACCAGAATCGGCGGAGGCGGGCTGGGCACGACCCCGCGCAACTTCATCGCCCGGCTCAACCAGGACGGCACGGTCGATGACACCTTCGATCCCGGCTCGGACGGCTTCATCTACGCCCTGGCGGTACAGGCGGATGACAGGATCCTGGTCGGAGGCGGTTTCAGCATGATCGGCGATGGCGGTACCGGCAATACCCCGCGCAACAACATCGCGCGGCTCGCTGCCGACGGCACGGTGGAGGCTGAATTCGATCCCGGCGCGAACAGCGACGTTTACGCCTTGGTGGAGCAGGCCGATAAAAGGATTTTGGTCGGCGGAAATTTCACCACCCTCGGTGGCGGCATTGTGCCCGCCGGACGTGTCGGGCTGGGACGCCTAAATCCCGAGGGAACGATTGACGACAAGTTTGATCCTGGCGCGAATTCTTTCGTCCAGGTCCTGGCAGAGCAGACCGACGGCAGGATTTTGGTGGGAGGAAATTTCACCACCCTGGGAGGGGGTGGCACGGGCAATAACACGCGCAACTTTATCGGCCGGCTGGAAGCAGACGGGTCGATCGACCTCAACTTCGATCCGGGAGCAAACGGTCTTATTCGCGCTCTGACCATCCAGAAAGACGATACGATTCTGCTCGGCGGAGAATTCACCATGCTCGGCGGCGGAGGCGTCGGGACGGTCGCCCGCAGCAAGCTCGGGCGACTCACGCCCGTGGGCACGACGGACGCCAGTTTCGATCCGGGGGCGAATGGCCCCGTTTACGGCTTTGCCATACAGCCGGACGACAAGATTCTCATCGGGGGAAATTTTACGACGCTGGGCGGTGGCGGCACAGGCACGATCGCGCGCAACGCCCTCGGCCGGCTCGGCGCCCCGGCCCCGCCCGTCATCCTCAGCCCGCTCAACGCCTCTGCGACTGCGAATATTTCTTTCAGCTACCAGTTTGAAGCCAGCGACGCGGACCTCGCTGGAGGTGAATGGTTTGCCCGATGGCCTGACCTTCGATCCTGCACTTCGGGCAATCGTCGGCAATGCAAACTTGGCAGGAAGTTTCCAGGTAAGCCTGATCGCGATTAACTCCGTCGGCACCACCGCGGCCACACTTGTCCTTACCATCCAGCCCTTCCCGGCAGCGGGTCCGGTCATTGCCAGTGTCACCAGCGCGACGGGTCGCACCGATAGTCCTTTCCGTTTTCAGGTCATTACCGTCGGCGGCTCCTCTGGCGTGCGCCTCAGCGCGGTAGATCTACCGCCGGACCTGACCGTCGATCCAGTAACCGGAGAAATCTCCGGGACAGTTACAGTTGACGGCAGTTACCTGGTCACTCTCTCGGCGACCGAGGCGGGCATAACGAACACAGCCACTTTGCAGCTCACCTTCACTTCCGATCTAACTATTCCCGTTATCGTTAGTCCGAATAGCGCCTTTGTTTTTCCTGCCCTGTCTTTTAACTATGCGATCGATGCTCCGACTCAAGGCTCTACTGACCCTGTCACCTATGCAGCAGTCGGTCCGCTCCCCGCTGGACTGGGTCTGGATACGGTCGATGGCATCATCTCAGGTATTCCCCAAGTCGGCAGGGGCTCGCAACCAGGGCCTCAGCTCGCTGGCGGAGTGGTAAGTAACGTGCAGGTCTTCGCCTGCAATTCGGGCGGGTGCGCCGCCCAGGGACTCTTCTTTCTTTTCCCGACTGGAGCCGCGAATATCTCGACCCGACTAAGCGTCGGAACTGGTGATGACGTCTTGATTGGCGGATTTATCACCCAGGGCAATGCGCCGATGCAACTGGTCGTTCGTGGGATAGGCGCATCTCTCCCGGTGACCGGGTTTCTGGCCGACCCGTTCCTCGAACTGCACAACGGAACTTCCACGATTGCGAGTAACGATAACTGGAAAGATAACCTGTCCGGCGGCAGCCAGGAGTTAGCGATCCAGAATACCGGGCTGGCACCGACGAATGACCTCGAGTCAGCCATCCTCGGCGTCCTGGATGCCGGAGCCTATACCGCGATCTTGAAGGGGACTAACAATGGGACAGGTGTTGGGCTGGTCGAGGTCTATAACCTGGGCGCAGCCAGCATGGACGTCTCGAGCGAGGCGCACCTGGCCAACATCTCGACCCGGGGCAAGGTCCAGACCGGCGACAACGTCATGATCGGAGGTTTCATCAACCAGGGGTCCGTTCCGATCAAAGTCCTGGTCCGTGGGATCGGTCCGGCGCTGACGGGTTTTGGAGTAGCCGGGGCCCTGGCCAATCCGGTTGTGGAACTGCACAAAGCGGATGGGACTGTCGTGATTAACGATGATTGGAAAGCGACCCAGGAAGCGGAGATCATGGCGACAGGTCTGGCGCCGAGCGACGATCTGGAATCCGCGATTCTGCTCACTCTCCCGGTTGGGGCAGGGTGCTTACACGGCGATCGTGAGTGGGGCCGGCGGCACAAGCGGGGTTGGACTGGTCGAAGCTTATTTTGGCAACCCCTGCCTCGGCACATCATGTCCTTGATCCATCCGATCTGAGGCGGCAAAAAAATGCAATCGCGAGTCGGTGAAATTAGAATTGACAGGAAAGAAAAAAATCTCACTGAATCGCACCTGATTACGTCACCCGACGTTTCAACCCCGAAGGCATTCGGGGCTGCGATTGCCGATTGCCGCGATCGCCAGATCCAAATTCAACCCCGAATCAGCCGAAAATGAAGCGAATCTCGTTTGGCAGCGCAGCGTTTGCTCCCGCTTTCGCAAGGAATGGGATTGCCGCCAATTCCGCCGCCAGGGTTTCTTGCCCGCGACCTCTCACCCTCTAACACGACAAAGCCATGAATAAGTTTCGGTTTTTCGGAAGATGGACTATGCAAAGAGTTATCGCCGCAATAATCGCGTTCGCGGCCCTCTGGGTCGCTCCGGGCAGCGCTCGCGGGCAAATCTTTGTGACAAACGTTGGTGGCAATCCTGCCGCTAATACGATCGGCAAATACTCGACCGCGGGAGCGACAATTAACACCGCGTTCATCTCGGGGCTGAATAACCCGACCAGCATGGCGATATCGGGAGGAAATCTGTTTGTCGTAAACAACGCCGGCGGCGATGGCAACGGCAGCGTTGGCAAATATGATGCCTCGACCGGGGCAACGATCAACAGTGCTTTTATCTCTGGATTGGTCAAACCGTGGGGCATCGCAGTATTTGGAGGAAATTTGTTTGTCACTGACCTCGACGGGAAGATCGGCAAATATGACGCCACGACCGGGACAACGATCAACAGCGAGTTCGTCAGTGGCTCACCTGGATTGACTAACCCCCTGGGCATCGTGTTTTCCGGAGGAAGCATGTTCGTCGTCAACGGCACCGGATTTATTAGTGAATACGACGCCACCACGGGGGCACTGATAAACGGCGTGTTGGTCTCGGGCCTGAGTAATCCGCAAGCAGTCGCGGTCTCCGGAGGGAATCTGTTTGTCTCGAATTACGACAGCAACACGATTGGCAAATACACGACCTCGGGGGCGACGGTAAATAGCGCCTTGGTCTCTGGATTATCTGGCCCTCGAGGTATCGCGGTCTCCGGAGGGAATCTGTTTGTCGTGAATTTTGGTGGTGGGAACAGTTCAATTGGCGAATACAGCGCCACGACGGGGGCAGCAGTAAATAACGCCTTGATCTCGTCAGGGCTTAATGGCGCGGAAGGCGTTGCCGTAATTCCCGAACCTCCGATCATTATTAGCCCGCTGGCTGCGACAGGAACGGTAGGACAAGCGTTCGTCTACCAGTTCGAAGCCGTTGGCGCAACCGACCTTTCTGTGGACCCGGCTACTTTGCCGCCCGGTTTGACCTTTGACACGACTCTCTCCGCCATCGTCGGCATTCCTACTGACGCGGTGACCTTCCAGGTCGGACTAAGCGCATCCAATTCGGTCGGCACCACAAACGCCACCCTCATCCTCACGATCCAGCCACTTCCCACTTCTGGTCCGGTGATCACTAGCAGCGCCAGCGCGAAGGGGAGAACTGGCAGCCCTTTCAATTTCCAAGTAGTTACTAGCGGGGGCACCGCCGCAGCGCGACTTAGCGCCACCGGCCTACCAGCAGGCCTGAGTATTGATTCCGTGACCGGTGAAATTTCAGGGACGGCGACAACTTACGGAAGTTTTTTGGTGACGCTTTCCGCGACCGAGGCGGGCATAACTAATACGGCAACGTTGGAGTTGACCTTTACCTCGGATCTCGCGGTGCCTGTGATTGTAAGTCCGAACAGCGCCCCTCTTTTTCCAAGTGTACCTTTTAGTTACACGATTATGGCGCCCACCTCAGACTCGTCTGATCAGGTCACTTACACTGAAATCGGTCCACTCCCGCCGGGGTTAAACTTGGATTCGATCACGGGCATCATTTCGGGAACTCCTCTGGTTAGCATCGCTCGGCAACCCACGCCCCAATTCGCCGGCGGCGTGATCTCAAACGTGCAGGCGTTTGCCTGCAATTCGAGCGGTTGCGGTGTGCAAAGCCTATTCCTTCTGAAGCCAACCGGAGCGGCTAATATCTCGACCCGCCTGAGCGTGGGCACAGGGGATAACGTGCTCATCGGCGGGTTCATTACCCTGGGCGACCCGCCAATGACGCCGATGAAACTGATGGTGCGCGGAATTGGGCCATCGCTGCCCGCGACTGTGGCTGGCCCGCTGGCTGATCCCTATCTTGAACTGCACAGTGGTGCGTCCACCATCGCCATGAACGATAACTGGATGGATAACCTGGCGGGAGGCAGCCAGAAGGTGCCGATCGAGAACGCCACCTACCCGCCGGCCCTGCTTGCCCCGGCTTCACCTCTCGAGTCAGCGATCCTGGCAGTCTTGGACCCCGGCCCTTATACCGCCGTCCTGCAGGGGACGAACAACGGAACCGGGGTCGGTTTGGTTGAAGTCTATAAGTTGGGAGCAGCAAGTTCCGACGGGCTGGCTTCCGCAATTTTGGCCAACATTTCGACCCGGGGCAAGGTCCAGACCGGCGACAACGTCATGATAGGTGGCTTCATCAACCAAGGATCGGTCCCTATCCAGGTCGTGGTGCGCGGGATCGGCCCCTCACTCTCTTCACAGGGTGTAAGTGGGGCCCTCGCCAATCCGGTTCTCGAGCTACACAAACCAGACGGGAGTGTCATGACTAACGATAATTGGAAAGCGACGCAGGAAACGGGCATCACCGCGACCGGTCTGGCGCCGAGCGACGATCTGGAGTCAGCGATTCTGCTTACCTTGCCGGTGGGCGAAGGCGCCTACACGGCGATTGTGAGTGGGGCCGGCGGCACAAGCGGGGTCGGCCTGGTCGAGGCCTATTTCGGCAACCCCTGCCTGGGAACCTCCTGTCCGTGATCGAAAGCAAACGGCGCCTTGCAAATAGAGATCGACCTTTCGTCCGATCTTCCTCAGGCTGGCGACTTTGCTGGGATGGCCGGCCGCTCGTCGAGGACCGCCGGATCGCGGCGAAAAAGCGCACCATGTCGCGAGAGAAAAGAAATCGCCGATTATGGACATTGCTTCTTGTCCTGTGCGCGGGAGCTCTACCCGCGCGAGCCGCCGAGAAGCCGGATGATGCGGAGATTTTCTCAGTCGAGAATTCCGTTGAGACAGCGGGCCCTTCGGCCGCGTGGCTTCCGGCGACCGTCGGCCAGAAATTGGCCTTGCATGATCGTGTGCGGACCGGCGAGGACAGCCGGGCGGCGGTGCGCCTGAGCGACCTCAGCATTCTGCGCCTGGACGAGCTCACGGAGGCGGAAATCTTGCCGCCAACAGAAGCAGCGGCCAAGCCGACGGTCGATTTGAAACAAGGCACCGCGTATTTTTTTAGCCGGGAAAAATCGCGCGAGATCAACATCCGAACGCCAGCTGCCAACGGCGGGATTCGCGGCACGGAGTTTGTCGTAACCGTGGCGGCCGACGGAGCGACCAGCTTCACCATGATCGATGGCGAGGTGGTGACTTCCAACGAAAGCGGTTCGCTCGTCATCAGGAGCGGGGAACGCGCGCAGATAAAACCGGGCGGGAAGCCGGCGAAAGACGCGGTCAGCGACGCGATCGATTTCGCCCAGTGGTGCTTTTATTATCCGGGTGTCCTCAGCCCGAAAGAAGTGGGCGCTTCGCTGAATGAACGCGACGAGGTGCGTGCTTCGCTCGCTGCCTACAGCGAAGGCGACCTGCTCAGCGCGTTGCAAAAATACCCGGCGGGGCGGGAGCCCGCTTCGTCGGAAGAAAAGATTTATCGCGCAGGCTTACTCTTGTTTGCCGGACAGGTGGACAAAGCGGAAGGCCTTCTTGAAGAACTCGACAAGAGTGTTCCTAACCGGCAGGCGATCGCCACCCTCATCGCGGCTATCACGCTTAAGGAGAGCAAGAGCGCGCGCCCGCCGCAAACCGCGAGTGAGTGGTTGGCGCAGTCCTATTATCTTCAATCGCAAGATCACCATGTCGGAGCGCTGCAAGCTGCTCAGCGCGCGACCGCCATTGATCCCGACTTTGGCTTCGGCTGGACGCGGGTAGCCGAGTTGGAATTTGACCAGGATCACGCTTCCCAGGCGAAGAAGGCGCTGGAGAAAGCTCTGAGTCTCGCGCCGCGCAATCCTGCTGCACACGCCTTGCGCGGATCCATCTTGAGCGCGGAAGGCAAGTTGGATGACGCGAAGGATTCTTTCGAACGAGCGATGGCTCTCGATAGATCGCTGGGTGATGCCTGGCTTGGCCGTGGCCTGTGTTTGATTCGCCAGGGTCGGATCAAGGCGGGCCAACGCGATATCCTCACCGCGGCGGCGCTGGAACCAAATCGCGCCGATATTCCGCAAGTCGCTGGAAGAAACGTTAGGCAACGCCAGCCGCATCCCGACGACGCGAAGTAAAACTCGATCGCGCTCCGAGACGCCGAAAACGTCCCAAGCCAACCCGGACGGAGCCGGCGCGCCGCCCAGACAATCCGGAAACACCGGAACGGGTATATCCGGGCCGCATCCCCGGCTCCGGAATAAGCATTTACCCGATCCCCAACTTCCCGACCCGGAATCCACGTCCGAGACCAACTGCCAGCCCGCGGCCCACTCGAGCGGAAAAGACTCCGCGACCTGAGCCAACTAAAGACTCCACACCTCGCCGATCGCGATGGGAGTGTGCGGTCAACTCCGCCGCCCCGAGGCCGCGTTATCGATAGCGTTCCGGCGGACCAGGATTCCACCAAAGCGAGAAAGAAAAAGCCACGGACCAGTCAGTCGCCGACTCCCCGGTGAGACAAGGTCCCGCAACCCCGGGGGTGCAGTTCCCAATTAAAGCATCGACGCCATCGGTCCATCTCCGGCAAGATTGCCGCTCGGAAGGAGCCGACTCCTGATATGTCGCCACTTGCCGCGAGAGAACGCACCATCTGGAAAGACGTTAGGCCGACTGCATTACTCGTGGTTACGGCCATTTTTCTGGGCGTGTCGTTTCCTCGTCAGGCGAGCGCGCAGAATGCCGGCGCTCCAGATTCCGCCGAGATCATCTCGAAGGAGAACTCGGTCGACACTGCCAGACCGTCGGTCGCGTGGCGCCCGGCGGCCGTCGGGCAAAAGCTCATCTGGCATGAACGGCTCCGCACCGGAGAAGATAGCCGCGCCGCAGTCCGCCTGAGCGATGCCAGCGTCATGCAGGTGGATGAGTTGACTGAAACCGAAATCCTTCCGCCGACCACGGCCGGCGCCAAACCGACGGTCGACCTGCAACAAGGCGCCGGCTACTTCTTCAGCCGCGAGAAATCGCGCGAGATCAACGTCAAAACGCCGGCGGCAAATGGAGCCATCCGCGGGACGGAGTTTGTCGTCCGCGTGGCCGCAAATGGTCATAGCACTTTCACCATGCTCGACGGCGAGGTCGAGGTCGCAAACGCGCAAGGCTCCGTCGTGGTGCGAAGCGGCGAGCGTGCCGAGGTGGATCCCGGCGGCAAGCCGACTAAGACGGCGGTGATCATGACAGTGAATGTCATTCAGTGGTGTCTCTATTATCCCGGCGTTCTAAGTCTAAATGATCTGAAGTTGTCTTCAGAAAGTCGGAATGCCCTGAGAGAATCGATTGCCGCTTACGAGCAGGGCGACTTATTGCGTGCGCTTGAGACTTACCCTCCTCGCAGAACGCCCGCTTCGTCCGCGGAAAAATCTTATCGCGCCAACTTGTATCTGGTCGTCGGCCAGGTCGAGAAAGCCAAACGTTTGTTGCGCGAGTTAAGTCCGGATGCGCCGGGGAGGTCGGCGCTTTCCACCTTGGTTGCCGCCGTGACCTTGCAGACAAAGTCCGGCGATAGATCGCCAGTCAGCGCCAGTGAGTGGGTCGCTGAGTCCTACTACCGGCAATCGAAAAGCGATCTCGCGGGTGCTTTGGAAGCAGCCAGTCGGGCAACCGTCGTCGATCCGGAATTTGGTTTCGCCTGGACGCGGGTGGCTGAGTTGGAATTTAGTTTCGGCCGCGTCCCGCGGGCAAAGGAAGCACTCGCCAAAGGCTTAAGTCTGGCGCCGCGCAACCCTGCCGCGCACGTCTTGCGCGGATTCCTGCTCAGCGCAGAAAACAACATCAACGCGGCCAGGGAATCTTTCGAGAAAGCGATATCTCTGGATAGCGCGCTCGGCAATGCCTGGCTCGGTCGCGGGCTCTGTTTGATTCGGCAGGGACATGCCGAGGAAGGTCGACGTGACCTCCAGGCCGCAGCGGCGCTGGAGCCGAATCGCGCCATCTTCCACAGCTATCTCGGGAAGGCTTTCAGTAACGCCGGTGACGAAGACAGGGCACGAAAAGATCTCGACCGCGCCAGGCAACTGGACGCACTCGATCCCACGCCATGGATTTATTCCGCAATTCAGAACCGCCAGGAGAATCGGATCAACGAAGCCGTCCGCGACTTGGAGAAGTCAATCGAACTAAACGACAACCGGCGGGTTTATCGGTCACAATTTCTGCTCGACCAGGATCGCGCCGTTCGCAGCGCGAACCTTGCCGCAATCTATCAGGACAACGGGATGGATGACCTGAGTGTGCGTGAAGCGACGCGCGGGGTCGATGCTGACTACTCCAACGCTTCGGCGCATCTTTTCCTCGCCAACAGTTACAACGCCTTGCGCGATCCGAAGCGGATCAACCTCCGCTATGAGACACCCTGGTTTAACGAACTCCTGCTGGCGAACCTTCTCTCACCGGTCGGCGGCGGGCCGCTCTCCCAGTTCGTTTCCGAACAGGAATACTCGAAATTATTCGAGGCGAATCGCTTTGGGATCAGCTCGACCTCGACTTACCTGAGCACGGGCGAATTACGCGAGACCGCGTCGCAGTTCGGAATCTTCGACAATGTCAGTTACTCGCTCGATACCGAGTTTCAGTACGACAACGGACGGCGCCCGAATAACGAGATCACTCGCTCGGAATCCTACGCCCAGGCCAAGATCCAAATCACTCCGCAGGACAGTATTTTTTTCCAGACGAAGTATCAGGACACACGCCAAGGAGACTTGCTGCAACGCTACGACCAGACCCAGGCCGAGCCCGGAGCGCACTTCCGCGAGCTGCAACAGCCCGCCATCGTTTTGGTGGGTTATCATCACCAGTGGGCGCCCGGGGTAGATACACTTCTGCTGGCCGGGAGGCTGGCGGATGAAATCTCCTTCACCGACCTCAATAAGGCGGCTGATGTGGCGCGGTTTCTAGATCCTTTGGAACGGGAATCCCCCAAATGTGAGCCGCTCGCTCATCATCCCGCGCGACGCGACCGGCACGGTCACGCTTCCTCCCTTCCCGCTCCCGCTCGATCTTCGCTATCACAGCGCCTTCACTACTTATACCGGCGAGTTGAACCAAATCTGGGAAACCGAACGCAATACACTCATTTTCGGCGCCCGTTTTCAGTCCGGCGAATTCCACACCAGCGATCGTCTGGATAACCCGCCCGGGTTTGCGGTGAACTTTTTCGACATGCCACCGGCCGCCCAGGATTTTAGCACCAGCCTGGAACGGCAGAGCTTTTATGTTTACGACACATGGCGGCCCCTGCGCAGCCTCTCTCTTACTGGCGGGATCAGCTACGATCACCTGAGTTTTCCGGCGAACTATCGCAACGCGCCCATTATCGATTCCGAAAGCTCGCGCTCGCAAGTCTCACCCAAGGCGGGCGTGATCTGGAACCCGGTCGGCAACCTTGTCCTGCGCGCGCGCCTACACCCAGTCGTTAGGCGGAGTCAGCTTTGATGAAAGCGTGCAGCTCGAGCCCAATCAGGTGGCGGGCTTTAACCAGGTCTTCCGCAGTATCATCTCGGAGTCGCTCGTCGGCTCAGTCGCTGCTCCTAAGTATGAAAACGCCGGCTTGCTCGTGGAAGATAAGTTTGCTTCCGGCACCTATCTCGCGGCCCAGGCCGTCCTGCTGCGCACCGATGTTTCGCGGCGAATCGGAACCTTCGACGCCTTGATCGAAAATGGCCGTATCACCCCTCCGATCGTCGCTTCCTCCACACTGGAACGACTGCATTACGAGGAGCAGAATCTTTTGTTTACCGTGAATCAACTGCTTGGTGACCGCTGGTCCTTCGGTGGCAGATATCAGTTCTCGTTTTCCAATCTCCAGCGAGTCCTTCCTGAAATCCCGACCTCTCGTCTTCGCTCTCGCCGATGCCCGCCAGAAAGCGACCCTGCATCAGGCTCAGCTATTCGCGATTTACAATCATCCTTCCGGCTTGGTTTGGGCGGCTGGAAGGCTATTGGGCGCAGCAAAGTAATCTTCAACCAACCGGCAGACCAGGCGTCGCCGGCGACGGTGTGGCGGATATTCCGGGAGATGAGATCTTCCAGCTCAACGCCTATGTCGGGTACCGTTTCCGCCGCAACTATGGCGACGTGACGATCGGTTTTCTCGATATCAACGACCAGGACTACAAACTGAATCCGCTCAACTATTATAACGAACTGCCGCGAGAACGAACCTTCGTCGCGCGGGTGCGGTTGAACTTCTAGGGACCGCTCGCAGGTCCGGAAATTCTGTGAGAGCAAAAGGCGAGAGCGACTGAGCCAATGCAGATTCGTCAATTCAGGCACCTGACCCGCTTCCTAACGATGGTGGCAGGTGCCGCCCTGGCCGTTCTGCTCGGACTGGCCTGTCTGCGCTACTCCTTTGGCGAGCCATTGGTCCGATTGAGTTATGACCTGCCGTTTCTCTGGCGTAGCACGCTCGCCACCAACGAGGTCGTGCTGGTCTATATCGACGAGTCTTCCGCGAAGCAGTTGAACCAGCCGCTGGACGATGTCTGGAATCGCGCCCTCCATGCGCCGCTCCTGGATCGCCTGACCGAAGACAAGGCGCGCCTCGTCTTTTACGACATCGTCTTCGACCAACCAGCCCGCGATCCTGCGGCCGACGCCGCCTTTGCGGAGTCGATTCGCCGTAACGGAAGAGTGATTCTAGGTGCGGCGCTCGACATCAAGGAGCGGCAGGGAGTCAGGACCGAAAGCATTTCGGCGCCGATAAAGTTGTTGCGCAAACCCGCCGCCGGTTGGGGTCTGCTCGCCTTCCGCCCGGTCGACCCCGATTACGGAGTGCGACGCATCTACTTCGGCAATAGCGTGCGATCGGCCGCGACCTGGGAAGCCGCCAAGTTTCTCGGAGCAGAGATAACGCGGGAACCACGCGACACGCTTGGGCCGCGTTGGATAAACTATTATGGCCCGCGGAACACCTTCTCGGCCATGAGCATTGCGCGGGCGATGAGTCGCGACGGAGTTCCTTCCGGTTATTTCAAAGACAAGATCGTCCTAATTGGCGGGCAGTTCGCGCTCGGCGGGCAAAAAGTCGATCGGGACGAGTTTGCCACGCCTTATTCGCGTCTGGCCACGTCCTCCGCGAGATCTAACTCCCGCTTTACCCCTGGCGCGGAGATTCACGCCAACATCCTGTTGAATTTATTGCGCGGCGATTGGTTAACGCGCATGACGGCAAGTCGTGAGACCGCCCTGATCGTCTTCATCGGCCTTCTCGCCGGCGGCCTTTCCTTTTCTTGGTTCCGCCCGTGGAGCGTTACTCTGGCGGCCGTGCTCATCTCGGCTGCGATTGCCTGTGCGGCTTGCCTCTTCGCGTGGCACGAGCGCGTCTGGTTTGCCTGGTTGATTCCCGCCGCCGTGCAAATCCCGTTTGGTCTCGCTTGGAGCGTGAGCTCGCAATACCTGCTCGAATCGCGCCGCCGCAAGGAGCTGCGAAAAGCCTTCGGTTTCTATCTCTCGCCGCAGATGGCCGATCTGATTGCCGACTCTGACTTCGATCTAACCCCGGGCGGAAAAGTCGTGGAGGCGACTGTGATCTTTACCGACCTGGAGAGTTTTACGACCATCTCCGAAGACTTGGATCCCGCAGAAGTCTCCAAGCTTTTGATCGCCTACTTCGAGCAGACCACTCGTTGTATTCTCGAGAACAAGGGCACGATCATCAAATACGTCGGCGACGCAGTCATGGCGGCGTGGGGCGCGCCGATTGATGAGCCGGAACACGCTGCGCGCGCGACCGAAGCGGCCTGCGACCTGCGCTGCCTGTCGGAGATAGAAGTGAGAGGCAAAAAATTGCGCACCCGGGTCGGGGTGCATAGCGGCAAGGTGCTGGCGGGGAATCTTGGATCATCCTTTCGCTTCGACTACACGATGATCGGAGATACGACCAACTTCGCCTCGCGGCTTGAGTCCCTGAACAAGTATCTCGGGACCCAGGTCCTGATTTCGGAAGCGGTTCGCGCCCAACTCGGCGACGCCTTTATCTCCCGGCGCCTGGGAGAATTTCAGGTCGCCGGCAAAACACATAGCGTGATCATTCACGAGCTCTTCTGCCGTTGCGCAGCCGAGAATGGAGAAAGAGCCTGGATCAAGGTCTTTGAAGAAGGGCTGGATGAGTTTCGGAAGGGCGAATTTGCCAATGCCGCTGAGGCGATGAAGCGGACCTGTGAATTACGGGGCGGTGCGGACGGCCCGGCGGAGTTTTATCTGCGCCGGATCACGAAGTTTTCCAGTGAAGGAATACCTGCCGGGTGGAACGGAGTCATCGAACTCTCTGAGAAATAAGTCAGGCGGTCATGCGGCCACGCAGACCGGCCGCGGCAAGGTCGGCCGCGTGCGGTCCCATCACGCGCTCGAGTAGTTGCGGACCGGTCATGCGGAAAGCGGCATCGTGCGGACAGGCTGCGACACAGGCCGGCCGGGGCGCGGATAGGTCACCGCCCGCGTCGCAGAGATCGCAGTTAGCCGCCTTCAGGTGTCCGGCGATGCGGGTCCGCCCGGCGTGCTCCAGGTCGGGCACGGCGATCCGATTACGTTCGTTAGGGATCATGAAGATGCTGCCGTAAGGACAATTCTCGGCGCACAAGCCGCATCCGATGCAGTGGTCTTCAATGACGATCTGGAGATGCTTTCCCCGGTGAATGGAATCGACCGGGCATCCGACCATGCAATGTGGATCCGTGCAGGAACGGCAGGAAGTGGCGACGAGGAAATTATCGAGGCGCCTTCCCGCGCGGAGCAGCCGCGGGATTGGAATCCCGTGAGTGGCCGTTCCGTGTTCCTCGACGCAGCCTTTCGTGCAGGCGTCACAGCGCGTGCAGTTATCCAGGTCGAGGACGAGGATGCTCTGGCCTTCGTAGAGACCTTGCTCGACGTATTCGTTCAGAACCCGGTGACCTACGGTCGAGCTGTAGAGACGAGCGAGCGATTGCTCCACGATCCTGCGCCGGAGAACATTTGATTTGCGCAGCATCTGCAAAAAATCGGCCCGGCTGAGTTGCGCCAACTCCAGTTGATTCAAGGCGGAGCAGGTGGCGCTACGGACCCCGGCTGGAAGGACCGAGGATAAATCGTCACCGCCCAGATCGAGTTTGTGCTTTAAAGTTCGGTCGATTTCTTCAGCCGTTCGTCGCTCATCATCCAGGGAAAGGGCGAGCAAACCGATCTCGCCCAGGATGGTGCCGGGACCCTTGGTGACTATCTTGGCTTCCTTGCCGTGTTGTTGCACCCCGACCCGGACGTGACCGAGGCGAACAAGATACAAGTGGTTCGCGATCTCACCTTCCTTGAAAAGAGTTTGCCCAGCCTGGACGCGGACGAAGTTCACCCGTTCCCGCAGGTAATTGACGATGTCCGCATATTCCTGTGGATCGATGTCGCTGAATAGATCGGTATTCTGCAACGCCAGGTCCAAAGAGCTCTTGCGATACTCGGCTTCGAATCTTTGCCGCTGACTGGGAAGCCGCATGAGCCGATCGAGGACATTGCGCCGAATCTCCCAGACTTCGCCATCTTCGAGCGCGGTGACATTGGCCGTGCGTGGCGTGCCATTCAGACAGGCCATTTCCCCGATGATCACATCAGCCGGAGTTCGCTCTCGCTTGATCGGTTTCTGGCGGCCAAACCATGACAGGCTGCTGTCCTGATCGCGACTTGGGAAAGACTTTCACCCGGAAACGCCCCTCTCGGATGATGAAAGCTGTGTTACCCGGGTCTCCCTGGCGACATAAGACCTGGCCCGCTTTAACTCTCCGCCGAATGACTAACCCGCGTTGCCAGAGCAGGAACTTCGGTGGGATTCCCGCGAAGATAGGATCGGAAGTTAACTCTCGCGGGGTCAGGACCTGGGAGGATCGGCCTCGCGCGAGCACTTTGACCTCGGCGACAGGCTTGAAGGTGATGGCGCTGGTCGGGCAAGAGACCATGCATTCGCCGCACTGCACGCAGGTCGACCGGCCCATGGGGACATTGAGGTCGAATCCAATTCCGGTGGTCGCTCCCTTACCGGTCCGACCAATGACATGATTTTCGCGGACATCGTCACAGGCGCGGACACAGCGATCGCAGAGGATACAGGCGCTGTGATCAACCAGGAAAACAGGCGATGATGAGTCCAAGTCGCGCCGGCCGGCGAGGGGACGCGCGGGCGGTGGCGGGTCAGACAAGATCTCACCCCGGAAGCGCGAAGGATCCGCTCCGCAGCGTTGCGCCATCTGTCCGAGCTCATTGAATTGCGCAAACTCTTGTTCCAGCTCGGGCGGGCTCGCCGGTTTCAAGTGATCCGCCGCCAGCATCTCCGTCACCACCTTCACGGTCTGCCGGACGCGATCGCCATCAGCTCCGGGGGCGTTCATCGTGAAAACCTCCATCCCTTCCTTGACCTGATGCTGACAGGCGGGCAGGAGCTTCCGCTCCGCCGCCCGCTTGCCGCGTTTTTGTCCGTAAATCTGAACGAGACAAAGCCGACAGACCGCAACCGGGTTCATGTGCGGCTGATGACAGAGAACCGGAATAGGAATCTTTTTTTCGTCGCCGATCTCCTCGACATAGAGCTTGCGCGCCGCGTCATAGATCGTGGTGTAACGCGGCGTTGTGCGCCCTTCGAGATCGACGACGATGTTGCCATTGGCATCGGTCAGCGGCTCCGCCAGCGGCACGGTCACGGCGACACCGTCGATCTGCAGCGTGACCTTCTTTTCGTAGTCGGATTCGGTCGGAGAATCGAGCCGGACGAGTTGCCCATTAATGTCGCGACTAAATAAGTCCTCGTCATCGTCTCGCACGAAGAGGCCGGCAACAAAATCGGAGGCTTGGGCCATATCCTATGCGGTTTCCTCAGCCGAAGCTGCCCCGTTACCCGACAAATGCTTCGCCACGTCTTCCGGGAAAAAAGCCGCGACCGTTTTGAGCGGAATAGGAACCGACCGGCCCAGGCCGCAAATCGACGCTAACTCTATCGCCGTGCCCATCTCCTTGATCAGCGGCAGGATTTCATCCTTCCAACTGGCCGCCTGAATCTTGCCACTCAGCAAGTGTGATCCGAGTGAAGCCATCTTCTGCGCGCCCAGCCGGCAGGGCACGCATTTGCCGCACGATTCATTGCGAAAAAACTCCACTGAATTCACGGCCTGCTCCGCCATGTCCCGGTCTTCCGCGTAAACGGTCAGCCCGGCGCCCAGTGCCTGGGTAGGACTTAGCGCGCGGAAAAGATTCAGTTCCAGCTCGAGATCGAGGAGATCGAGTTCCGACGCGGCGGGATCAAACCCGCGCCGCGCAGCCAAAGCCTGCCAACTCTTGTTATTCGTATGGTCGCGTGGCAGGCCGTTACTGGCGGTCAGTTTGGCGGGTAGAAAGCCCCCGGAAGGACCCGAAGGAGCGAAGCCTTTGAGTTTCTTGTCACCCGCTATCCCGCGACAATATTTTTCCCCGTAAATGAGTTCGCGCAAAGTAAGTCCCATCGGCACTTCATAAACACCGGGGCGTTTAACGTCGCCCGAGACCGAAAAAATTCGGCGACCTTTCCAGCCATTCACCCCCTGTGCCGCGTAGGCCTTGCCGCTCTCCAGACAGATGAATGGAACCCAGGCAAAGGTCTCGACATTGCTGACCAGGGTTGGAAGATCTTCCAGCCCATTGGTCTCCAATTTCGGCGGCAGGTTGCGCGGCTCGCCCCGCCGGTCCGACATCGCCTCGATCAACGCGCTCTGTTCGCCGCAAATGTAACCTCCCGGACTAACGAACACAGAAATCGGCAACGACCGCCCGAGCAACATGGCATCCTCGCCGCAAAGGCCGAGCTCCTCCGCGCGCCGGATCTCGCGCCGGCAGGCCTCGATCTGTTCGCCGTATTCGTGACGAATGTAAATGAAACCCTGCGTGGCCTCGGTGATGAGGCTGGCCAGAATGACTGCCTCGACGACTAGATGCGGAGTTCGGAGGAGAAGCTCGCGGTCCTTGAAGGTGCCGGGTTCACTTTCGTCCCCGTTCACCACGATAAAGGCGCGATCGTCGGAATCGCGCTGCCGCGCTTTGCGGACTGCGTCGCGCACGTCCTGCCACTTCTGCACCGCGGGAATACCTGCGCCGCCGAGCCCCCGCAGGTCGGCCTGGCGGATTTCATCGAGCAATATATCGGACCAGCCGCCCAGCTCCGGGCCCTTCGCCCAGTCGTCTTCCGTCTGCCAGGCGCGAACGGCGTCGCGAATGGCCGGCTCCATCTCGAAATCGACCCGCAATTGGCGGATCGCCGCCATGCGAAACTTCTCCAGCATCCCGAGCGTCCACTCCGGCTTGGCGGATAACAAACTCCTCGCCTTCCCTAACGAAGCATCCCGGGCCGCAATCGCGGCGCGGACCGCGCGATAGTCGGGTGACTCTCCCTGGTAGGGATCGATCTTTGTATCGTCGCCGAGAAAAGTTCGATCGATATCACGATCGGGAGTCGGAGGATTCCCCTGCAACGTGGCGGCGACGATCGCCTTCAGTTCCTCGCTTGAGCGTCCGAGATAATAATGCTCATGCTCGGAGCCCTGCGCGGCCAGGCAGGCGGCAGGGGCGCGGTCGCAGCGGCCGAGACACGACGTCCCCTCGACCGCGACCTGTTCGCTCGTGAGCGCAGCCAGATCTTTCAGCATTTTGCCGGACCCGGCGAGGTGACACGACAGATCGCGGCAGACTTGCAGGACGACTTTCTTCGGAGGCGTGAGCTGGAAATGGGGAAAGAAACTAGCCACGGCCTGGAGCCGATATTGCGGCACTCCGGTTTCCCTGGAGTAATCGGCGAGCGCTTCCGGTTTCAGATAGCCGTATTGCTGCTGAATCCGGTGCAAGGCCGGCACGAGCACCGGGGAATACGAGCTCAGCCGTTCGTTAGGCATGAGTGGATCATATTACGGAGTGCGTTCCATTGTCGTGCGAAAAGTGGCCAGGTCGGCGGCAAACTTCGCCGGTTGAAAATCGGGCTGCGCACGAACGTCTTCGACCAGCGCGGCCAGAGCGGGATTGGGGGTGGAACCGACCGCGCGCGAAAGCCGGTCGAGCGCGAGAACCAATCGCGCGGCCCGTCGAAAGAGCAGACCGGGCGGGTCCCCCGGCGAGGGGGCAAAGTCCGATTCGGTCGCGGACAGCGCGCGCAGGATTGTCGCCGCGCGATCGTTCCTCCAGGGGATCGCTGCCGCCTTCCGCGCGAGCACGTCCGCCTGTTCTTGCGTGATCGTAAAACGGGCGCTGTCCGATTCGTTAGGCGGATCGATCGCCGGGAGCTGCGTTTGTTTCGCCGTTGTCTTCGCCAGCAACCAGGCGAGGGCGTTCCAGTGCGCGATGGCGTCGGGCGCGGGCGCTTTGTCATTCGCCAGCGCCCAGCTCATCTCGCGCAGAGCTACCGCCTGCCCGACGAGCCAGGCGCGCGGCCCGCTCGCGGGATCTTCATCGCGCCAGTGTTTCGGTTGCGCGACCGATTGCCCGTCCAGTTCAAAGGTGAGCTCGGGATGACCCGCCGCGAGCAAATCGGCCTCGAGGTTTTGATGACAGGCGACGCAGGCGTTGGCCCGCACATAAAGATTCCGCAGGTCATGCATCCCGGCGCCGACCCGGGTGGCGTAGGTCCAATCGGTGCGGGTGTGCCCGCGCAGCCACGGGCCGGCCGCACCGTGGCAGCTTTCGCAGGAAACGCCCTCGTCGATTTGCGCTGTCGTCGTTAGGCGAGAAGGCGCGACGGATTGCAGCGGGGAATGGCAGACCGTGCAGCGGGCGCTCGTCTGCGCGGCTGGGAGCTCGAGCGTTTCCGCCATCCGCGCGGACCGGGCGGTGACCAAAACCGCGTAGGCCCGGGAGTGAAAATCCTCCTTCACCCAGGTGAGATACTGGCTGCGTTTTTCACCGGCCCCACCGTGGCAGCTGGACGATTTACAGCCGGTTGCGCCGATAAATTGACCTGTCTGAAGCGTGGCGGCGTCCGCGTCAGCAGTTGGGCTCCAGGCCAATAATAGAGCGACCGCCGCGAACGGATGAAACCGGTGAAAGGCGCGCCCGCTCACGTCGCCGACGGTAGCGAAGAGCGACGACCTAAGACCAGACAATAACCGCCGCTCTCGCGCCTAACGATCCCAAAGTTCTTCCCAGAAAACGGCGAACGAGTATTCTGGCGGCAACTCCTCGGGAGATGCAGGACGTGGCCCATGCGAATCCTTAACCGCGCGCACATTCCCTGGTTTCTCTTTGTCGTGCTCGCGACGATCGCCGCGGGCTGGATTTATCTCGGGAATTTTTATCCGGCGCGGTTGCCCTCCGGCCTCGGCTTGCCTCCGGTCGCTCGTGCAGCCGGTCTCGGATCATCGCAGCATCGGCGGCACCCCGGTGGGGTTGTTTTTCGGTGGCGTCTCGTTTGCGATTTTCATCTTCGGCGCGCTCCTCAGCCTGCGCAAAAGAGTCGTCCTCTGGCCGATCGGCAGCGTGCAAAGCTGGATGCGCGCCCACATCTGGCTCACCCTCCTCACCATTCCGCTGGTGCTTTTGCACTGCGGATTTCGGGTCGGCGGGCCGATGACGACGCTGCTCCTGGCGCTCTACGCCGTCGTCATGTTGAGCGGCATCTACGGCCTTTACCTGCAACACCGCATGCCCGGGATCATGCAGGAACGGTTGCCGGCCGAGACGGTCTACGAGCAAATTCCGCATATTCGTTCGCAGCTCGTACTCGCCGCCGAGAAATTGCGCGACTCGTTCCAGCCCGGCGCGCGCATGCGCGGCGATCCGGGCGCGCTCGCGGTCGATCCGGAATCGGAAGCGGCCCTGGTCACCTTCCTTCAGGATCAAGTCCTGCCCTATCTCAAGGCGCGGCGCGGGAACAGGTATCGTCTCGGCGACAGCGGTTACGGCGACGACACTTTCCGATTTGTTAGGCTAAGCGTCGCGGAAGGCTATCGCGCTCGGGTGGAAGAGATCCAGGGGTGGTGCGATCAACGCCGGTTGCTCGACCTGCAAATCTGCCTGCATCACTGGTTGCACGGCTGGCTTTTCGTTCACGTGCCGACTTCTTTGCTCCTTCTCCTCCTCACCGCGTGGCACGCATTGATCACTCTCTTCTATTACTGAGAAATGACCACGCCGCGCCGGACGCAGAAAGAGATCGCCGCGAAATACCGCGGCAATCTCGACCTTTACCGGCGGATCCTGCCCTGGCCCGCGGCCCGCTTTCTTGTGACCTTTTTTGCGCTCTCCCTCGGCCTCGCGGCGATCATTGTTTATCAAAGGCGCGGCGACGAACGGTTCTTCAACCCGGGGAAGCTCTCGAAAAGTCACGCCGCGCTGGTCGACAATTGCGCGAGCTGTCACGACAAATCGTCGCTCACCGAGCGCCGGCTGACGCCGCTCCAATTCCAGAAAGTGCTGAGCGACCGCTTTCAGCACGGTGTCGCCTTTGCTTCGATCGACCGCAACTGCGCGGCCTGTCACTTGCAGCAGGACAAACGGGACTTCGCCTTCCACGAGCCGAACGTGATCGAGGATCGTTCCTGTTCCGTCTGTCATCAGGAACATCGCGGGGCGGACTCGATGAAAGCGGTGGCGAGCGCGCACTGCGCCTCCTGCCACGACAATCGCCTAACGATGGCGGCCGCGGCGGAGAAGGGCCGCGGGATCGATTGGAAAAATTTCGAGCGCCACCCGCTGCCGGCGCAGCAGGTCGTGTTCAATTTGCCGCGGCCGCCCGACGGATTCACCGAGACCTTCCCTTCTTTCTGGAATGGCCACCCCGAATTTCAACTCAAGCGTGAGGCGGTGCGCGATCCCGATGCGCTGAAGTTCAATCACCAGCGCCACTTCGCCGCCGACGTCCCGCTGCTCGGCGGGAAAAAACTGGCCTGCAATGATTGCCACCAACCCGATAGCGAAGGGCGATTCAATAACCGCCGCATCACCTTCGCCGGACAATGCCAGACCTGTCATTCCCTTCAGTTCGACGTCAAAAATCCGGAGCTCACCCTGCCCCATGGCGACACCACCGCGGTCCGCGGATTCCTCCGCACCCTCGCGACGCAATACGCGGACCTCGCGGTCAAAAAAGGGATCAACCCAGCCTAACGAGATCAAGAATTTCGTCACCCGGCAGATGCTGCAACTGCGCGAGCGCGTCCGCTCGGGCGAAGATTTCGAGCACGCAGGTTTTCTTTGCCACCGATCCCTACAAGCCGCAGCCCGGGAGCGAGCCGCGGGTGCGCGCTTCATTTTACGGCTGCGCGCTTTGCCACGAGGTCCAGCCGGTGGCGAATGCGGCGCCGTTTATCGCCAAGCCGGTTTTCGTCGATCGCTGGATGCTGCGCTCGGACTTCGATCACCGGAAGCACCGCAACGTGAATTGCAATGATTGTCATCAGGCGACCCAGAGCCGCCTCACTTCCGACGTCCTGATGCCGGGCATCGCCAGTTGCGTTACCTGCCACAGTCCGGCGGGAAAAGTCGCGGCCGAATGCATCACCTGCCACAGCTACCACGCGCCGGCGTCTCTCACGGCGGGGGCGCAGCGACCGGCGAAGGAGTAGGAGACGGCGTTGGCGTCGTCCTCGGCTGGAGTTCGCGCCCGCTGCGGGTGAAAAGTTTTCCGTCGCGCCGGGTGACATTTTCCACCCGGTAAAGCGGACCGGTGCGGGGTGCGTCTTCGTTAGGCGGGTAAATTCCCTCGGCATGACGGAGGAAGGGCAGCATTTCGGAAAGATGAAACGGCCGCGCCCCGCGCCGGCCGAAGACGACGGTTTGTCCGCCGGTTTCATCGACGACGCGGTCGCGATCGAGCCCGCGCGAGACGCAGATCGCTTCACCTTTCATCGGGTAGGTCGCGATCAGTTGCGGGTTCGGGCGCGGACTGAAGCCCATCGCGCCGGGCACGGTGTCGGGCGAGATGAGCTGGAGGGCGCGAAAACCGTTTTTCCCATCCGCCACGAGCGCGAACTGGGAGGCGTTGACGCTGCCGACCTGGACGGCGCGGGTGTCGTTGAGCGCGCCGCCGGCGTTGAACATCTGGTCGAGCCGCGGCCGCTCCGGGATTCTCGACGTCGATGATGGCGAGGCCTTCCGGGCCGTTCGCGACATAGGCATAGGTGCGCGCGAGATAGAGGCGGCCGGCATTTTTTAGCCTAACGAATCCGGTGCGGACCGGGATCGGCCGGTCGGGGTCGGTGATGTCGAGAATCTTGAGCCCGTCGTCATCCGTGACGAAGGCATAACGAAATTGAATCGCGACGCAGCGCGGGTTGCGCAGGAAATCACCGGTCACCTGCCCGGCGATGCGCGGATGCGCCGGATCCCTCACATCGATGACGAACAATCCCTGCGGAGTCGTTAGGTAAAGCCGATGTCCGGCGGCCGCGACAAAGCTGGCCCCAGTCAGCACGCCGCCCGGGTTAAAGCGGGCCGCTTCCTTGACGAAATTATTATCCGGGTCGCCATCGACAAGCGTCGCGACGTTGACCACGACGAGTCCTTCCTGCCGATCGGAAACGTAAACGTAGGCGTAGAAGGGATCGATCGGCTGTTCTTCGTTCTCCGGCCGCCGGATGCGGCCGGGATCGAGCGCGAGCGTGCTCGGGAGGGCGACGCTGGTGGCGTCCCTGGTGTGAATGCGTGTGCGCTGACCGAGCGGTGAAACCGGCGCGCTCACGATCCGTTCCGAGAATCCTTTCTGGTCGATGTTGGCCACGTCGAAGACCTCGAAGCCGCCGCGGCCATTGGCGGTGTAGAGATACTCGCCGCGCAGGACGACGTCCTGGATGTCGTGCCCGCGATGCTCGTGCGCTTCGTTCAGGATCGCGCCACCGGCGAGGTGCTTTTGAAAATTATCCGGGTAGGCAAGTTTTTGCAGGTGACTTCCGATGGCGGCCTGCGGTTCCTCCGGCTCGGTCCAGACGATGGCGTGAAATCCTTCGTGACCGGCCCCGACATAAGCGTAGCGGCCGAAAAAGTTCACCGTCCCGGTGCCGAAGCCTAACAATGACCCGATCCAGGCGTTGTTGTCGTTGCTCTTCGAGAGATGGCAGTCCTCGCAGCTTTTCGTCGTCCCGACACTGCTCGTGGTGTGCGGGAAATGGGGGTTGAAAGCCTGGCCGCTGTAGCCTTCGGCGGAGACGGTTTGCTGCTGTGAATAAACCCACTCGCGATTCTGGTTTTGCGAGCTGACCACGACCGCGCTCGAGGAACGGATGACCGCCATCCGGTTCTTTTTTACCGCGCCATCCAGGCCGAGCATGTAAACGTCGTCGCGCACGACCTGCGGATTGTAGGTCGTGAAATTGCGGTCGGTCACACCCTCGAATTTGTTTTGCGCGACGCGCTGGTTCGCTTTCATCGGCAGATGACAACCGAAGCAGCTCGTGGCCCAGGAGCTGTGGCAGATCTGGCAATCCATCTTGCTGTTGTCATGCGCGAGTCGCCGGCAGCGATCCTTGTCCGTGGACGGGACCAGGCCCCAGTCGACGCCGTCGCGGACGAGCGTTTTCGCGTAGGCCGACTTCACGTTGTAGTGCGACGAGAGCGGATCGATCGTGTCGATCGTCTGCGGAATTTCCCAGCGCACATCGGGCGACATCGATGACTGCTGATAAAGCGCGCTGCCTTCCCAGACGAAACGCGGCCCGAAAGGCGTGTTGCTCTGGTGCAGGTCGACCTGGCCGGCGTTGCCCGAGGTGATGAGCGTCGGACGCTCGGCGATGGTGCCGTGGCAATCGACGCAGGTGATGGTGGTGGCGTTGCGCGGCTCGCCATAGAGCTGGCCGTTGCCGTGGACGTCGAGGAGGAAATGGCAGTCGACGCACTGCATGCCGCGCGCGAGATGGATGTCGTTCAGGTGAACCGCCTTGGCGAATTTCTGCGGGTCGTTATGCGCGATCGGGCGATCGTCGAGATCGAGCAAGGTGCCTTTGCGATCGTGCTTGAAGACGGCGCGAAAGACCCAGCCGTGGCCGTGATAATCGGCGAACTGGGTGTTCTTTAGTTGCGGATTCAACTCCGCCGAGTGGGCGACGAAATCGGGATCGCCCCACAGCCCGCGGGCGGCCGCGGCCTCGGGGTTGACCTGGGTTGCCCTAACGAGTTCAACATCGGTCGGGTTGTGCTGGACCTTGGGATACATGAACTCGCCGTCGGTCTCCTGATCCCACCAGGTGTAACCGAGATACGGATTCACGAAGAGGTTGCCCTGGTGCATGTGGCAGTTCATGCACTGGCTGGAGGGGATCGAGCGGGTGAACTGGTGCATCACCGGATGGCCGAGTTCGTTTTTCGGGATCGTCGGGTCGGCGCTGAAGCTGAGGCCGCGATGCCCATATTTGCTCCAGTAGCCCGAGTTAGTAGGCGAGCGGTCATTCGCGTAAACGACGTGGCAGGCGGAGCAGCCGCTCGAGCGATAATCGCCCGGGTGATCGTTCGAGCCGAGAAAACCGAGGAGCGGATCGTGCAGGCGTGTCTTTTGCAGACCGAGCAGGACCGGATCGATGCGATTCAACGTCCCGAGGCCGCGCTCGGAGAGGCGGCGGAGCGGTTTGCCGGGCGGTTCATTGATCGTCGGAAGGCCGAGCTGCAGCTGCTTTTCGCCGCCTTTTTCAAAGATGCGCAGGATGTTGCCGGGATTGCCGAGATTGAAACGCGGGAGCGGCTCGAGATAGGGAAGAATGCCGTGAACCTTGGTGTCGTTAGGCGTAACCGGGGTGTAATTGATCGAGGCGCAGCGGGACGCCGTCCGCTCCGTAAGCCTGGCCGTAACGGTAATTTTTGTAGGGCAGCGAGCCGTTGTTGTAGAGCGCGGCGCCCCAGAGCATGGCGCCGTGGTTCATCATGCTGTGATCGACGTTGCGCACGATTTCGCCGTGGCAAAGACCACAGGCTTTGTCCGCCACCCGCAGGTCGCCGGGGTTAATGAAGCGGATGAATTCCGGGGATTCGTGATTGAGCCAGACGTCGGAGCGCGGGGGATTGGCGGAGGTGCGCCAGAACTCCGGGTGGCGCGGCGGGATGTGGGCCTGTGCTTTCGTTAGGCCGCGGGCCGGGTCGCCGCCGTGGCAATCGATGCAGCCGAGGACGACGTGTGGCGCGGAGTGCATCGGCTCGACCCCGCGGTGGCACTGGAGACAGCCGTCGCTTTTGGCGTCGGCTTCCGCTTGGGTTTGGTCGATCCAGTTGCGGGAAGGACGAGCGGCGGGGCGGGTGATGGGGTTGTGAGGGGAGACGGCGGTGGGCGGGACCGTAGCCGGTTGTGGATCCTGCGGCTGGGCTTGGGCGAGAGTTGCGAGGAAAAGGAGGAGGAGGAAAACGTCGAACGTTGAACGTCGAACGTCCAACGTTCGAAGTGAAGAGAAAAAGGCAATCTCACGTCGTTCTTTCCGGCGGTTCGGATGCTGGCTCGAAAGATTTTGATGAGAGCTTCGGTCTCAGTAAGCAGCGGATCGATCTTGGCCGCCGGGATCAGCGGCACGCGATGAATCAGGCGGAGCCAGCGCCGTGCTTCGCGAATTTCCTTCAGGCAAATCCCGAGCTTGTGAATGAAATCCCGGCGTGATTCGGCGGCTTGCAACTCTCCGTGGTTGGCGAGCGGTGAAGTCCCGCAGCGCAGTAATTGATCGGCAACATGCCGGCCTGCTTTGGAATGGAGGCAGCGCGTCGACCAGGCGGATAATTCGGACGGAATATTCGAGCAAGTCGCTCCTCGAGATCGTACTGCTTTTCGTCTCGAGCGCCGCGCTTCGGCTCTCCGCGTTCGACGTTCGACGTTCGGCGTTCAACGTTCGACGTTGCCTTCGCGCCGCTACCATAGGACGCCGGATCTTCTCGAACCCGCGCCGTCTTCTTTTCCCTTCTCTTCATAGTTAGTAGGTCAGCGTCAGAGTAAAAAGCCCGCTATAAAGAAAATCATCCACCTCTCCGCCCGGCGGATTCCCAAATCCCGGCACCGGCCGCGTATTCGCCCGGTAGATCTCCTTGTATCCCTGCCCGGGAACCAGGAACCCCATGCCGGCGCTCACGATCACGTTATCAGTCAGGAGCGGTCGCCATTGAAAACCAAGGCTGAAATCCCAGCCAATGTCGTTATGCGCATTATTGGTGAAGAGCACCTGTTGCGTGACCTCGGTGTGGATCGTCTGGATATGATTCACGTTCACGAACGCCTTTAGTTTTGGGGTGATTTCGGCATCCAGTCCGTATCCGATGATAAAGACTCCGGGGTTAACGAAGTTCGCCTGGCCTTCCGTCTTACTGGAGCGGAAATCGGGCACGAGGCTGTCGCGCTGCTTAAAGTTCACCGCCGTGCCGGCAAGGTTGAAGCCCTGGTGGACATAGAAGCTAAAAGGCCCGCCAAAAAGAAACGGCCGATCCAGGATCGTGTCGAAGCCGCGCGCCGTTCCGTCCCTTGGATTGTCATCGCCGCTGGCGTAGAAGAGCGAGAGTTTTTGCCGGAACCAATCGCGATCGATCGAGAGCTCGAGCGCGGCCATCTGCGCGTTGATCGAGACGCGACGGCCCGCGATCCCGTTCAGGTTGTCCTCGCCCAGGACCTGATAGAAAGCGTGGCTGATATTCAGCCAACCGATGTGACCGTCGCCCGTCCAGCCGAGATAATAAGCGCTGAGGGAATGATCCTGCACTTTGCCGATCGGCGCCGGCCGGGTGACAAAACCATTCTTGTCGTAATGCCGTTCCGAGCCGTCGAAGTCGGCGTGAAAACTTAGCTGCGCGGTATAGCCCTTGGCGAAAAAATCCTGGCGAAAGACATTCGCGATCAGGACCCATTGATCGCGCGAATCGAAGCTATTGAGATCCGAGTAAGTGTCCTTCTCGCGCATCTTGAAAGCGGCGAGATTGTATTGCCAGCGGTTGTTGTCGTAGTTGCCGAAGATGCGGGCGCCGAGATTGGAGTCATTGAAAATGAAGCCGCGAAAATCACTGACGAAAGGCTGGATGCCGAAGCGCGAAGAGATGAAATCGTAGTTATCGGAGAGATCGCGCAGGTGAATCTCGGCAAACGCCTCCTGGAGGGCGTAGAAGTCTTTGTAACGGGTCGTATTTTCCAGGCGCGGATCAGGGTTAAGGACGTTGGTCTCCTGCACGTCGGTGTAGTTGTTGTTGTAAACGAGCGAGGAAACGCAGCGCCCATTCCACCGGCTTGAAGGCGGTCTCGCCCTGGAAGATGTCGACCCCGATCGAGACATCGTTGGAAAGAAAAAGCTGTTCGCTCCGGCCGAAAAATTCCGAGCTGTTCGGGCGCGCGCTGCTGACCGCGCTCGGGGTCGGCAAACGGCGTGTTTCAAACTGGAAGAAGTCGGCCAGGGTCAGATTGAGGAAAATGTCTTCCCCGAAGATGGGCGCGTCGCCTTTGAGCGTGCTCTGCAGGTAGGGGTGATAAAGCTTCAGTCCGCCTGATTGGTAGGGCGTCTCGGCCGAAGGATCGGCGTAACGTTTCCAGCGTCCGAACCCGACAAACCACCGATTCGGAACCGCCTGGGAACCGGGCGGCAATCCCTCGCCCCGCTCCGAGTCGGGATATTCCGGGTATTCGAGTTTGGGCCGCGCTGGCACGGTCTCGCGCATGCCGCGCCGGGGCAGCTCGAGGGAGCGCGGGAGCGCTTCCTGGCGGAATTTCGGCAAGGGCGGAATGACCGGCGGAAAAAGACTCGGCGGTTCGATCGATTGCGGTTCGTTAGGCGCGCCGGGGTCGGGATTGAACTGCTCGGCGGGGGTGGGCGAGGGGGTGGTCTCTTCTCGTTCGATGTTCGACGTTCGGCGTTCAACGTTCGACGTTCGCTTTTCTTCTGAGCCCGAGAGCTCTTGCGTCCACGCCACGTTGGATGATTGCAGGAGGCAGAGCAGGGGAAGAAGAAAACGTCCAACGTTGAACGCCGAACGTTGAACGTCGAAAGTGGGCACGCGCCGAGCATGACAAGAGTTGGCTTTGCTTGGCAAGCTTCGACCGCCCGCATTCCCTTCTGCCGTTGCGGACGTTGGTTGAGGTTGAACGTTCTTTGGCCTTTGCAGATTCCTTCCGATTTGCTACCAAGAGTCCTTATGCGCGGCTGGCTTTTCCCGCTCCTGCTTGCGTCCGCGCTCTGCGCCGCGCCCGCTTCCGCCCAGCTCACCGCGACTGATGTGCAGCTCGTCATTACCCAGGCCGCGACGCGCGCCGCGGAAATCTCGCCGAAGAGCGTGATCGCAGTCGTCGATCGTGAGGGTTTTGTCCTTGGCGTCTGGAATGTGGGCGGCGGCGAGCCGACCGATCAACAAGTCGCGACCTGCGTTTCCAAGGCGGGCACAGCCGCGTTTCTGAGCAGCGACCAGAACGCTTTCACCACCCGCACCGCCGGCTTCATCATCCAGCAGCACTTTCCGCCGGGAGTAAAAAACACTCCGACGGGTCCGCTCGTCGGTGTCGGTTTATCGAGCCTTTTCTTTTCCGATATCAACAAGTTCAAGGCGCCGGGAAGCGTGATTGTTTTCAGCCCGACGCCGGGGAACTCGATCGTGCCGGTGCTTTTCACGTCACTCGACGGATCGCCCGGCGGCATGCCCCTCTACAAAGGCGGGCACCTGGTCGGCGGTGTCGGTGTCACGGGCGACGGCATCCCGGCCGCGATCCCGGGTTTTCGCGATGAAAATCCGCTCGTCTTCATCGGCGGCTACGACAAGGACGAAGACATCGCGCTCGCCGGGCAGATCGGTTTTAAGCCTTCGTCGGACATCCTCGCGAGCAATGTTTTCATCAACGGGATCAGCCTCGAGTACACCGAGAGCACCACGCATCTCGCCAGCACCCTCATTTTGCCGGGGAATGTCTCCGCGAAATATCCGATCATCCCGGCCGCCGCCGCCGTTTCCTTATCCGGTCGCGACGCTCGGCGGAGTCGTTGGGCAGATTCGGCAGCCGATCGTGAGCGATCCGATTCCCGGCACGATCAATGGCGCAGTCGCGCCTAACGAGCGCGGAGGTGACCAGCATTCTCGCCGCCGCCGCGGACCGGGTCCGGACGACGCGGGCCGGCATCCGGCTCCCGATCGGGATCCAGATGGAAGCGTTCATCAGTGTGGTGAATTTCCCCAACCAGGACGGGATTTCGCCGACCGTGCTCGGGACTTTCCGGACCGGGGAAGCGACCGTTTTCAGTTGGGACGTGGCGGTGCAAAAGGCGCGCACTGCGATCGCCTATTCCAACAACGGAAACACCGTCGCGATGTCGGCCCGCACCGTCGGTTTTCTGGCGCAGAGCCATTACCCGCCCGGGATCGATGCCAACCATGCCGGTCCCTATTTTGGTCAACAGGAAGCGTTCTCCGGTTTGTTAGGCACGTTGTCGAACGTGACCCTGAATCCCGCCTTCACCGCCCCGGATCCGAATCTGCCTAACGGCGTCACGATTTTTCCGGGCGGTTTCCCGCTTTATCGCAACGGCCAGCTCGTCGGGGCGATCGGGGTGAGCGGCGACGGGGTGGACCAGGACGATTTGGTGGCGGCTTCGGGCACGGTCGATTTTCCGACGCCGCTGGAGATCGGGGCGGATGAAACGATTTTTGAAGGCGCGCGCCTGCCTTATGCGAAATTTCCGCGCGATCCGACGGGAACGTTAGGCAACAACGATGCGGTCGTGCTCGCCGCGCCGCGCGCCATCACTTTGTCGGATGGGCTGGTCAACCTCTCGACCCGGATGACGGTCGGGGTGGGGGAAAGTCAGGCGATCGCCGGGTTTATTATCTCCGGCAGCGCGTCGAAGGATCTTCTTCTGCGCGCGCTCGGGCCGTCGCTCGCGCCCTTTGGTGTGCCCGGCGTGCTCGCCAATCCGGCCCTGGAAATTCACGATCAAACCGGCGCCTTGATCGCTTCGGATAACGATTGGCAGAGCACGCAAAAGGACGCCATCGAAGCGAGCGGATTGGCGCCGGCGAATGAGCTGGAAGCAGCCGTTAGGCTGACCCTGCCGCCCGGCGCCTACACCGCCGTCATGTCGGGGGAAGCGGGCGGCACGGGAGTGGGCCTGGTCGAGGTTTACGACCTGAGCCCGGGGGTGGATTCGCAGCTGGCCAATCTCAGCACGCGCGGTTTTGTCGGCACCGTGGATGACGTCATGATCGGCGGTTTTATTGTCGGGGGCGCGAGCGGCTGCGCGAAGGTGGTGACGCGGGCGCTCGGGCCGTCGTTAGGCGCGCTTGGAGTCGGCGGCGCGCTGGCGGATCCGATGCTGGAACTGCACGATGCCAACGGCGCGCTCGTGACGGCGAATGATAGTTGGGCGGAAACGCAGGCGCTCGATTTGGAAGCGGTCGCGCTCGCGCCGGGCGACTCGCGGGAGGCGGCGACGCTCGGGTGGCTGACGACCGGGGCGTATACCGTGGTCGTTAGGGGCAACGGAGGCAGCAGCGGGGTGGGATTGATTGAGGCGTATGCGGTGCAGTGAGAATGGGAGGAAGAACGTCCAACGTTCAACCCAGCTGATTGGAGCCGTCGTTATGCCGGAAGGTCAAAACGGCCGCTGCGGCCACGTTCCCGATCCCAGCCGGAGTGGTGGTGTCGGCCGTGTTGTCATCCGGATCATAGCCGAGGCTGACCATGAGATTGCGGATGTTGGTTTGCTGATCTGGCTGCGGAAACAAATCGAGCGCAGCGCGGTAGGCGCCGTAACTGAATGCTTTGGCTTTGTTGGCCTCGGTGCGTTCGGCTGCGGGACGGCGCAGGGTGCCGCCCAACTGGGTGCCGATCGCTTTTGCATCGTAGGCGGCCCAGGCGTCGTAGCCGCAGGTCTGCACGATCGCGAGCATGCGCGCGACAATCGGCGGCCCGGGGTGGGTGTCGCGGATGGATTGGAGGGTTTGGTCGCCCCATTGCGTGGCGACGGAGGTCGCAAACGCGCTTGCGGGAAGTTGCAGGAGGAGGACAGCCACGGCCAGGAAGGCCAGTTGCCGGTACTTCTTTACGCATTGGGTTGAGTTGGAACGCTGGCAGGCCAGCGTGACGGATAGAGTCCTCTTCGGGACGAGTTGTATTGGTTAGCTGAGTTGAATATTTCATATTGGTTGGCTTGATTTTCCTTCATCTGGTTAAAGCGAAGACCGCCGCTCAAACCCGCCATTTGCGACCGGAATCTTTTTGCAGTGGGTTGTGGTAGCGGCGGGCGAAACGCCCGCCGCCACAACGGCCCAGGCCTTCGGGTTCAGATGACCCAAATGACCGGAGCCGTTTTGATGACGGAGGCCAGGACGGCAGCCGCGGCCACGTTGCCGATGCCGGCCGGAGTCGTCGTATCGGTCGAATCGTCATCCGGATCGTATCCGAGGCGGCTCATGAAGTTCCGGAGGCGCATCTCCTGCTCGAATTCCGGAAAGAAATCGAGCAAGGCTCGGTAAGCGCCATAGCTGAATGCTTGCGCTTTGTTTTCCTCCGTCCGTTCCTCTGGCGGCCGGCGCAGAGAGCCGCCCGTTTGTGTGCTAAGAGCAAGCTCATCGTAGGCGGACAAAGCGTCGTAACCGGAGACCTGCACAACGGTGATGATGCGGGCCGCGCTCTGGGGCGCGAGATAGGCATCGAGAACGGATCGGAGTGTCTGTTCGTTCCAAAGTGCGATGACGGGGAGGGCGAAGGCCCTTTTCGGAAGCGTGAGCTGCAAGGCGGCAAGGGCGAGCAAGGCACGCTGCCAGCAACGCATCCCGAGATGGCTCGGGAAGTTTTGGAGAGGACTGGGTGCGGGTTGGGCAGGATTGATGGGTCGAGGTGTATCCAGAGTGATTGCAGGCAAGGTGGGTTTGTCTCCTTCATCTCGTTAAGGCGAAAACGGCAGACCAAACCCGCCATTTGTTGCGGAAAACTTTCTTGGCGGGGTGCGCCCAGTGTAGCGGCGGGCGTGTCGCCCGCATGGGGGAGCGCCGCCGGCAAATTTCGTCTCCGGCCTTGAACAGAAGGTTCCCCCAAGCGGGCGACACGCCCGCCGCTACAGGGGCGTCGGAAGGAGCTTCAGAAAGCGTGGATCGCTCCGCAGCGAATCCCATTCCCAGCGGAATCTGAGATCGTTAGGCGTAATGCTGTAGGCGACGCTGTCGACTGCGCCCGGGGTCGTGAGGAGCCGCTCGATTAATGGAATCGCCTGATCGTTTTCGCCCAGGCGGGCGTAGATGAGCGCGAGATAGCAGAGCATGATCGCCCCATCGGTGGCGTCTTTCGTGAGCGGCTTGAGTTCGACCGCGAGCCGGCCTTCCTGGATTGCTTCCGGCCGTTTCCCCATGAAGGCGTAGAGCAGGGCGAGATTGGCGTGGCGCTCGGCCGCGTCGGCTGCTTCCTGGACGGCTTTCTCGAAAACGGGGGCTGCTTCGGCAAAGTTCTCCGCCGCGGCCGCCTCATCGCCGCGCGCCACCGCCGTGATCCCGGCGAGGAAGCTCTTCGGCTGCAAGCCGCCGTTGAGATAGGAGAATTCGGAGGCGGGAGATTGTGCGAGCAACGCCGCAGCCGTCGAAAAATCGCGCCGCAGCATCGCGCTTTCCCAGCGAACACAGGTGACGATGCCGTCTGGATCTTCTCCGGCGGGAACTTCGGCGAGCCAGCGCTCGAGCGCGCTCGGATCGCCTTTCCACTGGAAATCGACGTAACCGGATTGGATTTTTGCCACGACCGAGTCGGGCGCGACCGCGCGAAAGCGGGCCGCCGCCTGGGCTGCCTGCGGCCAGCGCCGCATCGCAGTGTTGGTGAAGAGGACGTTGCGGATGATGTTCGGATTCTGCGGGTCGAGTTTTTCCATCCGCTGATAAACCGAAAGCGATTCTTCCCAGCGCCCCTGGCGGCGGCGAATCGCCGCGACGTAGGCGCCAATGTTACTGTCGTTAGGCAAGACCCGTTGCGCGAGGGCGAATTCGGAGAGGGCGCGCTCGTAATCCTGGTCGAACCAATAGGCGCATTGGCCGTAGGCGAAGTGCGCCTCGCCCAGATCGGGCTGCAAACGGAGGGCGGCGCTGGCTTCCTGCCGGGCACGATCTTTCCAAGTTTCAAGCGGTTCGTGAAAATGGAAAATCTCCGCGCAAGTGGAAGCGAGGTGGGCGCGGGCCAGGGCGAAATTCGGATCGAGCTGGATGGCCTGCTCGTAAAGCGCGACCGCCTGCTGATAGTCCTCGAGCAGGGTGTCAGGGCCTTGTTCGTAGGGCAGGGCGCGCAGGTAGAGAATGTAGGCCTCGGGATTGTTTGTCGGCTGGGTGGCAATCGCGCGCTGTTCGGAGCCGGTCAGTTTGGCGCGCAACGTTTCGGCGATGGCCTGTGCGATCTCGCTTTCCACGCGGAAGACATCCGTCATTTTGCGATCGTATTTCTCCGCCCAGAGATGGGAATCGCTTCGGGCATTGATCAACTGCGCGCTCACTCGGACCTGACCGCCTTCCTTCTGCACTGTGCCCTGGAGAACATTCGCCACCTCGAGTTGCCGCGCGATCTCGCGCAGTGGCGGAGCCGCACCCTTGTAGCGCTGGGTCGAATTGCGCGAGATGACCTTGAGATCGGCGATCTTCGCCAGGTTGGTGATGATCTCCTGTTGAATTCCGTCGCAAAACGATTCCTGATCGCGCGCCTGGCTGAGATCGACAAAGGGAAGAACGGCGATCGATTTCTTGTCCGGCGCCGGGCCGGAATCGTGGAAGGAATGGAAGTAGATGAAGGCCGCCGCGAGGAGGATCACACCTAACGAAAAGGCGTAGGCGAAGCGGCGCCGGATCTTTTTTCCCCTAACGAAATCCGCGGCTCGGGCCGGATGGCTTCCCGCTTCCAGGTCGCTCTTGAGCGCGCGCAGATCGGAAAGCATTTCCCGGGTCGTCTGATAGCGTTCCGCGGCGTCTTTGCGCAGCGCCTTTTGCACAATGTCTTGCAGGTGGAGAGGAACATCAGGTGCGACGCTGGAGAGCAGGGCCGGCTCGGTTTTCAGAATGGCTGCGATCGAATCGCCGGGGGTCTCTCCGGCAAAGGGCGCTTTCCCGCTCACCATCTCGTAGAGCACCACGCCGAGACTCCAGATGTCCGAACGCGCATCCGCTTCCTGGCCGCGCGTCTGTTCGGGGGACATGTAAGCGGCCGTGCCGAGAAACAGGCCGGGCTGCGTCTGCAAAGTCACCACCGGCGAGAGGGCTTGCTCGGTTAGCTTGGCGATACCGAAGTCGAGCACTTTCACAAAGCCGTCCGGTCGCCACATGATGTTTTCCGGCTTGATGTCGCGATGCACCACGCCGCTCTCGTGTGCCGCTTCCAGTGCCGAGGCCACTTGCGTCGCGATGTCGAGCGCGTCCGGCAGGTCGATTCGTCCGCTCGCCAGGGCGGTGCGCACCGTCACGCCTTCGATGAATTCAGTCGCGATGAACTGCCGGCCATTCTCCGTCCCGATCTCGTAAACGGTCAGAATATTCGGATGGTTCAAGGCCGAGGCCGTCCGCGCTTCGCTTTTGAACCGGCTTAGTTGCGTTTCATCGGCGGTCAGATGTGCGGGCAGCAATTTGAGCGCGACTTTGCGCCCAAGCACTTCGTCGCGGGCCAGGTAAACCTCGCCCATGCCGCCGACTCCGACGAGTGATTCGACCTGGTAATGGCCAAACGGTTTTCCCGCCAGGGCGCCGGTCGTGTCGTCATCCAGGAGTTCCGGTGCGATGGCGAAGGCCGGCGCTTCGATGAAGTCTTCCGCTTCGGCGTAGGAAGTGATCAACGAGACCACTTCGCGGTGCAGTTCCTGGTCGCCAGCGCACGCTTCATCGAGGAAGGCGGTCCGCTCCTCGGGCGGACGCTCGGAAGCGGTTTGGAAAAGTTCGTTGATCTTCTGCCAGCGCTCAGCCTTCATCGGGTTGCTTCTCGCTCAGCGCCCGGTAAAGCCACGCCTTGGCCATGTTCCATTCCCGTTCCACCGTGCGCAGGGAGACATGGAGGAACTCAGCCGTCTCCTCCGCGGTCAGGCCGCCGAAATAGCGCAACTCCACGATCTGACTCTTGCGCGGATCGAGCGCGGCCAGACTTTCCAGCGCCTCGTCGAGGGCGAGCAATTCCTCCGAGCGCGTGTCCGTGACCATGGCGGATTCGTCCAAAGTCACCCGCACGGCGCCGCCGCCGCGCTTGAGCGTGAGACGCTCGCGCGCGTGGTCGACCATGATCCGTCGCATCAACTGCGCCGCCGCGGCGACGAAGTGGTTCCGGTTTTGCCAGGGCGCCTTCGAGTTATCCGCCAGACGCAGGTACGCTTCGTTGATCAGCGCGGTCGTTTGCAGGGTATGCCCGGCGCGCTCGCGACTCATGTAATGGTGCGCCAGGCGATGCAATTCCGGTTGCACCAGCGGGATCAATCGATCGAATGCGCTCGCGTCTCCGCGACTCCAATCACCGAGCAATTGGGTGACCTCTTGTCGCGAAATTGAGGACGGAGTCATAGAGGCGGCCAAGCCTGATGACCCTATCACGCCGGGAAAGTTTTTACAGGACCGGTGAGGACCTGGAAAAGTGACTTTTTCGTGGCGGGTTTCGCGCCGGATTCGCGCATTAGCAGGTAAGGAAACGAAAATCATGAAAAACGTCCGCACCTCAAACTCTACCGGAAACATTCCGCCTTTCTCCGCGGCCCTGCTCGTCCTGGCGTTGTGCCTCTCGATCGTCGCCTGGAGGGCATTGGAAATTAACCGGGATCCCGTGCCAACTCACCCCGCCCCAAAGGCGGCGCCGACCGAGCTGAGAGCTTCCGATTCGCCTGCCGTCCAGGCAGCCTACCGGGCGCATCGACACCAGGCGGCGTCGTTAGGCGAGAGCGCGAGTGCTGAGCCCGCAATCCGCCATCGCCCCGGCGGATCGATCTTGAAACGGGCGATCTTATGAAGCGAAGGTCGGGATATTCCTAAGCCATCTCCGGCACCGTTTTTTCCTCTTCCAGTTGCACCTCGCGAAATCGCCGCAGGGAATGATTCGCGATGCTCTCCTCGAATAAATCGCGATTGATCGCCTGCGCCGCGGCCGCGCCCTGGCCGGCCGCGATGATCATCTGGCAATTGGCCGGCGTCACGCACCCGGCCGAGTAGAGCCGCGGGACATTCGTGCGCATGCATTGGTCGACCTCGATCTGCCCCTCGCGATCGAGCTTCGCGCCTAACGACTCCGCCAGTTTGGTGTGAAAGATGTCGCCCCGGGTGGTGAAGATGTAGTCGATCTTCACTTCCGTCGCCCCCTTGAAACGCAGCCCGCGCACCTGGCAGCCGCGATGATCGACCCCGGTGATCCTTTCGAGCTGTACCGGGATTTCATATTCCTTGAGCAACTTCGCGTGTTTCCGGCTCCAGCGCGGTTTCTCGGCGTTCGTCGCGATCACCACGCAGGGCGAGTAGTGCAACATCCCGAGCGCGTACTCGACCGCCTCGTCGTTCGCGCCGCAGATCGCGATCCGTTTCCCGCGCACCCGGTAGCCGTCGCAGTCTTTGCAAAAAAACATGCTGTGCCCGAGGCATTCCTTCACCCCGGGGATCTTCGGCGGGAGATGAAAAATTCCGGTCGCGAGCAGGAGCCGATTCGTCCGATAACTCCGGCGCCGGCCCGCGCAATAAAAAACCTTCTTTCCGCCGGGCCACGCTCTTGATCTCATCGTTGGCAAACCCCACTTGGTGAAATTTCGCCTGTCGCCGACCGTATTTGAGCAACTGCTCGCCCCCGATGCCGTCCGGGAAGCCAAGATAATTGCGCACCTCCGGCTCCCATTTCGCCATCGAATGCCCGGAATCGATCACGAGCGTGTCGCGTTCCGCGCGCCCGAGATAAATCGCGGCCGAGAGCCCCGCGATCCCGCCGCCGATGATGATCACCTCGCGGCGGTCGGCGGGATCGAGATCCTTGTGTTTGATCATCCTGTGTATTCGAAAGTGGAGCTACGTCGGGACTGAGCGGTGGACAAATACTTTGGCTTCGTCCGCCTGACATTGCCCGCCAGAAAAGGAAAAGCGGTGTGTGAACCGTTACGATTTTCGGCTTGCCTTTGCGAGAGCTAAGTGCCCACCATTCAACGTGAAACCGTCCGGATCTTACCGGCCCTCGCCGGTGTTTTTTGGTTTAATTCTCGGCCTCACCGCCGCCTTGTCGTCTGCCCTCGCGCAGGAATATGTCTTCACCAAGATCGTGGACAGCAACGATCCGGTTCCAAATGGCGCTGGCGCGCTTTTCGGGATCAACGATCCGGCCCCGGCGCTGGAGAGCGGGACGGTCGTCTTTCGCAACGGCCCCGCCTCGCTTGCGCCGGAGTCGATCTGGTCGGTGACGAGTGCCGGGACGTTCACCAAACTGGTCGATCGCAATACCGCTGTCCCGGGCGGCACGGGCAATTTCTCCGGCCTCATTCTCGATTTCTCCGCGCCTGGTTACCCGGTGCTCAGTGCAGGCACCGTGGTTTTCGCGGGACGTGACTCCGCTATGAGCGGTTATACCGGCGGGCTTTATTCCGTGCCGACGGCGGGCGGCGCGATCACCCGCATCGCCAATCGCAACGTCGCGGTGCCGGGCGGCGCGGGGAATTTCGATAACGGCCTGCAATATTTCTCGGTCAAAAACGGCAAGGTGGCTTTCTACGGCGTGAGCGGTGGCTTCAATCTCACCGGCATCTACAGCGCGAACACGAATGGCACCTCGCTCGCGGTAGTGGCGGACTCGATGCATCCCGCGCATCCGGAATTCCTTTTCCCGATCGGGAACTTTGCCTTCCCGTGGACGGATGGAACGACGGTCGCATTCTACGGCAACGGTGTCTTCGACCCGAGCACGGGTTACAACGCGCTTTACACTTCTCCGACCGGCGGCGGCTTTGCCTACGGCGAACCGGCGACGAGTCTGCAGCCGTTGCCGGGCGATCCGACCGTAACCTTTCACACTCGCTACGGCAGCCCGCGGATCGACGGGTCGACGATTTATTTCCGGGCCGATGACGCGAACACGAATCCGAATTTCTTCGGGCTCTTCTCGGTGCCGGTCGGCGGCGGCACCTTCAGCAACCTGGTCGACGTCAACGACGCGCTGCCTGGCCTAACGACGATTAATATATAACAGCTACCTCGCCTACGCCGCTGGCGGCGGCACGCTCGCCTTCACCGCCCTCGACGAGGCTGATCACTTCGGTCTTTATACGCATGTCGGGTCGACCATTTCGAAGGTAATCGCGACCGGCGACAGCGGCCCATTCGCCGATCTGCACGCGACCGTTTATTCGCCCTCCATCGGGAGCGAGGCGGTGGATAACGGCGAGATTGTTTTCACGGCTGGCGTGCGCTTTTCCGCGGCCGGCATCTACCGCGCGACGCCGTTCTCGGCGAGTGCCGACGTCGAGGCGACGGCGACGGCGACACCCAGCAACGCCGCGGTCGGCTCCGATGCCACGGTGGAGGTAGAGATCATGAACAACGGCCCGGCCGCCGCACAGACCGTGAGTGTGGTCGTGACCCTGCCGGTCGGCCTGGACTTCAAGAGCGCGGCCGGCGGCACTTACGATGCCACCGCGCGGACGGTGACCTTCTCGACCGCTTCGCTCGCCTCCGGCGCGATGAAATCCTATGCCGTCGTCGCGACCGTGAACGCGTCGGGGCCGTTGACGGCGAGTGTTTACGCAAACTCGGTCACGCCTGATTCCGACCGGCCTAACAATCACGCCTTGGTCACGACCAACGCGATTTTTGCCTCCACCGGCAACTGGGTGATCCGGAACATTCTCACCAACAACGTGACGCCGGTGCCGGATCGTGCCGGCACGTTCTTCGTCACCGGTGGCGGGCTCGATCCGCTGCCCGCGCTCGACGGCAACAAGGTCGCCTTCATCGCCGTGACCGGTTCGGCGCCGTCCATCTGGAGCGTGAACGCGGATGGCAGCGGCGATTTCCAGCGTCTGGTCGATACCGACACGCTGGTCCCGGGTGGAGCTGGCGAAAAGTTTGGCTACATGAAGAGCCTCCGCCTGCGCAACGGCAACGTCGTCTTTCACGGTTTCGGCGCCGACGGCGTGCATGATGGTATTTACACCGTCCCGGTGACGGGCGGGACGGTGAAGGCAGTGGTCGCTTCCGGTTCGCCTCGGCCAGAGGGCACGGGCGCGAACTTTGGCTACCAGGATTTCATCCAGAGCTTCAACTACGGTTACCTCGGCGATGGGCAGATGACTTTCACCGCCGGGAGCGGCATCTATGCCTATCCAGCGGCCGGCGGCGGCGCGGGTCGCGTGGTGGTTTATCCCGGGTCGAACATTCCCGTCGGCGGCAACATCAACGCCAGCCAGTTCCTCGCGCCGGCGATCAGCGGGACGCGTGCGGTCTTCTCCAGTTACTCCGCATTGATCGGGCTGAATCTCGACGAGCGGCGGTATTTCGCGGTGGCGGATATTGCCACGGCTTCGCCGAGCACACCCGGGATGAACTTTGTGCTCGGGACGCAGGACAGCTTTGCCAACCCGCAGATCGAGGGTGAGACCGTCGTCTTCCGCGGGCTCAGCGGGACCAACGCCTCGATCACTGGCATCTACAGCGCCACCGGCCGCGATCCGGTGGTGAAACTGGTCGACACCAACACCGATGTCCCGGGCGGGAATGGGAAGTTTACCGGCTTCACCTGCGGCCGGCAGTCCCGAGACGTTTGGCTTGAGCGACGGCGAGGTGGTCTTTCTCGGAACTGATGCCGACGGTCGCGCCGGGCTCTATTCGGTTCCGGCCGCGGGCGGCGCGATCACGAAGATCGTGGCGGTCGGAGATACGGTGAATGGTTTGCAGATCACCGGCAGCCCGGGATTTTTCCAGCCGCCTTTCCAGCCGAATTCGTTAGGCGAACATCAGGTTGCTTTTCGCGCCGATTTCTTCAACCCCGCCTCCAACACCAGTAACGTTGGTATTTTCGTTGCCGGCCGGGTCATGAATCGTCTCGCCAACATCTCGACCCGGCTCAACGTCGGCACCGGCGACAACGTTCTCATCGGGGGCTTGATCATCAGCGGCACTTCGCCCAAGACCGTCCTCCTGCGCGGGATCGGTCCGTCGCTTTCCGCGTTCGGCGTGCCCGATGTTTTGGCGGACCCGACGCTTGAGCTTTTCAGCGGCGCCGTTTCGATGGGATCGAACGACAATTGGCGCGAAACCCAGGAAACGGAGATCACCGCGACCGGCCTCCAGCCGACGAACGACATGGAGTCCGCTATCCTGGCCACGCTCGACCCGGGCAATTACACCGCCATTTTGCGCGGCAATGGGGGCACGACCGGCAATGGCCTGGTCGAGGTCTACGATCTGACGCCGGCGACCGAACTCGATACCCGCCTCGCCAACATCTCGACCCGCGGCTTCGTCCAGAGCGGCGATAATGTCATGATCGGCGGCGTCATCATCCAGGGAGCGGCGGAGAAGCATCTTCTCCTGCGCGCGATCGGTCCCAGCCTGGCTCCATTCGGCGTGCCCGACACGCTGCAGGATCCCACCCTCGATGTGGCGGATTCGATGGGAGTGGTGCTGGCGAGCAACGACAACTGGCGCGACACCCAGGAGCAGGTGATCACGGACACGCTCCTCGCGCCTAACGACGACCGGGAATCCGCGATCGATATCCATCTCATGCCCGGCAATTACACCGCGATTGTGCGGGGGAAAAACGACACCGCCGGCAACGCCCTCGTCGAAGCCTACGAATTGCCCTAACGAAACGGGCGGCGCCTCGTGGCGAAACGGTTTTCGCTTTACGCCCTCGGGCGTTCCTTCAGCGTCGCCGGCCAATGCTTAAGAAAACCACCATCATCGTTACCGCGCTCGCCCTCGGCGCGGCTCCTCTTCCATTCCAATGCTCTCGCCCGCGGCGCTTCCACCGCGCCGGGCAAATATGAGGACTGGAACGACCTCGACCACATCCAGATCATGCAGCCGTTCGCGATCACCAATTACAACGCGATCGTCGTCGCGCCCGTGACCAGCAAAGGGGCTGAGCTGCCCGAGGCCGGCGACAACTCTTACAAGCCGATCATGGACGCGCTCGGCAAGATGACCGGCACCTTCGCCAACGGCATCGCCGAGGAAGCGCCCCGCGGTGTCAACGTCACCCAGGGAACGGCCGCCGGCGCGGGCGCGTTGCTGGTTCGGGCGCGCGTGACCGTGGTGCATCCAGGCTCGGAAGCGGCGCGCCACTTTGGCGGCATCGCCGGGATGGCGGGCGGCGCGGCCAGCGTCGGCATGGCGGGAGAAGTGGTCGATGGCAAAACCAAAAAAGTTCTCTTTACCTTCCAGCAGGAACGCCGCAGCGGCGCGAAGAGCGGCGGCGTTTTCGGTCTCGGCAATCGGGGCGACAACAACCCCTACGCCCGTCTCGTGAATCGCAGCGCCCAGCAAATCGGCAACGACATCGCCGAAGCGCTCAAAGCTTTTAAATAAGCGGGGCCCGGGCCGCGAAAATCGCCCGAAACATTTCCACAGAAGCCGTCAGGCTGCGCCCGATTCGCGCGGGCGCAGGACGCGGCAGGGGTTGCCGGCCGCGATCACACTTTCCGGAACGTCTTTTGTCACCACCGAGCAGGCGCCGACAATGGCGCGCGCGCCGATCGTCACCCCGGGCATGACAAACGCACGCGCCCCGAGAAAGGCGTCGTCGCCGATCGTGATTTTCGCCACCACCAGCGGCAGGTCCGGGTGCTCAAAGTCATGGCTTCCCGTGCTCAGATAAACCTCCTGCGCCACGACGGCCCGGGCGCCGATTTCGATTTGGCCCAGACTGTTGGCATTCGCGCGATCGCCGAGGCAGGCGCGGTCATGGAGGGTCAGGTTCCAGGGCACGGCGATGCGCGCGCGGGGATGAACGAAGGGTGTGCCCTCGATTTTCGCTTCAAAAACACCCAGCCAAAAGAGACGCCAGGCGTTGGCCGGCTTCGGGGTCCAGGCGCAAAAAATGAACCAGCAAAATTCCCACAGCTGCCGCAGCAATCGTTCGCGCATCGGCCAGGGCGAATCGAACTGCGAAGGCTGCTCGGGATTGACGCTTTTGAGCGGTTCAGTCATTGGCTCGGCCCAGCTTCATTGAAAACAAAGTAGATCGCGATCTTCATTCCAGTCTCGTTTCGTTTTCCAGGACTTCGAGAAACGAATCGACTGCGCGGTTAATCTCGAAGCGGGTCGCAAAACTGCGCCGCGCGTTGATCGCCATTTCGGCCCGCTGGCCCGGCGGCAACGCCTGCCAGCGTTCGAGCAGCCGGCGCGTGCCATCGAGGTCGTCCCTGTCGGCCAGGCCGGAACCGTCCTGCACGATCTCGCGCCAGATATTGACCTGGTCGGAAATGAGCACGGGCGTGCCGCAGGCGAGCGCTTCCGCGACCGCGATCCCGAAGTTTTCCTGGTGCGAGGGAAGAATGAACGCCTCCGCCGCGGCGAAGGCGCCCCATTTCAGTTTCCCGCGCAGCATGCCGCTGAAAGTGATCCGGTTTTCGCAGCCCAGTTCTGTCGTTAGGCGACGGAGGCGCTTTAAATATTCCTCATCCGCGCAAGGCCCGGCGAGAACGAGATGGAGCGGAAAATTTTTCAGCCCGGCAAAGGCGCGGATCAATTCTTCGCAGCCTTTTTTCACATGCAGGCGACCGAGAAAAAGGAGGAGCTTTTTTTCCCGCAGCGCGGGAAAGGCGTTGAGAAATTCTTCGCGCGCGCCGGACAGGTCGTCTTCCGGCGCGGCCGTGCCGTAGTTCACCACCACTTCGCGGCAGCGATAACGCTTGAACGATTCCCGGGCCAGCCGCCGCTCCTCCTCCGAGGTGAAAAGCACGGCTTTGGCATCGCGCAGGACGCGGTATTCCGCCCACGGCCAGTAGAGCAATTTCTTGAGATGCTTGAGCGGATAGGTGCGGTTAAACCACGGATCGAGCATCCCGTGCGGGAAGACGAAATAAGGCGTCTCGGTTTTGTGCAGCGCGCGCCAGACGCCGAAGCTGTTGTATTGCCAGATGCCGTGCACGACGACGGCGTCGTATTCCGCGTGCCGCTCCTGTAGCCACGGCACAAATCGCGGCGCGTAGCCGTAATTTCCGCGGCCCGGCCCGAGCGCGTGGACTGTCGCGGGAAATTCCTCCAACCACGGCGCCGCGGGATCGTCGAGCGAGACCACCTCCACCTCGTGCCCGCGCTGCGGCGAGGACGCGCGACGATTGCCGGACCGACTCGAGCGGCCCGCCGATCGCCGGGTTAAGCGAATGAATGCAGCGCAGTATTTTCATCCGGGCGGCGAATCGCTTCCGATCGCCTAACGAAATGGCCGAGCACGACCATGCTCCAGAGGCGCGTCCAGTGCAGGCGATGATTGCGGAACCGCTCCTGCGCGTCGGCCACGAATTCCTCCGGCAGGAGCCGGCGCATGATGATTTCGCGGAGGCCGTTATCGACAAAAGGCACGAGCGGTCCCTCCATCCACTTCTGCATCGGCAGGACGAAGCCGGCCTTGGGGCGTTGATAAACCGCTGGCGGCAGAAGATCGCGGCAGGCCTCGACCAGGAGGCCTTTCGTGCCGCCGTAGCGTTTCTTCTCCGCCGCGGGCAGGCCTAACGAGTATTCGACCAGCTCGTGATCGAGGAACGGAACGCGCAGCTCGAGCGAAACGGCCATGCTCATCTGGTCGGAATCGCGCAGGAGCATGCGCCGCATGTAGCCGGTCAGCTCGGCCCAGCTGATCCGGGCGAAATCGTCCGGCAACTCGACCGGACATTCGATCGGAGTGGGATCGTTAGGCAAGCCGGCCTGGCGCAGCATTTTGTCGGTGAAAAAGCGGCGGCGCCATTGCGCCAGCTCGCAGACCCCGGCGTCGTTAGGCAGATCGGCCAGGCGCGCGCCCAGGGCCCGGCGCAGGGCGCGCGGGAGGAGGCCGAGCCGCTGCAGCCGCGGGACATCGCGGAAACTGGGATAGCCGCCGAAAAGTTCGTCCCCGCCGAGGCCGGAGAGGGCGACTTTGACCCCGCGTTGCGCGACCGCGCGCGAGACGATGTAGGTGTTGATTGCGTCGACCGAAGGGCAGATCGAGATGCGCAACCGCCTCCGTGACCGATTGGATCACTTCGTCCTCGCTCAGTAGAATCCGTTCGTGCTTGGTCCCGAAGCGCTCCGCGACTTCGAGCGCGATCGCGCTTTCGTCGAACTCCGCAATCTCGAAACCGACGGAAAAGGTTTCCAGTTTCCGGCCCAGCTTTTGCGCGGCCAGCGCGGTCACGATCGAGGAATCGATCCCGCCGCTCAGGAAACTGGCCACCGGCACATCGGAAAGAAGATGTTCTTCGACCGCGGTCTCGAGCAGGGCGCGGATTTTTTGCGGCGCCTCGTCGATAGAACTCTCGAATTTCTCGCGCTTCGGCCAATAGCGCCAGGTCTCGGTGGTTCCCGTGCCTCGGAGGGTCATGGCAGAGCCGGCGGGAAGGACCTGGATGTTGGGGTAAATGATCTTGTCTTCCGGACACGCGCCCCATTGCAGATAGGCGCCGATCGACGCCGGGGTGATGCTGGCGGCGGAGTCAGTCAGGAGCTTTACCTCGGAAGCGAAACGATAGCCGCCGGCGTCGCGGGTGTAGTAGAGCGGCTTAATGCCTAACCGATCCCGCGCCACGAAAAGCTCCTGCCGCGCCTGATCGAAAATGACGAAGGCGAACATGCCTTTGAGCCGGTCGAGCATCTGATGGCCCCAGCGCGCGTAGGCGAGGAGGAGCGTCTCGGTGTCGCTCGTGCCGCGCCAGTCGGCGTCGCCGAGTTCTTCACGGAGCGCGAGATGATTGTAAATCTCGCAGTTAACGACGATGACGTTGCCGGTCGCCGGATCGATCATCGGCTGCTCGCCGGTGGGCGAAAGATCGAGAATCGCGAGGCGCCGGTTGCCTAACCAAAAGTGTCCGTCGATCGAACTCCATTCGCCCGAGGCGTCGGGACCGCGGTGCGCGATCAAGTCGAGATCGAGCGGCCGGGCCGTGCCCCCGAAACTAAAATGAGCTGCGATCCCGCACATGGCCAGAACCTTACACCGGCGCGCCGAGATCGCGGTAGAGCTTGAGGTAATGCGCGATCATTTCTTCGGCACGGAAGCGCTCGGCGTTGCGCAGACTTTTCTCGCTCCAGCGCGCGCGCTCCGCGGGATCGGTCAGTTGTAAAAGCGCGCGGGCCATGGCCGGCTCGTCGTCGACGTCGGTGGTCAGGGCGGCGTCACCGCCGACTTCCGACATCGGTTCGCGGTTGCTGCAAATGACCGGGCAAGCGCAAGCCTGGGCCTCGATGATCGGCCAGCCGAAGCCTTCAAAGCGCGAGGGATAAAGCAGGACCATGGCGGAACTGTAAAGCGCCTCGAGCAATTCGTTCTCCGGCCCGCTCCACTTCGACCACGCGATCGAGCACGCCGAGTTCTTCGCCTAACGAACGCAATTCAGGAGTAAGTTTTTGGCCGGCAAAGACCATCTGGCCGTTCCAATCGTTTTTCGTCAGGGCAAAAATCCGGAGGACGCCTTCGCGATTTTTCATTCGCAGGTTGGAGCCGACGTGGAGGGCGAAGGGGCGCTCGAGATCGAGGCCCTCGACCCGCGAAAGCAAAGTGCGCGCGCGATCCGCCGCCTGTTGCCGGTAGGGATAATTGATCCCGTGATGAATGAGCAGGATTTGCGGCCGGCCGTCCTTTTGCCTAACGATTCGCTCCGCATCACGCAGAGTGGCGGGCGAAGCGCAGGCCACCGCGTTCGCTTTCTGCAAACCGGAAACGATCCAGCGCTGCAGGTATTTTCCGGTGGCCGAGGCCGGACAATCGGTCTCCTCCCCGAGCGCGCCGCGGACCGCGAGCAGGTCGTGGCAGGTGACCACGGCCGGGTGTTTTCGGACGTGCGCGGCATACATCGCGTTGGAATGATCGCAGATGTGCACGAGGTCGACGCCGGTCCTGAGCTTGCGCTTCAACTGGCGCGGGAAGAAAAGAAATTTATCGAGATACCCGAGCCACTTCGCGACGAACCCACCCGCCAAAGTGAAGCGGCCGAGAAACGGTTGCGGCTGGATCAGCTCCGCCGGGACGCCTGCCGCCGTTAGGCCATGCAGCATCATGTTGGCGAAACGCTGCATGCTCTGCTGTTGATCGGCCGGGTAGTTACCGATCAAAAGGACCATGGCCAGGATGAGAACGGCTGCTCGAGCCGTGGAGTCGCTCCGCGTATTTGGAGCGGCGCATGGGCCGCGGCGTCGGCGGCTCGTCAGGCGACTCTGGCGCCGCTTCGGTTTTCGATTCGAGCGGTCTCGCGGCCAGGCATAAACCGGCAAAAACCATCGCGAACCCAAGGCTGGTCGGTTGCCCGAAAGGTCCTTGCAGAACGACAAAAATGCCGGCGCTGAAGAGGAAGATGGGCAGGGTATTTCCCGCCCGGATCTGGCGGATGGCGAAAATAGCCGAGCTTCCAGGCCAGCGCGGTGCGCCAAAGCAGGAAGGCGATGCCAAGGATCGGCCCGCTTTCCAGGAGGATGCGGGACCATTCATTTTCCGCGAGGAGGAAGGAAGCCTGGCCGGTGAGAAAATTCGCGCCGCCGCTGGTGCCGACGCCGAGCCCGTAGCCGCCTAACGGAACCCGGTCGAGGACCATCAGCCCCTCGGTAAAGCCGCCAAAGGTTCGTCCGACCAGGCCGCCGACGATCGAGACTTCGTCGGCCGATTCCGTGAAGCGATTGGAGAGAACCTCGATCCCTTCCTGGAAGATCGGCAGATAACTGACCGACCAAAGCACCACCGCCGCGAGCAGCAGATGGCGCCCAAACTTGTTCACCAAAGTGGGCCGCACGAGCAGGATCGACGCCGAGCGACGCGACCACCACGACGACGGCCAGAACCGCGGAGCGGCTGCCCGAGACCCCGAGCGAAACGATCAAGCCTGTGCCCGAGGCGTAGAGCAGCCACGTTCGGTAGGGAAGTCGCGCCAGGACGCTGTGAAGAATAAAAGCGGCCGCGGCGCTCGAATAATAAACCGCCCCGGAGACGAACGAGAACACCGCCGGCGGGCGGATCTTGCCGCCACCGGCCGCGATTTGGGTGCCTTCGCCGAGGCCCGCGGCGCGGTTAATGAAGGAGTCCGGGCTGGCCGCGAACTGCGCCACCATCAACGCCGCCATCGGAATCATGCCGATAATGGTCCAGCGCCCGATCCGTTTCACGTCCTCCAAGTCGAAGACCAACGGAATAATAAAGATGAGCGGGAGATGCAGAAAATCGGAGCGAACGCCGTAGCCGGTGACCAGGATGATGGTCGAGATCGGGAAGTAAGGCAGGAGAACAATAATCCCGGTCGCCCAGGAGAGAACAGCGATGATCTCGAGGGTAATGACCCAGATGTTGTGCGGGAAAATCTTGGCCCGGAAAGCCAGGAGATAGATCAGGATGACAACCGGATCGCGGATGAGCAAAAGCGGCGCGGAGAGCTGAGGCACGATCCATTTCCGAAAGGCGCCCTCGAAAATGAGGAGCAGGAGATAGAGAAAGATGAGCTGCCGGATGTGATGGATCGTCCGCGACGGATCAAAGATCTTGGGCAGGTCTTTGAGGGCGGAATCGCTCCGCCGATCGGCAATGGCATTCATGATTCGACGGCTGTACCCACCACTTCTCGTGCCAGAAGGAGGAGGCGCTGGCGATAATTTTCCCAGGTCAGGGCCCGCGCTTTTTCCCGGGCCGCGTCCTGCATTGTCCGGAGGCGATCCGGTTCGCGCAAGAGCAGGGCCAGCTTCTCCTCGATCGCGGCCGCGGACCGAATCGGCACGATGAATCCATCGGCGCCGTCGGCGATCAGGTCGGGTCCGGCCGTGTGCGGCGTGGTAATGACGACCAGCCCTTGCGACATGGCCTCCGTCATGACCAGCCCAAAGCCTTCATGCAGGGAGGGAAAAAGGAGGACATCGTGCCGGCTCATCTCCTGCAACAGCTCGTCGTGCGGGAGCGAGGGAAGCCAACGGTATTTCTGCAGAAGGGAGGGCGCCGGGACGGAGGGACTCACGCGCCGTCCGATCAGGGTGAACTCGATTTCGCTTCCCAGCTGGGCGACCGCCTCCAGCACGTAGCCGAGACCTTTCGCCTGGCTCAGCGCTCCGACGAAAAGGACACGCAGCTTCCCCGGTGAATCCGGGCGCGGCTCCGGACGGCTCGCGACGCGAGCGCCGTATGGAATGACCACGACCGGCGCAGTCAGCCGCGGCGCGCGCATGACACTTTCGCGGGCGAAGGAGCTGGCAGTCACGACAAGATCGGCCAGCGCCAGCTCTTCATCTTTGCGCGCCAGCTTTTCCTCGCTGTCGCGCAGGGCGCCGAGCGTGGGAGCCCATTCCGGGTGCAACTCCGCTTCTTCCTGCTGGAGCTGGCGGACAACGCGCCAGGAAACGACCGGATGTTCGTAGATGCACTTGATGCCCGCGCTCCCGGGCGGCGCGAAAGCTGGCCAGCGCGCCGTCGTCGTAGGCGTAGATCGCTTTAATCGTTAGGCCAGATGAAATTCGCTCCGCCACCCGGCGATCGAGCGAACGGTAAACCGCGTCGACACTGAAAAGAGCGCGCTCGTTCCGGGTCAACCGTTTCCAGCCCAGTTGCTCAGCCGCCAGCCGGCACCACTCCCGGGCGGGATCGGTGCGAACGAAGGGAGCCAGCTCCGGGAGAAACGAGCGACGCCGCAGCTCATTCCGCAGCCGGGGAGAAAGTCCGGCCAGCCGGTCGAGGAAACCGTCGCGTTTCCAATTTACGCCCGTCCAAAATTCCCGCAGGAGATGGGCTTCGGCGAAGGCGAGCGCGGTTTGGCGCACATTCTGGTTGGCGGTGGGATGAGAAAGCAGGATCACGCGAGCTGGGCGCGGAAAAGCGCGAGATAGGATTCCGCAATCGCGGCGGGGTGAAATTTCGCGAGGTGTTTGGGCGCCTCTGCGATCAGACGTTTCTGTTCATCAGGCGCACTCAGAAGCGATCCCAGCGCCCCGGCCAGCGCGCTGGCGTCGCCGTTGGGAAAAGTCAGGCCGCAGGGACCAATCGCCTCGGGCAGCCCACCCCCGGCCGAGGCGACCACGACACAACCGCAGGCGATTCCCTCGAGCGCGACGACCCCGAACGGTTCATCGTAGCGGGAGGGAACGACGAGGATTTTGTGCTGCCGCAAAAGAGCGCGCAGCGCCTCGTCGCGCTTCGGCCCGCTAAACGTGACCTGCCCGTCCAGTCCCAGCCTGGTCGCGAGTTGCTGCAGAGTGGCAAGCTCGGGTCCGCCGCCTATAATCGTTAGGCCAGGGAACAACTGGCGTTGCCGGAGAATGGCGAGAGCCTCGAGCAGGAGATCGACTCCCTTTTCCGTGACCAGCCGGCCGAGGAAGACAAGGTCGCCGCTTCGTTCTTCGCCCGATGCGGCGACGGAAAATTTCCGCGCGTCGTAGGGGTTATAAATCAGGGTCGAGTTCGTCGCGAAACAGGCCGCGACCGCTTTGCTGCTCGCGACACTCGTGGTGTGCCGGACAATCAGATGTTTGAGCCTCTGGACCAAATCGATCCCGCGCGGCACGCGACAGTAGGATCCCTGATGCGTGATCACGACCGGTTTCGAGACGAGCAAAGCGGGCCAAAGCGTGCGCAGACTCAGATTGTTATGCCAGAAAATGTCGGACCACTGGATGACTTTGCTCAGCTCTCGCAGCGAAGGCTGGCGCATGACGGGATAAGGAAAAGCGTCCGCGCCGGCGGCGGGAATTTGCGTGACGACGGTGACCTCGTGGCCTAACCGGACAAACTCAGCCGCGAGCAGCTCGCCGACCGTTTCAATTCCACCGATGCTCGGCGCGAAGGCGTGGGATGAGATCAGGATCTTCACGGGAAATAGGGGCGTCCGGTGCAACCGTGAAAATAATCGCGGACCGCTTTCCAGCGCGCACGGGCGGAAAAGGCAAACCCGTCTTCACGGCGCAGCGCGCCCAGGCGGAGGGTGTTGACCAGAATAAGAATCGCGCGAACCGCGGCCGCGGTGCGACCAAAATAGGCGCGCACGAGATAGAGCGAGTTGCGCGCAAACAGGTAGCTCCGCCACGAACTCTCGGTCCAGGTCGCCGGGTTAGTTACGATGGAACCCCAAACAAGCGCCACTTTCCAGCCCTGCCGGACCGCGCGCGCGCCGAGATCGTGTTCGTCGCCGTAGGCAAAATAACGCTGATCGAACAAGCCGATCTCATCCAAACACTCCCGGCGCACGAGCATGAGGGTCCCGTGTGGGACGTCGACCTCCTGAGCGGTTCCGATTGCCAATGGTTGGGCCGCTTCGGGATAGACGCCGCGCCAGCGCGAGAGCCGGGCGACAAAGGGGTCGGGGTATTGCGGACAGGCGATTCCCACCCGAGGGTCGGCGTCCGCTGCGCGGACGAGGAGGCGAAGGCAATCCGGTTCCGGCATGGCGTCATGGGCACTGATGAGACAATAGGAATTTCCTTCGCTCCGGAGCCATTGACGCAGGATGACATTGAGCGCGCCGCCCCAGCCTTTGTTATCGTCCAGCCTAACGATTGTAACAGCCGGATCCAGTTCCGCCTGGAGCCGCGCATAAGCGTCTCCGGCGGAATCGTTGTCGATCACCGTCACTCGCAGCGGAACTCCCTGGGCCGAAAAGGCCTTCACCGTCGCGACGCAGGCGTCCGGCTGGTTCCAGTGAACGACAAATAGATCGAGTTCCGGCATGGCTGGGAAAGTTAGGCCGGTTCGCCCATGGCGGAAGCAACTGTTGCCGCGAGATGCTGGGAAGACGCATTGCGCTGGTACCAGTCGTAGAGTGATTGGGCGACCTGTGCGCGCCCGGTCTCAGACGGAAGGTTCTGCTCCGACTCGCCGACAGAAAACGGGCCGGGCATCCTGTCCTGCCGGACCTGAATCGTTGAACCGGCCTGCGGAAACACGGGAATAACGCCGTGTGCACAGTAGGCGGCAAAGGCCGTCGATTTCAGAACCGCGCCGACCGGAGCGCGAGTTTCGTGAAAATAGTCCAGCCATCCGAACGCACAGGAGGAAAGAATGCCGGACGCGGCATTCACTTCGATCTCTGGCAGATATTTCACTCTTGGGCCGCGCAAGCTGGCGAGGTTGGCTCGCACCGAATCGTTGTCTCGGCCGCCAAGCACGAAGAGCTCGCGCGGAGAAAAGGATTCCGGAATTTCGCCCATCCTGGCGGCGAACGATCGCACCGAGCGCGCGACGAGAGCGCTCCCGCCGCAGATGACCCACTGGTGCGGATCGCGGGCGGCAAAGTCGCTCTGCGGAAAGAATGGGCTCGCCGAAATTTGACATGACCGGATGAATGCTGACCCGCGCCGGTTGCGCGATTTGCTGTAATTGCGCGGCCATCACCTCGCCACTAACGAAACAAACATCAGCCAGTGCGGCGATCTCACGCGCGATCCGAATCTGAAGAGGTTTCAGCCAAAATGCGCTTCGCCAGGGCGCTTTTACCTCGGCAAACAACTCGTGGAAGACGACCGACATTCCGAACGCCGGAATTCCGGCGAAGCGTTTGCAGAAACCCCGGCAGCCGGCGCGGCACGCCGCGGACATGATAGCCATAATTGACGTAATGCAGGAGCACGTCCTCACAATCATCCGCGATCTCTGCCGCGGCCTCGGCCGAAAGATCAAAGGAGCGAACGGAGAAGGCTCCCGCTTCTTTGGCCGTCGCATGCGGCACCGCAAAGATCGTTTTGATCTTGAACTGCCGGGCTAACGCCTGCGCGAGATTGAGAGCGTAATCGCCGACTCCATCATGCGTGCCCGGAAGCCGCGGAACGATTTGGAGAAGCATCTTCAACTCATCAACTCCAGCGCTCAGGCAAAGAGAGGGCAGTATTCGATTTGGTAGGTTAAATCAGGATTGCGCTTTCCAATTTCCTTCGCCGGCGCGCCCGCCACGATACTGAAAGGCGGGACGTCCCTGGTCACGATCGCGCCCGCCGCCACGACGGCGCCGCGACCGATGGTGATCCCGGGAAGAATCATCGCCCGCGTCCCGATAAAAACGTAATCCTCGATTCGGACCGGACGAGTGCGCCCGCTAGAAGGCGGAGCTTTGCGGATCGTGATCCGCGGTCAAAATGCAGACCTCGGATGAGATCGAGACGTTGCTTCCGATGAAGAGATCGCCGCGATTATCGAGCCGGCAATGCTCGTTGATGACGGAGTGAGCGCTGAGTGTGAATCCGCGGCGCGCATCGAAACGCGCGCCCATGAAAATGCAGCTTTTCTCGCCGATCTCGAACTGCATGAAGGTGCGGTAGAAAATGCGACGCAGGCCGTGACTCGGGACAAAGGCGACGATGCGATTGCAAAGATAAAGCAATCCGTCGAACCAGAGCCGGTGCATGAGAGGGATCATTGCTCGATGCAGCGCATCACGCTTCCCCAAAATTTCTTGGCGATATCTTCCAGCATGAATTCCTGCCGCGCTAACTGCAAGGCGCGCGAAGCGCAACCAACGCCCTGCCGGCGATCGGCCAGGAAAGCGCGAAGCGTTTGCGCGACGGCGGCGGGATCGCTGCTCTCATTCAGCAACGCGGCGTCATGTTGGCGCAGCGAATCGTAGACCGCTGAAGCTTGCGGCCCGTGATAAAGAATAGGGACACCGCTGCCGAGGTAGGTCACCATTTTGGTCGAAAAACTGAAGCGCACGAAGAGATCCTGCTCTTTCTGAAACGGGAGTGGCAGATAAAGCAAATCCGCGGACTCGAGGTCGCGCTGAACTTCTGCCTCCGTCGCAAAGGGCAGAATGCGAAGAAGATTTTCGTGTCCGGCGGTGACATCGCGCCGGACGCCGCCGCAACGCATGGTCATGCAAATCGATCTGCCTTCGGCTTGAAGCTGTTCGAGCGCTTCGAGAAAAATGCGCAAATTTGCCTCGTAGCTGAGGTGAAACATTCCCATGAAATAGATCTGCAAATCGTTCCCGCTGCGCGCGACCGGCGCCTCTGCGACCTGCTCGAGGCCGTCCGTGATCACGGCGTAATCTCTCGCTCCATAGCGGCGGCAATATTCCGCGCCGATCCGCTCGGAAATGACAAAGCGGGCGTCGGCCCCGAGCCAGGCTTCGCGGATCGCGGCTTGTGCCGCCGCTTCGCTGACATGCGGATATCGGCTGTAGAGCAGGTCGTCGTGGACTTGCAGGAAATAGGGCAAACCAAGTTTCTTCGCGATCGCAAACGCATGGTGAAAATCCAATCCGCCGTGCGGGATGGCGTGGACCCCGCGGGCCCCGGCGACGCGCAAAGTATTCTCCAATCGCCGGCGGAATCGGCCCGCCAGAAATGGCGTGAACATGTGCGGAAAGCCTGCAAAACGGGTGCGCTCGATCCGTCCGAAATCTGGCCGCAAAGGAAGATGGATTTCCTCGCCACTGTCGCTCGCTGGTGGTGGTTTCTCCGGCGACGTACAAACGCTTAGAAACGGGATCGGCGAATGCTTCAGCAGCGCGCGCAAAATACGGGGACCGCCCCCGGCGGAGCGCAGACCGAAAGGGTGCACGAAAACCAGCGGACTGGAGGGGCGCAACGCTTTGCGATAGGCCCGAATGGTATCCGCGGCGATGTCGGTCCAGGAATATCGCGCGGCAACCGCCCGGCTAACGACCCGCTGCCTCGCATACGAGCCAGCATCCATCCGCAGGAGGGCGAGCACTTTTTCGACCAGGCTCCCGACGTCGCCGGCCGCGACCAGAAGTGTTTCGCGTTGAGATTCCAGAATCTGTCGCGGTCCGGGAACGTCATACGCTACGGTCGGGATTCCGGCGGCTAACTGCTCGATCACGCCAATCCCGAAGCCCTCGATATAACTCGGGAAAATTCCGACGGCGCAATCGCGCAAGAGCTCAGGCAGTTCTGACGGCTCGAATTCCTGCACGATTTCCAGACCGGCGTCCGATGGCAGATTGAGATCCTGCAAGACGTTGCTGCGATCGGTCATGACACCGAGAAAGCGAAAACGGGCGCCCGGGATTTCCGCGCGAATTCTCCGCACGATCTCGCCCCAATCTTTCGATCCCTTGCGCAGACCCCACATGCCGATGAAGGAAATGCACGGCTCCGGCAAGGGCCCGCTCACCGGAGCGGCGACGGCGGCCAGGGCTTGGGCGTCTTCCGGGCGCAGTCCATAGGGCTGGACGATCGCCGGCGGATCACGATCGGGACTGTTTTGGCTGGCCGCGCGCTCGTTTTCGTTAGGCACATTAAGCAGGTCAGCCATGCGAGTGGTGGTGGCGACTGCCTTCATGGCATGCCGATTGAGCAGGGCATGAAAAATCCGGCCGAGTAGTTTGCCTTTCGATTTGGCGGGCCAGCGTTGTCGCGCCATGGCCTCGAAATCCTCGTAGAATCGGTAGGACCCGACCGAACGGCCGACGAGCAGTCCCTTGAAGCCGAGTTGCTTTTTAGAAAACGGCAAAGTCTCGAGTAAGCAGTCGATCACATCGTAACGATGCGCATTTTTGCGAATATATTTCGCCGCGCGATGTGCGAACGAGACCTGCCGCCAGGCCACGAGTATCCGGCGGTTGGTTGGCTCTGGAAATGCGTCGCTCAGGCAGAACTTGTCGACCGTGTGCCCGGCGGCGCGCCATTGCTCCGCCAGGTCGACCCAGACTCGCGCGACGCCCAGCCTGCGGTCCCAGGGATAATTGAGCACCGCCAGGATCCGGAGCGGTTTCTCGCCGTCGCGGCTGAAGGGAGCGTTCATGAACGAAGACTCGTCCACATTTTGTGACGGACCGGGTTGACGTAATGACGGAAGACGAGCTCGGGACCGGCGTAGCGATCGGGATAAACGACTTGATCGTCGAGCTGAAGGACGTGGGTGCGAGGATCGAAGGGGATCGCGCCGTTGGCATGCATGGTCAGGTGGACCATGGTTTGATTGGTGAAAAAAGAAGGCGGACCGGTCAGCTCTTCGAAGCGCGCGATGCTGAGGGACCAATCGAGTTTTTGCAAAAGCAGCAGGGCACCGGTGTTGACCGGCTTGTCCGCTTCCGCCGGCGAGCGCAGAAGGCGTTCATCGCCGGAGAACTGACAGTCGGCAAGGTAATAGGCGGGCGCCTCACGTTCTCTCGACTTGTTGCGCGAGGCCGGACGCTCCGGGGAAAAAGAGAACATCGGAATCGATATACAACGCGCGCGTCAGTCAGCGGCAGCGACATGACCAGAGCGAGTTGCTTGCCGGTGGGATGTTCCGCCAAATAGCGGCGCACCCTCTCCGGCAGAGCCGGCGGAACCGGATCGGCCAACCGAACGCTGCACCGCGGGGTCGATCTCTTCCAGCAGACGAATGCTGCCGGGCGAGTGCGAACCATCGGAAACGACGGTGAAACTTTGCGGGCGGCCGGCATGGCGGAGGAAAGAACGAATGGAGGCGACCTGCTCGGGCAACATTTCCTCGTTCGAATAGGCGAAGACCTCGAGATCGATCTGACGCGGCGGGTCGATACGTTGACGAACAATCCACGGCAACAGCGCGCGATAAATCCTGCGGGTCGCGTTCCCCTGCCAGAAGGCAAAACGATAACCGAGATTTGGAATTCTCATGTCGTCGCGGCGGCGAAGCGATGCAGGCCGCGAAAACTCAAAACGAGATTGAGAAGAAGATTCGGGACGGCCGAGAGCAGATTGAACGTGAGCACGCCTGTCACGCTGGAGAAATCAGTGAATGGGATGAGCGCGAGTTGGGTAGCGACGGTGAGCGGAATGTAGAGCCACGAGCCCGCGATCCACGCTTTAGAGGCATTCAAGGCCCAGAAAGTGCCGGTCAACGCGGCCATGACCGAGGCGGCGACCATCAGAATCAACTCGCGCTCCAGGTGCGCATATTTGTTTCCGAGAACAAAGAGGAACTGGTCGGGGAAAACCGCCGCCGCCCCCACCACGGCGAGACTGAAGGCGAGGACACCGCCGATGATGGCGGCGAAAAGCCAGCGCAACCTGCGCGGATCCTGGCAGCGCGCGAAGGCGGGCACAAAGATATTCGCCAGCAGATTGGTCAGGACGGCGAAAATCATGCCGAGACGGCCGAGGGCGCCGACCTCCGCGACGGAACTGACGTTGCGCGCGAAAAAGCTGATCAGGAAGACGGTGATTTGTCCCTGGAAACAGTAAAAGACAGCGTTGGCGGCGAGCTGTTTCGTCAGGCGAATGATCCCCTCGCGATCCTCCGGATTCTCCGGCACGCCCAGATCGACCACGCCGGCGACGTAGCGACGAAGCATGATGTATTGCAGAAAAAAGGCAGCGGTCGCGACGGCGACAGCGATGCCCGCATTTAAAGCCACGATCGCAAAGGCAAGGATGAGTGCGAGCCGGAGGAGTGTGCCGGAGAGATCGATGATTTGAATGCGCTTGAAGTCGGAGCGCAATCGCGGCACGACGCCCAAGACGCCGAGCGAAAATTGAAGGAGAACTCCAGCCACGACGATGGCGGTGAGAGTCAGGGTGTAAGGGATGGAGGCACCGTTCTTGATCAAGAGCGAACACATGATGGGGGTGACGATGAGGACCGCGGCAGTGCCCAGTCTTCGCCGCACGCCAAGGGCCGCATTTATAAGCCCACCAAAACGAGATCGATCCTGCCAGACACGGCCGCCGATGGAGACAAGCCCGACACTGATGCCGATGTCTGCGAGCAGATTGATCGTGCTCTGCATGCTATTGGCGATCGTAAAGTAGGCGTACTCACGCTGCGGCAACCAGCGAACGAGGAGAATGCCCGCGGCAAAGCCAATCACCTGCACCAGCACCTGGACCGAAGCGAAATGACCCACCCTGCGCGCGTAATGCAGGGCGCCAGCCGTAGTCATCGGTGACGAAATCGTCGCGGGTTCGGGTGCGCCCGATTCGGGAGAGGTCATGGCGCCAGCTTCAACCTCTCATCGCGATGCCGGCGGGCAAGATAGCCAGCAGTTATCCGCTCCGCTCAGAATGACAGAGGCACTAGACGTGATGCTCGTTTGCTTTTTCGGCCCCGTGCAAGGAGATCTCAGGCTGAGGAGCGGGCGGGGTGTTATCGTACTCCGCGTATTGGTAGTAATAGTACTCCGGCAGTGAGGTATCGACGTAGTTCAAAATGACGCCCGGGACGTTGACCTGCCGGTTATAGAGAAGCTCGAGAGCTTTCCGGGTCAGGCGCGCGGAAGTATAGGAGAGTCGAACGACAAACAGGGTCGCGTCAATTTTCGGAGCGAGACTGGTGGTATCATCGGCGGCCAGGACGGGCGAGCTATCGATGATGATGTAGTCGTAGTGATTGTAGATATCCTTGAGGAAGGCGTCGGTCGATTCGCGCAGGAGGTGCTCGCTCGGCTGCGAGAGGGTGTTGCCACGCGGCAGGACGAAGAGACTTGGGAGGGTGGTCGGGACCACGACTTCGCGCCAGTTCACTTCCTGTTTCAGAACTTCGGAGAAGCCGATCTTGGAATGGATATCGAAGGCTTCGCGCAGAGCGCCGCGGCGAAGGTCACCGTCGATGAGCAAGGTCTTGGCTCCGGAAAGGGCCATGGTGATGGCGAGGTTGGAGGAAACGGTCGACTTGCCTTCGTTAGGCACGGCGCTCGTGATGAGCAGGGTTTTGGGCCGCGGGCCTTCATAGGGCATGAAGAAGATGGACGAACGGACGTTGCGATACGATTCCGCGAAGATGTGCCGCGCATCATCGGGCTGGAGGAGCGTGACCGCGCCCTTCGTTTTTTCCTTCGGAATTTGGCCGAGGATATTCTCGTTAAAGTAATGCTGGAACTCGGTGAACGAAGCCATCCGGTCGTCGATCCGATCGAGCAGGATAAGGATGACTAAGCCGGCAAATGCGCCGAAACCCAGACCGATGAGCAGGCTCCGGATCAAGCCGGGGCGGACCGAGACGGAGGCGGTGGCCTTTTCCATGATGCCAACCTGGTCGCCGCCATCGACTACCTGTGAGACGTCGACGTCCTTGAGGTTGTTGGTGAGACGATCGTAAAGAGTCTTCTGCCGCTCGACTTTGCCCTTGAGGCGATTGAATTGCGCGAGTTGCTGGCTCAGATCGAGCGCCTTCTTTTCCCATTCCTTGATGTTGGACTTGAGATTTTCCATCTGCTTGCCGATCGACTTGCGACGGGTATCGAGCTTCTCGACAGCGTCCTGGCGGTAAAGCCCGATCAATTGTTCCTGCTTATCGATCTCATCATTAAGCCGGATGATTTTTGGATGCCTCGGCCGCAGGTCCTTCGAGAGGGTATCGCGCTCCGCCTTGAGTAACTGGACAGATTGTTTCGCTTTCAGGTATTCACCTTCTGGGCCGACGTCGGTAAAGGGCATGCCTTCGTCCGATTGAGTAGAGGTGGCGCTTTCAGAAGGTTTGGGTGCCTGCTGGCGATCGAGATTCTGGTCGAGGTCAAGCAAACTGAGCAGGTCGTATTCGGTCTTTAGCCGCGCGTACTCCTGGTTGAGTTTCACGAGATAGGCCGCGGCGCTGTTTCCCTCTTCCTGGATGAAGCCGATGTTGTGTTCCTTTTGGAATTCCAGCATCTCATCTTCGCCATTGCGCAAATCCTTTTCGACCTGGATCAATTGCTCGGTGATCGCGGTCGTGACATGACTCCCCTGGTCGACGCGCATGCTTTTCTTCACGTCGAGATACTTCTGCATGACGGAATTGAGATAGGCCTGGGTGTAATCCGGAGTGGTGCCGACTGCTTCCAGCTCGAAAATGGAAGTGCGCGGCCGCTGCGTGATGGAGAGATTGACTTTGACCGGAGCCAGCTCCGGATGGGTGGCGCGGACGAGCGCCTCCGCCCCGGAACGCACCTCGTCGCTCTGCATGAGCTGGATCTGCGTGCCGTAAAAGTTATTGCTGTCTTCGCTGTAAACGGCGTTTTGCGCCAGGTTCAGCTTGCCCGCCACCATCATCTTGCTGGTGGAGAGGAAAGCGTTGGGCGCCTGGTAGATCATCCAGGCACCGACAAAGAGTCCGAGGCAGATCGTGAGAAGTGGAATCCACCAGCGGCGCAGAAAGAGCGCCTTGTAACGATGGAGCCGCGTCACGATCGAGGTCGTGATGGAAGCGGGCGAGGAGCGTTCGAAAGCCTTGTTCTGCATAACTAGAAATTGACCAGCCGTTGCGGGACGTAGATTTGATCGTCGGGCTTCAGCACGACATCATCCTCGGAGTGGCCTTGTTCGATGACTCGTTTGAGGTCGACCACCATATCCTGGCCATTTTTCCGGGTGACCTTCACCTTGCGTTTGTCGGCGAAGTCGCCGAAGCCACCGGCGCGAATGACCGCCTTGCTGACGGTGTAAGTCTCATCCGTCGGGATTTCCTGAGGGCCCTGTCCCTTGACCGCACCGTAGACGTAGACCTTGCCGCGGGATTTTTCACTGACCCGGTCGACGGCGAGAATGACGGTGGCGTGATAGTAGTATTCCTTCTCCAGCGCAGACTTGATGTTATAGGCCAATTCCCGGCAGGTTTTGCCGGAGGCGGGGACGAGGCCGATATAAGGGACTTCGAGTTCGCCGTTGTCGTTGACCCGAAGGCGCTGCGATTCGTTGTCGCGATCTTCCACGACGCGGAAACTGACAAAATCATCGCTGCCGAGGCGCTTCTTGTCGTCGAGCACGGCCATGGAATTGGTCCGCATGACCGTATTACTGGAGGTGCCGGGGCCGGCCGGCTCGACCGCGGTGGCTCGCGGGGCGAAGGGAAGCGGGCTGTTATCCTGAGCGAACGCCTTTAGCCCGGGAAGTAAAGAAAGGGCGGAAAGGCTGCATAAGACAAGGAGACGCTTCATAAACTCATACGATTGGCTTTAGAAACTATAGGTGCCGTCGAACGAGACGCGGTTTTGCTTGTAGTCGCGAAGCGGCTGATCCGATTGTTTCTGAGTGTATTGATACCGAAGACCGAGCGTCACGTGGGGCGTTAACTGGTAGCCCAGGGCAACCGCTCCGCCGTAACGCTGAATGTGTTCCGAAAAGATGCCGCCGGAGTCATCGCCGTCTTCATAAAAGAGCTCGGTCGCGAGCAGGACCCCGTTGATGACGTTCCAGTTGGCGGTGTGACGAACAAAGTTCAGCGCGACGTAGTTGGAGTTTACTCCCAGCTGTGATTCGTGACCGGCGGCGAGGGTTTGGAAGAGGGCGGGATTGAGGCGATGCGAGAGAAGGATATTCGCATAGAAATCATTCGAATCGCTCGTGTCGGAGACGCCGCCACCGCTATCGAAATTGATGAATTGATAGCCGGCCGCGGCCCGTACTTTCAGATAGTTCGTGATCTGGGTCTCGACGAATGGGCCGACGCTGTAGGTGACAGAATCGTTGAGGAAGCCCTGGTCATAATAATTGTAAACTGCAGAAGTCTCGATGCCGCCGCCGGTGGTGGAGGTGAAGGCGAAGTAGGCGCTGAAGCTCAACTGCTCGGCATTGCGGTCGAGATAAGAGAAGGTATCGGTGGTCGAAACGTAGGTGTAGTGGTCGTAGCCGAAGGTGAGGACGGCCTTGTTCAAATCCCAGAGGACGGAAATACCGGCGGTATTTTCGAAGCGGCCGTAGTCGACCACGTTGCTGAGCTGCAATTGTGCGACGGGATCCTGCTGGAGCGAAAAGCGGTCGTGCAGGTTGATCCGGAAATCCTGGATGAAGATATCGAAGGCCAGCTGCGACCCGGGCTGAATGAGGACGCCGTTGGTATTGGCGTTGGGATGGTCGAGGTAAAAGCCGTAGCCGAGGCCGAGGTCGAGCTTCAGCGTGTTCAGCTGCGTCACCGGCCAGAGCGCGGAGATATTGAATTGCGGCCGGATGATGACGTCCGACTGCTTGTCGTTTTCCGAGAGATTGATGTTGTCGTTGTATTCGACCCCGGTGGTGATGCTGAAACGAAAGCGGACCGGACCGAGGAGCAGATTATACGGAATCTGATCGATCGATTGACGACGCGCTTCGGCCGCGGCCTCCCCGGCAAGAGACGGCCGGACCGCTTCCTGGGCGCGGAGAGCCGGTGCCAGGAGCAGCAACGAGAGGAGAAGGAAAAAGGCTTTGCGGGCAGCCGAAGTGGAGTTGGGTTTGGAATCCATGCTCATAATTGAGTCAAGCGCGATCTAGGTTAGCAGATGCAGTACCAACCAAGGTCTGACATTTTCCACGCGATCACCGCGAAGCGAGAGCGCGAAAAATGGGCTCTGGGGACAATTCGTCCGCGAGCCTTCCTTTGAAGGTTCTGAGTTCATTGTGGCTTACGCCGTTTATTAGGCGCCTGTTTTACCTTTCATGCCGGTCATCGGCAAGAGAAATCGCATGCCGGAGCGGCAGGCTTTGGACTGAGGGACGACCAGGGCCGATCCCTCACTCCCGACTGGGCGGCCCTGCTGGCCCGATTCAAGCTTTGGTCTGAAAACATCATGCGCCTGCTTTCGACCACACTCGCTCTCTTCATTTTCATTGGAATCGCTCTGCCCAGCCGAAGCATCGGCGGCAGGACGCGCCCTGGCCGTTCACGGGACGAAAAGCAGCTATGCCCTGCCCTCGCGGTGCGACCTCGTTCGTGATTCGGCTGCAGGATCGCCGCCGACGGCAAGTTGGTCTTTGTGAATGAAAACGCGGCGGCGCGGGGAGAATTGTCCATTGCGGTCTCGAACGAGTTGCTCGCCGCCGATAGTCCTCACTGGAACACGGTCGAGGGCAAGATTCGCTTCCGAAACAAGCGGCTCGTTACCCTGTCGCTCGTCGGGGTGGAAGCGAAATACGTTCGCGTCAGGTTCCAAGTCGAAGGACCGAGAGCCGAGACCGGAAAAGCAGCCGGCACTCGGGCGCGACCCTACAAACTGGCGCGAATCGCGTCGAGCTGATTGGCCGAGCCAAGCTTCTCGTTCTTGTGCGCGATGAAGTTCGCGTATTCCTCGACGAAGATCTTGCCCGGCGGGCGGAAATCGAATTGCTCGGGATGATCGCGAAAAAATTCGCGGTGCACCCGGGTCCAGACGAGCCGGCCATCGGTGTCGATGTTGACCTTGGTCACGCCAAGTTTCGCGGCCGGCAGGTATTCGTTTTCGTTCACGCCGCGCGCTGAGGGATCGAGTTTTCCGCCGGCACCATTGATGCGCTCGACTTCTTCGATCGGGACGCTCGAGCTGCCGTGCATGACGATGGGGGTGCCGGGAATCCGCTTCTGGATTTCCTCGATGACGTTGAAGTGCAGGCCCTGTTTGCCCTGGAATTTGTAGGCGCCATGGCTCGTGCCGATGGCGGCGGCGAGTGAATCGCAGCCCGTTTGCTTCACGAATTCGACGGCTTCTTCCGGATTGGTGAGGGAGGCGTGGCCTTCGTCGACCTTGATGTCTTCCTCCACCCCGCCGAGCTGGCCGAGCTCGGCCTCGACGCTGATTCCCTTTTTGTGGGCGCGCTCCACGACCCGTTTCGTGATCGCGATATTTTCCTCAAAACTTTCGTGGCTGGCGTCGATCATGACCGAGCTGTAGAAGCCCGAATCGATGCAGTCGTAGCAGGTCTCCTCGTCGCCGTGATCGAGATGAACGGCGAAAATTGCGTCCGTAAACATTTTTTCGGCGGTCCGGATGAGGGCTTCGAGCATCCGCTTGTCGGCGTATTTCCGCGCGCCCTTGGAGAGCTGAATGATGAAGGGCGCCTGGCTCTGCACGTTGCCCCGGAACAGTCCGAGGATCTGCTCCATGTTGTTTACGTTGTAGGCGCCGACGGCGAATTTTCCGTAGGCGACCTGGTAGAGTTGTTTAGTGGTAACGATCATAGGCGTCCGAAGGTTGAGTCCGCACTCTGGACTCGCGGGCGTCAACTCTCAACTGCGAGCTGCGGCGCTCTCAGGCGCCGTTGTCCAGCACCGGGAGAAGAACGCTGACCGAGGTCCCCTGCGGGTTGGAATCCACATCGACGCGGCCGTTATGATCGAAGACGGTGCGTTTGACGATCGGTAGGCCGAGTCCCATTCCGCGCGCCTTGGTGGTGCAGAACGGAGAGAATATTTTGTCTTTCAGGTCGGCCGCAATTCCTCTGCCGTTGTCGTGGACCGTCACCACCACGCCACTGGTGAGTCCGCCATCGCGAATCGGCTTGGCGGAAAGAGTGATCCTTGCCTTCGGCCGGCCGTGGGTGGCCTCGGCGGCGTTGGCCACGAGATGCGCGAAAGCTTCGGCGAGAGCGGTCTCGTCCCCGACCACCCGGGGCAGGTCGTCCGGCAGGGTGGTTTCGATCGAGAAGCCGTTATGCACCGAACGGGCGCGCACCAGCTCGATCGCTTTCTTCATCGGGGCGCGCAGATCGAGCGGCTTGAAGTGCAGCTCGGGCGGATGAGCGAAATTATTGATCTGGGTGATGATGAGGTCGAGGCGATCGATTTCCTGGACGACGATTTCGTTGAAGTCGCGCCGGAAATCGGGGTCGTCGAAACGTTCCGGCAGAAGCTGGGCAAAGGTCTTGATCGCGACCAGCGGGTTGCGCACCTCGTGCGACATGCTCGCGGCCAGGTCGGTCCAAAACGCCGCCCGATCCATCAACTCCTGCTTTTGGCGGACCGATTCCTCCGGTGTCAGATCCTGGATGATGGCGACCGCGCCTAACGAATTATCCTCGTGGCTGAGGCGACGGGTTTGGACAGAGAGCGAGCGGCGGGAATGGCTCTCGACCCATTGCTGGGCGGACATCTGCCCCTTGCTCTCGAGAGTTTCGCGCAGGAGCGAAGCCACCCGGCTCCCGGCATTTTCGATCGGCCGATGCAGGACGTCGGCCGCGATGATGCCGAGAAAGGATTCGGCGGTGGGATTGCACCAGAGGATGAGCCCATCGTTGTCGCAGGCGATGATCCCTGGAGGAATGGCGGTGAGGAGCGTTTCCGCGAGCGTTTTTTGTAAAATGATCTCGCGGTTGAGACGATCGTTTTCGAGGACGCTCGAGACCTCGTCGCCGAGACGCATGAGCGTTTCCAGGCTCTGCTCGTCAAACGGCTGCCCGGTCAGGCGATGACCGAAAAAGAGCCAGCCGCTGATTCGCCCCGCGGCGTGGAGCGGCACCATCACTTCTGCCCCGACGGTATCGAGCGCGCGCCGGAGCAGTTCGCGCTCCGCGTAATCTTTCTGCTCGAGGTGCGCGCGGTAAACAAGATGCGCGTGCAGCTCAAACCAGCGCAGCAACGGGTCGCCCTCGTCGTATTCCAGCTCGTAGGTTTCGGGCAAACAACGCAGGCCTGCTCGCAGCCGGAACGGCTCGCCCGGGCGGGTGTGACCAAACATTCCCACCCTCGCCACGCGCACCGTCTCGGCCAGATCCTCGACCACTCGGCTAACGAGAAGCTCGGATCTTTCAAAACGCCGTAAACCGCGGGGCGACGGGGCCAGCGCCAGCGGGGCGCGGCGCGACTCATGACTTACCTCCGGCAGGTGGCGAGCCGGAGCGGCGGCCGGCAGCCGCGCGGAAGCAGCGCGCAGGGCGCGGTTTTCCTCGAGGACTTGGAGATGATCGAGCGCACGACCGACCAACGATTGGAAATGGCGTTGCTCCAGATTCACGTCTTCGGTCGCGTAGATACCGGACTGTGCGGCCTCGCGCAATGGTTCGGAACGCAAAGTGCCGAAACCGACAATCAGAACGTCCGGCCATTGCGCCTGCACCTGCGCGATTCGAGCCACGGTTTCTTTGCCGCGGAGATCGAGCAAGAGAAGGGCGGGCCGGTTTTGCTGCAGGACAGTGTCGAGCCGTTCGCTCTGCGCCACATGCTGGAGCCGGGTCGTGCTCCGAAGATAGGCGCGCGCCCGCCTAACGAAATCGGAATCCTGTGTATATAGAATACACGCCGCGGGCAGGATCATGCGGCGGCGACTTCTTCTTGAAAGCGAACCAAGGGAAGCAGGATGTGGAAGCTGGTCCCGCGGGCCAATTCACTCTCGACCTCGATCTGGCCGCCGTGTTCCTGCACAATCCCGTGCACGACGGAGAGCCCGAGTCCCGTGCCGTAGTCCTTGGTGGTAAAGAAGGGATCGAAGACGTGCGCGACGTCTTCCGGTTTGATGCCGCTGCCGTCGTCCTCCACGCTGATCCGCAGGATCTCGCGCACCTCGCCGGTGTCCTCCGGCAAAGCGGTCGGCCAGGTTTCGGTCGTCCCGATTTCCGTCGTCACCGTCAGTGCCCCGCCCGGTTTCATCGCGTCGAGTGCATTGATGAAGAAGTTAAGAAAAACTTGTTCGATCTGGTCCGCATCAGCATGGATCGTATCAACCTCGGCATGCCAGGAACGAGTTAATTTAATATCCTTTTGATAAAGCCGATGACCGACGAGGAGAAGCGCTTTTTCCAAAACTTCGTGCACGTGCATCGGCTTGAGGAGCGGTTTGGCCGGGCGGGCAAAGCGGAGGAGCTGGTTGACTAACGAATCGATTCGATCCACCTCGTGCCCGATGAGCGAGAAGAAGGTCTCGCGGAAATCGGAATCCTGATATCGCTCCGGCAGGAGCTGGGCAAACGTCTTGATCGAGACCAGCGGATTTTTGATCTCGTGCGCCATACCGGCGGAGAGCGTGCCGAGACTGGCCAGGCGATCGCTCCGCCGGATCTGCATCTCGAGTCGCTTCAAGGTCGTGATGTCCGTCAAGACCATGAGCGCGCCTAACGGCTCGCCATCCTGCCCATGGAAAATCGAACTGCTGGCGCGCAGGATCGTGCTCTTGTCGCCGGCGCGGAGGGAGATCTCGCGATCCTCCTGGCGCTCGCCGCTGGTCAGCGTCGCGTTCAAAATATCGCGCAACGCTTCCGGCAGGTTGCTGATCTTGCGCGCCAGCAATTCCGAGGCGGGCAGACTGGTGATCTCCTCGACTTCGCGGTTGAAAACGGTGATTAAACCATTGCGGTCGGCCGCAACCACGCCGGTGGTCAGGTTTTGCAGGAGCGTTTCGTTGTAGATTTTCGCGTTCTGCACTTCGGTGAAAAGCTGGGCGTTCTCGATCGCGACCGCGAGCTGTCCGCAAAGCACCAGGAGCGCGCTCTGCTCGATCGTCCCGTAAATGCTGCCCGACCGGCGCGGTCCCAGCAGCATCACGCCAGCCAGTTGATCGCGGGAAAAAATTCCCATCGCGACGGCGACGTGGAGCGACTTCATCTGCCGCCGCACGCGCTCCAGTTCCGGGGTGGAGCGAACGCGGTGAAGTTCGTCGAGGATAATAGGCTCCTTCGTCCGCTCGAGGTGGGCGATGATGGCCTGGTCGCGGTGCAATTCCATCCGCGTCGTGCGCGAGCCGGTCTGGACGGCGGGAAATCGTTGCGCGTAAAATTCCTGTTCCGGGAGAAGAAGAAAAACGCGTTCCGTGTCGACCGCTTGTCCGATCGTTAGGCCAAAGCGTTCCAGCAAGTCCGCCAGGGTCGTGACCGAGCGCAGAATCGCCGTCGCCTGGTTCATCGTCGCCTGGAAATCGAGCCGGCGCGTTCCGACAAAAAGACGGTCGGCCAGGGTTTGGGAAACGCCCCGCGCCGGCGCCATCGCGAAGGCAACGACGAGAGCGGCCAGGAGATGAGCGACAGAGCGTCCTTCGGGTCCCATCATCGGCACAAAAACCGAATAACTGAGCCACCAGATCAGGGAATAGAGGCCAATGAGATAGCCGGCGAGAACAGCGTAGGAAATCACCCGCCGCATGAAAAACCCGACCTCCAGGATTTTTCGTGTCGCGATTCCGTAGGCGATGACCAGGCTGAGGATGATGAACCGAAAAGGCGCGAACCAAAGCGCGCGCGCTTCGCCCAGGAAGTAATCCAGGACGAACGCCAGGAGGAGAGCGAAGACGACGGCCGCGATCGCGCCCATGAAAATGAAGGAGAGCTCCGCGTGTTCGCCGCCCTTCGTATTCCGGATGTCGCGGCCATAACTGATGATGAGCGCGCCGAAGGCGAGGATGATATAGGCGACGAAAACGTAGACGGCCGGCCCATAATCCGCGCTCGGCGCGGAATGGGCTTGCTGCGACATGATCGCGCCCTTGAGAAAAACCTTCGTCTGGCAAAGACCAATGACACCGAAGGTGACGACCAGCCACGTCTTGGAGTGGGCGAAAATTCCTTTCCACCCGAGCCCACGTTGCCGGACCGAGATGCGGAGCAGATTGAGGACTAATAGATAAACGGCGCCCGCGGCCGAAGCCTGGCGAATGGCGAACTCAGCGGAAGACGCGGTGTCGGCGGTGAAGGCCAGGAAAAGGCTGCCCAGCCAGGCATCGATCGTGAGGGAGAGGAGGAGGAAACATTGATTCGCCAGGCGATGGCGATTGGCCTGAAAGACGGCCAAGCCCAGCGAGAGCTGGAGCAACATGGCCGCGAGCGTGGAAATTGTGGCGGCTGTCATAACTCCGCTTTACCAGGTGATAATAGACTGTCGGTTCGGACTGCGGGGATCAAAGGATTAGTCCAAACAAACTCGTTCCACCACCATGCTGCTATTTCCGCCTCCCAGACCACGTACATTGATTAGTGCGCAATTCAGTAGCGCCTTTCGCGCCTTTCGAGCGACAAAATCCAACTCGCATCCCGGAAGCGGTGTTTCATGATTTGCCGTCGGCGGAATTTGACCCGCTTGAAAGGCCAGCGCACAGGAAATTAATTGCATCGGGCCGGCCGCGGAAAGCGGATTTCCTGTCACCCCTTTAATCGAACTGATCGGCACCTGCGCCGCATGCCGTCCAAACACCCTCCGGATCATCCGCACCTCCGCCGCATCCAGCACGGGATGTCCCGGTCCATAGGAACAGATATAATCGATCTCCCGCACATCGCGACCGGCATTGGCCAGGGCCAGCCGCATCGTCGCTTCCAAGCCATCAAAAGGGTCGTCCGGCTCGCTATCCATCTGGGCCGCGTAACCAGTAATCTCGAGATACAATTTCGCGCCCCGCGCCAGCGCGTGGTCGAGATTTTCCAGGATCAAAACGCCCGAGCCTTCGGAGATGACTCCCGAGTCACTGTTTGCGTCATAGGGGCGGCTGGCCGTGGCCGGGTTCGCGTTCGCGAAAGAACTCAACCCGGCGGAAGCAAGACTCGCCATCGCCAGCGGTGTCACCGGCGCATCCGCCCCGCCGGCGATCGCAATCTCGACATCATTCAGGCGAATCATGGTGGCGGCCGAGGCGACCGCATCGATCCCGGAGTTACAGGCCGACGAAATGGTGGAGGCCTGCGTTTGCACGCCGAGCTTCTGCGCGATGAGCAGAGCCGCCGCCTGCGGCTGGCAGTTCCGCACCATGCCCGAGTTGATTCGGGACGCGCCCCGCCCCTGTAACTCGCGCGCGCCGTTTTCGATCACGTCGAATGCGCTCGAACTCACCCCGATGCAGACCGGCAGGACCGAATTTATCCGGTCGACCCGCGGGTCAAACCGCGCGTCCCGCAAAGCCATCTGCGTCGCGGCGTAGGCGAATTGCGTGTGCCTTCCCATCCGCTTCGGCTTCCATTGCGCCGGCATGTGGTCGAGCGGATCGAAGCCTTTCACCTCGCCGGCGATGCGGCTTTTAAAGCCCTCCGTATCGAACAGCGTGATCGGGCCGATCCCACTTTCGCCCGCGACCAGGGTCCGCCAGAACTCCCGCAACCCGGTGCCGTTGGGGGCGATGACACCCATGCCGGTTACGACTACTCGATTACTTTTTGCCATCATTTCCCTTAGCCATCCCCGCGGTTTTCACTCCGACCTTACTCTGGTTTTCAGAATTCCGCGCATTGTTGCGGTTTGTCGACAAAGTTCAAGTTATTCACAATTTAACCCTTGCGTTTATCCTCCGATTACAGAAGCATCGCCGTCGGAAGTGAATCCTTTTGCATCATTTCGTAGATTTTCTCCCCCGAAGGTACGTCCCTAGCTTCTAGCGATGGGAGCAATGATTGCCAACGCCGAACTCCCGCAAGTCCTCGTCATCGATGACGAAATGGGGCCGCGCGAAAGTCTGCGCATGCTCTTGAAGCCCAGCTATCAAGTGCATACCGCCGACTCGGTCGAAAAAGGACTCAAACTTCTCACCGAAAAAAGACCGGACGCCATCGTGATGGACATTCGGATGCCGGGAATGACGGGGATCGAAGGCCTCCGCCTGATTCGCCAGATCGATCCGCATCTTTCCGTCATCATGCTGACCGGTTTCGGCGCGCTCGAGACGGCCAAGGAAGCTCTCCGCCTCGGCGCCAACGACTACATCAGCAAGCCTTTTGATGCGCGCGAAATGCGCGAAGTGATCAGCCGCAACGTCGAGCGCACCCGGCTTCATCGCACGAGCGAAAATGCCGCCGGCGAAATCAAGGAATTGAACAACCGGCTCCTCCAGGAGCTCGCGCAGAAGGAACGGCTCGCCTCGCTCGGGCAGGCGTCGGCGGAGTTCGTGCACGACATTGGAAATCCCCTAACGATCGTCTGGGGTTACGTTCAGCTTCTGGCGAAGAAGCTCGAGGATTCCGATCGGACCGACGACCCAAACGCCGTCAGCTCCAACAAAGAACTCGAGATCATCGAACAAAACGTCCGCCTCTGCCGCGATCTGCTCACCATGTGGCAGAGTTACGGCAGCGTGGAGGCGGCCCCGCACAAGGTGATCTCGATCGCCGATATTGTGGGCGAAGTGGTCGCCAGTGTGGGCGCGATGGCCAAGGAAACGCCGGTCGAATTGAAAGTCGACGTGACCAACGATCCCTGCTCGCTGACCGGCGACGCCGTCCAGATCACGCGCGCAATTCAGAACGTCATCATCAACGCCATCCAGGCCTCCGGCGAGAGCAAGGGCACAGTCGAGGTCAGCTGTATCCGCAAGGATTTCTACGTCGACGTGCGCGTCGCCGATACCGGCCACGGCATCAGCCCGGAGCAAATCAGCAAAATTTTCGATCCTTACTTCACGACCAAGCAAGGCAAAAGCGGCACCGGCCTCGGCCTCTATATCACGAAGAAAGTCGTCGAAGATCACAGCGGCTCGATCAAGGTCGACAGCTCCCCGGGCGTGGGCACCACGATCACGATCCGGTTGCCGCTCGTCGCCAGCTAGCCGCTGCCCCGCGCCCTCGTTAGGCCAGGGCTCCACCCGCGCCAGAGGCCTTGAGCGCGCTTGGAGACCGGTCGCCCGATCGTTTCCGGCATTAATCGTTGCCACTCGCCGCGCTTCTGTTTTCTTCAGGCGTGGCGGACCCCGGTTATCGTATTGCACCCATTTTTTTGATCCGGATGGCCGGGGTTCCATTTGAAAACCTGGAGAGACTGGCCACCGTCGATTCTGCTCTCGCCGCGCGTCGGACGGTTACCGCGGAGCGAGAATTTTCCCGCGCCAAAGCGCGCGTGGAAGAACTGCTCGACTCGCGCCAACACGATCTTTCCCGGGAACAATTCCAGGCCTGGCGCAAGGCCGTTCGTCTCGGGATCATGCCCGCCGGCGGCCGATCCGCCGCGGAGTCCGTTTCTCGAGTTCTGGCAGGCCGGGACCGATTTGGCCGCAGCAGAGAACTCGTTAGGGGAATCCCTCTCCCGCGAATTGGAGACGGCCCGGCAGGGTCTGATGGATGCGGCGCGCCGTTATCTGCCGCGCTACCTTGTCTTCGCCGCCTCTGGCGTCCGCGACCTGCTCGTCGACGGGGCGGCCGGTCCGCTCCCGGCGCGGAACAAGAGCCTGCGCGCGCGCGAGCGTCATCTCCTGCTTTATCTGCAGCGGGTTTGCGGGAAAAACGACACCTTGAGCGAATTTGGTCCGCACAGCTGGGGCACGGCCGGGAACGGCCTGCAGGCGCTCCAGCTTTTCCCCGAGGAGGGAATTACCCGGCGCGAAGTTTTTCTCGAACGCTGGACCGCGCATGGCGCCGCCGCCGCGATCAACGCCGATCCCCTAACGAGAGACGAGATCGCGCCCCGGTTGCATCCCGCGGGGCGAATTGCGGACGGTGAGTTTATCAAAACCGAGACGGGCGAGCGGATTCCGCTCGATCCGGAGCGGCGCGCGCTGCTCGCCCGTTGCGACGGGACGACCCCGGCCCATTCGTTAGGCGCGAATGCGGACACTCTCGCCGCTCTCGCGAGCGAGGATTTCATCCGCTGGGAGATGGAAGTTCCCGCAATCGATCCGCATGCCTTCGAAACCCTCCTCGCCGACGTGGCCGGCTGGCGCGAGGGGGCCGTGCGCGAACGCTGGCTGGCCGCGCTCCAGCCTTTCCTCGCGGCGGCAGCGGAGTTTGCCGAACGTGCCCGAACCCCTGGCCCGTTTCGCCCTTATCGAAAAAACGGCCGAGGGACTCGACACGTTAGGCGCGCACAAAACGGCGAGCCGCTTTCTCTATGCCGCGACCAACGCGATCGGCGAAGAGTGTTTTCGCGAAACCGGCTTTGCCATCAGCGAAGATTTGATCAACGAAGTCACCGACCAGGCCGTGCCCTGGATCGATCTCTGGCGCGACAACTACGCCTACGCCGCGAGCCGGGTGGCGGCCGGTTTGCGCGGTTTGCTCGAGCAGGCCCCGCTCCAGGACGGCGCGCTCGCGCTCCCGGCTTTTCTCCACCACTGCGCGGAACTGCGGATGCCGATTACCGGTCCGGGCATGATCGCTTTTGCGCACAACGCCTTCCGCGAAGTGAAAGCGGCCTTTGCCGAGCGCCTCCTCCCTCATGCCGGGAAAGCGGAATACGAGCTCACGCTCGACGATTGCCATTTCGTTAGGCGCGAATTCGAATACGAGCGTTTTGACGAATACACTTATCCCTCGGCCGATTTGCAGCTGGGCGCGGCTTCGGTGGCAGCCGTCGAGCGCGGCGAATACCAATGGGTCCTGGCCGAGCTGCATCCCTCGGTCGCGTTGTTGCACCATGGTTTTTACTGGTCCTGCCCGGACAAGGAGGCACTGAGCGACGCCCTCCGCCGCTCCGTCTGCGGCCAGCCGAATTTTCACTTTGGTTATTTCGCGGTCGATTTCACCGCCACCACCGCGGTGCGTTTTTTCGATGCCTTGCCCGATCTCACTTACTTCGTCGCGCCGCAACGCGGCCACCCCGAGTGGCGGAGCGTGCCGCCGGCGGAGTGCGAAGTTTTCATCCATCCGGAAAACGGCGACGTCGGCCTCCGCCGGCGCGGCTCGCAGGAATATCTCGGTTCCTTCGCCCGCGCCTGGACGATCCCGCTCGGCTTTCACCCCTTCAGCTTTTCGTTAGGCCAGCACACCCCGCGTCTGCTTTGCGGCGAGGTGGTGGTGCAGCGTCGCTCCTGGACGATCACCCAGGAGGAATTGGGCGAGGGCGATTTCACCGGCATCTCGCGCGACCTGGTGCGGGCGGTCGAGCGCCTCCGGGCGGCGCGCGAGCTGCCGCGGCATGTTTACATTCGCCCGACGGAACAGGCGCTCCGGCGCAGCGGGGTCGAAGGCCGCGATAAAGATACCAAGCCTGTTTATCTCGACTTGGAGAGCTACTTGTTTCTAGAGATCCTGCATCGCTGGCTCACTAAAGCCGGCGAACTCGAAGTCACTGAAATGCTACCCGCACCCGACCAACTTCTCTGGCAGGAACCAGACGGCCGCCGCACCTTCGAGTTGCGCACCCAGGTCATCCCGCGATGAAAGTCATCGCCATCGCAAATCAGAAAGGCGGGGTCGGGAAAACGACGACCGCGGTCAATCTCGCGGCCGCGCTGGCGGAACTAAAGCAGCGCATCCTCCTGATCGATCTCGATCCGCAGGGCAACGCCACCAGTTCCTTCGGTCTCCAGGAACTGGAAGGGCAGAGCCTTTACGGGGCATTGTTAGGCGACGATCCGGTCACGGAGAAAGTTTTGCCCACCCGGCTCGAGCAGCTCTTCATCATCCCGGCCGGGATCGACCTGGCCGGGGTCGAAATCGAGATCGCGCGGATGGACGACCATCTCACCCGGCTCGCCCAGGCGCTGAAAATCCTCCGCGAGGACGACACTTTCGATTACGTCCTGCTCGATTGTCCGCCGTCGTTAGGCATTCTCATGACCAACGCCCTCGCCGCCGCGGACGAGCTCCTGACCCCGATCCAGTGCGAATATTTCGCCCTCGAAGGCCTGGTCAAAATCGTCAGGCTGATCGAACAGGTGCGCGCCTCCGGGGCCAACGACACGCTCGAACTCGGCGGCATCCTGATGACGATGTTCGATGCCCGGACCAACCTCAGCTCGCAGGTGGTGGCGGAAGTGCGGGAACATTTCGGCCCGCGAGTTTACGAGACGGTCATTCCGCGGACGGTGCGGTTAAGCGAGGCGCCGAGCTTCGGAAAATGCATCCTGGAGTACGATCCCAACGGGAGCGGCGCGAAAGCGTACCGCGCCTCGCGCTCGAATTCCTGCGCCGTCACGAAGACGCCCCGGGTGCAGGAAAACACCTGAGCCGGGAAGCCGCGGAAGACGGTCGTTTTTTCCAGCGTCATCCCGTTTTTTTCCGTCACCCGGCGGGAGGCGTGGTTGTCGGGATGAATGAGCGAAATGACCCGCTCCAGTTTCAGAACATCGAAGGCATAAGCGCGCACCGCCCGGGCCGCTTCCGTCGCCAGCCCGCGATTCCAGTAATCGGGATGAAGCCGGTAGCCGATCTCGATCTCGTTCAGCTCATCGACGACCTGGCGAAAAAATCCGCAGTAGCCGATGAGGCGATTTTCCTCGCGAAAAATCACCGCGAACTGGCTCGGCAATCCCGCCTCGGCCGCTGCGATGACGCGATCGAAGAGAAAGCGGGTCGTTTGTTCCCGGGTAAAAACGCCGCTCGAAAAGCGCATGAAATCCGGGTTCGCCATCAGCTCGGCCAGGAGGTCGAGATCCGCGGCGGCGAAATGGCGCAGGAGTAACCGGGGCGTTTCGATTACCGCATCCATCGGCGAGACGAAAACGTAATAGATGAGAGATCTTTTTCGCGCGAGTGGCGATTCTTTATGATCCGCGGAAGATTGATCCGCTCGCATGGAACTCGACCGCAAACTCGCCATCCTCGCCGACGCCGCGAAATACGACGCCTCCTGCGCCAGCAGCGGGACGACGAAGCGCAATTCGCGCGGCTCGAAAGGCATCGGATCCACCACCGGGACCGGCATTTGCCACAGCTACACGCCCGACGGCCGTTGCGTTTCGCTGCTCAAGATCCTGCTCACGAATTTCTGCATCTACGATTGCCTCTATTGCATCAACCGCGCCTCGAGCAATGTGCAGCGCGCCCGTTTCACCCCGGAGGAAGTGGTCCGGCTGACCCTCGATTTTTACCGGCGCAATTACATTGAAGGTCTCTTCCTCAGCTCGGGAATTATTCGCAACCCCGACTACACGATGGAGCAGGTGATCGAGGTCGCGCGCACCCTGCGGGTCGAGCACGAGTTCCGCGGTTACATTCATCTCAAGACGATCCCGGAAGCGTCGCCCGCCTTGATCGAGGAAGCGGGGCGCTGGGCCGATCGGATCAGCATCAACATCGAACTGCCGACGCCGGCGGCGTTGCAGTCGCTCGCGCCGGAGAAAAATTTCGAGAACACGCAGCGCGCCATGACCGGAATCAAGAACCGGATCACGGAAGCGAAAGCGGAACGCGCGCAAGCATCGCAAGGCCCCGGCCTTTGCCCCGGCCGGGCAAAGCACGCAGATGATCGTGGGCGCAACCGACGCTTCGGACGCGACGATTTTGCATCAGGCGACCTCGCTTTACGCGCGGCAGAAATTGCGCCGCGTTTATTATTCCGCCTTCAGTCCGATTCCCGACGCTTCGAGCAAGCTGCCGTTGCAGGCGCCGCCACTCGTTAGGGAACATCGTCTTTACCAGGCCGATTGGCTGGTCCGCTTTTACGGGTTTGCGGCCCATGAGCTGACCACGAACGAAGAGCCCAACCTCGACCTCACGATCGATCCGAAACTTGCCTGGGCGTTGCGGCATCGGGCGTTGTTCCCGGTCGATCTGAACAAGGCGCCGCGCCATTTGCTTCTCCGCGTGCCCGGGCTCGGGACGAAAAGCGTGGAGCGCATTCTGCGCGTCCGGCGCTGGCACAAACTGCGGCTCGAGGATCTCCTCCGTCTCCATTTGCCGATGAAGAAGGTGCTGCCCTTCGTCACGACCGCGGACGAAAACCCGCACAACCGCACCCTGGAGCGGGACGATCTCGCGGCGAGCCTCGTCGTTAGGCCAAAACAACTCGACCTGTTCACGATCGAGCCCTCGGTCCTCGACGGGCAACTCTAGGCGCGTGGAGCAGATCTCCTTTTTGCCGACGTTCGCGCGCTGGCAGGCGGTCGCTCGCCGCGCCTTGCAGAGCGGTCTCGCGCCCGAAGCAGATCGCCTGGGAAGAAATCGGCGAAGACCAGCCCGCGCTCCAGCTTTTCGACGAAGCCGAAGCGCCGGACGAGGCCGGCGCCCGTCCGGGGAAATTCGCGTTCCGAAACGTTTCCTCGCGCTCGCCCGTCTCGTCTCGCTGCATCGCGATCACGCGCGCTGGGCGCTGCTTTATCGCCTGCTCTGGCGGCTGACCCACGGCACGCCGCACTCTGCTCGAGATCGCGGTCGATCCCGATGTTGCGCTTGCGACCGACTTTGAAAAATCCGTCCGGCACGACCTTCACAAGATGCGCGCCTTCGTCCGCTTCCGCGAAGTGGAGCACGGCGCGGAGAAATGGTTCGTCGCCTGGTTCGAGCCGCAGCATCACATCGTCGAACAGAACGCGCCGTTTTTTGCCGATCGTTTTGCCTCCATGCGCTGGTCGATCCTGACTCCGGATCGTTGCGCGCATTGGGATGGACGCGCTCTTTCCTTCACCGCCGGGGTGGCGCGCTCGGCGGCGCCGGCGGGGGACGAGATGGAAAATCTTTGGCGCACCTACTACGCAAATATTTTCAACCCCGCCCGCGTAAAAGTGCACGCGATGCAGGCGGAGATGCCGAAGAAATATTGGCGGAACCTGCCGGAAGCGACGCTCATCCCCGAGCTCCTGCGCGAGGCGCCGCGGCGGGTCGAGACGATGATGAAAAAGAGCGCGGCGAAAAATACGAAGGACGACGAGTGGCACCCTGCGCCCGTGCCCGAGACCTCCAGCCTAACGACTCTGCGCGAAGCGGCCAGCGGCTGCACCGCCTGCCCGCTCTACAAAAATGCGACCCAGACCGTTTTCGGCGAAGGCCCGAAGAAGGCGACGATGATGCTGCTCGGCGAACAACCGGGCGACCAGGAAGACCTGAGCGGCAAGCCATTCATCGGCCCGGCCGGCCAGCTCCTCGATCGCGCGCTGGAGGAAGCGGGGATCGATCGCAACGCGGTTTACGTCACGAACACGGTCAAGCATTTCAAATGGGAACCGCGCGGGAAACGCCGCATCCACCAGAAACCGAATTCGCGCGACATCGCCGCCTGCCGCCCCTGGATGGAGGCGGAGCTGCGTGTCGTTAGGCCGGGCGTCCTCGTCTGCCTCGGCTCGACCGCGGCGCAGGCGCTCTTCGGCTCTTCCTTTCGGGTCACGAAGGAACGCGGGAAGGTGCTCGAGTCCGAGTTCGCGCCCCGGGTCGTGACCACGGTCCATCCCTCCTCGCTCCTCCGCCAGCCCGATGAAGAATCGCGCCGGCGCGAGTACGCGCTTTTCGTCGAGGACCTGCGAGTCGCGCTCCGGGCGCGTCGACCCTGCAACGAGCTATTCCTTGCGGCGTGGCGCTGGGCTCGGCTTCGGCGCTTTCTTTTTTCTGCGCGCGTTTGGATTTTCCGGTCGCGCTCTTGGGCCCGAGCTTCACGCTTTTTGCTTCGAGCGAGCCGTCTTCTTTTTTCCAATAGGAGCCGCGCACTTCCTCTTCGGCCACGATATCGGACATGGTCGCGGCGGCGTCGTTCTTGGTGATCTTGGTTTCGTCGGTCACCTTGATCGTGTGCTTGCCGACGGTGAAAGTTTTGGCGCTTTCATCGACCGAAACGATCTTGCCGCGGTAGGAAGTCGGGCGGGCCGGCTTGGCCGTGGCCTCGGGCGAAGCGCTCGCTTCCGGGGCGGGAGTTTCCTTCTTCTCTTTCGCTGACGCGGGAGAAATGGAGAGGGCGCAAGCCGCGAAGACGGCGGCGGTGAGAAACAGGGTCTTGGTTTTCATGATTTTGTTAACCAGCGGTTTATCCCGCGGAAGCTCAGCGTGCAATCCAAATCCGCAGCGGTTTTCCCTCTTGCCGCGGTGGCCCGGCGCGTTTTAGCCTGCCGGGCAATGTCCGGCCCCGAACGTTACGCCCAACTGCGCGCGACGGCGAAGATTCGCGAGCGCCCGCTTTTCACTCACCCGCGCAGTTTCACGCGAGCTGGAATTGCAGGCGCGCTGGTTCGCGGGCGACTTCGGGAAAACTTTTACCGGCACGGCGGGGGAGGCGATCGAGATCGTGCAATTCGGAACCTGGAACCGCGAGGCGGGTCCCGATTTTTCCGACGCCGCGATCCGGCGCGCGGGCGGAGAGATTTTGCGCGGCAGCATCGAGTTCGATCTCACCGACCAGAGCTGGGAAGGGCACGGGCACGCGACCAACCCGGCTTTTGACGACACCGTCCTGCACGTTTTCGTCGAGTCGGGCGGACGCGAATTTTTCACCCGCACGACCAGCCATCGGCAGGTGCCGCAGGTGCGGGTCGACCCGGCGACGCTGCCGGCGGCGTTCTCGCTTAATCTCCCGCTGGCGCGGCCGGGGCGTTGTCATGCGCCGTTGCGCGGTCAGCCGGAGGAAAAAATTTGCGGCATCCTGGAGGCGGCGGCGCAGTTTCGTCTCCAGCGCAAAGCGCAGCGCCTGCAACGGCTGAGCGAGCTGCACGGGAACGATGAAGCGCTCTACCAGGAGCTGGCCGCGGCTCTCGGCTACAAGCAAAACAAACTGCCTTTCACCCTCCTCGCGCAGCGGATGCCGGGGAAAATTTTGCGGCAACGGCCTAACGAAATCGAGGCGATCCTCTTCGGACTGGCCGGTTTCCTCGGTGCGCCTGACCTGGCGAAATTCGGGCAGGGGACACGACAATACCTGCGCGTCCTTTGGGACCAATGGTGGCCGCGGCGGGCCGAGCTGGAGCGGCTCATGCTTCCGCCGCGCACCTGGCGCCTGAGCGGGACGCGTCCGCTCAATCACCCGCAGCGCCGCCTGGCCGCGCTCGCCGGGATCGTGGCCGGCTGGCCGAAGCTACTCCGGTCGTTAGGCAAGGATGAGCTCGCCCCGGCGCGGGAATTTTTTCTCGAGCTCGCGCATCCCTTTTGGAATTTCCATTACACCCTCACCTCCGACCCGGCGGCGAAGGAGATGGCGCTGGTCGGCGAGACGCGCGTGACCGAAATCCTGGCCAACGTCATCCTGCCCTGGCGGCAGCTGCAGGAGCGCGCGGTCTGGCCGGATTTCGCCCAACTGCCCGCCCGCCTGACGAACCGGCGGATCGAGACCGGCGCGGCCCGGCTCTTCGGGGACGACCCGCGGCGGCGGGGTTTTCTGCGGACGGTGGCGCAGCAGCAGGGTTTGCTGCAGATCTACGAAGACTTTTGCTTGCAAGACGAGTCCGACTGCGCGCAATGTCCCTTCCCCGAGCAGATGCAAAAATGGACCTAACGAAAAAGCTGGGTGCGCGCGGCGCTTTCACCCTGATCGAGTTGCTGGTCGTGATCACGATTATCGCGATCCTGATGGGATTGCTTTTTCCCGGCCTTCAAAGGGGTGCAGGATCAGGCGAAACGGACGCAGGCGAAGAACGATGTGACGCAGATCGTGACGGCGGTGAATGCCTTCTACACCGAATACGGACAGTATCCGATCGACGCTCATGCACGGGCTAGCTGACGCCCTCGATGGCGATCCGGGCGGACTTCGACAATACGAATTGATAGACCCTTGCGATATCTTGCGCGGCGATCCGAACAAGATCGCTTTGTGCAGACTATAATCCAAAGAGCAGATCGTCTTCATGCAGCCACCCGCGACGAAAGACGATACCGCAAAACCGCGCTCCGGTATCGGCGGCAACGGTCGCTACGTATGATCCTTGGGGAAGCGGAGTACCTGATCTCGCTGGATGAGACTATGACAACTACAGCGACTGCTCTACGTAACCGTATCAGCTGAATGCCGGCTTCAATCAGCGATGCAGACGGCGGAGTGATCGCCTGGTCGTTCGGAAAGACGGACGGTGCAAAAAGCGGCACCGGAACGGCGACAGGAAAGTACAAGGACCTCGACGACGACGTCATCTCCTGGCAGTAACGTCTTTGCTTTTGACTATTCGCCCGGCTGCGGGCACCATTCTCCTCTCTCCCACGCGGGTGTAGTTCAATGGTAGAACGGCAGGTTCCCAATCTGCATACGAGGGTTCGATTCCCTTCACCCGCTCTTCTCCCCGCGAGCAGCCGTTTTCCGTCCGGCGAGCTTCGGCTGTCCTATTGAATGGCGGATCCGGCCTTCTTGCGGGCGGGTTTTTTACCCGGCTGGGCTCCTTGCGCGCGCACCGTCCCTCCCGGGACCCAGGTGCCTTCGATGAACATGCATTTCTGGAACGGCGGCGGGCCGAATTCGTTGCGGTGCAATTGACCGACGAGCATGTCGACCGCCGCGATGCCGATCTGTTCGTTGTTCTGTCGCATCCCGGCCCAGCCCACCAGCACTTCGGTCAGGTCGAGGTGAACCAGGCCGATGTCCTCGGGCGACTTGAGGTTCATCGTTTCCAGCCAGTCGCGGATTTGCGGATGCAAGGTGAGGATGACGTCGGGACGATGCTCTTTCACCCAGTCCTCGAAGGATTTTTTGTCTTCGTTGTTGTAGCTGTGTGCCGGGCAGCAGATGCGTGCTCTGCAACCGGTTCTGCGCGGCTAAAAACCCGCCGAGGAAGCGGTGCTCGACGATGTCGTCGATCTTGGCGTTGATGACCAGGCCGACTCGCTGATAACCGAGCCGCGTCACCTCGTCGACCGCTTGCCCGACGGTGGAAAACTGATCGTTCATGACGGCGGAAAGAGCGGGTCGCAACGGCCGGGCGCCGAGCACGATCGTGGCCGAGCGCTTCCAGATGACATCGAACTCGGGCGGAATCGCGCCGCGCAGAAAGGGCCCGAGTTTGAACAGGCCCTTGATCCCGCGGGCGTCGAGGATCTTGATCAGGCGCTGCGGAGAAATGCCCGATTGCAGGAGGACGAATTTGTCGAAGCCATAGCCGAGCTGATAGGCGCGCGCCTCGCAGGCCGCGATCCATTCCTTGAAGGTCGGCACTTCCAGGTGCCCCGGATCTTTGGTGGTGAAGATGACCCCGAGGGTGCTCTGGTAGCTCGCCCGCCGGCTCGCGCGGACCTGGGCGATGAGGTGCGAAACGATCGGGTTGGGCCGGTAGCCGGCTTCCTTGGCGATCTGCTGGATGCGCTCCCGCACCTGGGGACGAATGCGCGGGTGATTGCGCAGGGCGAGGGAAACGGTGGCGGAGGAAACTCCGGCGATTTTGGCCAGGGTGCGAATCGTCGGCACATCAGCCATGGGACGAGTATTGGGACAAACAGCGGGTCCGGTCAACTGTTAATCAGAAAATCGATCCGGCCCGGTTTGCGGGGGAAAACAAAAGGCCGCACGGGAAATTCCCGTGCGGCCTTTGAAAAAATCGGACGATCCCGAGGATCGTTAGGCAGGCGCTTTAGCTAAGCCGGCGACGGCGGCGCTGCACGACCAGGAGGACGCCCAGACCAGCCAGCATCATCGCCCAGGTGCTTGGCTCCGGCACGACGGTGAAGCTGGTGTTGTAATTCAAGCCACCATTGCTGTCGAAATACTCCGGGGCCGCATCCACACCGTTGGTGCTGGCGCTGATGTAAAACGCGAGCGTGTGCGTGCCGAGGCTCTGGCCGGCGAGGAGATCGATCGCAAAGTTGGTATTCGCCCAGCGTTGATCGCCACCGCTCCGTTCACGCTGTCTTCGTTAAACGTCAGGCTGATCGAGCTGAATGCGCCGCCATCGATGCTGTAGTTCACAAACGCGCCGGTCACATCGGTGCCGCCGTTTTTGAAGGTCAGCGCTTCGCCGCCGATGAGGAGGAGGGAATCGCCGGTAAAGGGATTGAAGCTGCCGAGACTGCCCGGCAGCCCGGTCGTCACGAGGGTCGGTCCCGCGGTGACGCCGCCCACCACCAGCGGATTGTGCCGGCCGTCGCCCTGGAGGGTGTTTTCGTAAAAGGTGAAGGCGCCGCCGTTGAGTTGGAGGCCATTGTCGCTGCCGAAGATGCCGGCACCGGCGTAAGCGTTGTGGCCCAGGCCGGCGAAGCTGATCGCGGCGAGCGCGAGGGCGGTGAGTTTAAGAGAGGCGCGAATTTTCATGATATTTGTGACTGTGACGGTTGAATTGTTCCGACGGTCGCGAGAATAGATTTCCCCGGCGCGGCGACAAGCCGGAGTTGAGTTAACAGTTATTCTTCCTTCTCTCTTGCGGACGCTCACTCCGCGTTTGGAAAGCTCGCTCCGCTTTTGAAATCTCGGGACAAATTCGTCGCGCGAACTTTAGAAAGGCTTTTCCCCGTTCCATTTTCGTATACTTCTAAAGTATGTCCGACGAACTCGACCCGACGGCGTCCGGCCCAGAAGCGAGCCCCCCGAGCGATCCCTTGGATGAGATCCTCATTTTCGGCAGCGTCGAGACGCGCCGGAGATTTTTGAAAAAAGTCGCGGGCACCAGCGCCGCGCTCACTTTGGGGCCCAGCCTGCTCGGGTTTTCGAAACTCCACGCCGCCAATGTCGCGTCGGCGAATTCTTCCGACACGATGGTCGACGTCCAACTCAAGATAAACGGCGCCGCCCACAAGCTGCGCCTCGATCCGCGCACCACGCTGCTCGATTTGCTCCGGGAAAATCTCCAGCTCACCGGCTCCAAGAAAGGCTGCGACCACGGGCAGTGCGGCGCCTGCACCGTCTTGATCAATGGACGGCGGGTCAATTCCTGTCTCACCCTCGCGGTCACGCTCGAGGGCGACGAGATCACGACCATCGAAGGCCTCGCCCAGGGCGGGCAGTTGCATCCGATGCAAGCGGCGTTTCTCGAGCACGACGGTTTCCAATGCGGCTACTGCACGCCGGGCCAGATTTGTTCCGCGGTCGCCTGCGTCCAGGAAGGCCACGCCAAGGACGACGCGCAGATTCGCGAATTCATGAGCGGCAATCTCTGTCGTTGCGGCGCTTATCCCAACATCGTGGAAGCGATCAAGGAAGCGCGCGGCAAAATGGGAGGCGTCGCCTCGTGAATCCCTTCACTTATTCTCGCGCGAGCCGATCCGCAGGGCGCGATCAGCGGAGTGGCGGCAAACCCGAAGGCAAAATTTCTCGGCGGCGGAACCAATCTCGTCGACCTGATGAAGATGGGCGTGGAACGGCCCGAGCAATTGATCGACATCAACCGGCTCGACCTCGCGAAGGTGGAGGAATTGCCTAACGACGGCGGCCTCCGCATCGGCGCCCTCGTCCGCAACTCCGACCTCGCGGAAAACCAGCTCATCATCTCGCGCTATCCGGTTTTGAGCGAAGCGCTTCTCTCCGGCGCGAGCCCGCAATTGCGCAACCTCGCCACCACCGGCGGCAATCTCCTGCAGCGGACGCGCTGCTATTATTTCTACGACCCGGCTTTCCCGATGTGCAACAAGCGCAATCCCGGGAGCGGCTGCGGCGCGCTCGACGGTTACAACCGCATCCACGCCATCCTCGGCCAGAGCGAACAATGCATCGCGACCCACCCGAGCGACATGTGCGTCGCCCTCGCCGCGCTCGACGCCGTCATCCGGGTGCAGGGCCCGGCCGGCGAACGCACGATTCCGATTCGCCGATTTCCATCGCCTCCCCGGCATCACGCCGAACGTCGAGACGAATCTTCATCCTAACGAATTGATCACCGCGGTCGATTTGCCCGCGATCCCGTTCGCGGTCCGCTCGCATTATTTGAAAGTGCGCGACCGGGCGAGCTACGCCTTTGCCCTGGTCAGCGTCGCCGCCGTCCTCGAATTGGAAAACGGCCTGATCAAATCCGCCCGGGTCGCGCTCGGCGGCGTCGCCCACAAACCGTGGCGGGCGAACAAGGCCGAAACCGCCCTGGCCGGGAAACCGCCTAACGAACAGACCTTCCGGGCCGCGGCCGAGGCGGAACTGGCCGCCGCCCGCGGCTACAAGTACAACACCTTTAAGATCGAGCTCGCGAAACGCGCCCTCACCCAGGCGCTCACCACCGTCGCGGCTCTCGCCTAACGATTATGGCCAGCACCAACATTCTCGGACCCGCCCGCAGCCGGGTTGACGGACCGCTCAAGATCCAGGGCCAGGCCAAGTACGCGGTCGAATTCAATCTGCCGAAATGCGCCTGCGCCTGGCCGGTGGAGAGCAACATCGCGCACGGCAAGATCCTCGCGATCGACACCAGCGCCGCGCGCGCCGCCGCCGGCGTGCTCGCCGTCCTCACCCACGAGAACGCGCCGAAATTAAAAGACATCAGCGGCTCCGAAGAAGACGCGCTCAGCCAGGGCATCCGAAACGAAGAGCGCCCGCCGCTGGCGGATAACGAAATCCATTACGCCGGGCAATATGTCGCCCTCGTCGTCGCCCAGACTCTCGCCCAGGCGCGCCATGCGGCGTCGCTCGTGCGGGTCAGTTACGCGCCGCAAGTGCCGATGCTGACCGTCCAGGACGCGACCAAGGCGGAGAAACCGAAAAAGACGCAGGACGAGCGCGTGCAGTTAAAGAAGGGCGACGTCGAACCCGCGCTCAGCAATCCAAACATTCTCCACGTCCACCAGACCTACGTCACGCCGACCGAGACGCACAACCCGATCGAGACTTCGGGCACGATCGCGGCCTGGGAAGGCAAGGATAAGCTGACGGTTTGGGACGCGACCCAATTCGTCAAAGGCGTGCAGAGCATTCTCGCCCGCAGTTGGGGATTGAAGCTGCCTAACGTTCGCGTCATTTGCCCGTTTGTCGGCGGCGCGTTTGGCTGCAAGGGCGCGGTCTGGCCGCACGTCCTCCTCGCCACCATGGCGGCGAAGGCGACCGGCGTGCCGGTCAAGTTCCACCTCCCGCGCAAGGCCATGTTTACCGGCACCGGCCATCGCACCCCGACCTACCAGACGATTTCGCTGGCCGCGACTTCGAGCGGGAAATTGCAGGCGATCAAACACGTCACCAACACGCTCACCTCGCCCGTCGGCGAATTTGTCGAGACCGTCGGCGCGCGCTCCACCGGCGTCATGTACGCGAGCGAGACGATCAAGGTTGAGGAGACGGTTTTCCCGGTCAACATCGCCACGCCCACCTTCATGCGCGCGCCGGGTGAATGCCCGGGCGTTTTCGCGCTCGAGTGCGCGCTCGATGAGCTCTCCTACCTCGTCCAGATGGACCCGGTGGAATTGCGCCTCGCCAATCACGCCGACAATCATCCGATCAAGAACGTCCCGTTCAGCGCCAAGCACCTGAAGGAAGCCTACCAGGTCGGCGCGGAGAAATTCGGCTGGGCGAAACGCGATCACCAGACCGGCCAGATGCGCGACGGCAATCTCCTCGTCGGCTGGGGCATGGCCACCGCCACTTATCCGGCGCACAAATGGTCCGCCGCTGCCAAGGCGATCCTGCACGCCGACGGCCGCGCCACGGTGCAATGCGCCACCCACGATCTCGGCACCGGCGCCTACACCGCCTTCACCCAGATCTCTTCCGAAATGCTCGGCATCCCGTTTGAGAAAGTGACCTTCGAGCTCGGCAAATCCGATTACCCGTTCGGCCCCGTCGCCGGCGGCTCCAATTCCACCGCCACCGTCGGGACCGCGATTCACGACGTCGCGCAACTCATGCACCAGGCCCTGGCCGAGCTGGCCGTGAAAGACGCGAAGTCGCCATTGCACGGCCTCCAGCCTAACGACATTAAGATGGTCGCGCCGGGCCGGATCGGCGCGAAGGACGGAAAGTCCGACAGTTACACCGACATCCTGCAGCGCGCGGGCCGGAAAACGCTCGAAGTCGAGAGCGAGCTGAAAGCGCCCGAGGAAAACAAGGAACTCGCCTTCCAATCCTGGGGCGCGCATTTCTGCGAAGTCAAAATCGACCCGCTCCTGCCGCGGGTGCAGGTCACGCGCGTCGTCAGCGCGATGAATTGCGGCCGGGTCGTGAGCTACAAAACCGCGCGCAGCCAGATCATCGGCGGCGTCGTCATGGGCATCGGCATGGCCTTGATGGAAGAGACCGCCTACGACAGCCGGACCGGCATGCCGGTGACGGCGAACCTGGCCGAATACCACGTCCCGACCAACGCCGACATTCCACCGATCGACGTCCATTTCGTCGGCGAACCCGATTTTGCCTTTAATCCCGTCGGCGCGCGCGGCATGGGCGAGATCGGCATCACCGGGATCGCGGCCGCGATCGCGAACGCGGTCTATCACGCCACCGGCAAACGCATCCGCGAACTGCCGATCACGCAGGACAAATTGATCTAAATGAGGCGTCGACGGATCTGTAGACGCCGCCCTCTGGGCGGCGCGGGTGTCAGCTCGGCGGCAAGAAGGGTTTCTGAATGGAGCGCCGTTCCCCGCGTTCCGCAGAGCGAGAACGTTACAATTGCGTGAAGGAAATCCCGGACATCCTCAAGCCTTCGAGCACCGCCGCGGCGAACCGCTCGCGCTCGCCACGCTCGTTAGGGCGCGCGGTTCCAGTTATCGCCGGCCGGGCGCGCGGATGCTCATCACCGCCGACGGCCGCACCGTCGGCGCCCTGAGTGGCGGCTGCCTGGAAGAAGAAGTGGCCGTCCGCGCCGAGGAAGTTTTCGCGACCGGACAACCGCTCCTGCTCAATTTCGACACCCGCCTCCGCTACGGCTGCAACGGCGCGATCGAGGTCCTGGTCGAGATGGCGGACCCCGACATTGCTCGCGCAACTCGCCGCCGCGCAGCGCGACCGCCGCGAATGTCTCATCGCCACCACTTTCGAAAACAGCGCCTCGTTAGGCAGCCGTCTCCTCACGCAAGCCAGCGGAAGCCCCGCCCGGGCGTTTTCCTGCAAACGATTCCGCCGCCGCTGCGCCTTCTCCTCATCGGCGAAGGCCCGGACAGCCCCGCGCTGCGCGGCCTCGCCGCGGTCCTCGGCTGGGAAGTCCTCGAGACCGAGGAAGCGGCCGCCTTGCCTAACGATTTCGACCAATGGACCGCCGCCGTCGTCAAGACCCACAACTACGGCCGCGACTACGCCGCACTCGAGACACTCCTCCCGCTCGGCCTGCCTTACGTCGCCCTCCTCGGCCCGCGGCTCCGGCGTGACCAGCTTCTCCACACCCTGCTCGAGACCGGACTCGAAGTTCGCTCGCAACTCTTCTCCCCCGCCGGCCTCGACCTCGGCGCGGAATCGCCCGAGCAGATCGCGCTCGCCATCGTCGCGGAAATCCAGAGCGTCTTCGCGGCCGCGAGCGCCCAGTCGTTGCGCGAATGGAAGCGGCCGATTCACCCGCCCGTCGCGGTCTCCGCCACGCCGGCGTGAAGATCGGCGCCGTCATTCTCGCCGCCGGGTCTTCCTCCCGTCTCGGGCAACCGAAACAACTTCTCCAGCACGAGGGCCGCACCCTCGTTAGGCGAACGGCCGAAGCCGCCCTCGCGGCCGGCTGCGACCCGGTCGCCGTCGTCGTCGGCGCCGAGTGCGAGAAAGTCGCCGCGGCCTTGCGCGACCTCGCCGTCCTGATCGTGCCTAACGAAGATTGGCAGCGCGGCCTCGGTACCTCCATCCGCGCCGGCGTCGCCCGCCTGGGGGAAAGCGACGCGCTCCTCCTGCTCGTCTGCGACCAGCCGAAAGTCGACGCCGGCCTCTTGCGCCAGCTCATCGCGCAACAGAAACAGACCGGACAACCGATGGTCGCGACCAGCTACGCCGGCACCCGGGGCGTGCCTGCCCTCTTCACCCGCGCCTGCCTTGAGCGGCTGCTGTCGTTAGGCGACGACGCCGGCGCCAAGACACTCCTCCTCGCCCGCCCCGCCGAAGTCGCCACGGTCGAATTCCCGGCCGCCGCGCTCGACATCGATACCCCGGCAGATTTGCCGGCGTTAGACCGCTGATGCCTAGCCCAATCCAAATATCCTAACGAGCTGCTGTTTCCCTTTTAGCTTCCGCTCGCCGAGATCGACCAGTTGCTCGCTCTCCGGCAAACGCTCGCGGAAATCGGCCGAGAGCAAAACCTGCTGGTTGAGTTCCTTCATCACCCCTTCGAGCCGGAAGACGGTGTTGACCGGGTCGCCGATGATGGTGGCGTCGCGTTGCGCGTCGATCCCGACGTTGCCGCAGGTGACGCTCCCATAATGCAGCGCAATCCCGATCTGGAACGGGTCGCCGTTGGCCCATTTCGTTTTCCCCGCCAGCGCGAGCATCTCGCGCGCGATCTGGAGGGTGGACGCGCAATCGACCGTGGCCCCGTCGCATTCGCTCCAGTAGGCGAGGACGGCGTCGCCGATGAATTTGTCGACCGTGCCGCCGCTCCGGGTGACGAGGTTGCCCGCTTCGCGAAACCAGATCCCGAGCTGTTGCGCGAGGTGGGAGCTGTCGATTTTCTCCGCCATCGTGCTGAACCCGCGGATGTCGCAGACGAGCAAGGCCACCGGCCGAATGGCGGAGGCGATGCCGGCCATCGACCCGGCCATGGTGACCTCGAGATGCGCGCTCGAGAAATCGTCCTCGATCAGGTCGAAGAGGATTTCGTTTTTCGCCACCTCGACCCGCGAGCCCGGGGCGAGGGTCATGGGCATGACGACGCGCTGGCCGTTGACCAGGGTGCCGTTGCGGCTGCCGAGGTCGATGATCTGGTACTGGTAGCCGTCGTGGCAGCGGATGAGGGCGTGCTGGCGCGAGACGAGCGGGCTGCCGCTGAGGCAGACGGTGTTATCGGCGGTGCGCCCGATGGTGGCGGTGTTGCCGATGGTGAGTTCGAATGGTTCGCCCGCGAGCGGGGTGATTCGGAGTTTGGCTGGCACGGCTGGCAGTATCTGGCAGCAGGTCGCGTGCGACAAGCGTAACACAGGCGTCTCGCCTGTCGGGTCAAGCGGGCGTCCCGCCCGCGAGTTTGTCCACGCGAAGACAGCCATGCGGGCTGTGTTACAATTCCGCCGATGGCCGAGAAATTGACGTTCGATCACTACGAAGTGCTGACCCGTGAAGACGGCGCGCCTTTTGAACTCGGCCGCGGGCGCGATGGGCATCACCTACAAGGCTTTCGATACCAACCTGCGGGTCAACGTCGCGCTCAAGGTGATCAACGCGAACTTTCTCGAGAGCGAGATCGCGCAGCAGCGTTTCCTGCGCGAGGCCCGGGCGGCGGCGCAATTGCGGCATCCGAATGTCGCCTCGGTCTATCATCTCGGGACGAGCGCGGACGCGTTTTTCTACGCGATGGAGTTTGTCGACGGGGAGACGGTGGAGTCTTTCATCAAGCGCCAGGGCTCGATCGATCCGGTGATCGCGTTGCGGATTACGCTGCAGGTGGCGCGCGCGCTGGCGGCGGCGGAGAAGGTGCATCTCGTCCATCGCGACATCAAGCCGGCGAATCTCATGCTCGTTAGGGAGGACGACGATTTCCTGGTCAAGGTGATCGATTTCGGCCTCGCCAAGTCGATCAAGCACGAGGAGGACGACGACCTCGCGACCCTCTCGATGGGCGGGTTTGTCGGGACGGCGCATTTCGCCAGCCCGGAGCAGCTCGAGGAAAAGGAGATCGATATCCGGTCGGATATCTACTCGTTAGGGGTGACGCTCTGGTACATGCTCGCGGGGCAGGCGCCCTTTGGCGGGTCGCTCGCGCAGGTCATGAGCCAGCACCTGCACAAGCCGCCGCCGCTGGAGAAGCTCCAGAATCTGCCCGAGTGCGTCCGCGGCGCGGTCGGGCACATGATCGAGAAAGATCCGGCGGCGCGGCCGCAGACGCCGTCGGCTTTGCGCGGGGAGCTGGAGAATTGCCTCGCCCAGCTCGCGGCGGGGGCCGCGCCTAACGAGCAGGATTTTCCCACCATGGTCGAGGTGCCGGTCGCGCCCGCGCCTGAGCTCATCCGCCGCCGCTGCCGCAGGCGAAGTCGTCGTCGCGCGGAATGATCTGGGGATTGCTGCTGTTGGTCGTTCTCCTCGGCGCGGGCCTGCTCTTTTTTCTGAAAACGCGCCCGCCGGTGTCGGCACCGCCCGCGGTCAGTGTTCCGCCAGCCCCTCCGCCGGTCGTGGCGCAGGCCATCGCTCGCGCCCAGCGCCTCGCCCGCGCCGTCGTTAGGCGAATCTCCCGCCCTGACGAGAGAAGCGATGGCGGAGGCGGAGAATTTTGAAGCGGCGCAGGACTGGCCGCGCGCGATCGCGGCTTACGTGGAGGTGCAAAAGAAGTTTCCCGAGAAGGAAGTCGGCCGGGTGCGGCTGGAATTGATGTTGAGCAAACTGCATTCGGAAAAAGACGCGCTGCGGGACGACAACTTCGACGCGCTGCGCGGGCCGCTGACCGAAGCGGCCAAGCTCGAGGTGGTGAGCGCGATGGAAATCCTGGGCGAACTTCTGCGCCAGCGCGATCCGAAAGGTTCCTTTGAATGGATGAGCGCGGCAGCGACCCACGGGCGAGCGCACGCCATGGCGGAAGTGGGTCTGCGTTACTCCAACGGCGCCGGGGTGGAGCGCGATTTCGTGAAAGCGGCGCAATGGTTCGAGAAAGCGCGGGCCGCGGGCGACGTCAGCGCGCGGACCTTGCTGGCGGAGTGTTACCTCTTCGGCAAAGGCGTGAGCAAGGATGAGGCGAAAGCGATCACGCTCCTCCAGGACGCGGCGGATGCGAACGATCCGCGGGCGATGGATCAACTCGGGACCTGCTATCACAAGGGGATCGGGGTGGCGCGCGACGATCGCGAAGCTTTCCGCTTTTACAGCGCGGCCGCGAAACTGAACTACCTCGACTCGGCCGGGAACCTCGGGGTCCTTTACCTAACGAGTGATGAGACCGACCTGGGAAAAAACCAAAGCGCCCGGACGGAGAAGGCGGTCAACCTTTTCCGGGAAGGCGCGAAGCAGAACAACGCCTTTTGCATGTTCCTCTATGCGCGCTGTTTTGAAGGCGGGACCGGAGTCGATGCGAACCCGAGCGAAGCGCTCGAATGGTATCGGCGCGCGGCGGAGGCGGGGAATCGCCCGGCCCAGGATTGGTGCCGCCAGCATGAGGTGAGCTTCGAGGCCGGCGCGCAGCCCTAACAATCGCGCGCGCGGCTAAAATAAAATCTTGTCAGCGGCCGCGCCGCGCCATCAGACTCGGCGCCAGATGAATATTCCGATGCTGAGAACCTCTTCGTTGTTGGCGGCTGTCTCGATTCTCGGGGCCGGCTGTGCGGACATGACTCCTTTGCAAAATGCCGGTGTCTTCGGCGCCGCCGGCGGCGCCACGGCCGGCGGAATCGCCCGGGCCTCGGGCGCGAGTGTCGGTGAATCAGTCGCGATCGGCGCCGCCACCGGTGCGGTCGTGGCCGCGGTCACCTACATCATCGCCAAGCACCAGGCGACCGAGCGCCAGCACCGGATCGCGGAAGAACGCGCGCAACGCGCCTACGCCAAGATGTCGGCCGAGCGCAAAAGCAAAATGAAAGCGCGCAAGACCCGCTACATCGCGGTCGACACGGAGAAGAACGAGAAGACCTCGGCGGACGCGAAGAAGAGCGTGATGATCTGGGACACGCAATCGCAGGAAGTGGTGGGGAACAACGTTTACGACGTGAAGAGCCCGCCGGCCGGTCGGTTCGACCGCGAAGTTCGACACCTACTCGGCGGAGTACGTCGGGCTCGGGGAGTTGACTCGTTAGGCGGAGAGAGCCGTGTAGGGCGCGCCATTCTGGCCGCCCGGGGGAAACGATCGCCGCAAAACCAACCCCCGGGCGGCCAGGATGGCACGCCCTACACGATGCCCTCGGGTACCTCCCGACAGACGAGCTTCCGCGCGTAAAAATCCGGCTTTAATTTCCGCCGCCGAAGAAGCGCCGGAAGGATTGGATGATGTTGCGCGGCACTTCCTTCACCTTCTCCTGGATCTGCTCGACCCGGCGGCCGAGCAGGGTCGGGTTGCCGCCGTGCACCTGGCAGACTCCGCGCGGGATTTTATCGACCGGCAGATCGATTTCGTAGGCCGCGCCCGCCGCGACGCAGCCGCTGGTCGCGATCGCGTTGGAGATCGAGCAGACCGTCGCGTGTTGGGTCACGACCGGGGCGCGGAACTGCTCCGCCGGGTAACGGTCGGACGCCTTGTTCATCACCTGGGTCCAGACCGGCAGGGCTAAGGCCGAGCCGTAGCCCTGCGAAGAGATCGTGGCCGGTTGATCGAACCCGACCCAGACGCCGCAGGTGAGCGAGGTGGTGAACCCGACAAACCACGCGTCCTTGAAATCATTCGTCGTCCCGGTCTTGCCCGCCGCGGGGAGCTTGAAGCCTAACGACCGCGCGCTCGCCGCCGTCCCGCGGGTCATGACTTCCTCCATCAGCTGGGTCGTCATCCAGGTCGCGCCCGGATCGAGCACCGGCAGGGTGACGTGGGCCGCGCGATAGATCGGCTTGTGATCGGGGTCGTCGATCCGCTCGATGATGTAGGATTGTTTGCGCACCCCGGCGTTGGGGAAAACGGTGTAGGCCGAGGTGAGGTCTTTCAGGTCGGTCTCGAAGGAGCCGATGTAAATAGCGGCGCCGCGCGGGATCTCGGTCCCGAGGCCTAACGTCGTCGCGACTTTTTGGGTGTCGTCGATCCCGGCAAACTCGCCCACCCGCACGCTCATGGTGTTGCGCGATTGGATGAGGCCGTAGGAGACCGGCTTGATCCCGCCGTAACGCCCATCGGAATTTCCCGGCGACCAGTTGCCCGCGCCCTGGATTTCGCCCGGCTGGATCGGCCCGTCGCTCACCGCCGCGCCCGGCAACAAGCCGTGCATGAACGCGAGCGTGTAAACGAACGGCTTGAAGGAAGAACCGATCTGGCGATTGGCCGGCGCGAGGGCGCGGTTGAATTTGCTCTGCCCGTAATCGCGCCCGCCGACCAGGGCGCGGATGCCGCCGCTGGCGTTATCGATCGCGACGAGCGCGCCTTGCAGATAAGGCATGGCGCTGTCTTCGCCTTCGGCCGGGGCCTTGGTACTGCGACTTGAGCGGATGCTTGAACCCGGACTGGCGCTCGATTTTGCTGAGCTGTTTCTCGATCGCGTCGGTCGCCGCTTTTTGCACCATCGGATCGAGCGTGGTGTAAATGAAGAGGCCGCCGTTATCGATCTGGTCGGCGGTGAGGAGGACGTTGAGATCCCGCTGGACCGCATCCATCGCGTAGTTTTCCTGGATGAGGGTGAGCCGTTTGCGATGGGAATTGATCTTCTCCTGCTTCGCCCGGAGCGCTTCGTTCGCGGTGATTTTTTTCAAATCCTGCAAACGGCCGAGGACGGTGTCGCGTTGCACCCGGGCGCCATCCGGGTTGTTCAAAGGCGAATATCGATTTGGGCTGCGGATCAACCCGGCGAGCAGGGCCGACTCGGAGAGGTCGATCCCGGCGGCGTGTTTCCCGAAATAAGTCTGCGACGCGGTCTCGACTCCGTAACAGCCGGAGCCGAAATAAATCCGGTTCACGTAAAGCTCGAGGATCTGGTCCTTGGTCAGCTCGCGCTCGATCCGCAGGGCGACCATCGCCTCGAGCATTTTGCGGCTGAGGTTGCGTCCGCCTAACGGGAGGCTGTTGCGCGCCAGCTGCTGGGTGATGCTGCTCGCGCCTTCCTTGGCCGAGCGGCTCAGGATGTCGCGATAGAGCGCGCGCGCCACGCCGCGCCAGTCGATTCCGCCGTGTTCGTAGAAGCGGGTGTCTTCGCGGGCGAGGAGCGCCTTGATGAAATAGGGCGACACTTCCTTGAGCGGCACCTTCAGGCGGTTGGCCCCGGCGAGGCGGCTGTAGATTTTGCCGTCGACGTCGAAGACGGTGTTGCGCTCCGGCATGGTGCCGAGGCGTTTCAGGTCAAAGGTCTGGGCCCAGACGGCGTAGAAGGAAAGAATCGCGATGACAATTCCGGCCGGGATGGCGAGGAGAAAAAAGCCCAGCACCCAGCGCCAGCCGTGCCGGAATTTCTTCCGGGGCCTGGTGCTTTTCGAGCGGCGCTCGCTGCGCGCGAATATTTTCATGAGAAAAGTGGGACGCTAAAGCACCGGCGCTTCGGCGAGAGAACTAAATCACACCTGCGGAGGTAGGAAAGCGCGAGACGCAGGAAAGAAAAAGGCCTTCCCCGGGACGCGGAGAAGGCCTTTTCGAAAGAGATTTTAATGCCGCCTAGAACTTCATCTTCACCGGCTCGCCGTGCTGCTCGTTGGCGCACGGGGCGTTGATCGGCACCCCGGCGTCGGCTTCGTTAGGCTGGACGAGCTTGTGCTCGATCAGGTAACGCTCGACTTCTTCGCCGCTGACGTCGGCCACCATTTCGCCGTTGATCTCGATGCAGGGCGAAAGCGGCTGACCGCTCTTGGTTTCCATCTCCCAGCGGAAGGCGGGATTCTGGATGATATCTTTTTCGGTGAAAGGAAGATCGTATTTGGCGAGGACGGCGCGGACGCCGCCGCTCCAGCCGCAATGGGTTTTGAGATAGGCGGTGATTTGTGGCTTTTCCATGGGCCCAAGGTAACACCGGCGGGCGTTTCAGCCATCGATTTTCGCTCCGGCTCGGTGGGGATGCGGCGTCTTCTTTCGGAAACGCGCTCCGCTCTGCAAATCTCCCGCGATCGCAGAAATCGAAAACGCGACGCAGAGAAATCGCTCGGCCATCGCATGCGAAACTTTTCCCGCGCCGCAGTATGGACCTCGCCGCGGATCGCAACAGGCAAATGTCGGCGTCGCGCGAGACGCGCATGTAAATCTTCCGCGCGACAGCATATGCATCGTCGCGACGCACATGCATCATGAATCGCAGCGCCCGGTGCCGGATATGAAACTTCGCCGGAATCGCATATGCGTGTCGCGAAGAGATTCATGCGAAACGTCGCGCGAAAAGCATGAACCGTCGGGAGTTTCGTATGAATCGCCGCGAGAAAGGCATGAATCGCGACTGCGATTTACCTGAATCGTCACGAGAAACAGATGCGCCACCGCCGATTTGCCTGAATCGCCTGGAGAAGCACATGAATCGTCGCGGCAGAACTGCGTATGAATCGTCGCGCGAGTCTGTATGAATCAGTCGCGCGATTTGCATGCATCGCCGCGAGAAGCATATGCGTCGCAGCTTTCCCGCCCGCCCTGGCGTCGACGCCGTCCATCCGTCAACAAGTTAGCACGCTACCGATTGAGCGACGGTCTGCGACAACCGTTCAGGCGCCGCTATAACTGCTCGATCCGGTAGCCGCGCGCCTTAAGCAGGGCGAGGACGCCGTTCGGTCCGCCCATGTGGGCCGCGCCCGCGACCACGAAATAATTGCGGCGCTCGCGCAGGTAGCGCTCGATTTTTGGAATCCAGTTCTGGTTCCGCTCCACGATCAGGCGCCGGGCGAAAGTGGGGAGATCGCGTTCGTTCTCCTGGTTGAGGCGGGCGACTGCATCCGCGTCGCCGCGGCGCCATGCGGCGACCATTTTGCCCCGTAAATCGCTCCCGGGCGCCTGCGGAATGAAGGTTTGCAGGAGGACCAGCTCAGCCTGTTGGTCCGGCATCCCGGCGAGGACGTCGGCATGTTCGCGAAATGTTTCCAAGCCGTAAATCGGCTTCTTGTTCATCCGCGCGCGGTTGATCAGAAACGCTTCCACCCCGAGTTCGTTCGTGCCTCCCGACCAGAGCATCATGACCAGCATCCAGGGTTTGCATTTCGCCAGCTCCGCTTCCGGCATCGTGCGCAAAACCCGGCGCACGTAATCGTAGGTGCGCGGATCGACGTGGTTTTTCAGGCTGTCGCCGCGCGAATAAAACCCCGATTTGTAAAACTTGTCGGCCGTGCGCCGCGAAACATTTGGGTCGTCTTCGATGACCAGCGCGGAGGTGGCATCGAAAGCGCGGTTGTAGGCGGCGGGCAGCGGGTAGTCCGTGCTGTTGAGCCCGTGGATCGAGCCCCCGAGATAAATCGTGCCGCCGTTCGGCGCGGTCACTTTCCAAACCGAGGCGGCCGGAGCGGTGGCGGCGGAGGCGAGCGCGAAAAATGCCAGCCCGAGGCGGAGAAGAACAAATCGAGAGAACACGCGATCCGTTTAACAGGACGGCGCGAGTTGGGCAAGAGGTGGCGAGATGTCTTGGATTTTCTTTCCGTTTGCGCTACAACCGCGCGATGAAATTTTCGGTTCCGCCCGTTCTCGTTAGTCTCCTCGGCTTTTTCTTTGTCGTCGCCCCAGAAATGGTGGCGGCCGACGCGACCGTCGACCAGCTCCTGAAAAAGCTCCCGCCGCCGGAGAAATTTGTGCAAAGCCCGACCGACCGGATCGTGCTCGACGCCCGCACGCTCGATAACGATCCCGCGGTGAAGAAGCTCGTTATCGCGCTGCAGGATCGCAATTACGGCCGCGCCCTCGATCTCGCGCGCGACCTGGCCAAGCGCTACCCCGGCAATCCCGTCGCGCACTCTGTCCACGGCGCGATCGCATACGGGCTGCATCAATACGCGGAAGCCAAGGAGGCCTGCCGCCGCGCCATCGCAATCCGGCCCGGTTACGCCGACCCGCACGTCGGCCTTGGATTCATCGAATGGGCTCAAAACCGGCCCGCTGCCGCGGTCCCGCACTTCCAAAAATTTGCCGAGCTGGAACCAAAGCAGCCGGGGCCCTGGATGCTCCTGAGCGCCTGCCACGAGCGGCTCGGGCAAAACCAAAAAGCGGTCGAGGAAGCGAAGCGGGCTACCGTCGTTTCTCCGGCCAGCGCCGGCGCCTGGGTGCAATTGGCGCGAACGGAAAAAAACCTCGGCCACACGAGCGAAACGCTGCGGGCAATTTTGCGCGCCGCCGAATTGCTGCCCGACAGCGCCTACATGATGGCGACGGTCGGTTACGGCTACATCAACCTGAACCAGATCCCGGCCGCGATCCCGCCTTTGCAACGGGCGGCGCGTTTTGCCCCTAACGACTTCCTGGTCCAGGCGCAGCTCGGTTTTTGCCTTGAGGCGACCGGCCAGGTCGACGCCGCCCTCGGTCATCTGCGCAAAGGCGCCAAGCTCGCGCCTAACTATGCCCCGGTCTGGCAACATCTCGGGATCGCCTACGCGATGAAGGGGCAGCACCGCGACGCGGTCAATTCCTTCGAGCGCGCGGTCAAGATCCTGCCGACCTACAAGCAGGCCTGGCAGCGGCTGGCGACGGAATACCGGCTCGTCGGCCGCCCGGCCGACGCGCAAACCGCCGCCGCCCGCGCCGCCGGATTAAAAGCGGCGCCTAACGGATCGAAAAAGAAAACCTGATTCGTTAGGCCGCGCTCGCCAGAGCAAGAACGGCCCGGGCGCAGCCCCACGAGAGGGTGAAACCGGAGCCGCCGTGGCCGTAGTTGTGAATCACCCGGCGGCCGTCGGGCAGGCGCTCGGCGCGCAGGCAGATGCCGCTCCGCCGGAAGGGGCGCAGCCCGACCCGTTCGCGCAACACCGGCGGCGGCGCGATTTCCAAAGCGCGGCTGCATTCCGCGAGGATGCGCGCGGTCGTCGCCGGATCGGGATCGCGCTCGGCGCTGAGGTCGTTGCTCCCGCCAAAGACGCAATCGTCCGCGCGCGGGATCGCGTACATGAGCGGTGGATCGTCGCAGACGGTCGCGTGCGCCTGCGGGATTCCCGGCACCAGCACGACCTGGCCGCGATGCGGTTCGACTTCCGGATCGGGCACGAGGGTGCCGGCGCCGACTCCGCTGCAATTCACCACCAGCCCGAATTCAGGCGGAGCTTGCGCGAGATTCTCGAAATGGATGCCGGCCTCGGATTTCGCCGCCGGCGTTGCGGAAACGGTTCGTTAGGTAAGGGAGATAGCGGGTCGTGTCGATCAGCGGGACCTCGAGCGTGTAACCGCTTGTGAAAATTTGCGGGATGTCGGCAGCCCCGATCCGGCGCGCGCCTAACGAGATCGCCCATTCCGGAATCGCCAGCTCCCCGGCGCGGGCAAAGGCGCGCTGCTCGATCATGGAAACGCCGCTCTCCGGGTCGCCGCAGAGAGGCTGGAGGGCGTCGTAGGTTTCCAGCGCCCAGGCGATGACCGCTTCGAGCGGCGCGGCGTCGTAGGGAAACCAGATCGCGGCCGCGACCGAGGAAGTGGTTTGCGCGCCGGTCTCCGCGGCGAAAATCGTGGTCCGATATCCGCGCTCCGCGAACAGGGTTGCGCACGATAAACCCGAAACTCCGGCGCCGATGACCGCCACGTTTTCCGCCATCGCCTCCACTACCTGCGGGAATGAGTGGCGTCATCTTCGATTTGAATTCCAGTCGACAGCGGGTCGCGGCTGGGACCCATTTAGATCATGAAATCGCTTTCCGTTCTCGCTCTTCTCGCAGTCGTTTTGCTGGCCGGGTGCGCCAGCAGTTCCACCCGGCTCATTGGCTCGGCCCGGCCGGCGCTCAGCCCGGCGGAAGTGCGCATCTACCGCACCGCGCCGCCCCGTTACCAGGAAATCGCGCTCCTCGACGCGACCAGCGGCGCGCGCTTTTTCCACGGCAGCGCGGAAGGCGAAGCGGAAGCGATCGCGCGCCTGAAAGCGGAAGCCGCCCGGGTAGGCGCAAATGGCGTTCTCATCACCTCGTTAGGCGATCGCGCCAGCGGCACCCTCGGGGTCGGCGTCGGCGGCGGCGGGATTTCGGGCGGCCGGCGCAACGTGGTCGCGGGCGGGGGCGCGGTCAGCGGGGCGGCGCCGATCGTGAGCAACGCCGCCACCGGGATCGCGATCTACGTTCCCGACCAACGCTGAACGCCTCGGCCGCGCCCGGGCGCCGATTAAAAAACTGGAGGTGCCGTCGTCTCCGTCATTAGGGTGGGGACGTCATGTTCGGCATCTTCAAGGAACGGCAGCGACGGCGTCTGCGGGCCCAGTCCGTCCCGGAAGCCTGGCGCGAGATCATCTCGCGGCGTCTGCCTTTTTTCGATCGCCTCGCGCCGGCCGACCAGGCCGAGCTGCTCGGCCACGTCCAGGTGTTCCTGGCCGAGAAACGTTTCGAAGGCTGCGCCGGGCTCGAGGTGACGGACGAAATGCGGATCACGATCGCGACCCAGGCCTGCCTCCTCCTGCTCCATCGCAAGACCGATTATTTCCCGCGGCTTCTCACCATCCTGGTTTATCCCTCGGGTTTTTTTGTCAACGAAGACCGGCACGTCGAAGGCCACATCTGGGAGGAGGGCGAGGAGGGACGGCTCGGTGAAACCGGCAGCGCGATGGGTTCCATGGTCCTGGCCTGGGACGCGATCCGGTCGGGCGCGCGCGACCCGTCGGATGGGACAAATCTTGTCCTGCACGAGTTTGCGCACCAGCTCGATTTCGAGGATCACGTGGCCGATGGCATGCCGGTGCTCGGTTCGCGCGGCGAAGTTCTCTCCTGGGCCGAGGTGATGAAAATGGAGTTCGCTGCCTTGCGGGCGGCGGACGAGACGGGAATTTCCACGTTGCTCGATACCTACGGGGCGACTAACCCGGCGGAGTTTTTCGCCGTCGCGACGGAGGCATTCTTCGAGCGACCGCGGGCCCTGCGACAGGAACACCCGAGGTTGTTTGCGGCGTTCCTGCATTTCTTCCGGCAAGATCCGGAAGGTTTTTCGAGCGAGACGGAAGACGCGCAGGCCTAAAGCGAGCGCTCGGCGGATTTGCGCGTCGTTTTGTTCCTGGAATCGGCCTGCTGGAGCGGCTCGTCGAGCGCCTTGAGCGGGTCGGTCCCGCGATTTTGCAGCCAGGCGGTCTCGGCCTCGTTGTTGCGCCACGGATACTCATCCTTCAGCACCGGCCACCAGAGCAGCCGCCCGGTGGCGCGCCAGCCGTCGATGATGTAACCGCTCCGCAGCGGCTGCCCGCGCGCGGTGACCACGACGACGTTGTGCTCGAGGCGGGTGTTGGCGTGCGCCTCCGCCCAATGCAGCTCGAGCGTCTTGAGCGGCAGCTTCCTCAGTTCCGCGCCGATGTCGTGCGCCCAATGAAAACAAAATCCCCGGTCCCGCGCCCCGATGTGGATGAGAAAATTCTGGAAGTTGGCCGGCGGCACGACTCGCCACTGTTTTTGCAGACGTCGCGCCGTGACGTGTGAAATCTCCGAGACGAGGGCGGCTTCGGCCGGGTCGACCGTGGGCGAGAGCGCCACGATCGCGTCGCGGAAGCGCTTGATCGATTTCGCGTCGCCGGCCTCGGCCGGCTGGGCCAAAAGGAAGAGCGCGGAAACGAGCGCGAGACTGGAAATGAATTTTCGGATGACGATTGGCTGCATGTCGAAGGTCCGCGACGATAAATGCTCTCCGGTTGAACTCAAAGAAGAGCTGCACCCGCGCGGATGTTGTAGCCGGGGGCGGTGACCCCGGTCCCGCAATGTGTTTCCAGGCGCTGCCTGCCGGGATCATCGATCCCGGCTACAACGCCGGAAAATGTGGGCAGTCGCGCGATTCTGGTTACATTCGGATCGCTTTTTGCGGCCGGGGATGCGGCCGACACGGCCGCCGCTACATATGGAAGAAGAGAATGAATTAATCGCGCTCCGGCGCCAGAAAATCGACGCCCTGCGCGCCCGGGGCGTGGCGCCGTTTGGCCGCAGTTTTGAGACGAGCGGGTCGGTCGGCGAGGTGCGCGAAAAATTTGCCGAAGGCGCCGCCTTCCGCGTCGCGGGCCGGATCACGGCGCATCGCGACATGGGGAAAAGTCACTTCCTCGATCTGCGCGACGCGACCGGGCGGATGCAGATTTACGTGCAGGCGAAAGAGCTCGGGCCGGAGGCGATGGAAACCTTCGGGTTACTCGATCTCGGCGATTTCATCGGGGTCGAAGGCACCTGCTTCGTGACCAAGACCGGCGAGCCGACATTGAAGGTCACGCAGTTCGAAGTGCTCGCGAAAACGCTTCGTCCGCTGCCCGAGAAATGGCACGGCCTCACGGATGTGGAAGCGCGGTATCGGCAGCGCTACCTCGATCTCATCACGAACGAGCGCTCGCGCGAAATCTTCGCCCAGCGCATCACGATCCTGCGCGAGATCCGGAATTTCATGCAGGGCCGCGGCTTTCTCGAAGTGGAAACCCCGATGCTCCAGACCGTCGCGGGCGGCGCGGCGGCGGAACCGTTTCGCACTCATCACAAGGCGCTCGGGATCGATCTCTACCTGCGGATCGCGCCCGAGCTTTACCTGAAGCGGCTGCTCGTCGGCGGGTTCAACAAGGTCTTCGAAGTAAACCGCAACTTCCGCAACGAAGGCATCTCGCGCCGGCACAACCCGGAGTTCACCATGCTCGAGGGCTACTGGGCCTACGCCAATTTCGAGCAAATGGCGGAGCTGGTCGAGGAACTCATCTGTCACCTTGCGACGACCTTGGAGGGACGGGCGCCGTCCCGTCCGAGTATGGAGACCAGATACAGGGACGGGACCCGCCTCAGGCGGGCCGTCCCTCCAGGTCGAGCATCGCGATGCGGAAGGGAACGTCACCCGCACCCTTAATCTCACCCGGCCCTGGCGGCGGGCGCGCTACCGCGACCTCGTCTGCGAAGCGGCGGGCGCGGATTGGTTTTCCCTAACGAGTGACGAACGCCGCGCCAAGGGCCGCGAGCTCGGGGTCGAACTCAGCCCGCAGATGGCCGACTTCGAAGTGACCCAGCACGTCTTCGAAAAACTGGTCGAAGAAAAAACCTTCGACCCGGTCTTCGTCACTCATTGCCCGAAGGAACTCGTCCCGCTGGCCAAGCAAAACCCGGAAGACGATTCCGTGGTCGACGTTTTCGAGCTCATCATCAACGGCCAGGAGATCGCGCCCGGCTATTCGGAATTGAACGACCCCATCGTGCAACGGCAGCGCCTCCTCGAGCAGGCGGGCGAGGAAACGCAAAAGCTCGACGAGGATTTCCTGCTCGCGCTCGAGCACGGCATGCCGCCGGCCGGCGGGTTCGGCCTCGGGGTCGATCGCCTGACGATGCTCCTGACCGGCGCGGAATCGATCCGCGACGTTATTCTCTTCCCGCTCCTGCGGCCGAAGCGCGACTAGCGCGCGGTAACTCGTTAGTCATGCGGCGCGGAGAGCGAAATTTCCAAGCGGTCCTTTGCTCTTCGCCTAATGGTCGAACTTTCCCAGGCTAAAAGTCATCGGAATGTAAATCAGCGAATCATACACCGCCCACGGCTCTTTCCGCTTCGGGTTCTCCACCTTGAGCGCGGGCAGCGCGCCGGGTCGGAAGCGCCATTCCTTCAAGGCACTGAGCGCGGCTTTATCCAGGACCGCATAACCGGTGCTCCTGACCATGGTGACCTCGAGCACCCGCCCGGTGCTGACGCGGATGCGGAGCAAGAATTTGCCCTTGCCCGTCCAACCATTCTCGCGCGCTTGCAGCGGGTAGGCCGGCGCCGGGCTGTAGATGATTGCCTTCCGAGCCTGGCGCGCAAGTTCCTCGGTGCGCACCTTGCCCGGTGCCGGGTGAACCGCCGCAAACACGAGCGCCAGCGCCAGGGATAAGCAACAATTCATAGGGTTAACTGCGGAGCAGTTCGCGGCATTGGTTAGGCGACACTATCGGTTGCGAATCTGATACGGAATCCCAAAGCAACCTTTCTGCATCGAGCGATGGTAACGCTCGCCCACGCTGATAGCGGCATAAACCTTGGGGGAAACATTGAAGGTAATCGGCATCCCCTGAGACGTGTCGAGGATCTCAATGTGCCATCCGCGGGTTCGACCGCCGGTCTCGAATTTGCGTTGGACAGGCCCGTCGTAGGTAAGCAGTCCGCCATTTCCACAGGCGGCATTCAGAAGACTGATCCAGCCGCCTGAGAACAAAACCAGCAAGGGAAAAAGCATCAAAGCGGTCGCGCAAACTTTCGTGCGGCTGCGGGTAAGCGCGATCAGCTCGCGATGGTTCAGGAGGGTGTAGCCCGCGATGATGACGAAGATCGGAATTGTGAGCTGTCGGAAAGCCAGTGTGAACGGAGCGTTGAATGGCGTCTCGACAAAAATAATCCCCGCACCCGAACCGATCGCAATCGCGATGAACAAAGCATTACCGTATTTGATCAGGAATGAGTTCACGTTCGATGCGTGAAGTCCCCTAACGAGACACAAGATCAGTACACATCCGCAGCCCTCGTGTGCGCCAGCGTAGTAAACGTGCGGCTTTGAGAAATGGCGTCGAACCGCAGCTTCCGACTCGGGAACCGCCTCCACGTATAAGCCGGGATTCCGCTCGTTCCATTTCGACTCGGGGAGCGGCAAACTCGATGCGAGATATAGCGCCTTACACATGCACGCCGTAGCGGCCTAACGAGAAGTAGACAAAACGATTTCGTCCAGATGGATTTGCAGAACGAATGGATCCCGATTTAGGAAATCTTCGCTGCGCAGGCAAGAAAAAAGTCGTTGTTCTGCCAGCCAGAACGCGGCTTTGCGCGCGGGTGTTGCCGCGCACGCTTCCCCGCCGGAGGCCCGATTCCCCTGGCTCCTTCCCGTCCGCTTCCCTCCGGGGACTTCGGATAGCTTAAGGGGCGGGTGTGCGACGACTGGTGTGCAACTGCGACAGCGCCGGTCGCGGCGACGCAGGGGAAGGCGGCACGGGCCTCATTCCCAAAAACTCTCCCAACTTTTGTCCATCTCAAACGAGAGTGGCGTTGATGCCCCAAAGACGAGGCGTCGTTCGGGCTCTTTTGTCGTGATGGTGAAAGTCTGGCGTGCGTGGCCGTCACTCGCTCGAAAATGTAACCAGGCGATAACCTTTCCGGTGGCTAACGATTCTAAAAGAGTCTTGCCGGTCACATCCGTGACATACTGCACCTGGAAGGTGCCGATGGGGTGGAGGTAGAAAAAAGTATCCCTTTGTTGCGCACTTTTCTCAGGGAACTGCCCGCTATCCCGGTAGGAGTATGACAAATCCTGCTCAATTTGGAGGTTTCCGAGCCAACACCTGCCGGAACCCGAAGCATCGTCTGGCAAACTGACCATCTCATAATTGCCGAAGAGATTTTTTCTTACTGGATTGTGAGTCGTACGAAGCCAGATCGTGGCCTGGCCTTTTGGGGTGAAGGTGGGGCCGGATAGTGGATTGAAGGCCAGTTCCCCTCCGGCGATGTCCCATAAATCAGTCAGAATGCCGCTTCCCTCTTCCCGCTGCACGGGGCCGAACTGCTCAATCATGATTCGTCGAATTCCATTTCGCCACCTTCCCTGGAGCAGACCTTTCGCTCTCTCAATTTGAGGAGGTAATTGTGAAACAATTGGAGGTGCAGACACCGCCCCGGAGGGAGGCTCGCTCGCCCCACCAGAAACGAGAGCCACGCCGGCGGCAAGGGAGATGAGGGTCGCGGTCCGCATGGCTCTTCGCCGCCTGAGATGTGTCACTTGGTTGGGGCGGGATTGAATGACTCCCGAAGTAAAAGATCGCCGCGGGGTGGGCAAGAAAAATCGTCGTTTTACCAACCGGCGAGAAGAGAGGGCCCGCCCGCGCCGCTCGCGAGTCGCTCACAACGCGCTAGGCGAACCGGCCAGCGATCCGCTAGGATCGCGGTCATGGACGGCTTTCCGCAGGCCCAGGTGAGTTTCTCGCCATTCGCGAATCGATGCCGTGCGGCGCTTTATCCGGCGGTTTGATTTTGAAATAAAGTGACTTCTTTCGCCGAGATGTTTCGTCGCCTCTGGACGGTGCCGGTGCAGAGCCGGGCGGCTCGCACGGTCGAACTCTATGGCTGGGTGCTGCTGCTCCAGGGTGGCGCGATCGTCTTTTTCCCGGCGAAAATCGCCGCGCTCCTCCGCTTCGCTCCCTTGCCGCTGGAGGCGGAGAATTTTCTTCGTCTCGTCGGTCTGCTCGCGGCCGGAGTCGGCTTGCTCTACACCGTCAGCGGACGGCTGAACGCCGAGGGCTTTGTTTTTGCCAGCCTGATCGATCGCCCGCTCGTGCCGCCGGTCGCCGGCTTGCTTTGGTATCTCGATATCATGCCCGGCGGTTTTGCTCTTCTCTTCGCGGTGGAGGATTTTGGCACCTGGCTCTGGACGCTTCGCGCCTGGCGCGCCGGGATGCGCGCGTAGGTTCCCATGTCACCAACTATTCAGTTGCGTTGCGCTCCCCGGCACCGGCATATTGTCCGCCCCCCGCACTGCATTTTCTATGGCTGTTGATTTACCTGAAACCACTTCCAAGCTCGGCGGGCCGCTGGTGAAGCAGTTCTCCGTGTTTCTGCCAAACAAGGTGGGCGCGATGCTCGATATCGTGAAGCTGCTCAGCACCCGCAACACTCACGTCGTCGCGCTCAGCATCGCGGAGCAGACCGACTCCGCCATTGCCCGCATCGTGGTGAGCGATCCCGAGACGGTGGAGAATATTTTCCACGAGCACGATGTCGCCTTCGGGATCAGCGAAATGGTGGTGGTGGAATTGCAGGAGGTCGCGACCGAGCTGGCCAAGCTGCTCGCCGCGCTCCTCATGGCGGAGGTGAACCTGCATTTCAGTTACCCGCTCCTGACCCGTCCGCACGGCCGGGCCGCGCTCGCCATGCACGTGGACGACACCGAGTGCGCCTGCTCCGTCCTCCAGGGGGAGGGCTTCAAGATGCTGAGCCAGGCGGATATTTCTCGTTAGGGGAAATTATTTTTCCCGGAAGATTTGGAGGGAAGCGCTTTGTCGCTTCCGCGGGATGGCGGGTGGCTTTTTTAGTCGCGACGTCCCCACCCCGGCGCCGACGAAGCGGTGCCCTCCAGCGTCCTCTGCGGTTAGACTTTGCCATCTCTCTTCCAGCAGCGCCGGGATTTGACACCTTCCGACCACTCCGATAAGACACGGTCTCTCGATGAGCGCGCTCAGTTTTCCCAACGTTAGCCGGGCGCAAAAGACGTTTGCGGTCGCGCTCGCGTTGCTCGGCGCCGTGGCCGTCGCCCAGGTCGTGATCGCGCTCTACCTCTCCACGCGCACTCGCGAACCGGCGGAAACGCTCGCCCCGGAGAAAAAAGCCGCCGTCGAAGCGAGCCTCTTTCACTCTCCCAAACCCAGGGCGACGGAACCGGCGGCGCCGGTCAAGGTGCCGGCGGTAGCGGGTGTGCCCTCGGCCACGGTGCAGCGCGCGCCGGTCGCGCCGACAGGAGTCGCCGATACGCTGCTGCATGTCGCGAAAGGTTTCCGCACCCGCGGCGACACCACGAACGCGATCGCGAAACTGCAGCAGGCGACCGCGCTCGACCCGGGCAACGCCGAGATCCTGGCCGAGCTGGCGTTGACCTACGAATCGATGCAGCTCTTCGATCGCTCGAATGAAGTCTGGCGCCGCCTCCAATCGTTAGGCCCGGCGGCCGGTCCGCTCTTTGCCCTGGCCGATCTGAAGTTGCAGGTCGGCGTTCCGACCCAGGGCGCGGTCGCGGCCAACGGCTCGCCCGCCGCGACCTCCGCTCCACCGGACGACGCCGCCGGCATTCCCGATGGCTCGACCTTTGGCATCTCGGAGGTGACCCTGAAAAAAGAGCCCGATCCCGAGGCGGAGACGCGCCAACTCCTGCGAGTCGGAGTGAAAGTGCGGCCCGGGGCGCCGATCGACCACACCAAGGTGAAGATCCAGGTGTTCTTCTACGACATGGTGAACAACGACCAGGTCGTCCTGACCGACGCCGAGGTCAGCTATGAATGGGTCACGCCGGGCCACGATTGGGCCGAGACCGGGACCGAGGTGCTCGATGTCACTTATCTCCGCTCGAAACAAAGCGAGCAGACTCTCGGGGGCGCGATCGGGAGCCAGATGGAAGTGCCGGACTCGATCGAGAAAGCAAAGCTGGCCGCGCGCAACCCGCAGAAGGCGGCGGAAATATTGCCGACGAGCGAGAGCGGCCCGCGCCAGTATCTCGGCTACATCGTGCGCGTTTATTACAAGGACCAGCTCCAGGCCGTCCGGGCCGAGCCGACCCGCCTGCTTAATCTTTTCCCGCCGCCTTTCACGGCGCCGCCACAGTAATGCATTTGCTCATCGTCCATCACGAAGCGGAGATCGGCCAGGCCCTCCAGGCGATGATCCAGGAATACACCGCGCACACCGCGGATTGCGTCACGACCGACGACGCCGCGCTCGAATGGGCGGCGCAGGCGGCGGAGTGCCACCTCCTCCTGACCCAGCTGGAAAGCGAAGGAGTCGAGGGCCTGACCATGGCCGGGTCGTTAGGCGAACGTTTCCCGGGTCTGCATACTTTTTTTCTTCCCTCCTACCCGCTCGATACCCAGCGGCTCGAGGTCGCGAACACCAAGATTTTTCCCGAACCCATCGACGGCGAACGCCTGCTCGAGGCGATCGAGCGCACCGCTTCCGCGCTGGCCGGGCCGGATCTTTTCCAGATCATCGATCTGCTCCAGATGTGTTGCCTGAGCGGCAAAAGCGGCGGCGTCCAGCTCGTCGTCGGGTCGGACGCGGGCGTGGTTTATTTGCGCAACGGCGAGCTGCGTCATGCCGAGACGCAGCACGTGCGCGGGCTGGAGGCGATCTACGAAATGCTGCGCTGGGGTCGGGCGGAGTTTGCCTACGACGCCAACGCCAGTCCCGCCGAGCAAACGATCGAGATCGGCTGGGACGCGGCCCTGATCGAAGTCGTGATGCGCGAACGCGAAGAGCAGGCGCTGCGGCCGGGCGCGTCGGAGTCGGAAATATCGACCGCTCTCCTGCCGCCCGAGCCGGACCTGACCGGCCAGCAATTCGGCACCTACGTCGTGGGACGGAAGCTGACCGAAAGTTTCTGGGACAAAGTCTATGAGGCTGAGCAGACCTCGATCGGCCGTCCCGTCGTGCTTCACGTTTTGCGCAGCAGCCTGCGCGAGACCCCGGAGCGCGCGCAGGAATTTCTCGATACCGCGAGCGCCAACGCCAACATCCGGCACCCGGCGATCCTGCCCGTCTACGAAGCGGGCGAGTACGAGGGCACTTATTTTTATGCGCGCGAATTTGTCGTCGGGCGCACGATCTACGAGATCAAGGCGCGCGGCCACACCATCCCGGAGACGACCGCCCTGCGCGTCGTGCGCGCGGTCGCCGAGGCGCTGGCGCATCTCGACGCCCACGGGATCATGCACGCGCCGCTCCGGCTCTCACGCATCTTCATTACGCCTAACGACGAATGCCGCCTCGCCGATGTCGCGGTCTCCAATCCCGGCATGGCCCAGCTCGCGCCCGCCCAGGGCGAAATCCAGATGATCGGCCGCATCCTCATCCCGATGACGAAGGCGACCGCCATCCCGGGCAGCGGCAAAGTCCTCACCCTCATTCACCAGATGCAGACCTCGGGCGAGAAAGCGATCACGACCTGGGGCGACCTGGCGCAGGAGGCCAAAAAGCTCGCGACCCTCGTCGGGCCGCCGCCGCCCATCCTTTCGCCGAAGAAAGACCGGGGTCCTCGACAAGGTGAAATTCTGGGGTCGTTAGGCAGCCGCTCCCAAATCGTAATCGTGCTCGTGCTCGTGCTCGTGCTTGTAGAGGCGGGCGTGTCGCCCGCAAACCGCCGCTCTCAGGTCGTTCTTCGCCGCGGACCGCTCCCCTGCGGCTGACACAGCCGCCTCTACACGGATTCGATCACGAGCACGAGCACGAGCACGGAGCACGATTGCGAGGAGAATAAGGGCGGCGCGGCGCGGCATCAGCTTTCATCTCCCTCGACATGCGTTATTTTAGGCGCTCAATGATCCGGTCCCTTGTCTTCATCGCCCTTTTTCTGGGCACTCTTTCCGCCCATGGCCAGATCCAGGTCGACCTGAAGTTCAAGCGCCGGCAATACATCGCCTACGAGCCACTCATCGCCACGGTCACGATCACTAACCTGGCCGGGCGCGACATCGAGCTGCGCGACGACAACGAGCAGCACTGGTACGGCTTCGAAGTGACGGCCAACGAAGGCCGCACCCTGGCTCCGCTCCGGCAGCGGGACGAGTCGCCCTTGCAGATCGCCGCCGGCACTTCCGTCACTCGCAAGATCGATCTCACGCCGCTCTTCCCGATCAGCGACCTCGGCGTCTACCACGTCCGCGCGAATGTTTTTTTCGCGGACTTGAACAAGTTTTTTTATGCCCGGGGAAAAGTCGTCGAAGTCACGAACGCGCGGCCCATTTGGCGGCGGACGGTGGGCGATCCGCAGAGCGGCGGGGTGCGCACTTATTCTCTCATGACGAATCGGTTTCCCGATCACACCTCGCTCTATGTGCGGGTGGAAGACCAGGAGAACAGCCTGGTTTACGCCACCTTCTCGTTAGGCCGGCTCATCTCCTTCGACGAACCGCACGCCGAGGTCGATCGCGAGAACCAGCTCCACATCCTGCATTGCTCCGCGCCCCGGGTCTGGTCGTACTCGGTCGTCGGACTCGATGGGCGTTTGCTGAAACACACCACCTACTCGCAAACCCGCAGCTCACCCAAGCTCCGTCGCACTCCCGAGGGCGCGGTGGCGGTGAGCGGGGGAGTGCTCGACGTTCCCGTGGCGCCGGCCGCCGGGCGCGCGGTGCCGAAATTATCCGATCGGCCGGCTGATTTGCCGCCGGAGGATTAGACCCCCATGACAGTTCATTTTCTCCGCGCTCGCGGGCGCGTCTCACTTCTAAATTTCTTCGCGGTCACGCTCGCCCTGCTCGTGCTCATGCCGGCTCCGGCCTCGGCGGCCAGCCGGAAATTTTCCACCGTCGTGATCGACGCCGGCCATGGTGGTTTTGACCGCGGCGGAATCCCGCGGCAGCGAGTGGCCGAGAAAGTGATGACGCTCGACGTCGCGCAACGGCTGCAAAAAAGACTTCGCCAGGCCGGCTACCGCGTCGTCATGACGCGCGACAGCGATGTTTTCATCTCGCTCGGCGAACGGGTCCGAATCGGGAGCCGCTATCGCGACGCCATTTTTGTCAGCGTCCATTTCAATTCCGCCACCCGCGCCGGGGCGAACGGGATCGAGACCTATTACTACAGCAACAACAGCGCCCAGCTGGCGGCCGATATTCATCGCCACGTCGTCTCGAGCACGAGCACCGAAAACCGCGGCATCCGCCGTCGCGGCTATTTCGTCCTGCGCCGCGCTTCCGTCCCAGCCGTGCTGGTGGAGTGCGGGTTCCTGACCAATCCAACGGAGTCGCGCCAGGCGCTCGACAGCTCTTATCGGCAACGCCTCGCCGACCGGATCGCCGACGGAATCATGGGCAAACCAACGCCGCCAAACCGGCCCGTCGTGGCGGGGCTGGTTCATCTGCCGTCGCCCATCCGGTCGTCGGGAAATTATAACGACTTCGTCCGGGCCGAGGCGGAACGCCGGCCGACCCATCGCAAAGGAGTCTCTTCGAAAAAGAGCAGCAAAAAATCGAAAAAATCTTCCAGCAAGAGCTCGAAAAAGAAAAGCTCCAGCACCAGCAAAAAGACGAGCAGTAAGAAATCGACCAAGAGCTCGAGCAGCGCGAGTAAGAAGAAAAGCAGCGAAACGACGAAAAAGAAAAAGCCGGCTTCCGACGAATAAGTTGCACTCACCGATCATCACTCCGGCGCAGATGCGCGCGGCCGAGGAGGCTGCTTTCGCGCGCGGCGTTTCGGCGGAGGCGCTGATGGAGGAGGCAGGTGTCGGGATCGCGCGGGCGATCGCAAAATTTTTCCCGCGCGCGGGGAAGTGCCTCGTCTTCGCCGGCAAAGGGCACAACGCGGGCGACGCCTTTGTCGCCGCGCGCTGGCTGGCCCAGGCCGGCTGGGAAATCGAGACCCGGCTCGTCTTTCCCGAGAAAGAACTCAGCGCCCTAACGAGCAAGAAACTGGGGGAGCTTGTAGACGCTTCGCTCTGCGAAGCGCGGCCCGCAGCCCCGCCGCTCCAAAAATCCTCCGCTCCGGCCATCGTACTCGATGGCCTGCTCGGCCTCGGCGCGCACCCGCCCTTGCGCGAACCGATCCGCAGCGCCTGTCGCGAGATCAACGCCTTGCGTGCCCACGTCATCGCGATCGATCTCCCCTCCGGGCTCGATGGCGACTCGGGCGCGGCGGATGACGACTGCGTCATCGCCGATTTCACGATCACGATCGGCGCCGCGAAGCGGGGTCTGGTGGCGGACGGCGCGATTGATTTCGTCGGCCGGCTCGAGCTGGTTGCACTGGCGGAACTCAAACCGAAAGAAGGCGGCGATTCCGAGCTGGCCACGCCGGAATCGTTATGTGGTCTGCTCCCGCGCCGCCGGTATTCCGCCTACAAAAACCAATTTGGCCGAATCGGTCTCGTCGCGGGTTCGCGCGGTTTCACCGGCGCGGCGATCTTGTCGTCGTTAGGCGCGCTCCGCAGCGGCGCCGGCCTGGTCGAGTTGTTCGTCCCGGAAGAGATCTATGAAATCGTGGCCACCGCCGCAGCGCCGGAGGTGATGGTGAAGCCGGTAAAATCGTACGCCGATCTGCTCAAGGAACCGATCGACGTCTGGGCGATCGGCCCCGGGCTCGGCAAAGCGCGCGCCGCCGAAATCCTCGCCCTCATCCGCGACGCCGAGCAGCCGATGGTGATCGATGCCGATGGCCTGAACATTCTGGCGGAGAAAATGGAGACTTTGAAAGAGAGCCGTGGCCCGCGCCTGCTCACGCCGCATCCGGGCGAAATGAAACGCCTTTTCCCTAACGAGAAGATGCCGCGCGCGGAACTGGCGGCAAAGTTTTGCGAGCAATACGCGGTCACGCTCCTCTTGAAAGGAAGTCGCACGATCGTGGCGGAAGCGGGTTCTCGGTTGAGCTACAACACCACCGGCAATCCCGGCATGGCCACCGGCGGAATGGGGGACGTGCTGACCGGTGTCTGCGCCGGACTGCTCGGCCAGAAACTTTCGCCTAACGACGCCGCGCGTCTCGGGGCCTGGCTCTGCGGACGGGCGGCGGAGCTGGCCATCAGCCAGGGCAACGCGAGTGAGGAATCCCTCCTGCCGCGCGATGTGCTGGACCATCTCGGCTTCGCCTTCAACGAATTGCGGGGGATGGCGTGAGTGCAGTTCCGGGTAGCGCACGCGTCTCGCGTGCTGGCGACGGTGTCCCACCGTCGCGAACTTTTCCTCAGCCGCACGATCGCAAACCACGCCATCTTGCACGGGAAAGTTCGTCGAGGCGAGACGCCTCGACCAGCACTCGAGACGAGTGCGCTACCCGGCAACCTGCCGCCGCGCGATGAAAAATATCATCGTCGTCGGCTACCCGAAGAGCGGCTGCACCTGGGCGACCCGGCTCGTGGCGGAACTGGTCGGGTGTCCGGTGGCCGGTTTCTGGAAATCGGACAAAAAGGAGATCGCGGTCGAGGGCGAAGATCGCGTCTCCGATTTTCGCTGCTACAAATCGCATCACGCACTCGCCGACCTGGGCGTTTCCCCGGAAGAGATCGCGCGCCGGGTCCTCTACATCCTGCGCGACCCGCGCGACATCGCGCTCTCGGCCGCAAACCATTTCCAGTTCGATCGCCATCCCGCCTTGCGCGCGCTTTTCCGCTTCCTCCCGCAGGGCGAGAAACTTTACCGCCACACTCTTTATCCGCTTCTCGTTAGGCAGGATTACCGGCTGGAGCGGATGACGGAGGCGCTGCTGCACGGCTCGGCCGCGGTCCACAAGACCGTCCGCGTTTCCTGGGCGGACCATTGGCGGCCGTATGCAGAGGCGGGCGTGCCGATCATTCGCTACGAAGATCTGCTCGCGCGCCCGGAGGAGGAATCGGCGCGCATCCTGCGGCATCTCGGCCTGGAACGCAGCCCGCAGGAAATAGCGACGGCAGTCGAGAACCAGTCGTTTGCGCGCAAGAAAGAGAAGCTGCTGGAGCAGGGAGAGACCGGGCGGGCCAAGTTTTTGCGGGTCGGGAAGAGCGAGCAATGGCGGGAAAATCTGCCGCAGTATTTGCAGGCCCGCTTTGCCGGCGAACTGGGCGACGCTCTCGGGCAATGGCATTATCCTGCCTGACGCAGGTGGCGGCTACGAATCGTTAGGCGAACCGAGCAGTTTCGTGAAGCGCGGATCTTTCCGTAGCGGATCCCATTCCCAGCGATGCCGGAGATCGTTGCGGGTGATGCTGTAATCGACGCTGTCGACCGCGCCGGACGTGGTCAGCAATTGCGCGATCAGCGGGATCGCCTGGTCGATTTCGCCGACCCGGGAATAGATCAGGGCCAGATAACAGAGCATGATCGCGCCATCGTTAGCGTCTTTTGCTTCCGGCTTGAGCTGCACGGCAAGCCGGCCTTCGCGAATGGCGTCGGCCTTTCGGCCCATGAAAGCGTAAACCAGCCCGAGGTTGGCGTGGCGCTCGGCCGCATCGGCCGCTTCCTGGACGGCTTTCTCAAATTCCGGCAGGGCGTCCGCAAAGTGTCTCGCCGCAGCGGCCTGGTCGCCTCGTGCCAGGGCCGTCATCCCGGAAAAAAAACTCTTCGGCTGCAGGCCGCCGTTGAGATAGGAAAACTCGGTCGCCGGAGTCTTCGCCAGGACTTGATCGGCGGCGGCGAAATCGCGCCGCAACATGGCGTCTTCCCAGCGAGCACAGGTCACGACGCCATCGGGATCTTCGCCGGGTGGAATGCTGGCGAGCCAGGGCTGCAAGGCGGCGGGATTGCCTTTCCACATGAAATCGACGTAACCGGATTGAATCTTCGCCACCACGGAATCAGGCGCGACGGCGCGAAAGCGGGCGGCGGCCTGCGCGGCCTGCGGCCAGAGCCGCATGGAGGTGTTGGTGAAGACGAGGTTGCGAATGATGTTCGGATTCTGCGGATCAAGTTTTTCCATCCGCTGATAGGTGGCGAGCGCCTCCTCCCAGCGGCCCTGGCGGCGGCGGATGGCGGCGACGTAGGCCCCGATGTTGCTATCGTTAGGCAAGGCGCGTTGCGCGATGGCAAATTCGCTCAACGCCCGCTCGTAATCGTCGTCGAACCAGTAGGTGCATTGTCCGAGTGCGAAATGCGCTTCGCCCAGGTCGGGCTGGAGACGGAGCGCGGCCTCGGCTTCGCTCCGGGCGCGGTTTTTCCAGGTGTCGAGCGGTTCGTGGAAATGGAAAATCTCGGCGCAGGTCGAGGCGAGATGAGCGCGCGCGAGGGCAAAGTCCGGATCGAGCGCGATCGCTTTTTCGTAAAGGTCGACCGCCTTCCGGTAATCCTGGAGCAAGGTATCAGGTCCCTGTTCCAGCGGCAGGGCGTGCAGGTAATGCAGGTAGGCCTCGGGATTCTGCGTCGGTTTCTTGGCCACTCGCTCTTTTTCTTCGGGCGTGAGCTGGGCGCGGAGGGCATCCGCGATCTCGGTCGCGAGCTCGCCTTCCAAGCCTAACGAGTCCTGGATGGTCTTGTCGTAGCGATGGGCCCAAAGATGGCGGTCCCGTTCCGCGTCGATCAGCTGCACGTTCACCACCACCCGGTCTTTTTCCCGGCGCACGCTGCCTTCCAGGATGGTGGCCACGCCTAGCGTCCTGCCGATTTCCTTGATGTCGCGCGTCTCGACGTTGCGGTATTTCATCACACTGGTCCGGCTGATGACGGTGAGGGCCTGGATCTTGGCCAGGTTAGTCAGGAGGTCGTCCTGGATGCCGTCGGCGAAGAAGGCGTTTTCTTTTTCGACGCTGTAATTTTCGAAGGGAAGAACGGCGATGCTCTTGGCGGTAATGCCATCGCCTTGTTCGCGGTGCGTGGTCGAGATACGGAGATAAAGCAGGACGGCAATCGCAATCGCGAGCACCCCGATGACGCCGGTATAGATGCGGTGGATGAGCGGCCAGCTGGTCGTTTTCCCGGCCGGGAGCTCGTCTGTCTTCACGATCCCATGCGGGGTGAACTCAAAGGCCCAGGCGAGCGCGACCGCGATCGGGAATCCGACGATGAGCAGGACGATGATCAGCCTAACGACCCAGTCGGCGATCCCGAAGAAGGGAAAAACCTGGGTCGCCACCTGAATGAGAAGCCAGCTCGTCATGGTGTAGACGACGGCGGCGCGATAGACGTTGCGCCGCTGCAGCTCGGCAAAGAAACTTCTCGAAGCCGGCTTCTTGTCGGACGTCTCCCGCGCCTTGGTTCCCGCGCGCGCACCGGCGAAACTTGCCGGCAGCTCGGGATTGCCAAAGTCGTCGCCGAACAAATTCGAGATCGACATTTTGACCCCGTGCTTCACTTCGCAGCGGCCGAGGTCGTGCAGATAGGGCGACCATTGCCGGTATTCGTTCAGGTCCTCCGCCACCCTCCGTGAAACCAGGATGTGGCCGGCGTCGCCGCAATCCATCACCCGCTGCGCGAGGTTGATTCCCGCCCCGGCGATGTTGGTGCGTTCGTTGACATCGCTCACTTCGCTCACCGGGCCGCTGTGAATTCCCATCCGGATCTGGATTTGCGGGTGCGCCTTGAGCGCGCGGGAAATTTCGAGCGCACATTGCGCCGGTTCTTCGAGGCTATTACGGAAGACCAGCGCCATGCCATCCCCGGTCGGGAGGCGCACCAGTTGCTCGTTCGTCGCCTCCTGCACGTTTCGCGTTGCGAGGACGATATCGGTCAGCTGGCGCAGCTGCTCTTTCTGCTCGTCGATCAGCAGTTTGGAGTAACCCACCAGGTCGAGGAAGAGCACATGCCCGATCTCGAAGCGAAGATTGTCCTCAGGCTCAGATGCCATCGCTCCTCAGACAACCGATCCGGCAAATAAAGTTCCTCAGATTCACCGGTCAGACTCCATTCGCCTGCAAAAATGCTTCGTTTCCTTGTGCTGTCGACGTAATTAGCTGACAACCAGTGCCCGCAGTGGCCGCAAAATTCTGCGCGGGCTGGCGCGAGATCAGCTTCTCTTATGAGATGTGCAGACGCCGGGCCGGGGTATTTCGATTCTCCCACGCGCCGCAATCGCGGGTGCGATCGTCCTTTTGCTTTTGGCTTCGGCCACGTCGGTGAACGCCCGGACACGTCGCCATCGCAAACCAAATCCGGTCACGGTTGTTCTCCAGCCTTTTCTGCTCGCGCGCACCGTCGTGCATACGGTGGCGGACCCGCTCGTCTCGCACGCGCCCCGGGCGATCGCTGTGCTGGCGACCGCGCCCATTCACGTCGCCCAACGCGGACCACGAAATTCTGCGCGCGGAATCGGTCGACAATGATGAACCGGTCCGCGTGGCCTACCTCGTTTCGCGCGGGCAAAAGGTCGCCCCGCCGCGTCCCGATCGAACTTGGGAAGACGATGAGGATTTGGAACCCGAGCGCGCCCCGGCAAGTTTTGGTGAAGGACCGACGGTGGCCGGCAGCCGCGCGATCCTGCGCGGCGGGATCGCCTACGCGCCGAGGCGCGCACCGCAGAGCGTGAAGCAGGCGATCTGGGCGGCGAATTCGTTGACCCGCAAGCCTTACACCTGGGGCGGCGGTCACGGGTCGTTCTACGATCGCGGTTACGATTGTTCCGGGACGGTTTCCTTTGCCCTGCACGGTGCCGGGGCGATCGCAGCGCCGCTTCCCTCGAGCGATCTCATGCGCTACGGCGATCGCGGGCGCGGGCGCTGGATCACGGTTTACGCGCGGCCGGGTCATACCTTCGCGGTCATCGCCGGGTTGCGACTCGACACCACCGATTTCCAAAACGGCGGCAACTCTGGTCCGCGCTGGCACGCCGATCTGCGCGACACGCGTGGCTATATCGCGCGGCACCCGGCCGGAATGTGAGGCGCGCCTGCAATCTTGACTGGCAAACACAAACCGATCAAACTCTGACTCATGGAGGCCGAGACGAACGACAACCGGAGCGAACGCGCGGAAGAGACAACGCCGGAACAAGGCGAGACTCTGCCGCTCTCCAAGCTGCGCGATTTGCGACCGGAAAAGGACCCGATCGGCGCTGGCCGCGCCGGGTTTCTGAAGAGCGAGACCAGGCGATCCTAACGACGGCAGAGGGCAGGCGCGCACTCGTTAGGCTGCGCCTTCGCGTTCGACGTTGAAAGGCCCGGGGCGCCTCTTCCTATTCGGACGCCGGGGTGGGCGACGGAGTAGCCTTGGTTTTCTCCTGCGATTTGGTCTGCACGTCGGTGCGATCACCGCGTTCTCCGCGGTCGCCCCGCTGCCCACGGCGCATTTGCCGCCGCTCCTCACGATTGGCCTCCCGCTCGGCCTGCTGGTCGGCGCGCGTGCCATCGCGGTTGTTTCCGCTAGACCGGCGCCGGTGTTCCTGACGATGTTCCCGTTTCTTTTCCCAGCGCTCCATTTGCTTGGAAATTTTCGGCGCTACAGTCGCGGCCGGGCTGGCGGCAGGATTTGCTGCCGGGCTGGCCGCGGCCGCGGTAGTGGTGGTGGTGAGCGCAGGATCGGGCTGCTGCGCGCCGGCCGAAAAAGTGAAGCCAACCCCGAGAAGGGCGGCGGATGCGAAGTGGATGATTTTCATAAGTTTCTTGTCCGTTGTTTTCCGAGCCGGCCTAAGGAATTTGGCGAGGCCGGGGATTTGTTTTCTGGCGGGGAGTTTGCAGACGAGTTTTTGGGCCAGGTGCAACGGTGCGGCCGCCGCCGCGAGGCCGCTGCGACGTCCGGCGGACGCCGGTGTGTCATCGGCGGGCGCACGCCATCTCGGACGATGCGGCGCGCGCGGCCGGCGATGGAATGATTGAGAATTGGAAACGACCACGAACGCGGTCGACCGGGGATAGACGAGGTATTGATTTACCGGAGGATAATAACAATCCGGCGAGGCGAGCAGCGGTTGCGGTTCGACCACCGCGTAGGCGGGGGAGGTGGCGGTGATATAACCGGCGTCCAGGCCGGAATCGAGGGAAGGCTCTGTTGCAATCGCCTCTTCGTAGATCGGCGCGGCCTGCCGCAGCTGTTCTTCTTCCGGCTGCGTTTCCGGCGCGAGGTCGGCCCGGTAATCGACCGGCGCCGGGAGACGAGGTCTCGCTTTGCGCATCGGCGCGACGTTCGCGAAGGAATCAACCAACCGCGTCGGCTGCCGTGCGATCGCCGGGGTTTGCACGCTCCGGAGATTGGAAAACGCCAGCCAGGCCATGATCGCGATCAACACCCCCAGTTCGACTGCGATCAGATTTGCCACCTTGCTGCTCATCTTGTCAGGCCCATTAGCTGAGAACGAGGTTGCCGGAAATAGCCGGACGCGACAACTTTAAATAACAAGCGGAGGTCTGTCCGGTCGGAGACGACTCATTCGTTGTCTGATTGGAAAGCATTCATTCCAGCGAAATAAAGGAACACAAAAACCATGAGCACATTGACGAAAGAAGAAACAAAGACGACGCCGGAACGAATTCCCGCCGGCATGCACACCGTCACCCCGCATTTGATCTGCGCCGGCGCGGCGGAGGCGATCGAGTTTTACAAAAAAGCGTTCGGCGCGGTCGAACTGAGCCGCATGCCCGGCTCCGAAGGCAAGGTGATGCACGCCAGCATCCGGATCGGCGATTCGGTCATCATGCTGAACGACGAAATGCCGCAGTGGGGTTGTTTTGGGCCGAAATCGCTCAAAGGCTCGCCGGTCACGATCCACCTTTATGTCGAGGACGCGGACGCCTTTTTCGCGCAGGCGGTGAAGGCGGGCGCGAAGGTGACGATGCCGCTCGAAGACGCCTTCTGGGGCGATCGCTACGGGAAAGTGGAAGATCCGTTTGGCCATCAGTGGTCGATCGGCACTCACGTGCGCGATGTCTCGCCGGAAGAGATGCAAAAAGCGCTGGCGGAGATGTGCGCCTAACGACAGGCAACGAAACTAGATTCGTTAGGCAGACTAAAGCAGGCGCACCGCCGTGATGGCGATGTTGCCGCCGAAACAAACGTCGACGTCCGCCCCGGGGGTCCAATCGCGCAGGTGGTATTCGCCCGCAAAATACAGGCCGCTCTCTGCCTCGTGCCGGTAATTGAGCGGGAGCGGCTTGGGATCGAGCGGACACCAGACGATTTCCGGTTCGGGCGCGTCCGGAGGCAGGGCCGGCATGTTCACATTGTAGAAAACTCCGCGCTCGATCGGCCGCGCCAGCAGATCAGCCAGGATGGGCGTGACCCAGCGGACCGCGCGCGCCCAATCGATTGCGATCCCGCCCTTGAGATAATGGGAAAACGCAATCCCGGGCCAGCCGTGCAGGAGCGCCTCGCGCACCGCGGCCACCGTCCCGGAATAATAAATATCCGCCCCGAGATTCGAGCCGTGATTGATCCCGCTCAGGATCCATTTTGCTTCCGGGACGAGGTGGAGCAGGCCGAGCCGGGTGCAATCCGCCGGCGTGCCGTGAATCGCAAAACGCTGCTCGCCCCGGGGCTCGATCCGGACGCCTTCGCGCCAGGTGACGGCGTGGCTCACGCCCGATTGCGGGCCGGCCGGGCCGACCACCACCGGCTCGCCCAGGGAGCGGGCCGCCGTGGTCAGCGCCTCCAGTCCCGGCGCGTCGATCCCGTCGTCGTTGGTGAGGAGAAATTTCATGCCGACCACGCTACACGGGCCGTGTCGGGCGCGCCATTTTGGCCGCCCGCCGGTAGATTCGTTTTCGAAGGGAGGAATCAAACAAACGGCGGGCGGCCAGGAATGGCACGCCCTACAATCGCCGAACGCCGGCGCGTGCTGCTTGGCAGAGTGACGCCGCGATTGTAGAAGGCTCGATGCAGCACCGATTCCTGCCGCCGGTTCTTTTGCTCCTGGCGGCGCTCTGCTGGAGTCTCGGCGGCGTCCTGATCAAGTCGATCGACTGGCCGCCGATGGCGATCGCCGGCGGCCGGAGCGCGATCGCCATCCCGATCATCCTGCTTTGCGTGGGGCGGCCAAAGTTCACTTTCTCGGTCGCGCAGATTGGCGGCGCGATCGGTTACGCGCTCACGGTGGTGCTCTTTGTTTTCGCGACCCGGATGACAACAGCGGCGAATGCCATCTTCCTGCAGTACACCGCGCCCATTTACGTCGCCCTCATCGGGCGCTGGTATCTGAGCGAGCGCGCCTCGCGGATCGACTGGGTGGTGATCGCGGTCGCGCTCATCGGGATCGCGCTCTTCTTCATGGATCGCCTAACGACCGCGGGGATGTGGGGCAACATCATCGCGCTCGGGAGCGGTCTCGCCTTTGCCTCGGTTGCGCTTTTTCTCCGCAAAGAAAAGGCCGGTTCGCCCGTCGCCAGCATCGTCCTCGGCAACATCCTGGTCGCGCTGATTGGTCTGCCCTTCATGTTGCAGGCACCGTCGTTAGGCGAGGGCGGTCTCTGGCGGCTCGTTTTGCTCGGCACGGTGCAGCTCGGACTGCCCTATGTCTTCTACGCCACCGCGATCAAGCACGTGACAGCGCTGGAGGCGACGCTCATCCCACTCCTCGAGCCGGTCCTGAATCCGCTTTGGGTCATGCTCGCGCTCGGCGAACGGCCCGGTCCCTGGGCGATCGTGGGCGGGTTGCTCGTCCTCGCCGCGGTCCTCGGTCGCGGGCTCATCATGATGCGGGCGGGGCGCGTGGCTCGGGCGCAGCGCTGAAATCTATTTGTGAGTCGCGGCGAGTTGCTGAAAACGCGGATCGCCGCGCAAGGGATCGAACATGGGATCGAGGCGGAGGAGCGCTGGCGTTAGCGGCGCCTGGCCACCGCCGAGCGGGCCTTCGTAGGGAAGGGCGAGCACTTTTTGCAGGGCCGCGATCGCGCGCTCAGGCTCGCCCACCTGCGCCGCCACGCGCGCGAGAATCTCGATCGGGGCCGGCCCGTCAAAGGCATCTTTCTCGATCGGCATCGCGGCCATGGCGCGTTCCGAATAATTGAGGGCGGCTTCCTTATCGCCGAGGCCCATCACGGTGAGGGCAAGGTCGAAGAGGAGGTTGTAATTTTTTGGTTGTTCGACCAGGAAAGGTTCGAGCTCGGAGCGGGCCGTGCCCCAACTGGCCTGGGCCGCGGCGTGCTCGCCGGCCACTTCCTGCGCCCAGCCTAACCAAAAGCGAAGCTCCCCGGTGAAGTAACCCCAGGTCGGATCCGGTTTCGCCAGCAGCCTCGTTAGGCGAGGGATTGCCGGGGCGGCCTTCCGCTCCAGGATCGCCTGGTAGACCTGCGCGAACAAGACATTGGAATCATCTGGCGGCGGATCGAGCGGGGCGAGGAGGGCGGCGGCGCGCGGGAGATCGCCCTCGGCCTGGGCGATGGAAGCCTCTACCGCGAGGGTGTCCATGTCGCCGGGGGTGATGGCGAGAATTTGCTCAAACTTTTGCAGCGCTTCGGGGAAACGGCGGAGCGCGATGTTCGACTGGCCGTGTTGCCCGAGGATGTAGACGTTCCGCGGATCGAGCCGTTCGGCCTGGTTGAAGTAAGCCTCGCTTTCTTTCCAGCGCCCCTGCCGCCGCGTCACAAAAGCAAGCGATTCCGGAATCCGGCTGCTGTTCGGCAGGAACTGCCTGGCCTGCTCAAAATACCGCACCGCCGTTTCGTAATCCTTCAGGCAGGCATAGTGATAATAGCCCTCGGCATGGAGCGCTTCGCCGAGGTTGGGATCGAGCGCGAGCGCGGTGGTCGCGGCCTGGCGCGCTTCCTCGCGCAGGGCGTCGTTAGGCTGGAGCGTCTGGGTCAGATATCCTCGCGCATCGACAAAGGAAAGCAGCGTCCAGGCGAGGGCAAACTGCGGATCGAGCCGGACCGCTTCTTTGAGGTGCTTTTGCGCGCCGCGCGAATTGGCGGCGGAGTTGGCGCTCTTGAGATTAAAGGCCAGGCCGCGCAGGTAGGCATCGTAGGCCTCGGGATTCTCCGTCGGCCGGGCCGCGAGAATGCGCGCTTCCTGGCCGGTGATTTTCGCCTGCAGCTGGTCGGCGATTGTCTTCGCCACTTCGCTCTCGACCGCGAAGATGTCGGTCAGTTTGCGATCGTAAACTTCCGCCCAAAGGTGGGAATCGGTCGCGGCCTTGATCAACTGCACATTGATGTGCACCTGGTCGCCCGACTTCTGCACGCTGCCTTCGAGGATGTGCGCGACGCCGAGTTGGCGGGCGATCTCGCCCAGGTTTTCCGGTGCGCTTTTGTAGTGCTGGGTGGAATTGCGCGAGATCACTTTTAAGTCTGCGATCTTCGAGAGGCGGGTCAGAATTTCGTCCTGGATGCCTTCGGTGAAGTAGCTGTTCTGCGGGTCGCCGCTCAGGTTTTCAAACGGCAGAACCGCGATCGACTTTTCCGGCGCGCGCGGCGCGTTCTGCGGTGGCGGGGCCAAGGTGTGACGCCCGAGAAGAAACATTCCAGCGGAGAAAAGACCGGCCACAAGAACGATGTAGATCCAGGATTTCGGCTGGCGCGCGGAAGAGCGCGGAAGTTGATCCGCTTTTTCGGTGCGCCTGATTCCCTCCGGTGTTAGTTCAAACGCCCAGGCCACAAGCAAGGCGATGGGCAGCCCGAGAACGACCAGGAGGACGACCAGCCTAACGACCCAATTTGGAATGGCAAAAATCGGAAAGACCTGGGTCACGACCTCGACCAGCAGCCAACCGACCGCAGCATAGGCGAGCGCGACTTTGTAAACGTTGCGTCGCTTCAGCTCGGCGAAGAAGTTGTTCATGGCTGTGCTGCGGCCGGCGCGAGAATGGCCGAGTGGGTGACTTTCTCTTCCAGCGCGGCGAAACGCGGGTCGTCAAAGAGCGGCGCGAGCCAGGAATAAAAGCGTGGCGTGCTGACCCGGGCCGAGCGGGCATCGGCCGCCTGGTCGAGCGCGGCGAAGGCCTTGTCCTTTTCCCCGAGCGCACCGTAGATCGCGGCGATGTGCATCTGATCGAGGTAACGGTGTTGCGCGAGAGTTTCGAGGTCGGCCAGGATGCGCCGCGCCTGCTCCTCCTTCCCGAGATGGGTGTAGCAGATCGCGAGTTGGAAGTTCGGTTTGCTCATCAATGCTGCGGGTAATGATTCGTAGCGCTTGGCCGCTTCCTCCCAACGCTCCTCGGCGGCGTAAACGCTCGCGATGGGATCGACATCGTAAAAAAAGCGCGGATCGATTTCCATCACGCGCTGCGCGAACTGCATCGCCTTTGCATATTTCCCGCGCGCGATCTCGATGAAGCATTCGAACATGAGCGGCCAGGTGTAGAAAGGATCGAGCGCGCGGGCTTTCTCCAGTTCGGCCTTGCCGCCGTCGAAATCGCGCTCGACCCGCGCCAGGTACCAGCCGAGCCAGCGATGGGCGTCGGAGGAATTCGGGCCGAGCGCGACCGCGCGTTCCAGTTCGCGGCGGGCGAGGGGAAAATTCCGATCGTAAAGCATCGAGACCGCGCCCAGCCAGATGTGGCCGACGCCGTTGCCTTCATCGGTCTGCACCGCCATGAGCGCGGCGCGGCGCATCGGGCCGAGCACTTCGAGCGGGGCGCGGTAGGCGTCCGCGATCGTTAGGTAAGCGCCCGCCAGGTCGCCCCAGGCCATCGCGTAATTTGGATCTTCCGCGACGGCCTGCTGGAGGAGCGCGATTTTTCCTTCCAGGCTTTTCTCATCGGCGTGCGCGCCGAGGGCGTGGGCACGGAGGAAAAGATCGTGCGCCACCGGGTTGGTCGTGGGCGGGACATGCAACCGTTGCGCCAGCTCCGGCGCGAGCTTGAGCCGGAGCGCGTCCGCCACCTGCTCTGCGACCTCGCCCTGCACGCCGAAAACGTCGCCCGTTTTGCGCCGGTAACTTTGCGCCCAGAGCTGTTCGCCACTGCCGGTCTTAACCAGCTGCACATTGATCAGGACGTCGTCGCCCGCTTTCTGCACGCTCCCTTCGAGCACGGTCGCGACCCGCAACTTGCGCCCGATCGCGGCCAGGCTTTCGGGATTTTTCTGGTAGCGCTCGGTTGAGGTGCGCGAGCGGACATTCAAGTCGCGCAACTGCGCCAGGCTGGTCAGGATTTCATCGCGCATTCCGCTTACGAAATAGGCGTTACTTTTATCCACGCTCAGGTTCTCAAAGGGAAGCACAGCGATGGAATAAAGTTCGATTTCCGTCGCGTCCGGCTTTTCTTTCGCGCCTCCTGGCTGGGGCGGGAGGAGGCGATAGAGCGCCACGCCAGCCGCCCCGGCGACGACGATCACGATCAAAGCAGCCAGTCGGCGTCCCGGACGGCGGGAGCCCGCGCGATCGGGGCCTTTTTCGAGGGCCCAGAAAAAAACCAGGGTGATGGGAAACCCGACGAGGGTGAGAAGGACAACCAGCCTAACGACCCAATCGGGAATGTTGAAGAAGGGAAAAACCTGGGTTGCGACCTGGATGAGCAACCAGGCGACGACGGCGTAGGCGACGGCCACGCTGTAAACGCGACGGCGTTTTAGTTCGGTGAAAAAGGTCCGCGCATCCATCGGCGATGACGTGAGTCACCAATGGGGCAATGCGGCAGCCTATTTCGAATTGGCGCTGGCCGCGAGCTTTTGAAAGCGGGGATCGCCCCGGAGCGAATCGAACATCGGATCGAGCCGGAGAAGCGCGGGCGTGAGCGGCATGCCGGTGGCGAGCCCGCCATTGGCCGGGACTGAAAGAATGCTTTGCAGGGCGGCGATGGCGCGGTCGGGTTCGCCGAAACGCGCCGCGACGCGGGCCAGGATATCGATCGCCTGCGGGCCGTTCGCGGCGTCGTTCTCGATCGGGCGGACGGCGATGGCGTGTTCGACAAGGGTCATGGCCGCGGCTTTGTCCCCCAGCCCCATCGTGACCAGCGCGAGATCCTGGAGAAGAGAAGAGTTGTCCGGTTGTTCCTTGAGCAAGGCTTCCAACTCGCGGCGCGCTTCCTGCCACGTCGCCTGCGCGGCCGCGGTATCGCCGGCGGCTTCCTGCGCCCAGCCTAACCAAAAGCGCAGTTCGCCAATCAAATAACCGAGCGCCGGATCGGGCCGGGCCAGGATCTCCTGCAGACGCGGAATGATTTGCGCCGGCTGGCGCTCGAGGATCGCTTGATAAGCGAGCGTCTCCCACGCCGTCGGGTCGCCCGGAGCGGGATGAAGCGGAGCGAGCAGCGCCGCGGCGCGAGGCAGGTCGCCTTCGGCCTGGGCGATCGCGCCTTTTTCGACCAAGGCATCGATGTCGCCCGGCACGATATCGAGAATGCGGTCGAGCTGTCGCTGCGCTTCCGGGAAGCGGCGCAGGGTGATGTAAAATTGCGCCTGCCGGGTGAGCAAACTGACATTGCGCGGATCGAGCTGGACGGCTTCCTCGAAGGACGACTCGGTCCGCGCCCAATCGCCCTGGCTCCGGGCGACGAAGGCAATCGATTCCGGGACCCGGCTGCTGTTCGGCAGATAGCGCCGCGCCTGTTCGTAGTAACGCAGCGCGGTCGGGAAATCGCTCAGGCAGCCGTAGTGATAGAACCCCATCGCGACGAGCGCTTCGCCCAGCGTGGGCTGAAGCGCGAGAGCGTTCTCCGCCGCCTGCCGGGCCTCTTCCCGCAGCGCTGCCGTGGGCTGGAGATTGGTCGTGCGATAGCCGCGCGCGTCGACGTAGGAGAGGAGCGCCCAGGCGAGCGCAAACTTCTTATCCAACCGCACCGCTTCGCGGAAATACTTCTGCGCCCCGAGATAATTGGCCGGCGTGTTTTGCGTTTTGAGGGTAAAGACCAGGCCGCGCAGATAGTTGTCGTAGGCCTCCGGGTTATCCGTTGGGATCGCGGCCATGACTTGCTCTTCCCGGCCCGTCAGGTGAGCGCGCAACTGATCCGCGATCGTCCTCGCCACTTCGCTCTCGACCGAAAAAATGTCCTCCAGTTCGCGATCGAAGCTTTGCGCCCAGACGTGTGAGTCATCCGCCGCCCTGATCAACTGCACGTTGACGTGCACCTTGTTGCCCTGTTTCTGGACGCTTCCTTCCAGGATATGAGCGACACCGAGTTGGCGCGCGATCTCCGGCAGATTGTCCGGGGTGCTTGCATAATGCTGGGTGGAAGTGCGCGAGATGACTTTCAAGTCCGCGATCTTGGAGAGGCGAGTCAGGATCTCGTCCTGGATCCCGTCGGCGAAATAGGCATTGGCCTGTTCCGCGCTCAGGTTTTGAAAAGGCAGAACGGCGATCGACTTTTCCGAAGCGGGCAGCGCAGCGGGATGCGCCGAGGCGGTCGACGGGCTCTGCACGAGCCGGAAGAAAAGCAGACCGCCGGCCAGGACGGCGATCGAGGCCACGAGGACGGCAAACTTCCGCCTGCTCAGGCGCGGGTTAGAGTCGTTAGGCAAAACGTCCTCCGTGCGTTTCAAGCCTTCCGGGGTGAGCTCGAAAGCCCAGGAAATGAGGAGCGCGAGGGGAAACCCGAGAATAATCAGAAGGACGACCAGCCTAACGACCCAGTTCGGGATGTCGAAGAAGGGAAAAACCTGGGTCGCGACCTGAATGAGCAACCAGGCCACGACGGCATAGGCGACCGCCACCTTGTAGACATTTCGCCGTTTTAGTTCGGCGAAAAAATTGCTGCCCGGGCTCATCTTGATCTCACCGCCCCCTTGAAGTCCCGCGCCGGGACGATCTTCTCCGCCAGCGCCTCGAAGCGCGGATCGCCATGCAGCGGAGCGAACATTTGCTCCACCCGGATGTTGGAAAGATCATCTCCGCTGCGCTCGGCATAGGCTTGCTCGAGCGAGGCGATGGCTTGGATCTCCCCTGCGCCGCACCTTCAGGTCCGCAGCGCCCGCGCGTTCATCTTGAGCGTTCGCCTTGCATCTCTTTCGGCATAGCTCGACGAGATCGATGAATAAGACATGCGCCGACTTCGGAGCCGAAGATTGCCCTCACGATGGAGGCGCCAGATATGATCGCGAACGCGACTTGTGTAGAAGCCAGAGCCGCTTGCAGGCTCGACGGGCAAGCACAGTTATTCATCTGGCGGAAGGTTGTCGGCGCGTGCGCGGCGACGAATTTTTCGAAGCGGGGATGGCCGCGGAGAGGGTCCCAGCGCGGGTCGAGTTTGAGAACGCCGTAAGGGACACTGGTCGCCTTCCCGGGCCTCCTCGAGTTTATCAATCGCCAGTTCCTTTTCTCCCACCCAGGCGTAGATCACTGCGAGTTGGGCGACATAGCTGGGCCCGATCCATGCATCCTTGCTCATTGGAAGCAGCTCACAAGCGTGTTGGCCCTCGCGCACCGCCTCCTCTTTTCGGCCGAGCGCCGCATCAATCATCCCGAGCAGGCTCCAGGCTGGAGCGTAATCTGGTTGCTCGTGCACCAGTTTCTCCTCGATCGCCCGGGCCGATTCAAACGCTAAGCGCGCAGACTCTGGGTCTTTGAAGGTGCGGGCGGCGATCGCGACGAACCATTCTCTGGGAAAGGTGAAGTTGGCGTTGGTCGAAATTCCTTCGGGCGGAATTTCCGCCAGCGCACGCTCGACCGCCGCGGCGTCGCGTTCCCACAGGGCGCAATTGAAGAGGGCCTCGGCGATTTCCTTCCCAGCCTCCGGACGTTCCTGCAAGATCGTGGTCAGCACTTTTCGCAAGGGCCTGGGATCGGCTCGTTCGAAGACAGGAGTCATCGCCAGTTGGATTCTGGCGTGCAAATTCCCTGGCACGAAGGCGATGACACGCTCGAAGAGGCGATCGCTCTCGGTGTAGCGGCGAAGGCCTCGATAAGTGTAGGCCGCGTTCTCGAGCAGGCTGACGTCGAGTGGATCCAATTCCACCGCCCGTTCATAATTCCGGATGGCCTCGGACCATCGTGCCTGCCGCCGATCGATCGCCCCGAGAAGGGCGTAGAGGTAGGAATTGTTGGGGAGCGTCGCGCGCGCCTCTTCCAGGCGGGCCCGAGCGCGATCGTAATCGCGGAATCCGTGATAAGCATAAGCTGCGAGGGCGAGTTGCACTTCGCCTGACTCCGGCTGAAGACGCGCCGCCGTCTGGATGGCGACATTGGCCAGCTCGCGGCGGGCCGGGGTATGATCGACGCCGCCAAAGTAGAGCAGGAGATGAACGCGACCGAGCAGGCACCAGGCGAGCGCAAACTGCGGGTCCCGCGCCACCGCTTTCTCCAGTAACCCGACAGCTCGCTGCACCGGTTCCATCGCGGTCGTGGCGGCGGCGAGGGATTGCAATTGTTTGGCCTCGACGTAAAGCGCGTTGGCGGCGAGATCGTGGGTCGGCGCCTCGGCGATGGCCGCTTTCTCCCGCGGCGAAATCCTGGCTTGGAGCTGAGCGGCGATCGTTCGCGCGATTTCACTTTGGATCGCGAAGACATCCGCCAAATCACGATCGTAAGTCTGGGCCCAGAGATGGGCGTCGGTGCGGGCGTCGATCAACTGCGCGTTCACTCGCACCTTCCCGCCGGGCGCTGCACACTGCCTTGAGGAGATGGGCGACGCCGAGTTGTTGCCCGATCTCGCGCAGGTTGCGCGCGACGCCGCTGCGATATTGCATCACGCTCGTGCGGCTAATGACTTTGAGGTCCGCGATCTTCGCCAGGTCGGTCAGGATTTCGTCCTGCACGCCGTCGGCGAAATAGGCGTTCGCTTTCTCTTCGCTCAGGTTTTCGAACGGCAGGACCGCGATAGATTTTTCCGGAATCGCAGGCGCCGCGGGCGAGGGCGCGACGGCCGGCGTGGCCGCGACGGGTGGCTTCGCCAACATCTTCAGAACGGCGGGTGCGAAAATGAGCGCGACGATCGCGAGCATGAGCAGGAGGCAGGAAATAATTCCGAGCGAGATCAAGAGCGGTTTGCTTCGCGCCGGCGAGCGCGGTGCGGCCGCGGCCTCTCCCTTGTCCCTTTCCTGTCGCAATTTTTCCGGCAGCGCCGGGTTGCCGATCTCCTCGGTGTAGAGATTCACGAGATGAAGCCGAACCCCGTGCTTCACTTCGCATTCGCCCGAGGTCGTGCAGACGCGGCGCCCATTGCCGGTATTGCGCCAGATCATCCGCCACCCGTTGCGAGAGGAGGATGTGGCCGGCATCGCCGCAATCCATCACCCGTTGCGCCATGTTGATCCCGGCGCCGGCGATGTTGGTGCGCCCGCTCACGTCGGTCACCTCGCTCACCGGGCCGCTGTGAATTCCCATCCGCACCGGAATCTCCGGATGCTTCCGGAGCGCTTCGGCGATCTCGAGCGCGCAGCGCGCCGGTTCCTCCGAGCTGTTGCGAAAGACCAGCGCCATCCCATCGCCGGTCGGCAGCCTAACGAGTTGTTCGTCGGTCGATTCGCGCACCTGCGCCGTCGCGAGCACGATCTCGGTCAGCTGGTCGCAGCCGCTCCTTCTGTTCTTCGATCAGGAGCTTCGAGTAACCGACGATGTCGATGAAGAGGACGTGCCCGATCTCGAGCTGAAGATTGTCTTCAGATTTTGACTTCATAATCGATCGCGTCCACCGCGCCCTCGCCGCAGCTAACGGTTGGGCGCGATCGTTCGGATCATCTGTCGCCCGTTCCGACGATAGACGCGAAAGTCGCTGTCGAGCGTGAAGACATGAGACTCGGGGTAAATCTCGGACAGGCGCACGAGGCAGGAATCGGCCAGAGACATGGGAACGCTGGCGTAGCGCGTCATCAGCTTGCGCAGCGCGGCGGAGTGATCCTCGATTTCCAACGCGATGCGGAGCAGACCATTCTCGATGCGTTCCAGGATCACCGTGCCGCTCACCCCCCGCCGCGCGGTCAAAAAGCAGGCTTCGGCGATGACCGCTTCGCAAGTGAGGAAGGGCGGAGGGAGGGCGCGAAATTGCGCCACCGTCCAGGCATGATCGCGATCGCCCGCGCAGATCATGGCGACGAGCGGTCCGGTATCGACCAAAATCTCGCTCACGGTTTTCCGAATCCCTTTAAATGCCGCGGATGACTGGCATAATCCTTCGGGCCTCCTTTGACCATTCCACACACGTCTTTCATCAGATCGAAGGCGGAGACCCGGGACTTGTCTTTGCGAAACGTAGCGGCCAACGCTTCACGCACAATCTGCGACTTGGGCACGCGGCGCTGACGGGCGAGCGCTTCGAGGTGCGCGCTGATCTGATCCGGGATCTTGCAGGTGATCGTGGTCATGCTCTTCGATAATACGAATGTGCGCATCGGGCAATACCGATTCCTTTCCTTTGGAGCGACAATCCTCTCTCGGGTCTTGCGTAGATTTCCCAGATTAACGCAGATTTTGGTGGGTTAGAATCCGCGGAAATCTGTGGACCAATCTGCCGGCGTTTAGGGATTGGCGGCGCTCTTCGGCAGGACCCCGACCTTTTGCAGGAAGGCGATCATGCGCGGGTCGTCCTTATAGACGCGCAGGAAGGGAACATACAGCACCTCGGTCACGCCCGGGTCGTGCGTCGCCCAGGCGTGCTCCAGCCACTCGAACATCTTCTCCGGTTCCTTGCGCAGGGCATAGACCTGGGCGATCTCGTTGCCGGCGTCCTCGGCGTTTTCATCGATCAGCTTTTTCAGCGCCGCGTCGGCTTCGGCCCGGTCGCCATTGGCAAAGTGGGCCAGCGCCAGGGTATGCTTCGGCGATCTCGAGCGCGCAACGCGCCGGTTCCTCGGAGCCATGGCGAAAGACCAGGGCCATGCCATCGCCCGTTGGCAGCCGATGAGCTATTCGTTAGGCGCAATCCCGCACCTGCGCGAGTCGCGAGCACGATCTCGGTCAGTTGGCCCAAGCGTTCCTTTTGCTCCTCAATCAAGAGCTTGGAGTAACCAACCAGATCGATAAACAGCACGTGCCCGATCTCGAACCGCAGGTTGTTCTCAGAGCCGGAGGGCATTGGTTCTTTTTACAGGGGCTGCCACTTGGTCGCGATCTTTTTCCGCCACGAGAGCCTGCGCTGCTTCAGGCCGGGAAGAAGGCATCCATGACGCATCCGTTCCGCTCTCCGTTCACTTGTTCGCGGTGCGGTTTGGGAACTTGATTGGAGAGATTGGCGGCCAGGGCAGGCCGGACTCTGCGAGCCGAGCCTTGAAGTTTGGGGTGAATTCGAGATCAAACGGTGCGCCGTCGAGGCTGTCGGCTGCCAATACACTGAGAATAAACGGCCCTGCCGGCTGAGCATCGTAGGCCGCCGCGCGGCGGTTGGCTTCTGCCCGATCGCCCGCGAGAACAGCTTCGATCGTATCGGTCAGGCCTTTCATTTTGTAGATGGAGTGACTGCGATCCACGTGCGCGAGGCGCGCGTGGATACTGGCGGCGCTTTCACCCGCGGCAGTGCCGGCGAAAACTTGCGCCTTGTAGTAATTCTCTTCGGTTGGATTCATCGCGTCCGCTTGCGCCTTCGCTTCTGCAAGACGTCCCAGCATGATATTGGCTTGGACCCGGAAGAGGTTTGTCGCGGTGGCTCCTCCGGAAGCTTTGGCAGCGGCCGCCTGAACATCGAGTGCGCGCTGCGGCTTTCCTGAGCTCAGCGCTGCTCGCATCCGGCTGTTGAAATTGATTGAGTTCAACGGGTCACAGACACTGACTCGCGCGCCGAGGTCTTCGACTAAATCGCCGTAGCCAAACACGCCGGCAAAAACCGGCAGCCAATCCGGCGCGCTGCAACCCGGGTGTTTCAACGCCGCTTCGATGTTCGCCGCCAGGCCGTGCCAGTCATCACTCACTAACTGTCGATCGGCCAGAGTCAGAAGGCGCTGCTGTTCGTCGTGGCTGTTGGCTGCCGAAAGCTCGAGGTAATGCAAAGCCTGACGTTGCGCGTCGGCGCGCTCGGCCGGCGACTGGTCATCCGCGAGCAAAATATGATCATAGAGATCCGCCGCTGCGAAATAAGCCTGGGAGAAGCCCGGCTCGAGTGCGACCGCCCGGTCGAACTCCTTGTTCGCCAGGCGCAACCCAACGATAACACTCTGGCTCTTCGCCGGGTTATGCGCGTCCGCGTAGAGCTGTAAACCCTTTTGGTAGGCGATGAAGGCATCGACGTCCTTGATCCCTTCCGCGCGCATCCTCCCGCGCTCCTTATCGTCCAGCACGACGTTGAGCACGTCAGCGACATGCTCCGCGATGTCTACCTGCACGGCGAGCGTGTCAGTCAGGGTCCGGTCATAAGTCTCGGACCATAGGTGAATGCCGTCGGAAGTATGAATCAACTGGGCGGTGATGCGGGCCCGCTGGCCTTCGCGTCGCACGCTGCCCTCGAGGACCGTGGCGGCTCCAAGTTTTTCCCCGATGCTGCGCAAATCTTCCGTTTTGCCTTTGAATTGGAAAGAGGAGGTACGACCCACCACTCGCATGCCTTCAATTCTGGCTAACGAATTAAGGATTTCTTCGGAAAGGCCGTCGGCGAAGTATTCGTTCTCCTTGTCCGAGGACATGTTCACGAAAGGCAGCACCGCGATCGATTTTTCCGGCGGCGCGCCCGCGGCGTCGCCCGCTTCTTTCCGTAACACGAGCTTGTCGGCCAGGAGCAAGACCACGGCCAGCGCGAGGATGGCAATGATCCAGCGATCCAGCCTCTTGCCGGTCTGCCGCGTGATCGAGTCGTTAGGCGGGATTTCGCTCTCGCGCTGCAGTCCCTGCGGGGTCCATTCGTAGAACCACGAAAACAGGATGGCGAAGGGAAATCCGATCGCGGCCGCAACCACAATCCAGCGCACGACCCACTCGGCGATATGGAAGAAGGGAAAGACCTGCGTCGCCACCTGCACCAGCAGCCACGCGCTCGCGGCGTAAAACGCCGCCGCGCGCAGGACATTGCGGCGTTTCAATTCCGTGAAAAAATTGTGCGGATTCATCTTTATCTTACCGCCCCTTTGAAATCCCGCGCCGGGACGATCTTCTCGGCCAGGGCCTCGAAGCGCGGATCGCCATGCAGCGGAGCGAACATTTGGTCCACCCGGATGTTGGAAAGATCATCGCCGCTGCGGTCGGCATAGGCTTGCTCGAGCGAGGCGATGGCGCGCGCCTTGTCACCCAATCCCAGATAGGCGATCGCGAACCAATAAGGATCGACGTAACCACGCTCTCGCCTCGCCTCGAGTTGCCCAAGGATTTTTATGACTTCATCCCGGCGCCCGATGCTGCCGTAG
>CAVUGD010000009.1:0-78088 GCA_963740715.1 uncultured Verrucomicrobiae bacterium | reverse complement strand
CCAGTTCAGCCAGCTGATTTCGTTGTCCTGGCAATAGGCGTTGTTGTTGCCCTGCTGGGTGCGGCCCGATTCGTCGCCCGCGGTCAGCATCGGCACGCCTTGGGAAAGCAAGAGCGTGGCGAGGAAATTGCGCTGCTGCCGGCGGCGCAGCTGCTTGATCTCCGGATCGTCGGTCGGACCTTCCGCGCCGTAGTTCCAGGAGTGGTTGTTGTTGTCGCCGTCGCGGTTGTCTTCGCCGTTGGCTTCGTTGTGCTTGTCGTTGTAGCTGACGAGATCGTTGAGCGTGAAGCCGTCGTGCGCGGTGATGAAATTGATGCTCGCGTAGGGCCGCCGGCCGCTGTGCTGGTAGAGATCGCGGACTGCCCGTGAGGCGATAAGCCAGCTCGCCGATCTTGCCCTCGTCGCCTTTCCAGAAGCTGCGCACGGTGTCGCGATACTTGCCGTTCCACTCCGCCCAGAGCGACCGGGAAATTGCCGACCTGGTAGCCGCCTTCGCCCACGTCCCACGGCTCGGCGATCAGCTTCACCTGCGAGATGCACCGGGTCCTGGTGAATGATCTCGAAGAAGGCGTGCAGCTTGTTCACCCCGTTCGCGTCGCGCGCCAGGGTGGAGGCGAGATCGAAGCGGAAACCGTCGACGTGCATCTCCGTGCACCCAATAGCGCAGGCTGTCCATCACGAGCTGGAGCGTGCGCGGGTGGAGGAGATTGAAGGTGTTGCCGCGTGCCGGTGAAATCCATGTAGAAGCGCGGATCCTCCGGCATCAGGCGGTAATAGGCCTGGTTGTCGATCCCGCGGAAGCTGAGCGTCGGGCCGAGGTGGTTGCCTTCCGCGGTGTGATTGTAAACCACGTCGAGGATCACCTCGATCCCGGCGGCGTGCAGGTTGCGCACCATCTTCTTGAACTCCGTCACCTGCCCGCCGGTCGCGCCGGTGCGAGGAATATTTCGGGTCCGGCGCGAAGAACCCGATCGTGTTGTAACCCCAGTAATTCGTCAGGCCGCGATCGACCAGCGCCTTGTCGTTGACGTGGTGATGCACCGGCAGCAGCTCGACCGCCGTCACGCCGAGCTCTTTTAAGTAGGCGATCGAAGCCTCGCTGCCCGACCCCGGCGTAGGTGCCGCGCATTTCCTCGGGAATCTTGTCGTTCAGCTTCGTGAAGCCCTTGGTGTGCATCTCGTAGATGATCGTGCTGTGCAGCGGGATGCGCGGCGCTTGGTCGTCGCCCCAGTCAAAAGCGTTGTCGATCACGACCGCCTTCGGCATTCCCCAGGCGTCGTCGCGGAAATCGCGCGCCATATCCTCGGCCTCGCCGCCGACGACATAGCCAAACATTTCGTCCGCCCAATTGATCCGGCCCGAGATCGCCTTGGCGTAGGGATCGATCAGCAGCTTGGAGCTGTTGAAACGCATGCCCGCGATCCGGATCGTAGGGACCGAAAACGCGGAAGCCGTAGAGCTGGCCCGGCCGCACGTCGGGCAAAAAAATGTGCCAGACCTGGTCGGTATGCTCCGTCATCGGGATGCGGATATTTTCCTGCCGAGCATCGGGCGAATCGAAGAGGCAGAGATCGACCGAGGCGGCGACCTCGGAGAAGATGGCGAAATTAACGCCGTTCCCGAGCCAGGTCGCGCCGAGAGGATAGGGATAGCCGAGCCAAACTTTAACAGGAGTCATAAATGCGAGCGTGTTTATCCCATTCGCGAACGGGACACGCAAGGGATGCGAGCCTGCCATGAGAGGCGCTGTTCTTCGCCTGATCTGAGCTTGCGGTAGAGAGTGGCCATGTCGATGCCGACACGACTGGACGCAATCTCCACGCGGCGTGAATTCGATATGTCGCTCGATGAACGCGGACCTGTTCCTGGATGATATCGAGCTAGTGCCGACAGTGCATCACGAATCACGTGCGCTTCAACGTCGCAAATTGACGATCTGCGGCGGTCATTCGACCGGTCAGGGTGTCGCCATCGTAGAGGCCGCAGGCGGGATCGATCGCGTTTTCCAGTGGCGCGCATCGATTTCCGTGAATAGCGAGTGAAGCAGCAATAACAGCCTGACGAGTCGGTCAGCTACTTTTTCCCTTTGATCTCGAGCTTGCGGTAGAGCGTGGCCATGCTGATCCCGAGCACGCTGGCCGCTTTCTCCCGCGCGCCTTTGAATTTCGCCAGCGTCGCCTCGATGTATTCGCGCTCCTGTTCCTGGATGAATTCATCGAGCGACTTGCCGACGGGCAAGGCCGCGCGCGCCTTTTTGGCCGCGTCTTCACTGGCAAACTCGACGATCTGCGGCGGAAGATCGCCCGGCATAATCATATCGTCCTCGCACAAGGCGCAGGCGCGCTCGATCGCGTTTTCGAGCTCGCGCACGTTGCCGGGATAATCGTAGCGGCAAAGCAGATCCACCGCCTGTGGGTCGATCTTCTTCGGCTCGCCGCCGGTCAGGCCGGCCTGCTTTTGCAGAAAATGATTCACCAGCAGCGGCACATCCTCGAGCCGCTCGCGCAGGGCCGGGATCTCGACCGGGATCACCGCCAGCCGGTAGTAAAGATCTTCCCGGAAGGAACCGTCGCGGATTTTCGGCTGGAGCGCTTCGTTCGTCGCGCCGACGACGCGGACGTTGACCGGCACGCTCTTGTTGTCGCCCACCCGGCGCACTTCGCGCTCCTGCAGGACGCGGAGGAGTTTGGTCTGGAGCGAGGTCGCCATCGAGTTCACTTCATCGAGGAAAATGGTGCCGAGGTTTGCCTCCTCGAAGAGCCCGCGCTTGTCCGCGACCGCGCCGGTGAAGGCGCCTTTTTTGTGCCCGAATAATTCCGACTCGAGCAAATTCTCGGGGAGTGCGCTGCAGTTGATCGCGACGAAAGGATGATGCTGCCGGTTGCTGTTGAAGTGGAGACCGCGCGCGACCAATTCCTTGCCGGTGCCGCTCTCGCCCTGGATCAAGACGGTGCTGTCGGTGTCGGCCACCTTGTTGATCAGGTTGTAGACGAGCTGCATTTTGCGGCTCGAGCCGATGATGTTCTCAAACTTGTATTTGTTCTTCAGTTCCTTCCGCAGGTAGGTGTTCTCCTGGCGGGCGGACTGAAATTCGAGCGCGCGTTGCACCGTCATTTGCAGCTCGTCGATCTTGAACGGCTTCGGCACGTAGCCGTGCGCGCCCATCTTCATCGCCTCGATCGCGGTGTCGACCGAGGCGTAGGCCGTGATCAAAATGACCAGCGTCTGCTTGTGATTTTCCTTCACGTGCCGGAGGACGTCGAACCCGCTCATCGTCTCCATCTTCACGTCGGTGATGACGATCTGGGGTTCGATGGTCTCCATTTGCTCGACCGCTTTGGCGGCGGAGCTGAAGGGGAAAACCTGATGTCCTTTTTCGCGGCAGAGTGTGACGATCACTTCCACCATCGCGGGCTCGTCGTCGATTATGATGATCTTGGCCATATTCTCAGGGCGGAGATTATTTCAGGAATGAGAAAAGAAAAGGCAAATATGAGAATGCGGGGATTCAGTTCAGAGGTGGGAGAGCTCCTGCGACCAACATCCACGGGACGGGTTTATCCCACGCAATGACCTTTTCCAAGACATCGCTGCCCGGATTCTCAATTGGCAAAGCGATGAGGTCGGCCTGGAAACCGGCGCGAATTTTTCCCAACGATCTGCTCCTGGTGAAGCGCGCGGGCGGGATTTGTGGTCACCATCTCCAGGATCCGCTCCGGGGCGAGCCATGGATGCGCCTCGCGCACGGTTTGCATTTCCGAGAAAAGGCTGAGCGATGAATTGCTCGCGAGACTGTCTGTCCCAAGGGAAATGTTGAACCCGAGCTCGGCGAGCCGGCGGAGCGCAAAGGGCGCGTGCCGAAAATATCGGCTGCTGCGCGGGCAATGCGCGATGTGAAAACGCGGTCCGCGCTCCAGCCGCGTGAAGTCCTCCTCGGTGAGCTCGTTCAAATGGACGACGATCCAGCGCTCATCGAGCACCTCCCGGTCGAGCATGACGGCGAGCGGAGTTTTTCCCTCGCCGCAATCGTCCATCGGGCGGCCGAGGCTTTTCAGGAGTTCGAATAAACGGCCGCGGCCGTCGCGAAACATTTCCATCTCCTCGGCCGACTCCGCGAGGTGCATCATGAGCGAGGTTTCCGTTTCGTTCCGCGGCTTCCCGGGCGAGGCGCATTAACTCGGGCGAGACCGTGTAGGGCGCGTGCGGACTGAGCCCGAAGCCGCCCGGCCAGTTTTCCTTCCCGCGAAAACAGGCGAACGCATCTTCCAGCATCGCCGCCGCCGGCAAGCGCGGGCGCACATCGATCAGTTCCGCGAACCACCAGGTCCGGAGCGGCGGCGGCGGCATGCGATTGAGCAGCGCCGGCATCGATTCCACGTTCGCGATCGTCGTCGTGCCCCAGCGCCGCGCTTCCACGAAACCGTCCGCGATGGAGGCGAGATAATCTTCGTCCGAAAGATCGCGGCGCAGTCCGTTGATCTGCAGAATCCAATCCGCGAACGAGCGCTGCGGCGGGATCCTCCCGCGCAAGGCGGTAAAGTCGAGATGGCAATGCGCGTTGATCAGCCCCGGAAGCAGGACCACCTCGCCCAAGTCGGTCACCGGCCCGCTGCGGCGCGCTCGCACTTCTTCATCGCGGCCGACGTCGACCACCCGATCGGCCTCGACCGCGACCGCGCCATTTTCGATCGGCGCGCCGTCCATCGTCAGAACGGTCTTGGCGCGATAGATCATCACTCGATCACCCTCCGCGAACTTCACTCCGCCTGCGGGGAGGCACTTTCCTTCACCACCGCGCGCATTTCGGCCACGAGGAGGTTGCACGCTTCCTGGCAGAGCAGCGGCATCACATTTTCGCCGCGACCCGTCTGGTCGATCGGCGCGATGAATTTATCCAGCGGCAACCGGAGTGACGGCCGCGCCTTGGTCTCATCGCGCGCCCAGAGAATCGTCCGCAGACATCCCGGCTCGCCGCCTTGCGAGCGGCAGAACGCGACCGATCACCGCGTCCGCTTCGTCATCGGAAATCCGGGCCGCCGCGCGATACATCCCGGTTTGGCGGTTGAGCGTCGCCGCGCAGCGGAGTCGTTGCCAGGCCGTGCCCTTCCCAGGCCGCCAGCACCGCCAGCCGCCCCGGATAAAAACCCTCCACCGCTACTCGCAACGCGTTTCAGGTCCGCCACTTCCAGGCGCCAGCCGTGGCGCAGATTTGGCGCTGTTTTCAACGGCCGATACTGCCCTTTGTCGTCCAGTTTCGCGATCTCGGCGGCGTCGTTCAGGCGAACGAAAAACCTTCAACTCCGCGCCGCGCCTCGTCCTCGCGATGGCAAAGGGCGTAGCCGTCGCCGTTTTTTGCAATCAAGACCTGCCCGATGCCGCGGGCACCGGACGCGAGCCACTCGTCGAGCACCCGCTCAATGCGCGGGGGCATGCTTTTTCGCGGTGCAAAGCTTCCCCGCCATCAGCACCGCGACGTGCTCGAGGAAATCGCGATCGTCATCGGTGAAAGCGTTCACCTTGTCGCTTTCCACGTCGATCATGCCAATGACCTTGCCATTGGTTTCGCTCATGATCGGCACCACGATCTCGGAAAGCGTGGTCCAAAAAGCGGGCAACCAGCGGGCGTCTTCGCGCACGTCGCCCACGATGAGCGTCTCCTTTGTCTCGGCGACCACCCCGCAGAGTCCCTGCGTCACCGGGAACCGCGCGTAGGTCGGCGGGTGATCGCCCGTGCCCGCGACGATGACGAAATCGTCGCGCTCGATCTTGTAAACGCCCATCCACCGATAATCCCGCTCTTTTCGCACCATCTCCGCCGCCCGCTTCACGCTGGTCGGCGTTTTCGGCGCGGCCAAAAGGAAGGCCGCGAGATCCTGCAGGAGTTTGGTGGAGTGGTTTTTCAAAATTGTAGGGCGGCCGTGTCGGCCGCCAACCGGCAAGGACAATAGTTTACGCAATCGGGCTGAGATCAAGGGCTGCGGCGTCGAAAGCTGCCGCCTGCTCCAGAATGATCTCGGCAAATTGCGGCTCGGTCCCGATCGCGCTCGCGTAAAAAAGATTGCGCCCGTGCAGCTGATAAGGGTTGCGCCGGAAGATCTCGCGCTGGCTCGCGGCCGCCGTCGGCTCGGGCTCGATCCCGAGCAAAACCGGGATGTCCTGGTAGCTGTGCAGGCCGTCGGAAATGAAAAATGGCACCACCACCACGTTCGGCGTCGTCGTTAGGCTGAGCCCAGTCCGAAATGAGCGGCGCTTCTTCCATGTAGGTGTTCTGGACCGAGGCGTAGCGGCCGAGCGCCGCGATCTTTTCCACCTCGCGCTTGGCCGCGACCGCGCTGTTGTCGTTCAGCGCCGTGCCGTGGCCGACGATGAGGAGAGTGGTTTCCGCTTCCGGCACGCCGGGCGCGATTTCGGCCGCGCGCGCTGCAGGAGCAGCTCCGTCACGCCCGGATGGTTTCCGACCGGCTCGCAATATTTCCAGACCTGGCCATTCGCCCGGGTCGTTAGGCGCCCGCTCAGCTCCAGCTCGCGCGGGATGACCGTCTCGGTGAAATAACCTTCGCTGATGAAATTCGGCACGACATAAACTTCCCGGATCTCCGGGTCGTCGAAAAAGAAGAGCGCGTCGCGCAGGCTCGGTTCTTCTTTCCAAAAACAGCAGGCCACTTCGCGAAAGAGCCCGCGCTCCCGCAGTGCCGCCGCCTGCTGCCAGGTCGGCCCGCTCGAGTCGGGATTCACGGTCGAGCCATGGCCGACGATCAGGAGCGAGCTGGAGTCCGAAGCAGTTTGCACCCGATAGTAAACGCCAAGGGCGCCGCCTTGTCATGGTGGCAAGGAGAGGAAACCCGCATTGACCTCAAGCCGGGACCCTTGGTAGTAAGGTGGCATGACAATCCGGCGTTTTTCTCTTTGCTTCGCGGTTTTGTTCTTCAGCGTCAGCGCGGCCTGGGCCGAGAATTGGGGGCACTACCAGCACGACAACGCTCACACCGGCCGGAGCACGGCCGCGGTCAAGCCGGCGAAGTTGCAGTTCGCCTGGAGTGCCGAAGGCTACACCGGCGCTCTCATTCTCGGCGACACCGTCTATGCCAAGAGAATCGATGGCTCCGACACGAGCGTTTCCGCTTTTGCCTTGGGCGATGGGCAGGTGCTGTGGACCTATCCGGGCGAAAACATCTACTACGGCAACATGGCCGTGGGCGGGCCCTTCGTCGTCGTGGAAGGCTTCGATGAAAACAGCACCTTCGTCGACAACCTGAGTGTGTTGGATCGAGCGACCGGTGCCTTGCTCTACCGCTTCCCACTTCCGCTCTTCCTCTCCTTCCTCGACCCCGTGCTGGAACGCGATCCCGTCACCGGCAAGATCGTCGCCTATTGCAGCGACGGGAGCACCCTCGCCGCGGTCCAGCTTGAGCGCACCGGCGCGCAGATCCTCTGGACGCAATCAGGCGATCTCGGGTCTTCTTCCGTGCCCGCCATTGTCGGCCAGTCGGTCATCGTATTTGGCGCGCAGCGAGCCTACGCCTTCGATCGGACGACGGGAGCGGCCAACAATTTTTTCGTCGATTCGACCTTTAACCAGAACAGCGGGGTCCCGGCCTCCTACAACGCGAAGCGCGGTGAGTTTTATGTGAAAATGGATTACTCCGCCTCCGATCAAACCAAGGTGCGGGCTTTTCGTTACACCAGTAATGACTCGATCGACCTCCTCTGGACGCAGACGACCGTGCGCGATCAGTTTGGCGGCGGAGTGAGCATCGGCGTGGATGACAGTCTTTACACCGTCCGCAGTAGTGAGGTGGCGGTCTTGGATCCGGCCAACGGCAGCGTCGTGCAGAGCATTCCGTTCCCGTTTCCAAATGGCTGCAGTCCGATTCTGAGCCGGCGCGTGCTCTGGGTTTACTCCGATACCCAAACCTATGCCTACGACACCACGACGCTCGCGCCGGTGCGGGTTTTTGACGGCAGCCAGGGCTTCAGTCTCGGATTCGATCCGCTCGGCGCGCTGGTCTCGCGCTCCGCGGTCATCAATACTTACGACGGCGGGTGGAGGATCGACGTTTACCACGAAGGCTAGCGCGCCCCCGCCGCCTGATTCGTTAGTCTGAGCTGTCTTCTTCGGTGTCTGCTTTTTCGCCGCGCTCGCCGTAAACCTGGCGCAGGATGCGACCGATCATCGGCGCGGCGGACGAGCCGCCATGGACGTTGCTCCCGACGTCTCCTTCGTAGAGCGCGGCGAAGGCGTATTGCGGATTCTTCGCCGGAACAAAACCCGCGAACCAGGCCGCGGTCCGCTCTCTTTCTTTCGGGCCCCATTGCGCCGTCCCGGTTTTTCCCGCGACGGAGACTTTATCCAGGCTGGCCTGGTGCGCGGTGCCGGCGGGAGCGTTGACCGCGTCGACCATGGCGGTGCGGATTTGCTCCATCACCATGGGCGAGGCGTTGATCGTTTTCTTCGCGCGGACGGAATAAGCGGCGACGATTTCGTTGCTCACCGTCTGCACCTGCTCGACCAGGCGGGTCTGATAAAACGTTCCGCCATTGGCCACGATCGCCATCGACTGCGCCATTTGCAGCGGTGTGGTGAGGACGTCGCCCTGGCCGATCGAGAGATTGGCGATGTCGCCATTTAGAATCCGCCGGCCGTGAGTCGCTTTCATGTATTCGTCGTTAGGCAAGCGTCCATCCGCCTCGCCCTTTAACGGAATGCCGCATTTCGTGCCGAAACCGAGCTTGGCCGCCCAGTCGAGAATCGGTGCCGCCCCGGTCTGCGATGCCGACCTGATAAAACCAGGTGTCGCACGACTCGGTCAGGGCCTGGGTAAAATTGAGCGAGCCGCGGTAAGTCTTCTTCCAGTTGCGGAAAGTGACGTTGCCGACATTCATCGACGGGACGCATTCGTAGTGATCGAGCGGTGTGATGGTGTTGCTCTCGAAGGCGGCCAGGCCCACCGCCACCTTGAAGGTGGAACCGGGCGGATAAGCCGAGCGATAAGCGCGCGGCAGGAGCGGAATGTTCGGATCGTCCTGCAACTTCTTGAACTTGGCCGTAGAGATGGAGGGAATGAATTCGTTCGGGTCGTAGGTCGGCCAGGAGGCGAGCGCGAGGATGTCCCCGGTGTTGGGATCGACGATCACGATCGCGCCCCGTTTCGCCTTCGCCGCCAGCGCCTTTTCCGCCATCTGCTGCAGCTTGAGATCGAGCGTGGTGACGACGTTGTAGCCGGGCACGGGCGGCTCCACGATGCGCTCGGAGGTTTTCCGGCCGTCGCGGTCGAAGGTGACCTTGTACTTGCCGTGGCGCCCGGTGAGCATGCTGTTGAAAGTCAGTTCCAAACCCTCGCGGCCCTCGGTTTCCGGCCAGAGGACCTGGCCGTTCTGGATGATGCCGTCGGCGTTGCGGCTGGTGCGGCCGGTGTAGCCGATGACCTGGCCCGCCAGGCTTTGATTGGGATAGAAGCGCAGGTAAATCGGCTTCAAGGACAGGCCGGCCGGCAGGTTGTCCTTCAACTCCGCGCGCTCGTCGCTGCTTAAATTCTGCGCGATCTCAAAAGGGAGAAATCCGCGGTTGTGATAGTGCCGGAGAATTGCGTTGTCGCTGACCGCGAACGAACGGTCGAGCCGCTTCTCGGCTGTGCGGATTTTCTCCCGGGCGAAAGCGAGCGCCTCGGCGTCGGAAAAATCGAGCGGGGTCGGGAAATCGACCGTGAGGTTGTAGCTCAGCTTGTTTTGCGCGAGCGGATTTCCGCTCCGGTCGGTGATCTGTCCCCGCGGCGCGGGGATGTCGAGGATATAGGTGCGCGCCTGTTTTTGCGTCTCGAAAGTCGGCTTGATCGTCTCTTCGAAAGGCGTCGCGGCCGCATTCGCCGGGGGTATTTCCGCCGGCTCCTGCGCGAGCGCGAGCGAGGCGAGGAAAGGGAGGATGATCCGCAGATGACGCAGATTTCCGCAGATTTTTGGGAATGGGACGGGCGTGGAAAATTTCAATCTGCGTAAATCTGCGAAATCTGCGGAAAACCTAATGCCGCTCCAGGAAGCGATGCACTTCCTCCGCCAACTTCTGGCCTATCCCTTCGGTCGATGCAATTTCTTCGACGCTCGCTTTGCGCAGCCGCTGGACCGAGCCAAACCTGCGCAGGAGAAGATTTTTCCGGTTCTGGCTCACGCCTGGACAATCGTCGAGGATGCTCTCGCCGATCCTCTTTTTCATCAGGAGCTGGTGGTAGGCGTTGGCAAAACGGTGCGCCTCATCGCGAATTCGCTGGAGCAAACGAAGCGCGCCGGAATCGGGCGGCAGCTGCAACGGCAGGGCGCGGCCCGGCCGGTAAATTTCCTCAAATTCCTTCGCCAGCCCGATGATCGGGAGGTCGTGCAAGCCGAGCCGCTGCAGTTCGCGGCAGGCGGAAGAGAGCTGTCCCTTGCCGCCGTCGACGATGATCAGGTCGGGCAGCCTAACGAACGTCGTCGCGCCTTCTCACTATTGTCATCCCGAGCCGGCGAAGCGCGGCGAGGGACCTCACAAGAGTCGTGCGGTTTCGCATCCGCGAAGGACGTCGCACGTTCCTCGCGAGGTCCCTCGCCGTCCTGCGGCGGCTCGGGATGACAACTTTTTGCAAGGCGCGCCATCGCTTCGGCCGGATCTTCCTGCGAGAACTCCGCCGCATCCGGATTCTCCGCCCGCGCCTGCAGGAGCACGCGCGAATAACGCCGCCTAACGACCTCGGCCATGCTCGCGAAATCGTCCTGCCCTTCCACCGTCCGGATGCGATAGCGCCGGTAATTATTTTTGTCCGGCACGCCCTCGCGAAACGAAACCATCGAGGCCACGACGTGCGTGGTGGAGATATTCGAGATGTCGAAGCACTCCATCACTCTCGGCAAACTCGGCAGCTGCAGCGCGTCGGCCAGCGCCTGCACGTCGGCCACCGGATCGATCGTGCTCGGCAGGCTGTGCCGGGTGAAGCGCCGCATCGGTTTGGTCGTGCGGCGCAGATCTTCCAGCATGTTGCGCAGCTCGGCGGCTTTTTCGAAATCGAGCTTGGCGGCGGCCTTCTGCATCTCTTCCTCGACCATGTTCATCATGTCGCGGGAGGCTCCTTCGAGAAATTCCGCGGCCTGCGCGACCCGCTGCCGATAAGTCTCGGCGTTGATTTCACTGAGCCGCATCGGCACCTGGTAGGTGGATGATTTCAGTTCGCGCTCCGTCGGCGAGCCGCGGCCGAAAGTGAGGACGCCAAATTTTTTGCGCATGAAATTCAGCGTCTGCCGCAGCGCTCCGGCGTGCGCGTACGGTCCGAAGTAGCGCGCCCCGTCGTCCTTCTTGAAGCGAGCCAGTCGAAAGCGCGGCCATTCTTCCGTCGGATCATATTTCACCACGAGGAAGCGCTTATCGTCGCGAAACGAGATGTTGTAACGCGGCCGGTATTCCTTGATCAGCTTGCCCTCGAGCAGGAGCGATTCCGGTTCGCTCGCCACTGTGTGCGTCTCAAAATCCCAGACCGCCTCGAGCAGGGCGCGCGTCTTCAGGTCGGCCACCGCCATTTTCGAGGGCATGAAATAGGAGCCGACCCGTTTGCGCAGGTCGCGCGCTTTGCCCACGTAGATGACGCGGCCAAACCGGTCGCGCATCAAATACACGCCGGGCTTGTGCGGCACCTCGTGCACTTTTTTATTCAGGTCTGGCTTTTCCTTCGACAGCGGCACGGAGTAACTGGTGTAGAGGCGGCCGTGTCGGCCGCAACGTGCGAGATTAAACGCAAATGTGGGATGTCGCCATCGTGGGGAGCGGTCCGGCCGGCGCGAGCTGCGCGGCCTTTTGCGCGCAGGCCGGTCTGCGCACCCTCCTCCTCGAGCGCGCCGATCTTTCCCCGGGAAAAAGTCTGTGGCGATTGTTTGAATCCCAGCTGCTGGCCGGTCCTGGAGCGGCTCGGGGTGGCCGACGACGTCCGCGCCGCGCCGCATGGAAAACTAACGACGGTCGAATTCATCGGCGTCGACGGCCGCTCGATCAGTTCCCCGCTGCCCGCGGGCGAAAACGCCGAGATCGCGATCCGGCGCAGCCTGCTCGATCACCTTCTCCTGCGCCGCGCCCGGTCGTTAGGCGCGGAAGTGCGGGAAGGCGAGACCTTGCTCTCGGTCGCGTACGGCGGGCACTGGATCGTCCGGACCGACCAAGCGGAAGAGCGCACCCGGGCTTTGGTCGCGGCCGATGGCCGCAACTCCACCGTCGCCCAGCTTTGCAACCTGATGCCGCGCAAAGGACGCGACCGAGTCGCGCTCCAAACCCATCTTCCGCTGCCGGCAAATTTCGGCGACCGGATCGTGCTCCAGTTGCTGCGCGAAGGTTATTCCGGGCAGGCGCCGGTCGGCGAGGGCCTGCTCAATCTCTGCCTGGTCAGCCGGCCTAACGACCTCCCCGCGATTCGGCGCTGGGCCGAAAATGAATTCGGCATTTCCACCGGGCACGACTGGCGCACGATCGCGCCGCTGGCCCGCGCCGCGCTGCCGCCGGGTCAGCCCGGCCTCTTTTTGGTCGGCGACGCCGCCCGCGTGGTCGAGCCGTTCACGGGCGAGGGGATTTACTACGCGCTCCGTTCCGGTGAACTGGCGGCGGCGGCCATCGCCAGCGGAGACCACCGGCAATATCCCGCCGCGCATCAAAAGCTTTACGCCGGCCGTCTTTGGATCAACGCCCTCGCGCGCCACGCCGTCGAACATCCGCGGCTCACCACCAGCCTGCTCCGTTTCTTGCCTAACGAGAAGCGAGTGCTCGGTTTTCTGACGACGAAAGTCGTGCGGCCTTGACCGTGTTCGACATCAGCATCGCGATCGTCATCGGCCCGACCCCGCCCGGCACCGGCGTAATCGCCGCGGTTTTCGGCGCGACCTCGTCGAAGGCCACGTCGCCGACCAGCCGGTAACCGCGTTTCGCCTCGGCGTCGTCGACGCGGTTGATTCCCACGTCGATCACGACCGCGCCTTCGCGCACATGCTCGGCCCTGACGAACCCGGCCTGCCCGATGGCTGCGATCACGATGTCCGCCGAACGCGTGATCCCGGGAAGATTTTTCGTCCGCGAATGCACCACGGTGACGGTCGCATCGTTGCCCTTTCTGCATGAGGAGAAGCGCGAGCGGTTTGCCGACGATCATGCTCCGCCCAAGCACGACGACATGCGCGCCGCTGATCTCGACTCCGCTCTCCCGGAGCAGGCGCAAACAACCCAGCGGCGTGCACGGCACAAACCCGGTCGTGTCGCCGAGCGCGAGCTTCGCGATGTTCATCGGATGAAAACCGTCGACATCTTTCGCCGGATCGAGCGCGCGGATGATGGCCGCTTCATCGATCTGCTTCGGCGGCGGCGACTGGACGAGGATGCCGTGAATCGCCGGATCGCGATTCAGTTCCTCGACGCGCGCGAGGAGATCGGCCTGCGTGGTGTCGGCCGGCAATTCCAGCTTCACCGAATGCAGTCCCAGCTCGCGGCACATTTTGTCCTTCGACCGGACGTAAGCGCGCGAAGCCGGATCATCGCCCACCAGCACGACCGCGAGTCCGGGCGTGATCCCGCTTGCCTTCAGCGATTCAATTTCGCCGCGCAGTTCCGCGTAAACTTTTTCGGCTACTGCACGACCGTCGATCAGTTTCGAAGTTGATTGGTCAACGTAGGCGTTTTTGTAGCGGTGCTCTGCGGTTCTCGCAAACTTTCCGATGCGAGTCGATAGGTTCTATCGCATCTCCACCAACTGCATCATCGCGTCCTGCAACCGCTGCCGTTCGCGCTCGAATTCTTCGTCGGTCGAAGTCGGCGCGACCCGATGCGGCGCGCCAAAAATCACCCGCACGCTCGAGAATGGCTTCGGCAGAATGAACCGGTCCCAGCTCTTCACCCGCCAGCAGCTCGAGTATTCGAGATTGATCGGCACCACCTCCGCGCCGGATTGCTGGGCGAGAAAAACGATCCCTGGCCCGAGTTCGTAAGCCGGCCCGCGCGGACCGTCCGGCGTGATCACGACATCTTTTCCGTTCGCGATCACGTCGGCCAGTTGGCGAATGGCGCTCGCGCCTTTCTTCGAACTCGATCCCCTAACGACATCGAAATCGAAGCGCTCGACCAGGTCGGCCAGGAGCGCGCCGTCGCGGCTGCCGCTGATCAAGGCCGCTCCGCGTCGCTCGGGCAGGTAACGCTTGATGATGAAGGGAAGGAGAAGGAGGCGATTGTGCCAGAGCGCGCCGATGTAACGTTCGTTAGGCGGAGCCTCGATCACGCTGGCCTGATCTTCGATCTGGAAACGCAGAGTGCGCGCCCAGATTTGCAGGAGGCGATGACCGAAAGCGATCAGCCACCGCGCGCGCCAGCCTTCGATTTTCAAGGCTTGGGAGGCGCTCGCGGCCTCGTCTTTCCAGCGATAGGCGCGCGGATTCGGCAGGCCGATCTGGTCGAGAATGCGCCAGACGACGGTGTCGACGACGTCGCTGACCGATTCCGGCCGGCTGTAAAAAGAGGGGATCGCCGGGAGCACAATCGCGCCGGCTTCGAGCAGGGTGACGACATTGCGGGCGTGGATCAGGCTCCAGGGCGTCTCGCGCGGGACCAGGATGAGCTTGCGGCGTTCCTTCAAAAAAACGTCAGCCGCGCGGAGCAGCGCGCTGTCGCTGGTGCCGGCGGCGAGGCGGCCGAGCGTCGCCATCGAGCAGGGCACGATGACCATGGCATCGAAGCGGGCGGAGCCGCTCACGAAGGGCACGTTCAAGATCGTTCTCGCCATGCTTGCAGCACGCCCGGCGGGATTTCCAGGCGATCGACTTCCGTGGCGGCGACCTGTTTGGCATGCGCGCTCATCACGAGGTGCACTTCGTTCGCCGCGGCGTCGATCTGGTCGAGCAGACGCTGGAGGTAGACCGTGCCGCTGGCGCCGGTGGCGGCGATGACGAGTTTCATGTCGCGCTACAGAACCACAGAACGAGCGCGCACTCTAGAGCGTGATCTAGCGACTGTTGCTGTAGGGCGTGCCATCGCGTGGCCGCCCGGAGGCTTGCTCTCCGCACCGGGCGGCCAGGATGCGCACGTCTCTACAGCCGCGATGCTTGCGTCACACGCGCCGCTACCCGCTAGAGGTAGCCGCCGGTCTTGAGCTTTTTCGTTAGGTCGATTTGGCGAAGAAGGAGTTCGCGATAAAACGTGCGCGCTTCTTTGTTCGGTTCGATGCGGCTCTTTTTGTCCACCACCACCAGATCGTCGACCAGTTTTTCCAGGGTCAGCGGCTTGCCTTTGACCTGGCAATAGGTCCAGGCGGCCTGGATCGCCGCGCCCAGGGCCGCGCCTTCCGAGACTTTCAGCGCGACGGTAGGAAAGCCGAGCACATCGGTCGCGATCTGTCGCCAGACCGCGCTCTTGCTGCCCCCGCCGGTGAGCCGGACTTCGGTCGGGACGATGCCGAGTTCCTTGAAACGGCGCAGGCCGTAGGCGAGCCCGAGGGTGACTCCTTCCACGACCGCGCGTGCCATGTAATCCGGCTTCATCGTTCTCCGTCGTTAGGCCATGGAAAACGCCGGCGCCCCGGGGCAGGTTCGGAGTTCGCTCGCCTTGCAGGTAGGGCAGGAAGAGCACGCCTCCGGCGCCGGCCGGAACCTTCGCGACCCGCTCTTCCATCGTCGGAATGTCCCAGCCAAATAATTCGCGCACCTGCTCGGTCGCGACCGCCACGTTCATCGTGCAGGTGAGCGGCAGCCAGTGATCGGTCGCGTCGCAAAAGGCCGCGACTTCGCCTTTCGGATCGATCACCGGCTCTTCCGCGAAGGCGCAGATCGTGCCCGAGGTGCCGAGGCTGACCGTGACCACGCCGGGCCGGATGTTGCCGGTGCCGATCGCGCTCATCATGTTGTCGCCGCTCCCGGCGCTGACGAGCGCGTCCTCGGCCAGGCCCCATTCCTCGCGCAGAGTGCTGCGCAACAAACCGGCCGGGCGTTTCGAGGAACGGAGCGGCGGCAGCATCGATTCCAATTTCGGATCGATGAATTTCAGGATCGGCTTCGACCATTTGCGCGTCCGGATGTCGAGCAAGCCGGTCCCGGAAGCGTCGCCATATTCCATCTGGCGTTCGCCGGTCAGCCAGAGATTTAAATAATCATGCGGCAACAGGATACTCGTTAGGCGGCGAAAATTGGCGGGCTCGTTTTGTTTCAGCCAAAGCAGCTTGGGCGCGGTGTAGCCCGGCAGCATCGGGTTGCCGATCTGCTCGATCAGCCCTTCCGCTCCGCCGAATTCCTGGTTGAATTCTTCGCACTGCGCCTCGGTCGAGACGTCGCACCAGAGCTTGGCCGGCCGGAGCGGATCGCCCGCTTCGTCGAGCGCGACGAGGCCGTGCTGCTGGCCGCTCACCCCGATCGCTTTGATCTCGCTGCGCCGTTTGCCCAATTTTTCGAGACATTCGGCGACGGTTTCGGTGGCGGCGTCGATCCAGATTCTCGGATCCTGTTCGACATGCCCGGGCGGCAGGCCCTCGATCGTGCCGTAGGCGCGTTGCGCGAGCGCGACGACTTCGCCGGACTCGATATCGAGGACCAGCGTCTTCGTGCTCTTGGTGCCGCTATCGATTCCGAGACAAAGCATAAAGTGAAGATTTCTGAGAGGTGCCGAATTTGAAATTAAGCCTCGTTGGGCGCAATAAGATAGCGATGATCAAAAAGCTTCTGCACACACGCTATCGCGTGAACGACCTGGAAAAGACGGTTTCATTTTATCGCGACGTGCTCGGCCTGGAGGAAGTGCGACGCCACACCTCGGGGCGCGGCTCGCAGCTCGTTTTCTTGAAAGCTCCCGGGAGCGAGGAAGAAATCGAGCTCTGCAAATTCGACGAAAGCGGCCCGGTCGTGGTCGGACCCGACCTGACTCATCTCGCCTTCGAGGTCGATAACATCGAGGAATTCGCCAAGCAAACCGCCGCCAAAGGCTACCCGCTCTCCGACGGCCCGCATCCAAACGGCCGGGGCGGCGCGATTGCATTTATTGACGCGCCGGAAGGCTACGAGGTCGAGCTGATCCAACGCGGCGACGATCGTTAGGCTTGCGCGCGTCCGTTTCTTGCTGGTAATGTTTGCGCTATGATTCGCCGAGCCTTCGCGTCCTTCGCCCTCCCGGGGACGATTGCGCTCGCGCTTGTTCTTGCCGGCGCGGTCGAGGCGAAGAAACCCGAGGTCCGCCGGGCCAGGGCGGTTTCGAGCGACGACCTCACCGTTGCCTACGAAACCAATGATTTTGGTCGGACAGACATCGCGGCGCCGCGGACCAAAGCCGTTTCCGTCCTGGTCGAGGATGCGCGCACCGGGGAGGTGCTCTACGAAAAAAATGCCGATGCGCGGCGGGCCGCGGCCAGCACTCAAAAACTGCTGACCGCGTTGATCGTCGCCGAGGAAGGCTACCTCGATAAGCGCGTGACCGTGCAAAAAGTCGACACCCTGGCCGAGCCGGTGCGGCTCAATATCAAGACGGGCGATATCGTACCAGCGGATCGATCTCCTGCGCGCGCTCCTGGTCAAAAGCCCTAACGACGTCGCCCGCTGTCTGGCCCGGGATAACGCCGGCAGCATCGAGTTGTTTGCCGAGAAGATGAACGCCAAAGCGCGCTCACTCGGCGCGACGCATTCGAATTTCATCAATCCCGAACGGTCTCCCGATGCCGGATCAGTATTCGACCGCGCGGGATCTTTCCCGGATCGCCCGCGCGGCCTACGCCAATCCCACCATCCGCTCGATCGTTCGCCTGCCGCAGGTGGTTTTTCGTTATGCCGATGGGCGCACCCGCGAGTTGGAGAACACGAATAAAGTCCTCAAGCGGCTGCCCTACTGCAATGGAATGAAGACCGGCTACACCGAAGCGGCCGGGCATTGCCTGATCGCGAGCGGCACCATTCCCGGGCGCGACGTCATCGTTGTGGTGCTCGGCGACAGCAAGGCGGGCGTCTGGCAGGACGCTTCCGCGTTGCTTTCCTGGGGTCTCCGGCGGATGTAATTCACGCGCCCGGCGGCGCGTGCATGAGCGAACTTTTCGAGGAACAACTGGAAGCGCTGCACGCCCGCTCGCTCCATCGCAAGCTGCGCGAAATCGGCACCGCGCAGGGACCGGAGGTGCGGATCGTTGGGCGGCAGCTGGTTAATTTTTCCTCGAACGACTACCTCGGCCTGGCGGCGGATCCGATTCTGCGCCAGGCCGCGATCGCCGCGATCGAGGAATTCGGCGTCGGCGCCGGCGCTTCACGATTGATCAGCGGGACGCAATCGCCGCACGTCGTGCTCGAAAGCACGCTCGCGAAATGGAAGAAGGCGCCCGCCGCGGTCTGTTTCAGCAGCGGCTACGCGGCCGCGCTCGGGACGATGCCGGCGCTGGCCTCGAAACAGGACGTCGTGATTCTCGATAAACTTTGCCACGCCTCGCTCATCGACGGGGCGCGCCTGAGCGGGGCGACGCTCCGTGTTTTTCCCCATAATCACCTCGGCAAACTGGAGAGCCATCTCGAATGGGCGCGTCGCGAACATCCGGACGCCCGGGTCGTCGTGGTCACGGAGTCGATCTTCAGCATGGACGGCGATCGCGCGCCGCTGCGCGAATTGGTCGAGTTGAAGAAGCGTTTCGAGCGCCACGCTCCTCCTCGACGAAGCGCATGCCGTCGGCGTGCTCGGGCCGCATGGCCGGGGTCTGGCGGCCGAGCTCGGACCTCGAGGGAGAAATCGATGTGCAGATGGGAACGCTCAGCAAATCGTTAGGCGTGAGCGGCGGCTACATTTGCGGCTCGCGCAACCTGATCGATTGGCTGATCAATCGCGCGCGCTCCTTCATTTTTTCGACCGCGCCCCCGCCGGCGCTGGCGGCGGCCGCGACCGCCGCGATTCGTTTTCTAAATTCCGAAGAAGGCGAGACGCGCCGCAAATTGCTTTGGCGGCGAATCGTGCAGTTTCGCAAACTGCTCCCGGACGGCGGCGCCGCCTTCGGCAAGCCGTCCGCCGCGATCATCCCCTGGCTGGTCGGCGACGAGCGCCGGGCGCTGGACTTGGCCGGGGCGTTGCAGCAGGAGAATTTCTTCGTTCCCGCGATCCGCTACCCGACGGTCGCCAAAGGGGCGGCCCGGCTCCGGATCACGATCAGTGCCGCGCATTCCGCCCTGCAAATCGCGTCGTTAGGCGAAGCGCTCGGCCGGCTGGCGGGCCAGGCGAAAGCCGCGCCCTAGCCGCTAGGGGCTGGAGGCGGCGCTGGTCCGCAGGAGCGGCGTCGGCATGTAGGCGGGATTGGTGCGCGGGTCGGCCGGGCCTTCGGAAGGAATGTCGGCTTCCGGGCCTTCGGCAGGCGGTGCGGGCTCGGCCGCATTGCTGGCGTAGCGCGCGCTCTTGTCGTCGGTGCTGGTTGACGTCGTCGTGGTGGTCGTGCAAGCGGGCAAGAGAGCAGCGACCAGGAGCAAACTGAGGGCAATTTTAGTTTTCATTTTTCGGTTTCCAACCCGGGCTAATCAGATGATTTCTGCCCGGTGTTTTATAATTACTATATTTTGCTTTCCGGCGGCAAGCATTGTTTCGGGCCGGGTCCGAAGGCTATCGCAAGAGCGACGATATGTAGACGTCTCCCTCTGGGAGACGCGGGGTTTGTCCCGCCCCGGAGCAGCGCCCCGCGTTTCGCAGAGCGAAACGTCTACAGGAAGCGCCCGAGAATGGCACCCAGTTTTTCCCGCGTCGCGCCCGGCCAGAGCGAACGGTCGGTCACGAGCGCGGAATCGAGCGCGCGATGTTCCGGCCAATTGGGTTCCGCGGGAATCAGCGGGATGACCGCGGCCAGGATTTTCTTGGCGGTCTCGGCGTTGGCGAGCAGATGCTCGATCACGGTCTGGGCGGAGACCGGTTCCTCTTCCACCTTCCAACAATCGTAATCGGTGATCATCGCCATGGTGGCGAGGGCGATCTCGGCTTCCCGGGCCAGTTTTGCCTCCGGCAGGTTGGTCATGCCGATGACATCGAAGCCGTGCCGGCGATTGAGTTCCGATTCTGCGCGGGTGGAAAAGGCCGGGCCATCCATGTTGACGTAGGTGCCGCCGTTGTGAACCCGGATTCCTATCGAAGCGCTCGCTTCCGCCAGGAGATCGCGCAGCGCGGTGCAGATCGGATCGGCAAAGCTGATGTGGGCCGCGATCCCGTTCCCGAAAAAAGTGTGGTCGGCCCGCTGGCTGGTGCGGTCGTAAAATTGCGAAGGCAGCAGCACGTCGCGCGGGGCGTAGCCTTCCTGCAGACTCCCGACCGCGGTCACGCAGATGATCCAGCGCACGCCTAACGAACGGAGCGCGTAAATGTTGGCGCGATGGTTCAGCTCATGCGGGAGGATGCGATGCCCGCGCCCATGCCGGGGCAGGAAGTAAACCCGCCGCCCGGCCACTTCGCCCCCGAGGATGACGTCGGAGGGCGCGCCGAAAGGAGTGTCGACCTGGTGCTCTTTCGGGTCGTGGAATCCTTCGATCTGGTAAAGGCCGCTTCCGCCGATGATGCCGATGGCCGCATTTTCTGATTTCATTGTGCGCAGGGATTATTCAAAACGGGGTTCGCTTGGGAAGGGATTAATCGTTTTCCAGAAAGGTGCAAAATGATGACGAATAAAATCGGTCGGTGCAGCGCGTTGAGTTTGGTCCTGATCGCAATCGTTTTAGCCTCCTGTGCTACTCCGCCGTCCGCGATGCGATCGCGCGTATCGGGTTATGAGTCTGGAGCGACGGGCGAGGGCGCATTTGCCCAGCCGCCGCAGGATCGCCCCGGCCTCGGGACGCGCTGGGGCGAAACTCGTCGTTCCATGGCCGATGCCACTGCCTTTCAGCGCGCCACGCCGACTCGGCCGCTGGCGAGCGCCGCTATCTATTATAACGATCGCGCCGGCATCGAGGCGATGGCGGCTGCTTCGCAACTGCGGCGGGCCTGGCCGGTAATTTTCGGACCGGCGGCGAGCCTGGTCTCTGTTGCCGTTAAAGACCAGAGCGGTCGTCTGCTCCCGGGAATGATCGTGGGTGATCGCTGGTTCGTGGTCGGCGAAGAAGGGCGCCGCTACTCGATCGTGGTGCGCAATCCGACGGATCTGCGGCTCGAAGTTGTTCTCTCGGTCGACGGACTGGATGTGATCGATGGCCGCCCGGCCTCGGTGCGCAAGCGCGGTTACGTGATCGCGCCTCATGGCACGCTGGTGGTGGACGGTTTCCGGCAGAGCGCCGAGGCGGTCGCGGCTTTTCGCTTCAGCCCGGTGCGGGAATCGTATGCGCAGGAAAAGTATCGCGATTCGCGCAATGTGGGAGTGATCGGGATCGCGATTTTCAACGAGTTCGGCACTTATCCCTGGACCGATCGGGAGATAAATAAGCGGCTCAAGGCCAATCCGTTTCCGAACCGGTTCGCCACGCCTCCCTAACGAATCTCGGGGCGCGCCGCCCGAGCGTGGCGAGAGCGGCGCATTTGTGTATCGTTGGCCCTCGCCGATGCCGAAATTTTTCATCAAGACCTACGGTTGCCAGATGAACGAGCGCGACTCCGAACAGGTCGCGCGCTCGCTCCTCGATCGCGGCTACGTCGCGGCGGCGAGCGAAGCGGAGGCCGATGTCGTGCTCCTCAACACCTGCAGCGTGCGCGACATGGCGGACGCGAAGGCGCTCGGCAAAATGGGCATGCTCGGCCGGATGGCGCAGGAGCGGCCGGAAACGGTTTTTGGCTTCCTCGGCTGCATGGCGCAGGCGCGCGGGGCGGAGTTGTTGCAGCGCATGCCGCACGTCGACCTCGTCGTGGGCACGCAAAAATTTCATCGCGTGGCGGATTACGTCGAAGAACTGGTGGCGAAAAAACGCGCCCGCCGGATGGACGATCCGCGCTGCTCGATCGTCGACACGGAAGAGGAGGCAGGCTCGCAGGAGACCATTCGCGAGCACACCCTGCGCGCGCGGCAGGCGACTGCTTTTGTCTCGATCATGCAGGGCTGCAACATGCATTGCACCTTTTGCATCGTGCCCCGGACGCGCGGCGCGGAACGCAGCCGGACGATCGCGGAGATCGTTAGGGAAGTTGGCGAACTGGTCGCGCAGGGAGTGAAAGAAGTGACGCTCCTTGGCCAGATCGTGAATCTCTACGGTCGACACGAATTTCCGAAGATCGACGGGAAGAGCCCGTTCGTGCAGCTGCTCGAAGCGGTCCACGAAGTCGACGGACTGGAACGCCTGCGTTTCACCTCGCCGCACCCGATTGGTTTCCGCGCCGACCTGGTCGAGGCGCTGCGCGATCTGCCGAAGCTTTGCGAACATGTCCATCTCCCGTTGCAGTCCGGCTCCGATCGGATTCTGAAAGCGATGCATCGCACCTACACGGCGGAGAAATATCTCCGGCTGGTCGAGCAACTCCGCGCGACCCACAACGAAATTGCCCTAACGACTGACGTGATCGTCGGTTTCCCTGGAGAAACCGAGGAGGATTACGAAAAAACGCGCGCCCTGGTCGAGCGCATCCAGTTCGATAACGCTTTTGTCTTTCGTTACTCGCCGCGCAGCGACACGCCCGCGGCGGAGATGGCAGCGCAAATCGAGGAGCCGGTAAAAGAGGCGCGGAACCAGGATCTGCTCACGGTGGTCGATGCGGCCGCCAAAAAAGCCGGCGCCCGTTTCGTCGGCCGCGAAGTGGAAATTCTCTGTGAAGGACCGAGCAAAACGAACCGCCAGCGCCTGACCGGCCGCACCCGCGGCAACAAGATCGTCGTCTTTGAGGGGACGGAGGAGGACATCGGGCAGTTGCTCGATCTCCGGGTGACGCATTCCACCGGCTTCAGTTTGTCGGGGGTGAAAGCGCCGGCCGCCGAGAGTTGTCATTTGGCGCCGATGGGAGAACTTCTGCCGCCCGTCGGGGCCGCTTCATGATTTATTCCCTCTCACTCCACACCGTTGGCTTGATCGCGGGCTTCCTGCTCGCGCTTCTCAGCCTGCTCCTCCTGCCCGCGCGCAATTCCCTTCCGCGATTTCCGCGTTCGCGCCTCGCGGGAGCGATCTTGCTGACCATCGATCTGCTCTGGAGCGTGTGGTTGCTGGCCACGATGGAGATGGGCGAGTTCTCCAGTTTCCGGCGCCCGCTGCTCGTGATTCTGCCAGTTGGATTCATTCTCGTTCTGCGTTTCGTCGATGAATTTCTCGCGGTTCGCGCGCTCGGTATTCTTTGCCTGCTCGCGGCCGAGCCGCTGCTCGATGCCGCGTTTCTGCGCCCGGAAACGAGCCGGTTGCTCGTGACGGTGCTGGCTTACCTGCTGATCGTGGCCGGTTTGCTCTGGGTCACCATGCCCTATCTTTTGCGCGACCAGATCCAGTGGGGCACCAGATCCGACGCCCGCTGGCGGATGCTTTCCGGTTTCGGATTTGTCTTTGGCGCAGTGATCGCGGTTTGCGCGTTCGTGGCCTATTAGGCCTTCCCGTTAAACCTTGAGCCGCATCCTGGTGATTCGCGGTGGCGCGATCGGCGACTTCATCCTGACGTTGCCGGCGATCAAGTTGCTGCGCGATTCGTTTCCCGCCGCGCATCTCGAGATTCTCGGCTACCAGCACATCGTCGCGCTCGCCCGGATGAGCGGATACGCGGACGCGACCCGCTCGATTGAATACGGCGCGCTCGCCACTTTCTTCACCCGGGACGGCGAACTGGCGCCCGACCTGGTCGCATACTTCAGCAGCTTCCAGCAGGTCGTCAGCTACCTCTTCGATCCGGACGAAATCTTCGCGAACAACCTGAAGCGCGCCGGAGTGCGGAATTTCATCGCCGGTTCGCCGAAGATCAGCGACCAGGAACATGCCGCGCGGCAATTGGCACGTCCGCTCGAGCGCCTCGCGCTTTACCTGGAGGATCCGGCCGCCGTGATCGTGCCTAACGAGGCGAGAAAGCTCGATCCCGCGCTGATCGCGATTCATCCCGGGAGTGGGAGCGAGGCGAAAAACTGGCCCCTTGATCGCTTCGCCGAACTCGCGGGCGCGCTGCTCGACAGCGACGAAAACAGACGCCTGCTTCTGGTCGGAGGCGAGGCGGACGAAGATCGCGTCGCGCAATTGGCTGCCGCTTTGCCATCAGACAAAGTGAGCGTGCTGAAAAATCTGTCCGCTCCCGGAACTCGCCTGTGCCTTGCAGAACTGCGCGCTCTTCATCGGACACGACAGCGGCATCTCGCATCTCGCCGCGGCGGTCGGCGCGCCCTGTCTGCTCCTGTTTGGCCCGACCGATCCCGCGATCTGGGCGCCGGCAAATCCGCAGGTGCGCATCCTGCGTTCGCCTGACCTAACGATGGCGGGCATCACACCTTGACCGGGCTGCTCGGAAACGCTTGTAAAGCGATCCGATCTCTGGCCGATCTTCGGCGGCGCTCGGATTGAGAAACTGCCGGGCGAGCAGCGTCCCCGCGTTTCCTGACAGAGCGGAACGCCTGCGATTACGAGCTGATGCGCATCGGCATCAGGACGTAGAGGAACGGGCTCTGGATCTTGATCACGCCCGGGCTCATCTCGTCGATCAGGTCGAGGAAGACCTCGTCTTCGGTCAGGTTGCGCAGCGGCGCCATCAGGAATTCCGGATTGAACGCGATGGAAAATTCGCGGCCCTTGTAAGCGACGGCTAACGATTCCTTGGCTTCGCCGACTTCCGGCGTGTTGGCCGTGATGTCGATGTTGTTCTTGGTGAAATTGAGTTTGATCGAGTTCGATTTGTCGCTCGCGAGGAGCGAAACGCGGCGCAGAGAATTAAGGAACGTTTCGCGCTCGAGCGTGACGCGCTCTTTCATTTCGCCCGGAATGACCTGGCGATAATTCGGATAATTTCCTTCGATCAGTTTCGAAACGAGGAGGGTATTGTTGAGATCGAACGCGATCTGGCCGCTGCCCACACTCACCCGCACGTCGCCGTCGTCGGTCAGGAGACGCTGCAATTCCGTCACCGCCTTGGTCGGGACGATGATGTCGGCTTCGTGGCTGCGCGGAAACTCGAGCTCGATGTCGAGCATCGCCAGCCGGCGGCCGTCGGTCGCGACCAGCGTGAGCTTGTTATCCTTGAAGCTGAAGAGGACGCCGTTCAGGACGTAGCGCGTCTCATCGGTCGAGATGGCGTAGGAAGTCTTGCGCAGGCCATCGCGCAGATCTTTCTGCCGAATGGTGACGACCTTGGAATCGTCGAACTTCGGGAGCGGCGGAAATTCTTCCTCGGGCAGACCGAGGATTTTGAAAAAGCTTTGTCCGCTGCGGATGGAAGCGGCGTTCTTGCCGTCGACATCGAACTGGATTTCGCTCGAGGGCAGCTCGCGAATAATGGTGAAGAGCCGCCGCGCCGGCAGAGTGGTGGCGCCTTCTTTTTCGATCGTCGCCTCGAAACTTCCGCGCACCCCGACGTCCAGATCGGTCGTCGTTAGGCGCACTTCACTTCCGTTGGTCTGCAGGAGAACGTTGGAGAGAATCGGCAGCGTGGTGCGCGTGCTGACGACGTTCTGAACCTGTTGCAGACATTCGAGAAGCTTTTCTTTCGTGACGCTAAATTTCATGAAGGCGGATAGGAGAGTCGTTAAGATGTAAGGCTTCCGATTTTATCCGGCAACCGCAATCTCGCAGGGGAGAAGCTTATCGTTGCAGGGCGCTGTCGATAAACGAAATCGTTTGCCGGATTTTATCCTGCTCTTTCATCCGCTTCTTCACCAGCTTGCAGGCATGCAGGACGGTGCCGTGATCGCGGCCGCCGAACGCTTCGCCGATTTCGTTGAGCGAGGCTTTCGTGAGTTCGCGGGCCAGATACATCGCGATCTGGCGCGGGAAGGCAATGTTGGCGGGACGGCGTTTGCTCGTCATGTCGGCGAGGCGGACGTCGTAGTGCTCGGCCACGCGGCGCTGGATCTGGTCGATCGTGACCGCGCGGCGCGCTTCCTCCTGCAGGATGTCTTTCAGGAGATGCTCGACGACTTCATTCGTCAGCTCCCGGCCGCTGAGCGAGGCGAACGACGCCACCCGCATGAGCGCGCCTTCCAGTCGGCGGACATTGGTCTTGATGCGCGTGGCGAGGAAATCGAAAGTCTCGTCGCGCAGTTTGATTTTCAGGGTATGCGCTTTCTTGCGCAGGATCGCCATTCGCGTCTCGACGTCGGGCGGCTGCAGCTCGGCGGTCAGGCCCCATTCAAAGCGCGAGACGAGCCGGTGCTCGAGGTTGGCGATTTCCGAGGCGGGCCGATCGCTCGAGAGAACGATCTGCTTATGCCCGTCGAAGAGGGTGTTGAAGGTGTGGAAAAATTCTTCCTGCGAACGCTCTTTGCCGCCGAGAAAATGGATGTCGTCGATCAGGAGGAGATCGGCCTGGCGATAGCGCTTGCGGAATTTGACCAGGTTGTTGTGCTGGATGGCGTCGATGAATTCGTTGATGAACAACTCGCTCGAGAGATACATGACGCGGGTGTTCTTCCCGCGCGCGCCGAGGTATTGCCCGATCGCCTGCATGAGATGCGTTTTGCCGAGCCCGACGCCGCCGTAAATGAAAAGCGGGTTGTAAGTTTTGGCCGGCGATTGCGCGACCGCGAGACTGGCGGCGTGCGCGATCTCATTGTTAGGCCCGACGACGAAAGATTCGAAAGTATTGCGCGGATTGAGGCCGGGCGTCTTGTTGGCGCGCGAAGCCGCGGCCTGAGCCCGGGGTGAAACGCGCGGGCTCGGGGTCGGCCGCATCGGAGCCGGCGGAAGTGTCGACCGCGCAGACAAACTTGACCGCGCGCGGTCCGCCGAGGACATCGCTGATCGAAGCCTGCAAAGCCGGCATGTGATTACTCTCGATCCAGAACTGGTAGATGTTGTTCGGGACCAAAAGCGTGACCGCTTCGGCGTTCGCGCTGGTCAGTTTTACGGCGGAAAACCAGCGCTTAAAAGTATCGGCGCTGACCTGGGGTTTTAAGGCTGCGGAAACCTTCGTCCACAGCTGGGCACACTTCTCGTCCATAGCGACTTGTTAACAGCGTTAAATAACGCCGGAAGCGGCCAGAAAAGGCGAGTTAAAGCTGGCGCGAGGTTCGGCCAGCCCCCGATTTAAAAAACCGATTTGTTCGTTAGCGCGAGGGAAAATCCGGCGTAAAAATTCGTTCCACGAGGGTAAAATGACCATTTTATCAGTCCGGGGATGCAACTGCAGTGCGGGGGCAGCCGCCGGATTGCTGGCCCCAAAATAATTTCTTCTTCTTTTCATGATTCTGACTCCGTCTTCAGGCGTTAACCTTGTTCACATCTTGTTCACACCCGGTATCTGTCGCTCCCGGCCTGCGGCTTCAGATTAGAAATCGGGCCTCCCCGTCACAAGAAAAAATCGGAACTTTATTTTGCGCATTCGCGCAAAAAAATCTTGACGCAAAATCATCTCTGGCAGGTGCGGTCTTTTCACTCGGAGACGAATTTTTTGTCACGAAAGAATTCGTTAGGGGAAGTCCGAAATGCAATCTGATGTGCTTCCTTTCGCGGTGGCGGCGGGCGAAAGCAAGCCGCGCAAAAAGGTTCGCCAAGACAGCGATATGCCCGAAATTCCAAAACGAAAATGGGCATGAGACATTCCAGCGGACCGAAAATGGGAGGGCTCGGAGGATTCGCTGTCGGGATGATTTGCGCCTCGCTCCTGCTCAGCGGCTGTCTCATGACGCCGCCGGTGTCGCCAAGGGTGACCCACGTTGTCCTGATGTGGCTGAAACATCCGGAGCGCCGCGGAGATCGAGCGCAGCTGATCCGGGCCGCGCATTCCTTGCGGATGATCCCGGGGGTGCTGAGTGTGCAGGCCGGCGGCGCCATGCCGGTGGTGGGAGATCCGCCGCGAAAGGGTTTTGACCTGGGCGTGGTGATTACATTTCGCGATCGCGTCGCCCTGCAGCGTTACGAGAAGGATCCGCGGCATCTCGAGGCGATGCGCCGCTACCTCCAGCCGCTCGTCCGGCACTACGAGGTTTACAATCTTTCTGGTCGTTAGGCGCAATGCGTTTCCTGTCCGCGGCTCTGTTCGCTCTTCTTTTTCCGGTTTGCTCCTCCTTCGCACAAGAGATTCCGCCGCCCTTCGGCTTTCGCTGGAGCGACACGACCAGCGCGGGTCGAGAAAGTCCTGAAAGGGGCGAAGGCCAAAACCGTCGGGCGGGAAAAGAATGGCGGTGCCGAGGTCTGGACGGTCGAGGGCCTGATTCATCCGGGCTTGAAGCGGACCCTCTTTACTTTCAAGGATGGCGCGCTGACGCAGATCGAATTGCAGTATGAATATCCGGGTTGGACCCTGGAACATTATAACGGCCGGATGGGCGAGATCCGGCGTTACTTCGATTCGAAGTACGGCACCGGGCGTCTGGTTTCGCGCTCGCGCGACAACGACACGGACGTGATTCAGACCCTGGTCGGTTACCAGTGGGTGGTGGGAAAATCAGCCCTCGAGCTGTTTTATTTCTCCGCGCAGAAGGAGCCGAACGTTTACCGCAACATCACGGTGACCTACAAGGCGCTCTGATTATTCCTCGCCCCGCTGCAGCCGTTTCAACCGGCTGCGCAACGCCACCTTGGTCGCGGCGCTCATCCGGTCGATGAAGAGGATGCCGTTAAGATGATCGACTTCGTGTTGCAAGGCGCGCGCGAGCAGGCCGCTCGCCTCGATCTTCAGCGGCTCGCCCTCGAGTGATTGCGCCCGCAGCGCGACGGAGACTGCGCGTCGGATATCGCCGGTGATTTCCGGAAAGCTGAGGCAGCCTTCGAGGCCGACAGCCGTTTCGTCGCCGAGGACGAGCTCTGGATTTAGCAGGATCAGCGGCATCGATGTCTTCGGATCCAGCTCCGCGCCGTTCAGCGTCAGCGTGCTTTCCTGGTCCTCGGCCCCGGCGACATCGATGACGGTTAATTGCAAGGCTTCGCCGACCTGCTGCGCGGCGAGGCCGACCCCGTTGGCCGCGTGCATCGTCTCGATCATGTTCGCGGCCAGCTCGCGGATGCGGTCGTCGATTTCCTCGATCCGTTTTCCTTTCGCGCGCAGAACCGGGTCGCCGTAACGAACGATGGGCAGATTCATTTCCCCGGCCGCCTGGGTAAAGGCCGGGAGATTTTTCACTCCCGCCAGTTTCAAAGCGTCCATCACCTTGATGATGATCCCGAAGGAAGCTTTCTCATCCGCCTTTAAGACGAGCGTGCTCCTGCGGTCGGGCGTCATGTTCTCGATCGCCGCCTGCAGCTCGTCGACCTGGATCGACTTGCCGTCGAGCTTGAGCGCGTCTTCCGCGTCCACGCTCACGATCGCATGCTCGAGCTCGGCCGGTTTTGCGCTCGAGGTTTTCGATTCGGGCAGGTTGATCTGCACTTCCGGCTGATCCTTTTTGAAAGTGGTCGAGACGACGAAAAAGATGAGCAGAATGGTCAGGATATCGACCAGCGAAACGATGATGATCGAGGGAGCGCGTCGCTTCCGAACGGCAAACTTCATGACGGCAAATCGGCGAGCTCGTTAGGTCAACGGCGTCGGCGCGTGCGTCATGGACGGCGCCGGAACCGAGGGGGTGATCCGCTGCGACATCCCTTCCGGGATGCGGCCGTAATAACATTTGCTGATCAATTCCACGACCAGCGTTTCCATTTCCACCGACATGACCTCGACCTTCTTCGAGAAATAACTGAACGCGATCAGGGTCGGGACGGCGATCGACAAACCGAAAACGGTGGCGTTGAGCGCTTCCGCGATGCCGTTCGCGATCGCCTTCGTGTCCGCCGCGCCGGTGCCGAGGCCGAGATGCGAGAAAACGTGGACCAGACCGGAGACGGCGCCGATCAGGCCTAACAATGGCGCGATGCCGGTGATGATCTCGAGCACGATCAGGCCTTTCTCGAGGATGACCATCTCGTGCCGGGCGCGGGTTTCGACCGCCTCGATGTTTTCCGAGCGCGGCGCGCGCAGGTGCTGCAGTGCGACCCGGGCGATGCGGGCGAGCGAAGAATGATCCTCGCGCACGATGCGCAGCAGACGCTCGGGACTTCCGCCGGGCGAGAGGCGCTCGATCTCGCTCTCGATCACGAGCGGCAGGATGTTTTTCCGCCGCAACGCCATCGTGCGCAGAATGATGACGGTCAGGGCCACGATCGAGCAGATGAGCAGCGGCCACATGAAGAGGCCGCCCCGGAGGAGGAAGTCGATGACGGATTGGAGCGGGTTGGTGGCCTCGGCCAGGAAAATTGCGGTCATCGGTTTGCGAAAATCGTGAAGGATTCCTCCATTGTAAAGCGGCCATCCGGCAAGGTGGCGAGGATGTCCTCGGGGATGGGCGGCAGTTTCGTTTCCTGGATCGAACGCAGCGCGACGCTGGCGGAAGCTTCGTTCGCGGTGTTTTCCGTCACGCGCAGATTATCGACGCTGCCATCGGGCATGATCTCGAAAGTCACCGAAGTGGTGCCGATGCTGACCAGGTCGCTTTTCGCCTTCACATAAAAGTACCAGCGCGATCCGACCGCGTCCTCGAGCAGCTTCCGGTAACGGCCGAGCGGGGTGCCGACGGCGTTGACTGCCGACCGGCCGCGATTGTTGATCCCGCCGCGGATGAGCGTCTTTTGCTGGAAATCGCGATAGGCCGAGGCCGGCTTCGGCGGCGTGGCGCTTGGTTCGGGTGTCGGGGTAGGCGTTTCCGTCGGCGTCGGAATTTCTTCTTTCTCGGCGGACTCGGTCGGGGAGGGGACCGGCGTCGGAGTCTGAGTCAGAAGCGCGAGTTGATCCGGTGCGGGCGTGGGAGCGGTCGGCGGAACGGTCTCGTTAGGCGTGGGCGATGCCGTCGGGGCGGCCGTGGGTTCCGGTGTCGGCTGGGGCGTGGCTCCGGCGCTGGCGAAGGAATTCTCGTGCTCCTCCAGGTTCATGAAGGGCCGGTCTTTGCCGTCCTGACCGGGCAGTTGGCTGTCCGTTGTCGCGGCCTTTTCCGCGGCCGCGACGGAGTCTTCGTTCGCCTCGAACGTCTTCACCGTCGGCTTGACCGCGGATTTGCGCGCCGGGTCGACGGTGGTCATCGGCGCATTTTTTGGCACGAGCGGCGGCGGAGTCGGCTCCGGCCTCCTGCATGATGGTGAGCTGCGGAATTTGCGGTTCCTCGAGCGCGACCTCCTGCCGCTTGCCGCCGAACGCCGCGAGCGAGAGGCCGATCAACAGGTGCAGCAAAACGGAGGCGAGCACTGCCCACCAGACTTTGCGCCGATCTCGATTTGGTTCCGTCATGAAATTTCCGCCGGGAATGGAATGCCCCCGCGCGCGAATGCGCGGGCTTGGACGGCGGATGATTTTCTCAGGCGCAAAATTATCTCAGCTCGACCGGGGTGACAACCGGCGCGGAGTGGTCTTGCGGGCATGGTGGAAAAGATACTGCTGGGCGTAGCCGCCGTGTTTCCCAAAATGGCGCGCGCTGAATCTCTGAAGCTCGCCGGGGCGGAATTTACGACGGCGAGGAAAATACTTCTCGCGCAGGACGCGTTCGACCCAGACATCGATCGGGAAAGCGCTCAAGCGTTCGTAGGCAAAGAGCATCACGCAATTAGCGACCTTCGCGCCCACCCCGGGCAGTTCGCAGAGCCGCGCGCGCAGTTCATCGTCCGGCAGGGCGCGCCAGCCCTCGAGGTCGGCCTCGCCCGCGGCCACGCGCTCCGCCGTCACGAGCAGGTTCTTCGCTCGATAACCCAGCCCGCACTCGCGCAACTCGCCCTCCGTCGCGCGCGCCAGCCTGGTCGCGGGCGGGATAAGCATATACGTGAGTCCCGTATATGCTGATTCCGGCGCCGTAGCGCTGGCGCAGTTTGGCCGACATCTGCCGGATGTGCGCGACCTGTTTCATCGAGGAAGTGATGAAGCTGGCGAGACATTCCCAGTGCGGCTGGCGAATGATGCGCAGTCCGCGGCAAAATTCCGCCGCGCTTTGCATCGCGGGGTCGTCAGGGAAAGAAGCGCAGATTTCTGCCAGGGGATGATCGAGGGCGAAATAATGCGCCGCCACTTCGGCCGGCGCGCCGCGAATTTCCAGCGCGTTCCCGCGCTGCTCGACGTAAACCGCCCGCTCTCCGATCGTCCCGAGAAAGCCCGCGCCTAACGTTTCCCAGTGAAACGTCTGCCCGGAATCGAGGGTGAGCGCGAGATCGAAATCGGGCGCTGGGAGTTCAAGAAATTTCAATCGGCCACAGTTTAACACGGATGAATGTGCCTGCCCGGGCGCTGTAGGGCGCGCCATCCTGGCCGCCCCGGGGGTGCGGGTTTTTTCTGAAGAGACATCGCCCCCGGGCGGCCAGGATGGCGCGCCCTACACGAAATCCTGCGCCTAACGAGCGCGGGAATCCTCATTCTCGGCGATATCCCGGCCATCATCCGCGCAAAAATTCTTTGCGCTCCGCGGGAATTCTGGCAGCAAACAAACCGTGGATGCCCGCCTGCTGATCGATACCATCGTCCTTCTCGCCTACTTCTTCGGGATCGTCGCGCTCGGTCTCTGGGCTGGCCGGCGCAATAAGAACCTGCAGGATTTTTCCCTCGGCTCGCGTTCCATCCCGTGGTGGGCCGTGCTCGCTTCGATCATCGCGGCAGAGACGAGCGCCGCGACTTTTCTCGGGACGCCGGCGGAAGGCTTCAAGACGCGCGGTTATTTCTACGGGCAGCTCGTCATCGGCACGATCCTGGCGCGGGTCATCATCGCCTTCACTTTCATCAAGCCGTACTACGATTACCGGGTCCAGAGCGTTTACGAATTTCTCACCGTCCGTTTCGGGACGAAGACGAAAAACATGGCGAGCGGGATTTTCCTTTTCACCCGCGTGCTCGGCATCGGCGTCCGGCTTTACCTCGGCGGCGCGATCATGGTCGTGATCTGGCGTTATCTTTTTCCGAGTTTGCCGGTCACGCTCAATACCTACATCTGGGGAATTATTTTCGTGACCGTGATCACGACGGTTTACACCGCGATCGGCGGGATCAAGGCGGTCGTCTGGACCGATCTCATCCAGGCGATCCTGATGTTCAGCTCGGTCATTTTCGCGATCTTCCTTTTGCTCCACAACATCCCGGGCGGCTTCGAGACGGTGAAACAAAATCTCGGCGGACTCGGGAGCGTGAAAGTTTTCCAGACCGGCTGGGACACGAACCTCGCCTTTCGGCCCGGCCTTGAAAGCGATGCTGGAGGAGCCCTATACGCTCTTCGCCGCGTTCATCGGCTCGACCATGCTGACGATGGCGACGCACGGGACCGACCAGGACATGGTGCAGCGGATGTTGACCGCGCCGGATTATCGCAAGTCGCAGCTCTCGCTCATTCTCAGCGGTTTGATGGACATCCCGATCGCGGGCGCGTTTCTCACCGTGGGGATTTTGCTTTCGGTTTACTATTCGGTCGTGCCCGATCCGGGCATGCCGGCGGCGGATAACGAAATCTTCGGCTACTACATCGTGCACCAGATGCCGGTCGGGTTTCGTGGCCTGATCATCGCGGGCGTTTTCGCGACCATGATGGGCTCGACTTCGGCCGCGCTGAATGCGCTCGCGACCAGTTTCACGAAGGATTTTTATCTGCCGTATTTCAATCGCAACGCGACCGACCGGCAGGCGATCCGCGCGGCGCGCATCGCGACCGCGGTCTTTGGCGTCCTCATGATCATCGTCGCGGCGATGGCGGCGAACGCGGTTTTGCACGACGCGAAACTAACGATCATTCCGATCGCGATCGGCATTCTGGGTTACACCTACGGCGCGTTGCTCGCGGTCTTTTTGCTCGGCATGCTCACCCGCGGTCGCGGGCGGGACGGGGTCAATGTTTTTGCCATGATCGTCGGCATCACATCGGTGCTGATCTTGTGCAAAATCAAATTGCCGGCGTTTGATTTCGGCGCGCTTTTCCATGGCCATTTCAAGCATGCGGAGTGGAACTTCGGCTGGTTCATGCCGGAATGGTGGCCGGCGATTTCGTGGCCGTGGTTTGTCTTTGTCGGGTGTGTCGTGACGCTTGCGATCACGGTGCTTTTCCCGACGCCGGCCAGCCAGATCGAAGCCGCGAAAGCGCACGTCCGCAACGAGCCACCGGTGTAAGCTGCCCCGTCATGGGCGACCGCGTCGAATTCCAAAACCTGCTCCGGGCCGACGCGCCCATTCTCGCGCTCGCGCCGATGCAGGATGTGACCGACCTGCCGTTCATGCGGTTGATCAGCGGCTACGGAAACGCCGACGTCTATTTCACGGAATACTTCCGCGTCCTGCCCGACTCGCGGCTCGATCGCGACATCCTCGCCTCCATCACCCAGAACCCAACGGGCCGCCCCGTCATCGCGCAGATGATCGGCAACGACATCGCGGCGCTCGTCCGCACCGCGCGCGAACTGGAGCAGCATCCGGTCGCGGCGATCGATCTCAATCTCGGCTGCCCGGTGCCCGTCGTGTACAAAAAATGCGCGGGCGGGGGATTGCTCCGCGACCCGGAGAGGATCGATCGAATCCTCGGCGCGCTGCGCGAAGCGATCACCATCCCGTTCACCGTGAAGACGCGGATCGGCTTCGACGACACCGCGGTCTTCGACGAGCTCCTGCCGATTTTCGCTCGTCATTCGCTGGACCTGGTGACCGTGCACGCGCGCACGGTGAAAGAGATGTATCGCAGCGCGCCGCGTTACGATTTTATCGCGCGCGCCGTCGCCGCGCTGCCTGTCCGGTGCTGGCCAACGGCAATATTTATTCGACCGCGAAAGCAGACGAAGTCCTCGCGCTGACCGGCGCGCGCGGGCTCATGATCGGCCGCGGGGTCATCCGCAATCCGTGGCTCTTCCGCCAGATCCGCGAGCAACGCCGCGGCCTAACGGTTTTCCGGCCGACCGGACGCGACGTGCTCGAATATGTGCACGCGCTTTACGAAGCCGTCAGCACTCCCGGTGTTCGCGAAGTCAGCCAGGTGAGCAATATGAAGAAGTACATGAACTTCATCGGGCTCGGGGTGGAGCCGAGCGGCGAGTTTCTGCACCAGATTCGCCGGTGCACCACCCGCGCCGGTCTCTTTGCGCTCTGTCGCGAATTCCTCGAGCACGACGACCCGATGCCGCTCGAGCCGTTCCCGATCGCCTTTAGCCCGACCGACGTGATGGCCGGCGCGATGCGCTGATGGGCTGCATCGCGGCCGTGTAGGGCGCGCCATTCTGGCCGCCCGGGGGGTTGGCTGCGGCGAAGGTTTACCCCCGGGCGGCCAAGATGGCGCGCCCTACACGCTTGCCTGGCGGGACGTCGGTTTCCTAGGATTGCGGCATGGCGCGTCCCCCGCGCATTCCGGTTTGGCTGCCGCTCGATCAGACGGTGACTTATTTCATCACCCTCTGCGTGGCCGGTCGTCAGCCGGTCCTAGATAATCCGCAGGTCTTTGGTGCCATTCTCAAGTTTTGCGACCTGAATGAAGACTGGCAGACCGTCGCGGCGGTTGTCATGCCGAATCACTTTCATGCGGTCGTTAGGCCCTTGGCCAGTCGGGACGCGAAGGTGACGCAATATTCAGCCGGATTGAAGCGCTTCGTCCGACGCGAGACCAACGCGACTTGGAAATGGCAGGACGGGGTTTTCGATCGGCTCTTGCGACGGAACGAATTTGCCGAATCGAAATGGATTTACATGCGGGAAAATCCGGTCCGCGCCGGGCTGGTGAAGCGCTGGGAAGATTGGCCGTACGCGATCGGGTATCACGTGTAGGGCGTGCCATTTTGGCCGCCGGGGGTAAACCGTCGCGGCAGCCAACCCCCGGGCGGCCAGGATGGCGCGCCCTACATTTTTTCCGCGAGACGAATTCCCAAATCGCGCAACTGCCGCGGATCGACGTCGGCCGGCGATTGCGACATCAAATCCTGGCCGCGGTTGTTTTTTGGGAAAGCCATGACCTCGCGGATCGAATGCTCGCCGCAGATGAGCATGACGAGCCGATCGAGGCCGAGCGCGATGCCGCCGTGGGGCGGTGCGCCTAACCGAAAGGCGCGGAGCAGATGGCCAAACATGATCTGCTGCTCTTCCTCGTTCACGCCGAGAACGGCGAACATTTTCGCCTGCAATTCGGGCTCGTGAATCCGGATGCTGCCGCCGCCGATCTCCACGCCGTTCAGGACGACGTCGTAGGCTTCGGCGCGCATTTCGCCGTAGCGTTTTTCTTCGAGCAACCCGAGGTCGTCGGCGTGCGGACGGGTGAAGGGATGATGGACCGCGTTCCATTTATCTTCCGCGGCGTCGTGTTGCAGGAGCGGGAAATCCGTCACCCAGAGAAAGTCGAGCTGCTCGGAGTCTTTCGTTAGGCCCTGGATTTCCGCGACGCGGAGCCGGAGGCGGCCGAGCACCTCGGTCGCGATCTCCCATTTGTCGGAGCCGAAGAAAACGAGATCGCCTTCTTCGAGCGCGAGCTTGTTTTGCAGCGCGGCTCTTTTCCGCCTCGGTAAAGAACTTCACGATCGGCGATTTCCATTCGCCGTTCTCGACCTTGATGAAGGCCAGCCCCTTGGCGCCGAAATTTTTCGCGATCGCGGTCATCTCGTCGACCTGGCCGATGGTGATGCCGGCAAATCCCTTGGCGTTGATCGCCTTCACCACTCCGCCGCTCTCGATCACGCTGCGGAAAACCTTGAAGCCGCTCTCGCGAAACTCCTCGGTGAAATCGACCAGCTGCATCCCGAAACGGCGATCCGGTTTGTCGCTTCCGAAAGTGCCGACCGCTTCGCGATAGGTCATGCGCGGGAACGGCGTCGGGATATCGATCCCGCGCGAAGCCTTGAAAATGGAGGCGAGCATTCCCTCGGTCAGCGCGTAGATGTCGTCTGGCCTAACGAAGGAGGCTTCGATGTCGATCTGGGTGAATTCCGGCTGGCGATCGGCCCGCAGATCTTCGTCGCGGAAACATTTCGCGATCTGAAAATATTTTTCGATCCCGCCGACCATGAGGAGCTGCTTGTATTGCTGCGGCGCCTGCGGCAGGGCGTAAAATTTCCCCGGCAGGATCCGGCTCGGGACGAGAAAATCGCGCGCCCCTTCCGGCGTGCTCTTGGAAAGAATCGGCGTCTCGATTTCGAGGAAGCCCTGCTCGTCGAGATAATCGCGGGTCGCCTTGGTGACGCGATGACGGATGCGCAGGTTGCGGGTCATCTGCGGGCGGCGCAGGTCGAAGTAGCGATAGGTCAGGCGCAGGTCTTCGTTCGAGACCTCGGTGTCGAGCGGGAAGGGGAGAGCTTCGGCCCGGTTCAGAATCGTTAGGCGGGCGGGCAGGACTTCGATTTCGCCGGTCGGCAGTTTGGGATTCTCCGTCCCGGGCAGGCGCGGGGCGACGCGGCCGTCGACCTGGATGACGTCTTCATCGCGCAGATGATGCGCGGCCTTGGCGATCTCGGCATTTTCCTCCGGGCGAAAAACGACCTGGGTGAGGCCTTCGCGATCGCGCAGGTCGATGAAGGTGACGCCGCCGTGGTCGCGCCGGGAATGAATCCAGCCGGCGAGCGAGACCTGCTCGCCGATGTTGGCGGCGCGGAGAGCGTTGCAATGATGAGTGCGATACATAAGAGCTGCGGAGGCTGTCATTCTGGGCGAGGAGGGAACTTCGCAAGTGCCATCCCGACCGCAGGCGCGCTACGGTCAGGCGGAGAGTGATTCCTTGACCCGGGTCAGCAGTTCCTCCTGCGGCACGAGCAGTTCTTCGCGGGTAGCGAGCGTCTTTAATTTTCACCGAGGGCCACTCGTCGCCGTAAAGGAGAGTGATTTTCGCGCCCATTGCTTCGGCGGACTGGAATTGTTTGCCCACCTTGGCCGCCGCCAGCGGATAATCGACCCGCCAGCCGGCGTCGCGCAGCTCTTGCAAATGCCGCAGCGCATTCGGACGCCGCTCTTCCTTGGCGATGATGAGGTAAAGATCGAGCGCGCTTTGCCGGCTAACGACATCGGCGAAGCGCGCGAAAGCATGCGGCGTTTCCTTGATTAACTCGCCGAGGACGACGTCGCCCATGGCGAAGCCGACCGCCGGCATCGAGACGGCGCCGTCGCTCAGGTGCGCGATGAGATTGTCGTAACGACCGCCGCCGGCGATCGCGCGCAGCTTGCCGGCGCGATCGAAAACCTCGAAGACGACCCCGGTGTAGTAAGCCAGGCCGCGGACAATGGAGAGGTCGACCTTCACGTAATCCGCCAGGCCGCGCTGCTCGAGTTGCCTAACGAGCTGGTCGAGCTTTTCGCTCCGGCCGCCGCCGTCGAGCACCTCGAAGACCGGGCCGGCGAGGGGACCGAGGCGCTCGGCCGTTTTCTCGCGCGGCTCACGTTCGCTCTTGTCGATCACTCCGAGCAGTTCGCTCCAGCGCTCTTCCGGCACATTTTGCGCGCGGAGCAGATCGGTCCAGAATTCGCGGTCGCTCAGCCTAACGACGATGTCCTCGGCGGTGAAACCGAAGCCGCGCAGGAGATCGATCGCGAGGGCGACGATCTCCACATCCGCCGCGGGCGAAGCGTCGCCGATCAGGTCGCAGTTGAGCTGGTAATGTTCGCGCAAACGGCCGCGCTGCTGTTTTTCGTAACGAAAACATTGCGGGATGGAGAACCACTTCAGCGGCTTGCGGAATTCGCGTTCATGCGCCGCGACGACACGGGCCAGACTGGGCGTGAGCTCCGGGCGCATCGCTACTTCGCGGTCACCTTTGTCGGTGAAATTAAAAAGCTGCCCGACGATTTCGGGGCCGCTCTTTTTTTGATAGAGCTCGGTCGGCTCGAGAATGGGCGCGTCCCATTCCACAAAACCGTAGCCGCGGCAAACGTCGCGCCAGCGCGCAAAGATGGCGTTACGAAAGGCGCAGTCGTCGGGCAGGAAATCGCGGAAGCCGGGAAGTGGTTGCATTGGTGAAACTTAGAAGTGCTCTCCCCGGCGAAGGCAACCGGGTGTCCGTCCCTTTACGAATTGGGGATGAATAAACAACGGCTGGGACGAGTCGGAAACAAGCACGACGGAAATCATCCGTTCAACCAAACCAAAGGACAAACATGAAACAAAACACATTCACGAAATTATTCGCCGCTGCCGCTGCCTGCGCTCTCACCCTGGGAACCGCATTCGCGCAGTCGAGCTCCACGACTGTCACCACCGGCGACGCAGGCGTTAGCGCTGGCGTCACACACCGACGACCAGCCGGGTCAGCACCACCACCAGCACGCTGGACGGAACGGGCACGATCACGGCCTACACGCCGGGCTCGGATTACATCACCTTCCGCACCCAGACCAGTGCCGAGCCGGTGAAGTATTACTACAGCAAGAACACCACCGTGGTCGACCCGACGGGCGCCACCGTTGAGATGTCGATGCTGAAGCCCGACATGCCGGTCCGCTACACCTACGTCAAGGAAGGCGATCGCATGGTCATCTCCAAGGTGATCCTGGAAAAGCCGGTCTCTTACTACAAGAAGACGACGACCACCACGACGACCACGACTCCCTAACGAGTCGCAGTTAGTCAGCTAATTGATTCTGAAGCGCCCGCGGACCGTGTGTCCGCGGGCGTTTTCTTTTCGCATTTAGCTCGCCGCGGCGAGCCTTGGAGTGCGGCACGTCCTCGTGCCGCATTTCTCAGCGTCAGCTCGACGACGCTCATTTGCGGGTCTGGCGAGCTTCCCGCCGGCAAAGCGGCGCGGGGACGCGCCGCACTCCGAAAGCGCGAGCGCGAAAACTTCGCTAGTCGCCGTAGCCGTCGGGGAATTTCAGGTGCCACTTCCAGGCGCTTTCGATGATGGCGCGGATGTCTTCGAATTGCGGTTTCCAGCCGAGCTCGCGTTTGATCTTCTCCGAAGCGGCGATGAGCCGGGGCGGATCGCCGGGGCGGCGCGGTTTCTCGACCACCGGAATTTCGTTTCCGGTCACCTCGCGACAGACATCGATCACTTCGCGCACGCTCGCGCCGCCGCCGGTGCCGAGATTGTAGAAGGCGCTCTCTTTCGCGCCGAGCGCGAGAATGTGCGCGCGGGAAAGATCGAGGATGTGAATGTAATCGCGGATGCAGGTGCCATCCGGCGTTTCGTAGTCGGTCCCGTAAATTTCCACCTGCGGTTTTTGACCGAGCGCGACTTTGAGGACGTTCGGGATGAGATGAGTCTCGCAGCGATGATCTTCGCCGAATTTCGCCGTCGCCCCGGCGGCGTTGAAATAACGCAGCGCGACGAACTTGAGCCCGTGGATCTCGTCGTACCAGCGCAGCACCTTCTCGAACATGAGCTTCGATTCGCCGTAGGGATTGATCGGCCGCTGCGGGAGCGTCTCGTCGATCGGCACCCGCTCCGGCGGGCCGAAAGTGGCGCAGGTGGAGGAGAAGACGAAGCGGTTCACCCCCGCCTCGAGCATGGCGTCGAGGAGATTGATCCCGGCGCCGACGTTGTTCCGGAAATATTTCGAGGGGTTCTGCATCGACTCGCCGACGAGCGCGTTGGCGGCGAAATGCATGACCGCCTCGGGCTTCGTTTCCTGCAGCGCGCGGCTGATTTCCTCCCGCCGCGCGAGATCGCCGCCGATAAAGGCCGCCCGCTCGTCGACCGCGAGGCGATGGCCCTCGGTCAGGTTGTCGAAGACGATGACCTCGTGGCCTTCATCGAGCAGCAGCTCGACGCAGATGCTGCCGATGTAGCCCGCCCCGCCGACGACAAAGATTTTCATCCGCGGAAGGTGCGGCGGTCTCCGCCGCTGTCAAAAGAAAGTCCGCCTAGAAGGGACGGGTAATCTGCTCGTTTTGGGAAAGGGCCAGGATCATGGCGCGGACGCGGCGGTTACCCTTCCGCGGTGCGAGCACTTCGAGACTCTTCGCCCGCGAGCCCCATTCGAGAACCTCGATGTCGACCGAGCGCACGCCCCACTTCTTCATCGCGAGGCGGTTGGTTTTGTAGAGGTCGATCGTGCGGGTGCCGATCAAGGCGCTGCCGTAGTCGTCGATCTGGAAGACTTCGTCCGTATCCACGATCCGGAATTTCGTCCCGAGCGGCCAACGCGACCAATCGGAGGCGGCGCTCATCACGTTCTTGCCCTTCAGCCTGGTGCCGATGGCATTGCGGTTGCCGCCGGGTTCGGTGTGGGTGTAGGCGGTGGTGCGCACCTTGGCGATACGCCGGGCATGGCTGCCGCCGGCGGTGGTCGTCGTCGGGTGCTGCGTGGTGCAACTCGCGGTCAAGAGAGCCAGTGCACCCACCAAGCTAAGTCTCAGTGAGGTCGTCATTTGGCTGAAGTGGCCTGCTTAACGGTTGAAGCCGGGGATGGCAAGAGATAATTTTGGAGCCGGAATCATGCCCATCCTCGCCGCCGGCCGCGCCGCCATCGCCCCTAACGTCCTCCTGGACGGGCGTCTGGCGCTTTTTCATGAAACCGAAAAGTGGCTCGCGGTGGCCGATCTGCACTTCGGCTACGAGCTGAGCCAGCGCGCCGCCGGCCGGCTCATGCCGCTCTGGGGCATGACTTCGGTCGAGGAACGGCTGATGGAGCTTCTGGTGGAATATCAACCGCGCCAGCTGCTTATCGTGGGCGACCTGGTGCACGACAAAGCTTCCACCGCGGCCGCCCAAGCGCTTCTCGGTCGGCTGCGTGAGCATTGCGAAGTGATCGCCCTTGCCGGCAACCACGACCGGCACGTGGCGCGCGCAATCGAGTTCGTCCCCCGCTGGGAAACGCCCGATTTCGTTTTTCAGCACGGCCATTGCGAGCCCGAAGAGACCGGCCGGATTTGCATCATCGGGCATCATCACCCGGCCGCGAGCATCACCGACGGCGCGGGGCTGCGGCTGAAGTTTCCGGCGTTTATCCAACAGGAGACCACACGCTGCGGCGCTGGATTCTGCCCGCTTTTTCACCCTGGGCAGGCGGCGTCGCCTGGGAGGACGACGGGCAGAGCCGGATCTGGCTCTGTTCGCCGCGCCGTGTCCTGCGGATCGACTCGAACCGCGCCGCGGCCTAGGCGCCGGACAGTTCCGTCGTGCAATGCGGGCAGCGCGTTGCCTTGACCGGGATCGACATCGTGCAAGCCGGGCAATCCTTGGCCGTGGCGGGCGCATTCGGAGCCGGTTTTTTCATGCTTGTTGAGCGCTTTGACCATGAGGAAAATGCAGAACGCCACGATGATGAAGTTGATCACCAGGGTGATGAAATTGCCGTAGTCCAGCACCGCGCCCAGCTTGCGCGCCTCGGCCAGGCCGAGTCCAGTCGCGACCTTGTCGGACAGCGGGTAATACATGTTGCTGAAGTCGAGGCCTCCGGTCAGCTTGCCGATCGGTCGGCATGATGATGTCTTCCACCAGTGAGGCAACGATCTTGCCGAAGGCCCCGCCAATAATGACGGCCACCGCCAGGTCAACCACATTCCCTTTGATCGCGAACTCTTTGAATTCCTTTAACATAGGTGGTCGATCCTTCCTAGGTCGCGACGACGTTGACAAGCTTTATTGGTCACGACGATGATCTTGCGGATCGTCTTGCCGGCGATGAATTCCTGCACCCGAGGGTTGGCCAGGGCGATCGCTTCCAACTCCTCGCGTGGTCGCGGCGATCGGCACGGTTACGCGGTCGCGCACTTTGCCATTTACCTGGAGGGCGATCTCCACTTCGTCTTCGACCAGAAACTCGGCTCGGTACTCCGGCCACGGCTGTTCGGTGATCGCTTCGGGCGCGATCGGGAATCGGCTCGCCAACGTTTCCCAAAGCTCGGAGGTGAGATGCGGCGCGAAGGGATTGAGAGACCACGAGCAACGTGCGCAACGCCGAGACCGGCACCGACTCGGCGGTGGTGAAGGCGTTCACGAAAATCATCATCTGCGCGATCGCGGTGTTGAAGGAAAGCGCCTCGATGTCTTCGCCGACTTTCTTGATCGTGGCGTGGATCACCTTCAACTGCGCGCGGGTCGGCTCCGTCTCCTGCACGGTCGGGGAGAGGATCCATTCGCCGGCCTGGTTTTCCTCCATCACGAGCCGCCAGACGCGGGCGAGGAAACGCGAGACGCCTTCCACGCCGGTCATGCTCCAGGGCTTCATCTGCTCGAGCGGGCCCATGAACATCTCGTAGCAACGGAAAGCATCGGCGCCGTACTCGGCGATGACGTCGAGCGGATCGATCACGTTGCCCCAGCGCTTCGACATTTTGCGGCCGTCTTCGCCGAGGATGATGCCCTGGTTCACCAGCCGCTGGAACGGTTCGTTGGTCGAGAGATGGCCGAGATCGAAGAGCACCTTGTGCCAGAAACGGGCGTAAAGGAGATGGAGCACGGCGTGTTCGGTTCCGCCGACGTAGAGATCGACGCCGCCCGGCTGCGCCGGGAATGACGAATGACGAATTTCGAATGACGAATCAATTTCCGAATGACCAGATCCGCCGTCGTTAGGCATTTGGGCATTGGTCATTCCTTCGTCCTTCGTCATTTGGCCTTCGTCATTGCGCGCCCCCATCCAATAACGCTCGGCCTCTTTCCCGACGAAGCGCTCGCCGTTCCCCGGATCGCAAAAGCGCAGGTAGTACCAACAGGAGCCGGCCCATTGCGGCATCGTGTTCAGCTCGCGCGTCGCGGCTTCCGAGTAGCGGACCCAATCCTTCGCCCGCGCCAAGGGCGGCTCGCCGGAACCGGTGGGCTTGAAATCGTCCAGCGGCGGCGGCACCAGCGGCAGCTCCGATTCCGCGATGGCCTGGTGTTTTCCGTCCCGCCAAATGATCGGGAACGGCTCGCCCCAATAACGCTGCCGCGAGAAAAGCCAGTCGCGCAGCTTGTAATTGATCGTGCGCCGGCCGAGGCCGCTGTTCCTCCAGCCAGGCGGTGATCTTTTGTTTCGCTTCCGGGGTCGTTAGGCCATCGATCAGCGGGGAATTGATCGCCACGCCCGTCGCCAACAAAACCGATCGCTTCCGCCTCGCCTGGCGGCTTCACGACTTCGATGATCGGCAGATCGAACTTGCGCGCGAACTCAAGGTCGCGCTCGTCGTGCGCCGGCACGCCCATGATCGCGCCGGTGCCGTAACCCATCAGGACGTAGTCCGCGATCCAGATCGGGATGCGCTCGTTGCTCGCCGGGTTGATGCGCGTAGGCGCCGGTGAAGACGCCGCTTTTGTCTTTCGCGAGATCGGTCCGCTCGAGGTCGCTCTTGGCCGCGACCTGTTCGCGGTAAGCGCTCACCGCGGGCTGCTGTTCCGCTATCGTTAGGCGATCGACCAGCGGATTTTCCGGCGAGAGCACCATGTAGGTGGCGCCGTAAAGCGTGTCGGGCCGGGTCGTGAAAACAGAGATGGTAGCCGAGCTTCCCGGCAGGCTCGCTGATGCCGGGGTCAGCGCGCCGGCTACAGCGAACTCGATCATCGCGCCCTCGCTTTTCCCGATCCAATTGCGCTGCAGCAGCTTGATCCCATCCGGCCAGGCGAGCGGTTCGAGCTCGTCGATCAGGCGCTCGGCAAACGCCGTGATGCGCAACATCCATTGCCGCATCGGCCGCCTAACGACCGGGAATCCGCCGACTTCGCTTTTGCCGTCGATCACTTCCTCGTTGGCCAGGACGGTGCCGAGCTCGGGGCACCAGTTCACCGGCACTTCCGCGACGTAGGCGAGGCGCACGCTGTCGGGATCGTCGCCTTTGTAGGTCGCGATCGGCTCCGCCCGTTGCGTCTCCGGGTTAAACCAGGAATGGTAGATCTGGAGGAAAATCCATTGCGTCCAGCGGAAGTAATCGGGCTCGGCCGTGCTGATCTCGCGCTCCCAATCGTAGGAAAACCCGATCCGTTTCAGCTGCGTCTTGAAGCGCGCGATATTTTCCCGGGTCGTGACCTCGGGATGCTGCCCGGTGCGGATGGCATATTGCTCCGCCGGCAAACCAAACGCGTCCCAGCCCATCGGGTGCAGGACGTTGAAGCCGCGCAGACGTTTGTAGCGGGCCACGATATCGGTCGCGGTGTAACCCTCGGGATGCCCGACGTGCAGCCCGGTGCCGCTGGGGTAGGGGAACATATCGAGCACATAATATTTCGGCCGGGCCGGATCGAAGCCGGGCTCGCCCGGGTTCGGGGCGTGGAAGGCGTTGCTCTCTTCCCAGCGGCTCTGCCACTTGGGTTCGAGAAGATCGAAGGGATACGGTTTCCGGCGTTCGCTCATGCAGGAAGAACGAGGAACACAGGAACGCAGGAAAGAAACTGAAATTATTGCCCGCGGCTGCGCCGGAATATTTGCCCTCGGCCGCGAAACCGTTGCTAGGCTTCCCTCGTGCGCCTGGAGCCGAAGAACATCGAACAGATCGGGAGCGAGCTCGCGATCGAGTGGAATGACGGGAGCGAAACCTTCCTCCCGCTCCGCTTTCTCCGCACCGCCTGCCCCTGCGCCGCCTGCGGGGGCGAGCCGGATGTGATGGGTGATGTCGTTAGGCCAAACGTCAGCTACACCGACCGGAGCTTCGAGCTCCGGAGCTGGAATCTGGTCGGCGGTTACGCCCTTCAGCCGACCTGGGGCGACGAACACAACAGCGGCATTTATTCCTACCAATACCTGCGCCGGATCGATCCGGCCCGCACCGCCTGACGATGAACCGCTGGCTGAAGATTTCGTTCCTGCTTTTTTTCTTCGCTCTCTGCGGGGTGGCGATTGTCGTCACCCACCTGCACCGACAGGAAACGCCCGCGCCGGCTCCCCGTGAGCTCTATTCGGTTGTGAACCGGCAGCTTTCCGATCTTCGCTCGGACGATTTCGACAGCGCCTATCGCCGCGCCGCTTCCGGGGTGCAGCAGAAATTTTCCCGCGAACAATTTGAGCTCATGATCCGGCGCGATTTTGTCTCCATGACCCAGGCGCAACGGATCGAGTTCGGGAACGTGAAGGCTGCGGGCGACGTCGCTTACGCCCAGGTTTACCTGACCACGCCGGACGGCGCGACGCGCGGCTATCTCTACAGTTTCACCGCGGAAGCGGGGGGCTGGAAGATCGACGGCGTGCAGCCGATCGGCCCGCAACCGCGCGCGGGCCCGCCGCGGGTTGCATCGTCTGACGCGGCTATAACGTGACCCGCAGCACGCTCGTTCCGGGCGCGCGTGGCTCCAGCTGCGCTTTTTCCAGGCGGCGGGCACGAGAACAAAATCACCCGGCCGGATTTGGACTCCTTCACACTCGCAAGTCCCGCTCAGGCCGACGATGAGAGCGAAAGCGCCGCTCTCGATCGCGCGGCGTTTTTGCGTCAGGTCCCATTTCTCGATCACGAAATCCGGCGAGCGCAAAAGCTCCTCGCCATCCGGTTGCTGCAAGGACGGCGCGCAGTCGTCGAACCGAATCGATCGCATCGACTCCGGGACGTGAAGCGTGCGTTTCTCACCGTTTGCATCCGGACGATCCCAGTCGAAAACGCGATATGTGGTGTCGCTGTTCTGCTGGATCTCGACGATCAAATTGCCCCCGCCGATGGCGTGCAAGCGGCCGCTCGGAAGATAAAAACTGTCGCCGGTTGCGACCGGCAACCTTTCCACCAGGTCGGTCACCGTTCCCTCCTGCACCGCGCGCTCAAACTCCTCCGGACTCACCGCGCGCCGCAGGCCGGCGAAGATCTCCGCCCCGGGCTCAGCCGCGGCGAAATACCAAAACTCGTTTTTGCTTTCCCCGCCTAACGACGCCGCGACGCTGGCGGGCGGATGGACCTGAAGCGAAAGTTTTTCCCGGGCATCGAGCAGCTTGGCCAGGATGGGGAAGCGCGCGCTATCGGGCATTCCCTCCCCAAAAATCTCCGCCCGGTGGTTGAGCCAAAGGTCGTGCAGGGTTTTTCCCAGCCACGGCCCTTGCCTAACGACGCTCTGCGCTTCCGGCCGGTCGGCGATTTCCCACGATTCGCCGATGATTTTTCCGGGCGGAAGTTTTTTGCCGTAGAGGCTTTCGAGGAGCCGGCCGCCCCAGACTCGCTCCATGAAGAGCGGTTCAAAAAGGAGGGGCGAGATGTCCGGGCGCTTCATTTTCGGGCCGAGGTTAACCCGGGAGCGCCGGTTTGTCAGACAACCTTCGCGGTTTAAACTGCCGGCTTGAAAATTCGCGAAATCGCCAAGGCCTGGCTCCCGGTCGTTCTCTGGATGACGCTGATGTTCATCGGATCGACCGACCTGATGTCGGCCGGGCATACCTCGCGTTTTCTGACGCCGTTCCTGCGCTGGCTCAATCCCGCGATCTCGCCCGAGGCGCTCGCGCAGGCCCACTTCTTTGTCCGGAAAGCTGCGCACGTGACCGAGTATGCCGTCCTCAGCGGCCTGCTTTTCCGCGCTCTGCGCGACCCTCTCGCCGGCTTTTGGCGCCGCGCCGCCTTCGCCTTGTTCCCCGCGATTCTCTTTGCCGCGACCGACGAATGGCATCAATCGTTTGTCGCCACCCGCACGGCGTCGTTAGGCGACGTTTGCATCGACAGTCTCGGCGCGGTCGTCGGTATCCTTCTCTGCCGCCTGGTGCAGCTTGCCTGGCGACGCCAGTCGCACTCCGATGAATCAACCGCCGCCTGATGAAAAATGGCGGACCCGCGCACGCCGGGCGCTGGAGCGCTATTTCGCAAAGCGGAGTGCGCCGCGACTCATCCTCTCGGTTCTTCTCCTTCTCACCGGCACGGCCGGACTGCTGATTTCATTCCTCCTCCTGCGCGGCGGGGTGGAGGCGATGTGGCTGCGATATCCAATCGCGGTGCTGGCGGGCTACGGTGTCTTCCTGCTCTTGCTTCGTTCCTGGGTGGCGTTTGAGAAAGCGCGCTTCAATCCGCCCGCCGGCGAAATCGAAGCGGATTTCAGCAAAGGTGGAGCGGAAGATTCCTGGGCAGACCGCCCGCGCGCCCGCTCCTGGATCGATTCGTTAAACTGGCTCGATTTTTCCGACGGTTTTGACTTGGAAGGCTGCATCCCGGCGCTGCTCATCGGCATTGTCCTGGCCCTCAGCGGGCTGTTCCTTTTTGCCATTTTCTCCGCCTCCGCGCTCATCGCCGAGGTCTTCCTCGACGCATTTATCATGACCGTTCTTTACCGCAATTTGCGAGTCGCAGCGCGGGAGCATTGGCTCGGCACGGCAGTCCGCAAAACCTGGTGGGCGGCCCTCATCACGGCGGTGCTTCTCGGCCTCGCGGGCTGGTGTCTGGAGGCGCTCGCGCCCGGCGCGCATTCCATCGGTCCCGCCTTCCAACGCGTCTTCGGCCCGCAAAATTCGCCGGAGCCTTGACCAATCCGGAATCACCCGCCACTGTTCCCTTCCTCCGGCGCCCCGCGGCGCTGCACCGGGCCTGTAGCTCAGTTGGTTAGAGCATGCGCTTGATAAGCGCAGGGTCAAAGGTTCGAATCCTTTCAGGCCCACTCCTTTGCCCGGGCCGGGCGCGGAGGATTCCAGATTGCTTGCAACGGATCATCGTCCAAGGTGTCGAACCAACCGTGAAATTTTCTCTCGCTCTCTCCGCGCTCCTTCTCGCTTCGCTCCCACTTCTGCAGGCGGCCGAACCGGAGCCGGCAGCGTCCGCGCCAGCGATCTCGGTCCCGCCGTTGCAGTTCGAGCACGAAACTTTGCCTAACGGATTGGAAGTTTATTTCGTCGAGGATCATTCCAGCCCGACGGTCGCGGTCCAGGTCTGGTATCACGTCGGCTCGAAGGACGATCCCGATAAACGAAGCGGCTTTGCCCACCTTTTCGAGCACATGATGTTCAAGGGTAACGAGCGCCTCACCCCTGACGCTTTTGAAAACCTGACCGAAAACATCGGCGGCGAAAACAACGCCTTCACCGCGCCCGACGTGACCGTTTACCACGAGGTCGTGCCCTCCAATTATCTCCACCCGATCCTCTGGGCGGAAGCGGAGCGGATGTCGTCGCTCGCCCTGAACGAGGCCAATTTCAAATCCGAGCGCGACGTGGTGAAGGAGGAATATCGGCAGCGGATTCTGGCCAATCCCTACGGCGAATTTTTTCTCGATACGGTCAAGAATTCCTACGCCGTTCATCCCTACAAACGGCCCGGGATCGGCAACATCGAGGAACTGGACGCGTCCAAGCTGGCGGAGGTGCGCGCTTTTCATTCCACCTTTTACCGGCCGGATAACGCCACCCTCGTGGTGGTGGGCGATTTCCAGCCTAACGAGTTGCAGGAATGGGTGAAAAAATATTTCGGCGCGATCAAAAAGCCGGCCGAAAAAATCCCGCGGGTGACGGCGAAGGAGCCGCCGCGCAAGGAAGACAAGCGGATCGTGAAGTACAGCCCCAAGGTGCCGCTGCCCGCGATCGCGATCACTTATCTCGCGCCTTCGCTCCGGAGCGAGGACGCGCCGGCGCTGGACCTGGCCGATGAAATTTTGTCAGGCGGCGATTCCTCGCGGCTTTACCAGGCGCTGGTTTATGAGCAGCAGATCGCGCAACAGGCTTCCCTCGGCGCCGACCTCAGCCAGGACATGGGGCTGCTCACGGTGCGGATGATTCTGGCGAGCGGAAAGACACCGGCTGACGCAGAAAAGGCCTTCAACGCCGAGCTCGACAAATTTCTGAAGGAGGGCGTTACCGCGGAGGAACTTGCCAAGGCGAAAAATCGTTTTCTGACCGGGAAATTAATGGAGCGCGAGACGAACAATGGGAAAGCCAGTGCGCTGGGCGAAGCGGCTGTCCTTTATGGTGACCCCAATCGCGTCAACAACGACCTGGCCAAGCTCCAAGCCGTGACCGCCGACCAGGTCAAAGAGGCGATGACTCGTTACTTAACAAACAAGAAGAAGGTCGTGATCGAATATCTGCCAGAGGCGATGAAACCGACCGCAGCCGGGGAAGAAGGGAAAAAATCGTGATGACTGCCAGCGCCTTGTGCCGCCAAAACACTTGTCATCCCGAGCCGCGCAGACGGCGAGTGACCTCGCAAGCGTCTGGCGGCTTTCGCCCTCTGCCACATCCCGCGTCCGATGGAATCGTTAGGCGACGCGAAGACCGATCGCGTCCTGGGAGGTCCCTCGCCGCGCTTCGCCGGCTCGGGATGACAGGTCTTTTGGCGGTGACACTTTGCCTCACAAACGCACGCTCCGCCTTCGCCATCGGCGGGGTCGACACGGCGCCCGCGCCTTCAGAGCTGCATAAAACGAAATTTGCCACGCCGAAAGAAGCCCGGCTCGAAAACGGGCTGCGTGTGATCGTGGCCGAACGCCCGGGCTTGCCGCTTCTCGCCGCGCAGTTGCTGGTGCGCCACGGCTCCGAAGCCGATCCCGAGGGCTTCGCCGGCACGGCCAGCCTGACCGGCGACCTCCTGACCAAGGGCACCGCAACGATGTCGGCCCCGGAAATCGCGAGCGCGATCGAGTCGTTAGGCGGCTCAATCGATTCCGGCGCGGGCTGGGACGCTTCCGCCGCGAGCGTCGTGGTCATGTCCGACAAGGCCGACGAAGCGCTCAAAATCCTGGCCGATACCGTTCGTCACCCGGCGTTCAAACAGGAAGAAATCGATCGCTTGAAGAGCCAGCGGCTCGACGGGTTGCGGGTTGCCCTGCAGCAACCGGGGTCGCTCGCGCGCTTTGTCACGACCCGGGTCGTCTTCGGTGCGGGTGCGTATGGGCATGCCTCCGGGGGAACTCTGGAAACCGTGCAGGCGATCGGCCGCGATCAGATCACGCAGCTTTACCAAAAATATTATCAACCAAAGAACGCGGCTTTCATCCTGGCCGGCGACGTCACGCTCGAGCAGGGCAAAGCCTTCGCGGAAAAGTTTTTCGGCGATTGGAAAAACCCGGAAGCAGCCGTGCCTAACGAAAAGATTCGCTCCGGTGCGGCGGATTGGAAACCAAGCCAGGTCGTGATCAACATGCCGGAGGCGGGCCAGGCGGCGGTGACCGTGGCGCGGCCGGCGATCGAACGCGCATCGCCCGATTATTATGCCGCGCTCGTGGCCAACGCCGCGCTCGGAAACGGATTTGTTTCGCGGCTCAATCGCGAGATCCGGATCAAGCGCGGGCTCAGTTATGGCGCCGGCAGTTCGCTCGATCCACGACGTGAGCAGGGACCGTTTGCCGCCTCGGCGCAGACGAAGAACGAATCGGCCGCGGAAGTGGCCGGCTTGATGGAATCCGAGCTGAAAGGCCTCGTGAGCGAGCCGGTGAAAGGCGAGGAATTGAAGTCGCGCCAGGCGGTCTTGACCGGTCGTTATGCGCGCAGTCTCGAGACGAACCGCGGCTTCGTGTCCCAGATTTCCGATCTCGCGACTTACGATCTGCCGCTCGATACCCTCGATAAATACATCCCTGCGATCGACGCCGTCACGAGCGAAGCGGTGACCGGTTTCGCGAAGAAATATCTGGCCCAGCCGACCAGTTTGATTGTGGTCGGTAAAGCGGCCGACTTTCTGGAGCCGCTCAAGAAGAGCTTTCCCGAGGTCAAAGTGATCGAGCAAAAAGATCTCGACCTGAATCGCGCTGAGCTGACGAAGTAACACAGGCGTCTCGCCTGTCGCGTCGCGCGGGCGTCTCGCCCGCCGGTTGGCGATCGTGCGGGCGAGACGCCCGCACTACGGAACAGCCGGGACGGCTGTGTTACGCTCGGCGTAGAGCTCGCTCCAGCGCGATTGGTTCATCGCACACATCGGGACCGCTTCCCATTCATTGGTCGCTCGATTTTTAACCGCGCCCTTGAAAACGCAGGCCTCGAGCCGGGCTTGCGTTATCGGGTCGTTAGGCGCGTTTGCGACCTGCTTCGCATCCATGAAGTTGTGCGTGCCAATGTTAATCGTGTGGGCGCGGCCAGTGAGGATGGCGCGGAGAAAAGGGAGGGGGACCTGGCCGGAGGCGATCAAGGCCGTCGCGCGCGCCAGGGAGCGACTGGCGAGTCCCGGATGACGCGCGAAGGCGCCCGCCACCCGGTAAGGCAGGAGCGACGCTGCGCCATCCGAGTCGGTCGTCATGGTCGAGACCGCGCCGATCGTGGCCAGGATTTCTGCGAAAATTCGCTTCGTTTTGTCGTCGTTAGGCAAGAGCGGGAAATAGCGGCCGCTTCGTTGCTCGACAAGCAGGCTCGCCCCCTGGTTACAATCCGGATGGCCGCCGAGGTAGGCACTTCCATCGAGTTCCAAGCCCATGCCTTGGCAGAGTTTCTGCCAGACGATTTGGGGCGTCACCGGGTGTGCGGAAAAGATGGTCCGCCCGGTATTTGCTTCTGGCTGGAAACTCAGGATGCGCCAGATGCGCGAGCGCGCGGGATCGGCCAGAAACCAGCGCACGACCTCCGCCACCGAATCGATGTTGCGCTCTGTGACGGTGCAGTTGTGCGCCAGTTCCAGCGCCAGGCCCGTTCGTTGGCGAATGTGCGTGGCGAGTTTTGTGAACGATTCACGGACCGGGTGCAAATCGCTTTCGCTCGTTAGGCGATTGATCGGAAAACCATGCCGTCCGGCCTGTGTCATATCGATATGCACCGCGACCTGCCGCAGCCCGCCTTCGACCACGAGCGCCTCGAGAAATTCCGGATGCTCGAGCAAAGTCTGGCCGTGGGTCATGAGCATCGGCACGAGTCCGACGCTGACGGCGTAGCGCGTGATCTCGATCAGTTCCGCCTGCCGCCCGGCGCGCCAATAGGCATCGGCCACGTCGCCGCCGGTGATCTGCAGGCCGCCGCCCGGACCCTGGAAACGGCGGTTGGCGTCGATCTGCTCCTTCATTTGCGCGAGTGACGGGATCGGCACTTCGTTCGCGTTCGCCGGCAGGTAGCAATGGGTGCAACGAAAGGAGCAATAGCTCGCGCCGGTGGTGAAGCCGCAATGTGTGAGATGCCGGCCGGCCAGTTGGTTAGGCGTGCGGAGTTCGTCAGGCAAAGAAGCCCAGCGGGCGCGCAGCAGCGCCTGTTTTTCGGGATCGATGGGACGGCGAAAGGCGCTGCCAGCGCGCGCGCCAGCTAGTCATTCGCCGCCGCCTCCGCAAACGCGACGTTGCCGGCCTGGAGATCGAGCGCAATTTCCTCCGGCGTGCCGAAGACTCGCGCGCGTTGATCATCGAACTCGCCTTCCCAGCGCGCCACGACCACGGTGGCGAGGCAGTTGCCGACCAGGTTGACGCAGGTGCGGCCCATATCCATCAGCTCATCGACGCCGAAAATGACCGCGACGCCGATCGGCCCGAGTCCGGCCGGAAGGAAGCTGTTCAGGGTCGCGAGCAAAATCGACAAGCGAAGCGCGCGGGACGGCGGCGACCCCTTTGGAGGTGATCATGAGTGCGAGCATGATCGTGATCTGCTGCGCAAGCCCGACGTGATGCCCGGTCGTCGTTTCCGCCGCCTGCGCGACGAAGACCGACGCCATCGCGAGATAAAGAGTGGAGCCGTCGAGGTTGAAGGAATAACCGGTCGGCATGACGAGTCCGACGATGTGCGGGGGCACGCCGAAGCGCTCCATTTGCTCCATCGCTTTCGGCAAAGCCGATTCGCTGCTGGTGGTGGCGAAGGCGAGCGTCGCCGGCTCGCGCACCGCCCTGACGAATTGCCGCAGCGGAATCCGCAGCAACAGAATCACGCTGCCGAAGACGAGGACGATGAAAATGATCAGCGCGAGATAAAGCGAGAGGATGAGGTTCCCGAGATTGAGCAAAACGCCCAGACCCTGGGTGGCGATGGTGTGGGCCATGGCCGCGCCGACGCCGATGGGCGCGAACATCATGACGTAGTTGGTGAACTTGAACATCACCTGCATGACGGCCTCGGCCAGGTTGATGATCGGCCGGGCTTTTTCGCCCATCGCTGAAACCGCGATCGCGAAAAGGACGGAGAAGGCGACGATCTGGAGGACATCGCCCTTGGCCATCGCCTCGATGATGCTCGCCGGGAAAATGTGGGTGATGATCTCGAGCAGGGTCTTGGGGTGGGTGTGCGCGACAGTGTTGACGACGTCGTTAGGCCCGGCGACCAGCTCGACCCCGACCCCCGGCTTCGTGATGTTGACCACGACCAACCCGATGACGAGCGCCGCGGTCGTGGCGATCTCGAAATAAATGATCGCCTTGAACCCCATCCGGCCGACTCTTTTCAGGCTGCCCGCGCCGGCGATCCCCGCGACGATGGTGGAGAACACCAGCGGCGCGATGATCGACTTGATCAGGGCAAGGAAGATGTCGCGGAGGAAATAAACCTTGTTCCCCCAGTCCGGGCTGACCCAGCCAAGGAGCCCGCCGAGGACGAGGCCAAGGAAGATCTGCGTCGTTAGGCTAGGTCGGTACCAGGGGCGTGCGCGGGCTGACGGATGATGGGCGCTTCCAGGATTCACCACGGATAGCGGTAACAGAGATCGGTCCAATTGACCAACGGCGAATCGACACCGCAGCTTCCGGGGAGCGCGGGCGCCTCGCCCGCTGTGCCGTGCGCCTCGCGCGGCACCGTCTCGTAGAACCGGAGTCTAATCGCCTTGCTCGATGGCACGCATCCAAAACGTTCCGGTTTTTGGCGGGGCGCCAAAACAGCGGGCGAGGCGCCCGCGCTCCCCCTGGCCCAGCTTTGCATTGACCGTCTTGCCTCGGGCCGATAAAGGGGTCGAGATGAACCAACGTGCTCTGTCTCTCGCGCTGATGGCGTCGCTCGCCCTCGTGGCAAACTTCGCCGCGGCGACCGAAGCGCCCGCTTCGTCCTACCAAAAGTTGGCGACCTTGTTCAGCGACTGGCGCGCGTTCAATCATCCCGCGATCGTCGGGGGACGGCCCGATTACAGCGCCGCCGCCATGGCGAAGAAGGCGGAGGGACTCGCCGCCTTCCGTGCGCGCCTCAAAGCAATCGACCCCAGCGGCTGGTCGACCGTGCAGAAGAACGACCATCGGCTGGTCGAGGCCGAAATGAAGGGCCTCGATTTCTTCCTTCGCATTCTCAAGCCCTGGGAGCGCGACCCGGTTTTCTACGCGACTGTTTTCCCGGAAATGAGCGACGTCCCCGCGCACGAAGGACCGTCAGCCGAGCCAAACATCGACCTGTTCGCTTACAAATTCCCATTGTCGCCGGCTGACGATGCCAGGCTCACGGAATTGCTCGGCGCGATCCCGGCGCTCCTCGCCGACGCCAGGGTCAACCTCGCCGGCAGCACCGCCCACGACCTCTGGGCCTACGGCGATCAAGCTTTTGCCGACCAGGCCGATTTCCTCGCTCAATGGCAGAAGGGCGCGTCTGCAACTGCGCGACCTCGCCGGCACCCGGAAAATCTCGCTCGACGGAGCGAGCCAGGCGCTCAAGGCGGCGGTCGAGAAATCTCGCGTCGCCAGCGCCGACTTCGCCGCCTATGTGAAGGCCGAGGCGCCGAAACGCCAAGGGCCCTCTGGTGTCGGCAAAGCCGATTATGATTGGTGGCTCAAGCACGTCATGCTTTCACCGCTGACCTATGACCAGCAGGTCGAGTTGCTCCAGCGCGAGCTCGACCGATCACTCGCCTCGCTCCGGCTGGAAGAGGCGCGCAACCGCGACCAGCCTCCGATCAAACCCATCGACGATCCCGCCGCCTATGCCGCGATGAGCCGGGCCCATGCCGAGAAGCTCTACCGGCTCTGGGTCGACACCGGCACCATCGCCGACAAACCCTATGCGCACGACGCGCTCCTGGCCCAGGCGCCGACCTACGTGCCTTTGGCTGAGCGCAATTTCTTCAGTCACGTCACCGCGCTCGACCCGCTGCCACTCTCGAGCCATGAGTTTCACTGGATAGAGCTGGCCAGGCTCGCCCACGAAACACAGCCGACGCCAATCCGCTCCGCGCGCCCCTTGTTCAACATGTATGCCGACCGTTCCGAAGGATTCGCCACCGCGATGGAAGAGATCGCGATGCAAGAGGGAATCTACGACGACGAGCCGCACGGCCGTGAATTGGTCTGGGTGATGCTGGCCAACCGCGCCGCGCGCGGGCTCGCCTCGCTCCGCGTCCAGAACAATGAGATGACCTTGGAAGAAGCGGGCAAATTCCACGCCAGCTGGACTCCGCGCGGCTGGTCGGACGCGAAGAGCAAGCTGGTCGGTTTCGAACAGCTCCTGTATCTGCGCCAGCCCGGCTACGGCCCCAGCTACGTCGTCGGTAAATCGCAGCTCGACCACATGCTCGCGCGCGCCAGCCACCAAGCCGAAGCGTCCGGCAAACCTTTCAGCCTCCAGCAGACCTTCGCCGCCATCTGGGCCTCCGGCATCGTCCCGCCCTCGATCATCGACACCGAATTCCTCGAGCGCCTGCCCTGAGCGCCAGTCTTATCTCCGTCGCGCTCATTCGGGCGACGGCGAAGCCGCAGCCGTAACACGAGAAATTCCAGCCAACGTCTGCGACAGGTTTGCGCTACCTTGCCACAATGTTCATGACGCATCTCTCCTGCACCGCCTGCGGGCTGAAGCACGACTGGTCCCAGCTGCAAAATCTCTGCACCGCGTGTCAGAAACCGCTCTTTCCGGTTTACGATCTGGCCGCAGCGGGCCGCACCCTGACCCGCGAGTCGCTCGTCGGTCGGGAGAAATCGCTCTGGCGTTATCGGGAAGTTTTGCCGCTCCCGCCCGAGGTCGAGCCGGTGTCGTTAGGCGAAGGCGGCACGCCGCTGCTGCGCGCCGACCGCTTCGGCGAAAAGGCCGGCCTGACGAATCTCTGGATCAAAGACGAATCACAGAACCCGACCCAAAGTTTCAAGGCGCGCGGGATGGCGGTGGCGGTGTCGATGGCGAAACATCTTGGTGCGAAAAAGCTGGCCGTGCCGACTGCCGGCAACGCGGGCGGCGCGCTTGCGGCTTATGCCGCGCGGGCCGGGCTCGAAGCGCATATCTTCATGCCTAACGACACTCCGCTGGCAAATGTGATCGAGTGCCGCGAAACCGGGGCGCACGTCACGCTCATCGACGGCTTGATCACCGATTGCGGCGCTGAGATCGCGCGGCGCAAGGAAAAGGAAGGCTGGTTCGACATGTCGACGCTGAAGGAGCCGTATCGGGTCGAGGGCAAGAAAACGCTCGGCTACGAGTTGGCCGAGCAATCGAACTGGGAATTGCCCGACGTGATTCTTTATCCGACCGGCGGCGGGACCGGGTTGATCGGAATGTGGAAAGCGTTCGACGAGATGGAGAGCGATGGGCTGGATCGGGGCAAAACGGCCGCGCATGTTTTCGGTCCAGGCGGCGGGGTGCGCGCCGATTGTTCGCGCTTTTGAAGCAGGGGCGACGAGCGCGCCCGAATTTCCCGATGCACACACCAGGGCTTCCGGTCTGCGCGTCCCGAAAGCGGTTGGCGATTTTCTCATGCTCCAGATTTTGCGCGATTCAAAAGGCGGCGCGGTCGCGATCGAGGACGAGACGATGATCCGGGTGACGCGGGAAGTCGGGTGCGAAAGAAGGACTCTTTGTCGCGCCGGAGGGCGCGGCGTGTTTCGCGGCGCTGCAGTCGCTCGCCAGAGAGGGAAAGATCGAGCCCAACGAGCGAGTCGTGATTTTCAACACCGGCTCGGGGATTAAATATCTCGAGTGCTTCGAGTCCTGATCCGGCGACGCGGCTGACGGCAGTTGAAGATTTGGAGGCAAGGGGATTCGAACCCCTGACATCCAGCTTGCAAAGCTGGCGCTCTACCAACTGAGCTATGCCCCCGTGGAAGAGTGAGAAGGGTAGATCGAAGATCGAAAAATGCAACGCGACAGGTGGTCGCGCGGTGGCGTTTGACCGGGGCAGGGGAAGTCGCGCTTGCCTCGTCAAGATCGACGGCTTAAAAACTTGGATGAATCTACAAAGTCTCAGGACGGGAGTGGTGCGGAGTTTTCTGGTGGTGTGCGCTGTCGCTGGGGCGCTTGGTTACGCCGCAACGGGGAAAGCAGAAACGGCGACCTTCACTTTCGCCCCGGTGGGTTCGTCATTCTCCGCCGCTCTTCTGGGCGATGATCCACTGATCGGGAAGGAAGTCGTCTCGGCGCGCATTTACCTCGATGTGGAATCGTTCCCCGGCTCGGACGCGGCCAATTTCTTTACTGATATTTCTTTCCCGATTGAGCCGTTCCCGGGAAATACGAACGCGGTGGTGCTCGTCGGTGCGGAGCTGGGTTGGTCGGGGGAGGGCACGTTCCACTATTTCGAGGAAACGACGCGTTTTAATGGCGTTTTTGCCGCGTTTCGCTACGGCGGAGAGACGCCGGGAGAAAATTTCGACGGGGCCATCCTTGGCACATCCCGGATTGAATTTGATTACATCTCGGCCGGCGGCGGTCTCGCGCTCGAGAGCGCGGTCTCGCGGCGGACTCACGGGAGCACTGGTGAATTTGATGTGGATCTCCCGCTGAACGGAGACATCGGGATCGAACCCCGCGCCGGAAACGGGAAAGGCGAAATCGTCTTCACCTTCAACAATAACGTCACCGGCGCCGGCGGCGTGACTTCAAGCTGCGGGAAGGTCGGTCCGGTCATGGTCGATCCTGATGATGCCCATAGCCTCTCGGTCTCGCTCAGTGAGCTCGGCTGCAATCACAATACCGTTACCGTGACGTTGAGCGGCGTGACGGACGACCAGGGAAACACTCTGGATTCCGCGGCAGTCACCTTTGGCATTCTCTTTGGAGATGTGAATGGCGACCGCATCGTCAATAACGCCGACATCGCGGCGACACGGGCGGTCCAAGGGCAAAAGACGAAGCGCTCCAACCTGCGCTCCGATATCAACACCGACGGCGGGATCAATAACAAGGACGTCGGGGAGGTGAAGAGTCACCGCGGCGAAATCCTGCCCTAAGCGGCTGGAACCGGTCTCAGTTCCCAGGCTGCCCTGGTCTTAATGGGCGATTCCGTGCGCGAAGTGCGCCATCGCGCAGGCAAACAAAAAATGCCGGACAGCGTAAGCCGTCCGGCATTTTAGAGTCAGCAATCAAACAAAAACTGAATTGTGCGTTACCGTTTCGATTCTCTCTGAGCCTCGGTCTCTTTCGATTCCGAGGGCTTAACGGCATCTCCAAAACCCCGAAGGATTTTGGGCTTAGCCGTCGACCTATTCAAACCGATCCAGCAAGAGCAAGCTCGAGCTGTCCGATTGAATTTCTCCTTAGAAAGGAGGTGATCCAGCCGCAGGTTCCCCTACGGCTACCTTGTTACGACTTCATCCCAGTTACCGCTCATAGCGTAGGCGGCTGCCTCCATTGCTGGTTGGCGCACCGACTTCGGCTACAAGTGACTTCCATGATGTGACGGGCGGTGTGTACAAGGCCCGGGAACGTATTCACGCCGTCGTAGCTGATACGGCATTACTAGCGATTCCGGCTTCATGGAGGCGAGTTGCAGCCTCCAATCCGAACTGGGCTCAGTTTTACTAGATTTCCTCCACCTCGCGGTCTCGGATCGTTCTGTACTGAGCATTGTAGTACGTGTGCAGCCCTGGCCGTAAGGGCCATACTGACTTGACGTCGTCCCCACCTTCCTCCCCGTTTCACAGGGCAGTCTGAACAGAGTGCTTCTCAATAAAGAGGAGTGGCAACAGTTCACAGGGGTTGCGCTCGTTGCGGGACTTAACCCAACATCTCACGACACGAGCTGACGACAGCCATGCAGCACCTGTGCAAATTGTGTCTTTCGACACTCGCCGGCTTTCACCGGTTTAGAGATGCATGTCAAGGCCAGGTAAGGTTCTTCGCGTTGCATCGAATTAAGCCACATACTCCACCGCTTGTGCGGGCCCCCGTCAATTTCTTTGAGTTTTAATCTTGCGACCGTACTCCCCAGGCGGCACGTTTAACGCGTTAGCTCCGGCGCGGAAGGGGTCGAATCCTCCCACACCAAACGTGCACCGTTTACTGCTAGGACTACCGGGGTATCTAATCCCGTTTGCTCCCCTAGCCTTCGTGCCTCAGTGTCAGGAACTGTCCAGAGACCCGCCTTCGCCACTGGTCTTCCTTACGATCTCTACGCATTTCACTGCTACACCGTAAATTCCAGTCTCCTCTCCAGTCCTCAAGCACGGCAGTATCGAATGCAGTTTCGGAGTTAAGCTCCGAAATTTCACACCCGACTTACCACGCCACCTACGCACCCTTTACGCCCAATGAATCCGAACAACGCTTGGGACCTCTGTATTACCGCGGCTGCTGGCACAGAGTTAGCCGTCCCTTCCTCTTCTGATACTATCAAGTAGCCAGTAGTTACTTGGCTACACTTGTTCTCAAATGACAGGAGTTTACAACCCGAAAGCCTTCATCCTCCACGCGGCGTCGCTCCTTCAGGGTTGCCCCCATTGAGAAAAATTCTCGACTGCTGCCACCCGTAGGTGTCTGGACCGTGTCTCAGTTCCAGTGTGACTGGTCGTCCTCTCAGACCAGCTACCCGTCATAGCCTTGGTGGGCCGTTACCTCACCAACTAGCTGATAGGCCGCGGGGTCATCAAGAAGCGCCAGGTTGCCCCGGCTTTGATGTTGGAAAGATGTCTTCCCTGATCATATGCGGTATTAATTCGCCTTTCGACGAGCTATCCCCCACTTCTCGGCAGATTCCCCACGTGTTACGCACCCGTTCGCCACTAAATTACTTCAGGTATTGCTACTCGAAGTAATCCCGTTCGACTTGCATGTCTTATCCACGCCGCCAGCGTTCGTTCTGAGCCAGAATCAAACTCTCCGTAAAAATTTGGAGCCGGCATCATTGCTGATCCCGGACAAAGTTTGCGCCCCTCTTCGCTAACGAAGAGGGAGCTGAAATCTGACCATTCTAAACCGGCAACCACTCGTAAGTGGAAGCCGGTGTTCGTCCGATCTTATTCAAATTAAGATTCCCTCGCGGCTCCGAAGAACCGGTTCGGGAAAATTTTTAATCAAAGAAACTCGACGTATAACGCACAATTCAATTTTCGCTGACTTCTACCTTCTGGATTTCAAAAAACTAAATCGTCGTGATGACGAAATCCAGAATTGCACTGTCAAAGATCAACCGTTCTCTTTCCGCTCCACGACAAACGCCGCCCCTTGCTGAATAATCCAACAACCGGCGGCTCGAAGTTGAGCCAAGAAGAACACCCCGGGGAACCCGAGGCCGCGTCAGCGGACGAACAAAGTATCGCGGAGTGTTCGCCCGTCAACGCGGAATCTGCACTTTTTTTGCATTTTCTTTCTCCGGGTTGAACGCGTGATCTTCCGCGAAATCTGCCTCGCGGCAAATGCCCGCGCGGCCACTCCGGAAGCGATCACGAATCGGGGGCCGATGCCGCAACCCGATCCGGGAGGGGGCGGACCCTAACGAATCGATACTTGTTGCGAATATTTTCCGCGATGAAGCGCCCTTTCGACGGGGAAGCGATCAGGCCTCGATGAACCGCCGGAGGGACATCGAGAAAACGATAGACTGCCCCGCGCGTGAACTGGATCTCAAGGGCGCGCAGATGGCGGCTGTAGCCCACGCTGGCGACGTTGCTCGAAGTCACCGGCTCGCGTTTGATCCGGGAGCGGACCACCTCATCCGGATTAGCCGCGGCCATCGCCGCGGCAAAAGCGGCGAAGACGAGAAGAAAGGGGGCGCGATTCAGTTTCATCGCGACGTCTTCTTAAGAAAAAATGCGAAACGGGTCAAGACGATTTTTGCCGCCCTTCCGATTCGTTAGGCTGTCCGGTCAGGGGAGCCAGCCGCCCGTCGCCTGGAGGGGGAAGAGCTGGCCACGCGGCGTCACCCAGACGGCGATCGCTCTGCGGGCGCCCGGCTCGGTCGTCGCGCCCGTCGTTAGGCGAGCGCGGTTGAAGCCGGCGTCGGATTTCAGCTCGGCGTTCTGAAGGTCGAGGACGACGAAGTCGTGCGCCAGGTTGCGCCCGCTGTTTTCGCCCGCCCGGACGCTGGTGGAAATGCCGGAGCCGAGGAGAGCGAGGTGCGCTTCATAGGCGGAGGGGAGTCCATCAACAGGCCGGAACTCAACCGCGAAAGTTTTGCCGTCGCTCGTGGTCACGCTTAGAACGCCGGTTTGCTTTTCGTTAGGCGAGCCGAGCTTCGTGCCCGACCAGCCGCGTTCTTCGCGACCGTTCACCACCACCGCGGGGGTATAGACCGATTCGCTGCGCCACTGCGCGGCATAACGGCTTTGCCGCTCCGTCCATTGTTTCGATGAAAAACGGTCGCGCCAGCCGAGCCGGTCCCAGTAGTCGACGTGAAAGGCGAGCGGGACGAATTGCTTCCACAACCCCGGGATTTTCCTTCAGCCGGCTCAACCAGGCCTCGGCCGGCGGGCAGCTGCTGCAGCCTTCGGAAGTGTAAAGCTCGACCAGCGAAGTCTGCGCCGGCCCGCTTTGGAAGCGGATCTCCGCGGCGAAATTATTGGCGCCAAACATCACCGTCGCGGCCAGGGCAAGAAGAAGCGGTTTCATCGCTCGTGGGAGATTTCCGCGTCGCGCTTATTCCATTTCTCCGAGTCGTTAGGCGAGATTGAGGATGTGCTTGATTCCCCGCACCGGGATCAGGACCCAGTCCGGCCGATGATTCAATTCGTAGCCGACTTCGTACACCGCTTTGTCGAGGAGGTACGCCTCCAGCAGGACGGTGAGATCGCCTTCCTTTTGCGGCAGGAAATTCGCGCCGGCCGTCGTCGCGAGATAGCTCTCGAGGAAGGTCGCGCTCATCTGCCGATACCAAAGGTCGGCCCACGGTTCGAGGAACGGGACGTCCTCGGTCCGCATCGAGGGCTGCCAGAGCGCGCTGTAGGCGGCGTATTGAAACGAACGCATCATGCCCGCGACATCGCGCAGGGCGGAACGTTTCAGTTTGCGTTCGCTCAAAGGCCGGGCCGGTTCGCCTTCGAAATCGAGAATGACGAAATCTTTCCCGGTCGAGAGCGCCTGGCCGAGATGATAATCGCCGTGAATCCGGATCTTCATCGCCGACGCATGCCGCTCCAGGGTCTGCTGCTCGGCCGCGAGAATCTGCTGCTCCGCCGCCAGAACCTGCGCGGCTTCGGCGCGGAACGCCTCGGGTAATTCCGGCAGCTTCTTTTGCAAAAGCGCAAAGGCCCGGCGGAGCGAGGCGCGCATCGATTGATAAACCGAGCGCTGCGCCATGGCGTTGAACGGCTCCGGGGCGAAGCGCTTGTCGTTAGTCTCCGCGGCCAGGGCGAGATGCATTTCGCCCGTGCGCTCGCCGATCAGCTTCGCTTTCTCGGGATAAACGCCGCCGAGCAATTCTTCCAGCAACGGTCCGGGTGTGGCCTCGGCCGATTGCAGATCGCCTTTCTTCTCCAGGACGCGTTCGAAATAACGGCCCACGGCATCGAGCGTCAGCTTCCAGGCGTCGCCCTCGTTAGGCGCGGCCGCCTGCAAAAGCGCGACCACCGTCGGCTCGGAGCGCGCGCGCCGGTATTCGAGTGCGCCGACAAACGCCGGCACGTGCGCGAATTGCTGTTCCTCGGTCAGGAACCGCGTCAGCTCGACATCGGGATTCATCCCGTCCTCCAGCTTGCGGTAGAGCTTGAGGAAAAAGCGGTCCTCGAAAAGAATCGAGGAGTTGCTCTGCTCGGCGTTGAGCACGCGGGAGGCCGGCGCCTTGTCGTTAGGCTCCTCTTCCAGCAGGCTGCTCCCGACGCCGACGAGATGTCCGTTGCGGCCCTTGAGGTCGGTGCCGGTCGCCATGAGCTGGAAAATCTTGTCGCGAAATTCCTGATCCCAGAGCGCGTCGTAGAGAATGCCCTTGCCGCCGACTCGCGCGATCACTGCCTGCGGGGTGGAGCGCGCCAACGCCTCTGCCGCCGGGCCGGTTTCGAGCTGCACCGGCAGCGAGTAAACATCCGGCGCGCCATCGGTATAATCGACCTGCACGAGCCAGAACTGCCCGGCATCATCGGCCACCGGGATCTGCTCGATGATCCGCATCTCGCGAATGCTCCGCGCCTTCGCGCCGAACCAGCGGCAGGTCCGGAGATAGTTAGGCAAAATCTCCCGTTCTAGCTGCGCGCGCCGATTGTTCACCAGCAAGGCCGCCAGCGTCGGCTCGGCGTCAATCGTCGGCACGTGCCGCTTTTTCGTGGTCCGCTTTTCTTTTTGCGATTGAAAAGCAAACCAGTAATGCCCGTGCGGTCCGATGGTCAGGACATACGGCGCTTTCTTGATCGGCGGGAAAAGATTGCGGCTGAAGACCTCCATCGGCACGCAGCCGCCGAAGCGCGAGAGATCGATCTCCACCGCCTGCGAGAAACGCGAAAGATTCGCCACCACCAGGATCGTCTCGCCCTCATGCTGGCGCAGAAACGCCAGCACCTTCGGATTATCCGGATGCAGGAACTCGAGCGAGCCGCGGGAGAAGGCGCGGAAATTTTTCCGCATCGCGATCACCCGCCGCATCCACCAGAGCAGCGACGACAGGTTCTTCTGCTGATTCTCGACGTTGATCGCCTCGTAGTTGTACTCGGGATCGATCGTGACCGGCAGGTAAAGCTGCTGCGGATTCGCCTTGGAAAAACCGGCGTTGCGATCGCTGCTCCACTGCATCGGGGTGCGGCAGCCGTTGCGATCGCCGAGGTAAAAATTGTCGCCCATCCCGATCTCGTCGCCGTAGTAGAGCACCGGCGTGCCCGGCATCGAGAAGAGGAGAATGTTGAGCAGCTCGATCTTGCGCCGGCTGTTGGCGAGGAGCGGGGCGAGCCGGCGGCGGATGCCGAGATTGATCCGCGCCGTCGGGTCGGTCGCGTAAACGCGCCACATGTAATCGCGCTCCTCGTCCGTCACCATCTCGAGAGTCAACTCGTCGTGGTTGCGCAGGAACATCGCCCACTGGCAGCTCTCGTGAATCGCCGGCGTCTGCTCGAGGATGTCGATGATCGGAAACCGATCCTCCATTTGCAGCGACATGAACATCCGCGGCATGAGCGGGAAATGGAAATTCATGTGCGACTCGTCGCCGTCGCCGAAATATTTGACCGCGTCTTCCGGCCACTGGTTCGCCTCCGCCAGGAGCATGCGGCCGGGGAATTTCGCGTCCATGTGGGCGCGCAATTTCTTCAGGTATACGTGCGTCTCGGGCAGATTTTCGCAGTTCGTTCCCTCGCGTTCGTAGAGGTAGGGAACGGCATCGAGCCGCAGGCCGTCGACCCCCATGTCCAACCAGAAATCGAGCACCTTCTGCACGATCTCGTGCACCGCCGGGTTATCGAAATTCAGGTCCGGCTGGTGGGAATAAAAGCGGTGCCAGTAGTAGGCCTTTGCCACCGGATCCCACGACCAGTTCGAGGTCTCGAAATCCTTGAAGATGATCCGGGCGTCCTTGTATTTTTCCGGCGAATCGCTCCAGTGCGCCAGGTTGCGCCCGCTGTTTTCGCCCGCCCGGACGCTGGTGGAGATGCCGGAGCCGAGGAGAGCGAGGTGCGCTTCATAGGCGGAGGGGAGTCCATCAACAGGCCGGAACTCGACCGCGAAAGTTTTGCCGTCGCTCGTCGTCACGCTCAGAACGCCGGTTTGCTTTTCGTTAGGCGAGCCGAGCTTCGTGCCCGACCAGCCGCGCTCTTCGCGTCCGTTCACCACCACCGCCGGGGTGTAGACCGATTCGCTTCGCCAAAGCGCGGCGTAACGGCTTTGCCGTTCCGTCCATTGTTTCGACGAAAAACGATCGCGCCAGCCGAGCCGGTCCCAGTAATCGACGTGAAAGGCGAGGGGGACGAAATTTTTCCACAACCCCGGATTGTCCTTGAGCCGGCTCAGCCAGGCCTCGGCCGGCGGGCAGCTGCTGCAGCCTTCCGAGGTGTAGAGCTCGACCAGCGAAGTCTGCGCCGGCCCGCTCTGGAAGCGGGTCTCCGCGGCGAAATTATTGGCGCCAAACATCACCGTCGCGGCCAGGGCAAGAAGAAGCGGTTTCATCGCTCGTGGGAGATTTCCGCGCCGCGCTTATTCCATTTTTCCGAGTCGTTAGGCGAGATTGAGGATGTGCTTGATCCCCCGCACCGGGATCAGGACCCAGTCCGGCCGATGATTCAATTCGTAGCCGACTTCGTAGACCGCCTTGTCGAGGAGGTACGCCTCCAGCAGGACGGTGAGATCGCTTTCCTTTTGCGGCAGGAAATTCGCGCCGGCCGGTCGTCGCGAGATAGCTCTGCGAGGAAGGTCGCGCTCATCTGGCGATACCAAAGATCGGCCCACGGTTCGAGGAACGGGACGTCCTCCGTCCGCATCGAGGGCTGCCAGAGCGCGCTGTAGGCCGCGTATTGAAACGAGCGCATCATGCCCGCGACATCGCGCAGGGCGGAGCGCTTCAGTTTGCGTTCGCTCAAAGGCCGGGCCGGTTCGCCTTCGAAATCGAGAATCACGAAATCCTTCCCGGTCGAGAGCGCCTGGCCGAGATGATAATCGCCGTGAATCCGGATCTTCATCGCGGACGCATGCCGCTCCAGGGTCTGCTGCTCGGCGGCGAGAATCTGCTGCTCCGCCGCCAGGACCTGCGCGGCTTCGGCGCGGAAGGCCTCGGGTAATTCCGGCAGCTTCTTTTGCAAAAGCGCAAAGGCCCGGCGGAGCGAAGCGCGCATCGATTGATAAACCGAGCGCTGCGCCATGGCGTTGAACGGCTCCGGCGCGAAGCGCTTGTCGTTCGTCTCCGCGGCCAGGGCGAGATGCATTTCGCCCGTGCGCTCGCCGATCAGCTTCGCTTTCTCGGGATAAACGCCGCCGAGCAATTCTTCCAGCAACGGTCCGGGTGTGGCCTCGGCCGATTGCAGATCGCCTTTCTTCTCCAGGACGCGTTCGAAATAACGGCCCACGGCATCGAGCGTCAGCTCCCAGGCGTCGCCCTCGTTAGTCGCGGCCGCCTGCAAAAGCGCGACCACCGTCGGCTCGGAGCGCGCGCGCCGGTATTCGAGTGCGCCGACAAACGCCGGCACGTGCGCGAACTGCTGTTCCTCGGTCAGGAACCGGGTCAGCTCGACGTCGGGATTCATCCCGTCCTCCAGCTTGCGGTAGAGCTTGAGGAAAAAGCGGTCCTCGAAAAGAATCGAGGAGTTGCTCTGCTCGGCGTTGAGCACGCGGGAGGCCGGCGCCTTGTCGTTAGGCTCCTCTTCCAGCAGGCTGCTCCCGACGCCGACGAGATGGCCGTTGCGGCCCTTGAGATCGGTGCCGGTCGCCATGAGCTGGAAAATCTTGTCGCGAAATTCCTGGTCCCAGAGCGCGTCGTAGAGAACGCCCTTGCCGCCGACCCGCGCGATCACGGCCTGCGGCGTGGAGCGCGCCAGAGCCTCGGCCGCCGGGCCGGTTTCGAGCTGCACCGGCAGCGAGTAAACATCGGGCGCGCCATCGGTGTAATCGACCTGCACGAGCCAGAATTGCCCGGCATCATCGGCCACCGGGATCTGCTCGATGATCCGCATCTCGCGAATGCTCCGCGCCTTCGCCCCGAACCAGCGGCAGGTCCGGAGATAGTTAGGCAAAATCTCCCGCTCGAGTTGCGCGCGCTGATTGTTCACCAGCAAGGCCGCCAGCGTCGGCTCGGCGTCGATCGTCGGCACGTGCCGTTTTTTCGTGGTCCGCTTTTCTTTTTGCGATTGAAAGGCAAACCAGTAATGCCCGTGCGGTCCGATGGTCAGGACATACGGCGCTTTCTTGATCGGCGGGAAAAGATTGCGGCTGAACACCTCCATCGGCACGCAGCCGGTGAAGCGCGAGAGATCGATCTCCACCGCTTGCGAGAAACGCGAAAGATTCGCCACCACCAGGATCGTCTCGCCTTCATGCTGGCGCAGAAACGCCAGCACCTTCGGATTATCCGGATGCAGAAACTCGAGCGAGCCGCGGGAGAAAGCGCGGAAATTTTTCCGCATCGCGATCACCCGCCGCATCCACCAGAGGAGCGAGGACAGATTCTTCTGCTGATTCTCGACGTTGATCGCCTCGTAGTTGTACTCGGGATCGATCGTGACCGGCAGGTAAAGCTGCTGCGGATTCGCCTTGGAAAAACCGGCGTTGCGATCGCTGCTCCATTGCATCGGGGTGCGGCAGCCGTTGCGATCGCCGAGGTAAAAATTGTCGCCCATCCCGATCTCGTCGCCGTAGTAGAGCACCGGCGTGCCCGGCATCGAGAAGAGGAGAATGTTGAGCAGCTCGATCTTGCGCCGGCTGTTGGCGAGGAGCGGCGCGAGCCGGCGGCGGATGCCGAGATTGATCCGCGCCGTCGGATCGGTCGCGTAAACGCGCCACATGTAATCGCGCTCCTCGTCCGTCACCATCTCGAGAGTCAGCTCGTCGTGGTTGCGCAGGAACATCGCCCACTGGCAGCTCTCGTGAATCGCCGGCGTCTGCTCGAGGATGTCGATGATCGGAAACCGATCCTCCATTTGCAGCGACATGAACATCCGCGGCATGAGCGGGAAATGGAAATTCATGTGCGACTCGTCGCCGTCGCCGAAATATTTGACCGCGTCTTCCGGCCACTGGTTCGCTTCCGCCAGGAGCATGCGGCCGGGGAATTTCGCGTCCATGTGGGCGCGCAATTTCTTCAGGTATTCGTGCGTCTCGGGCAGGTTTTCGCAGTTCGTTCCCTCGCGTTCGTAGAGGTAGGGAACGGCGTCGAGCCGCAGGCCGTCGACCCCCATGTCCAACCAGAAATCGAGCACCTTCTGCACGATCTCGTGCACCGCCGGGTTATCGAAATTCAGGTCCGGCTGGTGGGAATAAAAGCGATGCCAGTAGTAGGCCTTCGCCACCGGATCCCACGACCAGTTCGAGGTCTCGAAATCCTTGAAGATGATCCGCGCGTCCTTGTATTTCTCCGGCGAATCGCTCCAGACGTAGAAGTTCGCGCTCGGGCGAACCGGGCGCGGCGCGGCGCGAAGCCTGGAACCACGGGTTCTGATCCGAGCTGTGATTGATGACCAGCTCCGTGATCACGCGCAGCCCGCGCTCATGCGCGGCGGCGAGGAACGCCTTGAAATCGGCCAGCGTGCCGAAGTTCGGATTGACGTCGAAATAATCGGCGATGTCGTAGCCATCGTCGCGCATGGGCGAGGGATAAAACGGCAGGATCCAGATCGCGGTCGCGCCCAGTTCCTGGAGGTAATCGAGTTTCTCGATCAGCCCGCGGAAATCGCCGATCCCGTCGCCGTCGCTGTCGTGGAACGTCTTTACATGCAGCTCGTAGATGACCGCGTCTTTGTACCAAAGCGGATCGGGAGCGAGGACAGGGTCGGGCATTCGCTTACCTTTGCGCAGAAACGGGGCGGCGCAATTTGGCTTGCTCCGCGCATGCCGCGCAGTGTGCCTTGAATGAACGTGTTGCAGAATCTGAAACGCCTCGGTTTTTTTTCGCTGATTTTTGCCGCGCTGCTGGCTTCTGCAAGCGCGCAAGAGTCGCCTGCGCTTTCGGCGTCACCAACGCCAACCGCCGTGCCGCAGCCGACGCGATTCCGCTCGCGGATGTGGTCACACAGGCCGATGCGGCGGAGGCCAGCTTGCAGGAAATGCAGGCGGCGGCGGACGCGGCCGAGGCGACGCGGGTCGACCGCGATTTGCCGGCTTTATCCCGGGAAATCAGCGCCCAAATGGCCGAGACGACGCAGCTCTTGAAGCCCGGAGTGCTTCTCGAAACGTTGCGCGACCTCGAGGCGCGCTGGCTGAAACTGGGCGAGAAACTCAATCTTTGGACCCGCGACCTAACGAACCGGGCCAACGTGATCGACAAACAAATCGCGCTCCTCCCGGATATGCAGGCGACCTGGACGAAGACGCGCGAGGCCGCGCAAACTTCCGACACCCCGCCGGAAATCGGGCAGCGGATCGACAACGTCCTGGCCGGGATCGCGCAGACCGAAAGCGCCTTGCAAAAACGGCGCGCCGCCATCCTGACCGAGCAGAGCCGCGTGGCCGAACAAAGCAAGCGCGTGGCGGGCGCGCTCGCCTCGATCCGCGCGGCGCAAAACGCGGCCGTGAGCCAGCTCTTCGTGCGCGATAGCGCGCCGGCCTGGAGCGCGGAAGTGCGGAGCAACGCGGCGCGCGACCTGGTCGAGGGCAGCCAGAATTCTTTCAGCGCGCAATCGTTCCAGCTCCGCACCTACCTCGCGGCAAACTGGCCGCAGTTTATTTATCTCGGCCTTGTTTTCTGCGGCCTGGCGATCGCGCTCTTCTGGGTGAAACGGCGGGCCGCGAAATGGACGGATGACGACCCGCTCCTGGAACGGGCGAACCGCGTCCTGCAATTGCCGATCGCCACCGCGGCGGTGCTGACGCTGCTGGTTTGCCGGTCGCTCTTTGAGGAAGCGCCCCGGGTTTTTTGGGCGGCGGTCGCGGCGGTCACGCTCCTGCCCATCGTGCTCATCCTGCGGCGGCTGCTGGATCGGCTTCTTTTCCCGATCCTGAACGGGCTCGTGGTCTTTTACGTGCTCGCGCAACTCCGGCGCCTGGCGGCGTCGCTGCCCGGACTTTCCCGGCTCGTGTTGCTGCTGGAAATGGTGGGCGGCGCGATTTTTCTGCTCTGGTTTATTCGCTCGACGCGCCTGCCCGCGCTCGCCACCAGCACCACTTCGCGCAAGACGACTCGGGCCGGCGCACGGATCGGCCTGCTCCTGTTTGCGTCGGTCTTCCTCGCGGCCGCGCTGGGCTATTTTCGCCTGGCAAATTATCTGGCCAACGGCGCGCTCGTCTCTGCTTACCTGGCCGTCTTCTTTTACGCCGCCGCTGGCGTGGTCGCAGGCCTGATTTTTTTTGCGCTCCACATCCGGCCGCTCTCCGCGCTGGGGGTGGTGCGGCGGCATCGCCCGTTGCTTCAGAGCCGGCTTGCTCGCGGCGTGTTTTTCATCGCTTTCGTGACCTGGCTCCTGATGAGCCTCGACGCGTTCTCGCTCCGCGTGCCGCTGTTCGGCCGGCTGAGTTCATGGGTAACGGCGGAGTTGAGTTTCCAGTCCCTCCACATTTCGTTAGGCGCGATTCTCGCCTTCGCTCTCACCATCTGGATCGCCGTTCTGCTTTCGCGCTTCATCCGTTTTCTGCTCGAGGAGGATATTTACGACCGGTTTCATTTTAACCGCGGCTCGGCCTACGCCATCTCGACCCTGCTGCACTACGTCGTTTTGCTCGGCGGGTTTCCTGGTCGCGATCGCCGCACTCGGGGTGGACATGACGAAGTTTACCGTCCTGGCCGGCGCGCTCGGCGTCGGCATTGGTTTTGGTTTGCAGAACATCGTGAACAATTTCGTCTCCGGGCTCATCCTGCTCTTCGAGCGCCCGGTCAATGTGGGCGATGTCGTGCAGGTGCAGAACGACGTCGGCGTCATTCGCCGGATCGGGATTCGGGCCAGCATCATCCGGCTTTTCGACAGCTCGGAGCTGATTGTGCCTAACGGGCAATTGATTTCCGAAAGGGTCACCAACTTCACTCTCTCCAATCGCCAGCGCCGGATCGAGATCAACGTCGGGGTCGCCTACGGGACCGATCCGAAACGCGTCATCGCGCTCCTCACCGATGTCGCCGGAGCCCATCCCCTCGCGGCCAAGAACCCCGCGCCACAGACGATCATGACCGAGTTCGGGACCGATTCGCTCAACTTCAGTGTTCGTGTTTGGACCGACGAGTATGATCAGTGGCTCCAGATCAAGAGCGACGTCGCGGTCGCGATCACCGAAGCCCTAACGAACGCGAACATCACGATCCCCTTCCCGCAGCGCGATCTCCACCTGCAAAGCATCGATCCCGCGGTGGCGGATGCATTGCGGAAGTAGCTCCGATTTGTAATCGGAGATGGGGGGCCGCCGATTACAAATCGGCGCTACGCGGTCGCCTTGAGCGCGGCGGCAAACGCGGCCAGAGCGAGATCGATCTCGCGCTCGTTCACCACCAGGGGCGGCATCCAGCGCAGGCACTTCCCGTAGGTGCCGGCGTTCATCAAAATCAGGCGGCCCTTTTCCAGGCAATGCTTCTGGATCGCGGCGACCCGCGCCGCATCGCGAAATTCGGTGCCGACCATCAGCCCCGGACCGCGCACCTGCGCAATGACGTCGTGTTCCTGCTGCAGCTTCTTGAGCCCGGCGGTGAGTTGCGCGCCGCGAGCCACGACGTTTTCGAGGAAGGCTGGATCCTGCATGATCTCGATCGTCGCCAGCGCCGCCGCGCAACCCATCGGGTTGCCGCCAAAAGTGCCGCCGTGACTACCGGTCGGCCATTTGTCGTCCAATTCGCGCCGCGTGCCGAGAGCAGCGAACGGAAACCCGCTCGCGATCCCCTTCGCCATGCAAATGACGTCGGGCTCGATCCCGGAGTGCTCGACCGCGAACATCTTTCCCGTCCGACCGAACCCGCTCTGCACCTCGTCGGCGATGAAGAGGATGCCGTGCTTTTGGCACCGCTCGAATAAACCCGTCATGAACGAATTGGGCGCGGGCGCGTAGCCACCCTCGCCCTGCACCGGTTCGATGATGACCGCAGCGGTCTCATCGGGCGCGGTCATCGTCTTGAGCAAATGGTCGAACCCGGCGAGCGCGCACGCCACCTCGGCCTCCTGGTCCGCGCCTAACGGATCAGGGAACGGCGCGACGAATACCCCCGACGGCAAGGGCGCGTGCCCGGCGCGATAGGCCGTCTTGGAAGTGGTCATCGCCATCGTCATATGGGTACGACCGTGGAAGCTGCTGCTGAAGACGATCGTATTTGGCCGCTTCGTGACCTGCTTGGCGAGCTTGATCGAGGCTTCGGTAATCTCAGCCCCGGAGTTGGCGAAAAAGAAAGTATCGATCGCGCCCGGCGCCAGCTCCGCCAGTTTCGTCGCCAACGGCTCGAGCAGGTCGTGCTTGTAAACATTGACCTGCGCGTGAATGAACCGCTCCGCCTGTCGCGCGATCGCCGCCGCCACCTTCGGGTGCGCGTGCCCGGTGGAGTTGACCGCAATGCCGGCGGCAAAGTCGAGATACTCCTCGCCTTCGGTTGTCGTGACCCAGCAGCCAAGCCCGCTCGCCACCCGCAGCGGCGTGACCGAGAACCACACGTTGGAAAGATGCGACATCTGTGTCATGCCCGCGATGCTACCCTGCCTCGCCGGCGCGGTCGAGACACGGGAAGCATTTGGGAAACACCGCCCGGGCCCTGGGCTCTCAGCGACATCCCGTCCCCGCGGACGGACGAATACGATCAATGGCTCCAGATCAAAAGCGACGTCGCAGTCGCGCTAACGGAAGCCCTGGCCGCGGCGAAAATCACCATCCCATTCCCGCAACGCGATCTCCACCTGCAGAGCATCGATCCTTCCGTCGCGGAATTTCTGCGCTCAAATCCTCCCCCGGCCTGAGAGGATCGCTTAAGCGGTGGCTCTGAGCACCGCGCCAAAAAGGCGCCCAGCGCGAGATCGATCTCGTGCTCGTTCACGACCGGCGCGGTCATGGTCTTAGCAAATGTTCGAACCCGGCGAGAGCGCACCGAGCGCAGACGCAAGGTCTGCCAGTAAGCTAAACTCGTTAGGTTGTGTGGCGGGCGGGAGACTCCGGCCGCTACTTTGGTCTTGCCAAAGGCGACGCCGGCCGCATAAAAAAGGCCGTTGCCCATCCACTGCGGTCCCTTCAACCACCACAATCCAACACCTGACCCACCTATGACCATGATTCGATCTCGGCTCTCCGTCCCAGCCCTGCTTTTTAGCGGGGCTTTTTTATTGCTCGCCAGCCCCGGCCTCCAGGCCGGGAGCGCCACCTGGAATCTCAACCCGACATCCGGCAACTGGAACAGCGCTACCAATTGGACACCCAGCACTATTCCAAATGGCCCGGCCGACGTCGCTACCTTCGCGACTTCCAGTAACACGCTCGTCTCCCTCTCGGCCGATGTCGAAGTGAGCGGGATCACGTTTAGTCCGGGGGCGAATTCGTTCGTCGTCAGCTCAGACCCAACCAACGTCCTGAGTATTACCGGGGGCGGGGTGACCAATAACTCTGGAGCGACTCAGCAGATCGTGGTGAGCGAGGATGAAAGCGGCGATTGTGACGGTCTGCGATTTAAGAACAATGCCACGGCCGGCAGCGGCGTCACGTATACCGCGATGCCCGGCACGCTCTATCTCTATGGAACCGGCGGCGCCATCTTTTTCGAGGGAAACTCCAGCGCGGGAAATGCCGTCTTTGACATCTTCGGGGTAAAAACAAATGCCTTTCGCAAAGGAGCCCTGAGCTTCAGTGGAACCTCGACCGCCGCCAACGCGGTCATCTCAACGCGTGGGGACACGGGAGTGATCCCCGGTGCTCTGACCTTCACCCAGGAATCCACCGCGGCCAACGCCATTATTTCCAATGGGAAAGCCGCGGGCTTGGGGGGCTTCCTCTATTTCTGGAATACGGCCAGCGCGGCGCAAAGCCAGATTTCCAATGACGGCTACATGGTTTTCCGCGACAGCGCGAGCGCCGGGGAGGCGGCGATTACTAATAATGCGAACTCCAGCGCCGGGTTTTACTCTGGCTCGATCAACTTCTGGAACAGCGCCACCGCCGCCAACGCCACGATCGACAACGCTGGAGGCGATGGAAGCGGAGGGGTCGGCACCGGCCTGCATTTCATTAGTTCAACCACCGCGGGCGCTGCCACACTCATCGCCCGAGGTGGCACGAACGGAGGTGGAGGAGCAACGATCACCTTCGACGACACCAGCACCGGCGGGACCGCGCGCCTGGAGCTTTTCGGCAACGGGTCCCTGGATATCAGCGCGCGTGACCTGCCGGGGATAACTATCGGCTTACTCGAAGAAGAGGGTCTCGTTTTCCTCGGCGCGAATAATCTCACCATCGGAAGCAGTAACCTTGACATGCTCTTTTCCGGCGTGATCCAGGACGGCGGCGCGGCCGGTGGAGTGGGCGGTTCCCTTACCAAAATAGGCAGCGGCACGCTGACTCTGGCCGGTGCCAACACCTACACCGGCGCCACGACGGTGGGTGCCGGAGTCTTACTGGCTGCCAACCAAACTGGCTCGGCTACTGGTAGCGGATTGGTCAGCGTCAACGCCAGCACGCTCGGCGGCGGGGGCATCATTTCGGGTGGAGTTGAGATCGGCAGCGGAGCCACTCTCGCGCCCGCTGTGGGGAGCCGCAATCAAGTGACTCTGACCTTGCAGCAAAGTCTCAACCTGACCACTGGCGCGAAGTATGTTTATGGCTTCAAAGCAAGGGCCAGCCAGGCGCGCACTGACCTGGTCGTCGCCAACGGCGTCACCATTAGCAACGCCACGATCGCGTTAAAAGGGAAGACCCAGGGCACATTAACGCCCGGCACCGTCCTGACGGTGATCAGCAACACAAGTGCGAACCCGATTGGCGGCACCTTTAGTAACCTGCCCGAGGGGGCGATCGTGACGGTGAACGGCAACAACCTCCAAGCCAGCTACACCGGCGGCGACGGGAATGATCTTACCCTCACGGTTATCCCTTAACCAACCTCAACCCAGCTAGACCGAACCTATGAAAACCAAACTCCTCATCATCCTCACTCTCATCACTGCTATCGACACCTACGCCGGGAGCGCGACCTGGAACCTTAACCCGACTAGCGGGGATTGGAACACCGCCACCAATTGGATGCCCAATACCGTCCCGAACGGCCCCGCAGACGTCGCAACCTTCGGCGTCTCGAATCAGACCAGCCTATCCATCTCGGCCACTACGGAGGTAAGCAGAATCATCTTCCTGCCGGGCGCGAGTGCTCACACCATCACCGACCCCGGAGCGCTCAGCCTGACGATCAGCGGCGCGGGAATCATCAACAACTCGGGAGTAACGCAGAATTTCGTGACTGAGGACAACGTCTCTCCTGGAATACTTTCCTTCGCGAAAAGCGCGGTCGTCGGAAATGATATTCGACTCACAGCCCAGAGCGGCGCCCACTTTGGCGGCATGATCTATATTGGGGGCAGCTCAAGCGCCGGCAATTGTGAGATTTTTAACAACGGCGGGACAGAGTCTGGCCTCTTTGGCGGGCAGACCGCTTTCCTTGGAAGCGCTTCGGCTGCCGGAGCCATAATCACCAACGAGCCGGGAAGCTTCAGCGGCCGGGGCGGAGGCTTCACCGGGTTCGATTCTTTATCGAGCGCTGGTGGGGCCACCATCGTGAGCAAAGGCGCTGCTGTTAGTGGCGCCACCGGGGGTACCCTCGGGTTCTTTGACTCCGCCCAAGGTGACAATGCCATTCTCATCGCGACCGGCGGGAGCAACGGTGGAGCAGGTGGTTCAATCAACTTCGAAGAGGATTCAGATGGCGGAACCGCCCAGGTGCAAATCCTGGGTAACTCCACCCTTAAGATTACCTTTCATCATCCCCAGACGGCGGTGACGATCGGCTCTCTGACGGGTGAAGGCTCAGTTCTCCTCGGAGAGAAACAACTGGTCGTTGGGAGCAATGACATGAGCACCACTTTTAGCGGCATGATCCAGGATAGCGGATCAGTCACCAAGATCGGCTCCGGCACATTAACCCTGGCGAGCGCGAGCACCTACAGCGGCGGCATGACTATCACGAGCGGAGTCCTTTTCGTGAGTAACATCAGCGGCTCGGGCACAGGCACCGGGGCCGTCACGGTGAATGGCGGCACACTGAGCGGAAGCGGCATTATATCCGGCGCGGTGACAGTCGCCACGGGTGCGTTCCTCGCGCCGGCGGCCGGGACAAACAAAGAACTCACCCTTACCTTGCAAAGCAGCCTCACGCTGCAAGCCGGCTCCACCTACACCTACACTTTCAAAGCGAGGAAGAAGCAGGCGCGCACCGATCTGGTGGTAGCCAACGGCGTCACCATCAACGGCGCCACCATCGCGCTGCAGGGCAAGACGCAGGGCACCCTGCGATCTGGCCTGGTATTGACTGTAATCAGTAACACGAGCGCGGATCCAATCAGCGGCGCATTCACCAACCTTGCCGACGGGGCGATCGTGACCGTGAACGGCAACAACTTCCAAGCCAACTACTCCGGCGGCGATGGGAATGATCTTACCCTCACCGTGGTCCCTTAATAAATATCAACCCAACCTATGAAAACCAAACCCCTGATCATCCTCAGCCTCATCGCCGCCGTCAGCGCCTACGCCGGCAGCGCGACCTGGAATCTCAACCCAATTAGCGGCGATTGGAACGACCCAGCCAATTGGACGCCGCACACGGTGCCGGATGCGCCCGGAGACGTGGCCACATTTGCCGCGTCGAACATCACCGATATCGTGGTCACGGGCGACATAACCGTGGGCAGCGTTGTCTATAACGCCGGAGCGAGCGTTTTTACCATCACGGCTAATCCTTCGGTTGAGCTGACCTTGATTGGCACAGGAATTACGAATAACTCTGGGACGATGCAGACCCTGGTGGCCGAGCCGCCATTCGGCTCTCTGCTCTTCGACGGCAGTGCAACGGCGGCAGATTCCACTATCGTTATCAAGGGTGGAACGGTCGAGAGCTTCTACGGCGGTGGCCTGGCATTTAGTGAAAATTCTACGGCCGGAGACGCCACTATTATTCTTGATCCTGGCGTCAAGAGCCCAGGTGAAGGCTTCACCGTCGGTGGACAATGCTCTTTCAATGACTCGGCTGATGGCGGAACCGCCCGATTGATCTGCAATGGCGGTTTGACTATCAGGGGTGATGAGCAGGTGACCATTGGCTCGCTCGAGGGGAGCGGCGGCGTCCGGATCGACGCGAACGGCTCGATGCTGGCGGTTGGCAGCAACAATCTCAGCACTCATTTTTCAGGAGGGATTACGTTCGACGGTCCTTTTATCAAAATCGGCACCGGCACCTTGACTCTGACCGGTAGAGGTCCTGGCCATGGAAGAGTTCATGTCAATGAGGGCACACTGATCGTTAACACCCAGCGAAGGTCGGGCCTGGCTCACGGAAAGGTGACAGTGGAGGGGGGTACTTTGGGCGGCAGCGGGATGATCGCCGGGCTGGTGACCGTCGGCTCTGGAAGTGGGGCAGGAGGCTTTCTCGCTCCCGCGGCGGGAGCCTCGAGAAAAGCAACACTTACTCTGCAAAGCAAGCTCACCTTCGAAGCGGATGGAACTTATACTTGTACGTTCAAGGGCAGCGGCGAGAAAATCAAGAACGACGAAGTGATCGCCGACGGAGTAGTCGTGAAGAATGCGAAGATTGAACTGGTCGGCGAGACCGAGGGAGCTTTGCAAATCGGCTTGGTCTTGACCTTGATCAGCAACACCTCAGTCGATCCAATCAGCGGCACCTTCAGCAACCTGGCCGACGGCGC
>CAVUGD010000008.1:0-169977 GCA_963740715.1 uncultured Verrucomicrobiae bacterium | reverse complement strand
ACGACGAGCGAAGGCGGCCTGGGCAGCGGGACCATCTTCAAATTAACTCCCGGGCCTAACGGGACCTGGACCGAAAGCGTGGTGCACCGTTTTGCGAACTCACCGGACGGAGCTTTTCCCTATGCCGGGATGGTGAATGGCGGCGGTGGAAGTTTCTTTGGCGCCACCGTGCACGGCGGCGACGAGGGAGACGGCGCGATTTACAAGTTCACTCCTTAGGAGTTGAAAGTTGCTTGAGCGAAAGCGGGCGCGGGGTTCCTATTGGGGATGGCGCGCGCGAAACCGACGAGCTGGTCGTTCACCTATTTCGACATTCTCCTCCTCGCGGTGCCGGTGGCGATCGCGCTCCGATACGTGCCGGGGTGGAGCAGCGGGGCGGCTCTTTTCATCGTCTCGTCGATCGCGATCATCCCCCTGGCCGGCTGGATGGGCCGCGCGACCGAGCAACTGGCCGCTCGCTCCGGTTCTGGCATCGGCGGTTTTCTCAACGCGACCTTTGGAAATGCGGCCGAGCTGATCATCGCGCTGGTCGCACTGAGCAAAGGCCTGACCGGCGTGGTCAAGGCGTCGATCACGGGATCGATTATCGGCAATCTCCTGCTCGTGCTCGGCGCCTTCGATTCTGGTCGGCGGGGTTCGTCATCGCAAACAGACTTTTAACCAGACGGCCGCGCGGATCTCGGCGACGTCGTTAGGCCTGGGCGCGATTGCGCTTCTCATCCCGACGGTTTTTCATCGCGCGGCCGCCTCGCGCCCCGGCGGCTGGTCGATCGAGGCCGAGCAGAATCTCTCGCTCGCGATCGTGATCGTTTTGTTCCTGACCTATTTCTTTTCGCTCTTCTTTCACCTCTTCACCCACCGCGAACTTTTCGCCGGGCCGACGGACGAAAAGGACAGCACCGAGGGGCATTGGCCGCTCTGGCAATCGATCACCGCGCTCGCCCTGGCGACGGCCTGCATCGCCTGGCTGAGCGAATTTCTCGTGGGCTCGATCGAATCGGCCCGGCATTCCCTTGGCCTGACCGAGATGTTCGTCGGCGTGGTGGTGGTCGCGCTCGTCGGCAATGCGGCGGAACATTCCACCGCCGTCTGGACGGCGTGGAAAAACAAGATGGACCTGAGCCTGAGCATCGCGACCGGCTCGAGCCTGCAGATGGCGCTCTTCGTCACGCCCGGTGCTGGTCTTTGCCTCCTACGCTTTTGGCGACCCGATGACGCTGGAGTTTTCGCTCCCGGAAATCGCTTCGATCGTGCTCTCGATCTGGATCGTGGGCCAGATCAGCGGCGACGGCGAAAGCAACTGGCTCGAGGGCGTGCAGCTGCTCTCGGTTTACATCATCATCGCGGTGCTCTTCTTCTTCCTGCCCGCGCTGCATCCGCTCTAGGAACGGCCGGATGGGAGTCCCGGTCCGTTCTTAAAGAATGGAAGAATCCGACAAACCGAAGGAAGACAAGCACGTCACCAAGAGCACGACGAGCGAGCCGCAGGAAGAATTCATCGCGCAGAAGGCCCGGCCATCCCGGCCAGAGCACCACAGCAGAAATTCCGCCCGCGAAAAAAACGGACGGCTAATGCATGGACGACGCCAGACCGTTGTTATTCTGGCCGTAGGTCGTGGTCCTGGTCGTGGTCGTGGTGGTGGTCGGCTGCGCGCAGCTGCTGACGAGAGTCGCAACGGCCAGAACGAGGGAAATTTTCAGTAAGGCTTTCTTCATCGAAAAACCTAACGGAGGTCGCTCGCGGCTCCAAATTCCGACCAGCCGCTGCGCGGGATCCAACCCGCGCAAGCGGCTCATCGGCTAACGATTGCTACCGCAAAAATATTTAAACTTTTTTGCGCCGCTTAGTAGCGGTAGTGCTCGGACTTGTAAGGGCCCTGCACCGGCACGCCGAGATACTCGGCCTGCTTCTCGCTCAGCGTGGTCAGCTTCACGCCGATCTTTTGCAGATGGAGGCGGGCGACTTCTTCGTCGAGCTCCTTGCTCAGGACGTAAACGCCGACCTTGTAGGTGTCTTTGTTTTTCCAGAGATCGAGCTGGGCGAGGACCTGGTTGGAGAATGAGTTCGACATCACGAAGCTCGGGTGGCCGGTGGCGCAGCCGAGATTCACGAGGCGGCCTTCCGCGAGCATGAAGATCGCGTGCCCGTCGCCGAAGGTATATTTGTCGACGCCGGCTTTGATGTTGAGGCGCTCGACGTCCTTGCGTTCGTTCAGCGGATCGACCTGAATTTCGTTGTCGAAATGGCCGATGTTGCAGACCACCGCCTGGTCTTTCATTTTCTCCATGTGGGCGAGAGTGATGACGTCGACGTTGCCGGTGGTGGTGACGTAAATGTCGCCCCAGCCTAACGTGTCTTCGACGGTCGTGACCTGGTAGCCTTCCATCGCCGCCTGGAGGGCGTTGATCGGATCGATCTCGGTGATGACGACGCGCGCGCCCTGGCCGCGGAGCGATTGCGCGCAGCCTTTGCCGACGTCGCCGTAACCGCAGATGACCGCGACTTTGCCCGCGATCATGACGTCGAGCGCGCGGTTGAGTCCGTCGACTAACGAATGCCGGCAGCCGTAAAGATTGTCGAACTTCGATTTCGTGACCGAGTCGTTGACGTTGATCGCCGGGACGAGCAGCTGATTCTGCTGCTGCATTTTGTAGAGGCGATGCACGCCGGTCGTGGTCTCTTCCGAGACGCCGCGCCATTCCTTGACCATCTCATGCCAGCGGAACGGATTCTCGCGATTCACTTCGAGGAGGAGATCCTTGATGCACTGCTCTTCCTTGCTCGCGCCGGGCGATTTCGCCCAGTCGCTGCCTTCTTCGAGCTGGTAGCCTTTGTGAATCAGGAGCGTGACGTCGCCGCCATCGTCGACCACCAGCTGCGGACCTTTGCCGTCCGGGAACGAGATCGCCTGGTTGGTGCACCACCAGTATTCCTCGAGGCTCTCGCCCTTCCAGGCGAAGACCGGCACGCCCGCCTGCGCGATCGCGGCCGCGGCGTGATCCTGAGTGGAGAAAATATTGCAGCTCGCCCAGCGCACATCGGCGCCGAGATCGACCAGCGTCTCGATCAGGACCGCGGTCTGGATCGTCATGTGCAACGAACCGGTCACGCGCACGCCCTGGAGCGGTTTGCCGGTCGCGTATTTTTCCCGGATCGACATCAGGCCGGGCATTTCCTTCTCGGCGATGGTGATTTCCTTGCGGCCCCATTCAGCCAGGCTGATGTCGGCGATTTTGTAGTCGTTAGTCTGCGTTTTGGTGACGGTTTTTGTGCTCATGATTTTTTAAAATGGAAGTTACTTGGCGAGTTTCTTGAGTTCGGCGGCCTTGTCGGTTTTTTCCCAGGTGATATCGGGATCGTCCTTGCCGAAGTGACCGTAGTTGGTCGTCTTGCTGTAGATCGGGCGGAGCAGATCGAGCTGCTGCACGATCTCGGCCGGCTTGAAGGAAAAGATTTTGTTCACCGCGCGCTCGATCGCTTCTTCCGGCACCGTGTTGGTGTCGAAAGTGTTGATGTTCATGCTCACCGGATTCGGGTAGCCGATGGCGTAGGCGAACTGAATTTCGCAGCGCTTTGCGAGGCCGGAAGCGACCACGTTCTTCGCCACCCAGCGCGCCATGTAAGCCGCGCTCCGATCGACTTTGCTCGGGTCCTTGCCGGAGAAAGCGCCGCCGCCATGACGGCCCCAGCCGCCGTAGCTGTCGACGATGATCTTGCGACCCGTCAGGCCGGTGTCGCCTTCCGGTCCGCCGGTGACGAAGCTGCCGGTCGGGTTGATCAGAAACTGCGGTCGCGTCGTTCAGCATCTCGTTCGGCAAAGTCTTCCGGATCACTTCCTCGATGATGAAGCTGCGGATCTCGGATTGCTTGACGTCTTTCGCGTGCTGGGTGGAAACGACGACGTTCGAAATGCCGACCGGCATGCCGCCCTCGTAGATCACGGAGACCTGCGACTTCGCGTCGGGACGGAGCCAGCGCGCCTTGCCGCTCTTGCGGATGCGGGTCAGCTCGCGACCGAGGCGATGCGCGAACATGATCGGCGCCGGCATCAGTTCCGGCGTCTCGTCGCAGGCAAAACCGAACATCAAACCCTGGTCGCCCGCGCCCTGCTCGGCGTGGCCTTTGCCTTCCGCATCGCTCGCGTCCACGCCCTGCGCGATGTCGGGGCTCTGGCGGGTGATGATGTTTTGAATGTCGATCTTGTCGGCGTGAAAAACGTCGTCGTCGTTCACGTAACCGATCTCGCGCACGGCATTGCGCACGATCTCAGTCGATCGGGACGACCGATTCGAGCGATTTGTTCTCGGGCAAATTCGGGATCGTGATCTCGCCGCCGACGATGACGGTGTGGCTTTTGGCGAAAGTTTCGCAGGCGACCCGGCTTTTCGGATCCTGTTCGAGACAGGCGTCGAGGACCGCATCGGAGATGGTGTCGCAGACTTTATCCGGGTGACCTTCACCGACGGATTCGGAAGCAAAAATGAAACGACGAAGCATGAGAAAAAGAGAGGTTGGCTAGAGTTGAGAAGTGGAAGAAGGCCGATCGATCATATTGACCAATCATGATACGTCGATATATCGTGTCTGCATTCCATGGCGTCAACCATAAATTTCCTTCGTCTCCTGGCCGACCCGACCCGGCTCCGGCTGATCCTTGCTCCTCGAAGAAGAGGAGCTTTCGGTCGCGGAGCTGCAGGATGTCCTCGGGATGGGCCAATCGCGAATCTCGAGCCACCTCGCGCAATTGAAGCGCGCCGGGCGTGGTGGAGGACCGGCGCGCGGGAAAGAATGTCTATTACGGCCTAACGAACGGTCGAAAACTCGGCCCGCAGCGGGCCAAGGTGAGCGAATTGACCCGCGCCCTCGCCCGCGAAATGCCGGAGACGCAGCGCGACCGGACCGCGCTCAAAGTCGTCCTGCGCAAACGCCAGGACAAAGCGCGCGAATATTTCGATCAGCTCGCGGGTCGCTTTGGCCGCAGTTATTGCCCGGGCCGTTCCTGGCAGGCGCTGGCCCACACCATGATCGCGCTTCTCCCGCCGCTCACCGTGGCCGATCTCGGCGCGGGCGAGGGGACGCTCTCGCAATTGCTGGCGAAAACCGCGCGCAAAGTCATCGCGGTCGATAACGCGCCCAAGATGGTCGAGTTCGGCGCGCAGCTGGCGAAGAAGCACGGTTTCAAGAATCTCGAATACCGTCTCGGCGACATCGAGGATCCGCCGATCGAGAAAGACTCGGTCGATCTCGCGATCCTGAGCCAGGCGCTGCATCACGCGCATCCATCCCGAGCGCGCCATCGCCGGCGCGCATCGCATTTTGAAAAAAGGCGGCCGGATCGTCGTGCTCGATCTGCTCAGCCATCGTTTCGAGAAAGCGCGCGAACTTTACGCCGATCACTGGCTCGGCTTCAGCGAAGTGCAGTTGCATCAATGGCTCGAGGCGGCCGGCTTCAGCGACATCGAAGTGACGGTCGTCGCGCGCGAAAAAGAGAGCCCGCACTTCCAAACTGTCTTCGCTTCTGGTATCAAATGAACGGCGCAAACAACGTCGTCCATTTGGCAAACTCCTTTCACTCCTCACGGCTTTACGGGTTTTTGTGTGAGTTGCGGCGGCGCAAAGTCTATCGCGTCGCGGCCGGCTACGCGGTCGGCGGCTGGCTGATCATCCAGGTCGCGGTCACGATTTTTCCCATCCTCGATTTGCCGGACTGGGCGACGCGTCTGGTCGTGCTTCCTGATCCTCGGCGGCTTTCCGATCGCGCTCGTTCTCGGCTGGGCCTTTGATTTTGGGCCCGGCGGGATCCAGGTCACGCCGGAGCCGGCGGCGGACGCGAATGTCCGCCCGCCTATCGCGGCGCGGCGGCAAGAATCTCTTCATCCTCGCGCTCCTCGGCCTGACGATCTCGGCCGCGATCGGCTATTTCTTCTTCGCCGCGCCGTTCCGCGCCGGCGCTCGAGAAATCGATCGCGGTTCTGCCCTTCAGCAATTTCAGCGACGACCCGCAGAACGCCTATTTCGCCGATGGCATCCAGGACGATGTCCTGACCAGCCTGGCCAAGATCAGCGATCTGAAAGTGATCTCGCGCACCTCGGTCATGCCGTATCGCGGCCAGGCCCACAACGCGCGCGAGATCGGCAAGGCGCTCGATGTCGCGACCATTCTGGAAGGCAGCGTGCGCCGCGAAGGGAAGCGGGTGCGGGTCAACGTGCAGCTGATCGACGCCTCGAACGACAAGCATCTTTGGGCGCAGATTTACGATCGCGAATTGACCGATGTCTTCGCCATCCAGACCGATCTCGCGCAGGAAATCAGCTTCCGCTCTGAAGGCGACGCTCTCCGCCGGCGAACAGGACGCGGATCGAGCGCAAGCCGACCGCAGAACTCCGAGGCCTATCTGCCTCTACCTGCAGGCGCACGAGATTTTCACCCGGCCCGATCGGCGGCACGACGACCTGGCGCGGGCGGAAGCGCTTTACGAAAAGGCGATCGCAGCTCGACCCGACTTTCGCCCTCGCCCAGGCTCGTCTTTCGCAACTGGAAAGCTGGAGCTATTACGCGATCGAACCGGTCGCGGCGCCGGATGAAAAAGCGCGAGCGGCGGCGGAGGAAGCGCTTCGTCTCCAGCCCGACCTGGCGGAGGCGCATCTCGCGCTGGGCTTGATTTATTACTACCTCGAGCGCGATTACGACCGCGCCCTGCGGCGAGCTGGATATCGCGCAGCAGCGATTTGCCTAACGACGCCGTGGTCTTTCGCACCGATGGCGGCGATCAAGCGCCGCCAGGGGAAGTGGGAGGAATCGACCGCCAGCTACGAGAAGGCGATCTCGCTCGATCCGAAGGATCCGATCCTGCTCGAAAACATGGGCTGGAATTATCGTCGCGACCCGCGATTATGCGACGGCGCGCGAAGGTTCTCGATCGCGCGGTCGCAGCCGCGCCCGACACCTTCACCATTCGCGAGCTGCGGGCGCGGGTGGAGTTTTACGACGAAAGGCGATTTGCGGCCGATGCGAGCAGCTGCTCGCGAGCTGGCCGGAGAATGTCGATCCCAACGGCACGATCACGCTCGCGCGCTACAACTATCATCTTTACCAGCGCAATTACGCGGAGCTGCTCGAGATCCTGGAGCGCAGCCCGGCCGAGAAATCGCGCGGCGAAACCAGCGCGCCGATTTCGAAGGCGTATCTGATGGCGACGGTTTACGCGTTGCTGAAAGACGAGGCGAAAGCGAAGGCGCACTTCGAAGAAGCGCGCCTCAAAGCCGAAGCGGCGGTGGCCGAAAGCCCGGAGGACGGCCCGCGGCATGCATTGTTAGGCCTGATCTACGCGGGGCTCGGCCGCTGCGAGGAAGCGATCGCGGAAGGAAAACGCGCGGTCGAGTTGCTGCCCGAAACGAAGGACGCGTTTGATGGGCCGATCCTCGCCGTGACGCCGGGCGCGGATCAGCGTCCTCTGCGGCGACCTGGAGACGGCGCTCGCCCTCCTCGAACGATCCCGGCAAACGCCGGCCGGGGTGACGGCGCAGGAACTGCGGCGCGATCCGGTCTGGGATCCGCTGCGCAGTCATCCGCGTTTCAAAAAGCTGGTCGATTCGGCCTAACGATCAGGAAATCGCGGTTTCGCCACCCCGAGCGGCAAACGCTTTCCGGTCGAACGCTTTGCCCGTGGCGCCTGTCTCACGCATAACGAAGTGAGTGCTTGCCTTTGGGCAGGCGCATCGAAAGTTGGCTGAGCGTGACTGGTTTTTTCGACGAATTGAAGCGGCGCAAGGTCTACCGCGTGGCGGTGGCCTACGTCGTCGCGGGAGGCGGCATCATTCAGCTCGCGTCGGCTGTCTTTCCGGCCTGGGAGTTGCCCAACTGGGCGCTTCGCCTGACGATCGTCCTGCTCCTGATCGGGTTTCCGCTCGCGCTCATTCTGGCCTGGGCCTTCGACATTACGGCGGAGGGAATCCGGGCCACGCCCGCGCTCGCGCCGGATCCCAGACGACGGTGTCAGCACGAGCCATCGAAAACGGAATATCTTCCTGCTCGGCGGCCTCGGCCTGGTCATCTCCGCGGCGGCCGGCTTTTTTCTTCTGCCCCGGGCCGACGCTTTCCGGATGGAGAAATCCATCGCCGTTCTGCCTTTCCAAAATTTCAGCAACGACCCGGAGAACGCTTTTTTCGCGGATGGCATCCAGGACGATATCCTGACCAACCTCTCCAAGATCAGCGACCTGAAGGTCATCTCGCGCACCTCGGTCATGGCCTATCGCGAGAACCCGAAGAGCGTGCGCCAGATCGGCAAGGAACTGGGCGTTTCCGCGATCCTGGAGGGAAGCGTGCGCCGCGAAGGGAAGCGGGTGCGGGTCAATGTGCAGCTGATCAACGCCGAGAACGATCAGCATATCTGGGCGGAAGATTACGATCGCGATCTGACGGATGTTTTCGCCATCCAGACCGACCTCGCGCAGAAAATCGCGCACGAATTGCAGGCCCAACTTTCGCCGAGCGAGAAGGCGCAGATCATGCAGCGGCCGACTGCGAACGGCGAGGCTTATCTCGCCTTCGTCGAAGCGCACAACCTGAACGTGGAGCTGGAAGATTTCGACAAACTCAAACAGGCGGCGCAGCTCTACGAGCGCGCCATTCAGCTCGATCCCAACTTCGCCCTCGCGGTCGCGAATCTTTCCATCCTGCACAGCTGGATCTATCACAACTTCGAGGCGACTCCGGCCGAGCTCGAGCTCGCCCGGCGCTACGCCGACCGGGCCGTCGCCCTGCAACCCAGCCTGCCTGCCGCCCACCTCGCCCGGGGCTATTTTCTCTATTACGGCAAACGCGAGTACGATGCCGCGCTCCAGGAACTGGCCATCGCCCAGGCCAGCCTGCCTAACGACTCCCACGTCTATCTCGTGATCGGCGCCATCGAGCGCCGCCAGGGCAAGTGGAAGGAATCGACCGCCAACCTGGAGAAGGCAGTCAGCCTGAATCCGAACGATATCTGGCCGCTGCAGAACCTGTTTTTCAATTACCAGATGCAGCGCGACTTCGCCGCCGCCAATCGCGTCCTCGAGAAGGGCCTGAAGATCGATCCGAACCTCGTTCAGCCTCTGGAGCCTGAAGGCGAGGATCGCGCTCGCCGAGCGCGGCGATCTCATGGTCGCCGTCAACGGCCTGGCCGCCTACGAGCAGGCGATCGAGAAACACAGCGCCCAGCGTCCAGAAAGCGAGAAATTGGAGATGAAAACCAACCTGGCCATGGCCAGGGCCACGACCGCTCTTTTCCAGGACAAACCGGCTGAAGTGCTCACTGCCCTGCGCGGGTTGCCCGACGGCAAGTCGCTGAAAAAAGCGCATGGCCTGGTCGAGGTCCGGTTGCTGGAAGGCACGGGCGCAGGAGAAACTCGGGCAAAGCGCGGAAGCGCGCGCCGCTTTTCTCCAGGCGAAGGAAGCAGCGGAAGCAGCGCTGCAACAATCGCCTAACGATCCCAAGTACCACGCCGCGCTCGCCCGCAGCCTCGCGCATCTGGGCGAGAAAGAGGCGGCCATCGCGGAGGCGAAAGGCGCCGTCGCGCTGCTGCCCGAGTCGGTCGACGCCTTCGAAGGGCCGGGGATCACGGCGGCCCTGGCGGAAGTTTACGCGCTGACCGGGGAGAACGCGCAGGCGATCGAGCTGCTCGATGGTTTGCTCAGCCGGCCGGGCGACCTGACCGCGCCCCTGCTCAAGCTCGATCCCACTTGGGAGCGACTGCGCGACGATCCGGCCTTCCAGCAGATGCTCGCAAAACACGAGCGGGGAACCTGATCCCGAGCGGCCGGGTTCCGGCCTGGGGAGCGCGGGCGCCCCGCCCGTTGTGTCACGCGCCTCGCGGGACACCCCTGTGGGCACGGACCTTTTTGGCGGGGCGCCAAAAAAGAGCGGGCGGGGCGCCCGCGCTCCCCTAACGATTCGCCAGCACGGGCGGGCTGGCTACAGTTTTGCCGCCATGAAATACGACCTCATCGTGATCGGCGGCGGACCAGCCGGGTACGTCGGAGCCATCCGCGCCGCGCAGCTCGGGAAACGCGTCGCCTGTGTGGAAAAAGAACGGGCCGGCGGGACCTGCCTCAACTGGGGCTGCATCCCGACCAAGTCGCTCCTGCGCAACGCCGAGCTTTATCACCTGATGAAGCACCGCGCGGGCGACTTCGGGATTAAGATCGAAGGGCTTTCCTACGATTGGAGCAAGGTGATCAAGCGCTCGCGCGACGTCTCGGATAAGAACGCGGCCGGGATCGAGTTCCTCTTCAAGAAGAACAAGATCGATTACATCCGCGGCGAAGCCTCGATGGACAAACCGGGCGAAGTCGACGGTCAAGCTCGACCGACGGAAAAACCGAAACGCACACCGCGGCGAAGATCCTGGTCTCGACCGGCGTCGTGTCGCGGCCGCTTCCGGGGTTGCCCTTCGACGGCAAACAAGTGATCGGCAGCCGCGAAGCGATGATCCTGGATCCGCAGCCGAAGAGCATGGTCATCATCGGCGCGGGCGCGATCGGGGTGGAGTTCGCTTATTTCTACAACGCCTTCGGCACCGAGGTCACGCTGATCGAAATGCTGCCCGACATCCTGCCGGTCGAGGACACCGAGGTCTCGCAAACCCTGCAAAAAGCCCTAACGAAACAGGGAATCAAGATTCTCACCCAGACGAAGACGACGAAAACCGAGACGACCAAAACGGGCGTGCGCGTGACGGTCGAAGGCAAGACCGCGGAAACCATCGAGGCCGAAGTTTGCCTGGTCGCGATCGGCGTCATGCCGCTTCTGCCCGGTGGAAAGGTGAAGCTCGACCTGACCGATCGCGGTTACATCAAGACCGACGATCGCTACGAGACGAGCGCCAAAGGCGTCTACGCTGCGGGCGATATCATCGGGCCGCCCTGGCTGGCGCACGTCGCGAGTTGGGAAGCGATCCAGGCCGTTGAAGGAATGTTCGACAAAATCGAGCCGCGCAAAGTCCGGGAATTTCCCGGCTGTACCTATTGCCATCCGCAGGTCGCGAGCATTGGCCTAACGGAACGGGCGGCAAAAGAATCCGGCAAAAAATTCCGGGTCGGCAAATTTCCCTTCAGCGCGAGCGGAAAGGCGCGCGCCATCGGTGAAATCGACGGCTTCGTCAAACTCATCATCGGCGAACCGCACGGCGAGATTCTCGGCGCGCACATCATCGGCGCGGAAGCGACCGAGATGATTGCCGAGCTCGGGCTCGCGATCACGCTCGAAGCCACCTACGAAGAAATCGAGGCGACGATTCACGCGCACCCGACCCTGAGCGAGTCCGTCCACGAAGCGGCGGGCCAGGCCTTCGGCCACGCCATTCACCTCTAACGAAAAAGCCGGGGACATTTCTGTCCCCGGCTTGAATTGCGAAGCGGCGCGGTCGCCGCCGGATTTACTTCCGACTGCCGACGATCACGAGCACGATCCCGCCCGCGATGGCGAGGCCACCGAGGATGGGCGGAAAAGGAACAGAGTGCGTCTCGGTGTGACCGATCTGCACCGGGCCGATGTCCACGTCCTTCTTGTGCTCTTTGAAGCTGAATCCGCCGTAGGCGAGGGCAATGATGCCGACGACGATCAGGATGATGCCAATGATGCCAGCTGGTTTCATGAAAAATCGCTCTTTAAACTCCGCGCCGGCCAGAGACGAGATTGATGATCAGAACCACGATCGCGAGCACGAGCAGGATGTGAATGAATCCACCGAGCGTGTACGAGCTCACGAGGCCGAGAAGCCACAGCACCAACAGAATAACGAATATTGTCCACAACATAACTTTCCTCCGGTTTAGGTTTCCCTTCTTTCGTGCGCGAGACGACGCCCGCGCTTGTTTTCGAACAGGTTTTTTTCGTGGCCTTTACGCAGTTCGCGAAATTTTTGGCTCCCTGGGCGTGAAAATTGCAGTGAGAGCGTTCAATCATGCGCACGAAAAAACTTCTCCCGTTTGTCGTTATCGCTCTCGTTTCCTGTTCCATTGCCCAGGCCGGGCCCTTTGGCAGCTGGGCCGCCCGCGGTGTCGTGGTGAACAAAACGTTTCGGCCGACGCCGCTTTCGCGTTCGCTCGGAGTGGACGGCATTTATCGCCTCGAATTGCGGGGAGAGGACAAAAAAGTGCGCCGCCAGATGGTCACGAAAGAGATTTTCCTCGCCTACGCGATCGGCGACGAATTCGACGAGCACGCCGCGCCGGGGTCAGTGAAGAAAGCGCGAGTCGCGGCCACGGCCAAAAGCGAGACGAAGCCAAAGACTGGAGTCGTTAGCCGACGTCCTCGCGGCCAACCTCGAGACGGCGCCGAAAAGCGAGTCGCTGCTGGACGTTCTCGAGCGCAAAATCGAATCCAAGAATCGCTTCGCGAGCATCAATCTTCCGCGCGAAATGCGGCCCGAAACGGAAGGTTTCTAGTTCTCCGCCTCGGCTTCGGCCAGCGCCTCCCGCACATTCCAGCGATGCCGCGCCAGGCGTTCCCGCGCGCTCGCGTAATCGCAGCCCGCCAGCTGCGCCAGCATCCGCGCCGCGCGATCGCGTAACTTGTCGTTCGTGGCCTTGAGATCGACCATCAGGTTGCCGCGGACATGGCCGAGCTGCACGAGCGCGCCGGTCGAGAGAATATTGAGCGCCACCTTTGTCGCCGTGCCCGCTTTTAACCGGGTGGAACCGGCGAGGAGCTCCGGCCCCGTGGGCAAGTCGATCCGCACGTCGTAATCGTTAGGCAACCGGCCCTGCGGCGGCTGGCAGGTGAGGAAAATCGTTCGCGCGCCGATCTCGCGCGCCCGCTGCAGCGCGCCACGGACAAACGGCGTCCGCCCGCTGGCCGAGATCCCGCAAACCACATCGGCCGCGGTCACGCCGCGCTCACCCATCGCCCGGGCTCCGGCTGCAACGTCGTCCTCCGCGCCCTCCACGCTGCGATGCAAGGCATTCGCGCCACCCGCCATGATTCCTTGCACCAACTCCGGCGGCGCGCCGAAGGTCGGCGGAATTTCGCTCGCATCGAGCACCCCCAGTCGCCCGCTCGTGCCCGCGCCGACATAAAAAAGGCGGCCGCCGTTTTTCAGCGCCCTCGCGATCAAATCGATCGCGTCAGCCAGTTGCGGGGCCGCGCTCCGCAGCGCCTCCTGCACGGGTTTTTCTTCCGCGACGAAAAGGTCGACCAATTCCCGCGGCGTCAGCCGGTCGAGATCGAGCGATTGCGGATTGATCTGTTCCGTTGTGGCCGTGGCAATTTCGGCAATTGGACGGTCCTCGGCCGGCGCCAGCATCGGCGCGCGACCGAGCGCGAGCCAGGCCGCGCCTAACGACGATGATTTTTCCTCGACGAAAACCCTGGCCGCGGGCAGGACGTCGGCCAATTCCCTTTCAAAAGTCGTCACGTAAATGGAATGCCCGCGAAACAAACCGCCGAGCAGGGCCACCGGCGGGGAGGGAAATTCCAAACGTTGCGCGACGGCCGCGGTGTATTTGGCGAGGACGCGCGCGCCGGAGCGGAGGATATCCTTCACCTGTTCGTGACCATTGGCTGCCGCGGAAAAAACGACCGGGGTGAGCGTGGCGATTTCCATCTTGCCCGCGGTCTGCGCCCAGCGCACGAGTTCGGTCAAGTCGTTCAGGCAAAGGACGCGCAGGATTTCGGTCGCGAGCTCGCCGCCCCGGCGATGGAGATCGTATTCGCGCAAGACCGCGCGCAAAGTTTGGACCGACAAATAATAGCCGCCGCCGGCGTCGCCCAGGATGTGGCCCCAGCCGCCGGCCCGTTCGATCCGGCCGTCGCAGCGGCCGGTCACGGAAGATCCAGTTCCGGCATTGACCGCAATGCCATTCCCCGAGCCGAAGGCGGCGGCATAGCCGGACTCGCGATCGCTGCCCGTCGCGATCGTGGCCGCGGGCCAGACCTGCGCGCAAAGTTGGGCCAGATCCGCGCGATCGGCGGGCGTGCCGCAGCCCGCGAGGAATGCGCCGACCCGTTCCACCGGTCGCGGCATTTCGCGCCAGAGTTCGAGGATCCGCTCCCGGCTCGTTAGGCGGAAATTGGTCGCCGGAAGCTGTCCTTCCTGGAGGAGCCGGAGCGTGTCGCCATCGGTTTCGAAGAGCGCCCAGGAAGTGCGCGTCCCGCCGCCTTCGATCCCGAGAATTTTTTCCTGCGCGTGCTCCATGAAACCGGGAAACTTGACGCGGCTTCTCCTGACCGGCCACCGGAGATTGCCGATTGCGCGGCGATTTGTATGATCGCTCATGGCGGAAACCGAAGCTGCAGCGGCCGAGCGGATCGCGGCCTTGCGCGCGGAGATCGAGGAACACAATCGCCGCTATTACGAGGAGGCGGCGCCGACCATTTCGGATCGCGATTACGACCGGCTCTACCGCGAACTGCTCGAACTCGAAGAGCGCCACCCCCAGCTCATCACGCCCGAGTCGCCGACGCGGCGGGTGGGCGGCGGGCCGCTCAAGGCCTTTTCCCAGGTGACGCATCGCGCGCCGATGCTGAGCCTGGACAACACCTATTCCGAGGAAGAGGTCGGCGCCTTTTACCGGCGGATGGAAAAGCTTTTGCCTAACGAAAAGATTCCGGTCGTGGTGGAACCGAAAGTGGACGGCGTCGCCGTCTCGCTCCTCTACGAAGACGGCCGTCTCAAATACGCCGCGACCCGCGGCGACGGCACGGTCGGCGACGATATCACGCAGAATATCCGCACCATTCGCTCCGTGCCGAAGCAGTTGAAAGGCGATGCGCCGCGGCTCTTCGAGGTCCGCGGCGAAGTTTTCATGACCAAGGAAGGCTTCGCGAAATTGAACGCGGAGCGGACGGAAGCCGGTCTCCCGGTTTTCGCCAACCCGCGAAACTCGGCGGCCGGTTCCCTGAAGCAGCTCGATCCCGGCGATCACGGCGCAGCGTCCGTTAGGCGTGATTTTTTACGGCACCGGCGCGGTCGAGGGGATTGAGCTGACGCATCACTCGAAGCTTTTCGCGCTCCTCAAAAAGCTTGGGCTGCCCTGCAGCGAGCGCTGGTGGTCGGCCGATTCGCTCGAGGAAATCCTGGGCGCGATTCGCGAACTGGAGAAGGTCCGGCACGATTTCGTTTACGAAACCGACGGCGCGGTCGTGAAGGTCGATTCCTTCGCTCAGCGCGAGTCGTTAGGCATGACCGCCAAGTCGCCGCGCTGGGCGATGGCTTTCAAATACGAAGCCGAGCGGGTCGAAACGAAGCTGCTCGATATTCTCATCCAGGTCGGCCGGACCGGCGTGCTTACGCCGGTGGCAGCGCTCACGCCGGTGTTCGTGAGCGGCAGCACCGTGGCGCGCGCCACCCTGCATAACGAGGACGAGATCGAGCGCAAAGACATCCGGATCGGCGACACGGTGGTGATCGAAAAGGCCGGCGAAGTTATCCCGGCGGTCGTGAGCGTGCGGACCGATTTGCGCGATGGCTCGGAAAAGAAATTTCGCATGCCGAAGAAATGCCCGGTCTGCGGGAGCAAGGTGGTGAAGGATGAAGGCCAGGTCGCGGTCCGTTGCGTGAACGCGCAATGCCCGGCGCAGTTGAAGCGGCGGGTCGAGCATTTCGCGTCGCGCGGCGCGATGGACATCGAGGGTCTGGGCGAGGCGATGGTCGAGCAGCTCGTCAGCAAAGAATTGGTCCGGGAAGTGAGCGACATTTACCGCCTAACGAGCGAGCAGCTCTCCGGCCTGGAGCGGATGGGGGAAAAAAGCGTCGCGAATTTGCTCGCAGCGATCGAGCAGAGCAAGAAGCAGCCGCTCTGGCGGCTCCTCTTCGGAATTGGAATCCTGCATGTGGGAGTGAGCGCGGCGCGCTCCCTGGAGGATCATTTTCCAAATCTCGACGCGCTCATGGAAGCGACGCCGGAGGAATTGCAGCGCATCCCTGATGTCGGCGAAGTGGTCGGGGCCAGCATCGCGCAGTTTTTCCGCGAGCCGGGCAACCGCGAGATGATGGAGAAGCTGCGCGCGGCCGGATTGCGCCTAACGAGCGAGCCGAAAAAGGCCGCGCCGGACGATTCCAAGATCAAGGGCACGACCTGGGTCATCACCGGCACCTTGAGTCAGCCGCGGGAAGAAATCGCGGAGCAGATTCGTGCAACAAGGCGGCAAGGTGAGCGGGAGCGTGAGCAAAAAGACGACTTACGTCCTGGCCGGCGAGGAAGCCGGCAGCAAACTGGAGAAGGCGAAGAAATTGGGCATCCGCGTGCTGAGCGAAGCAGAGTTTCGCAAGCTGTTGTAGACGCTTCGCTCTGCGAAGCGCGGGAGGGAATTACCGCGCGCAAACAAAGCCCCGAGCGAAGCTGGTGCCCGCGCTTCGCAGAGCGAAGCGTCTACAACTAGCGCGGCGGCGCGTCGAGGCGGAGCGGGACGATCGTTTTTTTGCCCGGGCCTAACGCCATCGCTTCCGGCTTGGTCGAGGCGGCCTGGACATTGACGGTCAGCTTCTCGTTACCGCGCTGGACGGTGATCGGAACCGAGTCGCCAGCACTGATGAAAAAGGAGGCGTCGATCACGTCTTCCGGTTGATGGACCTGGACGTTCCCAACCTGGAGAAGGATATCGCCCGGCTCCAAGCCGGAACCGGAAGCGGGCGTGTTTTCGCGAATCTGCGTCATCTCCGCGCTGGAGGCTCCGGTCGGGTTTTTCGCCTCCTGCACGTCGATCCCGATCCAGCCGTGGCGCGCGTCGCCGAAGCGGACATAATCGCGCCGGATTTTTTCCGCGGCATCGATCGGGAGGGCGTAGCAGGCCGAACCGCTGTCGACGCTGCTGACGAGAATGCCGACGACTTCGCCTTTGAAATTGAGGAGCGGGGCGCCGGCCTCGCCGCGTTGCGTCGGAACGTTGACCCGCAGGTGGGTGGTGGAAAAATAGCGGCCGAGATATTTTCGATCGAACCCGGCGACCATGCCGAAGCTGGGCGAAACGGGCAGGTCGAGCGGATACCCGATCGCCACCACCGGCGTGGCCAGGCCGAGCTCGGCTGATTTCCCGATCGGCAGAAACGGCGTCGCCGCGTCGATCTTGAGAAGCGCGATGCCGCTGCGCAGATCCGCCATCAGCTGTGTGGCGGGATATTTTTTTCCCTCGAACTGGACGGTGAAATTGTTCGCTTCGCCGCCGACCGAATAGGAGGTGTAAATCGTGCCGGTCGGATCGACGAAAAAACCGGTCCCGGAAAGTTCGCTGTGCTCGTCGACGGCGTGGATCTTGACCACGGCGTTGCCGCAACGCTCGAAGATGGCCTTGACCTCGCGGCTGATGGCGCCGGCGGTGTCCTCCTGGGCGCGAAGGAGCGGCAGACTAACGAGAGCGATCAGACTAACGAGTCCCGCGATGCGCCCGCGTGGGGAGATCGAGCGCCGGGCCCCGCTAAAACTTGAAAGACGGCTCATAACTCACGGGTAACCGGTCGAGCACATAACGCGGAGGCGTCGAGGCTCGGTGAGTATAGGCGCTTTCATTCACTTGACGGGAGAGATCGGGCCCGAGGCTGCGCGTCGGGATCTTCGAGCTCAGGGTGAATGTAATCGGCCGCCGGCTCGCTCGACAATTGATCGATCACGCTTTGATGAACGGAAAGCGCGGACGATTCCACCATCGCGAGATCGGCCGACTGCGGAGTCTGGTAAACCTTGAGCGAAACGACCGCGGCGCAGACCAGGACCGCGGCGACGGCCGCCGGGTAGGAGGTGAGCGACGGGATGTTGAGGCGGAAAAGCGAATCGGAAAGACGCTGCCACATCACGCTCCAGACCGGCTGGCGGAGGAGTTCATCGCGTTGGCGGCGATGGAATTCATGGAGAAAATTTTCGAAGTAACCGGGAGGCGGCTGCTCATACTTTTTCAAGCGAAGCAATGTGCCGATGTCGTTTTCGTCGAAGTTGTCCATGCGTGCTGCGGTTCTAACCAACGGGGTTTTTGCGGAATTCGTCCAGATAATTTTGTAGTTGGCGATTCGCGTAGAAGAGCCTTGATCGCACTGTTCCCTCGGAAACGCCAAGAATTTTACTGATTTCTGCGTGTGGCATTCCTTGAATATGAAACATGGTGACGACTGCCCTGTGTTCATCAGACAGCTTCATCATCGCCTCGTTCAATCTTCGCTGCAGCTCGGAGAGGTCCGCTTCCCGGACCGGGCTGGTGGTCGAAGTGAGCTCGATAAATTCCTTGTCGTTCTGGATCGCTGGCGTCGACGTCGTCCAGGCTGAGGTGATAGCGGCGGCCGCGCTTCTTCAGGAAGTTGAGCGTCATGTTGACCGCGATGGTGTGGATCCAGGTGTAAAACGACGATTTGCCCCGGAAACCATTGATCGCGCGGTAGGCCTTGGCGAAGACATCCTGGAGCATGTCGTTCGTGTCCTCGTGGTTCGAGGTCATGTTGTAGACCAGGCCGTAGAGGCGGGGGGAATACTTCACGACAAGATCGTCGAAGGCCGCGGCGTCTCCCGACTGGGCACGCGCGACGAGCGGCTGATCTTCGTCGATTCGCGGTTGATCCATCGGCTCCCGGCTACGTTTAGCACGCGCCGGGGTTCCCGACGATAGCAAATCGGTTAGGCGCCGGGGGGCGGGTAAGGCGACAGCGGGCGTCATCGTTTAGCGGCGGTCGCGCACCGAAAGGAGCCAGAGGAGGTTGCCGAGCGTCGCGATGAAGGCGGCCACATAGGTCCAGGCGGCGGCGTTCAGGACCTTGTTCACGCCGATGGCTTCGGTGCCGGGTTGGATGATGCCCATTTGCTGCAGGATGATTTTCGCCCGGCGCGAGGCGTCGAACTCCACCGGGAGCGTGATCAATTGGAAAACGAGCAGGGCGAGATAGCAATAGATGCCGATCGTGATCAGCCCGGTGATGTGGAAAAAGATCCCGCCAAAAATCGCGAAGGGCAGAATGCGCGAGGCGATCGAGGTCACCGGGACGATGGCCATGCGGGCTTTTAACGGCGCGTAGGCCTTGGCGTGCTGGATGGCGTGACCGCTTTCGTGCGCGGCGATGCCGAGCGCGGCGACCGAGGGCGTGTTGTAAACGTTGCTCGAAAGGCAGAGCCGCTTTTTCGACGGGTCGTAGTGATCGCCGAGGTAATCGTTGATCTCCGCCACCTCGACGTCGGTGATGTTGGCCGCCTGCAAAATTTCGCGGGCCGCTTCCGCGCCGGTGATGTTGGACGAAGCCCGGACCGCTCCCCATTTCTTGAACGCGCCGCTGACGCGAAATTGCGCCCAGAGCGCGATGAGCAATGGGATGCCAACGAGGATCAAATAATTAGAGGAGAAGAGCATACCGCTACCGTAACCGTTAGTGCCGTACATGTGGATGGGTAAAGTGAGTCGTTGGTTTAGACGCTCGAAGGCGCGCAATGTTCATTTCACCCGTGTAATCTCACGCTCGCCCATGTAGAGGCGGCCGTGCCGGCCGCTGAGTGCATGGGCCGCGGCGGTTTAATTCTTGCGGCCGACACGGCCGCCTCTACAGCGCCGCGACGGCGCGTCGACGCCGCGGAATTAGATCTCCAGCTTGTTCTCGAAACGCGAGAGCATGCGGATGCCTCGCTTCGTGAGCGCGACGACGTCTTCGGTGCGCACACCGCCGAGCCCGGGATAATAAAGTCCCGGCTCGACCGTCAGCACCTGGCCGGCTTTGAAAACCGTTTTCTGGAAACGCGGGTGCTCGTGAATTTCCAGCCCGAGCCCGTGACCGGTGCCGTGGAAGAAACCGGTCTGCCGTCCATCCTTCAGCTTCGGTCGGGTAACCCTGGTCGGTGAAAAATTGCTGGATTTCCTTGTGCAGCTTGAGCCCATCGACGCCCGGTTTCATTTTTTTCAAGGCCAGCGCCTGGCCGGCATTGACCGTTTCCCAAAGCTTGCGCTGTTCATCGCTGGCCTGGCCGCGCACGACCGTTCTCGTTAGGTCGCCGTAGTAGCCGCTGGCTGCCGCGCGCGGGAAAATATCGATGATGATCAGGCTGTTCGCTTTCAACGGCCCGTGTCCGCGCTCATGCGGATCGCAGGCCTGGTCGCCGCCGGCCACGATCGTGTTCGCGGGCAAACCGCCGGCGCGCAATACCGCGGTGTCGATCTCGGCCCGGAGCAATTCCGAGGTCAGAACCTGGCCCGACCATTCCAGTTTCTGTCCCTTGCCCGGCTTCGAGCGTTTCAGGACTGCGATCCCGCGCGCCATCCCGGCTTCGGTGATTTCGAGCGCCTTGCGCATGAGGCGCAACTCCGGCTCCGACTTCGCTTCGCGCGCCGGCCAGAAGAGTCCATTGCTCGGCTGGAGCCGAATTTTTTTCGACTCCAGTTCGCGCGCATAACCGAGCGGAAAATTCGCCGGCACGACGGCGGAGCGCACTTTCCTTTTCGTCAGGAAATGGGCCAGCACCTTCTCGTAGGCGGGAGCCTTGGTGCTGTTTCCCTGCACTTCTTTTTCAAAAGTGCTGTAGGGCAAAAACTCGTCCGCTTCCGCCTGCCTGCGCCCGCGATCGATCTCGAGATCGCTCAGGACGAGCGTCCGCTTCCCGTTCTGTTCGAGGAAAATAAAAGGGTCGGGCGCGAAGAAGCGCGTCGCGTAGAGCATGTCCGCATCGGTCTCGCTCGCGGCCACGATGAGGCGGGTTTGGTCTTTGGATTTCATGATCTAATCTCCTTCGCACGACCAACTGCCGGCGCAAGATCCAGTGCAGGAGCCAGAGCAGGATCAGGCTCGAGCCGACGAGGATCGGCGGTGTTGAAAGCGAAGACGCTGACGGTCAGGAATGCATCCTTGTTCCCGTCCCGCCCGCCGGGCTTGGCGGCGTCGAAATAGCGTTTCTTCGCGCCGAAAAAGACGTTCGGTTTTCCGCCCCGGCGATAGTCGTTTTGTTCCATCTCGGCGTTCGCGATCAGGTCGGAAATTTTCTGGTTCACGAAGAGCTGCTCGGCCGTGATCGGGCCGTGCGCTTTCTTGAACGCGGCGCGATGGAAGGTCGTTTTCCCGCTCAGGACGCGATCGATCACGCGCAGGTATTGCTTGAGTTCGCGCGCGGTGCCGCGCCTCCAGGCCGGAGAGAACGGCGAGCGTTTCCTTGAGATCGTCGAGCCGTTTTGGATCGCCGGGATTTGATTCATGCCGCGCGACGATGGCGTCGATCTGCCTCTGCGCTTCCTCCTGGCGTTTCGGTGAGGGGATTCAACTTTGCCTGGGCCACGACCAGTTCCTCGTAGGACCAGCGCATGGCGACAAACTCGCAGATAAACGGCACCTGCAGGCGACTGTCCATTTTCTGTGGTCTCGTCGCTGTTCGGGTGTTCGTGAAAACCAGCGGGAGAAGGTGTAAACCAGCCCGAGGTTCCGGTTCATGTCCTCGTACTTGATCATCGCGCCGCCCATGATGATCTGCGGAATGAGGACGAGCGGGACGATGTTGGCGGCCGTTTTCGGGTCGGCCACGAGCGAGGAGATGACCAGGCCTAACGACACCCCGCTCATCGCGGTCATGAAGACGATCGCGAGGTAGGGCCAGAACATGCCGCGGATCTCGAGCAGGTAGTTGCCGATCAGGACGAAGAGGATGCACTGCACGAGGGCGAACACGCCTAACGAGACTCGTCTTGGCGAAGACGTAATAGCTCAGGCGGACGTTCAGGTTGCGCTCGCGCTGGAGGACGGCGCGGTCGCGGATGATGTCGTCCGCGCTGTTCGTTAGGCCAAGGAACATGGCCACGATCAGGGTGAGGAAGAGGTAGGTCGGGATGTGATAAGCCGAGGCGAAATCGTAACTCCCGCTGTCGGAATAACGCAGGATGGTGGCGATGAGGATCGCGAGCAGGGGCGCGACGCCGATCGTGATGACGAGGTTGGCGCGGTTGCGCAGCTTGCTCGTGAAGGCGCGCCGCAAGAGGGTGCGCAACTGCGTCCACTCATCGTGCCAGCGAATCGGCTCGCGCACCCGGCGCGGCGGTTCCGGCGGCAAGGGCGGTGCCGGTTCGCGCCGCAGCGGCACCTGTTTGACGTCCTGGATGAGCCGAAACGCCTCGTATTTGTCGCGCCAGAATTCCGGCGAGTAACGGCGCGCCGGCATGAGCTGGCCGCGATTGTTCTCCTCGTAGATGATGTCGCCGCTCAGGTCGCGCAGCGGCGTCTCGAGCACGTCGAAGATGAATTCCGGCCGGGTCGTGCCGCAGGCCGCGCAGGCGCCGAGGTCGGCGCCGAATTGGTGCTGGTGTTCCGCCTCCGCGAAATAGCGCAGCATGTCGGTCGGCGTGCCGAAGAAGACGAGGCGCCCGCCTTTGTCGAGCAGGATGGCCTTGTGAAACATCTGGAAAATTTTCGAGCTCGGCTGGTGAATGGTGACGACGATGATCTTGTTGTGCGCCATCCCGCGGATGATCTCGATCACGTGCTCGGAGTCCTTCGAAGAGAGGCCCGAGGTCGGCTCGTCGAAGAGGTAAACGTCGGCCGAGCCGATCATGTCGAGGCCGATGTTGAGCCGTTTGCGTTCGCCGCCGCTGAGCGTTTTTTTGACCGGGCTGCCGACGATGCTGTCGCGCCGTTCGCTCAGGCCGAGTTCGATCAGCTTGCCTTCCAGCCGCCGGGTGCGATCGCGCCGCGAGAGGTGCGGGGAGCGGATGGCGGCGGCGAACTGGAGATTTTCGCCGATCGTCAGGTGCTCGTCGAAGGCGTCGTCCTGCGGGATGTAACTGACGTAGCGCTTGAGCGCTTCGAGGTTGTCGATAAAGCGGCTGGCCGTTGAGCAGGATCTCGCCGCGGGTCGGCTGCAACTGGCCGCCGAGGACGCGCATGAGCGTGCTTTTGCCCGAGCCGCTCGCGCCCATGACGCAGACCATTTCGCCGCGGTTGAGGGCGATAGCTGATGCCCTCGAGCGCGATGTCGGCTGTTGCCGAAACGGTGGTTGACGTCGACCACCTCGAGGCTGCGGATGATGTTGCGCTCTTCCTCGATGATCCGCTCGGAAAAATCGCAGCGCAGGAATTGCCCGACATCGATCCGGATGGTGTCGCCATCGGTCAGAGGAGCGGTCGTGCGGACAGCGAGTTCGCCGACCATGATCGGGCGATCGGCTTCCAGCACTTCGAGCACGCCGACGCGCTTGTCGTAGTCGCAGGAAATCTTCAGCAAGCACATCGCCCGCGGTGCCGGGCGAAAGCAGGATGTCGTCCTCCTCGAGCAGGCTCGGATTGTTCGAGACGAGGTATTCCGACTTCGAGGCCTTGAGCTGGAAACGTCCGCCGAGCGCGCGGGCCCGGCGCCGCAGGTCGAACAGATCCATCTCGGTGTCGTTATGAAAAACGATCCGGTCATCGAGCGAAGCCTCGACCAGCGTGTTGGCCTTGAGCCGGACGCCGTTGAGTTTCGCGCGCACATCGCGCAGGGCTTTCACCTGCACCTTGAGGCCGAAGGTCACCTCGAGCGAACTTTCGCGCGTTCGCGAACGCTCCAGTTCCACTTCGTCCGAGTCCTTGTTCACCCGCACGAAAATTTGCGGGAGCGAGACGTTCTTCTTGGCGTTGAAATAGGTCGCGAGATCCTGGAAGGAGAGCACGTAATCGCCGATCAGGATGCGCTGCCCGGGATAGATCCGGCAAAAGCCGCCGCGGGCCAGCGGCCGGCCGCGGACGGAGACGGCCTGCGAGCTGTAATTCTTGAGCAGGATCAGATCGTGATAACGAAAGGCGAGCAGCCGATCGGTTCCGGTCAGGCTCTTGATCGTGATGTCGGCCGCGCCATTCGCCCCGAAGGAAATCGCCTCGAGCGGGGAAGCGCCGCGCTGGTAGACCTGCTGGTCGGAATCCTCCGAGGCGTTCAGTTGATAAACGATATCGATCGCCTGCGCCGCCATCCCGAGCTGCGACATGAAAGAGTAGAACGCGACGACCTGGTCCTGCTTCAGGCCGGCCTGGGAAATCAGATCGTAGAGCTGCACCCCGAGCATGATCTTGCGATCCGCGCTGAGCGAGGCCGCGAGCTTTTGCGCCATGGCGGAGAGATCCTGCTGCTCGTAGAGCGCCTGCCGGAAAAGCATCCGCAGCTCCGAATAAACCGCTTCCGGATAATCGTAACGCAGGAAGCCGAGGCTGGAGTCGATCTCTTCCTCGAGCAGAACGCCGTCCGCTTTGGAGAAACTGGCCAGCACCTGGATGAGGAGCGGGAGCAGGTTCGGGCCCTCCGCGACACTGCGCGGTTTGCGCATCGCGCGCCGCATCCAGCGCCGGCCCCGGCGCCGCCAGCGGTAGGCGAGAGGCGTGACGAGCTGCACCGCCCGGTCGATTTTATCCGCAAAACTAGGCACAGGTTCGGACATAGCTGATCAGCGGCCAAGGTAAGTCTGAGGCACGAATGGTGCAATGAGGCGGCGCAGGTCCTGCTTTTGCAATGGCAGAGGCTTCATGATAATTTTCGCGCTTACGCTTCTCCTAGCGTAGCATTTTCTATGGCTCAGCCCGATCGCAATTCGCAAAAAGACAACAAACGTGGTGGCGACCCGAACTTTAATTGGCGCGGCGTCATCCTCTTCGCCATCGCCTTTGCCCTGATTGGGCTGGCGGTCCTTTTCCGCGGGGGAACCGGCTACGGCACCGAGGAAGATGTCCCTTACAATCGCTTCCTCGAACTCCTCGAGCACAAGCAAGTCGTCAACGACCCGAAGTTCCCGCTCCGTCTCGTCGTCGAGGAAGGCCGGCCGACCCAGACCATCCGCGGCGCTTATTCGCGTCCGGGCGTGGGCTCCGCCGCCGCCCAGCAGGTTCCGTTTCGGACCACGATTTATCTGAATTTCACCACTGATCTGCAGGAGAAACTGGACAAGGCCGGGATGCCGATCGCGATCCGGACCGAGTCGAACGTCCTCGCCCAGGCGGTCATCGGCTTTGTCCCGATCGCGCTTTTCCTTCTCATTCTTTATTTCCTCTTCCGGCAACAGATCCGGATGGCGGGCAAAGGCGCGCTCAATTTCGGCAAGTCGAAAGCGCGCATGCTGGCGCGGGACAAGAACAAGATCACCTTCAAGGACGTCGCCGGCGTCGAGGAAGCGAAGGACGAAGTCCAGGAGCTGGTCGAGTTCCTGCGTGACCCGAAGAAGTTTCAAAAACTCGGCGGCCGCATCCCGAAAGGCGTGCTCCTCGTCGGCCCTCCGGGCACCGGCAAAACGCTCCTCGCCCGCGCCATCGCGGGCGAAGCGGACGTGCCGTTCTTCTCCATCAGCGGTTCGGATTTCGTGGAAATGTTTGTCGGCGTCGGCGCGAGCCGGGTGCGCGACATGTTTGAGCAGGGCAAGAAATCGGCGCCCTGCATTATTTTCATCGACGAAATCGACGCGGTCGGCCGCCATCGCGGACATGGCGTCGGCGGCGGTCACGACGAACGCGAGCAGACGCTCAATGCGCTCCTCGTCGAGATGGATGGCTTCGACACCCAGGAAGGCGTCATCATTATCGCGGCCACGAACCGGCCCGACGTGCTCGACCCCGCGCTGCTGCGCCCGGGTCGTTTCGATCGCCAGATCACGGTCAACCTGCCCGACGTGAAAGGCCGCGAAGAAATCCTGCGCGTCCATTCCAAGAAAGTGAAACTGGCCGAAGGCGTCGACATGGGCGTCGTCGCCCGCGGCACGCCCGGTTACTCCGGCGCCGAGCTGGCCAACGTCATCAACGAAGCGGCGCTCCTCGCGGCGCGTCGTGGATTGAAGGGCATCACCCTCTCCGAGCTCGAGGAAGCGCGCGACAAAGTGCGCTGGGGCAAGGAACGCCGCAGCCTCGCGCTGAGCGAAAAGGAAAAGACCAACACCGCCTACCACGAAGCCGGCCACGCGCTCCTGCTCGAGATGCTGGAGTTCACCGAGCCGCTGCACAAGGTCACGATCATCCCGCGCGGACCGTCGTTAGGCTCGACCATGTGGCTGCCGTTGGAGGATAAATACACCCAGCGTCGCAACGAGTTGCTCGACGATCTCGTTGTCAGCATGGGCGGACGCGTGGCGGAAGAAATTGTTTTTGGCGATGTCACCAGCGGCGCCCGCGGCGACATCCAGATGGCGACCCGGCTCGCGCGCAAAATGGTTTGCGAATGGGGCATGAGCGAAAAGATGGGCATGGTCGAATACGGCGAGCACGAGGACTACGTCTTCCTCGGCCGCGACATTTCCCGGGCCCGCGATTACAGCGAAGCGACCGCCGAGCAGATCGACAGCGAAGTGCGCAAACTGGTCGACGACGCCTATGCGCGCGCGAAAAATATTCTGATCGAGCACCGCGACAAACTCGAAGTCATCGCCAAGGCGTTGCTCGAGTTCGAAACCCTTGATGGCGCGCAGATTCGCGAAGTCATCGAGCACGGTCGCCTGATCAATCCGCCGCCCGGCCCGCCGCCGAGCTCCGGCGGCAAAGTCGCGCCCGAGAAACCGCCCAAGCAAGTGGTGGTCGCGCCCGACGTGGCTCCGCCGCTGGGTGGTGGTTTGAGCGGCGCTCCCGCGTAAAGCACTCCCGGTCGCGCCTCTTCTTTCGCGGAGACGACCTCCGCGCATCCAGCGTCCGTATTGCTTGCGTGGCCACTGCACGCACGCTCAGCCAGGAAAAGAAGAAGATAGCCGACCTCGAAATCATCACTGATCCGGAGGCGGTCGCCGAGGAGGCAGGCCTCCGCTACGTCAGCGATGACAAGCCGGGCTACACCCGGAAGAAGCGCGGCAAAAAATTCGTCTACTTCGACACCGAGGGAAAAGAAATCCGCGACGAAACGCGGATCCTGCGGATCAATCGCCTGGCCATTCCGCCGGCCTACACCGACGTCTGGATTTGTCCCTCGCCAAACGGCCACCTGCAGGCGACCGGGCGCGACGACCGCGGGCGCAAACAATATCGCTATCACGAGCGCTGGCGGGAAGAACGCGACGAAAACAAATACGAGAAGATGGTCATCTTCGCCCAGGCGCTGCCGAAAATCCGCCGCCGGATCAACAAGGACCTCAAGCTGCGCGGGCTGCCGCGGGAAAAGGTGCTCGCGACCGTCGTGCAGTTGCTCGAACGCACCTTCATCCGCATCGGGAACGAAGAATACGCCAAGGAAAACAAATCCTTTGGCCTAACGACGATGCGAAACCGGCACGTCGAGGTCAAAGGCGCGACCGTGCGCTTTCGTTTCCGCGGCAAGAGCGGCAAGGATCGCGCGCCTCGCGCAGGGATGAAGAAAAAGCCGTCCGAAAAAGGCGCCGGCGCGGATCGAGGATTATGCCTTTGTCGGCGACACCCAGAGCGGCGCGCTCATCAGCCGCCATGGCTGCGTCGACTGGCTCTGCCTCCCGCGCTTCGACTCCGGCGCCTGTTTCGCGGCATTGTTAGGGGAAAAGGAAAACGGCTCCTGGACCCTGACCCCGCAGGGCAAAATAAAGAAGTGCGAACGCCGTTACCGCGGCGACTCGCTCATCCTTGAAACGGATCTGCACACCAGTGAAGGCGCGGTTCGCTTCATCGATTTCATGCCGCCGCGCGGGACCAACCCCGATCTCGTCCGCATCGTCGAGGGCCTCTCCGGCCGGGTGAAGATCCACATGGAATTGATCATCCGCTTTGATTACGGATCGATCGTGCCCTGGGTGCGCCGGCGGCACGGCGGTCTCGAAGCGGTGGCCGGCCCGGATGCCCTCATCCTGCACACGCCGATTGAAACCCACGGCGAAGACCTCAAGACCGTCGCTGAATTCACCGTCGCAAAAGGCGATCGGGTGCCCTTCGTCCTGACCTGGTTTCGCTCCTACGAAACGCCGCCGCGCGAAATCGATCCCGAGCATGCGCTCCGCGACACGGAGAATTTCTGGAACGAATGGTCGGGCCGCTGCACCCATCGCGGTCCCTGGCGCGATGCCGTCGTCCGTTCCCTCATTACCCTGAAAGGCCTGACCTACGCCCCGACCGGCGGAATCGTCGCTGCCCTAACGACTTCGCTCCCGGAGGAAATCGGCGGGGTGCGCAATTGGGACTACCGTTTCTGCTGGCTGCGCGACGCCACTTTCACCCTCTTCTCGCTCCTCGGCGCCGGCTACCACGAGGAAGCCTGCGCCTGGCGCGAATGGCTCCTGCGCGCGATCGCGGGCAGCCCGTCGCAGTTGCAGATCATGTACGGCGTGCGCGGCGAACGCCGCCTGATCGAGCACGAACTGCCGTGGCTGAGCGGCTACGAAGGTTCACAACCGGTCCGACAGGGCAACGCCGCGGCCGAGCAATTCCAGATCGATGTTTTCGGCGAGGTGGTCGACGCCATGTATCACGCGCAGCGCGCCGGACTCGAGGCGAGCGAGGCCGATTGGCGAATGCAGGTCGCGCTCCTCAATTTCCTCGAATCGAAATGGTCGGAACCGGATGAAGGGATCTGGGAAATCCGCGGCGAGTCGCAGCAATTCACCCACTCCAAGGTGATGGCGTGGGTCGCGTTCGACCGCGCGGTCAAGCTGGTCGAGAACTTCAACTGCGCCGGCAACGATCATCTCGCGCGCTGGAAAAAACTGCGCGCCAAAATTCATCGCGAAGTTTGCACGAAGGGCTATCACCCGAAGAAAAAGGCTTTCACCCAGACCTACGGCTCGACCGCGATGGACGCGAGCATTCTCATGCTTCCGCTTGTCGGTTTCCTGCCGCCCGACGACGAGCGCGTCCTCGGACACGATCGAGGCGGTCGAGCGCGACCTGTTACACGACGGTTTCGTTCGGCGCTATCTGCCCGACGAGTGCACCATCGATGGCCTGCCCGGGGGCGAGGGCGTTTTCCTGCCCTGTTCTTTTTGGCTGGCCGATTGCCTGCACCTGGTCGGTCGCAAAAAAGAGGCGCGGCTTTTGTTCGAGCGCCTGCTCGACCTGCGCAACGACGTCGGTCTGCTCGCGGAAGAATACGATCCGAAGGAGAAGCGTCAGCTCGGGAATTTTCCGCAGGCTTTCACCCACGTCGGCCTGGTCAACACCGCCCAGGCCCTCTCCGAGGAACCTGACGCCGCGATCGAGCAGCGCAAAGGGGCGTAATTTCCCAACATCCTCCGCATGGACGGAAAGCGAAGAAGTAATAGACGCAGGCCGCGTCGCTTATCCTCGATGCATCAAACCGCGCGTACTGAAGGGAGCCTCGTTACCGTGCCCGTGCCGGCCGAGTAGAGAAAACGAATCGCGCGATGTCCCAGATTTTTTCTCGCCGCGCCAATGTCCATTCCAAGGTCATCCTCGTCGCTGTCGTCGCGCTCGTCTGCGGGGCGGGTTGGACCACCTACGCGGTCTTCTGGTCGCCCTACACGACCTCTGTCGGCGTGCCTTTGGAACAGCCGGTGCCTTTCAGCCACAAGCATCACGTCGGCGATGCCGGGATCGATTGCCGCTACTGTCACAGCTCGGTCGAAAAATCTTCCTTTGCCGGCATCCCGAGCACGCAGGTTTGCATGACCTGCCACTCGCAACTTTGGACCGAGGCGCCGGCGCTGGAGCCGGTTCGGCAAAGCCTAACGACGAACAAGCCGTTGCAGTGGAACCGGGTCAACGACCTGCCCGATTTCGTCTATTTCAATCACAGCATCCACGTCGCGAACGGCGTCGGCTGCTCCACCTGCCACGGCCAGCTCGACCAGATGCCGCTGACCTGGCGGACGCAGACGCTCTACATGAAGTGGTGCCTGGAGTGCCATCGCGCCCCGCAAAATTTCGTCCGCCCGGCCGCGGAAATTTACAACCTGCATTGGCAGCCGCCGCCCGACCAGGAGACGCAGGGCGCCCGGCTCGTTAGGCAATACGGGATCGACACGACCGGTCGCCTAACGAATTGCTCCGTCTGTCACCGATGAAGGACGAGACAAAAATGTGGCGCAGCCTGGACGAGCTGGCGGAGACGCCCGAGTTCGAATCCTGGCTGCAGCGCGAGTTTCCACGGGGCGCGTCGGAGTGGACTAACGAACTGCATCGGCGCGATTTTCTTCGCCTGATGGGCGCTTCGGTCGCGCTCGCCGGCCTTGGCGCCTGCACCAAACAACCGATCGAAAAAATCGTTCCCTACGTCGACCGGCCCGAAGAGGTGATTCCGGGTAAACCGCTGCACTTTGCGACCGCCACCACCTTTGCTCGGTTACGGGCAGGGGATCGTGGTCACGAGCAACGAAGGGCGCCCGACCAAGATCGAGGGAAATCGCGAGCACCCGGCGAGTCTCGGCGCCACCTCCATCTGGGCCCAGGCCGACGTGCTTGATCTCTACGATCCCGACCGGGCGAAGACCCTAACGAATGGCGATTCGGTCTCGACCTGGGGAGTTTTTCTCGAAACGCTCAACCAGGCGCTCGCGGCGCAGACGAGCGGAGCAGGCCTCCGCTTCCTTACCCAGAATGTGACCTCGCCTACGCTGGCCGCCCAATTCCAGGCGATCATTGAAAAGTTTCCCGGCGCCAGGTGGCATCAATGGGAGCCGCTCACCCGCGACGGATTGCGCGAAGCGCGCGCCGGCGGCGTCTTCGGCGCGGAAACGATTTACGATTTCTCGAAAGCGAAAGTGATCGTCGCGCTCGACTCGGATTTTCTTTCGCAGCATCCGGCAGCGTTGCGGCACGCGCGCGATTTTGCCGCCCGGCGCCGGGTCGAAAAACCCGAGGGCGCAACCATGAGCCGCTTCTATGCGGCGGAGCCAACCCCGAGCATCACCGGTTCCAATGCCGACCATCGCGTGCCGGTCGCCGGGCACCAGATCGCGCGAGCTGGCCGCGGCGCTGGCCGCGCTCGTCGGGGCGGGTGGCGCGGGCGGCGACGTCCCGCACAACGCGACCAGTTGGGTCTGGGCGGCGGCGCAGGATCTCCGCGCCCATGCCGGCCACGGCATCGTCATTGCGGGCGAAACCCAGCCGCCGGAAGTGCAGGCGATCGTCGCGCAAATCAATGCGTCGTTAGGCAACGTCGGCGCCACCATCCGGCATGCCGCTCCGGTCGAGGCCAGCCCGGTCAACCAGCTCCATTCGCTTCGCGACCCTGGTCGAGGAAATGCGCAGCGGCGCGGTCGAGCTGCTCGTCATCCTCGGCGGAAATCCGGTTTACGATGCGCCGGTCGATCTCGATTTTGCGGGCGCGCTGCGCAAGGTGAAGCTGCGCCTGCATCACGGCCTTTTCGCGAACGAAACCTCGCGGCTTTGCCAGTGGCAAATCCCGGCGACACATTTTCTTGAGAGCTGGAGCGATGTGCGCGCTTTTGACGGCACGGTCACGATCGTGCAGCCCTTGGTTGAGCCGCTCTACGACGGAATTTCCCAGCATCAGTTCCTCGATGCTTTTCTCCAGCGGCCGGTTCGCACCGCTTACGAACTCGTTAGGGCAACGTGGGAGAAAGAAAATTCGACAACCACGTTCGAAGCTCAATGGCGCTCCATTTTGAGCGACGGCCTGACGCCCGGAATCGGTGGCGACCTCGTCCCCGAGACCGCCACGCCGGTGATTCCAAAACCCGCGGCCGTCGCGGCCAATGGTCTCGAGATCATTTTTCGTCCCGATCCGAGCGTGCTCGATGGCCGCTACGCCAACAACGGCTGGCTCCAGGAATTGCCGAAACCCTTTTCCAAGATCACCTGGGACAACGCGGCGCTCGTTAGTCCCGCGCTCGCGCAACGCGAGAAGCTGGCCAACGGCGATTACATCGAGCTGACTTTCCGGGGCCGGAAACTGGGCGCCCCGATCTGGATCTTGCCCGGGCAGGCGGAGAACAGCGTCACGCTTCATCTCGGCTACGGAAGACAGGTCGCGGGCCGGGTCGGGACGAACAAGGGCTATAACGCCTACGCTTTGCGTTCTTCCGACGCGCTTTGGCAGGGAGTTGGCCTAACGATTCGGAAAACCGGCGAGCACCTCAAGTTCGCCACCACCCAGAACCATTTCACGATCGAAGGCCGGAACCTGTATCGCGCCGGAACGCTCGCCCAGTTTATGAAGGAGCCACGTTTCGCGGCCGAGATGGCGGAGGCGCCGAAGCGCGAGGAGACGCTCTACAACCCGGACGAATTCAAGAACGCCGGCTACGCCTGGGGCATGGTGGTCGATCTCAACACCTGCATCGGCTGCAACGCCTGCACCATTGCCTGCCAGGCGGAGAACAACATCCCGGTGGTGGGCAAGGCTCAGGTCATCGCCGGGCGCGAGATGCATTGGATCCGGGTCGACACTTACCACGCCGGCTCCCCTAACGAACCGGAGTTTCATCATCAGCCGGTCCCCTGCATGCATTGCGAGCTGGCCCCGTGCGAACTGGTCTGCCCGGTCGCAGCCACGATGCACGACGACGAGGGGCTCAACGTTCAGGTTTACAATCGTTGTGTCGGGACGCGCTATTGCTCGAACAACTGCCCCTACAAGGTCAGGCGCTTCAATTTCCTCGAATACAACGGCGCCCTCTCACCGAGCGAGAAGCTGGTCAAAAATCCCGACGTCACCGTGCGCTCTCGCGGGGTGATGGAGAAGTGCACCTATTGCCTGCAGCGGATCAACGCCGCGCGAATCACCGCGCAACTCGCGCAGCGCAAGATTCGCGACGGCGATATCACCCCGGCCTGCGCGCAGGCATGTCCCGGCGGAAGCGATCACATTTGGCGACATCCACGACCCGAAAAGCCGCGTCTCGCAGCTGAAACAGCGCCCGCTCGACTACGGGATGCTGGCCGAATTGAACACGCGTCCGCGGACCACCTATTCGGCCAAGCTGCGCAATCCCAGCCCGCAATTGAAGTCATGAAGAGCACGATTCCGCCTAACGAACAGGAGAAGACGCGGATGTCGCCGCTCGGTTATCCCTCCAACCTGCTCGCGCCCGAGGCAGACCTACGAGACGGTGAACGAGACGATCGGCTCGATCGTCCTGCGCAACCGCCAGCCCGCGCCCTGGTGGTTCGGGTTCCTCGTCGCTTTCGGGCTGCTCATGATGTTTTTCTTCGCCCTCGCCTGGCTGTTCATCCGCGGCGTCGGCATCTGGGGAGTGAACATTCCGGTCGCGTGGGGTTTCGCGATCGTGAACTTCGTCTGGTGGGTCGGGATCGGACACGCCGGCACTTTCATCTCCGCGATTTTGCTCCTGATGTTCCAGCATTGGCGGACCGCGATTAATCGCTTTGCCGAAGCGATGACGCTCTTCGCCGTCGCCTGCGCGGGGCTTATGCCGCTGCTCCATCTCGGCCGGCCGTGGCTCTTTTATTATCTGCTCCCTTATCCCGATACGATGGGTCTCTGGCCGCAATTCCGCAGCCCGCTGGTCTGGGATGTCTTCGCGGTCGGCACTTATTTTATCGTCTCCATTATGTTTTGGTACCTCGGGATGGTGCCGGACCTGGCGACGATTCGCGATCGGGCGAAAAAGACCTGGCAGAAAAAATTCTACGGCGTGCTCGCGCTCGGCTGGCGCAATTCCGCCGCGCATTGGCAGCGGCACCAGATCGCCTACCTGTTGCTCGCGGGGCTGGCCACACCGCTCGTGCTTTCGGTGCATAGCGTGGTCAGTTTCGATTTTGCGGTCGCGATCGTGCCGGGCTGGCATTCGACCATCTTCCCGCCCTATTTCGTGGCTGGCGCGATCTATTCGGGCTTTCGCCATGGTGCTCAACATCATCATCCCGGTGCGGAAGATTTATCACCTCGAGAACCTGATCACCGAGCGTTACCTGAACAACATGGCGAACGTCATGTTCGTGACCGGCCTGATGGTCGCCTACGGCTATGTCGCGGAAGCCTTCATGTCGTGGTACAGCGGCGACATTTTCGAGGAATACATGATGCTGAACCGCGCCTTCGGCCCCTACGGCTGGGTCTTCTGGGTCCTCATGCTTTGCAATGTGCTCGTGCCGCAGGCGCTCTGGTCGGCCCGCATCCGGCGCAATCCGCTGACGCTTTTTATCGTCGCGTTTTTCATCAACGTCGGGATGTGGATCGAGCGTTTCGTGATCGTGATCACGAGCCTGCATCGCGACTTCATGCCCTCGGCCTGGGGCATGTTTACGCCGACGATCTGGGATTGGGCGACGCTCTTCGGGAGCGTCGGGCTCTTCCTCACCCTGCTCTTTTTGTTCGTTAGGTTCTTCCCCATGATCTCGATCTCGGAGTCGCGCGAACTGGTCGCGGAACCGCAAAAGGCCAACGTCCCATGAGCGAGGAAGGACTTTACGGATTGGCGGCCGAATTCGAGAGCGACGCGCAACTGATGCACGCCGCCGAGGAGGCTTTTCTGCGCGGTTATCGCAAGATGGATGGCTTTACGCCCGTTCCCGATCGAGGGCCTGGCGGAGGCGTTAGGCAAGAAAACCCGGATCCCGCTGCTCGTGCTCGCGGCCGGAATCCTCGGCGGTTGCAGCGCCTATTTCATGCAGTGGTTCGCCAACGTGGTGAGTTACCCGATCAACGTCGGCGGCCGGCCGATGCATAGCTGGCCGGCGTTCATTCCCATCACCTTCGAGCTCACCGTGCTTGGGGCGGCGCTGACGGCTTTCTTCTTTTCGTTAGGCCTAAATGGCCTGCCGAAGCCGTATCATCCGATGTTCAATCTGCCGGAGTTCGAGCGCGCCTCGCAGGACCGCTTCTTTCTCTGCATCGAGGCGGCCGACACGCTCTTCGATGCCGAGGCGACGCGGGCTTTTCTGGAAAGCCTCGAGCCGCTGATGGTGAAGGAGGTGGCGAAATGAAAGCCGCCGTCTGCATTCTCGCGGGCCTGGCCTTGTCCCTGAGCGCCTGCCGGCAGGACATGTATAACCAACCGAAGGCGAAGACCTATTCGGCCTCGGATTTCTTTGCCGATGGGACGAGTGCCCGGCCGATTCCGCCGCACACGGTGGAATATCACGGCGCGCAACAGAACGAGGCTTTCTACACTGGCCTAACGAATGATGTCCTGCTCGCGCAGTTGCCGATGCCGGTCACGCCGCAGCTGCTGCAGCGGGGGCGCGAACGCTACGATATTTATTGCGCCGTTTGTCACGGCGCGACCGGGGAGGGGAATGGCGAGGTCGTGCAGCGCGGCTTTCCCGCCCCGCCGACTTTTCACAGCGAGCGGCTGCGGAACGCGCCGATCGGGCATTTCTTCGACGTCATGACTAACGGCTACGGCGTGATGTATCCCTACGCTTCGCGGGTCGAGCCTAACGACCGCTGGGCGATCGCGGGTTACATTCGCGCCCTGCAATTGAGCCGGAACGCGCCCCTGAACGATCTTCCGCCGCAGGACCAGAAACAGTTGGAGGAAACGCGGTGAACGGCGACCTGAAAACTCTCGCGGGGACACACCGCCGGGTGGCGCTCGGGATCGGGATTATCGGCCTGCTGCTCTGCGCGCTTGGTTGGTTCTTCGAGCCGCGACAGTTTTTCATCTCCTATCTTTTCGCCGAGCTGGTCTGGCTTGGAGTGGCGCTCGGCTGCATGGCTTTTCTCATGATCCACTACCTGACCGGCGGGAAATGGGGCTGGCCGGTCCGGCGGATGTTTGAGGCCGCCGCCGGGACGCTCCCGGTCGTGGGATTGCTTTTCGTTCCGATCTTTTTCGGACTCCACTGGCTCTATCCGTGGGCGATGCCGGCCCGGGTGGCGGCGGATCATGTCCTGCGGCACCAGCAGCCGTATCTGAGCCCGCTCTTCTTCATCGTGCGGGCGGTGATCGTTTTCGCTATCTGGATCTGGCTGGCCCGGCTCCTCAATCGGTTGTCGCGCGAACAGGATTCCACCCATGACCTGACTCCGATGAAGCGGCTGCGGAAATGGAGCGGCCCCGGGCTGGTGCTTTATCCCCTAACGATCATGGTGACTTTCGTGGACTGGGTCATGTCCCTCGAAGCGGGTTGGTTCTCGACCATTTTCCCGATCCTGGTTTGCATCGGGCAGATGTTGAGCGGGCTCGCTTTTGTCATCCTGCTGCTTGCCTGGCTCGGCCCGCGCACTTCGCTCTCCGAGATCATCGGGAAAGAGAATTTCCATCACTTGGGCAGCCTCCTCCTCGCCTTCACCATGCTCTGGGCCTACATGGCGTTTTCGCAGCTGCTGATTATCTGGTCGGGCAATCTGCCGCACGAGATCACCTGGTATCTGCACCGGATCGCGGGCGGGTGGCGCTGGGTCGCGGTCTTTCTCGTCCTTTTTCATTTCTTCGGGCCGTTTTTCCTCCTGCTCTCGCGCCAGATGAAACAAACGCGGCGCGCCCTGGCCGCGATCGCGGCGGTCATGTTCGGCGCGCATGTGATCGATGTCTGGTGGATGATCACGCCGGCTTTTTACCCGCATGGGATTCACCTCAGCTGGCTCGATTTTGCGGCCTTGTTAGGCGTGGGCGGGGTCTGGTTCTTCTTTTTCATCCGCAACCTCGAGAGCAAGGCGCTCGTGCCGATGAATGATCCGCGCTTCGCCGTTGCGACCAGCTCTATGAACCCGCAAGGTCATCAGCGCAGCGGGGAATCCACTCACGAACGTAAGGACGTGGACGTGATCGGCCTCGTTCTGATCGCCGCGCTCCTGCTCCTGATCCTCGCCATCAGCTTTCTCGTCTGCTGGGGAGTCCTGCACCGGCTCAACCGTGATCGGGACGCGCAGGAACGGCAAACGCGCCCGCCGCAGGTCGATCTGGCTGCGGCATTTCCGCCGCCACGACTCCTGGTTAACCCCGGGCAGGAGAAGGCAAAGGTGCAGGCCGACGCGCGGACGCAGCTGGAGACTTACGGCTGGATCGATCGTTCGGCGGGCCGGGCGCGAATTCCGATCCAGCGGGCGATGGAACTGGTCGTCGAGCGCGGTCTGCCCGAGGTCGGCGGCGGTCAGACTCGTTTGCAGTTGATGCAGGCGCGTCCGCAAACCGATCTCCAGCCTAGCGAGCCGATCACCTCGCCCATGCCGGAGGCCACGCCATGAGATTCCCGGTCCTTTTGCTTTGCCTAACGACACTGTTCGTCCTGGCCCAGTCGATGCCCGCCGACGGGCTGTCGCCGGAAGACCTGAAACGCGTCGGTTACGACCAGCACATCGGGCAGCCGATTTCGCGCAACCTGACTTTCCAGGACTCCACCCAGCGCTCCGTTGCGCTGGGCGATCTGTTCAACAGCAAGCCGACTCTGCTTGTCCTCGGATACTACCATTGCCCGATGCTCTGCACCTTGATCAATGACGGCTTGATCGAGTCGCTCCAAGAGTTGCGTTTCGATGTCGGACGCGACTTCAACGTCATCAACGTGAGCATCGACCCGAACGAAAACCCGACGGTCGCCGCGGCCAAGAAGGTCGAATATCTAAAGCGCTACGGCCGCCCCGGCGCAGGTAACGGATGGCATTTCCTCACCGGCAGCAGCGGGTCGATCGGGCAACTCGCGAATGAAGCCGGGTTTCGATTCAAGTATGACCCGGTAGCGCGCGAATATGCGCACCCGAGCGGGTTCATTGTGCTTACGCCCGAGGGCAAAATCTCGCGCTACTTTTTCGGAGTGAATTTCGATCCGAAGGAATTGCGGAGCGCGATCATCGCAGCCTCTAACGGCGAGCGCGGCTCGATCATTAAAGAACTGGTCCTGCTTTGCAGTCACTACAACCCGATCACGGGTAAGTACGGCGCGCTGGTCCTTAACATCTTGCGCGGGTTAGGTGTGCTGACCGTCCTCGCGCTCGCCTGGTGGATCGCCTCACTTTGCCGGTGCAACCCGGCTAACTCTCGCGGAATAAGATGGATTGGTTTCATCTTTTTCCACCGCAAGCCTCGACCGCCGCCAGCCAGGTCGACTGGCTCTACTTCGGCCTCACGGTCATGATGGCGTTTTTCTGCGCCGCGGTTTTTCTCCCGATCATTTATTTCCTCATCCGCTATCGTCGCGGGTCGAGTGCCGATCGTTCCAATCCGGTCTCGGGCAATAACCTGCTCGAGAGCGGCTGGACGCTCTTTCCGCTGGTCGTTTCGCTCGGGTTTTTCGCCTGGGGCGCGATTGTTTACTATCACATCGAACGGCCGCCGCGTGACGCCTTGCAGGTGCAGGTCGTGGGCAAGCAATGGATGTGGAAATTGCAGCACGCGGAAGGGAAGAAGGAGATCAACGAGTTACACGTGCCGCTGGGACGCGCCGTCACCCTGACCATGACCTCGCAGGATGTGATTCACAGTTTTTTCGTTCCGGCTTTTCGTGTGAAACAGGATGTGGTGCCGGGAAGATACACCCAGGAATGGTTCACCCCGACGCGGGCGGGAGAGTATCATCTCTTTTGTGCCGAATTTTGCGGGACGGATCACTCCCACATGATCGGGCGCGTGGTGGTGATGGAGCCGGCGGAGTACGAACACTGGCTCACGACGGGCGAGGTCGGGCCATCGGTCGCGCTGGAGGGACGCCGGCTTTTCCGCGAGAAAGGCTGCACTGGTTGCCATGAAGGGAATTCGGTCGTTCACGCGCCGCCGCTCCAGGGGATCTATGGCAAGCAGGTGCCGCTCGCTTCCGGCGAAATCGTGACCGCGGATGATCAATACATTCGCGACTCGATCCTGCTCCCGGGAAAACAAATCTCCGCCGGCTACGACAACCTGATGCCGAGCTTTACCGGACACATCAGCGAGGCGGAAATCATGCAGATCAACGCCTACCTGAAATCGATCGGCGATCAACCAGCGGCGGACCAGCGATGAAACCAGAAAACGCGACCGCCACCGTGATCAAGACTTCGGGCGAAATGGCCGAGCTCAATTACCTCACCCGAGCGCATAGCGTTCGCTCCTGGCTGCTCACGACGGACCATAAGAGAATCGCGCTCCTCTATCTCTGGACGATTCTTATCTTCTTTACCATCGCGAGCGTAGCCGCCGCCATGATGCGGATTGAGTTGCTCACTCCGCAGGGAGACCTGGTCACCTCGGATAGTTACAACAAGCTCTTCACCATCCACGGGGTCTTGATGGTCTGGTTCTTCCTCATCCCGTCCATTCCGACTGTTCTTGGTAATTTTACCATCCCGATGATGCTGGGTGCGCGCGATGTCGCTTTCCCCAGGCTGAATCTGCTGAGTTGGTATATTTTCATTCTCGGCGGTTCCTTGGCCCTTTGGTCACTTATCCACGGCGGAGTTGATACCGGCTGGACCTTCTACACGCCTTACAGCACCACTTACGCAAACTCCCATGTCATCTCGATGGCCGCCGGCGTTTTCATCGCGGGTTTCGCTTCCATCCTGACGGGGCTCAATTTCATCGTCACCATCCATAAGATGCGCGCGCCGGGCCTGACCTGGTTTCGACTGCCTCTCTTCATCTGGTCGCACTATGCGACCAGCCTCATCATGGTTCTCGCGACCCCGGTTTTGGCGATCACGCTGGCTCTCATGTGTGTCGAACGATTCTGGGGCGTGGGGATTTTCGATCCGAAACTCGGCGGCGACCCGATCCTCTTCCAGCACCTCTTCTGGTTCTACTCTCACCCGGCGGTCTACATCATGATTCTGCCGGGGATGGGAGTGGTGAGTGAACTGATCACCTGTTTCTCGCGAAAGCAGGTCTTTGGCTACGTCTGGATTGCCTCTGCCAGCATGGCGATCGCCATCCTTGGTTTCATCGTCTGGGGACATCACATGTTTGTCAGTTCCCAGTCGATCTATGCCGGGATGGTCTTTTCCATCCTCAGCTTCATTGTCGCGATTCCTTCCGGGATCAAGGTCTTTAACTGGACGGCGACTTTGCATAAGGGCTCGATCAGTTTCCAAACGCCGATGCTTTACGCGCTCGGATTCATCGGCCTTTTCACCATCGGCGGATTAACCGGGCTTTTTCTCGCTTCGCTCGCGGTCGATGTCCACGTCACCGACACTTACTTTGTCGTCGCGCATTTCCATTACATCATGGTGGGCGGGATGGTCATGGCCTTCATGGGCGGCTTGCATTACTGGTGGCCGAAAATTACCGGGCGGCTTTACCCGGAGTTCCTGGGGAAGATGGCCGCGATCATCACTTTCATCGGGTTCAACCTGACTTTCTTCCCGCAGTTTCTCCTCGGTTATCTCGGCATGCCGCGGCGTTATCACGCTTACCCGCCCGAGTTTCAGGTCTTTCATGTCTTGTCGACGGCGGGCGCTTCCATTCTGGGAATCGGATACCTGCTGCCGCTGCTCTATTTCCTCTGGTCGCTCAAGTATGGCCGCGCGGCCGGGCCGAATCCCTGGCGGGCGACCGGGCTGGAGTGGCAGACCGAATCGCCGCCGCCGAAACATAACTTCAAGCAGACACCGATCGTGACCGGGCCCCCTTATCAATACCGCGCCGAAGAGGATCAAGACCTGCGGGTCGCAAATATCTAGAGGCGCAGAGACGGTTGGCAGAGGGAGCAAAGCCGATTCCTTTGCACCATGGCGAATTCGATCGAGGTCATCCTTAATGCCGGCTCCGGCTCGCACGAGGCGCAGGAGTCGCACGAGATTTTGGAGAAAGTTTTCCGCGAGTCCGGCCGATCCTTCGCCATTTCGGTCGCCAAGGGAGACGAAATCGGCCGGTTGGCGCAGGAAAAGGCGAAGAGCGATTGCGAGGTCCTGGTGGCCGGGGGCGGCGATGGCACCATTTGCGGCGTGGCCGAGGCCGCGATGGAGCACGGCAAGACTTTGGGTGTCCTGCCGCTCGGGACCTTTAATTATTTCGCAAAAAATCTCGGCATCCCGCTCGAGTTGGAGGAAGCCGCACGGGTCATCCTGGACGGAAAACCGGTCCGGGCCCCGGTGCTCGATCTCGATGGCCGCCTCGTTTTGAACAACAGCAGCATCGGAATTCATCCGGCGGTCCTGCTCCGGCGTCGAAAGCTCTATCGGCGGTTGGGGAGGAATCAATTGAACGCCTATCTCTCGGTCCTGATGACCGCTTTCCAACCGCCGCCGCGTTTGCGGGTGCGGCTGGAGACCGACGAAGGCGACGTGGTGCGGGAGACGCCGCTCGTCATGATCTGCTCCAATGCCTTCCAGATGGAAGCCTTCGCCCTCGCCGGAATGGAATGCCTGGCGGAAGGAAAATTCGCGCTTTATGTGGCCCGGATGGCCGGGCGCGCGACGATCTTTCGGCTGGGCTTGCGGGCGCTCTTCCGCTGTCTGCGGCCGGGGATCGATTACGACGTCATCTGCACTACCGACGTTACGATCGAAACCCTGCGACGCCGCCGGCTGCGGGCCGCGGTCGACGGCGAACTGGAGACTCTGGAAAGTCCGATGCGTTTCCGAGTGGCGCCCCGCCAGCTTCGCGTCCTCGCGCCACGGGAGAAGCCGGGCGAGTGAGGACGTTGCTCCATCTTTCTGATCTGCACTTCGGGCGGGTGGACGATTCGTTAGTCGAGCCGCTGATCGCGGCCGCGCACGCGCTCGCGCCAGACCTGGTGGTGGTGTCGGGCGATTTCACGCAACGCGCGCGGCGGACGGAGTACCGCGCCGCGCGGACTTTCCTCGGTCGAATGCCCGAGCCGCAATTGGTCGTGCCGGGAAATCACGACATTCCGCTCTGGGACGTGATCCGCCGGTTCGTTAGTCCGCTCGGGCGTTATCGGCACTACATTTCGCCGGAACTCATGCCCTTCTTCCAGGACGAGGAGATCGCGGTCCTCGGGATTAATACGGCGCGCTCCCTAACGAGAAAATATGGCCGGATCAACCAGCGGCAGGTGGACGAAGCCAGCAAGATTCTTTCCGGCGCGCCACCCAACGCGGTAAAGGTCGTCGTGACCCATCATCCCTTCGATGTTCCGGCTGGCTCGCGCAGCCACCTGGTGGGACGTGCGGCAGATGGCGATGGAGGGCCTGGCCCAGGCCGGAGTCGATCTGCTGCTGGCGGGACATCTCCATCTGCATCACACCGGGCTAACGGCCCAGCGTTATCAAATCGAGGGTCACTCCGCGCTCGTGGTGCAGGCCGGCACGACCATCTCCACGCGTGGCCGGGGAGAGGCCAATTCCTTTAACCTCATCCGGATCGAACGCCCGAAAATCACGATCGAGCACTACGTCGTGGTCGCCGGAAAAAGCCGTCTTCACGGAAGAACGGGTCGAGCGATTTGTCCGCGGGCCGGCAGTCTGGACTCGTGCCGATTAGTGGGTCAGGCCTGACGAGAATAGGCTACGGCTGGCCGGGTGAGCGCCGTTTCGGTACAGCAAAAATCTTTCCCCGGGTAACCCGGGGAAAGATATTGCGTTAAGAAGTTAAGCTTGGATTAAGGAGTCGGGGCCGCCTCGGTCGTCGTGGTCGACTCCGTGGTGCCTTCGCTCGTTGCCGGAGTCATCGTTGCCATCGGAGTGGATTCCGCCGGAGGCGTCGTGACCGTGGTGTTGTTGTTGGTCGTCGTATCATGTGTCGCCGCCGGAGGATTCACGACAGTCGTGTTATTCTCGGTCGACTCCGCGGGTGAGGCCGCCGGTGCAACAGTTTCGGTTTTTTGTTCGCACGCCACGAGGAGCGCAGCGCTAGCCAGGATGCAGATATATTTCTTCATAGGTTATGGATGAGTGCCCACGTTGGGTTAACTATTGATTCGGGGCAAGCGAAGTTTTCGGACCTGCGGCATTTTATTTTTTAGGCTGAAGTGTGAAAAATCACGGGCTAGGAGGGAAATGCGGCGCCCGCGTGGGCTTGAAACGGCGGTTCGAATTCCATCCCGTGGGCTTCCGCCACGGCGCGGTGGGTGAGCCGGCCGTCCATCGTATTGATACCACCGATCAATGCCGGCTGGCGTTCGCAAGCTTCCTTCAAACCGAGATCGGCCAGCAGTTCGACATAGCGATAAGTAATGTTCGTTAGCGCCTGGGTCGCGGTGCGGGCGTAGGCCGCCGGCATGTTGGCGACGCAGTAATGAATGACGTCTTCCTCGACATAGACCGGGTCGAGGTGAGTCGTGGGACGTGATGTTTCGACGCAACCGCCCTGGTCGATCGCGATGTCCACGACCACGCTTCCGGGCCGCATCTCGCGCAACATTTCGCGCGTGATGAGCTTGGGCGCTTTCGCTCCCGGAACCAGAACCGCGCCGATGAGCAGATCGACCGTGGGCATCAACTCCGCCAAATGCGCCTCGCTCGAATAGAGCGTGTGCGCCGAGTGCATCGTGATATCGAGGAAGCGCATCCGTTCGAGATCGACCTCGAGAATCGTGACGTCGGCGCCGAGGCCGGTCGCCATGCGGGCGGCATTGACGCCGGAGGTTCCGCCGCCGAGCACCACCACTTTGCCCGGCAGCACGCCCGGCACGCCGCCGAGCAGGACGCCGTTGCCGCCGTTGTGTTTGGCGAGGAAATAAGCGCCCATCACGACCGACATGCGTCCCGCGATCTCGCTCATCGGCTCGAGCAAGGGGAGGCGGTTGCCGACCTGGATCGTCTCGTAGGCGATACCGGTTACGCCCGATTTCATGAGCGCTTCGGTCAGCGACTTGCTCGCCGCGAGGTGCAGGTAGGTGAAAAGGATCTGTCCCTTGCGCAGGAGCTCGAACTCCGACGGGAGCGGCTCTTTCACCTTCACGATCATGTCCGCCTGCGCAAAAAGATCGCGCGCCGTGTCGATGATCTTCGCGCCCGCGGTGGCGTAATCAGAGTCCGGGTAACCGGTCCCGACGCCCGCGTTTTTTTCGACGAGAACGGTGTGGCCGCGTTTCGTGAGCTGATAAGCCGCGGACGGGAGCAGGCTGACGCGATTTTCCTGCTGCTTAACTTCTTTGGGAATGCCGATGATCATATTCCCACAGCTTTTCGCACCGAACCGCGCGCGAAGCTAGTTCAAAGAAGGATCGTCCGGCGCGGCCGAAAGCATTTTGAACCAGGGGCCGAGATTGCGCATGATCTCGAACCAAAGCCGGGGCAGGCGTTCCGGCTTGAGCGCGGCCCGGTTTGGCTTTTGCAGGACCCAGGCGTTCTGGCGGAGCTCGTTTTCGAGCTGGCCCGCGGTCCAACCCGCGTAACCGACAAACGCCCGGATCGCGTTTCGATCGTGTTCCGCCAGTTCATTAGCCTCATCGATCGCGACGTGTTGATTCAGGCTGAGCGAGTCGCGCCCCGCCCAGTCAAAGGCGGCGAACATCAATTGATTCGTCCCCACCGGCCCGCCGAGAAAAACCGGAACATCGGCCAGCGCGCCCGGCGCCGGATCAGTCAGGAGCTCCGAGACCTGCTTGTCGAGCGGGCGATTGATGATCACTCCCATCGCGCCCTCTTCCGCATCGTGGGCCGAGATGAGAAGCACGCTGCGCCGAAAATTCGGGTCGAGCATGTTGGGATGGGCAACGAGCAGTTGGCCGGTGAAATTCTGTGGGGTGCCCGGTTGGTGCCGCATGGGAAAATAAAAGGCCCGCCGGGCGGCTGCGCAAGTTGTAGACGCTCGCTCGGCGGAGGCAGGGCGTGCTCCCCGCGCTTCGCAGAGCGAAGCGTCTACAATTCCAGGAGCGACCCTTCCCACTCGCCCGTCCGCCAATCGAGCGAGGTCGCGGTCACGAGCTTTTGCGAGTCGTTAGGCAGATGCGCCAGGAGGGCATTGCGCCGGGTCGCGTCGAGTTCGCCAAAGATGTCGTCGATCAGGAGGAGCGGCCCGGCCCCGGTCTCCTCCGCAAAGAGCCGCGCCTGGGCCAGCTTGAGGGCGAGGGCGATCGTGCGCTGCTGCCCCTCGGAGGCAAACTGCGCCGCCGGCATGCCCTGCACCTGGAGCTGCAAATCATCGCGATGCGGTCCGACCGTCGTTAGGCGGAGCCGCTCCTCGTCCGCCCGCGTGCGCGCGAGATGGGCGGCGAAATCTTCCTCGTTCCCCGGGGCGTACTCCAGGAGGAGCGTCTCTCCCTGGCCGCTGATCGCGCGCTGGCTCGCTTCCGCGCTCGGCGCCAGTTGCCGGACGAGCGCGGCCCGCATTTCGCGCAACAGACTTCCCGCGCGGATGAGCGGCTCGGTGTAGGCCTCCAGTTCGCGCGGTCGCGGTGCGGCGGATTTGAGGAGCGCGTTGCGCGAACGGAGCGCCCGCTCGTAGGCCCGCAGGGCCGGCCGATAACGCGCGTCCACCTGCAGCCCGATAAAATCCAGATAGCGCCGCCGCATTTCCGCCGGCCCCGCGGACCAGTTCGAGGTCGTGATTCGCAAACGAAACCACCCTAACGAGACGCAAATATTCCGACGGTTCGCGTTGCTCGACACCGTCGAAGGCCAGCTTGCGGCGCAGGGCGCTGTAATAGAATTGAAGCAAATGCCCCTCGGCGTGGCCGGAGAGGACAAACGAGCGCTGCCCGGCGCGCACGGTTGGCGTCAGGTTCGGGGCGCGCTGCGATTGCAGGCGCAGGAGCACGCAGGCCGCTTCCAGGAGCGTGGTTTTGCCCGCGGCCATTTGGGCCCACGATGAAATTGAAGCCGGGCTCGAATTCGACCCCGATCGATTCAAAGCAACGAAAATTTCGCAGTTGCAGGTCGCGCAACATCACGCGGCCTTTACAGACTCACGAGCTCCAGCCGGCTCGTCATCTGCGGGGTGGTCGTCTGAGGCGGAAAAAAACTGCCGTCGATCGGAGTCACGTCGGCCGGGTTGATCCCCACCGCGGCGGTGATGAAATTGTGATTCGCGAAAATTCCATTCGTCCCGTCCATCCCGAGCCAGCCCGCGCCCGGAAGATAAACTTCGGTCCAGGCATGAAGGGAGCCCTCGGCGCGCTTCGTTTCCGAGTCCGCTTCGCGCAAATATCCGCTCGTTAGGCGAGCCGCCAGTCCGTGTTGGCGCAGGGTGGCGGCGAGCAGGAGGGCCACGTCGCGGCAGGCGCCGCGGCCCCGGCGCAGTGTCTCCGCGGGCGAGTGGGCCGGTCCCTCTTCGCGCCGTTCGTAGCCGACGCATTCATGCAGAGCCTCGTTCAATTCCACCAGCACGCTCACCGTCGGCCGGGGCGCGCTGCGCTCGGGGAATTTCCAGCGCGGAATCTCGAGCGCCGGTCCCGCTTCCGTTTCCAGAAAGGGCGCGAGCACGCGGTGCAAATCCGGCCGGATATGAAAACGGCAATTGCACGGCGTCATCCCGCAGCAGGAAATCGAACGGATTCTTTTTCTCCAGGTCGAGGTCGAGCTCGAGGAGGAAACGGAGTTCGTTAGCCGGCTCCGGAAAGGAGCAGGCCGCGACGCAATTATCGAAGATGTCGCGCCCGAAACGCACGTTGGCATTCGCGTTCGTTTCGAAACGCATCCGGTGGACCTGGGTGAAGACGTCGCCCCGTGGAAAGAGCCGGATTTCGTGTTTCGAGAAATGGACCGGCGTCGCGTAGTGGTAGGCGGTTTCGTAGCGGATGCCGAGTCTCACGGGGAGACGGTAGGTGCGTTCTGAACTTTTTTTCAACCGGAGGCGAAAAATTTTCTTGCACCCGGCAGGTTAGGTCGCTTATTCCCAACTCGGATTTGAAAGATTGTTCTGGGGGGAACAGCCGCCCTTCATACCCTTCGGGTGTGGGGGGCGGTACTTTTTTGGGCTGATGGAGTTACAACGGAACGGCCCCGCGCCCGAGAAAAAACCGCGCTCGCCCGGATGCAGCCTGGCCGCGATTCTCATCCTGCTCATTCTTGCTCTGCCTCGCCGCTTTCGTCTTTTACCGGCTCGAGACCTGGCCGGGGCGCTCCCTCGACCGCAGCGTGACGCGACTGGAAGAGCTCGGTCGCAAGGCGCGCGATTCGTTCGTCGAGCTGGCCCATCTCCAGCCGAAGGTGACGGTCAACGACCGGGTCTACCTCGAACAGACCACGACCGTGGCCGAACTGGCGGTCCTGGCCCGCCGCGTCCAGGTCGAGCACGAGATGCTGCACACCTGGGCCGGGAGCACGAAGCGGATCAAGCTCCACGGCACCTACCTGGTCAAGGCCGGCTTCGATTTGCGCAAAAAATTTACCGTCAATATCCAGCCTAACGAGATCGTGATCGACCTGCCGCACGCCCAGATTCTTTCCGTCGAACAGGAGCAGGTCGAAGTGCAGACGCTGGAAAACGGATTGTGGAACCGAATCTCGCCGGACGACGTCCAGTCGCAGCTCGCCGCCCTGCCGGCGCAGGCACGGGACAAAGCCGCCGCCTTGCCGGCCGAGGCCGAGCAGACCTTCACCCGCCAGCTTCTGGAAAAATTTCGCCCAGAACAGCCGGTGCGTGCAATCTTTCCCGCGCCCACCCCGCACGGTTAGGTATCGTTAGGCGGCGGGCCCTCTCCGATGTCCTTTCGCAAACGTCTCCTCGTCTTACTGCTCGTCCTCCTTGTGGCCGGGGCGCTCGACGCGCTTCTCGCGCCCTTTGTCATCGCGCATGGCGTGCGTTGGTGGATCGAGTGGGCGGCCCAGCGCGAGGGCTTGTCGGCCAAGATCGAGCGGGTCGATGCGCCTTTCCTGCGTCCGGTCACGATTCGCAATCTCTCGCTTGGCCCGGGCAAGAAATGCGGGACACGAGGTCGCGCTCCGGGCCGCGACCGTGGTGATCGATTTGAATCTGCGCGGCTGGATCTTTCGCAAAGACGCGAGCCTGCTGCGCTCGGTGCGGATGGATTCCCTCACTGGCAGCATCCGTATTCCCGCGAAGCCCGCGGCCGCGGCCACGCTCGATTGGCGGCCCTGGGCTCGCCTCCTGCCGGAGAAATTCCAGATCAACGAGCTGAATCTCGACGTCGCCTCCTCGACCACGTCGGTCCGCTTGCGCGGGATTCTGCTCACGGCGAGCGCGATTGAGTCCGGCCGATTTTTTGCGCGCGAGATCTTTGTTACCGCCCCGCTCCTGCGGCAGACCTATCGCAACCTGCGCGGCGCGACTTCGTGGGAGGAATCTCGCCTAACGATCGCCGGCATTCCGCTCGCGCAGCGGTCTCGACCTCGAGGCGCTCACCCTCGACCTCTCGCGCCTGGCGAAACGGCGGGTCGGGATCGATCTCCAGCTCGATACCTACGGCGGGACGATGCGCGCCAGCTTCCAGGGCCGGGGCGGTGATAAATTTTCCATCGATCTCGCGGGCTCGGCGGCCAACGTTTCGCTCGCCCAGATCTCCAGCGCGATGGGGTTTCTCGAACCGGTCACGGGGTCGGTCCGCGCGTCCAAGTTCACTTTCCGCGGAAATCCCGGCGAGTTTCTCGATGCCACCGCCTCCATTTGGATCGAGGCGACCGATTTCGCCTGGCGCGCGCGGCGGGCCGAGAGCGTGATGTTCGGCGCCACTTACTACGATCGCCGGCTCGAGGTCGACCAACTCTACGTCCGGCAGAAGGAGAACGAGTTGACCGTGAATGGCGAGCTGCTCTGGCCGAGGGGGCTGCAAAGCTGGGCGCAACTGCCGTTCCGCGGCCAGATCAACGCCACCATCCCGGATGTAAACGGGTTCGCGCAATTGTTCGGCGCCACAACCGGGGATTTTTCCGGCGCACTGACCGCGAAAGGCGAGGTCGATCTGGTCGATCCGGAAACCTCGGGCCGGCTGGCCTGGAACGGGGAAGGGGTGACGTTTCGCGGCGTGGCGATGGATTCGTTAGGGGCGTCGATGCAGTTGCACGGCCGCGAGGTCACTTTGGAAAAACTGGAGGCGCGTCATGGGGAGGATTTTTTGCGGGGGGAAGGGACCTTCGATCTCGCGGCCGGGCATCGTTTTTCCGGCCGCCTGACCGGCGCGATCGGCGACCTCGGAGTCTACGCGCCGCTTCTCCCGGCGGCCTGGCGTTCCGGGAAAATCGCCGGCGGGGCGACCTTCGACTGGCGTGGCGACGGGACTCTGGCGGCGCATTCCGGCACGGTGCAGCTATTTGCGCATGGGTTGCAACTGCCGGTCGCGCCGTTCCGGTCGCCGCTCGATCTCACCCTCGAGGGCAGCTATTCGCCGCGCGATATTTTCTTCCGCACCTTCAGCCTGGCAAACGAGCACTTGTCGTTAGGCGGTTTCCTGATGCTCGGAGGCAATTTCATCGAGCTCCAGGCTTTCGAATTGGCGCTCGATGGCACCCGGCGCGGGAGTGGGACGCTCTTTCTGCCTTTCAGTTTCGAGCGTTGGCGCACGACGCGGAGCTGGCTCGCGGCCCTCGACGAAGAGCAGAGGTTTGATGTCGATCTCGCGCTCGATCATCTCGATCTCGCGAAACTGGGGGCGGCCCTGGGCGAAGAGTCGTTAGGCAGCGGTATTCTCAATGGCAAGCTCGCGGCTTTCGGTCTCCTCCGAACTCTCCAGGTAACCACCGACTGGCGCCTGGAAAACGTTGGGGCCGAGGCAACCCCGAACGTGATCGATTTTCACGGGCGACTGGAAGGCGGCCGGGTGGATGCCCAGGCCAACGCGAAATTCGGCGTCTCCGGTCCCGTCAACGGATGGGCTTCCCTGCCTTTGCGGTTGGAAAAAAAGCAGCTGCAAGCGGGGAACTGGTTGGATCCGGGCGCGTCCGTTTTTGCCGGCGTGAGTTGCCCGGCATTGTTCCTGGAGACTTTGCCTGACGAATGGCGACCGGGCGAATGGCGCGGACTGCTGACCGGAAATATTTCCTGGAAGGGCCGATATCCCGCTCTCGCGGTCAGCGGAGAAGGGGACATCGTGGATGCGGCTTTTCACCCCCCGCCGCCCTGGCCGAAGGTGAACGCGCTTCGCGCTCACGCCCGGTTTACCGATTCGGCGGCAGTGCTTGATCCAATCCGGTTCGACGCCGATTCCATTCCGATCGAGCTGCGCGGTGAGCTTACCTTCAGCCAGAGCGGATTCGGACTCGCATTGTTCCCGGCCGGGACGGAACTGGAGTTGGTCAGCCTGCCGTCGGCGGGCGCGGGGCTTTCGAGCGTGCGCCTGCTCGGCGAAGGCCGGCGCGAGGACCAGCCTTTGTTCCGGGAAGCACTCGTTAGGGGGACGTTCGGGCCGGCCGCGTTGAGCCTGACGATCCGTTCGGACTCTTCCCAGGCCACTTCCTTTGTCCCTTCCGGCCTAACGAAAGGAACTCCGCTCCTCCTCCGGATCGTCACGCCGGAAAAGGCCGCCGGATTTGAGCTGCGCGAGTTAAAATCTACGCCTCGCCTTCCCTAGTGGAAGACGAAACCGGTCGCGGTCACGACCTGCCCGTCGCGCAGGAGGGCGGTGTGCTTTTGCGCGCCGGTCGGGGCGCCGAAAATGTTGCGCGCGTTGACCGTGAAATCGACCAGGAACCCGGACACTTTCTGGCCTTTGCCGACGCTCAGTTCACCCGGTCGCGGCTCGCCCTTGAATTTGATTTCCGCACTCCGCGGATCGCCCAGGCTGGCGTTGAGCCAATTGGTAATGATCTCCTTGTAGTTCGCGGGGTAGGCGACCGTAAGCCGCATTGGCTGGCGGCGGACTCTGCGCGTAACCCATCGCAGGGAGGGAGGCCAGGAAGATCACGAGGAAGAGCCGACTCACATGCCTTTTCACTCCGCAAAATAGCCGTGGGCGTTTCGGAAGTCGAGGCCGGCAAAAGGAACTTCTCTTTCCGCGGGCGCTCGCCTATGCCTCGTGGATGAAATTCGCTTTTCTCTTCCTGATCGCCGGGCTGGCGATCTCGGCCCCGCTCGCCCAGGCGCAACCAACTCCGGCGCCCGCGCCCCTAACGAGTGCGTCCGCCACTGCCGCCGCGCTCGATCCGGCGGCGGCGACCCGCGCCTGGCTGGAAACGGTCCCGGCGGAGAAGCGCGCCAAGTCGGACGCTTATTTCGAAGGCCGCTACTGGCTCATTCTTTGGAATTTTTTGCTCGGGGCCGTGATCGCGATTTTTTTCCTCGCGAGCGGACTCTCGGCGCGGCTGCGCGATTTGGCCGAGCGCGTCACGCGGTCCAGGATTCTTCGCCCCGCTCTCTACGCCGTCCCCTACGTCGTGATCGTCTATCTCCTCTCTTTCCCACTGCTGGTTTATTCCGACTTTTTTCGCGAGCACGCCTTCGGCCTCGCCAACCAGAGTTTCGGACCGTGGTTTGGCGAGCAGCTCATCGAGTCTGACTCTCGAAGTCGTCATCAGCGGACTTTTGATGATGGCGCTTTACGCGGTTTTTCGCCGCGCGCCGCGGACCTGGTGGCTCTGGGGATCCGGCCTCGGTGTTTCTTTTCCTGGCGGTGCAAATGTTGATCTCGCCCGTTTTCATCGCGCCGCTTTTTAATACTTATAAACCGCTCTCCGATCCAAAAATCAGCCAGCCGATCCTGGCGATGGCGAGTGCCAATCAGATTCCGGTGCAGCAGGTCTTTGAAGTGGACGCGTCGCGTCAAAGCAAGCGGGTCAGCGCCAATGTCTCGGGGCTTTTCGGCACGACGCGGATCTCGCTCAACGACAATCTGCTCAAGCAATGCACGCTCCCGGAAATCCGGGTCGTGATGGCACATGAGATGGGGCACTACGTGCTCAATCACGCCTTCAAACTGATTCTTTATTTCGGCCTCTTCGTGGCCGGCGCGTTCGCCTTTTCCTATCTTTTCTTCGAGCGCGCCATCCGGCGCTGGGGCCCGCGCTGGCGAGTGAGCGGGATTGCGGACCCGGCCGGGCTGCCGCTGCTCGTCCTGCTTTTCACGGCTTACTTTTTTCTCCTTACGCCGCTCGTGAACACGGCCATCCGGGTGACCGAACGCGAGGCCGACGCGTTCGGGATCAACACCGCGCGGGAAGCGGATGGCTTTGCCAAGGTCGCGTTAAAGCTTGGGACGTATCGCAAGCTCGATCCCGGTCCGCTCGAAGAGATGATGTTCTTCGATCATCCAAGCGGCCGCGCTCGCATCCGGATGGCGATGGATTGGAAGGCGGCCAATCTTCCGGCGGGGGACGCGGGCCCGGCAAGATCTCGTTAGACACGGTGTAGGGCGCGCCATTTTGGCCGCCCGGGGCGAACGATCGCCGAAGCGCACCCCCGGGGCGGCCAAAATGGCGTGCCCTACATGGGTGTTTTCCGATCAGGCGCGAGCGCTTTCTCGAGCAAATCGGCCAGGCGCCAGCCGGCCAGCTGCATCTCCTGCAGAACCATCCGGGCCGACCATTTACTGTAGGAGAGACCGTCCTTGGTCGGCTCTTCGACCATCTCCCCATCGCCAACCATTTTCTCGCGGTTGAGTTTCGGCGCCACGTTCTGGTAGCGGAGCCGCGCATGAGCCTGGCGCGCGAGCGGCATGATCCCGTTCGCCCAGGCTTCCGGGTAATTGCTCAACGGCAGCTCCGCGGGAAGCCGCCAGTTTTTTGGTTCCTCTTTTGCCAGGCGCTGGCTCAATTCCTTTTCGGCCTCGTCCATTTTCGCCTGCCGTTCCTCTTTCGGCATCGTGTCCGGGAATTGCGGCAGGTTCGCATTGACCGAGTCGCCGTCCCAGAAACCGTGCAGCCTCGGATCCTTCTTCCGCGGGACCACGTCGCGCGTCAGCTTGAGGCGGAGGGAATTTCCGCCCTCGTCCGGGAAGCTCTCGCCCCCCTTCTCGGGATCGACCGGCTGCCCCTTGGCATCGAAATACTGCGCGCCGACATGAAGCGGCTGGTGGATGTCGCCGACGAAATGCGAAAGCAGAATGACCGCGATCGGCTTGGTGATTTTGCGCGCGTTATCCTCCGGTTCCTTGCCCTGCAGGACCGCGACGCAATAGCGCATCATGTGGACGATGTCCCACTGGCTGCGTCCGATCTTGCCGTCGGCGTATTTCGCGTCGCCGACCAGCGGCACGTCAGTGTAATGGAACCAATGGTGCGATGGGACGGCTGACTTTTCGTCTTGCGTCGGCGGATTCGCTTTCCAGAATTCGCGCAATTGCTCCGCGATCTTGGGATGCGAGGAAAAATATTTCAGCACCTTGGGATCGTCGATCCCGGGCTTGTCCCACTGCTTGATCGTGTCGGCCATGATCGACGCTTCCTCCAGGGTGTAACCGTCGAGCAGCTCGGTCACGCGGGCGCCGGCCGGGGTGCCGGCCAGTTTCTGGTCGGCGATCGCGCCGATGATTTTGTGTCCGTCGGGGCCGTAGGCCTGGGCCGGGACGACAATGGTGAGCGCGACAGAGGAGCGAGCAAAGGAAGAGTTTTTTCATGAATCCGGCCTAACGATAGCAGCTAATGGGCGGTTCTTGAAGTATACACGCCGAGGCAAAAGGGATTGTCATCCCGAGTCGCGTAGACGACGAGGGACCTCGCAATTGCAATCCTCGGGAGCTCGCGGGAGAGCCGTTTCGATTTCCAAGAGGGGGGTCCCTCGCCGCGCTGCGCCGGCTCGGGATGACAAGAAAAAATGGGCCTAACGACTCGCGGCGACGTTTTCCGCGGCGGCGTCGTCCAGCTCGAGCGGTTGCTGCCGGGCCGGGGTTTGTTCCCGTGCGGGCAGGCTTTCACTCTCCGGTTTGGCCGCGCTCAGCCGCATCCCGACGAGCTTGCTGATGCCGCGCTCTTCCATCGTCACGCCGTAGAGAATGTCGGCCTTCGCGATCGTCCGCTTGTTGTGCGTGATGATGATGAACTGGCTCTGCGCGATGAAACGATCGAGCATCTTGATGAAGCGATTGATGTTCGATTCGTCGAGCGGCGCATCCATTTCGTCGAGGATGCAGAACGGGCTCGGCCGCACCATGTAGATGGCGAAGAGGAGCGCGACTGCGGTCATCGTGCGCTCGCCACCGGAGAGGAGCGAGACGCTTTGCAGTTGCTTGCCCGGCGGCTTGGCGATGATGTCGATGCCGCAATTGAGGGCGTCGTTTTCGTCCAGCAGCGCGAGATCGGCGCGGCCGCCGCCGAAGAGCTCGGCGAACATTTCGCGGAAGTTGATCCGGACCTGGGCGAAAGTTTCGGCGAAGAGTTTTTCCGTCGTCTGGTTGATCCGGGCGATGACGTCGAGCAGCTCGCGGCGCGAGTTTGTCAGGTCGGCGTTTTGAGTTTCGAGGAAGGTGTGGCGTTCCTCCAGCTCGTCGTACTCGTGCACGGCGTCGAGGTTGACCGGCCCCATCGCGTCGAGCTGGCGGGTCAGTTGGTCGATCATCTCGCGGAGCTGCGCTTCGTCGAATTCGGCGGCCTCGTCGCTGGTCGCCGGTTCCGTTTCGGCTTTGCCGCGCGACTTCATCTGCGCCCGGTAGGTTTTGGTGAAGGCGTAGCGATCGGGCGAAAATTCGCGCAGGTCGACCTGGTAACGCCGCATGACATGCTCGGCCAGGCTCTCGATCTTCAACTGCATCTGCGTCTGGCGGACTTCTTCCTTGCCGCGCGCGTCGTGCAGATCGCTCAGGGCCTTGCGGCGATTGCGCAGATCGGATTCCAAGGTGTTCACCTCTGCGAGGCGCTCGGCACGGCGGGTTGCGATTTCCGTGACGGCGGATTCCGCAGCGGTGAGTTCGGTGCTTTTTTCTTCGATCGAACGCTCGGCCGCCGTCGTCTCGGCGGTCTGCTGCTCGCGGCGCGCTTTGGTAGCTGGCAATGTCCGACCGGCGCGAGGCGATGAGCTCGGCGAGTTCGGCTTTGCGCGCGGTCATCGGCTGGCGCTGCGTGCGCAAGCCTTCGTGGCGCTGGCGTTCGGTCGCGACCGCGAGGCGGAGCTCGTTCAATTGCTCGGCCAGTTCGTCATCGCGCAGACGCGCGGTCTCGGCCGTCGATTGCAAAGCCGTTTGCCGCTGGCGGGCTTCCTCGAGGAAGGAACGTTGCGTGCCCGCTTCTTCTTCCAGTTGCTTCACGCGTTCGGCCGAGCTGGTGAGCTGCTGGTCCAGCGTGGTGCGCTCCCATTCGAGCGCGTCCACTTTGCGCGCGGCTTCGTGCAGCTCGCGCTCGACCGTCGTGATCAACAGGGCTGCCGCCGAATGATCGCCGCGTGCCGCCTGGTGCTGCTCGCGGAGCTGTTCGAGACGGTCCGCTTTCTCCGTGAGGCGCGATTCAATTTCTTCCCGGCGCGTTTGCAGGATCTGCCGGTCGGCCAGCAGGGCGCGATGCTCGGCCGCGAGCGAGGCGATCTGCACTTTGCGCGCGAAAAGAGAACTGTTCTCCTCGTTCACCCGGCCGCCGTAGATCACTCCCTTGGCGGAAACGAGATCGCCCGCGAGGGTGGCGAACGCGAGAGCGGGGAATTCGCGTTTCAAACTCTGGGCCTGGTCGAGATCGTTCACGAGAACGACTTCGCCTAACAAGTGCCTAACGATTGTTTGAAGCGCTTCGGGCGCATGAACTTTCTCCGTCGCCCAGGCGATCGCGCCCGGCGGCAGCTCGCCCGGGGCGGATGAAACGCCGGCGCTCAGCTCGGGAACGATGAGAGCGGTTTGGCCGAGCTTGCGGGCCGAGACGGTGGCGATGATCTCGCTCGCCAGCTCGGAATTCTGCAGGACGATGGCGTGCAGGTTGCGTCCGAGCGCGGCCTCGACGGCGGGGATAAATTGCTCTTCCACCTCGATGAGCGAGGCGAGCGCGCCGGTCAACGCGGGCAGGATGCGGGACGGATCGTCGAGCCCGCGCAGGATGGCCTGCGAGCCTTCGGTCAGGCCTTCACCCTCGGCGTTGAGTTGCTGCAGGATTTCGAGACGGGAATGGCGCTCGGCAATCGCGCGGTCGCTCGTCATGAGCGCGGTTTCCGCTTCGCGCAGTTGTTGTTGCTGGCGGTTGAGTTCTTCTTCCGCCGCAGGAATCTGCGCGGCCAAGTCCAGCAGCGCTTCGTGTTGCTCGTCGGCGCTTGCCTTGTTCGCGGCGAGCTGGCTCGCGATGCGGTCGCGTCCACCGGTGGCCTCGCCTAACGACAGCGCCAGGTCTGACAGACGCGGCTCGGTCGCAGCGCGGCGCGACACGGTCCCCGCGATCTCCGCTTCCAGATCGGCCAGCCGGTTTTCCGCTTTCGAGATGGCGAGCTCGATCGTCTGCAATTCGCGTTCGCTTTCCTCGCGTTCGCGGCGCACTTCGGCGGCGCGGGCGTTGAGCTCGGTCAGCTCGGTTTGTTTCGCGGCGAGGAGGCGTTCGGTTTCGGAAAGGAGCAGGTCGGTATCGTGAATTTCCGTCTCCTGCTGCGCGAGTTTGCCTTCGGCCGTCGTGATGTCGCCTTCGTAGCGTTCGATCAGCGTGCTCAGTTCCTGCGCCCGTTCCCGGTTGAACTCGATCCGGTTGCTGGTGCGAGGCGATCTCGTTCTGCAGACGCTGCACTTCAGTCGCGCGCGGCGTTGATCTGCGCGTCGACTTCTTCCAGCCGTCCGCGATGGGCCGCGACTTCGTTTTCCTGCTCCTCGATCGCGCTCTCGGTTTTGCGCTGATCTTCATCGAAGCGCGAGGTGGCGGTGCGCGAACGCTCCATTTCCGCCTCGAGCAGATCGAGCTGGGCGCGGGAATGATGCGTGTCGAGCACGTGCAGATCGGCCATCAACGTCTGGTAGCGGCGCGCTTTGCCGGCCTGGCGCTGGAGCGAGCCGATCTGGCGTTTCACTTCCTTGATGATGTCGCCCAGCCGCAAAAGATTGGCCTCGGTCGCCTCGAGTTTGCGCAGCGCTTCTTTCTTTTGCCCTTTGTATTTCGTGATCCCGGCCGCTTCTTCGAAAACGGTGCGGCGATCTTCCGGGCGCGAGCTCAGGATCTGGTCGATCCGGCCCTGCTCCATCATGGAGTAGGCGCTGCGGCCGATGCCGGTGTCGGCGAAGAGCGCCTGGATGTCTTTCAGCCGGCAGACATTTTTGTTGAGCAAATATTCGGAATTGCCATCGCGATAGACGCGCCGGGTGACGCGCACATCGTGCCAGTCGACCCCGAGTTCCTGCGCGCAATCGCTGAACGTTAGGGAGACTTCCGCGTAACCCGACCGGCTTCCGCGAATCGGTGCCGTTGAAAATGACGTCGGCCATTTCGCCGCCGCGCAGCGCCTTGGCCGATTGCTCGCCGAGAACCCAGCGGACGGCGTCGAGGACGTTGGATTTTCCGCAGCCGTTAGGCCCGACCACGGCGGTGACGCCCTCGTGGAAATTGAAGACAGTTTTGTCGGCGAAAGACTTGAAGCCGAAGAGCTCGAGCGTTTGGAGATGCATGGCAGTGGAATCTCCGGCGTGCATACAGCCCGCGCCAACGGGTGACAAGCAAAATAAACGCTATTTAGAGGGTCGCCCCGGGAAAGCCCGGCACAAGATATGGTATGGGCCGGTGTTAGGAGCGGGGCTTTCTAATCGCCCGTTGCACGAGGAAAAGAACCGATGCCGCCGCCAGGACAACGACGGTGATGGTCAGTTCCTGGCGAGTTGCCTGCGCCAGAATGACGAGGCTGATGGCGATTCCCAGGACCGGAAAGATCCAGGCCCCGGGAAAGTGAAAGGGCCGGCCAGTCGCGGGCGTCTCGCGCCGCATCAACTGCAGGGCCGCACCGCAGGAAAGAAAATAGAGCACCAGAACCGCGACGTTGGAGAGGATGGCCAGTTGCTGAAAGGTCGAGCTGAGCGAGAGAACGGCGGCAATCGCGCAGTAAGCCAGGATCGCGGTGTCCGGGGTGCGGAAACGCGGATGCACATGCGCGAAAATTTTTGGGAGAAATCGATCGCGACCGAAGGCGAAGAGCACGCGCGGCGAACTGAGAATGTCGCTGGCGAGAAAACCAAACGCGGAAATGCTCGCGCCGATCAGCATCAGGTTGCGGCCGGGTTCACCGAGAAAACGGGAGGCGGCCTGCGCGAGAGGCGCGGTGGTATCTTTTCCGAGGCTGTCGCCGAGAAGGCCCTGCGCGACCAGCTGGATGAGAAGATAAAGAACCGTCGTGATGCCAAGGGCGAGATAGATCGCGCGCGGGACGGTGCGGGCGGAATCCTTCACCTCGCCGCTGGGCATGAGTGCGACTTCGATCCCGACGAAAGCGAAGAGAAGGAGCAGCACGCCGCGGCCGAGAGGCTGGGCGCCGGGCCAGGTGATCGTTAGGGCATCGCCCCGGTTCATGAAAAAAATTCCGGCTCCGACGAAAATGAAGAGCGGGATAAGCTTGGCGATGGTCACGATCCAGACCGCGCGGGCGCCGGATTGCACGCCGCGGATATTGATCCAGGCGAGCGCGCCGAAGACGATGAGGACGACGAGGAAATGCATGCCGCCTTGGGCGAAAATCGGCGCCATCGCCCCGATCGTATCGGCAAAAAGCGCGACGATTCCCGACGAAGCCAGGATCGCGGTGAGAAAATAGAGGACCCCGGCCATGAACCCGACGTAGCGACCGAAAGCGCTTTCGACATAGGCATAGAGACCGCCGGTGGCGGAGACGCGGCTCCCGGCGATCGCGAACGACGTGACAAAAATCGCCATCGCCCCCGCGCAGATGAGAAAAGCGAGCGGCGCCCCTCTTCCAAGTTGCACGGCGACAAGAGCGGGAAGCGCAAAAATTCCCGCGCCGACGGTCGAGTTGACGATGTTCGCCGCCAGGCTCGGGACGCCGAGCGCGCGGACAAGTTGGGTTTCGGCAGCGGACTCGACGGGCGCATTCATTGGAGCGCAGGCTGCGCAAAGCGGCTCGTTCCGGCAAGTCGTTAGTTGTCGTCGCGCGAAGCTGTTCTACTCTTCGGGATGCGCGATTCTTATCTCGAAGAGTTCTTCACCTTTCTCCGTTTCCCCAGCATCTCGACCGACGACGCCTACAACGAAAAGCTCGGCGAATGCGCGCATTGGCTGGTCGAAAAACTGAACAAGATCGGCCTCGAGACGCAGCTCATTTCCACCCCGGGCCATCCGATTGTCTGGGCGAAAAACAAACATCAGCCCGGCCGCAAGACGGTCATGCTTTACGGGCACTACGATGTGCAGCCGCCCGACCCGCTCGAGCTCTGGGATTCGCCGCCGTTCGATCCGGTTTTGAAAAATGGCTACGTCTATGCGCGCGGCGCGACCGATAACAAAGGGCAGATCTTCGCCCACATCCTCGGCATCCAGGAAACGCTGGAAGAGCACGGCGATCTCCCGGTCAATCTCCACCTCATCATCGAAGGCGAAGAGGAAGTCGGGAGCGATAACCTGCCGAATTTTCTGAAGGAACATCGTGAGGAAATGAAGTGCGACGTCGCTGTCGTCTCCGACACCGGCATGATCGCGAAGGGCGTGCCGACCTTGAGCTACGGTCTGCGCGGCGTGACGGCGTGCGAAATCAAGATCACCGGCTCGAAGATGGATCTGCACTCCGGCGTCTTCGGCGGCGCGGTCGCGAACTCCATCACCGCGCTCACCCGCTTGCTCGCGACTTTGCACGACGAGAACGGGCACATCGCGGTCGAGGGTTTTTACGATGACGTGAAACCGCTCGAGGAATGGGAGCGCGAAGCCTGGCGCAACCTGCCGATCGATGGCGACAAGGAGATCCTCGACGAAACCGGCTCGCCCGCGCTCTTCGGCGAGGAAGGATTCAGCACGCTCGAGCGCCTCTGGGCGCGGCCGACGGCGGAGATCAACGGCATCGGCGGCGGTTACCAGGGGAAGGGGACCAAGACGGTGATCGCGAGTCACGCCATGGCGAAACTCACTTTCCGCCTCGTGCCTAACCAGGACGGCGACAAGATCCTGAAGCAGGTCCGGAAACATTTGGAAAAACATCTGCCACCGGGCGTGACGATGGAGATTCGCGACGGACACAGCGGCCCCTGGTATTTGACCGATCCGCATTCCGCGTTCGGCGAAGCGGCGCAGCGCGCGCTTGAAGGAAGCGTTCAAGGAAGACGTCGCGCTCATCCGCGAAGGCGGCAGCATCCCGATCGTCTCGCAGTTCCGCGACATTCTCGGGGTCGAGACGCTCCTCCTCGGACTGGCCCTGGCCGATTGCCAAGCACATTCGCCTAACGAAAACTTCCCGCTCGAGAACCTGGAAGTCGGGATCAGGATGAACAAGGCGATCCTCCAGGAAATCGGGAAAGCCAGCGGGTAAGGCCGTGGCGCCCCTGTGCCACGATTGCTGGGCATGAGGCCACATCCTTGCCTAACGAAATGGTTCGCGCTCGGCCTGGCGGCTTTTTTTTGCTGGCCGGCGGGGACGGCCCGGGCGGCCGAGCAGTCGTTAGGCGAGAAGATCAAAAAAATCTTCTCGACCCCGACCCCGACGCCCAGCCCACGGCGGCATAAGCGCGTCCGGAAAAAGAGCAGCCCGACTCCATCGCCAAGCCCGAGCGCTTCCCCGAAAGCGAAGCGCAAATCCAAGGCCTCGCCTACGCCCACGTCGACGCCGGAGGAAGAAGCGACGCCCAAACCGAAGAAGAAGAAAAAATCATCCCCAACGCCATCGCCCAGTCCTTCTCCGAGCCCGACTGAATCCCCGACACCGACTCCGGAAGAATCACCGACTCCGGAAGAATCACCGAGCCCCACGCCGACCCCCAGCCCGACTCCGAGGGTTGCGACCGTGACGCCGGATGAAATCGCCGATTTCGACGAAAGCCCCGAGCCGGTGCGCAAGCTTCTCAACGCCGCGCTTGAGCTGACGACGCGCAATCTCGAGTACAAATACGGCTCGGCCGACCCGGCGGATGGCGGGATGGATTGTTCCGGCTTTATCTATTTCGTCCTGCGCGAAAATGGCGTGAAGGATGTGCCGCGCGACGCCAGCAGCCAATACGTCTGGGTGCGAAAGGCGGGAAACTTCCGCGCGGTCCTGAGTCGCGATCTCGATTCCTTCGAGCTCGATGAACTCAAACCGGGCGATCTGCTGTTCTGGACCGGCACCTACAGCGTGGAGCGCGACCCGCCGGTTACCCACACCATGATTTATCTCGGGAAACAGAAAGACTCAGGGAAGCCGATCATGGTGGGAGCGAGCGACGGCCGGACCTACGAAGGCGAAAAGCAGCACGGAGTCAGCGTTTTCGATTTCAAAACGGTGCGTGCGAAACAGGTGAGCAGCTCGGGAACGCATCCGCGCTTTGTCGGCTACGCCAGGATCCCGGGCTTGGAAAAAGACGAGCCCTGAGGCGTCGCGCCCGCCCCTCAATGTTGTCATCCCGAGCCGGCGGAGCACGGCGAGGGACCTCTCAGGAGGCGAGCGGTTTCTCCTCTGCCGCCGAATCCGGTAAGGTTAGACGCGAGATCGTTAGGCCGGGGCGGAAGCTGCTCGCCGCTTGCGAGGTCCCTCGCCGTCTCCGCGGGCTCGGGATGACAATTTTTGTCGCCTAACGATGGCGCTTTCAGGGACGCGGACGGCGACGGGGAAACAGTCGGAGGTCGACTCCAACTTCTTCCTGCACCGCTCCTGCCTGGGGCAAATGGGTCCGGCGATAATGTTTCGTGGCCAGACCGAGCACCACCATGAGGACGATGAATGCGATCGTGCGCTGTTCCTGGCGGGTCAGGACAAACATCCCGAGTCGTTCGCGCAGGCTCATTGCGCGTAGGGAATCGGATCGGTCAGGCCGGCCTCGCGGAAACCTTTCAGCCGCAACTGGCAGGAATCGCAAAGGCCGCAGGCCCGGCCGTCCGAGGTCGGGTCGTAGCAACTGTGAGTGAGCGAATAATCCACGCCTAACGACACCCCGCGTTCGATAATCTGCGCTTTGCTCAACTCCAAAAGCGGAGCGTGAATGGTGAAACGCGCGCCTTCAACGCCGGCGCGCGTCGCCAGGTTGGCCAGTTCCTCGAAGGCGCGGATGAATTCCGGCCGGCAATCGGGATAGCCGCTGTAATCGATCGCGTTGGCGCCGATAAAAATATCCGTCGCGCCGAGCACCTCCGCCCACGCTAACGCATAGGAAAGAAAGATCGTGTTCCGCGCCGGGACGTAAGTGATCGGAATTCCGCTCGCCATTTCGCTCGCGGAGCGCGCTTGCGGCACCGCGATGTCATCGGTCAGGGCGGAGCCGCCAAAGGCGCGGAGGTCGATCTCCGCGCAACGATGTTCGGTCGCGCCTAACGAAGCCGCCACCGTCGCAGCCGCGGCCAGTTCACGTGCGTGCCGCTGCCCGTAACGGAAGGAAAGCGCGTAGACCTCGAAACCTTCCGTCCGGGCGATCGCCAGCACGGTGGCGGAATCCAGTCCGCCGCTGAGGAGGACAACCGCGCGCTTCATCAGGCTTCGTCGTCGTCGAGGTCGGGATGGATTGCGCGGATCGTTAGGCTAATTCCACCGCGAGAGGCGAATTCGGCCTGCACGATCATCCGCCGCGGAGCGCAGGCCTCGACCAGGTCGTCGAGGATCTGGTTGGTCACGGCTTCGTTGAAGGCGCGCTCGTTGCGGTAGGAGGCGAGGTAAAACTTGAGCGACTTGGTCTCGAGACAGCGCGCGCCTGGTTGGTAATCGACCTGGATCTGCGCGAAATCGGCCTGGCCGGTGATGGGGCAGAGCGAGGTGAAATCGGCCGATTGAAATTGGATCCAGTAGGGACGCTTCGCCGGATTTGCGAAGGTCTCGAGGATGGCGACGGACGGCGCCGCCGGGACGCGCGTTTCGCTGCGCCCGAGGAGAGTGAGACCCTTCTTTCGCTTTTTTCTTTGCCACCGCAAAACCCTACGGTTCGTTAGCCGCGCTTCAATCTCAATCTGGAGGGACGGGCGCCGTCCCGTCCGTGTTTGGCAGACTGGGACGGCACGGCGGCCGTCCCTCCATCCCGTTCGCTTTCGTTAGTCTGGGTGTTCCAGCTTGGGATTGAGGAGCGCGCGCTTGCGATCGCCGACGCCGTGATAGTTCCAGTAATCGACCTTCAGGCTGCGTTTGAGCTGAAGCTGGCTTCCGTCCGCCGCCTGCCAGGTGCGCAAGAGATAGGGGAAATCGAGATCGAGCACAAAGCGATCGATCCCGCCCTCGTGCGTGACCGTGACGTAGATCGCCCGCTCGGTCGATTCGAAGTGCACCTGCGCCGGTTTCCAGACGAGCTTGTCTTTCTTCGAGTTGATGATGGTGGGCGCGAGCTGGATCTCGAAGTCGCCGCTCGGTTTGGAGAAATCGATCGTTCGCACCCGGAGCGGAAGTTCGTCGTAAAAGATTCCGTTAGGCGGCAGCGTCACTTTTTCGCTTCCCCCGGCCATGCCGTCCCAATAGGTGCGCCATTCGTAGCGGAAAATTTCCGCGCTGCGGCGCGCTTCCTTGTAGGTGTTGCCGCAGCTGTCGTTACTCGTTAGGGAAAATTTCGCGAGGCGCCCGTTGTCCGCCCGCCAGAAGTTGGAGTGCATCTGCTGGTAAACGTAGAGCCCGGTCGGGATTTGCAGGATCTGGTTCATCTTCAGCACCTGGATGGTGCCTTTGCGCTGCCAGTCATCCGATTTGACGAATTGTTTCAGGTCGAATGGTTCGCGCACCAGGATGTGGAGAATTTCCGTCTGGCGCGGCTGGCCGTAGCGCACGATCTGGCCGTCGTAGATGTCGAACTCGGCTTTGCCGTCGTTCCAGTAGCTGGCGTTCTCGATGAACGCAGAGTTGAACTGGGCCAGCGCCGTGGGCGCGCCGAGAGCCAGGTAAAAAGCTGCGATGAAAACGTTTACGCGGACGTTCTTCATGGCGTCTCAGCTTCCGGCTTGCCATCCCCCGGCGCAAGCGGGATGGTCGCGCTACCATGGCCTCAACGGAAGACACGAACCCGGTCGGCATCGAGCGCGCTGATGTGATTGATTTCTTCGCGCACGACACGAAGCGCGATGAAGTGCTGCTCGCGATGTACGAGACGCGGCCGTGGGAGAACTCCGATCTCCAGCTTTTCCAGGTGCAGGAAAAGTTTAACGCCTACGTCTCTTTCCTGCTCGATGGCGAGCTGGCTGACGCGCATCCCGAGTTGGCGGGGAAGAACGCGCGGATCGAGCTGCGCTGCGCCGAGATGCCGGAAGGGCGCATCCTGGATTTATTGCATGCGATTCACGATCAGCTCGCGCTCCAGGAGATCGCGGTCGAGGTGATCGTGGAAGATCGCAGCGGCGTGCTGTGGCGGCGGGTGCAGTTGCGGGGATGGACAGGATTAACGGGATTTTACAGGATTTAAGAGATCTCGTTAGGCGTCTTTCCTGAAATCCAAAAAATCCTGTTAATCCTGTCTCAAAATTTCAGGAACGTCGCACTGACGCGGGGCGAGTTTTTCCCGCCCGTGCAGGAACTCGAGCTCGATCAGGAACTGCGCTTCGAGCAGTTCGCCGCCGACTTTCGTGATCAGGGCCGCCGCCGCGGCCGAGGTGCCGCCGGTGGCGAGCAGGTCGTCGATGAGCACGATTTTTTCTCCGGGCTCGATGCTGTCGACGTGCATCTCCATTTCGGCGTCGCCGTACTCGAGCGAATAAGCCGCGCTCGCGGTCTTGAACGGGAGCTTTCCTTTTTTGCGGATCGGGACGAAGCCGACCCCGAGCGCGTAGGCCACGGCCGAGCCGAAAAGAAACCCGCGCGCGTCGATCCCGACCACCTTGTCGATCGGCAGGGTGCGGCAGCGTTCGAGGAAAAGGTCGATCGATTCGCGAAAGAGCTGCGCGTCGACCAGGATCGGCGTGATGTCTTTAAATACGATGCCGTGTTTTGGAAAATTGGGAACGTCGCGAATCGCGGCGTGCAGACGAGGGATCGAATCAAGAGCCATGGCCCGGAAGGCTAGCGGGTCGACGAAGATCGTCAACGCTCGCGCGGGGCTCCTCTAAAAATGTGCGGCGAGTCGCCGCGAGTGCTTTAAACGGTGAGTGTCTGCTGCGCTCCGTTCGGCGCGATGTGCACCCGGACACAGGCGTCGCTCGGATCGCCACCTGGGCGGCGTCGTTGCCATTCGGCCAGCGCCTTTTCCCGGAACTCGGCGTAGCTCTTGTCCAGCGCCCGCTGCAGCCCCTGCACTTCGTCGGCTTCGTGCTCGTTCTCGCTCACTCTGCGCGCCAAGGTTTTCATCTCGGCATTTGCGAAAAGCAGGAACCGGGCCTTCCCGGGCCGGCGGGAAGCGCGATTGCCAAGCGGCACGGCGCCTTTTACCTTCCGATCCGATGGATCGTGGGCTCCTGATCACTTCAACCCTCTTTTTTTTCCTGGCCATGGTCTGGACGGCGGTGGCCATCAAGGCGCGGCGTTATCGCGCGGCCGGATTTAATTTTTCCGCCATCGCCCTCGGGTTCATCTGCCAGACGGCGTTTCTCTCCGTGCGCGGTCATGCTCTCGGGCGCTGTCCGCTGACCAATCTCTTCGAGGTCTTCATCTTTCTCGCCTGGTCGGTCTCGCTCATTTACCTGCTCATCGGGCCGGCCTATCGGCTCTCGCTCATGGGCGCGTTCACCGCGCCTTTCGTTTTCGGGCTGCAGGCGTTTGCCTTGCTCGCGCCGATCGACGTGCCGCATCCGCGGGTCGCTTCGCCCTCGCCCTGGCTGGAAATGCACGCCTCGGTTTCGCTCATCGCTTACGGGGCCTTCGCTCTGGCCTGCGTTGCCGGGCTCATGTACCTGCTCCAGGAACGCCAGCTCAAGTCGCGGCAGATCAATTCCATGTTCTATCACTTTCCCCCGTTGACAGATCTCTTCGCCGGCATCACCCGCCTGCTCTGGCTCGGCTTTGTCCTGCTCACCCTCGGGATCGCGGCCGGCTTCCTCACCGGACAGCCGCTGCCTTATGTGAAAATTGCGTGGTCGTTCGGCGTGTGGATTTTCTACGCCGCCATCCTGCTCGCGCGTCATCTCGGCACGACCGCGCCGCGCCGGATCGCGACCCTCTGCGTCCTGGCCTTTAGCGCGGCACTCATGCTGCTTTGGGGCATCACCTTCCTTTCGCAGACGCATTCCCTTTGATGAACCTCTTCTGCGTTGGCCTCAGCCATCACACTGCCAATGTGGAAACGCGCGAACGCTTCGTCGGCCACGCCGCGATCGACCGTGTCCTGCGCGAAGAAGCGGGCTGCACGGAGGCGATTTTCCTCACCACTTGCAACCGGGTCGAAGTCTATGCCGCGTCCGAGCAATCCATCCCGACGCAGCGGATCGCGCAATGCCTGTTGGCGGAGGGGATGATGGCGGCGGACGATGCCATGGAGGCCTTCTATCGCCACGAAGCGCTCCAATGCGTGCAGCATCTTTTTCGGGTCGCCTCCGGGCTTGATTCGATGGTGATCGGCGAAACGGAAATTCTTGGCCAGGCCAAGAAGGCCTATGCCGCGGCCAGGGAGTCGGGCGCGGCGGGGCCGTTTCTGCATCGGCTTTTCCAACGCGCGTTCCGGGTGGCAAAGCAGGTGCGGACGCGGACCGGGATCACGCGCGGTGCCGTTTCGGTGGGATCGGTGGCGGTCGATTTGGCGGAACAAATTTTCGGGCACTTTGAAACCCGCAAAGTGCTGCTCCTCGGTGCGGGTGAAGCGAGCGAGCGGACCGCGCGCGCTTTGGTCAAACGTGGTGTGCGAGACATCCGGGTCGCAAATCGTTCTCCCGAGCGGGCGGAAGCCCTCGCCGCCCTTGTCGGTGGTCGGGCGGTGGCGATCGAGGAATGGGAAAGCCAATGCCGCGAGATCGACATCCTGATTTCTTCCACTGCCTCCGCCACCCCGATTGCGACGCGCGAAAGCCTTGCGCCGCTTTTGCGCGACCGCCTCGACCGGCCGCTTTTCATCATCGACATCGCGGTGCCGCGCGACATCGCGCCGGAGGTGAATGAAATGGAAGGCGTCTTTCTTTACGACATCGACTCGCTGCAATCGATCGCGCAGCAATCGCTGGCCCTGCGCCGGCAGCAGATGACGGCCGGGGAGGAGATTATTGCCCGGCATGTCGACGATTTTAGCGACTGGTTTGTCTCGGCACGGGAGCGGAGATCGAAGGCACCCGGCTTGAGCGATTCCGCCGTGCGCACCTCGGAAAGCTGAGTGGGCGCTCCGGAAAGAATCGTGCTCGGGTCGCGCGGGAGCGATCTGGCGCAGACCCAGGCGAGAATGGTCGAGCAGGCCTTGCGCAAGGCGTGGCCCGAGCTGGAAATCGCGATCGAGATCATCCGGACAAGCGGAGACGAGGGCGGCGCGCAAACGGTGGTGGATCGCAAAGCCGGGCGAAAGGGAATGTTCACCCGGGAGATCGAGCAACAGCTTCTCGTTAGGCAAATCGACCTCGCGGTGCACAGTGCGAAGGACCTGCCGAGCGAGCGGATGGAAAAACTGGAGATCGGCGCCGTTCTTCCACGGGGACCGACCGGCGATGTCCTGATTGCGCGAGATGGGTTTAGCCTAACGAATCTCCCGCAGGGCGCGGTGGTCGCGACCGGGAGTATCCGGCGTCAGCGGCAGTTGCAGTGGAAACGCCCCGATCTCGAAGTCGCGGATCTGCGCGGGAATGTGCCGACCCGGCTGCGGAAGCTGCGCGAAAATGAGAGCTGGAGCGGAATTATCCTGGCCCGAGCCGGACTGGAGAGGCTGGGCCTGAAAGTGGAAATGGAAGCGCTCTCTGGCGACGACTTCGTCCCGGCCGGCGGGCAGGGCGTGATCGCGCTCCAGGCCCGACGCGAGGACGAGCGGGTGCGGCGATTGCTGGCGCGCGATTAATGATGAGCCGACACGGCTTTGCCTCCAGGCGGAACGGGAATTTTTGCGGCTTCTGGACGGAGACTGCGATTCGCCGGTCGGAGTGCACGCGCGGGTGATCGATGGGAAGTTGCAGCTCCAGGCGCAGGTCTTTGAAGAGGAAGTTCCGGCGCCGCGTGTCGGCGTCGTAACGGCCGCGATCGATCAACCGGAAGCGCTCGCCGCTGAATTAATGAACAAACTTTATGGCAACTAAAACTGAACCCGGCCGTTGTTACCTGGTCGGCGCAGGCCCGGGCGATCTCGGGCTGGTGACATTGCGCGCGAAGCAGTTGATCGAGCGGGCCGAGGTGGTGGTTTACGATTACCTCTGCAATCCCGAGATGCTGCAATGGGCGCCGGAAACGGCCGAGCTCATCTACGCCGGAAAAAAAGCGGGCGCGCACACCCTGAAGCAGGATGAGATCAACGCGCTCCTGGTGGAAAAAGCGCAGGCCGGCAAGCAAGTCGTTAGGCTCAAGGGCGGCGACCCGTTTCTTTTCGGGCGCGGCGGCGAAGAAGCGCAGGCTTTGGCGGCGGCTTCGATTCCTTTCGAGGTCGTGCCAGGCGTGACGTCCGCGATCGCCGCGCCGGCCTACGCCGGCATCCCGGTGACGCATCGCGGGATGACTTCGCACGTGACTTTTTTCACCGGGCACGAAGACCCGGAGAAAACGGAGAGCTCGATCGATTTCGGAGCGCTGGCGAAAATCGGCGGGACCCAGGTGATGCTGATGGGCGTCGAACGGATCGATGCGATCGCGCAGCAGATGAGAGAGAACGGCGTCCGCGCCGACCTGCCGGTGGCCCTGGTGCGCTGGGGGACGACCGGGCGACAGGAAGTCATCAGCGGAACGCTGCAGGACATTGCGCAGAAAGTGGCGGACCAGAATTTCGCCCCGCCCGCGGTCGCGGTTTTTGGCGAAGTGGTTTCCTTGGGCAAGGAACTGGCCTGGCAGAAGGGGCGGCCGCTTTCCGGGAAACGCATCGTGGTCACGCGCACCCGCAAACAAGCCGGCGCCTTGAGCGACCAGCTGCGCAATCTCGGCGCCGAGGTGATCGAGTTGCCGACCATCCGGATCGAGCCGCCGAGCGATCTGCGCGCCTTTGCCGAGCTGGTGCAGGACGCGCACAGCTACGACTGGATCGTCTTCACCAGTCCCAATGGGGTGACGGCTTTCTTCGAGATGTTTTACAAGCTTTACAACGACGCGCGCGACATCGGCGGGGCGCGGATCGCGGCGATCGGGCCGGCGACGGCGCAACGGGTGCGCGAGTTTCATCTCAAGGTCGACCTGCAGCCGGATGAGTTCGTAGCCGAGGCGGTGGTGCGCGAATTCAAGAAGGAGGGCGACATTGAAAATTTACGCATTCTTATTGCGCGGGCGGAAGAGGCGCGGGACCTGCTACCAAGGGAGCTCGGAGCCCTCGGGGCCATTGTGGATGTTGCTCTTGCCTACCGAACAGTCGCGGAAACAAGCGATCGGACAGAAGCAAGATCCAGACTGGTGGCTGAGGGAGCGGATATGATTACTTTTACGAGTTCATCGACGGTGGAAAACTTCCTCGCCCTGGGTCTGCCCTGGCCGGACGGGATGAAAGTGGCGAGCATCGGTCCGATTACCTCGAAGACCGCGCGCGCCGCTGGCCTAACGATCGGCGTCCAGGCGGCACGACACGATATTCCCGGATTGGTTGAGGCGATTCGTCGCCACTTTGGCGGGCGTTGATGGAATGAAGCCGGCGATTGTCGATGATGATTTTGGAACCGCGATGCACGAGTTGAGCGCGGAAGCGGTCAAGCCCCCGGCGCGCCGCGGGGAGCCGGAGCCTTCCGCCGTGACCGCGCTGATCGGTGCGGTCTACTCCCTCAATCAAAGAATGGAGGCGCTCGAGGAATCCATTCTGCGAAAATTTGAGACGATCCATTTCGAAAGAATCGAAGAGCAGCTCGCGGTCATTCGCGACAGCGAAACGGTCAACCAGAAGCTGTTCGATTCGCTGCACGAGGAATTGATCAGCTACCGCGACAATTTCGTCCGCGACGCTCTCCAGAAACCGTTCATTCGCGACCTGGTCGTTCTTTTTGACGATCTGACCGCGATCGCAAGTCAGATGGGCGCCGAGGCGGAAAAGGAAGCGAGCGGTGCGGAGCAGACTCGCTCGCACGAGAACCTGAGCAACATTCTCCATTTCGTGATGGAAATTCTGCATCGTCTCGATGTGACTGAGATCGAGTCGAAGGAAACCGTCGATCGGACCCTGCACCGGGTGATCAGCTGGGAGCCGGCGGAGTCGGCTGAGGAAGAAGGCCGGATCGTGAAGCGGCTAAAGCGCGGTTTCATGTGGCAGGGCCGGGTGCTGCGCGCGGAAGAAGTCATCGTCAAACGAGCGCAATAATTCCCCGCCGCCTGCGCGCGGCAACGAGGGAAAAACGCCCTTCAGAGAATTTGAAACGCCGGGGGCATGAAATCTGCATTTAGAGCACGCAGTCCAGACCAGGGAATTCAAGGGAACATTCAAACCACATGAGCAATCGCAAAGCAGTCGGAATCGATCTCGGAACCACTTTCTCCGCCGTCGCCCACATCGACGCCTACGGAAAACCGCAGATCATTCCCAACGCCGAGAGTGAGCGGATCACGCCCTCAGTTGTCCTTTTCGATGGCAGCAATGCCATTGTCGGCACGATCGCGAAAAACAACACGGTCGCGGAACCGGAAAAGATCGTCGACTTCGTGAAGCGCGAGATCGGCAAGTCGAAGGAGCAGTTCCATCGCGAATTTAGCGGGACCAATTATTCCGCCGAAGAACTCTCCGCCCTCATCCTGAAAAAACTGAAATCGGATGCGGAAAAATATCTCAAGGTGCCGGTGACCGACGCCGTCATCACGGTGCCGGCGTATTTCAACGACTCTGAACGCACCGCCACGATCACGGCCGGCCGGCTCGCGGGCTTGAACGTCCTGCAAATCATCAACGAACCGACGGCCGCCGCGCTCGCCTACGGCCTCGACAAGCTGGATGACGACCAGACCGTCTTCGTCTTTGACCTTGGCGGCGGCACCTTTGACGTCACGCTCATGCGGATCACTGGTCATCGCCTTGAGATGGTGGCGACCAACGGCGACCACCGCCTCGGCGGCAAGGATTGGGACGACATCATCGTCAACCATGTGGCGGAGGAATTTGACCGCGCCCACGGCGAAAATCCGCTGCTCGACCTGCAAAGCTACCAGGACCTGCAAAGCCGGGCGCTGGCGGCGAAGATCCAGCTCTCCAGCCGAGACCGGACGACGATCGTGCACAGCCACAACGGCAAAAGCATCAAGATCGAGCTGACCCGCGAAGGATTTGAAAAGATGACCCGGCATCTGGTCGAGAAATGCAAGGCGATCTGCGAGATCGTGATGCGCGAGGCCAAGATGCAATGGTCGGAAGTAAACAAGATCCTCCTCGTTGGCGGCATGACTCGTATGCCGATGGTGCGCGAGATGATCGCCCAGCTCACGTCCGTGCCGCTGGCCGAAGACGTCAACCCCGACGAAGCGGTCGCGGTCGGCGCTGCCATCCAGGCGGTCCTCTCGCTCCTCGGTGAAGAGGATGTGACCGGCGAAAAAATGCTTCCCTCCGAGACTCGCCGGCAATTTTCTTCCCGCGAAGGCGGGCTCATCCAGGTGCGCAACATCACCTCCCACACCCTCGGAGTGGTGCTCTGGGACGAGGCGCATCTCGAGGAATACGTCTTCCCGATGATCAAGAAAATGACCGCGATGCCGGCGGTCGCGAAAAATTCCTTCGGGACCGCGACGGCCAACATGCAACGCGCCATCGTGCGGATCGTGGAAGGCGAAAGCACGCTCCCCGGGGAGTGTACGCCACTGGGAATTTGCGATGTCGAATTGCCGCCGTTTCTGCCGAAAGGCTCGCCGGTGGAATTGACCTACGAATACAACGCCAACCAGGTGTTGGAAGTGGCAGTGGAGGCGTGCGGAAATTGCGCCACGGTCTCGATCGAGCGCAAGACCGGACTTTCGGAGGCGGAACTCGATCGCGCGACGGCAGCGTTGGGGCAATTGAGTGTCGTCTGAGATGCTCACCCCCGTCAGCTTCCCGATTCCGTTGCCGGACGATCCGCGCAAGTGGGACGGCTGGAGCCGCTATAATTCGCCCGATCCCTACGAGCGGCTCTGCCTCGATCCGCAGACCAATCCGAGCAACGAACTGATCGAAGAGCGCTTTCGCGAGCTGCTGTTGTGGTGGCAGAAAAAGCTCCCGCTCAAGAACCAGCCGAGCAACCCGCTCGCCCAGTTGCTGCGTTCCGGGCTGGATGAATCATCCCGTTTCCTGACCGAGGCGCGCGTCGAGCTGCTCAATCCCGAGCGCCGCGAACAACTCGACAAAGCGCTCGCGGCGCAGGCCGAGGAGCGAGCGATCGCCGAGTTCAACAAGTACGTGACTTTTGCCCTGAACGACAAAACTCTCTCTCCGCAGGAGGAAGAGACGCTGCTGGCATTTGGCCTCCAGCATGGCCTCACGGTCGAGCGAATGGTCGAGCTGATCGAGGCCGCATTGCAGAGCTGCGGCGGAGTGCGGGTGACGCCGCCCTTGCCGGGCCCGGCGGCTACCGAGGCGGCTAAGCCTCCGGCTGCGCTCAACCCGAACGAAGATTTCATGCGCATGCTGCGCCTGAGCGGTCTCGATGCCGACGACATGACCGACGATCAGCGCGACGCCTTTATCAACATGGCGGAAAATCTCGGGCTCGACCCGGGCGACGCGGAGGATCTGGTCGATCTCTACCTGGAAGAGATCGAGGAGAAAGCCGCGCCGCCGTCCAAGCCAGTCGTGGCCGCCGCTCCCAAGCCGGTCGCTGCGACCAACGGCACCGCGCCCACCGCGGCCGCGCCAAAGGCGGCACCGATGGACCCCGCAGCCGAGCGGGCGCGCTTCCAAAATTTCACCAGCGGCATCGGTGTGGAAATGCTCCTCATTCCGTCGGGGAATTTCCAGATGGGAAGTGACGCGGCGGATGCCCAGCCTAACGAAAGACCGGTGACGCCGGTCACATTGAGCCGCTATTATCTTTCCCGTCATCCGATCACCAACGCGCAGTATGAATTGTTCGATCCCAGCCACGCGCGCAAACGGGCGGCGGGGGCGGGGGACCGACATCCGGTGGTCTACGTGAGCAGTTCCGACGCGGTCAAATTCTGCCAATGGCTCAGCTCGCGCGAGCGGCGCAAATACCGGCTCCCGACCGAGGCGGAATGGGAATATGCCGCGCGCGGGGCGGAGGGCCGGAACTATCCCTGGGGCAACCAGGAAGGGCGCGGCGATTTGGCAAACTTCGCCGATCGCAACACAGTTTTTGCCTGGAGCGACCGCGAGATTGACGACGGTTTTGCCGAGAGTTCGCCGGTCGGCTCGTTTCCGTTAGGCGCGAGCCCTTTCGGGATGGAAGACATGGCGGGAAACGTCTGGGAATGGTGCGTCGATTTTTTCGAGGCCTACCGCGGAACCCCAAAAACAAACCCACGTGGCGCCGTTTCCGGGTTGAAACGGGTTTATCGGGGCGGGAGCTGGAAATCCCGTTTCAACAGCCTCCGGGCCACGACCCGGGGCTCGAACCTTCCGACTTACACCTGCAACGATCTCGGATTCCGGGTCGTCTGCGAGTGCGAGTAGCCCCAAAAAACGCAGAGGACGCGGAGAGTAACCGAGTTTCCATCCTCGGCGCGCTCTGCGTCCTCTGCGGTTAAGCCATTCTGGCTTGGACTGTTACGACGCGTTGAAACGAAACTTGGCGCGGCCCCGCTTGGCATTGGCTTTCGCCTTGCGACGGGTCTTTTGCGAAGGTGTTTCGAAAGCACGCAAGCGGCGCACCTCTTCCAAAATTCCTTCCGCGTCCAGCTTGTTTTTAAGCCGTTTCAAGGCCCGGTCCACCGGCTCACCTTTACGTACGATCACTTCTGGCATTGCGTTTTTTTCTCCTAATCTATTGAAATTTAACAAATCCGACCCCTATGGGGCGAGCGATCCTAAGGCTCCGTCCCCCCAGCGTCAACTGCGGGTTTAGGAGGTCGTTGAAGGCGTGGTGACCGCGTTTTTCTGGGTCACTTCTTTCCGCAAACTGCTCGCGCTGCCGCCGCGCGCCCGCGTCCACCAGAGGACGATCGGCGCCGCGATGAAGACCGACGAGTAGGTGCCAACGACGATGCCGATGATAATGGCGAGGGCGAAATCCTTCAGCACCGCGCCACCGAAAAAGTAGAGACAGCAGATCGGAACGAGCGTCGTCGTGCTGGTCAGGATCGTCCGGCTCAGCGTCTGGTTAACGCTGTCGTTCATGATCTGCTCGGTCGAGCCCTTGCGTCCGCTGGCCAGGCCTTCGCGAATTCGATCGTAGACCACGATCGTGTCGTTGATCGAATAACCGGCAATGGTGAGGACAGCACCGACCATGGTGAGAGTGAGTTCCCGCCCCAGGAGCGCGAACATGCCGATCGTGATCAGCACATCGTGGAGCAGCGCGACGATCGCGCCGATGGCGAAGGAAAACTCAAAGCGGAAGGTGACGTAAATCAGAATGCCGAGAATGCCGAGCCCGAGCGCGATGAGCGAACTGCGCGCCAATTCCCCGCCGACCAGCGCGCCGACGCGTTCCGAGCCCTCGATCTTGAAACCGTCCTGCGGAAAAGTCTGCAGGATCTGCTTCTCCACCTTGTCGCTCGTATTGAGCGGACTGCGGATCGTGATGTAGCTCCGGTCGCCCTGTTGCGACTGCTGGATGGCCGCGTCGGCCAGGCCGATCGGCTTGAGCGAACCGCGCACTTTGGAGAGGTCCATCTTGTGCGGAGAACTCAGGGTCGCGAGATCGCCGCCGCGAAAATCGACGCCGAAATTTTTCTCGCCCCGCGCATAGAACACGCCCGCGCCGCCGAGGATGAGCGCGAGCGAGCAGAGCCCCGCGATCCAGCCTTTGCTGAGGAAGTTCCAATGCTTGGTGGACATGAGATGCATCATCCGCACCTTGGTGAGGCGGCCGCTTTCAACCAGCCAGCCGAGGGCGTTGCGACCGACGATCAGCGCCGTGAAAAGCGAGGCCAGGATGCCGAGCATGAGCACGATGGCGAAGCCTTTGACCGGCCCGCTGGCGTAGAAAAAGAGAATCGCCGCGGTGATGAAGGTCGTGACGTTGGCGTCGAAGATGGAGCTGAACGCCTTGTCGTAAGCGGCCGGGAGAGCGGTGCGCAACGACTTGCCGCTGGCCAGTTCTTCCCGGAGCCGTTCGTAAATCAGAACGCTCGCGTCCACCGCCATGCCGATCGTTAGGATGATACCCGCGATACCCGGCAGGGTGAGGACGACGCCGCCCGGGATGAGCTGAAATTCACCCAGGAGCAAGACCAGGTTCACGATCAGCGCGAGATTCACGACCAGACCGGCGAAGCGATAATAAACCGCGACGAAGAGCAGCGTGATCGCCAAACCGATCAAGCCGGCGCGGATGCTGGCGCGGATCGAGTCCAGGCCGAGGGTGGGGGAGACGCTGCGTTCTTCCTCGATGCTGACCGGCACCTGGAGCGGATTCTCGAGCACGCTGGCGAGACCGCGCGCTTCCTGTTCCTGGAAACTGCCGGTGATAATGGCGTCGCCGCCATAAATCGCGGTCCGGATGCTGGGCGCCGATTGAATGTCGTTATCGAGCACGATGGCGAAACGATGGCCGACGTTCGCCTCCGTGATCTGGCCAAATTTCTTCGCGCCTTCGCCGTCGAACTTGAGCTGGACCGTCCAGCCGTCATTGCCGTAATAGGCATTCGACGTCGTCACCCGGTCGCCGCCGAGGTCGGCCTTTTTCTTCACCAGCAACCGCTCTTCCACCGGCTTCTCGCCCGGGTTGCGCGGCTGCATTTTGTAGGTCTCGATCCGGTACTCCGGCGGAATCACTTCGGTGCCGGCATCGATCGCGCGCAGGCGCTCGCCGTTATCCGGATAAACGAGCCGGAACTCGAGCTTGGCCACGCGCGAAAGCTGGTCGCGCGCTTCCTGGATTTTGCCCGCGTCGAGGCCGGGAATCTGCACCAGGATGCGATCGGTTCCGACCGGGCTGATGACCGGTTCGCCGCTGCCGAAGAAATCGACGCGTTTGCGGATGACTTCGACGGCCTGGTCGAGCATGCCCTTTGCTCAATTCCTTGTCGTCGCTCTTCATCCGGATGAGGAAGGAAGTGCCGCCTTTGATGTCGAGGCCAAGACGGATTTTTTTCTGGAGCGGGAGGATCGCCCAGAGGCTGAAGCCGACCAGCAGGACAACCAGGATGATGGCGAGGAAATGTTTCCGGAGCCCGTGATCGGTCGCGAAATACCAACCGAAAAGGACGAGCAGGCCAAGGCCCGCGAAGAAAGTTAAAATGGGACTCATAGCTGGCTAAATGAAGCGAAGGTTGTGGCTGAAGTGATATGCGGCGCGCGGTGCTTGGCGGGAGTTCATCGCGAGGCGGCTAGCTCCGGGCCGCTTCCGGCTTCAGGACGCTGGCGACGGCGGATTTTTCCATCTCGAGCTTCACGTTGTCGGCCACCTTTACCGTCACGGTGGTGTCCTTGACGTTGGTGATCATGCCGTGAATGCCCGACGCCGTCACGACCCGGTCGCCCGTCTTGAGGGCGGAGACCAGCGCCCGCAGTTCCTTCTGCCGCCGCATCTGGGGCCGGAAGAGAACAAAATACATAATGATAAAAATCAGAATGATGGGGATGAACGAGGCGAGTGGATTGGGACCAGCGGCACCGGGAGCGGCGGGCTGGGCCTGAGCGAGAAGAATCAAAAGCATGATGGATTAATTGGTGTGCGTGGCAGAGGAGCGCATTGCGCGCGACCGACCTGCCAAAGCGGCATTCCACTGAGCACAGTTGCGGCCCAAATGCAAGGTGCAGCACGCTATTGCTCGATCCCCAATGGAGCGCAAAGCGGTCGGCGGCGGCCCGGAATTTTACATGCCGGACGGGGATGTTAGGTTTTGGTCCATTGAATCAAAACCCGCCATTCCCATCACCTGAAGAACTGCAGAGCAAGCTCTCCGAATTCATGAAATCGAACTTCGGCGAAAAAGTTTCCTTCGCCAGCTTTGCCCAGCCGGAGCGGGCCGAAGAAGGCGACGACGAAAAGCCGGCCCCGCCGAGCGGCGACCATTTCGTTTTCGATTTTCTGCCGCGCGACATCAAGGCTCATCTCGACCGCTTTGTCATCAAGCAGGACGAAGCGAAAAAAGTCCTCTCGATCGCGGTCTGCGATCATTACAACCACGTCAATTACATCCGCAAACTCGAGAGCGAAGACGCCGTCCGAGCCGAGGAAACCGAGTACGCGAAACAAAACGTCATCCTCGTCGGACCGACCGGCGTCGGAAAAACCTACCTGATCAAACACATCGCGGAGCTGATCAAAGTGCCGTTCGTCAAAGCGGACGCGACCAAGTTCAGCGAGACCGGCTATGTCGGCGGCGATGTCGAGGATCTCGTTAGGGAGCTCGTCCAAAAAGCCGACGGCGATGTTGGCCTGGCCCAGTTTGGGATCATCTACATCGACGAAGTCGATAAGCTGGCCGCCGCGTCCAACCTCGGCGGTGGCCGCGACGTCAGCGGGCGCGGAGTGCAGACCACGCTCCTCAAGTTAATGGAAGAAACCGAAGTGCCGTTGCGGAGCGCGAACGATTTGCAGGGACAACTCCAGGCCGCCTTTGAATTCCAGAAACGCGGCAAGGCCAAACGCGAAACGATCAGCACACGTCACATTTTGTTTGTCGTTAGCGGCGCCTTCGAGCGCCTGAAAACGCAGGTCTCAAAGCGGCTCGCCCAGGGCCAGATCGGGTTCAAGGCCGAGACGGTCACCGTGCTCGACAACGAGATTTTCCAGCACGTCGGGACGCAGGATTTCATCGAGTACGGTTTCGAACCGGAGTTCATCGGCCGTCTCCCGGTCCGGGTGGTGTGCGAGGAGCTGAGCGCGGATGATCTCTACAAGATCATGAAGTTTTCCGAGGGCAGCATCCTTCGGCAATACGAGCGGGCTTTCCGCGCTTACGGGATCGAAGTCAGTTTCGAGGATGAAGCGCTCCTGCTCATTGCGACCGCCGCCGCTCTCGAAAAAACCGGCGCCCGCGGTCTCCTCACGGTCTGGGAAAAATTGTTCCGCGATTACAAATACTACCTCGCCGGCTCCGGCCTCACCCAATTGCGCGTGACCGAGGAACTGGTCCGCGAACCGCGCCTCGTCCTCGAGCGCCTGATGGCGGAAGGCCAGCAGCACGAGAAGGAAAACCTCCGGCTCGAAGCGCAAAAGTTCGCCGACGAGTTTTCGCGCGAACACGGAGTCGAGTTCGGATTCGACGATTCCGCGCTCAACCGATTGGTCGAGCGCGCCGCCGCCGAGCGAATGAAGATCGACGAACTCTGCGCCCATCTCTTCAAGGATTTCCAATTCGGTCTCAGCTTGATCAAAAAGAACACGGGCAAGAAAAAGTTCGTCCTTGATCAGGCGGCGATCGACGCGCCGGATAAATTTCTGAGCGAGCTGGTCCTCCAATCCTACGGCCCGGGCGGTGATCGTCCGGCGGAATGAAGCGCGCGCTCCTCGGGACAATCTGGATCGGGGCGGTTGCGGCCGGCCTTGGCCTCGGCCTGCACCTGAGCGGTCTGCTGGCGCGTCCGGCGGCGGCTTTGGCCAGGGCGCACATTTTTCCGCCTAACGACACCGCCGGCTTCGGCAGTTTGCTCCTGCTGATCCCGCTGGGTTTCGCGGTCGCGTGGACGATTTCGCAAGTCGCGAGCCCCGCTCGTCAGGCCGGCCTCTTTGCTTTGCTTATGCTCGAATTGATCGCTGCCGCCTGGGTGTTGCAGGCGATGCAGATTTCCTTTGCGCCCCTGCCGTCGATCGTCACCGCAGTCGTCGCGGCTCTTCTCGCGCTCGGATTGAACACGACCGAAGCCAGCCGGCGCCGCCGCGCCACGACGCGGGCTTTCACCGGTCGTCTCGGGCAAAAAGGCGTCGACCGCCTGACGGAAAACGATCCGCTCGCGTTAGCCGAGCCAAGTGCTCGCGAGGCCAGCTCCGTCTTTTGCGAGATCGCGAACGAAGCCGAATTGATCGACGATCTTCCGGCGGCTGCCTGCGCGCAATTGACCGCCGAGTTCATCGACTGCGCGCGCCAATGTTTCCTGCGCGAAGGCGGCTACCTCCAGGCGGCGGATGGCGAAGGCATTCGCGTCCTCTTTCGGTTTTCCGAACCAGAGCCCGAAGCACGCGGCCGAAGCGGCCCGGGCCGCGCTTGCTTTCCGCGACGAATTTCGCACCGCGGCCGCGGCCAAGCCGGAGTCGTTAGGCAAAGTCGATCTCCGGATCGGGATCAGTTCCGGGAGGGTGGTGGCCTCGCTTCCGGAGGATGCGGCCAACGGCGATTTCATTCTCGCGGGCGAGCCGTTCGAAGTGGCGCGGCGCCTGGCCCGGGCCAACCAGGTTTACGGGTCGGAAATTTTGCTCGGCCCTCGCACCTACAGCGCGGCCGGGAAAGAGATCGTGGCTCGTCCGATCGATTTTCTGCGCAGCGCCGAATTGCACGATCGGCTCGAAATTTACGAACTCCTTGCCCTCGCCGAAAAAGCGACCCCGGAAGAAATCGCGCAGCGCGACCGTTTCTGGACCGCGATCGTTTATTTTCGCGAACGCCGCTGGAATGAAGCGTGGGCGGAATTCAAACGGGCCCAGGCCGAAAGCGGCGCGCCCGACCGCCCGCTGCAATGGTATTTGCGGCGGCTCGAGCCGCTTTGCCTGCAAATGGCGACCGAGCCCGCGCCGGTTGCGGAACCGCTCGTCCCGCTTTGAAACGGACCGAGTACCCGGTCGCGTTGCGCGACCTGATCACGCAATTGCGCCAGATGCCGGGCGTCGGGCCGCGTTCGGCCGAGCGAATCGCGCTCTGGATGGTGCAGGCGCGCGAGCAGCAGCCGGAAGGCATCGCGCGCGCCATCGCCGAGACGCGGGCGGCGGTTCATCCCTGCGTGCAGTGCGGTTTTTTTGCGACCGCGGAGCTCTGTGAAATCTGCGCCGACGATTCCCGCGCCCGCGAACTGCTCTGCGTCGTCGAGCAGCCGACCGACATTCTCCCGTTGGAAAAAACGAGCGCTTTCCGCGGCCGCTACCATTCGTTAGGCGGACGCATCTCGCCGCTCGACCGGGTGGCGCCGGAAGATCTGCGGATCGCGTCCCTCCTCGAGCGGGTGGAAAAGGAATCGCCTAACGAGATCATCTTTGCCCTGGCGGCGGACGTGGAAGGGGAGGCGACGACCAATTACCTGGTCGACTTGTTGAAGAAATATCCGGTCTCGCTGACCCGCATCGCGCACGGACTGCCCGCCGGCGGAGGGCTTGAATCGGCCGACGAGCTCACGCTCTATCGCGCTTTGTCGGGCCGGACGAAGTTGTAGCGCGGTCCGCCGCGCCGAGTCCGGGTTTGCCAAGCATCCCTTCCAAACTTAAATCTAGCCTCAGCCCTTCCGAAAATGTCCTGCGCCAAAATCGATCCCGCTCTCCACCAGGCGCAAAAGCCGCCCTGGATCAAAGTCCGCCTGCCTTCGAATCCCGTCTTTTTCTCGACCAAGGCCCTCATCTCCGACCTGCGCCTCCACACCGTCTGCGAGAGCGCGCAATGCCCGAATCGCTGGGAATGCTGGAGCCAGGGCACCGCCACGATGATGATCGCCGGCGAGCGCTGCACCCGGGCCTGCGGATTTTGCGCGGTCTCGACCGCGAAGCCGTTTGCGCTCGAGGAAGACGAACCGCAGCGCGTCGCGGAAGCGGTCCGGCGGTTGAAGCTCAAGCACGTCGTCATCACCGCGGTCGCGCGCGATGATTTGAAAGACGGCGGCGCGGAACATTTCGCGCGCACCATTCGCGCCGTTCGCGAGATGGATCCCTCCATCATCATCGAAGTGCTGGTGCCGGATTTTCACGCCCAGGATTGGTGCATCCAGCTCGTGCTCGACGCCGCGCCGGAGATTTTCAATCACAACATGGAAACGGTCGAACGCCTCACGCCTGCGGTGCGTTCCCGCGCGAAATACCGCACCTCCCTCCAGGTCCTGCAGCGGGCGAAAGAGCTTTCTCCAAAAATTGTCACGAAGAGCGGCGTCATGCTCGGCCTCGGCGAGACGGAGCCGGAGCTTTTCCAGGTCATGGACGACCTGCGCGAAGTCGGCTGCCAGGTGCTGACGTTAGGCCAATATCTCCGCCCGACTCCGACTCATCTGCCGGTCGTGAGCTACGTCACCCCCGAGCAATTCGATCTCTACGGCGACATCGCGCGCCGCAAAGGCTTCGCCCATGTCGCTTCGGGTCCGCTCGTTCGCAGCTCCTATCACGCGGCGGATTTCCACCCGGTCGTCCGCTAACGATGGAGAGCGCGGCCCCGCAACCAGGCCGGCCACTCGATCGCCACAACGTGGCCGCGGTCATCCCGGCCTATCACGAGGAAGTCCATGTCGGCGGCGTGGCCGAGCGGACCTGCGCCCAGCTCGATCACGTCCTGGTCATCGATGACGGCTCGACCGACGCGACCGCGGCCCGCGCCCGCGAAGGCGGAGCGGAGGTCATCGTGCACCCGGTCAATCGCGGCAAAGGCGAGTCGATCAAAACCGGCCTGCGCCATTGGCTGGCCCGGGAAGAGATTGAATTCATCCTCATCCTCGATGCCGACGGCCAGCATTTGCCCGATGAGATCGGCCGTTTCCTGGCCGCCGCCAACGCGAGCGAAGCTGGCCTCTTCATCGGTACGCGGATGAACGACGTGCGCGACATGCCGTTCGTTAGGCGGACGGTCAATCGTTACATGAGCCGCCGCATCAGCCGGCTCTGCGGGCAGGACGTGCCCGATACCCAGTGCGGTTATCGCATGGTCCAGCGCACCCTCGCGCCCCACCTGCTCGATGGCACGAGCCGGTTCGATTACGAAACCGAGATGCTCATCGTCGCCAGCCGGGCCGGGTTTCCGCATCGCCTCGGTCCCGATCAGCACGATCTACTCCGACGAGGTGAGCAGCATCCATCCGGTGCGCGACACCCTCCGGTTCTTCAAGCTCATGCGGCGCTACGAAGAAGAGCGTAAGGCCGGTAAGATCCACCCCGATATCACGCTGAGAGGCGGTTGGTTCCGATACATATGGCGCGGCCCGCAACCACGCTATGGATTATTTAAGGCAACCAACGGGTACCGGGCGGTAGTCATCGGCATCGTCGCGGCATTGGCCGCGGCCCTGGGTCGTGCACTGCTTTATCGCCTGGTGGAGACCAGGATACCGTTTCTCACCTTCTTTCCGGCCGTGATCGTAGCGGCCCTTTGGGGTGGCTCCATCGCCGGGACGGTAGCCGCAGCCCTGTCCCTCCTGGTCGCGCCCATTTGGATGTTCTCCGGTGGGTGGACCGAGATCGACAAAGTTGGTTGGTTTAACGTCGGATTTTTCGCCCTGACCTCCGCCCTGATTATCTGGGCGGTGCGCCAGGCGCACGAAGCGACGATCCGTTCGGCTCAGCTCGGCCATCGGTTGGCGCAAAGCGAAGCCCGCCTCCATCACCTCGCCGATAACATCCCGCAGCTCGCCTGGATGGCGCGGCCGGACGGACACGTCTTCTGGTACAACCACCGCTGGTTTGAGTACACCGGCACGAGCCCGGAGGAAATGGAAGGCTGGGGCTGGCAAAAGGTGCACGACCCGGAGGCGTTGCCGGGCGTGATCAAATCGTGGAAGCAGGCCCTGGCAAACAGCGAGCCGTGGGAACACACCTTCCCGATCCGCGGCGCTGATGGCGTCTTTCGCTGGTTCCTTTCCCGCGCCATGCCGCTGCGCGACGCCGACGGCCAGGTCAGCCTCTGGTTTGGCTCGAATACCGACATCACCGAGCAGCGGGAGCATGCCGAGGAACGCTATCGTCTGCTCGAGAGCGAACGGGCCGCGCGCTCCAACGCGGAACGGGCCAGCTTCCTCAAGGATGAATTCCTCGCCACCCTTTCCCACGAATTGCGCACTCCGTTGAACGCGATCCTCGGCTGGACGCAGCTCCTTCGTGCCGGCGATGGCGACCCGACCGACGTGAGCGAAGGCCTGGAAACGATCGAGCGCAATGCCCGCGCCCAGACCCGCATCATCGAGGACCTGCTCGAGATGAGCCGGATCATTTCCGGCAAGACCCGGCTCGATGTGCAGCCGACCGATCTCGAGGGAGTGATCGACTCCGCCGTCGACTCGCTCCGCCCGGCGGCGGAAGCGAAAAACGTGCGGATCGTGAAGGTGCTCGATCCGGTCCAGCCGATTTCCGGCGACCCGGCGCGGTTGCAGCAGGTGCTCTGGAACCTGCTCGCGAACGCGATCAAGTTCACCCCCAAAGGCGGCCGGGTGAACGTCGTTCTCCAGCGGGTCGACTCGCACGTCGAAATCGTCGTGAGCGATAACGGGGCGGGGATTGCGCCCGAGTTTATCCCGCACGTTTTCGATCGTTTCCGACAACAGGATTCCTCCCAGACGCGGCGCTACAGCGGCCTCGGGCTCGGCCTTTCGATTGTGAAAAATCTCGTTGAGTTGCACGGCGGCAGTGTCCGCGCCGAAAGCGAAGGCTCCGGCCACGGCGCGACCTTTACCGTCACCCTGCCGCTGGTCTCGGTGCGGCAGGAAGCTCCCGTGCGGCGGCGCCCCGGTGTGGGCCAGGAGGAGCCACGCTGCCTGGTCAACGTGGAACTGGATGGCGTGCGCGTCCTGGTGGTGGATGACGAACGCGATTCGCTCGAATTGGTCCGGCGCCTCTTAAAAGAATGCAAAGCCGACGTCATGCTCGCCTCCTCGGCCGATGATGGGTTGCGGCTGGTCAGCGAAAATTCTCCCGACGTCATCGTGAGCGACATTGGCATGCCCGGGAAAGATGGGCTCGCAATGATGCGCGAATTGCGCGCGCAGTCGGTGGGAAAGCAGGCTCGAAGACTCCGGCCATTGCGTTGACCGCCTTTGCCCGGTCGGAGGATCGCACGAGGGCCATGCTCGCCGGCTACCAGGTGCATCTCTCGAAGCCGGTGGAGCCGCAGGAGCTTCTCGCCGCGGTGGCCAATCTCTCAGGACGGACCGGGAGTTAAGGCGGCGGGCGAAGAGGAGGTTGCGATCCGCTCTTTCTCGATCGCCGCGAGCAGTTTCTCGAAGTCCGACGAGTCGTTAGCGTAGGCCGGATAAGGCCGGGCGGAGTCGCGCGGACGGTAGCGAAAATGTTTGTAAGGCCAGAGCCAGCGCTCCGGATTGGCCAGCAGCAGCGGCTCGTAAACATCCCAGCAGCATTGCGCGATCTCCTGCACGGTCGCGCCGGCGGGAAAATCCACCGGCGGATGCGCGATAACGCGGCAGGTGCCGTCGGGCAACGGCACCGCCTCGAGCGGGAAGAGGAGCGTGCCGGCGCGATGGGCGAGGACGGCGTGAAGCAAGGTCACGCACATTTTCAGGTCGAAACCTTCAATGATCGTCGCCGCCTGGGTCGGGTGCAGGCTCAGGTCGAGGAGCAGGCCGGTCGCGCCGCCGCGCTTCACCATCTTGAGCAAGCGGAGCATCGATTTTTCCTGCGGGATGATGGTATTGCCGCTGACCCCGCGCAGCCGATCGAAGACTTCGCTGAGCAACGGATTCTTGAAGCTCTCCGCCACGATGACCGAGGGGATTCCGGCGAAACCGAGCGCCAGCCCGGCCCATTCCCAGTTGCCCAGGTGCACCGTCAACGCGATGGAACCGCCCGGGCTGCGGGCGTGCCGCTGGCGGAATTCCTCGAAACCTTCCAGGTGCAGGTAGTCGCGGTAATTGGCCGGGGTCAGGTTTTGCGCCCAGAAAAGATCGAGCATGCTCCGGGCGAAATTTCGGTAGGAAGCGCGCGCGATTTCCCGGCGCTGCCGCGGGGTGAAGCGATCCCCGAGAGCGCATTCGAGATTCGCCTCTGCCACGGCTCGTCCACGCCGATCGCAGGCATAGGCGATCTCGCCGCAAACGGCACTGAGCCAGACGCACATCCGGCGCGACAAGCGCGGGATTACCCAGGCCAGCAGGTCCAGCCCGCCGCGCTCGAGGCGATAGCGGAAGTTTTTCCACCGAGACATGAGCCGCCTAAAGTCCCTCGGAGTTACATTAAACCGCGCCGGCGCAGATCTCCCAGGTTGCTACCGGCAGAGCGCTCGATCAGGTCGATCGTAAACTTGAGCAGGCAAACCTCCCAGGCGTCGTCGACTCCCTGGATGACGGCGCTGAGCGGTTCCTCGGCGCGGTCGACCCGCGCCTTCGTCTGCTCGATGACCGAGGCGAGCGAAGCGCGGATCGTTTTCTCCACGACATCGGTCTTGCGAAACTGGAAGCCATAACGCAGCACGGCAAACTGCTGCGTCTGCTCGCGCAATTGCTCGGCATAGCGCGCCGCTTTTTCGCCGAAGCCTTCGAGCAGGAGCCGGGCGTAATGGTCGGGCGTCAAAATCTGCGGCCGCTCCGCGTGAATGCGGCCGTCGCGCACCCGCACTTCATCCACCTGGTCCATCAGCTCGCTGATGAGGTAGAAGCGAAAACTGGTGTGGCCGAAGGTCGCGATCTTGCCTTCAGGCGCGAGGAGCACCTCGGTGTTCTCGATCGCGTATTGGAAATTGTCTTCGCTCCACATCTGGCCGCGAGCTTACCACAGAATGCCGCCGCTGTGCGGTCCCTGTAGACGCCTCCCTCTGGGAGGCGCGGGGTCGCGTTTCGTTCTCACTTGCGAAGTTCACCCCCGCGCTTCGCAGAGCGAAGCGGCTACATCGCGAGCGCGGGGGTCTTGCTCGCCCGCCAGCGCGAGACGGCGTCGTAGGTGAAAATCGCGAGCGCGATCCAGATGAGAGCAAAAGTCACCATCTGCGCGCGCCGGAAGGGCTCGTGATAAGCGAAGACGCCGAGGAAAAAAGTGCAGCTGGGCGAAAGATACTGGAGAAAGCCGACCGTCGTTAGGCGGAGATGCCGCGCGGCATGGGCAAACCAGACCAGCGGCAACCCGGTCACGATGCCGGTGCTGATCAGGAGCACGTCCAGCCCGGGCGTGCCGAGCGCGAAATGGAGATCGCCGCGTCGTCCGAGATAAACCAAAAAACCGAGCGCGAAGGGCACGAGCAGCGTCGTCTCGAGGAAAAGTCCCGGGATCGACCCGGCGCCCGAGATTTTGCGCAAGAGCCCGTAGAGCCCAAAGGAGGAGGCGAGTGTCAGCGCCACCCACGGCAGGCGACCAAATCCAAAAGTCAGGTAAGCGACCGCACCGCCCGCCAGCAGGACCGAGATGAGCTGTGCTCTCGTTAGGCGCTCGCGCAGGATGATCGCGCCGAGGAGCACGTTCACGAGCGGCGACATGAAATAACCGAGGCTCGTCTCGAGGACGTGCCCGGCGTTGACCGCCCAGATGAAAACGAACCAGTTGATCGCGATCGTGATCCCGCTGCCGGCGCAAAGGAGCGCGGTCCGGGGCGAGCGCAGGTTGCCGAGCACTTCCGGCCAGCGCTTTTGCCAGCTCAGGAGCAGGATCATGAAGACGCAGGTCCAGACGAAGCGGTGCGCGAGAATTTCCGAAGCCGGGATGAAACGGAGCAGCTTCCAGTAAACCGGCACCAGGCCCCAGGTGACAAAGGCGGCGACCCCGGCGACGAACGCGGAAGTCTCTTGCGGGTCGCGCTTGTCACTCATGGAGCGGCTCCTATTTCACGGAAACCCGCCCCGGGCAAACGGCGCACGATTGCGCGCCTCCCCGCACGCGTGGACTCTGCGCGGTGATTGCGATCACCGAGAAACTGCTTTCCGGCGCCGGTGGCTGGCAGGCGATGAAGGCCGCCCGCGAGCTGGTCAAGGCCGGTCGGGTCGCGGGCGCGAGCTACGAGCCGCCGCTCCTGGCCGGTGAAGTGCGCGAGGGGCAGAAAACTTATCGGCTCGGGTCTGCGCATCCGCAGCGCGATCGATATCGAAAATATCTGCACCTGCCGGGAATCGCGCGAGTGGGGAAAAGTCTGCGCGCATTCGCTCGCCGTCGGGCTGGCTTATCTCACGCCGGCGGCTGCGGTTGTGCCGGTTGTTTCCCGGGAGACGGCGGCGCCAATCAATGAGCGCTTCGTCTCGTTAGGCGAACCCGGAGCCCGCCCGATCGCGCTGCATGTGATTCTTCCGCCGAATTTCCGCGCGGCGTGGGCGAAAGGGCAGATCATGGTTTGCCTCGAAGCGGAGTTCGACGGGCGCCGGGTCATGCTCGACGCGCTTCCGCGGGGCGAGCGCTTCGGGTGCGACGATTTTGATTTGCCTGCGCTTAACTCGTTAGGCATGGAGGCGGCCGGGGTGAACATGCTTTCGGCCGAGGCGTTTCTGCGCTGGTTGCCGGCCCTGCGCGGACATCCGCGGCTCGGGTTTGGCAAGTCGACAGCGGCGCGCGTGTTGGGTGAGAGTTATCGGCCGGCGGTGATTTTGCGCCGCGCCGCCGCCGGTTTTGAAGTCTCGGCCCGGCTGGCGGAGAACGAGATTCCGTTGCTTGCCGGCTCCGACGCCTGGCTCCTGCGCGCGAGCGACTTTCTGGAAATCGGAAGCGCCCTGCCGCCTCGCCTAACGAACGTCTTGCGCGAGCCGCTCCGGCTCCGGAGCGAGCAGGCGGACGAGTTCCTGGCCCTCGAACTTCCGCTCTGGCGCGAGGTGGCAGACGTGGAACTGCCCCCGGGAATTGCGCTGCCAGCAGTCGAGGAAGCGCAGCCGTCGTTTCGCCTCCAGTTGGAAGGCTCGCTCCAACAACTGCGCGGCACTCTGCGCTGCCATTATGGCGAGCGGCCGGCAATTCCGCCCATGTTCGAGCCGGAAAAGCGTTTTGTATTTCGGGAAGACGAACGCCTGTTCGTGAGGAATCTGGCGCTCGAAAAAAAGGCAGTCGCGCGAATGGAGCGCGCCGGGTTCACCCTCGCGCGCGATGACTTCGAAATGCGCGATTCCGGCCGGATCGTGCGTTTCTTTGCTTTCGATTTCCCGTCGCTGCCAACGGAGTGGGATGTTTCGGTCTCGCCGCGCCTGGAGAAAGCGAGCAGCGAACTCGAGCCGGTCTCGCCCACGATCGAGATCGTGCGCTCGGGGGAAGATTGGTTTGAACTCAAATACTCCGTCGCGAGCGGGGCCGGGGAGGGAATTCCGCTGGCCGAGGTGCAACGTCTGCTGCGCTCCGGCCAGAGCCAGACGCGCCTAACGAACGGCAAGATCGCGGTCCTGAATCCGGATGCGCTCGACGATTTCGAACAGGTCTTGCGTGATGCCGATCCGCGGCAAAGCCAGCCTGGCGTTTACCGGTTGAAAAACATCCAGGCTGCTTACCTGGCGAATACCGCGGAGGAAATCGGCGCCCGGCTGCTCGGTGCGTCACAGCTTTTGCAAAAGGAGCCGCCGCTTGCCGAGCTTGGTTCGCTCGCGGAGCAACTGCGCGATTATCAGCGGACCGGCGTGCAATGGCTGGCCGCGCTCGCCGCGCAAAACCTCGGCGGCATCCTGGCGGACGAGATGGGCCTCGGCAAAACCGTCCAGACCCTCGCCTTCCTGCGCCTCGACCGCGGCCACGGCCCCGCCCTGATCGTTTGCCCGACCTCGCTTCTCTCCAACTGGCAGCGCGAAGCCGCCCGGTTCACGCCGGAGTTGAAAGTGCTGCGGATCGATGGCGCAGATCGCGCGGAAAAAATCGCCCGCCTCGCCGAACACGATCTTGGCCTAACGAGTTATGGTCTGCTCCGGCGCGACGCTGAGCTCTATGCCGGCCATCCCTTGAGCACCGTCGTTTTGGACGAAGCACAGCACATCAAAAATCCCGACACCCAAAACGCCCAGGCCGCCTTCAGCCTTGGCGCCCAGCGGCGGTTTGTCCTCACCGGCACCCCGATGGAAAACTCGGTCCGCGATCTCTGGTCGCTGATGAATTTCGTCGCGCCCGGTTATCTCGGAACGCGGAACGATTTCCGCGAACGCTACGAGCGACCACTCGCCAGCGGCCCCGAGCCGGTCCTGCAACGCCGCCTGGCGCGCCGGCTCCGCCCCTTTCTCCTCCGGCGCCGCAAAGCCGACGTCGCGCGCGAGTTGCCGGAAAAAATCGAGCAGGTCGTGCCGTGCGAGCTGGGCCCGACCCAGCGCGCGACCTACAACGCGCTCCTGCGCGAAATCCAGCAGGGCATCGGCGCGAGCGGAGCGAACGACGGCGCCACCCGGATGAAAATGCTGACCGGGCTGCTGCGCCTGCGGCAGACCTGCTGCGATCTGCGCTTGCTCGGTCTTCCGCCTAACGAAAAGGCGGATTCCTCGGCCAAGCTCGACCTTCTCGACGAGCTGCTCGAGGAGATCATCGATGGCGGGCATCGCGTCCTCATCTTCAGCCAGTTTGTGAAAATGCTCGATCTCGTCCGGAACCGGCTGGAGGCGAGCGGAACTGCGCATTGCTACCTCGCCGGCCTAACGAGAGATCGGCAGCGCGAGGTCGACCGGTTCCAGAACGACGAGGCGATCCCGGTTTTTCTCATCAGCCTCAAGGCTGGCGGTGTCGGCCTGAATCTCTCGGCAGCCGACACCGTGATCCATTTCGACCCGTGGTGGAACGCGGCGGTCGAAGCGCAGGCGACCGATCGCGCCCATCGCATCGGCCAGAAACGGGTCGTGACTTCCTACAAATTGATCGCGCGCGACACGGTCGAGGAAAAGATCCTTCACCTGCAAAAGCGGAAGCGCGAAATGGCCAGCGCAATGCTCGAAACCGAAGAACCGCTCATGACCGGCCTAACGACAGACGACCTGGCCGAATTGCTGGCCTAGTTTCCGATCCTTGCCGCTCGCCCCATCTCGCGGCATAACCATCAGGTGGCCCTGCATTTGAGCGACGGATCCGCGTCTTCCCGTGCGGCGAAGGTGAAGCAGTTCTTTATCGAACTGCAACGGCGCAAGGTTTATCGCGTCGCGGTGGCCTACATCGTGGCCGCGTGGGTGCTGGTGCAGGTGGCGACGCAGGTCTTTCCATTCTTCGACGTGCCCAACTGGGCCATCCGGCTTGTCATCCTCGCGCTTTGTCTCGGGTTCCCGATCGCGGTTATCCTGGCCTGGGCTTACGACATCACGCCGACGGGAATCAAGCGAACCGAAGACGTCGCGCCCGAGCCAATCTCCGACAAGAGCATCGCGGTCCTGCCTTTTGAAAACCTGAGCGACGACCGCGAGAACACCTTCTTCGCCGAAGGCGTACACGACGACATTCTTTCCAGCCTCGCGCGCATCGCCGACTTGAAAGTGATCAGCCGCACCTCCGTGCAGCAATATCGGAGCGACACGCGCAACCTGCGCGAAATCGGCGAGGCGCTCGGCGTCGCCCACGTCCTGGAAGGCACGGTGCGTCGCTCTGGCAACCGCGTGCGGGTGAACGCACAGCTGATCAACGCGCGGACCGACGCCCACATCTGGGCGGAGACTTTCGATCGCGAGCTGGTCGATCTGTTTACCCTGCAGTCGGAATTGGCCGAACAAATCGTGAGGGCGCTGCGCGCCAATCTTTCGCCGTCGGAAATGGCGGGCCTGCAAAGCCAGCCCACAAAAAGCCTCCCGGCCTACGATCTCTACATTCAGGCGCGCGATTTCTTCCGCTGGAGCGGCCTGGGCGATCCGCACGAAAATGGCGAGAAAGCGCTGCCGTTAATCGAGCGCGCGCTGGCTCTCGATCCGCAATTTGCGCTCGCGCATTATCTGGCCTCGCGGATTCACGGTGAACTCTACTGGTTTGGCTACGACAAGAGCGCGGCGCGCCTGGCAAAGTCGAAAGAGGCGGCGGAGACAGCGCTGCGGCTGCGTCCCGAAATGGGGGAAGGCCATCTCGCGCTCGCCTTCTATCATTATTATTCGACGCGCGATTACGAGGGGGCCATCCGGGAGTTGACCCTCGCACAACGCACCTTGCCTAACGAATCGGATGTGGCCAGCGCGCTCGGCGTGATCGAGCGCCGCCGCGGCCGCTGGGAAGAATCGATCCTGCACATCGAGCGCGCGCGCCAGCTCGATCCGCGGAATGTTTCCGCGCTCTGGAATCTCTCCGAAACGCTCACTTACATGCGGCGTTTCGCGGAGGCGGACAAGGTGCTGGCGGACGAAGCGGAGATTGCTCCCGAGGCATACATGATTCCGATCGCGCGGGCCGAGCTGCGCCTGCGCGAGCACGGCGAACTGGCGCCGCTGCGGCGGGCCTTGGAGCGCGCGCCAAAGGATTTCGACCCGGGTGGCGCGGTCACGACCATCGCGGTCCGGCTGGCGTTAATGGAACGCGATTACGACCAGGCCGAACGCAGCCTTGGGAAGTGCAAGGAGTGCAAATACAACGACGTCGGCCTCTGCGGAATTGTGGGCGCGCTCGATGACTACACCGTCCCGCAGGAATGGTATATCGGCTTGATCGCGCGCGGGAAGGGCAGGGAAGAGGAAGCGGCGCGTGCTTTTGCGGCCGCGAGGGAGGCGGTCATGATCGAAGCAGTCGAATCGCCTAACGATCCTAAGGTTCTCATCATGCGGGGACTGATCGAGACCATGCTCGGCCACGCGGAGGATGCGATCGCGGCGGGCGAGCGTGCGGTCGAACTGCTGCCGATTTCCGCTGACGCGCTCGACGGTCCGCTCGTCGCGACCAACCTGGCTGCCATTTACGCGCAACTCGGGCGGCGGGAAGAAGCGTTCGCCATTCTGGAAAAGGTCGTTAGGCAGATCGCCGGTCCCACGCCCGGCATGCTCCGCGTCGAACCGGAGTGGGATTCGCTGCGGGAAGAACCGAGATTCCAGAAACTGCTGATGCCGGAGGAGAATTAGATATTAGCCCCGGGCTTCAGCCCGGGGTTTTACGTCTAGAAAAGCTGAGCCCCCCGGAGAGGCCTAACTAAAGAAAGCGCGCTGCACCAGCCAGCATCCGCCGGCCGCGGCGACGACGATTGAAGCCGCCGGAATCGCGACCCGCACAAAGCGCGGATTTTTCCGAAGATGCAGAAGGAGCGGGAGAAGAATCGCCGCGACGCAGAGTTGGCCCGCTTCCACGCCGAGATTGAAGCCGGCCAGGGGCGCAATCGCTGGCCCAGCCGCCATCGGCCACGCCCATTTCGCGCAGCACCCCGGCGAAACCCAGTCCGTGGACGAGCCCAAAGCATGAAGGTCAGAAGCCAGCGCCGCGCAATGTGACCATCGCCCCGCAGCAGATTCTCCAGGCCGACATAGAGAATCGAGGCGGCGATGGCTGCTTCGATCCAGCGGCTGGGTAACTGGACAAGACCAAAGGTGGAAAGTGCGAGAGTGAGTGAATGAGCAAGCGTAAAGCAGGTGATGAGGAGCGCCGCCTGACGCAGATTGCGGCAGACAATCAGGAGACCGAAAAGAAAGAGGAGATGATCGTAACCGGTCAGGATGTGGCGAATGCCTAACAAGAAAAAGTCGAGAAAGGAATGACTGGGAGGGGCGGAAGCCTGATCTGGAACAAATGTCGCCGTGGATTCCCGGCCGCTCAGAAGAGCCGCGCGCGAGTCTCAGCCCCGGAGCGTCCGAGCGCGACGAACGACTGGCGATGCCCGAATGGCATTTCCGGGAGGAGCTGCGAATGAACCGTGATCGAGCGGATACCCGACGTCCGCTTAGATAGCTATAGGTGAACTCGACGTTCTTGTTCTGATCGATCTGCGCGGACGTCATCGCGGGCTGGATTTGCCGGCCATCGAACTCAAGACTCAAGAGCACGCGACCAGGGCCTCGCAGCTTCTTCTGGATCGCGGGTCCACCTTGCCGAACGTGCCTGCGGATCTTCCCCGATCACGCTCGAGATATCGCGCTCGTTATAATGTTACAACCGCGCTGATCATTGCCCGACTCCAGTCGAAGGTTGGACGGAACTTAACCCCGGGTCATGCGCAAATGCGCTCAGCGCGCTGCAGAGAAACAGAAAGGCAATGAGCCGTCGCATCACGTGGGGTAAGGAAGAGGTCTTTCAATCATTCGTCCGCAATTCGAAAGTGGGAAAGCGAGCGGGCCGATCGAAACACATCCGATCGGCCCGCAAGCTATGTCATCCACACTTCATGGAGGGAGCGGCGGTCCTTTGTCCGCCAGCCCTTTAACTCAAATGCCCGATTATTGATCCAGGTCGTAGCCTTCGACCAAGGCGATCCCGGTGGTGCCGTTCTTTCCCGCGGATGATCATGGTGTAAGCGCCAGGAGAACCGTCAGCGACGATGGCCGATTCCGCGGTCGTTCTGCGGCGCGAGGCCGGTGGCGGTGATTTCCGCTTCCTGGGTGTCTTTCCAGTTATCATTCGAGTCGCGATCAAGGTGCTGCCTTGATAGATCTCGAGCGTCGGATCGGCCAGATCAGTCAGCGACGTCCAAGGATGGGCCCGATGGCCCGGAAGATGACTTGCTTGGTGGCATTGCCGCCAATGATGACGCCACCAATCAGGACGCTATCTCCGGTCTCGACTGGACCGCGGGTGGAGATGTTCTGGAACCGCTCTTCGGTCACGATCGCGAGCGCGCTGTGGTGCATGTGATTGCGGCCATTGTGCGGAGTGGCGGCATACGGGAAGACGCGATTGTAGACGCTGTCGTTCTTACTCACGTTATCAATCCCGTCGGCGGAAGTGATGATCGGGTTAGCCGGATCGCGCAGGTCACTCAGGATGGCGGTGACTGCGATGTCGACCACGTCATCGCCAAAACGGCGACCATTAGGCCAGCCGCCCGGGACGGTTCCGTTATTGAAGAAGCCGGGCTGGACTGTGCTGGTCAGAGTGTCTCCGCCGAAGATGCCGAGACGGCTGAAGCCTTCGTCATCCGGGTTCGCCAGGAAGCCTGGTCCACCGCCGGCGAGACGCGCCGGATCAGTCGAGAGATCGACCTTGATCACGTCAGGAATGAAGATGCCGACGAGGTCAGTGCGGTTCTCTTCGATCGCAGTCATTTCACCATTGAAAAGAATGGCGTTGATGAGCTTGGCCAATTCCGGCGACGACGCATACTGCTGGAAGAGATTCGCGTCTTCGGTCGGCTGGGTGCGGCTGTAGAGATCCTTATCCTTGAGTGCGACGAGACCTTCGTTGAAGAGCGGATTGCCCTGGCGGCCGACCTGGACGAAGGGGCCGGAGTTGACCGGCGGGAGCGAGGCGGGTCCGTCGCTCAAGACGCGAGTCGTCTGCCGGCTGGTCGTGGCATAAACGCCGACCACCTGCTGGTCGCCACCGAGATCGCTCACCGGGATTTGGAGAACGATGGTGTGAACGTTGAAGCCTGCCTGGCTATCGAAGATCGAGGTCCCAGTGCGGAAGCTCAGGAGATCGAAGATCGCCTGAACGTCGGCGTAGAAACCGTCTTCCCGCTGGCCGGCAAAGGACTTATAGCCATCGGAGAGAGTCGCGATGGAAGTGCTGGTATAGGGGTCGAGAGCAGCGTCGGTCGCGACGCCCGGTTTGGCGGCATTCTCTCCATTGTTATCAATGTTATAGAGCGGAGTGGCGATGCCCTGGTTGTTCGGCGGAACGACTCCGGAGCCGAGGTCGGTCGAGGTGTTGGTCCGACGATCGATCTTGGTCACGGTGTAGTTCTGCGTCAGGTTCTGGTTCGCATCATCGACCGCATTCACGACTCCGAGGTAGGACTGTAGAATCGTGTCCTGGTTCTTGAAGGTGGTGGTGAAACGGAACTGATACGAGATGGTGGCGGCGCCGGCGGCGACGTCATCGCCCAGGGCGACGTCGATCTGGTAAAGAACGTTGTCGTCGAAGTTATACTTGTTAGGGCCGATGCCGGGTTCCTCGAAAGGATAGACCGCGAGCGCAGTTTCCAGGACTTTTTCGCCGCCTTCTTCATGGAGGAAGGCATAGACGTCGGTCGTGTTCGCTGACGGATCGAGCGTGATAAGAGGGGCATCCATATGACTGGAAGCCCGGGCTTCGCCCGGGATAAGGGCAAGCGGGGTAAGGGCGGCGAGAGTGAGGCTGGCCAGCCCGAGGAATCGTTTATTTTTCATTTAGCTTGGTTCGTTTCTTTCTTCGATTGTTTGGTGTTTGTTAGTCTATCTGGAGGAAACCTGAGTGTTAGGATGGGGAAGGAGCGCGAGCTTTCGTGCGAGTGAAGTTCGCTCCGAAGGCATCAGCATTTGTTCGAGGGATTTCGCCTGGGTGAGATAAGTCTGGGTCTCGGCGGTTTGCCCGGCGGCCGCGGCGATGATCCCGGCATGGTAAAAGAGACGGGCGTCCTTGGTCCCTTCCGCGAGCGCGGCCTTGATATTTTCCTGGGCCGTTTTCAGATCGCCCTTTTGCAAAGCGGTCCACGCGATCGCGTCCCGGGTGAAAATGTCCTGCCGCGCTTCCAGTTCCGCTTTCGCGAGCCGGAGGGCGAGGTCCGGTTGGTCGCCGCGCGTGGCGAGGAAAAGGGCAAAGGTCCGCGGATCATTCGCGGCTCCAGTTGCCATGAGTTTCTTCTCGACGGCGGCTGCCTCCTCCGGCTGACCCGCGGCGTGCAAGGCGTCCGCCAGCGTCCAAAGATATTCCGGCAGCGGATTCTTTTCCGCAGCCGGGCGCAGAACCGCCACGGCATCGGCCGGCTTATCTTCAGCGAGAAGAACGCGGCCGCGCATGAGAAGCGCGGCGGCGTAATCCGGGACGTATTGGGTCGCCAACTCGGTCGAGCGCTGGGCCGCGATGAGGTTGCCGGCCTGTAACTCATAAAGGGCAAGCCGCGTGTAAGCCCAGGCTACGGGTTCGGGTTCGAGAATGCTGCCGCCTGTGACCGCGTAGCGAATCGCCTGGATGGCCCCGGGGAGATCGCCCTTCAGCCAGCGCATATAAGCGACTCGGCTATAAGTCTGGAGGCATGGCTTGAGGTCGACCATTGTTTGGTAGGCATCGACCGCTTCGTCGAGTCGGCCCTGCTCCATCAGGGCGTCGCCCAGGAGCGCGTAATCGAAAACAAAAGTCCGCTGGGCTACGAGATTGCGGGCGACAGTTTCCGCCTCCTTGAAACGATGCAGCGCGTGGTAAATGTGACCGCGCAGCAGTTCGCCATCGGGCGAGCCCGGGACTTTCTGGGCGATCGCATCGGCGCATTGTTCAGCCAGCTTGTAGTAGCCCGGATCGCTGCTGATGCGGGCCTTATCGACGAACGTCCAGCCGAGCCGCTCGAGGAGTGCAGGGGCTTGATCGGGGGTGGTCTTGATGCGGGTTTGAAGCTTGGCGATGTCCTGATCGACCTTGTCTTTGCCGCCCAGGGGCGTGAGGACTAACTGGAGCGGAGTGGAGGGGACCGCGACCGAGGTCGCAGCCGGCGCAGAGACCGTCTTCTGCGGCACTCTATTCCGCCAGGCGCCGAACCCGATGAGCGCAACCAGCGCCAGGATGATGGTAGGTAAGAGAAATCGTCGCATGTATGCACCCTTCGTGCGTTATACCTACGAGCGGCATCTCGGGATGGATGCAAAGCCACGGCGTTTTTATCGCTGGAGCGAAAATAACTACCGCCGACCGACAGCGGTCCCGTTACGCGAGGCCTGGAACAGCCTCGGGATGATACTTGGACCAGTATCTGATTGAAGCCGCGACCGCCATGAAGCTGGGATCAGCCGTTTCGTAATCGGCCACCCTTCCTTCCGCCGCGCCAAAAGCGCGAATGTCCTTCGCCTCGTAAGCGGCGAAGTCGGGAATCAAGTCGGCTTCGGTTCGGCCTTTGCGCAGTTCGTCGCGGAACCAATCCGCCCAGCGGCGCACCCGCTCCTCCAGCGCGTCGAAGTGCCCAGGGAGATTGCCGGTCACCAGACCGAAATGCGGCAGGTAAAGTTGCTTTACCGGCAAGGCCCGCATCCGATCGATCGATTCCAGCCAGGACTCGATGTGCAATTCCGGCGGGACGAAAGGCGGGACGGGCGGGCCGTCATCGAGCCGCACGCCGGCGACGTCGCCGCCAAAAAGATTGTCTTCCCACTGATAAACGTTGTGGTGCGAGGCGTGTCCGGGCGTGGCGAGGGCGCGCACTTCAAATTCGCCCGCGCGGATGACTTCGTCGTCCTCGGTCACCTTCACTTTGTCCTCCGCGATCGGGCGCATTTCGCCCCAGAGCCGCTCCATGTCGTCGCCGAAAATGCGCGTGGCCGATTCCATCAGCCGCGCCGGATCGACCAGGTGGCGCGCCCCGCGCGGATGGACGTGGATCGTCGCGCCGAGCTCCGCGAAATGCCAGGCCGCGCCGGCGTGATCGAGGTGGATGTGGCTGAGAAAGACGTGCCGGACGTCGTTAGGCGCAAAGCCCGCCGCGCGCATCGCAGCGGCAATGTTTTCAAAGGTCGAATCCGCGCCGGTGTCGAAGAGCGCGATGCCGTCGTTCGTCTCCAGCGCGGTCGCGGCGATGATCCCGGGCCGGCCGGCGTGCCGGGTGTCGAGGACGTGAATTTTCACTCCCACTCGATCGTGCTCGGCGGCTTGGTCGAGATGTCGTAGCAGACCCGGTTGACGCCTTTCACCTCGTTCACGATCCGGCTCGAGATGCGGGCCAGGATTTCATATGGCAACCGCACCCAGTCGGCGGTCATGCCGTCCTGGCTCTCGACGATGCGGAGCGCGATCGGTGTTTTCGTAAGTGCGCTGGTCGCCCATCACCCCGACCGAGCGGACCGGGAGAAGGACGGCGAAGGATTGCCAGACCCGGTAATACCATTCGCAGGATTTCATTTCGCTAACCACGATCACGTCGGCATCGCGCAGGATGCGGAGCCGCTCTTCGGTGACTTCGCCCAAAATCCGGACCGCCAGGCCCGGGCCGGGGAAAGGCTGGCGATGCACGATCTCGTTAGGCAAACCGAGCTGCAATCCGGCCTGCCGCACCTCGTCCTTGAAGAGCTGCCGGAGCGGCTCGACCAGCTCGAAGTTCATCTTCTCCGGCAACCCGCCGACGTTGTGATGGCTCTTGATGAGCGAGGCGGGATTGCCGCCGATCGCGACGCTCTCGATCACATCGGGGTAAAGCGTGCCCTGGGCGAGGAAACGATAACCAGCATGCGGACGTTTGTCGGCCTCGTCCTGCGCCAGCAGTTCCTTCGTCGCCTCCTCAAACACCCTAACGAATTCGCCGCCGATCACTTTCCGCTTCGTCTCGGGATCGGTCACGCCTTCGAGCAGGCGGAGAAAACTCTCCGAGGCGTCGACGTATTTGAGTTTGATCTGGAAATTCTCGCCGAAAACACGCTGCACGATCTCGGCCTCGTTTTCGCGCAGGAGCCCGTTGTTGACGAAGATGCAGGTGAGCTGGTCGCCGATCGCCTTGTGCAAAAGGGCGGCCGCGACGGAGGAATCGACCCCGCCGCTCAGGCCGAGCACGACTTTCTCATCGCCGACCTGCTGCCGGACGCGGGCGCAGGCTTCGTCGATGAACGAGCCCATCGTCCAATCCATCGCGCAGTGGCAGATGCGGAAGAGAAAATTCTCGATGATCTCTTTCCCGCGCGGAGTGTGCGAGACCTCGGGATGAAACTGGAGCGCGAAAAGCTGGCGCGCGCTGTCCTCGATCGCGGCGAAGGCGGAATTCTCGGTATGCGCGATGGCGTGAAAGCCTTCCGGAAGCCCGGTCAGTTTGTCGCCGTGGCTGTTCCAGATGTCCATCTGCTCGCCCAGCCCGTCGAAGAGCGGGGTGCGCCCGTCGATCTGCAAAAGGCCGGCCCCGTATTCGCGCCGGGCGCTGAACTCGACCTCGCCGCCGAGATGGCGGGCCATCAACTGCATGCCGTAGCAAATGCCGAGGACCGGAATGCCTAACGAAAAGATCTGGAGATCGATCTGCGGCGCGCTCTTTTCATAGACACTGGCCGGGCCGCCGGAGAGGATGATTCCTTTCGGCGCCAGGGCCTCAATTTCCGCCGCCGAAATGTCATGCCTAACGATCTCGGAATAGACCTGGCACTCGCGCACGCGGCGGGCGATGACTTGCGTGTATTGCGAGCCGAAATCGAGGATCAGGACTCGGGAATGCGCCGGCGTTTTCACGGTTTTGCAGGCGCGTCGTTGGTCACCGGCGGGTTCATGTTCGGACCCTCGGAACGATCGAGCGGGACGATCTGGCCTTGCCCGGAAAGACCGCGTTGGAACTGCTCTCCAACCTCGTCGGGCGGAGGCGTGTTGGCCGCGCAACCGCCCAGAACAAAAGCGAGAATTGCGATCAACAGGGGTTTCATCGGGAAATGTTAAGGGGCCGCGGTTTCTTTGCAAGAGAAGAGCGGCGCGGGCGACGATTTGTTGCGAATCATTAGCGAAATGCGCGGCCGATGATCGATTCAGACCTCCTTCTCCAAGCCTACCGCCTCGGCGTTTTCCCGATGGCGATGGAAGGCGGCGAGATCCGCTGGTTCTCGCCCGACCCGCGGACGATTCTGCCGCTCGATGCCTTTCATATTCCCCATGGATTGAAGCGCGAGCGCCGCGCGAGCCAGATCGAGATTCGGATCAACACCCGCTTCGAGGAGGTGATGCGGGCCTGCGCGGCGCGGCCCGATACCTGGATTAACGAAGAGATCATTACCAGCTACACACGCCTGCACGAACTCGGCGCCGCGCACTCCGTCGAGGCGTGGTCGGCTAACGAACTGGTCGGCGGCCTCTACGGAGTCGCGATCGGCGGCACTTTTTTTGGCGAGTCGATGTTTCACCGCGTCACTGGCGCGTCCAAGATCGCGCTCTGGGCGTTGGTCGAGCACATGCAGGCGCGGCGTTTCGTTCTGCTCGACACCCAATGGCTCACCCCGCATCTCGAGCAATTCGGCGCCAAGGAAATCTCGCGTGCGCTCTACCTGCACCTCTTGAGCCAGGCGATCGATTTGCCGCGGACTTTTGCCTGAGAAGCTCCTTGCCCGCGAAAAAGAATCCGGCATAGTGACCACCCGGCCGCCGACAGTTCGTTGGTGTTTTGCCGGGGTCAGGGCTGGGTAGCTCAGTTGGTAGAGCAGAGGACTGAAAATCCTCGTGTCGGGGGTTCAATTCCCTCCCCAGCCACCTTCTTCAAGCCTCCGGCCCACGCGGGGAGAAGGGGAATCCGCCAGATTCCTCAGAATTTCTAGAATTTCCGTAACTCGGCCTGCGTCCTGCTTTCATCAGGTGGCGAGCGGCTCCCGCCCCGCATTTCGCCTGATGAAACCAAAGCTTCTCCTAACGCTCGCGGCCATTCTGCTGCTCAGCCACTCCGGCGCGCGCGCGGATTCGTTTTTCGTGACCAATTTTGGGATCAACACCGTCACGCGCTACGACAAAAATGGGAACGGCTCGCTCTTTACCGATTCTTTCGTCAACGGCCCAACCGGGATCGCCCTCGACACGAGCGGGAACGTCTATGTCGCGACCAAGGACAACACGATTCAGAAATTCTCGCCGGACGGCACCGACCTCGGCGTCTTTGCGCGGAACGGTCTGAACGATCCGTTCGGACTCGCCTTCGATCGCGAGGGTCGGCTCTACGTCGCGAACTTTGCCAGCGGCAACGTGCGGCGGTTTGCGCCGGACGGGACCGATCTCGGAATTTTCGCGAGCGTCGTTCAACCCACCGGACTCGCCTTCGACTCGGCCGGCAACCTGCATGTCGCGAGCCTAACGAATGCCATTCAACGCTTTTCTCCCGAAGGAACGGCGCTGAGCAGCTTCGCCAGTGCGTCATTGAACCAGCCGCAGGGGCTGGCTTTCGATTCGTTAGGCGTGCTCTACGTCGCGAACTACGCCTCCAACACCGTGGAGATGTTTTCACCTCTCGGCGCCGATCTCGGACCTGCTCCCGCCACTTTCGGCGGATCCGTTGCGAGCCCTGCGCAGAGCGCCGCGACGCAGGTGCACATCGCCTATCGGACCGACGGATTGCCCGGGGACGGCTCCTTGCGCAACCCGTTTGATGGCTCCACTCAGCCCAAACTGGACGCGATCTTCAAGGCCTACCACGACGCCGGCGCGACCGACATCACGTTTCACATTGGTCCGGGCACATTCCAGATGAAGGGCGCGTGGGATTATGACTGGGCCATGCTCTCCGGTTGGCACGTCAAGGGCGCTGGCCGCTCCCTCACCATCATCCAGCAGGTCGTTGGAAACGCCGGGGTGAATCCGGGCAGCAACGGCGCGCTTTTCGGAAACGGCTGGGCCTTGAACTACGACAACCAATCGGTCGAGGATCTGACCGCCGATTGCGCCTGGTTCCGGGCCGGACCGGGCGGCGATAATTCCCGGCCGCATGGAAATTTCCAGGGGATCAACCTCTACGGCCCCAATGCTACGATTCGCAATGTCAGCGTGACCGGCTGCGGCTGGCAGGATAACGAGTGCTTCGCCATTCTCACTTCCGGCGGAGTGAACGACGAGCACCTGCCCGATAATACGCTCTACGAAAACGTCGAAGTCTCAGGCGGCGCCACCGGGATTTACAGCACCCATCTGACCGGCATGGCGATGATTAATCTCGCGGCGATGGGGAACGACCCGACGCCGGTCTACGCGAAAAACGGTCGCATCATCAACTGCACCTTTGACCTTCCCGAGGCGGGCAACGCGGGCGGCATGCCGGCCGGCTTCGAGAGTGGGATCGTGACCGGCTCCACCTTCATCGCCTATCACCACGGCATGTTCCACGACACCTTCGTCTCGCGGAACATCACGGTAGTCGGCAACACGATCAAAGCCCTGCATCCCGACAGCAACGGCGTCCTCTTCAATTCCGGCGTCGCCAACACGCCCTGCGAAAATATTTCCTTCATCGGCAACACCGTCTTCTCCGCCGGCGGGATCGACTTCGCTTCCGCGGTTAAAAACTCGCGCATTATCGGCAACAGGATTCGCCGGGCCCCGGGAAATAACGCCGATTATTCCATCTTTCTCGACACCGCGACGGTGCAAAACATCACGGTTTCTCAGAACAACATCGACGCCGGAATCCCCTGGCTGAGCCGGGGCACGAGCGGCTGTTCCTTTGCGACCAATCGCACGCCCGAGGGCGCTGTCGCGATCCCGGATACGGCGAGCGTGCCGGGCGACGGAGTGGGCTATGGCAGCGTCCTGCAAAGTGGAGGATTGAGCGGCCCGCTCGGGCTGGCGTTCGACCAAAAAGATAATCTGCATGTCGTCAACGCGTTCCGGGCCACGATCGATAAATTTTCCGCGGACGCGCTGACGGATGCCGTGACGGCGACGGGATATAGTCCCGCATTTATTGCGGTGCAGCAGACGCCTCGCCTGGCCAACATCTCGACCCGGCTCAACGTGCAGACGGGGGAAAACGTCGCGGCCGGCGGATTTATCATCTCCGGCGCGGGAACGAAGAAGTTGCTCATTCGCGGTCTCGGCCCGTCGCTCGCCGGCGCGGGAGTGAGCGGCGTGCTGGCCGATCCGACCCTCGAATTGCATGGCGGAGCGAACAACGCGCTCCTCGCGAGCAACGACAACTGGGCGGGCGATCAGCAGGTCGAGATTGAAACCACCGGACTCTCGCCCGGCGACGCGCGGGAATCGGTCATCATCGCTACGCTTGGCGCCGGCGCCTATACCGTGCTCGAACAGGGACAAGGAAATTCCACCGGCGTCGGCCTGATCGAAATTTACGACCTCGATTCCGGCACCGGCCCCGAGTTGGGGAACATCAGCACGCGAGGTTTCGTCGGGAGTGGACCCAACGTGATGATCGCCGGTTTCATTGCCGCGAGCAGCACCGGCGGCAGTGGGGAAGTCCTGATTCGTGCGCTTGGGCCGTCGTTAGGCGAAGCCGGAGTCGCGGCGCCTCTGCTCGATCCGGTTTTGGAATTGCACGACCTCAACGGCGCGTTGATCGCGGCGAACGACAGTTGGAAAAGCGAACAGGAAGCAGAGATCACCGCGACCGGAATCGTTCCTTCGCACGACAGTGAAGCCGCGATTTTGACAACGCTCGCGCCTGGCGCCTACACCGCCATCCAAAGCGGCCGCGGCGGAGCGAGCGGGGTTGGCCTGATCGAGGTCTATAATCTTCACTAGCGGGAAAAAATTTAGTTCGAAGCCTTCGAACTCGTGGGACTGATTTCTTCTTCTGCTAATGAAAGTCGCTCCCCGCTAACGAACGCTCGTGCTCGAATCCTGAGCCCGATACGCTTTGCCCGCGGTGTAGCCGGCGATCGAATCGTTGCATTCCAACGTCATGTACTTCCCATCGGCCGAGACGGACCCGGTGCACTGCCCGGATGATTGGGCAGACGTTTGAAACCACGGCGGAGAAGAATAGAAGCTTTGGTAACGGCTCTCGAACTGCAGGCCGAAGAGCTCGCCGGTGCCGCTTCCCTTAAACCGAGTCCCGTTCGGCAGTGTCCCCCAGCGCACGAAGGAAAAGTTATTGCCCTTCTGCATGATGTCGGCATGGCTATCCAATTCTCCGCTTTCATGCCAATGGCCGGCGATCTGTGGGATGGCGGATCGACTGGCAACGGACGATGCCGCCGCCGGAGTGGCGCTGGGAGTCTCTTCCTCGGTCTCGGCGATAGTCGCGCTCGGCGCCGCAAATGTCGCGGTCGGCGCGGGAATTGTCGCAGTCGGCGCAGCGACCGTCGCGGTCGTGGATGGTCCCGGTTCCGGTCGGCGGTCGCCCTCGGGAGCGGGGCGCCTGAAGAACAACCAACCGACGCCCACCAGAATCACGAAAATGGCGGCCGCAATCCAGAGGACCGGCTGGCGCTTTGTGGGTGGCGGCGGCGGGGGAGGCGGTAAGAGGCGGCGGACGACCGGCCAGGATGGCCTTGATCGTTTTCGCCATGAAATCGAGATGCGGTTCCATCGGCGGCGGAAACGCGTCCATCCACTGCGAAGTCGAGATAAAATATTCGAGCGATTTGGTCGGCTCGATGTTCTCGATCCGAATCGGAATCGTGTAAACGCCCTTGTCCACCGCGCGCTCGACTTCGCGTTTGATTTGGGGCGAGGCATTCGCGCTCGCGGTGAAGATCAGCACCATGATCCGGCTCGACTCGATCGCGTTGATGATCGATTCGCCCCAATCCGCCCCCGGCACCACATCCCGCGGCGCGACCCAGCAACGGATCGAATCGGCTTCGAGCCGGGCCACGATGGCGTCGGCCACGGCCTTGTCTTTCACCGAGTAACTGACAAAAACATCGTGAGCCATAAAATTTTCTCACCCGGCGAGGAAGCGGGGAGTTGGCTTTGAGGCTGAGCAGCCGCCTGCTCTGATTCAAGAAAATTACGCGACCGGAGCACGCAGCGCCGCGGCCAGCCGCCGGCGGCGGATGAAGGAGTGCAGCGGGACGACGATCGCCATCGAAAAATAGACCCAGCCGCTCCAAGCCAATTGCTCGATCGGCAGGGTCAACGCGAGGAGGAGCGAGACGAGCCCGACGGTGATGGGGATGCACCAGCCATTCAATTGGCCGCGCGTCATGAGCCGTTCGCGCGCGTTCAGGCGGAGCGGTTCCCGCAATTGCCAGGCCCGCAAATTCAGGAGCCAAATCTCGAGCGCGATCGCGCTGAAACCGATTGCGTAGACCGCAAAAAGAGTGCGCACCTGGGCATTCGAGGTCGGGACAAGCCGGAGGCCGACTCTGCCCTCACTCAGGTAGTGGAACATCGCCCCAAAGACGGCTTTCAGCGGGTAAATGTAGATCAGGATGGTGACCAGCATCGCCCAGCTGATGAAGATCGAAACGCCATCTTCCAATCCGTAACGCCGGCTCCAAAGCCAATGGCCTCGCCAGAAAATTCCGATCACGAAAATGCTGAAAATGAAGGTCGGGACATTTCGAAAAGCCGCCAGCAAAGCCGCGATATCGTCCGGGATTTGCTGCGCCGCGATGACCAGCATCGTGATCGCGAACGCAAAGGCGGCGTCGATGAAAGTTTCCAGCCGCGTCATCTGCATTCCGCGCAGCCGGAATCCGTCCAGCCGCGGGAGCGCGTCGAGATCCGCCGGCAGCGCCGATTCGATTTCCTCGTGCCGCGAACTCATGGCCCCTGTCATGCCACAATTCGCACGCCGGTCGCAATCACCTTCGCCGGCCCCGGGTCGGGGTTCGCGGCAAAATGAATTGCGCACCCGGAACAATGCTTCGACTTTGGCGCGTTCATCTCGCCGTCATGTCCAAGCGAATTTCAGGATTGTTTGCCTCGGTCGCGTTGCTCATCTGCTTGAGCGGCTGCAACACCATGACCGAAATGGTCGAGGCCCACATCCCCGTGCGGGAGACGGGTCGCCCGTCCATCGTCATCAGTCTGCGCGCGCAGGAAGCCTACCTTTATCGCGGCAAAGTCCTCGTCGCTTCGTCCCGCATCTCGAGCGGCCGGGAGGGACATCGCACGCCGATCGGCCGGTTCCGCGTCACCGCCAAAGACATTGATCATACCTCCAGTCTGTATGGCGACTACGTCTCGCCCTCCGGCCGGGTGGTGGTGGCAAATGTCGACACCCGCAAAACGAGAAAACCGCGGGGCGCGCATTACGAGGGCGCCCCGATGCCGTTCTTTCTCCAGTTCGCGCCCGGCTACGGTCTGCACCAGGGCTACCTCCCGGGCGAGCCCGCCTCGCATGGCTGCATCCGGTTGCCCTACTGGAAAGCGCGCCAGTTTTACCAGACCGTGCGCATTGGGACGCCGGTCATCGTCAAGCCGTAGCGGCTCGTTAGGCGAGCGCGCGCTGGTAAACCAGCGCGGCCGTCGCCACATCCTCGATCGCGACGCCGACTGATTTGTAGAGGGTAATTTCGTCTTCCGTTTCGCGCCCGGCTTTCGCGCCCGCGATCACCTCCCCGAGCTCGGCGAAAATTTTACCGGCGGCAATGACGTCGCCCGATTCCTTCCCGGCCGCTTCCCGCGACTCAACGTAAAGTTTTGCCCTAACGAGAAGGTGATCATCCAGTTCGCGCCAGTTTGGCCGCGTCGCGCCGACCGCGTTGATGTGCGCGCCGGGCGCAACCCATTCGCCTTTCAACACCGGGCTCGTCGCCGAGGTGGCGACGACGATCACATCCGCGCCACGGATCGCGTCTTCGGCGGTGGCGGCCGCGGTCACGCCGAATTTTTTCGCAAACTCAGCTCCGCGCCGCGGACTCCAGACCCGGACCTCACGGAATTGCCTAACGATCCGGAGCGCTTCGAGGTGGCTTTGCGCCTGCACGCCCGAGCCGAGAATGGCGAGCACGCCCGGTTCGCGCCGGGCGAGGAGATCCGTCGCGACCGCGGAGACGGCGGCGGTCCGCATCTCCGTGATGAGGCGACCATCCATCGTCACGAGTGGCTCACCCGTCTCCGGGCGGAAGAGCAGGATCATCGCGTGATGGGTTGGGATGCCCTCATTGTTCGGGTAGAACGTCACCAGCTTGGCCCCGAGCGCGCCGCCCCCGCAGGCGGGCATCACGCCGAAGAAACCTTTATGTTCGGCCACGGGCAAAACCAGCCGAACTGGCTGTTCGACCTGGCCGGCCGAGAGGTCGCGCATGGCTTGCGCCATCACCGGGATCAGCTCCTCCATCCGCAGGAGCGCGCGCACTTTTTCCTCGTCGAGAAACATCTCGTTAGGCCGCTACGACTCGATCAATTCGCAGAATTTTTTCAGGTCGACGTTGCCGCCCGAGACGATGCAGACGATCGGCCCCCGGCCGGCCTTCCCGGTCAGAGCCGCGGCCAGCGGCATCGCGCCCGCGCCTTCCGCGATCACCCGCGCTTTCTCCGCCATCATCCGCATTGCCTCGCGCGTCTCGGCCAGGCTCACGACGAACGAGCCATCAATGACCGGTTTCATCCGCTCCCACATCCGCGGGAAAACACCCTGCCCGCCCGCGCCATCGACGAAGGAGGCTTTCCATTCCCGGAATTCCTGCGGCGCGCCGGCCGCGAGGGAGAGCGACATCGGCGCGGCTGTCTCCGGTTCCACACCCCAAATCTTGATCTCCGGGCGCAAGGCTTTGAGCGCGCTTCCCACACCGGTGATCAACCCGCCCCCGCCGATGCTCGCGATCACGGCCGCGGTCTCGGGGGCGTCTTCCAAAATCTCCAGCCCCATCGTGGCGTGGCCGGCGATGAAATCGTCATCATCGAAGGGATGAATGAACGTCCCCTCGGCGCCGGGAAACACGCGCGTGTTCAGGGTGCGCCAGGCGACGTGGTAGGGGACGAGAATCAGTTTGGCCCCAAGCGCGCGCATCCTTTCCAGCTTCGAGGCCGGCGCGGTCTCGATCGCGACCACGGTGCAGGGCAGGCCCGCCCGCCGCGCGGCGAAGGCGACCCCTTGCCCGGCGTTGCCAGCGCTGATGGTCCAGACGCCGCGATCGCGTTCGGCTTCGGGCAGGAGCGCGACCGCGTTGGCCGCTCCGCGCAATTTGTAGGCGTTGATTGGCTGCAAATTCTCGAGCTTTAACCGGATGTCGGGACACTCCGGCCCGAGCTCCAGCTTAACGAGCGGGGTGCGAATGATGGTGGACGCGATCCGCTCGCGCGCGGCGCGAATTTCGGACAACTCAATCGGTCGGACAGGCGACGGGACGATACTCATTCGTTGCAGTGAGAATGCCCATCGTTAGGCCACTCGTCAACGCCGTTGCCAGATCCCGATGTTCCCGCCGACCCAGCCGCGTTGCGCGTCGAGGAAAAGCGCATCCTCGAAGTCCACCGTCTCGGCCCCGGCGATCGTCTCTGGTCGCCAGGTTTGGCCGCCGTTGCTGGTCCGCGCGACGAAGCCAGTCCAACCCGCGATCCAGGCGGTCGAGGCATTGATCGCCGTCACGCCGTTGATCGCGGTCAGCGGCGGCGCGCCGATATTTTGCGCGAGCCAGGTTTGCCCGCCGTCGGTCGTGTGCAGGACGAGATTATTGAAGCCGACGGCCCAGCCGTTCTGGGCATCGGAGAATGAAATCGGCAGTGAACTCCGTGCCGCTGTCGCCGAACTGTTTCGTCCAGTTGTTGCCGCCGTCTGTTGTTTTGTAAATGCTCGCTCCCGCGATCCAACCCGTGTTGGCGTCGAGGAAAAATACGTCGCGGAATCCGGCCGCGATCGGGGCCACGTCCTGCCAGGATGCTCCGCCATCGACCGTGCGCAGAACGAGCCCGCCGCCGACGAAATCGTAGCCGCCGACGGCGAAGGCGGTGTGGGTGTTGATCGTTTCCAGGCCGTTAAAAGTGAAATCGGAGATTTCCAATTGTTGCGTCCAGGTTTTGCCGCCGTCACTGGAGCGCGAGAGAATGCCGTTGCTCCCGCCGAAGAACGGGTTCGCTCCGCCGGCCCAGCCGCGCGCGGTGTCGGCAAAGGCGACCGCGAAGATTTTGCCTAACAAATCAAAACCCTGCACCGTGACGCGGACCCATTGGCGGCCGCCGTCGATCGTGTAGGTGATTTCGCCCCCGTCCTGCGCCGACCAGGCGCGCCGCGCGTCGACTGCGTCGATGTCATGGGTGACGGCGGTGCCGCCGCTTTGGATCGAGCTGAAGGTCGCGCCGCCGTCGAGCGAGCGCGAGATCACGCCGCTGTCGCCCGCGAGGAAGACCGTGTCGGAGCCGGAATATTCCACGCCCCAGAGACGCTGGCTGCTGCCCTGCGGCTGGATGGTTTGCCAGGTCGCGCCGCCATCCTGGGTGCGCACGATATTTCCCGCTTCACCCACTGCGATGCCGTGGAGGCGATCGAAAAAGCGCGCGCCATAGGACCAGGTGCCGGCCGGGACGGTGCTCTTTGTCCAGGTCGTTCCGCCATTCACCGTGTGATAGAAAGCGTCGCCGCCGATGACCCAGCCCTCGAGCGCATCGAAGAACTGGATCATCTGCAAATTCGAGCCGTTGACCGTTGCCTTCAGCGTCCACTTCTTCCCGCCGTCGGTGGAGCGGAAGATTTGCCCGCCGATGTTGACCGACCAGCCATTGAGCAGGTCGGTGAACCAGATGGAACTCATGGTGAAGCCACCGGGCGCGGAGACCGCCTTCCACTGCAGGCCGCCGTTGGTCGTGTAGTAGTTGACCGAGCCGTTGCCGCTGGCCCAGCCATGCAGGGTGTCGAGAAAGAAGAGGTCTTCGATCGTCCCGAAATCGTTGTCCTTGATCCAGGTCTGTCCGCCGTCGGTGGTGTGATAAAAAGCGTTACCCGCGGCCCAGCCATGAAGCGGATCGACGAAAAAGATCGCGTTCATCTGGTGCGGCAGCGCGACCACCGACCACGTCTTTCCGCTATCGGTCGTGTGGGCAAGTTCACCGACGTCGCCGAGGAGCGGCGCGGAGGCGATCCAGCACTCGTTAGGGGAAAGGGCCGTGATCCCGCGCAAACTGTACCAGGTCGGGATCGGCGCCTGTTTTGCCCACCGGCTCCGGGCCGCGTCGATCCCCGCGCTGGCCGAAGGTTGGAAATAAATGAACACCACCGCCAGCACCGAAATGGCGCCCGCGAAACGATTCGTTGTTCTCATCATGTTTACCTCTGTTGCTCCACACCGGGGGGCCGAGAAAATCAGAGGGATCGTGTCCTTTTGGCGAGCAGGCCCGACGATCTCTATTCATTGTCATCCCCGCGCCCGTTTTGTCGATCAGAAACTAGGGAAGTGGATGCGGAGTTTTTGAAGAATGAGCTTCCCAGCCCAGGAGCCAACTCGTTCACCCTGCTGGAAGACCGAACTCCTTCCGATGAGACCTCTGCCCGCAGAGCCCAGCCTCCTTTTGCAAAGCGGCTTTGTCGCGATCGCCGTTTTCCTGGTCGTGATGTTTGCGCTCGCGCAAAAGTCGTGGGTCGTCCTGCTCGTCGGGAGCGCCTGGCTTTTACTGACTGGTGGGCTTGCCCGCTCGGGTGTGCTGGCCGATTTCTCGACCGTTCCGCCGCGGATTGGGTTGCTTCTTTTCCCCGCTCTCCTCCTCGCGGTTTTCCTCGGTTTTTCCAGGTTCGGAACCCGCCTTTCGCTCATGCCTCTGGCTTTCCTGATCGGGTTCCAGGCCTTTCGAATTCCGATCGAGCTGCTGATCCATCGCGCCGTCCCGGAAGGGGTCGCGCCGCTGCAAATGACCTGGAATGGAATGAACTGGGACATCCTCTCAGGGGTTTCGGCGCTGCTCTTGTTTCCCTTCGCGCGCAAGCTTCCGCGCTGGGTCTTGCTGGCTTGGAACACGCTGGCACTGGCCCTTCTGCTTTGGATCGTGGGCGTGGCGGTGTTGAGCTTCCCTGGCGCATTCCAACGCCTGAAACCGGATAACATCTGGGTCGCTTATTTTCCCTTCATCTGGTTGCCCACGGTCGCGGTCACGTCGGCATTGTTAGGGCATGTCGTGCTTTTTCGGCGGCTGCTTGGACCGCGGGTGCGGACGGAGTAGGGAGTTGGGAAATGTCCAAGCCGCTCTTTCTCTTCGCGCCCGGTGCCGGCGCGCCTTCTTCGCATCCGTGGATGCAGCGCTGGAAGACGCGGCTCCAGGAAATCGGCGAAGTCGAGAGCTTCGATTACGATTACATGCGCGAAGGCCGCGGGCGGCCGGACCGTCTGCCGCAATTGATCGCGGCCCATCGCGCGGCCCTGGCCGAGGCGCGGGCGAAGTTTGGTTCCGACGCTCCGACCTTTCTCATCGGCAAGAGCATGGGCGGCCGGATCGGTTGCCATCTTGCCCTCGAGGAGAAGGTGCGCGGCGTGATTTGTCTCGGTTATCCGCTCTGCGCGATGGGCGACCGGAGCAAACTGCGCGATGAAGTTTTGCGGTCGTTAGGCAGTCCGATCCTGTTCGTCCAGGGAACGCGCGATGCGCTCTGCCCGCTCGAGTTGCTCGAGGAGGTACGGGCCGCGATGACGGCGCCGAACTTTTTGCACGTCGTCGCCGAGGGCGATCATTCGTTAGGCGTGACCAAGCGCCAGCTCAAGGCGGCGGGTGAAACGCAGGAAGAAGTCGATGCTCGGATCCTGGACGCGATCGCTCGCTTCGTGAATGCGCGCTGAAGCCTATGCCCCGGGGCGGGTCGAACTGCTGGGCAATCATACCGACTACAACCAGGGACTTGTGCTCGCGGCCGCGATCGATCGCGGGTTGAAAGTGAGTGGCGAACGGCGCCACGACGGGCGCATCACACTCCGGTCTTTGTCGTTAGGCGAGTTCGAAATCGGACTCGACGAACTTCAGCGGCAAACCGAACCCCGCTGGGTGAACTACGTGCTCGGCGTCGTCCGGGAGTTGCTCGACGCGGGTCTTTCGATTGATGGGTTTTCGGCCGAAATCGAGGGCGATTTGCCAGCCAATTGCGGGCTCTCCAGCTCCGCCGCGCTCGAAGTCGCGACGGCTCTTTTTCTACTCAAGCTCTGCGCGACGACCTTGCCACCGCTCGAAATCGCGAAGCTCTGTCAGCGCGCGGAGCATCGGTTTGTCGGGGTCCACTCCGGATTGCTGGATCAGGTCACATCCCTTTGTGGCCGCGCGCAGCACGCGGTCTTCTTCGATGCGCGGAGCGAGGAAGTGCGCACGATTCCGTTTCCGCCGGAGCTCGCCCTCGTCATCGCCGAATCCGGCACCAAACGTGAGCTGGTCGAAGGCCTCTACAACCAGCGGCGCGAGGAAACGAGCGCCGCCGCGGCCGCGCTCGGCCTGGCAGCCTTGCGCGACATCTCGCCTAACGAATTGGCCATGCGCGATCTGCCGCCGCTCCTGCGCCGGCGCGCGGCGCACATTGTGGGCGAGAATGCGCGGGTGGAGCGCGCCCTGGAGATGCTGGCGGAAAACGACGCTCGCGGCTGCGGTGCGCTCCTGAACGAGTCGCACCAGAGTTCGCGCGAGAATTTCGAGAACAGCACCGCGGAACTTGATTTGCTGGTCGAGATTGCGCGCGATCTCCCGGGCGTCCTGGGCGCGCGCCTGACCGGGGGCGGCTTTGGCGGCGCGACCGTCGACCCTGTGCGAAAGCGCCGCCGCCGCGCGAATCGCGGCGGAAATGGCGCGGGTCTACGCTCGGCGCTCTGGAATTGAGGCGCGCACTTTTGTCTGTGCGCTCGCGGATGGCGCGCGGTGATCGGATTTGGCACCGGCGCGCGCCCGATTATCTTCTGTCATGGCCACGGAAGTAGAAGCGATCAACGCAGAAGAATTGCGCGCCCGCGTCGGCGAACTGCGGAGGTTTCTTTGACCTGCCAAAACTCCAAGCCCGCCTGACCGAGCTCGAAACCCGGATGGCGGCGGCCGATTTCTGGTCGAACCGCGAACGCGCCCAGGCCGATGTCGAGGAGGTCTCGCGACTGCGCGGACTGATCAATCCCATGCTCGAACTCGAGCGCGAGTTCGCTGATTTCGAAGCGCTCCAGGAACTGGCCGCCGAGGAAACCGAGCCGGCCGCCCAGACCGCCGCGGAAAAGGAAATCGCGACCGAGCAGGCGCGTTTTCTCAAGAAACTCGAAGCCTTCGAGCTCCGGCAATTTCTCTCCGGCGAAAACGATCGCTCCAACGCCTTCGTCACGATCCATTCCGGCGCGGGCGGGACGGAGTCGTGCGATTGGGCCGACATGCTTCTGCGGATGTATCAGCGCTGGATCGAGCGGAGCGGTTTCAGCGCGCAAACGATCGACATTCAGCAGGGCGACGAAGTCGGAATCAAATCGATCACGCTGCTCGTCTCCGGCGAACTGGCCTACGGATATCTTGAGCACGGAGCGCGGGGTGCATCGGCTCGTCCGCATCTCCCCCTTCGACGCGAACAAACGCCGCCACACTTCCTTCGCCAGCGTCGACGTGACCCCGGAAATCGCCGACTCCGCGCCGATCGAAGTGAACCCGGCCGACCTCGAGATCGATACCTTCCGCGCCGGCGGCAAGGGCGGCCAGAACGTGAACAAGGTCGAGACCGCGGTCCGGATCGTGCACAAGCCGAGCGGCATTGTCGTCGCCTGCCAGGCCGAGCGCAGCCAGGGCCGCAACCGCGAGCTGGCGATGAAAATGTTGAAGGCGAAACTTTACGAAATCGAGCAGGACAAAAAGCGGGCCGAGATCGACCGGCAGTACGGCGAAAAGGGCGACGTCGCGTGGGGGAGCCAGATTCGCTCCTATGTGTTCCAGCCTTACCAGATGGTGAAAGATCACCGCACCGGCGCCGAGACGAGCAACGTGCAGGCGGTGATGGATGGCGACATCGATCTTTTCATCCAGGCGAAATTGCGCGGACAAAAAGCGACCAAGGGCGACAGCGCGGGCGACGACGCCTAACGAGTTGTAGCGGGGGCGGTGACCCCGGCCGCCCAGCGCCTCCTCACAAAAGTTGTCATCCCGAGCCGCGCAGACGGCGAGGGACCTCGCAGTTGCAATTTGCGCGTCCGGGCAGTGCCAATACGTCCATTACAACTGCGAGGTCCCTCGACGCGCTCCGCCGCCTCGGGATGACAAAAAAAGGCAGCCCTGGATGTCGTGACTTGTTCCCGCCGCGAGGCGAACGACACTGCACAAGCACCGCCTAACCAACCGATGAATTTATGCTGATCGTCATGACCGCCAGCGCGACCGACGCGGAAGTCGCCGACGTCGTTCGCGCCATCGCCGCGCTCGGCTTTCGCGCGCACCCCATGCCGGGCGCGACGCGCACGGCCATCGGCATCACCGAGAACGCGGGCGCGGTCGATCCGGCGCATTTCGAAAACATGCCGGGCGTGGCCGAGGCCATCCCGGTCAGCAAGCCCTACAAATTGATCACGCTCGACCTCCGGCCGGAGCGGACGGTGATCAAGATCGGCGACGCCACCATCGGCGACGGCGGTCTCGCCATCATCGCCGGCCCCTGCGCGATCGAGAGCCGCGAACAGGCCTTCGCGATTGCGGAATCGATCCAGCGCAGCGGCGCGAAATTTTTCCGCGGCGGCGCCTTCAAACCGCGCAGTTCGCCGTATGCGTTTTCCGGTTTGGGCGAGGAAGCGCTCAAGATCATGGCGGAAATCCGGGACCGATTCGGTTTGAAAATCGTCACCGAAGCGCTCGACGAAGCGGGCCTGGAGCTGGTCGAACGTTACGCCGACATGATCCAGATCGGCGCGCGCAACATGCAGAATTTTTCCCTGCTGCGCCGGGTCGGCCGCTCGCGTTTGCCCGTGTTCCTGAAACGCGGAATGGCCGCGACGCTCGAAGAATGGCTCCTCGCCGCCGAGTACATCATGTCGGAAGGCAATTACCAGATCGTGCTCTGCGAGCGCGGTGTGCGCACCTTCGCGCAGCACACCCGCAACACGCTCGATCTCGCGGCCGTGCCCGCCGTGCGCCGGATCTCGCACCTGCCGGTGATCGTCGACGCCTCGCACGGGACCGGGAAAAATTACATGGTCACGCCGCTGGCCCGCGCCGGAGTGGCGGTGGGCGCGGACGGTTTGATGATCGAGGTGCACAACCAGCCGGCGCACGCCTTGTCGGATGGCGGGCAGGCGCTGGAGTTGGACGAATACGAGCAGATGGTGCGCGAAGTGCGCGCCATCCACGACGTCATCGCCTAACGATTTCGTCCGCGTCGCAACGGGCCTCACAAAACAGGATTGTCATTCTGAGCAGAGCGAAGAATCTCTGACCATTTCCGCACCTCCTGCGCGCCGAAATGGTCAGAGATGTTTCGCTCCGCTCAACATGACAGGAGAATGGGCGGGTCAGCGGGCGTTTGGGCGTTGCGACTTCGCTTAGAGCGCGAGAAAATTCGCCAGCAGCTTTTTGCCTTCGACGGTCAGGATCGATTCGGGATGGAACTGCACGCCATGCAACGGCAAGTCCTTATGCTCGAGGCCCATGATTTCCCCGTCATCCGATTCCGCCGTGATCGTTAGGCAAGCGGGCAGCGTTTCCCGGCGGACGATGAGCGAATGATAGCGGGTGGCGGCAAACGGGTTCGCTACCCCGGCGAAAATCCCGCCGCCATCGTGCCGCACCGGCGAGACCTTTCCGTGCATCGGCTTCGGCGCGCGGATGACCTCACCACCGCAGACTTCCGCGATGCATTGGTGTCCGAGGCAAACGCCGAGCACCGGCATCTCGCCGCCAAGCTGGCGCACGATCTCGTTGCTGATCCCGGCGTCGCCCGGGGTGCCGGGTCCGGGCGAAATGCAGATGCGGGCCGGGCGCATTTCCCGAATTTGCGCAATCGAGATTTCGTCGTTTCGCCTAACGACCGGTTCCACTCCAAGCTCGCCGAAATACTGCACGAGATTGTAGGTAAACGAATCGTAGTTATCGATGATGAGCAGTTCGGTCATTCCGCGTTGGCCGTGGCCCGCGCGATCGCTTCCAGCACGGCCCTGGCTTTGTTGACGGTTTCCCGGTATTCGCTCGCCGGATCGGAGTCGGCCACGATCCCGGCGCCGGCCTGGACGTAAGCCTGGCCGTCCTGCAAAACGACCGAGCGGAGCGCGATGCAGGAATCGAGACTCCCGTCGAAGCCGAAATAGCCGACCGCGCCGGCGTAAAATCCGCGCTTACTTTTTTCCAGCTCGGCGATGATCTGCATCGCGCGCACTTTCGGCGCGCCCGAGACCGTGCCGGCGGGAAAAGTGGCGCGCATCACGTCAAAAACCGTCTTGTCCGCGCGTAGCTTCGCCACCACGTGCGAGACGATGTGCATGACGTGGCTGTAGCGCTCGATCACCATTTGCTCGGTCACGCGCACGCTGCCAAATTCGGCCACCCGCCCGAGATCGTTGCGGCCGAGGTCGATCAGCATCACGTGCTCGGCCAGTTCCTTCGGATCGGCCAGCAGATCGCTGGCGTGCTGTTCGTCTTCCTCCGTCGTTAGGCCACGCGGGCGGGTCCCGGCGATGGGACGAATCTCCAGCCGGCCTTGCGTCGCGCGAACGTGCAGCTCGGGCGAACTCCCGACGACCGCGAAGTCGCGCCCGGTTTGCAGGCAAAACATGTAGGGCGACGGATTGATGAAACGCAGCGACCGATAGAGCGCGAGCGGCGTGCCGTCGAAGGCGGCCATGAAACGTTGCGAGACGACCGCCTGGAAAATGTCGCCGCGCCGCGATCCGCTCCTGCGCCACCGCGACCATGCGATGAAATTCTTCCGGCGTGGTGTTGCTCCGCGGCTCCGCCACGGCAGTGGAACGGTCGGTTGTCAGCAGCGGCAACGAGATGGGCCGCGCCAGTTTCTCGATCGTCTCCTGGATCCGCGCGCCGGCCGCGGCGTAGGCGTCGGCAGCGGAAGTGTTCTCGTCGAGAAACACGTTTGCGATGATTCGCACCCGCCGGAAGCGGTGATCGAAAACGATCAGCATCCGCGCGACCATGAACATCATCTCGGGCGAATGAAGTTCGTCCGGTCCGGTGGCGGGCACGCTCGGCTCGAAAAAGCGGACGACATCGTAGCCGATGAACCCGACCGCGCCGCCGGAGAAATGAGCAAGTTCCGGCAGCGGGGTGAAGCGAAATTGCGCCAATGTCGCCTCGAGTTCGCGCAGCGGATCGGTTGCGGTCTCAAAGGATCTGGTCTCGCCGTTGCTCGTGATCGTGATCGATCGATCGCGACTCTCGAAGACCAACTGCGGGTCGAATCCAATGAAAGAAAATCGGCCCGAGCGCCTCGTTCGTTTCGGCTGACTCGAAAAGGAAACAATGCCGCCCGTCATCGATCTTTTGAAACGCGGAAACGGGCGTTTCGCTATCGGCGATCAGCTCCGCGAAGACCGGGATGACGTTGCCTTGGCGGGCGAGTTTTTCGAACTCGGCCAGGCCGGGAGTGAGATGCAGTTTGCCCAAAGTGACCGCAAGAGTCGGCCCGCCCCGGGCAGATTCAAGTTCCAACGCGATCGCAGACTCTAGACGATGGGGAGGATCGGGAATTTCCGTCCGAGCACGGCCGCGCTGGGGGCGTGCAGCCAGTTTTCCAGCACGCTCCCGTAAACGCTCCGGAAGTCGGTATTGAACTTCAGGTCGCCACTGTCCAGATCCGTTAGGCTGGGGTATTTCCCAAACAGACCCGGCTTCACTTTCCCGCCGAGGACGAACATCGGCGCGGCCGCGCCGTGGTCGGTTCCGCCATTGGCGTTCTCCTGCACCCGCCGGCCGAACTCGCTGAAAGTGAGAAGCAGAACCCGGCTCGAAATTTCCCTGCTGCTTGAGATCGGCGACGAAGGCGGCGAGGGCGTCGTTCAGTTCCGTCATCAGGCGATCGTGCGCGTTGAGCTGCCCGGCGTGGGTGTCGAAGCCGCCCTGGCTGGCGTAATAAACCCGCGTCGTTAGGCCGCCGCCGATCATGCGCGCGATCAGGCTCAGGCTGTTGGCGAGCTGACCTTTCGGGTAGGGCACGCCCGCTTTCGATTTGCGCGCGATCTCGAGAATCTTGTCGGAGCTGATTTGCGCGTCGAGCGCGGTCCGCTGCAGGAAATCAGCCGCGCTCAAATCCGACGCCGTCGCGCCCGCGATCGCGCCGATCGAGCCGCCTTCCGGAGCGGCGATCGAAGTGTCGTTAGGCTGGTTCAGTTGCCGGTAGAACGATTCCTCGTTGCTTATCCGCTCGCCGCCGCGCTCGCCGGTCTTGAAGCGATATTGTTCCGGGCGCGAGAAGACGATTCCGGTCGGGGTGCGAGCGGTGAAGGATTGCGGCATCTCGTTCCCGATTGCGACCCCCACCATCGGGTCGGCGCCGCCGCAGCAATTATCGAAATAACGGCCGAGCCAGCCCTCGCGTGCCATGCGGTCGGCATCGCAGGCGGTCTGCCAGATTTCGGTTGAGCGAAAATGCGAGCGGTTGGGATTTGGGTAACCGACGCCCTGGATGACCGCGAGGTGGCCGTCGTCGAAGAGCGATTTCAGCCCGGGCAATTTCGGATTCAGGCCCGCGTAGGAATTGAGGCGCAGGATTTTGTCCGCAGGAAGCGCGAGCTTCGGCCGCGCCCGGTGATAGGCATCGTCCGCAAACGGCACGACCATGTTGAGGCCGTCGTTTCCGCCCGCCATCTGGAGAACGACGAGAATGGTGCCGTCTTTGCCGGTCGTCGTCTGGATCAGCGAATCGGCCGCCATCGCGTCGAGCGCAAAGAAGGTTTTCTCGAGAAAAAGCGGGAGGGTCCAGGAAGCGGCCGCGCCGAGAAACGAAGTGCGGAGGAAACGCCGGCGCGTGTGCAGGGTTTGGTCGTTCATAATCGTTAGGCGTCAGGTCAACTGGTAGAGGGCCGTGCTCAGCATGAGGTGGAGGAGGCGGCGCATCGTCTCGTCGCCGCGATCGGGCGCGCGGCTTTGCAGGTAGGCGAGGAAAGTATCGGTCTGCTTTTTGTTTGGCGGAGCCTGATAGAAGCGCCGCGCGAGATGGGCGATCAATTCCGCCGGTTTTTCGCGCAGCTCCGCCGGGATGATTTTCGCCAGGTCGGCCGGCGCGCGCCGCACTGCCGCGGGCGCCTGTTTGCCCGTGCCGTTGAGCAGGTAGTTCGCGAAGTTGTAGCGAAAGAGCAGGGTCGAGGTGCTGATCCACGACTTGCCGCCGTCCCAGCCTTTCACGTTCGGCGGCGCGAAAAGGACCTGGCCCATTTGCTGGAGCGCGTTCTGCGTCGCCATCCGCGGCGGCAGCCCGGTCTCGAGCAGCTTGCAGCTCTGGACGAGGAACTGGACCGGGCTTTTGATCTGCGTGCGGATGACGCGGTCGGAATAAAATTCGGCCGAAGTGAAGAGTTCCTGGAGCACGGGCCGGAGCTCGAACTTGTTTTTGCGGAGCGAGTCCGCGACGGCGGCGACGAGGGAGGGCGCGGGATCGTCCGCGACAAAAAACCGGCAGAGTTTGCGCCCGATCCATTCCGCGCAGGCCGGTTGGGCGACGATGATCTCGAGGATGTCGTCGCCGGAAAAGCGGCCGCTCCGCCCGAGAAATTTCTTCGGGCCGTGGTCCTGCTGGCGCCGCTCGAAACGAAACTGCTGGTTCGTCATGTTTAGCCGGTAGCCGGTGAAAGCGCGGGCCGCCTCGTGCACATCGTCCTCGCTGTAATGCCCGATCCCGAGCGTGAAGAGTTCCATCACTTCACGCGCCCAGTTTTCGTTCGGGTGCTCGATCCGGCTTTGCGCGAGATCGAGATAAATCATCATCGCGGGATCGCGTGAGATTTCGCGCAAAAGGCTCGCGAAATTTCCGAGTGCATGGTGGCGGAAGGTCTCGTTCTGCCGCCACATCCAGTGTGCGTTTTTGACCTTTTGCGCGCTGGTCGCGAAATGCCCATGCCAGAAAAGAGTCAGCTTCTCGACCAGCGGCGCGGGCGACGATTTCATCCGTTCGAGCCACCAGTCCCGCAGGTCGAGCAGCTCGTCGCGCGTTTCCAGCCGCATCGCGCGCACCTCGGCTTTTCTTTCCTTCGGCTTGGCTTTGAGCTCGCGCAGGGCCCGGGCCCTGGAGCGCGAGATTTTCCGGTTCGCGCCAGGGCTGGGACTTCCTCCGGCTTCTGCCGGATTCGTTAGGCGGATGAAGCAGGCGCTCGACCGCGCCGGCGAGCCCGGCCTGGCGCACGGCTTCGATTTCCCCGGGCGTCCCGCCAAAGCCGGCGCGATTCAAAAGATGCGCCGCGGTCGTGAACGACCATTTCTCCGCCGGCAAAGGCGCTAACATGGAACGGCTTTCGACATTCTGTGGATGATGACAGGAAACCCCAGACTTCGGTTACAAGCGAATTGAAGTCGCGGCAATGGACGCGGTGCGGCGAAAGAACGTCCCATCCGGAAGTGACCGGTCGCACTGTTTCGCTCGCTGGCGGCGAGCTGTCGGAGTGCGGCACGTCTTCGTGCCGCTTTCCTCACGCGTCGTTGCACGAGTAACGTCTGCGTTCTTTCGCAAAGCTTCCGCGGAAAAGCGGCGCGGGGACGCGCCGCACTCCGAAAGCGCTGCGCGCGGAAATGTCCAATCGCTTCTTGATTGACGGACAGTAGTGGAGACTCGCTTGGGAGAAACCGAGATCATTTGGCGTTACGAGCAATATTATGACGATTGGCGAGGTTAGAGCGCACGACCGGGCTGATCCGCGTGGACATTCGCCCGTGAATTCGGCAAGCCTTGGCCCATGCCAGGGTACCAACCGGCTTCGCGCCGGCCGATCGCGGAGATCTTTCGCCTAACGGCGCGGGGCGCGACGCAATTCTGCGTGCGCGTCGGGATTCACGCGGATGCGATTTCGTATTTCTCGCTCGTCGCGGCGGCGCTGGCGGCAGTCTCGTTTTGGCAATCCTCGCGCTATCCCGCGCTGCTGATCGTCGCGCCGCTTTTCTGTCTGCTGCGGCTCTGGTGCAACATGCTCGACGGCATGGTCGCCCTCGCCGCGGGCCAGGCGAGCGGGCGGGGCGAGGTGCTGAACGATCTGCCCGATCGGATTTCTGATGTGTTGATTTTTGTCGGCGCCGCGCACAGCGGCTGGATGGATCCGCTCTTTGGATATTGGGCGGCGATGATGTCGTTAGGCACGGCTTATGTCGGGATGCTCGGGCAGGCGGTGGGCGTGCAGCGCGAGTTCAGCGGGTGGATGTCGAAGCCGTGGCGAATGGTCGCGCTCGGGATCGGAGGCTGGCTGACTTACGGCCTGCTCGTTTGGAATAAGGGCGACACTATTTTCGTCGGACTGGCTGCGCTGGAGTGGAGCTGCGTTGTGGTCATCGTCGGCTGTCTGCAAACCAGCGCGCAACGGCTCGGCCGGATCCTGCGCGCGCTGAAAAGGAAAAGCGTTTGATGTCTCCGGCCGCGGCGCTGCACGATCCGGTTTTCCGCGCGTATCTCGGGATCGTTCTCGGTCTCCTCTTTGGCGCGGGAATCGTGCTCGCAGGTTTGCGCTTCATTTTTCGCATCGAGCTCGGGAGCGTCTGGAAAACTTATCGGGCCTGGCTTTGGCTGGCGCCGCTGGCTGCGTTTTTTATTTTTGCCGGCCGCGTTCCTTTCATCGTGGGCGTGACCGCAGTCGGGCTGCTGGCGGCCCGGGAATTCCTCCGTGTCTCCGAATTAGCGAACGATCGCTTGCTGAGCGGCGCCATTTATCTGGGAATTGGGCTGGTCGGAGTCGCGGCGGTCTCCGGAGGCGGCCTGGCTTTTGTTCCGGCGTTGGTCGTAGTGCTGCTTTTGCTCGTTCCTATCCTGCGCAACCGGGTCGAGGGTGAAGTCCGCAAGATTTCGTTAGGGGTAATCGCGTTTATTTTGCTCGGCTGGATGTGGGGCCATCTCGGTCTGCTGGCAAACTCGCCTAACGCCTACGGTTATCTCTGCTTCCTGATCCTGGCCACAGAACTGACAGACGTGGCCGGGTTTACCTTCGGGAAAATGTTTGGGCGTCATCCGTTGCGGAGCGAGATCAGCCCGCGCAAGACCTGGGAGGGAGCGCTCGGCGCGCTGGTGGTCGCGATGATCCTGCCGTGGCTGCTGCGCTTTTCCTTTCCGCTTTTTCGGCACCGCCGCAGCTGATCCTGACCGGGCTTGATCGTGGGCATCGGCGGTCCGCTCGGCGATCTCTCGCTCAGCCTGCTGAAGCGCGATCTCGGGACGAAGGATTGGGGTAACGCGATTCCCGGCCACGGCGGCGTGCTTGATCGGATCGACAGCCTGATTTTTGTCGCGCCGCTGTTCATGCTCATGACGGCCTACTATTATCCGGGGCGATGACGAAACTCGCACAGGAGGCGGCGCGAACCCTCGAACGCAAGGCGGTCGAGCGGCTGCGACGATTTCCGCGCGAGCCGGATGCGCTCGTTGATGGTTTGCGCCGGATCGTTGCGCTGGTCATTCGCGGATTGCTCCGGGTCTATTGCCGCTTCGAGATCATCGGGAAAGAACATTTGCCTAACGACGGCGAATCTTTTGTCCTGGTGGCGAATCATTCCAGTCACCTCGACAGCGTCTGCCTGCTGGCGGCTCTCCCGTTGCGCCGCCTTCACCGCGCCTTTCCCGTCGCGGCGGAGGATTACTTTTTTCGGAGCCTGCCGCGGACCTGGTTTGCGACCGTGGTCATGAACGCGCTCCCGTTCGGACGCCAGATGCGGGTGCGGGAAAGTCTTTCGATCTGCACGCAGCTGTTGGCGCAGCGCGGGAATGTGCTCGTGATCTTTCCCGAGGGCACGCGCTCGAAAACCGGCTCGATCCAGGCTTTCAAGCCGGGGATCGGCGCGCTCCTGGCGGAGGGGGGAGCAACGGTTTTGCCGTGCTACGTCGATGGGGCTTTCCGGGCCTGGCCGAAGGGGCGGCGGCTCCCGCGGCCGCGGAAAGTGCGGCTGATCATTGGCGCGGCGCGCCGTTACGAAGAGGGCGAGGCGGGTGCGATCGCGGCGGAATTGCGGGAGGCGGTGGAGGCGCTGCGGGAGGAACATGGACGCGGTTGAGCGGACTTTCAGGAGTTGGGATGGGACGGAGCTTTTCTATCGCGCCTGGTTGCCTAACGAAAAGAGGACCGGAAAAGCGCTTCTTCTTTTCCATCGCGGTCACGAGCATTCCGGTCGCTGGGCAGGGACGGTGGAATCGTTAGGCCTGGAGGAAGTCGCGGTCTTTGCCTGGGACGCGCGCGGACACGGACGTTCGCCGGGGGAACGGGGCGCGGCCCGGGACCTGACGGATGTGATCAAGGACGTGGACGCGTTCGTTAGGCATGTGGCCGAACGCTACGAGATCGCGCTCGAGAACATGATCCTGCTCGCGCACAGCCTGGCGGCGGTGACGGTGACGGCGTGGGTGCACGATTACGCGCCGCCGATTCGCGCGCTCATCCTGGCGACGGCTGCGTTTGAGGTGAAACTTTACGTTCCACTGGCCATCCCGGCGCTGCGGTTGCAGCAGAAGCTCTTCGGGTCGGGCCAGGTGAAGAGCTACGTGCAGGCGAAAATGCTGACGCACGATCCGGTGGAGGCCGCGCGCTACGAGGGCGATCCGCTGATTTTTCGCCAGATCGCGATCAACGTGCTGCTCGATCTGCACGACACCGCCCGGCGCTTGCTGGCCGATGCCGGTGCGATCCAGGTGCCGGTGCTGATGCTCGCGGCCGGGCGGGATTGGGTGGTGAGTCTGAAGGCGCAGCGCGATTTTTTTAACGGGCTCTCATCACCGGTGAAGCGAATGCATGTTTTCCCGGCGATGTATCACGCGATCTTTCACGAGATCGATCGGGCGCAGGTGATCGAACGCATCCGGGTTTTCATCGAGGAGCGGTTCGCGGAGCGAGCGAACGCGGTCTCGCTGCGCGAGGCGGATCACTACGGCCATACCTGGGAGGAACACGAGCGACTGAAGCTGCGCGGCAGTCCGCATTTCGCGGCGCTGCGGTTGGCCGTGAAGATCGGCGGACGCCTGAGCAAAGGGATCGAACTGGGCTGGAAGAGCGGGTTCGATTCCGGCCGGTCGCTCGATTACGTCTACGAAAATCGCGCGCAGGGTTCGTCGCGTCTCGGCCGCTTGGTGGACGCGAATTATCTCAGCAGCATCGGCTGGCGCGGGATTCGGCAGCGCAAAGCAAATCTCGAAAAGGCCCTGCGCGAGGTAATCGAAAAACTTCAGGAGGACGGAAGACCGATCCGGATTCTCGACGTCGCCGCGGGCGCGGGCCGTTATGTCCTGGAAACGATGCGGGCGCGGCCGGAGATCTCGATGAGCGCGGTCCTTTGCGACAACCAGGAGGAGAATGTCGCGGCGGCGCGCGCACTGGCGGACGAGTTCGGATTGAAGGACGTGACGACGAGGCGAGGGGATGCCTTCGATCGGGCCGCGGTCGCTGCGCTCAGTCCGCGCGCGACGATCGGGATCGTCTCCGGGCTCTACGAATTATTTCCGTCGAACGACGCCGTCCTGGAATCGTTAGGCGGACTGGCCGGGGCGATCGAGCCGGGCGGCTATTTGATTTACACCAATCAACCGTGGCATCCGCAACTGGAGTTCATCGCGCGCGTCCTGCGCAATCGCGAAGGCAAACCCTGGATCATGCGGCGGCGGACGACGGCGGAGATCGACGAGCTGGTGCGGCTGGCCGGTTTCGAGAAATGCGCGATGGAGATCGATCGCTGGGGAATGTTCACGGTTTCGATCGCGAGACTTGCGCGCTCTCCTGCTTTGTCATGTTGAGCGAAGCGAAACATCTCTGACTGTTTGCAGCGCTTCTGGCGCACGGAAATAGTGAGAGATTCTTCGTTTCACTCAGAATGACAGATTTTTGAGAGGCGGCCGCCTGGTTCCGTGGCGGCACGCGCTGGCGGCTTCGGTCGCTCTATCGCTGCTTTTCCTGGCGGTTTACGGGGGCTGCATGTGGATCACGGCGCAGCGCCATGATGTTGGCGTTTTTTATTTTGGCTGGGAACGCGCACATCCCGTTCGTGCCCTTCCTGATTCTCCCTTATCTCTCGATCGATCTCTTTTTTGTCGCGGCGCCGTTTCTTTTCCGCGAGGAAGCCGGATTGCGGCTTTTCGTTAGGCGAGTGGCGGCGGCGATCCTGGTCGCCGGGACTTTTTTTTCTGCTCCTGCCGCTGCGCTTCGGCTTTGCGCGCCCATCGACTGGTGGTTCGTTAGGCGTGGTCTTCGATTGGTTCCGCGCCCTGGATGGTCCCTATAACCTCTTTCCCTCGCTCCACGCCGCGCTCCTGCTTTTGCTGGTCGATGCCTACGCGCGGCATCTGCGCGGGCCGGTTCGTGTCGTCGTCCTCTGCTGGTTCGGGTTGATCGGTCTCTCGCCGCTGCTGACGCATCAGCATCACCTGATCGATATCCTGGGCGGCTTTGTCCTGGCGGCGGGTTGTTTTGTTTTTCTCCGGCCGAAAGTTTTGCCTCGATTCCACCGGGCAGAGCCCGTAAACCAAGCGCGGCCATGAATTACAGCGAACTGGTTCAGCTTTATTTCGATCGCTCGACCGCGATGCAGAATTATTGGAATCTCTACGTCCTCGTGGTCGGCGGTCTGCTCGCGTTTTCTTCGCTGCGCAAACAGCATGCGGCGCTCACGACCGGGCTGGTCTGTCTTTTGTTTGCCCTTTTTGCCTACGAAAATCTCGGCGCGATGAAAGACGTGACCGCGCAGCGCTTCGCCTTGCTCGAGGCGATCAAGCAGTTCGACGCCGCCAACGGCGCGGCGCCGAATCCCAAGCCGGTGCGGGACCGGCTCGAGCCGACGCTGACCCCGGCGACTTATTCCAGCGTGAAGGTCACTCACCTGACGAGCGATGTCCTGACCATCCTGGCCCTGGTCGCGATGGAATTGCGGCGCCGGACGCTGCGCGAAGTTTTGCATGTTTCGTGAGGCGCAAAACTGGCTCTACTGCTAGCGCTTGAATCGACGAATCATTTCCGTGCACCTTCATCCCATGCGCCGTCTCCTGCAGAAGCTGCTCTTTTTCCTTTGCCTGCTGCGCGTTCGCGCTGAGCGGGCCGCGGGCCGCCGCCAATCCGGTCGGCGATTTTTTCAAAAAGGTCGGCCGCTCCATTTCGCATCGTGGGAAAAAAACCGACCCCGAAACCGACGCCGCGGAAATCGCGCGCGAACGGGGCGAAGAACGGCGACGAGGCCGACACCAAGCCGCCGGAAGTGACCCCGACGCCCACGCCTTCGGCCACGCCGACTCCGACCCCGATGGAGATCCGCCCTGCCGCCAGCGCTCCGCCCGATCGCCGGCGCTCGCTCGACCTGCCCTACGGGGTGGCGGTGCCAAATCGGCCCGGGCTCGTGACCAGCCCCTACGCGCCGACCGAGGGATTCGTGGATGTGACCGGTTTTCCCAGCTCGACCGAGGTGATGGATCCCTTTACCGGGAAGGTTTTTCTCACGCCCTGACGGCCGGCGCGAAGAAGCCAGCGGGCGGCGGCCCGGGTCTTGCTATTTCTTCTGGTCGAGGAAATGAAGACCGGCTTAAGGATCCTGACAGTGGAGGACGAGACCGCGGTGGCGCAGTTGCTGGCGCTGGTTTTGTGCGGCCCGAAATGCAAGGTATCTGCGGCCGGCGACGGAGTTGAGGCCCTGGCGAAAATCGCCGCCGCCGCACAGCCCTTCGATGTCGTGATCACCGATCACAAGATGCCGCGGATGACTGGCCTCGATCTGGTGCGCCGGCTCCGGGCCCAGAATTTCGCCGGGAAGATCGTCGTTCTCTCCGCCTTCCTCGACCAGGAGAACACGCGCTCCTACAAGGCCCTCGGCGTCGACCTTCTGCTGGCCAAGCCATTCGACATGGATGAGCTGCGGCACGCGGTCGAGATCCTGACCGACGAACCGCCGGTCTACGCGCAACGCGCGACCGGGTAAGCCGCCTAACGAAACGGTTTCGACCGTTTTGCATTGTCATGTTTCGCTCCGCTCAGAATGACAGACTTTTTCGAACGCCTGCTAAAGGTCGTACCGCATGAGGAACTGGCTGAGCGGTTCGCGCGCGAAACCGAGCGGGGCAAAAAGTTTGGCCCCGAATTCCTCGGGAAAAACGGGCGGAGCGAAAAACTCCCGGCCGCGATGCAAAGCGAGCACGGCGGAAAAGGCTTCCCGCATCGCCGCCCAATCCGGCTCGTTAGGCGCGAGGGAAGCGAGGGCGTGGACCCGGAGCGGACCTTCGACCGCGGGATCGCCGATGACGACGGTCGCGCGCCCGGAAGAATAGGCGCGGCCGGAGATCATTTTGGCGACCGCATGTCGGCAAATCGCCCAGGGAAGTTCCGGATACTCCTGCGCGCCCGGGAGCTGGCTGGCTGCGGCGATCGAAATTTCTTCGAGCGCGGCTGAGGTCTTGCGTTCTGCAGGTTCGTCCTCCGGCACGGGGCGGCGGAAGCCGCAGAGTCTTCCCATTTCACGAAAACCTTCGCGTCGATAAAGGGCGCAGGCGGGCGGGTTTTGCTCGATGACCTCGAGCACCATCGTGCGATCGCGGCGAGCCCGCGCTTCCTCGAGGAGATGGACGAGCAGCGCGCGCGCGACGCCGGTACGGCGCGCGGATCCCACCACGCCCATGCCGGCAAGGCGGGAAACGTCGCCGATGCGGGTGATGTAACCAAAGCCGCAAAGCCCGGCGGCGTTGCGCGCGAAACGGCTGTAACAAAGATCGGCTCCCTGGACACAGAGGAAGCGCCCGAGGCCGGCGGCATCCATCGCAAACGATCCGCCGACGTAACCGTCGAAGGCGTCGGTAAAAGCCGCGGCCTGCTCGGCCAGCGAGAGATCGTGTGCGGGAATAATTTCGAAGTTCACGGCCACGAGGCGGACGTTGGCCGCGCCTAACGAGTCCCGGCGAGTCCGAGCCGTTCGGCATCGGCCTGGAGCGCGGCGATGACGCCGGCGATCACTTCTTCCAGGGGCCGCCCGAGCTCGGCCGCGCCGCGGACGATGTCTTCGCGATTGACGGCGCGGGCGAAGCCTTTGTCTTTCATCTTTTTCTTCACCGCCGCGACGTCGACCTCGTGCACGCTCTTGGAGGGGCGCACCCGCGCCACGGCCATGACGAAGCCGCTTAGTTCATCGACCGCGTAGAGGGTTTTCTCGAGCGGAGTGATGCGCTCCACACCCGCGTAATCGGCGTGGGAAAGAATCGCCCGGCAAACTTCTTCGCTCCAGCCCTGTTCGCGCAGCCAGGCGACGCCGACAAATGGGTGACCGTCGGTCGGCGTTTGCTCGAGATTAGGATGACGCTCGTAATCCATGTCGTGCAGGAGCCCGACCGCTTCCCAAAGGTCCGGATCGCCGCCGCTGGTCTGCGCGAAATGCCGGAGCGAATCGGCCACCGAGTAGCAATGCCGGCGCAGGCTTTCCGACTGGACCCACTCGTGCAGAATGGCGCGGGCGCGCTCGGCTTGCCCGGTGTTCGTGGGCGACGACATCTAGATCGCCCGGCGCATGACGACCGAATGCGCCTCCTGACTTTCAATTTCGAAACCGAATCTTTCGAAGAGCCGCACCGCCGAGCTGTTGGCCCCGACGTGCAACAAGACGGCCGAGAGTTCCGGATTCGCGCGGGCCATCTGGGTGAGGAGGGAGGCGCCGATGCCGTGCTGGCGATGGCCTTCCTTGACCGCGAAGGCGAGCTCGGGCGGGGCTTCGCCGGGATGGCTTTCCACCGGGGTGCGGAGCCAGACCGCGCCGAGAAGCGTGCCCTCGTTTTTATCGTGCGCGACGTAGCCCCGGTCGTCTGGTTGACCCCAACTCTCGACAAAACGGGCGTATTCCGGGCGCTGGATAATCTCGCGGGCGGGGGCCTCGATTCCGGGCGGGCTGAGAGCCTGGTAAAGCATTTCCCACAGCAGCGGCTCATCGCCGGCCGTGAGAGGTCGGAGCTCGTAGTCGGCGGGCGCAAACATTTCGGATTGGTTGTTAGCTTATTTTCCTCGCTTGGAAAAGAGATCGTTTAATTCGGCGGTTCGAGCCGCCCCGGCAAGTGTTTTGAAGCTGCCCTCCTCCGCGATCTCGCGCGCAGCGCGGATGAACGCGCCCCAGGCCGCCAGCGCCAGCCCCGAGCCGACCGAGATGCGGCGAACTCCGAGATCGGCCAGTTGCGCGAGCGAGAGATGCGAGTTGAAGCCGGAAACGAGCACATTGACCGGCTTCGGCGCGACCGCCCTAACGACCTCGGCGATCTCTTCCGGCTCGGTCATTCCCGGAGCGTAAAGGCAATCGGCGCCCGCCTCGGCATAGGCCACGAGACGTTTCAGGACGCATCGTAGCGGATCGGCGTGGCCCACGAGGTAAGCCTCGCAACGACCTGTCAGGACAACCTGGCTTTGAGAAAAATCGATCGCGGACCGGGCGGCACGGACCCGATCTATGGCTAGGTCTTCTTTGTAGAGAGGCTGATCTTCCTGCCCGGTCGAGTCCTCAATCGAGAGGCCGGCGACGCCGGTCACGACGCAGCGAGTGACATTCGCGCGCGACTTCTTCAGGCTCATCGGCAAAGCCATTGAGGAAATCGGCGTTGACGGGGAGAGGCGTGGCGGCGACAACCTCGCCAATGTGCATGAGCATTTCGTCGCGGGGAACCGGCGCCATCCGGTCTGCCCCGGCTAAAGGCAAAACCCGCCGAAGTGGTGGCGAGCGCCTTGAACCCCAAATGGTGGAGATAAAGGGCCGTCCCGACGTCCCACGGATTGGGCAGGACGAAACAACCTTCGCTGTGCAATTTGCGGAAATCCGCCACCGCGGTTCGTTGCGCGCTCATCAGAGCGGAATTTATCGCGATCAGGCGGCGGGCGCCAGTCCCGCAGGTTTCCCGGCGCTCCGGGGAGCCTGTTATCAGGCCGGAGGTTATGTTAGTTTTGCCCAGCGTGACCTTTCACGCGCCGGAAAGGCTTTCGATCGGCGCTGATTGGGCTTTAAACATGCTGATTGCTTTTGGTTCACTCGCCACATGACCCCTCTCGTTAGCATCATCATCCCGACATTCGATCGGCCTCGCTATCTGCGAGAGGCGATCGATGCCGCGTTGGCGCAGACGTATGCCGAGGTCGAGGTCCTGGTTTTCGATAACGGCACGATGGAGGAAACGCTCGCGGTCGGAGAAGAGGCGGCGGGACGCGATTCGCGGGTCCGGTTCCAGCGCAACGAACGCAACCTCGGCATGTCGGCCAATTTCAACGCCCTCGGGGCGGCGGCGCGCGGCGAGTTCCTGGTCGCGATCGGGGATGACGACCGGTTGCTGCCCGATTTTGTCGGCCGCCTGGTCGAGGCGATGCGGCCGGATGTGCGGGTGGCATTCTCGAATCATTACCTGATCGATTCCGAGGGTCGGCGCCTGGAGGAGGAAAGCGTCGCCTACAATCGCAAGTACGGGCGCGACCAGCTCCCGGCTGGCGTCCTGCAAAATCCGGAAGCCGCGGCCTGGCGGCAATCGATCCCGATGTCGGCCTCGCTCTTGCGCACGGCCGACATGCAACGGCTGCGGTTTCGCGAGGATCTCAACACGCCGGATGCGGAGTTTTTCATCCGGTTGGCTACGGAGGGGGCGCGTTTTGTTTTCCTGCCGGATTACCTGATGGAATACCGCGTGCACCTCGGCGCGGAAACGGTCAGCGGCTTGTGGAGCGAGCAGTTGGTCGATTGCCTGACCCCGCTCAAAGTGAAGCCCGAGATCGAACCGTTTAAACGCCAGTTTTTGACCCCGATCGTGGTCAATGCCGTCAGCCGCTCTCTGCAGCAGGGCAACATGGCGATGGCGCGCAAATTTCTCCGGAATGAATATTATCCGCGTCGCGGCCGGGGCGGCCTGGCCGGCGCCGATGGTTCCGCGCCGGGGCCGAATCATTCGGGCCACGGATTGAGACACATGGTGGGAAGCTGGCTGCAGAGTTTTTGCGCTCATCTGCCGGCCCCGGTCGGCGGGTCGATTTATCGGGCAGTCCGGCGCGCGAGCCTGACCGCCAACAAATACAGCGGCTGAAAACGATGGCGCAGTTTTCCGGGCAGACCATTCTCGTGACCGGCGCCAGCGGCGGAGTGGGGGAGGCGATGGTGCGGCGGCTGGCGGAGGAGGGCGCCACGGTCTGTCTCTCGGGTCGAAATCAAAAACGTCTGGAGGAAATCGCCGGCGCACTTCCCGGAGGGCCGCGGCCGGTGTTACCCGGCTGACCTGACGGTCGAGAGCGACCTGCAAAAAGCCGCGCAAAGTGTCCTCGCGGAAAATCAGCGCCTCGACGCGATCATTCATTGCGCGGCGATCATCGTCCTCGGTGAAGTCGCGACCGCGTCGAGCGGCAGGATTTCGAGAAACAATTTCAGGTCAACGTGATCGCACCGTTTCGGCTGACGCAGTTGCTGTCTGCCGGCGTTGATCTCCTCCCGCGGCCAGGTCGTTTTCATCAACTCCAGCGCGGGTCGCCAGGCCGTCCGCCGGGGTCAGTCAATACGCCGCCACGAAACACGCCCTGCGGGCGGTGGCCGATAGCCTGCGCGACGAATGCAATGCGGCCGGGGTGCGGGTGTGCAGCCTTTTCCTCGGCTCGACCGCCACCCCGATGCAGGCCGCGATCCGGGCGGAACAGGAACGCACTTACGAGCCGGATCGATTGATTCAACCTGCCGATGTCGCGGAAATGGTCGCTGCTGTCCTCGCTTTGCCGCGCACCGCGGAGGTGACCGACCTGGTCATGCGCCCCACGGAAAAGGCCTGAATGCTGCTCTGGGCAGAGGCCAAATTTTGACTCGTCGATGAAGATACTCGTTACCGGAACTGAAGGCTATCTGGGGTCGCTCCTCGCGCCCATCCTGATGCGGGAGGGGCACGACGTTCTCGCGGTCGATACCGGCTTTTATAAAGCCGGCTGGCTCTATCATGGCGCGCCCATGACTCCGCGAACCTTGGTCAAGGACATCCGGCAAATCACCGCGGAAGACTTCGACGGGATCGAAGCGGTCGTCCACATGGCCGAGCTCTCCAACGATCCGACGGGCGAACTGGCGCCCCATATTACTTACGAGATCAATCATAAGGGCTCCGTCCGTCTGGCCGAGTTGGCGAAGCAAGCGGGCGTCGAACGCTTTGTCTATATGTCGTCCTGCAGTGTCTACGGCGTCGCGGCGGAGGGTTATGTCACCGAAGAGTCAACGGTGAATCCGCAAACCGCCTATGCCATTTGCAAGACTCTGGTTGAACGCGATCTCCAGCCGATGGCGGACGATAGTTTTTCGCCCACGTTCCTGCGCAACGCGACCGCCTATGGTGCTTCGCCGCGGATGCGGTTCGATATTGTGCTGAACAATCTCGCCGGCCTGGCCTGGACGACGCGGGAGATCAAGATGGTCAGTGACGGAACGCCCTGGCGCCCGCTGGTCCACGCGCTCGATATCGCGCAGGCCATCGTCCGAACCTTGGACGCGCCACGCGAGGCGATTCACAACCAGATCTTCAATGTCGGGGAGACCGCGCATAACTACACGATTAAAGAAGTCGCCGAAGTGGTCGCGGAAATCTTCCCCGGCTGTCAGTTATCCTTTGGACAGCAGGGCTCGGATAATCGCAGTTATCGGGTTTCGTTCGATAAAATCAAAGCGCAACTGCCCGGCTTCCAGTGTGCCTGGGATGCGCGCCGCGGCGCCCAGCAACTCCATGATGTCTTTCAGCAAATCGACCTGACGGCCGATCTCTTTAACGGGCGCGGCTTTACTCGTCTGAAGCAACTCGAGTATCTCATCCGGACGCGTCAGATCGATCAGGACTTCTTCTGGCGGACGGCCGCGGCTCCCGCTACTGACTAGCAAAGTGATTTTCACCGAAACTCCACTGCAGGGCGCATTTGTTATCGACTTGGAGCCGCGCCAGGACGGGCGTGGATTTTTTGCGCGGAGCTTCTGCCGGCGCGAGTTTGAGGCGCACGGTTTGGATCCCGATATTGCGCAGCGTAATTTCTCCTTTAATAAGAAGGCGGGGACCCTGCGTGGGATGCATTTCCAGAAGACGCCGGCTAGTGAAGCGAAGCTGGTTCGTTGTCTGCGCGGCCGGATTCATGACGTGATCGTCGATCTGCGTCCTGAGTCGGCGACCTATCGCCAGCACTTTGCGGTGGAACTGAGCGACGAGACTTACCGCGCGCTTTTCGTCCCTGAGTCCTTTGCGCACGGCTTTCAATCGCTGGTCGATGACACCCTGGTGGAATACCAGATGAGTGAGTATTACGTCCCTGAACTCGGATCGGGTTTTCGTTACGACGAAAGAGCCTTTGCCATCACTTGGCCGCTTCCGGTCGCGACGATTTCCGAGCAGGACCTGGCCTGGCCCGCCTTCTCGACATGAGCACGGACGGCACCGCGATGCATGACTTGGTGACGCGGCTTTACCCGATCTGCCGCAGTATCACCGGCGATGGAGTGCGGGAGACGTTGCGGGTTATTCAGGAGCAAATTCCGATCGAAGTGCATGAAGTGCCCTCCGGCACGAAGGTCCTGGATTGGACGGTGCCGAAGGAATGGAACATTCGCGACGCCTGGATCAAGAATTCCGCGGGCGAGCGGCTGGTCGATTTCCGTAAACTCAATCTTCATGTGGTGAGTTACAGCGCTCCGATACAGAAAAATATGGGACTGGCTGAGATGAAGGATCATCTCTTCACCCTCCCAGCACATCCCGATTGGGTGCCATACCGGACGAGTTATTACGAAGAAAACTGGGGCTTTTGCCTGAGCGAGAAACAGCTGCAGGAATTGCACGAGGACGAAGAGTACGACGTCTGCATCGATTCCTCCCTTGAGGACGGTCATCTGACTTATGGCGAGCTCCTGCTGAAAGGGGAGCAAACCGAGGAGGTCTTGATTTCCTGCCACATCTGTCACCCCTCGCTGGCCAATGATAACCTTTCCGGCCTCGCGGTTGCCGTCGAACTAGCCAGGCACCTCAGTCAGTCGGAACGCCGCTACTCCTATCGTTTCCTTTTTATTCCAGGAACGATTGGCTCGATCACCTGGCTTGCGCGAAATGAATCGGTCGTGCCGCGGATCCGCCATGGATTGGTCCTGACCTGTGTGGGAGATGCCGGGAACATCACTTACAAGCGGAGCCGGCGCGGGAATGCGGAGATTGACCGCGCGGTCGCGCATGTCCTTAAGGAGTCCGGCGAACCGCACCAGGTGATTGATTTTTTTCCCTACGGCTATGATGAACGTCAGTATTGCTCGCCTGGTTTCAATCTTCCGGTCGGCTGCTTCATGCGCTCGCGTCACGGAGAATTTCCCGAGTATCATACCTCCGGCGATAATCTTGACTTTGTTAGGCCAGAGGCGCTGGCTGATTCCCTCGCGAAGGTTAGGCTCGTGATCGATGTCCTCGAGCACAATCGCGTCTATCTGAATCAACACCCCAAAGGCGAGCCGCAACTTGGAAGACGGGGGCTTTATGCGGGCCAAGCGAAAGGTGAAGAGAGACGACTGCGCGACTTGGCGCTTTTATGGGTCTTGAATCTTTCCGATGGCGAGCATTCCCTGCTGGATATTGCAGAGCGTGCAGATCTTCCTTTCACTGCGATCAAGGAAGCGGCCGCTTCCCTGGCGGCGACAGATCTTCTGGTGGCGAAATGAAAGTAGATTGCGCAGTCATCGGCGGCGGCATCGTTGGCCTGAGTGTTGGGATGGCTCTCCTGCGAAAGCAGCCCGGCCTTAATGTCGTCGTGCTCGAAAAGGAGGCGCAGCTCGCCTTTCACCAGTCCGGACGAAACAGCGGCGTGATTCATTCCGGGATCTACTACAAGCCTGGGAGCCTGAAGGCGCGTTACGCTCGGGCCGGCAATCGTTCCATGATCAGGTTCTGCGAGGAGCATGGAATTCGGCATGAAGTCTGTGGAAAAGTCGTCGTCGCCACGAGACCGGAAGAGTTGCCGCTCCTGGAGAACCTCTATCGAGCGCGGTGTGGCTAACGGAATCGAAGTGACCAAGCTCTCGCGCGAAGCAGTGAGGGAGGTCGAGCCGCATGTCGAGTGTCTCCAGGGAATCAGCGTTCCTTCCACGGGCATCGTGAATTACCGTGAAGTTTGCGCGACCTATGCCAATCTCATCCGGACGGATGGCGGTGCGGTGCAAACGAGCGCCGAGGTGATGGAGATCCATCGCGACGGTGGCAGTCATCTTTTGGAAACAGCGCGCGGCGAAATCGAGGCGAGGTATCTGGTCAACTGCGGAGGACTGCAAAGCGATCGGATCGCGCGCCGGGCCGGTCTGGATCCCGGGGCGAGGATTGTTCCTTTCCGGGGCGAATATTATGAACTCGTTCCGCATCGACGGCACCTTGTGAAGGGGCTTATCTATCCGGTGCCGAATCCGGAGTTTCCATTTTTAGGAGTTCATTTTACCCGGATGATAGACGGCTCGATCCACGCCGGGCCCAAATGCCGTCCTGGCCTTTCGGCGGGAAGGCTATCGCAAGACTGATATTGGACTGGGCGCGGTGTTGGAATCTCTGACCTATCCAGGGCTGTGGCGGCTCGCTCGAAAGCATTACAAGGAAGGGCTGAAGGAAATACACCGCTCGCTGAGCAAGAAAGCTTTCGTGAAAAGCCTGCAGCAGTTAATTCCGGAAATTCGCGCGCAGGACTTGGTGCCCGCGCCGGCGGGAGTGCGGGCGCAAGCCCTGCTTCCCAGCGGCGGGTTAGTGGATGATTTTCTTACCCTGCGAGGACCCGACTCTCTCCATGTCTGCAATGCGCCTTCGCCCGCGGCCACGGCTTCGCTTGAGATCGGGAAAGCGGTGGCGGAGCAGGTGCCGGAGATGCGGACGGCAGTAACGTATATGATGCAGCCAAGTCCTGGATACCATTGCCGGTTTTGCAACGAACCGTTGCGGGAGACTTTTGTCGATCTCGGAATGTCTCCGCTGTGCGAAAGCTACATCGATGTGACGCAACTGAGCGCCCCGGAGTCATTCTATCCCCTGCATTGCTTTGTCTGTGAGCGGTGCTTCCTCGTTCAGCTTCCTGAGCATGTTGGCGCGGGGGAGATTTTCGAGGAATACGCCTACTTTTCTTCTTACTCCGACAGTTGGCTGGCTCATGCCAGTCGGTATGTCGAAGAAATCAGCAGTCGGCTCGGACTAGGTCCCAACTCTTCCGTCATGGAAGTGGCGAGCAACGATGGCTACCTGCTGCAATACTTCAAAGCGAAGGGGATTCCTGTCCTCGGAATCGAGCCGGCCAGGAACGTCGCGCAGGTCGCGATAAAAAAAGGCATCCCGACGATCACCTCGTTCTTCGGCCAAAGGCTCGCCCGTGAGCTGGCCAGCGGAGGAAAACAGGCTGACCTGCTCCTTGGCAATAACGTCCTCGCGCATGTTCCCGACATCAATGACTTCGTCGCCGGATTGAAACTGCTGCTGAAGCCGCAAGGCGTCATCACGATGGAATTTCCGCACCTGGTTCGCCTGGTGGAGGAGAAGCAGTTCGATACCATCTATCACGAACATTTTTCCTATCTCTCATTCACCACGGTCGAGCAGATTTTTGCGTCATCATGGTCTGGTCCTCTTCGATGTGGAGGAACTGGCAACTCACGGCGGATCGCTTCGCATCTACGCTTGTCATAGCGAAGACGATACTAAGTCGATCTCGCCGCGTGCTGTCGCCTTGCGCTCGAGCGAGAAAGAATGGGGAATCAGCCAGGTGGAAACATACCGCGCCTTTGGAAAAGAAGTGGAGGCGACGAAGCACAACATTTTGCGATTCCTGATCGAGGCTAAGGCCGCGGGAAAATCGATCGTCGGATATGGCGCGCCCGGGAAAGGCAATACGCTTTTGAACTATTGCGGAATTCGCACCGACTTTCTCGATTACACGGTGGACCGAAATCCGTACAAGCAGGGCAAATACACTCCCGGGACGCGCATTCCGATTTATCCGCCCGAGCGTATTCGAGAAACGAAGCCGGATTTCCTCTTCCTTCTGCCCTGGAATTTGAAGGACGAAATCATCGCGCAGAACGCATTCATCAGGGATTGGGGCGGCCGGTTTGTGGTTCCGATTCCGGAAGTGCAAGTCTGCTGAGATGAGGGCGCTGCGAACGGCGCGGCGGCACGAATCCAGCTAAAAATCGCTTGTCGGGCTGAACGCGCGACGGTAGGCACTATTGTTTAGTTCATGAAAGTCGTTCTTTTTTGCGGGGGCCAGGGGATGCGGTTGCGCGAAATGCCGCAACCGGTGCCGAAGCCGATGGCGGTCATCGGTTATCGCCCGCTGCTTTGGCACCTGATGAAGTATTACTCTCATTACGGGCATAACGACTTTGTTCTCTGCCTCGGTTATGGGGCGGATGTGATCAAGGAAGCATTCCTGAATTACAACGAATGCGTCTCGAACGATTTCGTCCTCTCCAGCGGCGGGAAGAAGATCGAACTTTTGCGCAAGGATATCGAGGAATGGCGGATCACGTTTGTCGATACGGGCCAGAACGCGAGCGTGGGTCAGCGCTTGTTGCGGGTGCGCAAGTTTATCGGTGACGACGAGGTCTTTCTCGCGAACTACGCCGATGGTTTGACCGACCTTCCGCTGCCGGACTTAATCGAGTATTTCAAGGCGAGCGGAAAGATCGCGTGTTTCGTCGGCGTCACACCAACCGCGAGCTTCCATCAGGTGTCACTCGAGGCTGACGGAGTGGTGAAGGAGATCGCCCACATCGCGCGTTCCGGGAGCCGGATCAACGGCGGTTTCTTTGTCTTTCGGCGGGAGATTTTCGATTACATCAAGGAAGGCGAAGACCTGGTGGAAGAACCGTTTCATCGCCTGATCGCTGATCGTCAACTTCTCGCCTACCCCTACGATGGGTTCTGGGCCTGCATGGATACTTTCAAGGAAAAGCAGCATCTGGAAGATCTGCATGCCACAGGACACGCGCCCTGGCAGGTCTGGGATGCGGGAGTGACTGTCCTGGACGGGAGATAAGACTGTGTTGCAGTTGCGCCTCGAGAAAGCCAGGAACCTTCTTTTTCTCGGCGCTCACGCCGATGATATCGAGATCGGGTGTGGCGGCACGATCCTGAAACTGGCGAGCGCGAACCCGAAACTCAACATCCTCTGGGTAGTCTTCAGCGCGGAAGGCAAGCGGCGAGGCGGAAGCGCGTGCGAGCGCGGCGCTTTTCCTCAAGGGCGTCTCCCGCTCGCGCGTGGTGGTGAAGCAGTTCAGAACAAGTTTTTTTCCCGCCGAGCAGGAATCGATCAAGAGTTACTTCGAGACCGTGCGCAAATCGTTCGAACCAGACATCGTCTTTACCCATTACCGTGAGGATCGGCACCAGGATCACCGTCTCCTTTCCGACCTGGCTTGGAATACTTTTCGCGATCACATGATTTTGGAATATGAGATCCCGAAGTATGACGGCGACCTGGGTCATCCCAATCTTTTCGTGCCATTGGAGCCGGCGGTGGCGCGGCGAAAAGCCAAGTCTTTGCAGCAGGCCTTTGCCAGTCAGCGGGATAAGCATTGGTTTTCGGAAGAGACTTTCCTGGGCTTGATGCGCCTGCGCGGGATGGAATGCGCAACGCGCTACGCCGAGGCGTTTTATTGCCGCAAAATAGTCTGCGGCTAAGCGACATTCCGAGTCGGCTCCGCCGACCATTCACATCCGCGAGAGTGACGAGACACGTTTGATAGACGTGAGCGTTTTCGGCAGAGCAAACGAACTCATCGTTCGAAAAGGTGGGCTAAAGTGGGCTTTCCTCCTTTTTCTTGCCCTCGCTCAACCGGGCGCCCGGGCGGATGGGATCACTTCCAAACTCATTGTCGCGCCCAGCAGCAGCAAGCTGGCCGGCGGCACTGCCAGCTTGGTGGTCGGTGTCCTGAGTCGTGCCGACTCTGCTTACACCGGAGAATACCGAATCAAGGTCTTTCCGTATTTCTTTAAGAACGAAAGCGGAAAGCTGCTCGATCAAGGTATCTGAGACATCATTGCGGAGGATGGTCGAGGGCGATCCGACCAGTTTTGCGGGGCGCGCGATCACCGATGGCACTGGTGAGACCCGGAAGATCACGGCCAAGGTTCGACCGGCCGCGAATGATCACGGTGCGCTGACTTTTACCGTCGCGACCGAGAACGGCCCGCTCGTCTTTAATACCTCCTACCAAATCAGCCCTCAGTAGGCCGCGGAAAAGATCGCGTGTCATTGCGCGTTATTGGCCGATAGTCCACGGACTGTGCCATTTCGCTCGCTCGGTCTCGACGACCGCATCTTCAAAGCCATCCAGGAAGCTGGTTACACCGAACCCACCCCGATCCAGTCGGCTGCTATCCCGGAGGTGCTGACCGGCCGTGATGTCATCGGCATCGCCCAGACTGGCACCGGTAAGACTGCCGCCTTTGTCCTGCCCATCCTAACGAAGCTTGTCCAGACCGCGGTCGACGGAAAACGTCGTGGGATGAAGGCGTTGATCGTCGCCCCGACGCGCGAGCTCGTCGTGCAGATCGAGGAAAACGTGCGCGCCTACGCGAAACATCTGCCGCTCCGGATGGCGACGGTTTTCGGCGGGGTCAGTGAACGGCCGCAGATCGCGGCCCTCCGTTCGGGAGTCGAACTCGTCGTCGCGACCCCGGGCCGCCTGATCGACCTGATGGAACAGCGTTACACCAACTTTTCCGCGGTCGAATTCCTCGTCCTCGACGAAGCCGACCGCATGCTCGACATGGGCTTCCTCCCGCAGATCCGGCAGATCGTTAGGGCGCTGCCCAAACAACGCCAGACCCTCATGTTCTCGGCCTCGCTCTCGCGCGAAATCGAGGCGCTGACCCATGAGTTCCAGCATTCGCCGAAAGTGATCGAGATCGGCCGCCGCGCGAATCCCGCCGAGACGGTGACGCAGCTGGTCTACGAAGTTCCGATGCATCTTAAGCCGTCGCTCTTGCAGCATCTCCTGGCCGATCCGGACTTCGATACCGTCCTCGTTTTTACCCGAACCAAACATGGGGCCGACCGGGTCGCGCGCCGGCTTGAAAGCAGCGGCATCAAGGCCGGGACGATCCACTCCAACCGTTCGCAAAACCAGCGGCTGCGGGCGCTGAAGGATTTCAAGTCGGGCGCGGTGCGAGTGCTTGTCGCGACCGACGTCGCGGCGCGCGGGATCGATGTCGACGGAATTTCGCATGTCGTGAATTACGACTTCCCGATGCACTCCGAAGATTACGTGCACCGGATTGGGCGAACCGGTCGCGCCCACGCCGTCGGCGACGCAATCAGCTTCATCACGCCGGACGATCACGGGCCCTTGCGCTCGCTGGAGCGCTTCATCGGCCGCGGGATCGTGCGCAAACGCGCGGAAGGTTTCAATTACGAGGCGGCCGCGCCACCGCGGGAAGACCGGGGCAGGCGGGAGCCGCGGGGGAATTCCGGTGGTCCTGCGAGAACGCCTTCGTCAAACGATTCCAGACGCGGTCCAGCGCCGCGCCCGGGCGGTTTTCGCGCCGGCGGGCAGCGCCGCAGCGGCGGCGGCGGCCGGCGTCGTTAGGCGGGAGCGCGCGTGAAGTATTTTGCTTTCCTCCGCGCGATCAATGTCGGTGGACGCACCGTCAAGATGGAACGGTTGCGGCAGGAGTTTGAAGCGCTTGGCTCTGACCGCGGTCGAGACGTTCATCGCCAGCGGCAACGTCATCTTTGAGTCGCGCGCGACGAACGAGAAGCTGCTGCGCGAGAAGATCGAACGTCACCTGAAGAAGACGCTCGGATTCGAAGTCGCGACTTTTCTCCGTTCATCGGCGGAACTGGCGCAAATCGCGGATCATCACCCCTTCGGCGCGGAAGCCGCCGGTGAATCCGTGTTCGTCGCGTTTCTTTCCGCGGCCCCTGATTCCGTGGCGAAGAAAAATCTCATCGCCTACCGGAGCGAAACAGATGAGTTTCACGTGCACCATCGGGAAGTTTATTGGTTATGCCGGACAAAAATGAGCGACTCAAAGTTCAGCGGAGCGCGGCTGGAAAAAATCGTCGGGCCGGCCACCATCCGAAACCTGACCACGATCAAAAAACTGGCCGCAAAATATCCGCCGCCCGCGCGCCCCTGACGCCGGAGCAGCACCTCGCGGCCAGCCACCCGAAATTTGCCGCGCTCATCGCGCGCTCCCGGCCTTTCAAAGTGGAGCGAGACCCGTTGCTTCGTCCTTTCGACGCGCTGGCCGAGTCGATTGCCTACCAGCAGCTCAGCGGCAAAGCCGCCGCCACCATTTTCGGCCGGGTCCGGGCGCTTTATCCGAAGAGAAAATGGTTTTCGCCCGAGCTCGTCATCGCGACTCCAGACGAAACTTTTCGCAGCGCCGGTCTTTCGCGGAGCAAGACGATCGCGATCAAGGATCTCGCCGCAAAAACGCTCGACGGCACCGTGCCGACGCGGGCCGCGCTCGACCGGATGAGCGACGAGGAAATCATCACTCGCCTAACGACTGTGCGCGGGATCGGCCGCTGGACGGTGGAGATGCTGCTGCTTTTCGATCTCGGCCGGCTCGACGTCTGGCCGGTCAACGATTACGGCGTGCAAAAAGGCTACGCCAAAACCTTTGGGAAAAAGAAACTGCCGAAGCCGAAAGAACTGCTCGCGATCGGCGAACGCTGGCGTCCCTATCGCTCGGTCGCGGCCTGGTATTTCTGGCGGGCGCTCGATGCGCCGGAAAAAGTTTCGGCCGGTCGGGCCTGAAAGACTTCGGCGACTCGCGGCCTGCCAAAACAGCCTGTCATTCTGAGCGGAGCGAAGAATCTCTGACTATTTTCTGCGCGCTGTGTGTCCGGAAATGGTCAGAGATGTTTCGCTTCGCTCAACATGACGAGAAAGGGGGTAGAGGAGAGAGCAGAGCTCATTCGAGCGGCCGGCCGACATCGTCATCCGGCGCGCCGCGATGGGCCTGGATGAACGCGCTCGGGTCGAGCCAGCCGCGCGTCTCCTTGCGATAGCCTGCGCCGATGAAGGGCGTGACGAATTCGCGCATTTCGAAATGGAGATGCGCCCAATATTTTCCGCCGGCCGTGCCGACCGTCGCGATCTGCTGGCCACGACGGACGCGCTCGCGCGGGGTGACGAGCATCGTCTCGACGTGTCCGTAAAATGATTGCACGTATTTGCGCACCCCGTTCTCGCGATAGGCGTGGAGAACAATGATGACGTTGCCCCAGCCCGGTCCGCCCTCGCGCGCGACCACGACTTCGCCGTCGGCGACCGCGAAGACCGGATCGCCCAGGTCGCTGTTCTCGCCGCCGATGCCGTTCAGGTCGTCGCCGAGATGCAGGTTTTCGGTGAAGGGCTGCGCGTTGTAAGCCATCGCGCCGTGTTCGTTGCCGACCGGGAAATCAAAGCGGGTAGCGGTCGGCAAGGAGGCGAGTTCGATCGGCGAGAAGAGCGCGAAATGGGAATCAAACTTGCGCCGTTCCAGCAGCTCGGGACCGAGCCGGAAGGCCAGATCGAGCAGGAGCGCGAGCAGGAAAACGACAAGCGCCAGCAACCACCACGATTTGCGGCGCGGCTTCGGGTTCGGTTGGTCCGAATTCATGTCATCGGTCGCGGGTTGCAGGGCGGCGCGGTTCTCCTCTTGCCCGCTCATCGCTTCCTCCTTACCCTCGCGCAATGAAAATTCTCGTCACAGGCGGCGCCGGCTTCATCGGCTCGCACCTTGTCGAGAAGCTGCTCGCCGACGGGCACGAGGTCGCGATCCTGGACGATTTTAACGATTTCTACGATCCGGAGATCAAGCGCGGAAACATCGCGGCCGTGGCGGACAGGATCACCGTCCATCGCGCCGACCTGCGCGATGCGCACGCGGTCAGTTCCGTTTTTCACCACGGGAAATTCGAGACCGTGATTCATCTCGCGGCCCGCGCCGGGGTGCGGCCTTCGATTGGTCATCCGCAACTTTATTACGACACGAATGTCAGCGGCACGCTCCACTTGCTCGAAGCCGCGCGCGCGGTCGGGATCGAGCGTTTCATCTTTGCTTCCAGCTCGTCGGTTTACGGGCTGGCCAAGACGGTGCCGTTTTCCGAGGACCTGCATCTCACCCAGACGGTGAGCCCGTATGCCGCGACGAAAATCGCGGGCGAGTTCCTTTGCTCGACCTATTCGCATCTCTACAAAATGCGGATTGTCGCGTTGCGCTTCTTCACCGTTTACGGCCCGCGGCAGCGGCCCGATCTCGCGATTCATCAATTCACCCGGCGGATCTGGAACGGCCAGCCGATCGATCAATTCGGCGACGGCACGACGCGGCGCGATTACACCTACGTCGAAGACATTCTCCAGGGCGTGATGGCGTCGTTAGGCTACGAAGGCCCGCTCTTCGATATTTTCAATCTCGGCGAAAGCGAAACGATCCAGTTGAAGGATTTGATCGCCGGGATCGAGCAGGCCCTGGGCAAGAAAGCGACGATCAACCGCCTCCCGGAACAGCCCGGCGATGTTCCGCTGACCTGCGCCGATATCTCGAAAGCGCGCCGGCTTCTCGGCTATCAAACCGACGACGCCGCTGCGGGTCGGCCTGCCGCTTTTTGTCGAATGGTTTCACCAGACGCGAAACGGCGCGTGAGCAGCCAGCGCGCGCGCCTAACGATCTTCGTCGCAGCCGTCGTGCTGCTCCCGGCGCTCGTTAGTCATCTCATCCCGGCCCGGCGCGATTTCGATCCGAAGCCGATCAAACACCTGCAGAAAAAGCAGCCCGAAGTCGTCATGATCGGCGACTCGGTTCTCGGTGGCTCGATCAATGCCGAGCTTTTCGCGAAAGAGACCGGACTGCGCGAGGTCGAACTGCTCTGGAACGGCGGGGCCGCTTCCGCCGCCTGGTATCTGCTCCTGAAAAACTATGTCGTCGCGGCCGACATTCATCCGCAGCTCGTCTGCATCTTTTTCCGGGAACGGATGCTGACCGACGCGACTTTTCGCACCAAGCCGACCTACCGGCGTTTTCTGGAATCGCTCCGTCACCCCAAAGAGCCGGTCTATCGCACGGTCCTGGAGAGGGATGAGGAAGACAAAAGCGCGCTCGGTCGCGCGATCGACTGGCTTTATCCGCTCAACACCCGGCGCCACGTGCAGCAGGAAAAAATCAGCCGGCTCGCGTTTCGCGTCGCGGCCGGCGGAGTGAGCATCGGACCGTTGCGGCGGCGGGTGAACGAGATCTTCGACCCGGTGAAATTGCGCGAAGAGATCATGAACGAATCGGCCGAGCTGAGCGGCGAAGAGCCGGAGGAATTCACGCGCCGATCCGAAGAAAAACTTCCTCCCGCACATCGTCGAGACGGCGAAAAAGGCCGGGCTGCGGCTCTGCTTCGTGCGCGAGAAACGTTACCCGCTGCCCGACGGCACGACCCCGCAACCGGAAGACATCCAGCGTTACACGGCCGACCTGAAACGCTGGGTCGAAAGCCAGGGCTGCCTCTTCGTTGACCTAACGAACAACCTGAAGCCGGACCAGTCGATGTACACCAAGCCGGGCGACGATCACATCCGCAAAGGGGCGAAAGACGAGGCGACGAAAATCTACGCCGAGAAACTGCGCCCGCTCCTGCGCCAGCCATGATCTTTCATTCGCTCACCTACCTGGTGTTCCTGGCGCTCGTCCTCGCGCTCTACTGGTCGCTCCCGCGGCGCGGCCAGAATTTCATGCTCATCATCGCGAGCTACATTTTCTATGGCTGGGAGCATCCGTGGTTTCTCCTCCCGCTCTGGGCTTCGACCATCGTCGACTACAGCTGCGCGATCGGGATGGAACGTTTCCCGCGCCGGCGCCGCGTTTTTCTCGTCACCAGCATCACGGCCAGCATCGCGCTCCTCGCGACCTTCAAGTATTACGGCTTCGCGCTCGAGAACATCAACGCCATCCTGGCGAACTTCGGCGAGGAACCGATTCGCAACGCCCTCCGGCTCGCGCTCCCGGCCGGGCTTTCCTTCTACACTTTCCAATCGATCGGTTACGTCGTCGATGTCTACCGCGGCAAGATCAAGGCCGTGCGCGATTTCCCCGATTACGCGCTCTACGTGACCTTCTTCCCGCAACTGGTCGCGGGCCCGATCGAGCGCGCGGCGCACATGCTCCCGCAATATCGCAGCGAGCGGAAATGCGACGCCAAGACCTGGCGGAACTCGCTCTTCCTCATGCTCTGGGGGTTCTTCAAGAAGGTCGTGATCGCGGATAACGCCGCCGTCGTGGCGAACAAGATCTTCGGGGTGCAGGACGCCTCGTTCCCGATCATCTGGGCGGGCGTTTTTGCCTTTGCCGTCCAGATCTACGCCGACTTTTCCGGTTACACCGATATCGCCCGCGGGACCGCCCGGATTCTGGGGATCGATCTCATGCGGAATTTCAATCATCCCTATCTCGCGACCTCGCCTTCCGATTTCTGGCGGCGCTGGCACATCTCGCTTTCCACCTGGCTGCGCGACTTCATTTACATTCCGTTAGGCGGGAGCCGCGCCAGCATCGCGCGCGCGTCCTTTAACCTGATGGCGACCTTCACCATCAGCGGGCTCTGGCACGGCGCGTCGTGGAACTATGTCATCTGGGGCGCCTACTGGGGCGCGCTCATTCTGTTGGAGCGATTCCTGGAGTCGTTAGGCTTAACCCGGCGCGTCCCCTGGCTGGTCAAGGTGGTGATCACTTTCGGCCTCACTTGTTTTGGCTGGCTTCTTTTCCGCGAGCGCGACCTGGGGCAAATCGCGCACGACCTGGCGCAGTCGCCTTTCGCCGCCAGCGCCGATCAATGGCGGATGGCGATCTACTTCGTCGCGCTCGTCTTCATCTATGCCCTGCCGCTCGTCGTCCACATGCTCACGACCGGGATCGACGGCTGGCGGATCGAAGCCCGGCTGACCAACCGCGGCCAATTTATTCTCGAGACCGGCATCGCGGTGCTGCTTTTGCTCGGGATTGTGACGATCCGCAGCGTCGCGACCTCGGACTTCATCTACTTCCAGTTCTAGCGGCTTTGCTCAGGGCTGAAAGCGCGCAACTCGGGGGCACCGACCCCGGCTACAGTTGCGCGCCCGCGAGGGTGAAGGTGATGGGCACGTAAACCCGGTCGTAAACACCGGGCCGGCATCGCCATCTCGGCAAGGCGCTGATCGCGAGACTTGATCGAGGATCGGGCTCCCGGTGCTCTGGACCACGCGGACCTCGGTCACGCGCCATTGGCATCGAAGCCAGAGGAGGAATTTGCCGCTGCCCGTCTGTCGGGCTCGCCTCGCTTCGTAAGGATAAGTCGGGTGCGGCGCGGAGAGCATTTTGGCCTGGTCCGATCGAATAATTTAGCGGATCCCGGAGCTTCTTCCGGTTGTTTGCACGGGTGGCGAGCTGGGGGGTGGTTTCATGCATCTTCGACGGCCGCGGCGGCGGGGTTGGTTCTTCAATCTGATACTCGGTCGGCTCGGTCGGCGGGGGCGGTAGGTCGAGGCGGATCCGGTCGGGCGGCGGAGTTGGCTCGGGCGGAAAGTCGACCACGACAGCCATCGGCGGGCGGTGGTTCCTCGGAGATGCCGAGCTCCGTCGGAATCTCCGTTTGCCGCTGCAAGCTCGCGACCGCGACCGCCCCTGCTTCGAGGGCAATCGCCGCGGCGAGGGCGGCGAAGAACTGCCAGCGCGGCGCGGGTTTGTAAAAGCTGGCCGGCGATCCCGGCAGGGTCCGACAATTGAGTCGGCATGTTACGAGTCGATCTGCAGACACTCGGAGCTGACGTAAGTATTTCGATGTCGTGGGCGACCTCCAGCCAGTCAGATCACAGCGAGAACGGCCGAGTCTTAAGAGGACAATGCCTCACCGGCCGGATTTCAGTCTTGCAATAACGCCCTCCTCGGGAATAGTGTGCGCGGGTGCTGGGGAACCCAGGCGCATGCCTGCTCCCCGCGATCGTCCTGTTTTTGGAAAAATGAAGCCGGCTCTCTCGTCTCTTCCGACCAGCAAGCCGCCATGGAGATCGCACACGGACAGACCTTTGCCCGTTTCCCGGCCACACGAGGCGGAGTTTCCTCCGGCTGCGCAGACTGCTCTTGAGCTGCTTGAAGCGACCTTTCGAGGTCCGCGCGCCCTGGACCGTGCATCGCATGATGCGCTCCGCCCACAAACTAACTGGTTTAATACCGAGGATCATTATGAAATCTCAATCCCCGGGGAGAAACTCGCGACGTCCGCGTCGCGGGGGTTCCCGACGGCGGTTCGACACGCGCGACGAACGCGCGGTGTCGAAGGCTCCCGCAAAAAAGAGCTTTTGGCAGAAAATTACGGCCTTCTTCGGAAGCGCCGATAGTCCGAAAAGGCCGTCCGCGCCCGCGCGCAATGGCTCATCCGAGGTCCGCAATGGTGCGGCGCAGGAGGCCCGGCCCGCGCGTCCGACGCGTAAACCGGAGTCGATCGAAGTGACGACGCCGCGTCTTTACGTGGGCAATTTGTCCTTCGAAGCGACGGAGAGCGATCTCTTCGAGCTCTTCAACGGCGTTGGCCTGGTGCAGAACGCGGAAGTGGTGACCTACAAGCATAACGAACGCTCGAAAGGGTTCGCTTTCGTCCAGATGCAGTCGGTCGAAGAAGCGAAACGGGCGGTGGCGGAATTGCACGACAAGGAATTCCTGGGCCGCAAGCTGGTGGTCAGCGGGGCGAAGTCCGACAGTCATTCGCGCGAATAACTTCACGTCCTTCAAAACCGGGAGATCGGGTGGCCATGAGGCGCCGGGTCTCCCGGTTTTTGTTTTTTTAACCGCAGAGGACGCAGAGAGCGCAGAGTTTTGAAGGGTTGTTTCTTTATCGCCGGGCCGACCGCGAGCGGGAAAAGCGAACTCGCCGCGGAGGTTGCCGCGCGCTGCGGTGCGGAGGTGGTGAGCGCGGATGCGTTCCAGATTTATCGCGGGCTGCCTGTTCTGACCGCGCAGCCGGACGAGGCGACGCTTGCGCAAGGCGCCGCATCACCTGGTCGGAACGGTGCCGCCGAGTGAGGAGATGAGCGCGGCGAAATTTCGCGAGCTGGCCCTGAGCGCGATCGGGGAAATCAACCGGCGCGGGAAGCTGGCGCTCGTGGTCGGCGGGAGCGGGCTTTATCTCAAGGCGCTGACGCATGGGCTGGCGCCGCTGCCGGCGGTCGATGCGGAACTGCGGGCGGAATTGAATGCGCTTTCGCTCGAGGAATTGAATGCGCGGCTGCTCGCGGTCGATCCGTTAGGCGCGGAAACGATCGATCGGCAGAACAAACGCCGGGTCGTTAGGGCGCTGGAGATTTTTGCGCAGACCAAGCGACCGGCTTCCGAGCAGCGCTCGGAGTGGGAGCAGGAAGCGGCGGAGATGCGCGGGGTTTTTGTTTTTCGCGAGCGGGCCGAGCTTTATTCGCGGATCGATCGCCGGGTGGAGGAAATGTTTCGCCATGGCGTGACCGACGAAGTGGCCCGACTCGGAGAAGTGAGCGTGACGGCGGCGAAGACGCTTGGTCTCGAGGAGATTCGCCTGCTCCTCGAAGGAAAAATAAGCCAGGAGGAATGCGCAGCTGCGATCCAGTTGGCGACCCGTCGCTATGCCAAAAGACAGTTGACCTGGTTTCGGCGGGAACATAGTCTGGAATCACTGAATTTGTCTTCGCTCAAGGATCACGCAGCTGCCGTTGATTGGATCCTGCAAAAGGTTGCCCTTTTGCCACCCCTCGAATGATCGAGATCAAGCCGCACCTAAAACAGGAACGCGTGCTCCTGATCGGACTCGAAAAAGACGGCGTCTCGAAATGGGATCTGCGCGATTCGCTCGACGAATTGCGTGAGCTGGCCAACTCCGCCGGCGCGCATGTCGTCGACACCGTCACGCAAAAATTGCAGAAGCCGACCGCGCCGTTTTACATCGGCAAAGGCAAGGCGGAGCTGATCAAGGAATCGTTCCAGGATCAGCAGGTCACCTCGGTCATTTTCGATAACGAACTCTCGCCCGCGCAGGGCCGGAACCTGGAGAATCTTTTCTCCCGCAAGGTGCTCGATCGCACCCAGCTCATCCTCGACATCTTCGCCCAGCGCGCCCGGAGCCGGGAAGGGCGCCTCCAGATCGAGCTTGCGCAATTGCAATACCTCCTCCCGCGCCTAACGAGAATGTGGACCCACCTTTCCCGCCAGACCGGCGGGATCGGGACGCGCGGCCCGGGTGAAACCCAGCTCGAAGTCGATCGCCGCCGGGTCCAGGAACGGATCGGGCGCCTCGAGCGCGATCTCGAGGAAGTGCGCAAACATCGCGCCGTCCAGCGCCAGGGCCGGAAACGTCACCAGTGGCCGGTCGCCGCGGTCGTCGGCTACACCAACGCCGGCAAATCCACCCTCATGAATCTGCTCACCGGCGCGGGCGTGGTGGCGGAGGACAGACTTTTCGCGACGCTCGACCCGACGACGCGGAGCCTGACTTTGCCTAACAAACAGCGCGTCCTCCTGACCGACACGGTCGGTTTCCTGCGAAAACTTCCGCACACTTTGATCGAGTCGTTCAAGGCGACGCTCGAGGAAGTGGTCGAGGCCGACCTGCTCATTCACGTCGTCGACGCGAGCCATCCGCGGCTCGATGAGCACATGGAAGCGGTCGACGCCGTGATCAAGGAAATCGGCGCCTACGGCAAACAGACGCTCGTTATTTTCAACAAGATCGACGCGCTCGTCGACCGGAGCCTGGTCGAGGCTCATCTCGAGAAATTCCCGGGCAGCGTCGCGATCTCGGCCCGGACCGGGGAAGGGGTCGACGAGCTGATCCCCGCCCTGCAAAATACCCTGAGCTCATGGCGTCTGCGCTCCCGCTACAAGGTGCCGCAGAGCGAGTCGGCGCTCCTCGCGGAGGTGCATCGGGTCGGGCATGTGCTTGAGTTGCGGTATGAAGGCGAATTTGCGGAACTGGTCGCGCACGTCCCGCCGCAGTTGGAACAGAAGCTCGCGCCCTACCTCGACCCGGCCGCGGAAACCGTCCCACCTCCAGCCTAACGACCGGTGAAATGGTATTGGGCATGGGTCGACCGGCTCGGTCTCACCAATCGGCCGCGGGTGCGGAAACTGATCGTGGCCGTGATCGGCAGCACGGTGGTTCTCTTCGGCCTCGCGCTCATCATTTTGCCCGGGCCGGCGGTGGTGGTCGTGCCGCTGGGGCTGGCGCTTGCTCGCGACCGAGTTTGCCTGGGCGCGCCGGCTCGTCCGGCGGGGCGGAGTTTTCTGGGGGCATGCCCGCCGCCGCTGGCGCTGGGGCCGCGCCCGGCCGCCGCGAGGGTTCGTTAGGCCATGACCCGAAGTGAACGCGCGCGCGAGCTGGTGCGGGTGTTGCCGAAGGTTTATCCCGACGCGCATTGCGAGCTCGATTTCAAGACGCCGCTCCAGCTGCTGATCGCGACCATTCTTTCCGCGCAGTGCACCGACAAGCGGGTCAACCTCGTCACGCCCGCGCTCTTCAAGCGCTATCGTTCGGCGGCTGCATTCGCCGCCGCGCCGCCGGCCGAACTCGAGAAGGCGATCCAGTCGACCGGGTTCTTCCGGAACAAAACCAAAAGCATTCGAGCCGCCGACCGCCGCGATCGAAGAAAAGCACAAAGGCAAAGTCCCGCAGACGATGGCGGAGCTGCACGCCCTGCCCGGGGTCGGCCGCAAGACGGCGAATGTCGTTCTCGGCAACGCTTTCCAGAAAGACGAAGGCATCGTCGTCGACACCCACGTCTCCCGCCTCTCGCAGCGGCTCGGCCTAACGACTCAAAAAGACCCGGAAAAAATCGAGCGCGACCTGATGAAGCTGGTCCCGCAAAAGGATTGGACGAACTGGAGCCACTGGCTCATCTGGCACGGGCGCCGCCGCTGTTTCGCGCGCAAACCCGATTGCCATCACTGCGAAGTTCTTCACCTTTGCCCCAGCGGTCCGAAATTCATCCGCTCCGGCGAAGCGCGACCGCCGTCAGTGTGAATTCACTTTGCGGCCGACCCTGCTCACCGTCTCCGCCGTCCGCTCGGAGCGCTTCCGCAGCCGTTCGAACTCTTTCTGGAACTTGTCCAGGTCCTCGTCAGAGAGAGCTTCCAGATCCATCAGGCGATTGCGCGCTCCGGCGACGCTGCGGATGAGTTCGTCGAGCTTGAGATGGATCGCTTTCGAGTCGCGGTTCTGGGTGTTTTGGATGAGAAAGACCATCAGAAAAGTGACGATGGTGGTGCCGGTGTTGATGATCAGCTGCCAGGTATCGGAGTAGGCAAAAATGTGGCCGGTTAACGCCCAGATCACGATGATCGAAACGGCGCCCATGAAAGCCCAGGCGGTGCCGAGGACGGCCGAGGTTTTGCGAGCGGCGACGCGGAAGGCATCCTGGACCCGGCAGAAGATGTCCCGCTCGTCGGTTTTCTCGCTTGGTTTTGCGGTTGTTGGTTTTCTTGGCGATAGCAACTATGGATCGCGGGACCGGCGCCCGTTGCGCGCCTGCGGACGCGATTTTTTCTCAATGAGCGAGCAGTTCGACAACGTCCTCCATTTGAATCTCGACGAGGCCTGGGATCCCGCCGCGCTTGGGGATGCGCGACGAGGGACCTTCGCAGCTGGGGGCCGGTCCTGCGTTTCTCGGCGCCCCCGCGCGAGATCGAGCGGTTTTATCACGAACAGGCAGGGGGACTTCCGCCTTTCCTGGTCTATGGCTCGGGAGATTTTCATCACCTGAGCGCTCTCTGGCTCCGCCGGCTGGGCGGCCTAACGACGGTGGTTTCGTTCGATAATCATCCGGACTGGGACATTCGCCCGCCGAGGTGGGCTTGCGGCGGCTGGGTCAACCGCGCGCTCGAGCTCCCGCAGGTGGAAAAGGTGAGCGTGTGGGGTTGTGGGAATTTCGAGTGCTGGTGGCCGGGCCGGATTTTTGGCAACAACCGCGCGGAACGGGCTGGCCGTGTGGAGGTTCATCCCTGGGCGGACGATCGCAGCGCGAAAGACCGCGAACGGCGCGGCGCGATCCTGCGCGAGAATTGGCGCGAGAAATTTGCCGCCTTTGTCGCGCAGCTGGGCGCGGCGAAAGTTTACGTGACGATCGATCTCGATTGCCTGCGCGCGGACGATGCAGTGACGAACTGGGAAAGCGGACGCTTCAGCGTGGAGGACGTGGCCTGGGCGCTCGAGTTCGCTCGGGTCGCGGGAACCGGATCGTGGCCGGCGATATTTGCGGGGCGTGGTCAGCGCCGGTTTACGCGCGGCGCAAGCAACGCTTCGCCGCGGAGATGGATCATCCGAAGCTGCCGGCGCGGGATGTGGAGGTCGTTAGGGAAACGAACCAGCAGGCGCTCATGCGGTTGCTGCCGATCCTCACTCAGACCGCGCTCAGCTGATCGAAACCAGCGCGACCCCGAGCGCGATGATAATCGAACCGATCGTTAGGCGGAGGCTCAGCTTTTCCTTCAAAATCCAGGCCCCGGCGAAGGCGATGAAGACGACGCTCAGGCCCTGGAAGGGGAAGAAGTAGCTCAAATCAAAACGCTGGAGGAGGCCGATGTTGACGAAGAAATTGACCGCAAAAGCGCCGATGGCCGCGGCGAAGACGCGAGTAGCGTGCATGCGCGAGTAGGTTTCGCGCGCGGTGATGTCCATCGCGTGCTTGAGCAGGATCTGGCCGGCCACGAAGCAGCTCACGCTCAGGAAAATGAGGAATCGCGGCCAGCAGGGTCATAGCTTCTCCTCCAGTTTGGCGGCGGGCTTGGCGACGATCAGGAGGCCGACCAGGACGAGTCCGATCCCGAGCCAGCGCCGGGGCAGGATCGCCTCGTTGAGAAAAATCCAGCTGCTCAGCGGGACCAGGATATGGACGGCATTCCCGACCGGGAAGGCGATGGTGAGGGGAAGTTTCCGGATGGTGGCGAGCCAGTTAAACAGGCTGATGACCGAGACGAGGATGCCCCACCAGACCCAGCCCGAGCGCAGTCCGGTCAGCCCGGTCCACGACCAGGGATCGTCCGGATCGGCGGTTTCCTCGGCGCCGAGTTTGAGGAAAATCTCGGCCGCGGTCGCGAGCAGGACGCAGATCGCCAGCTGCACCCACGGATTCAAAAACCAGCGGCGAAACGAAACCATCACGGCCTAACGAGAAGGCGCGCGCGTCGAGAAATGAGCGCGGCCATCTAAAAAGTCGCTTTTTGTGTTGTCATGTTGAGCGGAGCGAAACATCTCTAACTGTTTCCGAATCCTTAGCGCGCGGAGATGGTGAGAGATCCTTCGCTCCGCTCAGGATGACAGACTTGTTAGACACCCCACCCTCTAAAGCTCGTGGGCGTTGGAAAATTGCCGCAGAACGGGATCGTGCCGGGTCGGCTGGAGGAATTGGAGCGCGCGGCGGAAGATCGGATTGAGCAGGGTCGCGGTGTGCATGACGTAAAGATCGAGCGGGACCAGTTCGCAACCGAGGTGCAGCTTTGGGTGATAATTGAGCGGGCTGCTGCAATAGGAGCGCAAACCCTGTTCGAGCGCCCAGGTGATGATGTCGCGCAGGGTGTAGAAGTAGAGATTGAGATCGAAAGCGACGCGGTAATCGAGCCCGAGATATTCGTCGTAGATCGTCCCGTCGTGCACGAGGCAAAGGCTGAAGGCGATCGCTTTGCCTTCCTGCCGCCAGACGAAGAAGCGGGTGCGTTCCGGCATTTCGCGGCCGAGCCGGCAGAAATATTCCGGCGTCAATTTCTCGAAGTGCAGTTTCGAGCGGGCGTGGACCTGAAGGTAGAGCGGATAAAGCTCATCGATCACCGGCGTCGCATCGGTCAGGACCTCGAAGGTGATCGGGGCGCGCGCGGCCGTCTGGCGAAATTTGCGCCGCAGATTCTTGCGGGTGGCCGAGCCTAACGAGGCCACATATTCATCGAAACCGCGATGATGGAGCGAGAGCCGTGTCATCGGCATGCTCGCGACCCGGGTGTAGCCGTTGGAGGAAAAACTCTGGAGCGGTTCGCGATAACGCGACGGAAAATCCTTCAACACCACCAGCGAGGCGCGCGACTCGCGGGCAAAGGTCTTCAGGCAGAAATGAAGCGCCTCGGCCGCCCAGGCTGCGTCTTCCGGCCGGATTGCGCCGAGATGGCCTTCCCCCGCCGTGCAGCCGACCATGAGCGTTTTCATGGTCAGGAAGCGTGGGAATTTCCGCCGCACCTGATCGATCGCGGAGCGGGCCGGGCCGGTCACGCCCTCGGTCAGGTTTTGCCGGACGAAAAAGAGCGGCTGGATCGCGCGGACCCGTTGCTCGTCATCCTCGAGAACGGCGAAATGGTAATCGAAAGTGTCGGTCAGGGTGGTGCCGATGAGCTCGTAGAAGCGGTGATCCTTGCACTTGTCGCGAAACGCTTCCTGCCAGGCGGCGCAGCTCTTCAGCTCCGCCAGGGAGACGATCGTGGCAAAGCCTCCCGGGAACCGGACTTTGTTGCCAGAGGGCCGGCGTTGCATGCGACGCGTAGAAAGAAAGGGGACGTTTCTGAGAATGCCTACGTATTAGCTAGACGGGCCGCTTTTTCAAGCGGGCGCATCGCCCGGCGGCCTCAGGAGGACTCGGCGCTCGGGTCGATCTTTCTCCGCCCGGGTGCGCTCGATTTTCAGCACGCCGCTCCGGATATTGAGATCGCGTTGCGGGAACGGAATCTCGATCCCGGCTTCCTGCAGTTTGCGGTGGATCGCGAAATTCAGATCGCTCCGGTAGCGGGCGGGGCGGTGGCTCATCTCGTCGCTCCAGGCGACGAGCTCGAAATTGAGCGAGCTGTCGCCGAATTCGACGAAGAAAACGCTCGGCGCCGGATCGTCCAGGGTGTGGGGATCTTCTTTCGCCCGCCTCGATCAATTTCTGCCGGACCAATTCCACGTCGCTCCCGTAGGCGACGCCGACCGGAATGCGGAAGCGCACCCGCTTGTCGCCGTAGGTCCAGTTCGTCACCGGCGAGTCGATGAACTTCTGGTTAGGCACGATCGTGGTGATGTTGTCGTTCGTGACCACGACCGTGCTGCGGGCGCGGATTTTTTGCACCTGACCGGTCACGCCCGCGACCTCGACCCGGTCCCCGATCGCGATCGGTCGCTCGGCCAGGATGACGAGACCGCTGATGAAATTGCTCGTGATATTTTGCAGGCCGAACCCGATCCCGACGCCGATCGCGCCCGCGAAAACGGTCAGGGCCTCGAGGTGAATGCCGGTGTTTTGCAGGACAATAAAAATGCCGACGACGAGGACGAGATTGGAGGCGATCTGCGAGATCGCGTACTGGAGCGAGCGATCGAGCCCGCTGTGGACGAGGAAGCGGTTAAAGAGAAAACCCTTCGTCCGCGAGGAAAGCCAGAAGACGAAAATGAGCAGGCCGACGAGAAGAAAGAGCTGGAGGAGGCTGATCGGCACGCCCGGCAGCGGCGTGCTCCAGGCGAGGGGAATGCCGAGGCCGTTGACGGCGCTGACGGTGAAGAAGACCAGCGCGGCGACGCTCAGGATCGTCGTGATGATGGCGGCGAACTTGGCCTCGAGCTTGAGCCGCGCGAGGAGCCGCCTAACGAACGCGCTCTGGATGATCTTGGCGAAGATGAACCCGAGGAGCATGAGCCCGACAAAGGCCGCGACCCCGAGGATCGAGATGTGGCGCCCGGCGAGATCGAAAATTGGGGCGCGCATCCACTCGAGATTATTCACGGGTCTCAATTTCTGCCGTTAGGGCGATCTGCCAAGGGGGAAACAAAAAACACGGCCGAAGCCGTGTTTTAGGGTGCACTCACTAACGAAGTGCGGGCGAAAGCCGAGTCTTTACTCCGGCTTGCTGCTCGCCTTCTCTTCGATGTACTTCACCACGTCGCCGACGGTCTGCAGTTTCTCCGCGTCTTCGTCCGGCACTTCCACCGAAAATTCTTCTTCAAAGGCCATGACGAGCTCGACGATATCGAGCGAATCCGCTCCGAGATCCTCAATGAACGAGGCCGTGGGTGTGACCTGCTCGGGATTCACGCCGAGTTGCTCGACGATGATGTCCTTCACTTTTTCTTCGATCGGTTTATCCGACATACAAATATTTCTCCTTGGTTGGCTTGTTGTGGGTGACGGCTTAAAGGCGACACGACACGTTGGCAACTAAAATAAATGGATTCGTTGTCAATTTATTTCGCGGGCCGGCGACGCATTTGCTCCGCTGAATTCGGGTCTCCGATTTTACAACCGTCCGCCATCGCGTACAGACAGCTATGTCTGAGGAGAAGAGCGCGCCGGATCTTTTTGATCTGAAATTTTTACCCGCCTGGGTAAAGGAGACGCCGCCCGAAAATCGTTATGCCGACTTTGCCGGCGAAGAAAACCTTCCGCCCGGGCCAGCGCGACCGGCGCGGTGGCGGCGATCGGCGCGGCGGCGGCGGCGGTGACCGGCGCGATCGCGGCCCACGGCCTCCTCGCAGTAACAAGGAGCGCGGCCGCGACCCGCGCGACCGGGATCGGCGGCCAGGAGGCGGGCGGCCGCCAGAAGCGCGGCGCCAGGAAGAACCGGTCGACGCCCGCACCGATGGTCGACGTCCGTTTCGTGCCCGATGGACGGGTCTTGGAAAACGTCCTCGCACAAATCAAAGCCGGGCATTTGGCCTACTCTGTTTTCTCGCTCGCGCGGATGTTTCTCGACAAACCGGAGCGCTACAACGTGCAGCTCAAGTCCAAGAGCGGCGAGCTCGTGCAGATGGGCGAAAACGGACCGGTCGCGAGCGATCGCCGGGTCCTGGAAAACGGCGCCTTTCTCAGCCAGAAGGATAATTTTTATAAGACCGAGGTGACGCAGTCGGAGCCGATCAAGGGCAACTTCACTTCCGTGGCGCGCTGCCGCTTGAGCGGGACGTTGCTGGGCCCGACCAACCACCACGCCTACCAGCCGCAGTTGCGCGCGCTCTACGAGCAGCGTTTCAGCCGGCGGATGAGCTTTCCCGACTATCAAAGGCAGATCGACATCGTGAGCGATCCGGAGGCGGTCGAGCGCTGGAAGGAAGAAGCGCGCAGCGTGACCACCTACAGCACCCTGCAGGAAGATCCGCCCGTCACCTTCGCAAACGCCGCCGAGACGGAACGCCATTTTCGCCAGACCTACCTGCCCACCCTGATCCGCAGCAGCGCGGAATTGATCGTCGACGGAGTGGAGAGCCGCCGCCTGCCCGATCGGTCGTTAGGCCGGGTGATCGAGAACGCCTGGGCGCAGGAGTTTCGTTCCCCGACCGGGATGATGCAGGAACTGATCGGCGCCCTCCGCCAGCATTCGCTCCATGTTTTTCGCCATCGCAAAGGGATGCTCTTCGTTTCGCCTGTTCGGGCCCGGCCGTTCCAGCACGACAGTGCCTCGGTTTCGCAGTCCGTCGCCGCCATCCTCGAGGCGCTCACCGCCAGCTCCGGGATCAACCGCAAGCAGCTGCAGGAAGCTCCTCCAGCCTAACGAGACCGTGGCGGCGGAGGACGTGGAGAAGAAGAAACTCGCGCTCGCTTCCGACCTGCACTGGCTAATCGGCGAGGGGCATGTGATCGAGTTCAACGACGGAGCCCTCGACTTGCCCCGGATGAAACCGCCCGCGGCGCCGCAGGCGGCGAATCCGAACGGGAAACGCGCAGCGCAGGTGCCTAGCGAGTCTTCAGTGGAGGCTGCGGCCAACGATCCCGTGACCAATGAGAATGTGGTGGTCGAGGAAACGGCCGGCGTCGACCGTGGAGGAGAGCAGTTTGCCCTCCGGCTCGACAGAGTCTCGCCCGACCGATGACGATCTGCCGCCGGCGACAGCGGAAGACGTGTCCGAAGTGCAGACCGAAGCACCCGCAGTGGAAGAAAAAGTTCCGGCGGCGAGCGGAATAACCGCCGACACTCGAGCGCAGAGCGCCGCGACGAACAAAATCAGGCTGCGATCAACCCGGCCTTTTTCAAGGTCGCGTAGGCGCCGTTCTTATTGATCGTCTTCAAGCCGCGCGCCGTGGTTTTCACGCGCACGAATTTTTTCAGCTCGGCGACCCAGATGCGCTGCTCATGCAGGTTGGGGTTGAAAGTGCGGGGCACATTCTTGGTCACGTGACGGCCGACGCCGCCTTTTTTCTTCGCCATACCACGGCGGTGAATGATGCTGCCGCGGGTTGGTTTCGATCCTGTGATACTGCAAACTTTTGACATAAGCCGGGCTGGAGAGGGGCGTAAGCTGCCGTCGGTCGCCGGGATGGTCAAGCGATTCCTTCATTCGGAGCCGTTTTGGATTTCCAGCGCGCGATTCGCCGCCCTGTTACGAGAACATGACGAACGCGTTGCAATGACGTCGGTCTCCCGCGGCGCGCGACATTCAGGGTTGAACAGCGATCCCAAACCGTGGTCAAATGACCTTTCCCCGGGATTGAGTCGATGCCGCCTTCCTCATGAGCCATAAAACCAATCACAAATTGCGCGTCGGCATCGTCGGCGCCGGCGGGATCGTGCGCCAGCGGCATTTGCCCGCCCTGCAGCGTCATCCCGAGGTCGAGGTCGTCGCGGTCTGCAATTCCACTTACGAAAGCGCGGATAAATTCTGCCGCGAACACGCGCCTCATGCCACCCCGATGCAGAACTGGGCGGAGCTGCTCGGCATGGCCGAGCTCGACATCGTCTGGATCGGCACCCCGCCCTACATGCATTCCGCCATCACGGTCTCGGCGCTCGAAGCCGGGAAACATGTCTTTTGCCAGGCGCGGATGGCGATGGATCTGGTAGAGGCGAACGAGATGCTGACCGCGTCGCGGCGTTATCCCGAGCTGGTGACGATGCTTTGCCCGCCGCCGCACGGGATGCGCGGCGATCTTCTCGTGCAAAAACTGCTCGCAGAGGATGTGATCGGGCGCCCGCATCATCTGCGCCTCCAGAGCCTGAACAGCGCCTTCCTCGATCCCGAGGCGCCGGCGCACTGGCGGCAGCGAGTCGAGATGAGCGGCCTCAACGTCCTCACCCTCGGGATTTACATCGAAGTCCTGCAGCATTGGTTTGGCGACATCACCGGCGTCTTCGCCCGCGGGCAGATTCTGCAACCGATGCGCCAGGGTTACGAAGTCCTGATCCCGGACATGCTGACCGTCCTCTGCTCTTTTGCCAATGGAATGGAAGGCGTGCTTGAATTCAGCGGCGTCGACGCTCATGCGCCGGCCGATCGGCTGGAGGTCTACGGCGATCTCGGCACGCTGACCTACGACTTCGCCACGGACGTCGTGCAGGCCGGCCGGATGGGCGACGAGGCGTTGCAGCGTTGTCGATTTGACCCCCGATCTCGAGACCAACTGGCACGTCGAGGATGATTTCATCGCGGCCGTGAAATCGCGCGGCCGGATCAATCCGCATCCGGATTTTGACGGATGGCGTCCGCTACATGCGCGTCGTGCAGGCGGTGGCGGATTCGCGCGCGCGCAACGAGTGGGTCAAAATCGGCTCCGCCGCCTAACGAAGCCCTACAGCATCGAGCCGCGCAGGAAATAAGGATCGCGATGCTGAAATAGATCACCAGTCCGGTGACGTCGACCAGCGTCGCGACGAACGGCGCCGACGAGGTCGCCGGGTCCGCCCCCATTCGCCGCAAGAAAAAGGGCAGCATCGAACCGGAGAGCGATCCCCACAGCACCACCCCGATGAGCGAGAGGCCGACCGTGATCGCGATCAGCATGCAGTGCGGTCCGTAAACGTCGGAAAACTGCGCCCAGACCGCGACCCGCAGAAACCCGATCGCGCCCAGCACGCAACCGAGCATTAGACCCGGCCATGATTTCCTTCCGCATCACGCGCCACCAATCGCGCCAGCGTCACTTCGCCCAGCGCCATCGCGCGGATGATCAGCATCGAGGCCTGCGAACCGGAATTGCCGCCGCTCGAGATGATCATCGGCAGGAACAAGCGCGAGCACGACCGCCTTCGCGATCGCGCCTTCGTAATAACCCATCGCCGACGCGGTCAGCATTTCGCCGAGGAAGAGCACGACCAGCCAGGTCGCGCGCTTGCGCACCATCCGCCAGAGCGGGATGCGCATGTAGGGCTCCTCCATCGCCTCCATGCCGCCGAATTTCTGGATGTCCTCGGTCGCTTCCTCCTCCGCGACGTCGAGCATGTCGTCGATCGTCACCACCCCGACGAGCACCCCGGTGGAATCAAGCACCGGCAGCGCGCTCCGGTCGTATTTTCGGAAAATATTCACCGCTTCTTCCTGCGAATCGGTCACGCTGAGGGAGACGAAATTTTCATCCATCAAATCGCTCACCTTGGTCTCGAGCGGCTTGAGCAGGAACTCGCGGATCCGGATGTCGTCGATCAGTTTCCCGCGATCGTCGACCACATAGATCACGTTCAGCGTTTCGGAGTCCTGGCCGTTTTCGCGGATGTAGGCGAGCACTTCGCCCACCGTCCAACTCGCGTCGACCGCGACCAGGTCCGGCGTCATCAGGCGGCCCGACGCTGCCCTTCGGGATAACCGAGCAGCGCCTGCGCGATCCGGCGCTCTTCCGGCGTGAGCAGGCGAATGAGCTGGCGCGCCGCCGCGCTCGGAAGTTCCTCGAGCAGCGCCGTGCGATCGTCCGGCGACATCTCGTTCAGGATCGAGACCACCTGTTCGTGCGCCATGCCGCGCAGCAGTTGCTGCTGCGCGTCCACGTCGAGATACTCGAAAACATCCGCCGCCAGCGCGTGCGGCAGGATGCGGAAGATGATGACCTGTTCGTCCTCCGGCAGATCGAGAATGATCTCGGCCACGTCGGCCGGCGGCATTTCGGAAAACAGCTCGCGCAGCGCGGCGAAATCCCGCGCCTCGATCATGCCTTGAATTTCGGGTATGAGAATCTTGCCGACCATAAATGCGCGAAAGGCCGTCCCCGGCTTGAGGCCACGAGGTTGTAACACCGCCGCTCGCGCCGCGCAATCAGTCCGCGTAGCGCAGGGAAAAATTAGACAGGATTAACAGGATTTACGGGATTGGGGAGGGGAGCGTTGGCTGCGGGATTCTGGAATCTTGTGAATCCTGTAAATCCTGTCTGCCTCCATCCCGCTTGGATTTTCGGCGAAAGTGGCCACACTAGAACAGATGAGTTCATCTTCTCCAGCGCCCACCATCCGGCGCGAAATCGACCAGAACGGCGTTTGTCTGCTGACCTTCGATCGGCCGGATTCGGGCGCGAACATTTTCGACGCCGCGGCCATGCGCGATCTGAGCGAGCAGCTCGATTTTATCGAAAATGAAGACGACGCTCACCGGCGTCATCGTGACCTCGGCCAAGAAGTCGATCTTCATCGCCGGCGCGGACCTGCAAACGCTTCTGCGCCAGGCGCAGACCGGCGAGATGCGCGCCTTCATTGCGGAAGGTCAGCGCATCTTTAATCGACTCGCCGCGCTCAAGATCCCGACCGTCGCCGCGATCCACGGCGCCTGTGCCGGCGGCGGCTACGAAATCACCCTCGCCTGCAAACATCGCGTCGCCTCGGATGCGCCCGCCACGCGGATCGGGCTCCCGGAAACGACGCTCGGCCTCGTTCCGGCCTGGGGCGGCGCCACTCGTCTGCCGCGTTTGATCGGCCCGGAAAAAGCCGCCGAAGTCATTCTCAAGGGCAAGCTTTATGCCGCCGCGGAAGCTTTGAAACTCGGCCTCGTCGACGAAGTTGTGCCGCAGGAAAAGATGCTCGAAGCCGCGCGCCGCCAGCTGAAAGTGCGTGAGCCGAGAATGGCCAGTGTCATTTTCGAACTCCCCAAACCGATCGACGCTACCGCGGGGCCAGAATCCGGCGCCGGCGCGCGCGGCCGACATTATCAATCACACTTTGACGAGTTCGATTGACGAATCTCTCGCCCTCGAGCTCGACGCCATCGTCGAGCTCGGCGAAACGGAATCGACCCGCAACCTGATCCGGAATTTTTTCCTGGCCGACAAATACCGCAAAGGCTCGACCAAAGCGCCTAACGAAAAGTTCACGCACGCCGCGGTCATCGGCGCCGGCGTGATGGGCTCGGGCATTGCGCAATGGCTCAGCTCGCGCGGCATTTCCGTCATCCTGCGCGACGTCAGCGCCGAGCAGCTCGATCGCGGCCTCGGCAACATCGAGAAAACCTACGGGGAAGCGGTCAAGCGCGGCCTCATGAGCGAGGAGAAAGCGAAGGAAGGCCGTTCGCGCGTCGTCGCATCGTCCAATCCCGGCCCGATGCGCGAGGTGCAGATTGTGATCGAGGCCGCCTCCGAGAAGCTCGAGGTGAAGCGCGCCATCTTCCACGATCTCGACACCAAGATCGACGACACCGATATTCTCGCGACGAACACTTCCGCCCTTTCGATCAGCGACCTCGCCGCGCAAACGAAACATCCGGGCCGCGTCATCGGGATGCATTTCTTCAACCCGGTCAGCCGGATGAAACTGATCGAGGTCGTGATCGGGAAACAGACTTCCGACGAAACGAAAGAGCGCGTGCTCTACTTCGCCCGCCAGATCGGCAAAATCCCGGTCGTCGTCCAGGACAGCCCCGGGTTTCTCGTCAACCGCGTCCTCTTTCCCTATCTGCTCGAGGCGGCGGAGCTTTTCGAGCAGGGCGTCGGCGGCGGAAGAGATCGACGCCGCGCTGGTGGAGTGGGGGATGCCGATGGGGCCGCTCCGCCTGATCGACGAGATCGGGGTCGACATCACGGTCGACATCGCCGCCACCCTGGAAAAATCGTTAGGCGCACGGGGCCGCACACCGGCGATCTTAGAGAAGATGCAGGAGGCAAAAATGCTCGGCCGCAAAACCGGGAGCGGCTTTTACAAATACGAGGGCAAACAGCAGTCGCCTAACGAGGCGATCGAAGCATGGCGCGTTGTAGCCGGGGCGCTGACCCCGGCCGCACCGCTCGAATCAGCCGGGGTCACCGCCCCCGGCTACAGCGACAGATCTTGCGCTTCGCCTGGTTTACCTGATGGTGAACGAAGCCGCGCGTTGCCTCGAAGAAAAAGTCGTGGCCGCGCCCGAGGACGCCGATTACGGCATGATCCTCGGCACCGGCTTCGCGCCTTTGCGCGGCGGGCCGCTCCGTTTTGCCGATCACATCGGCGCCGCGGAACTGGTCGCAACCGGCGACCGGCTCGGCGACAAATTCCAGCCTTGCGATCTGCTCCGGCAGCACGCGGCAAAAAATACCAAATTTTATGAAGACACCGCTCGAAGCGCCTGAAAAACAGATCGCTGAAGAAACCAGCGCCAAACCCGCCCCGGCCGAAAGGCGCAGTCGGTCATCGACACCTCCAAGATGTCGGCCGGCAAAGCCGCCGCCCTCGACCTCGCCGAAAGCTCGCGCGATCCGCTCGACGAGCGCGGCAGTTTCGCGAGCAACCTCTTCATCGGCCGCTACGATTTCGACCGCATCTTTCCTTATCCGGCGCAGAGCGCGGAGGATCAGGCCAAGGGCGATCCGTTCCTGAACGAACTGCGCGAATACCTCAAGGCCAACGTCGACGCCGACGAGATCGATCGCACCGGCGAGATCCCGCAGAAGAACATCGACGAGCTTTTCGCGATGGGCGCGTTCGGGGTGAAAATCCCGACCGAATACGGCGGGCTCGGCCTGTCGCAGATGAATTACGGCCGCGCCGCGATGTTGTTAGGCAGCTGGGACGCGAACCTGACCGCGCTCGTTTCCGCCCATCAATCGATCGGCGTGCCGCAGCCGCTCCTCATCTTCGGGACCGAGGAGCAGAAGAAGAAGTATCTGCCGCGCGTCGCGCGCAAAGAAATCTCCGCCTTCGCCCTCACCGAAACCGATGCCGGCTCCGATCCCGCCAACATGAGCCTGCGCGCCGATCCGACCGAGGACGGCTCCGCCTTCATCATGAACGGCGAGAAACTCTGGTGCACCAACCTGATCAAGGCCGGCGTGCTCGTGGTGATGGCGAAGACCGCGCCGAAAATCGTCAAGGGCAAGGAGCGCAAACAAATCACGGCCTTCATCGTCGATGTCGACTACGCCCGGGCTCGAGATCACCTATCGCTGCCACTTCATGGGCTTGCGCGCGCTCTACAACGGGATCGTGAAATTCACCAACGTCCGCGTCCCGCGCGAGAACATGATCGCGAAGGAAGGGCAGGGCTTGAAAGTTGCCCTAACGACTCTGAACACCGGCCGCCTGACGATTCCGGCCGCTTGTGTCGGATTGTCGAAACGGCTGCTCGAGATCTGCCGCAAATGGGTCAGCGAACGCGTGCAATGGGGCGTCCCGATCGGCCAGCATTATGCGATCGCGGGCAAGGTCGCGGAGATGGCGGGCAATGTTTTCGCGATGGAAGCGATCACCTTCCTGACCAGCGCGATGGTCGATCGCAAGGCGGGCGACCTGCGGATCGAGACCGCGATGTGCAAAATGTGGGCGACGGAAGCGACCTGGCGCATCGCCGACGAAGCGATGCAGGTGCGCGGCGGACGCGGCTACGAAACCGCGCAATCGCTCGAAGGCCGCGGCGAAGAAGGCATTCCCGGTCGAGCGTTTCCTGCGCGATTGCCGGATCAACATGATCTTTGAAGGCTCGAGCGAAATCATGCGCCTCTTCATTGCGCGCGAAGCGCTCGATCCGCATCTCAAGGTCGGCGGCGCGATCTTCAACACCCAGCTCCCGACCTCGGAACGGGCCAAGGCGGTCTTCAGCTCGGGAAAATTTTACGCGAGCTGGTATCCGAAACAGTGGATGGGCGGCAGCGCCGGCGACCTCGACAAGTTGCACGCCGATCTGCGGCCGCATGTTCGTTATGCTGCGGGTGCGAGCAAGCGGTTGGCGCGCGGTTTGTTCCACGCCATGACTCGCTTCGGTCCGAAACTCGATCGCGAGCAGTTGTTGCTTTCGCGGTTTGTCGGGATCGCGACCGAGCTCTTCGCCATGAGCGCGACCTGCGCCTTTGCCCAGCACAAGATCGATAGCGGCGAGCCGGCCGCGGAAGTCCTCTCGGTCGCGAGCTACTTCTGCCGCTCGGCCAAGATGCGGATCGATCATCATTTCGCCGGCACTTCGGAGAATGCCGATCGCGCCGGCTACGATCTGACCCAGGAGCTGATGGCCGGGAAACACGCCGCATCTGCGCGACGGCATCGTCTAGCGCTCGGCCGCGCCTAACCTTCGCTCCGGTTGACCAATATCTTCCCGCCGACTACCCTCAGCGGATGAGTATGCCATCCATGCTCACCGAGGCGACCCGCACTCCTTCCAGCGGCCGCGTCAGTGCGAAGCCAGAAACCCGATTCCGAACCGAAATCGCCCGTGCTCCGGCAGATCGCCGAGCACGTGTTGCTCGATGGTTTTCGGATCGTGATCGATCTCGATAAGAGCAAGGGCTCGTATCTTTTCGACGCCGCGCACGATCGCCAGTTGATCGATCTCTACGGCTTTTTCGGCTCCAACCCGGTCGGGTTTAATCATCCGCATTTCGACAAACCGGAGGTCAAAGCCGACCTCCTGCGCGCGGCCAAGATCAAGATCGCCAACTCCGACGTTTACTCGGAAGGCTACGCCCGGTTTCTCGACACCTACTGGCGCGTGGTCGGGATGCCGCCGCTCGAGCGCATGCTCCTGATCGAAGGCGGCGCGCTCGCGGTCGAGAACACGCTCAAGGCCGCGATGGATTGGAAAGTGCGCAAGAACATGGCCGCCGGCCGCGGCGAGCGCGGGACCGAGATCCTGCATTTCCGCAAGGCGTTCCACGGCCGCAGTGGCTACACCATGAGCCTGACGAACACCGATCCGGTCAAGGTCGACCTCTTCGCCAAGTTCGACTGGCCGCGCGTTTCCACGCCGTTGATCGACTTCTCGTTAGACGAAGGACGGAGCGTGACGCAGGACGTGATCGAGCGGGAAAAGAAATCCGAAGCGGAGATCATGCAGTTCGTTAGGGAAAAAGGCGTCGACATCGCCGCCATCATCATCGAGCCGATCCAGGGCGAAGGCGGCGACAATCATTTCCGCGGGGAATGGCTCCAGACCCTGCGCCGCATCTGCGACGAGAACGAGATGCTCCTCATTTTCGACGAAGTGCAGTGCGGGATGTGCGCCACCGGCCGCAACTGGTGCCTGCGAACATTTCGGCGTCGTGCCCGACCTGATGGCTTTCGGCAAAAAAGCGCAGGTCTGCGGCGTGATGGCCGGACCGCGGCTCGACGAAGTGCCGGACAACTGTTTTTCGCCTGCCCAGCCGGATCAACTCGACCTGGGGCGGCAACTTCACCGACATGGTGCGCTCGACCTATTTCCTCGAGATCATCGAGCAGGAAAACCTGGTCGAAAACGCGCGGCCTCGTCGGCGAGCATTTCCTCAATCGCCTGCTCGAACTGCAAAAGGAAAACCCGATCATGACCGCGGTGCGCGGGCGCGGTTTGTTCCTCGCTTTCGACCTGCCCGACCCGGCGACGCGCGATGAATTTTGGAAAGGGCTCTTCGACGGCGGCGTCTTCGCCCTCAAGTCCGGCGAGACAAGCGATTCGCTTCCGCCCGGCGCTCGATATCACCAAGGAAGTGATCGACGAAGCGATCGACCTGATCCGCCAGCAATGCGCGCGGATGCGAAAGTAAACATGACTAAACTTCTCGAAAAACTCGGCATCTCCGGTACGGCCGACGGCGCCTTCTCCGGCGAGTGGCACGGCAGCGGCCCGGTCCACGAAAAGATTTCGCCGGTCGACGGCAAATTGTTAGGCAAATATCGCTCCGCCTCGGCGGAGGATTACGACAAGGTGATGAGCCGCGCGCTGGCCGCGTTTGAGAAATGGCGCGTCACGCCCGGTCCGGTCCGCGGCGAAACCGTTCGGCAGCTCGGCAACGCCCTGCGCGAGCAGAAGGAAGACCTCGGCAAACTCGTCTCGCTCGAGTCGGGCAAAATTCTCGCCGAAGGCAAAGGCGAAGTGCAGGAGATGATCGACATCTGCGATTTCGCGGTCGGGCAATCGCGCATGCTTTACGGCCTGACGATTCAATCGGAGCGCCCGAATCATCGCCTGATGGAGCAATGGCATCCGTTAGGCGTCGTCGGCGTGATTTCGGCTTTCAATTTTCCGGTCGCGGTCTGGTCGTGGAACGCGGCGCTGGCCGCGGTTTGCGGCGACGCCACCGTCTGGAAGCCGTCGGAGAAAACGCCGCTCACCGCCATCGCCGTGATCAAGATCGCGGAGCGCGTTTGCCGCGCGACCGGCGCTGATCCGGCGATTTTCACCCTCCTCATCGGCGACCGCAAAGCGGTCGGCGAACCGCTCGCGGCTGATCGGCGCATTCCGCTCGTCTCGGCGACCGGGTCGACGGCGATGGGAATCGCAGTGGCAAAATCGGTCCACGGCCGGCTCGGACGGAGCATCCTGGAACTGGGCGGCAACAACGCGCTCATCGTTTGCCCGAGCGCCGATCTCGAGATGGCGGCGCAATCGATCTTCTTCGGCGCCGTTGGAACGGCGGGCCAGCGTTGCACCTCGACTCGGCGCGTCATCGTCCACGAGTCGATCGCCGACAAACTGCGCGAGAAACTTTTAGCCGCCTACAAGTCGGTCCCAATCGGAAATCCTCTCGACGAAAAAACTTTGATGGGTCCGCTGATCGATCCTCAGGCGGTCGACACCGTCCTGGATTCGATCAAGAAGCTGAAGGCTGAGGGCGGCGAAGTCCTTTACGGCGGCGAACGTCTCGACGGCGACAAATACGAGGGCGGCTGCTACATGACGCCCTGCCTCGCCAACGCGAAGCCGGATTACAAGATCGTCCACGACGAAACCTTCGGTCCGCTCCTTTACCTCCTGACCTATCGCGATTTTGACGAAGCGATCGCGATCAACAACGGCGTCCCGCAGGGGCTGACCTCCGCGATTTTCACCAACGACGTGCGCGAGGCGGAAAAATTCCTCAGTCCCGCCGGCAGCGATTGCGGCATCACCAACGTCAACACCGGCACGAGCGGCGCGGAAATCGGCGGCGCCTTTGGCGGCGAAAAAGAGACCGGCGGCGGCCGCGAGAGCGGGAGCGATTCCTGGAAGATGTACATGCGGCGGACGACGAACACGATCAACTACTCGACCGAACTGCCGCTCGCGCAGGGCATCCGCTTTGGCGGACCGGACGAAGGCAGCGCCACCGCCTAGGGTAGCTTGCTCTACCCTGAGGAATGAAAAAGTCCCCTAACGAAGAGAAAATCCTGACCAAACACCCGTTAGGCAAACGCGGGGTGAACATCAGCTCGGAAAAATACGACGCGGTGAAAAAGGCGATTGTGGCCGCGCTGCGGAAGAAGCAACTCACTCACACCGAACTTTCCGAACAGGTGAATCAAAGCCTGGCGAACAAATTCGACGGCAACATCAATTGGTATAACGAAACCGTGAAACTCGACCTCGAAGCGCGCAAAGTGATCGAGCGCACCTCCACCAAGCCGTCCAAATATCGCCTTAAAAAGCGATGACGCACGATCGACCTTCGCCACAAAATGCCTTTATAGGATGGGGATTTGAGCGTAAAATCGCGAACCTGATCGACCGACATTCATTCTTTCCGCACTGGAGCCCGAACAATGACACAGCCACAACCTCACGTCCCGACCGCACGCGAGCAGAAGTTTCTCGAGAGCGTCGAAGAAGGCCGCTATGAGCGGGAAATTATCAGTGGGCTCGCCCCCTTCTTCAACGAGAAGGCGCCGGCGGACATGCTCAACTTCTACTCCAAGGACGAGGTGACAAGGCTGAAAGCGCTCAAGGGCACCGATCGTGACGTTGAAGCCCGGATGCCCGTGAAGATCACGCGCCATTACTACGAACTGGCCAGGACCAGCGCCGCGATTCAGCGCATCGTCAAGGCCGACCCCGCCGAGACGATGGATCTTGCGGGCTCGGAGGATCCCGGCAACCAGATGGACTACAGCCCCGTCGAGGGCCTGCTGCACAAGTACGAGATGGGACTCATGTACGTCATTTCGACCTGCTCGGCCCATTGCCGCTTCTGTTACCGCGAAGAATTGATCGCCCGCAAGCAGATCAAGCGACAGGACGGCACCATCGCGAAGAAAGGTCTCGCGTTGATCCCCGAGATCATCCCCTACATCAAGCAGCACAACGCGGCCGTCGCGGCGAACGGCGGCGTGCATCCCGAAAGCGGACGCGAGAAGTTGCGCGAGATCCTGATGTCGGGCGGCGACGCGATGGTGCTGAACAATGCAAAGATCGCGGCCTGGCTCGGCGCGCTGGCCGAAGCCGGCGTCGAGTCGATCCGCATCGGCACCAAGGATATGGCGTTCTATCCCCAGCGCTTCGACCGCACCTTCCTCTCGATGCTCGATCGGTTCCACGAGACCTACCCGCAGGTCGGCCTGCACATGATGCTGCACTTCGAGCACCCGGACGAGTTCCTCGCCAAGGACGCGGAAGGAAACTACATCGAGGACGCGCAGGGCTTCAAGCAATGGGTCCCCGCGACGGGCGAGGCGATGCGGGGCCTGGCCTCGCGCGGCTGGCTCACCGTGCAGAACCAGGCGCCGATCATGGCGGGGCATCAACGATGACGCGGACGCCCTCCGCATTCTGCAGCGCGAGTTCAAGCGCGCCGGCGGCGAGAACCACTACTTCTTCTGCGGGCGCGACATCGTCGCCTACAAGGCGTTCAACGTTCCGATCGAGACCGCGTGGAATATTCTCAACGAATCGCAAAAGGGGCTGTCGGGCGTCGAGGCCCACGCGCGCCTTTCCATCACCCATTACAAAGGCAAGACCGAAGTGGCGGCGGTCACCAACGAGGCGATACCGGGACTCGCGGGCAGCGAGAATGGCGTCGTGATCTTCAAGATTCTTCGGAACGCCGGCAGCGCCCCCGATCGCGGCAAGGTCTGCATCGTCGGCCGCAACCCCGAGGCGCTCTGGTTCGACGACTACGAGGACCGCGTTCTGTTCGACGAGGCCGGCTTGTACCACTACGCGCGGGTGGCGAAACCCGGACAGGCGCCGGGTCGCGCCACGGCTGCCGGACAGGCGCCGAGTATCGGCGCTCTTCACGCCGCTCTTGTAGGCGCCGAATGATCGACAAGCGGGTGGCGAGCGCGGCCGAGGCTGTCTCGGACATTTTCGACGGCGCCACCATCATGTTCGGCGGTTTCGGCGAAGCGGGCAGTCCAATCGAGCTCATCCACGCGCTGATCGACCAGGGCGCCACGAATCTGACGATGATCAGCAACAACTGCGGCAGCGGCGAGGTCGGCCTCGCGGCGCTGCTCAAGGCGGGCCGCGTTTCCAAGGTCGTCTGTTCGTTTCCGCGCACCGCCAACTCGAACGTCTTCCCCGAGCTCTACCGAAGCGGGCGCACGAAATTGGAATTGGTTCCTCAGGGAACGCTCGCGGAGCGCATCCGCGCCGGCGGAGCTGGAATCCCGGCGTTCTACACCCCGTCCGCGGTGGGAACGCCGCTGGCGGAAGGCAAGGAATCCCGGGAATTCGGCGGCAGAAAGTATCTGCTTGAGCACGGCCTCCGCGCGGATTTCTCGCTCATCAAGGGGCGGGTCGCCGACACCCACGGCAACATCCTCTACAACAAGACGGCGCGAAACTTCGGCCCGCCGATGGCGATGGCGGCCAAGGTCACGATCGTCCAGGTCGCCGAGGTCGTCGAGCCGGGCCAGCTGGACCCCGAGTCGATCGTCACGCCCGGCATCTTCGTGGATCGCGTCGTCGCCATCGCCAACCCGGCCCACGAATCGGAACTCGTCGCAGCAGGAGCGTCCTACCCATGACGAAGCCGCCGGCTTCCCTCTTAACCTCACTCATGATCGGGTGGACGCGCGAGGAGATGGCGCAGCGCCTGGCGCAGGACATTCCCGACGGCTCCTATGTGAATCTGGGCATTGGCATTCCGGAGCTGGTCACCAGGTTCGTGCCGGAGGGCCGCTCGCTCATCTACCACACAGAAAATGGCCTGCTCGGCATGGGCCCCGCGCCCAGGCCCGGCGAAGGCGATCCCGAGCTGGTCAATGCGGGCAAACAGCGCGTGACGGCGCTGCCGGGCGCCGCCTACTTTCATCACGCGGACAGCTTCGCCATGATCCGCGGCGGCCACCTGGATCTTTGCGTGCTCGGCGCGCTCCAGGTCGCGCAGAACGGCGATCTGGCCAACTGGTCCACGGGCGAGCCCGACGCCATCCCCGCAGTCGGCGGCGCCATGGACCTGGTCGCGGGAGTAAAATCGATCTTCGTCATCACCCAGCATTGCACCCGGGAAGGCGAGGCGAAACTCGTGCAAAAGTGCACCTTTCCGCTGACGGGATTGGCCGTCGTGAACCGCATCTACACCGATCTCGCCGTGATCGAAGTCACGCCGAACGGATTTCGGCTCGTCGAACTGAGCCCAGGCATCGATTTCAATTTCGTGCAGGAGCGCACCG
>CAVUGD010000007.1:0-50041 GCA_963740715.1 uncultured Verrucomicrobiae bacterium | reverse complement strand
GTCCCGTCCCGGACGCGATCACCACCGCCGACGAACTCGCGCAGCAAGTCAAACTCCTGCTCAAGGAGATGGGCGGCAGCGCCAGGAATTGCGCGGTCGCGGCCTCCGATGCCGGCGCGCTCCTGCGCATCATCGAACAGCCCACCACCCCGGTTGAATTGCTCCGGAGCGCGCTCCGCCTCAACGGCCTCGCGGTTCTGAACCAGGAATGCAAAGATTTTGTCCTCGATTGCGCGCCGGTCTCAGCGGTCGCGTTCGCCGGAGTGGCGCCAAACGGCGCCGCGATCGAGGGCGCGCCCGGCAAGACGCGCTATCTCGTCGGCGGGATGTTACGCCCGGCGGTCAAACAAATCTCCGAGGCGATGAGCAAAACCAAGACGCCCGCCACTATCATTCAGCTCGCGCCCATCTGCTCCTTTAACGCTTTCGAATTTGCCTACCCGGAAGTCTTCGCCAACGAAGCCTTCCTCCTCCTCGACATGGGCCACGAGCAAAGCACCGTCCTGATCGGGAATAAAACCGAGCTCATGCTGGTGCGCAGCGTCGAGTACGGCGGCAAACAATTCAGCGAAGCCCTGACCGCGGACGGCGCGGTCAATGCCGAATCCGCGCGCCTTCTTATGGAACAGGGCGACGCCGGAATGGCGGACACCTGCCGCGGCTCGCTTCTCACTCTGGCCACTGAAGTGCGGAACTCGATCGGGTTCTTCGAAGGCCAGTGCGAAGAAAGTATTCACCGCATCTTTGTTTCCGGTGGCATGGCCAAGACGGAAATGATTTTGCAAATCCTCAGCGATGAACTGGGTCTGCCCTGCGAAATTTGGGACCCGCTCGAAACCTGCGAAGTGGCCCTGCCCCCGGCCAAGCGCCAGGCCCTTGCGAGCGAGTTTGTTTCCCTCAATGTCGCGTGCGGCGCAGCCATCTCCTACCTCAAGTCCGCCTAAAAGATGGCTCTCCAACTCAATCTTCTCCACGAGGAAATCAGCGAAGAGCGGCAGCGCAAACGCGATCCGCTCAAGCTCGGCATCATGGCCCTGAGCGCCTTCGGCCTCATCCTCTTCCTTTACTACGGCTGGAACGCGTACGAGACGATGCAGATCCGCAGCCAGCTCAACGCCGCTCAGGGCGAATGGCAAAAGGTCGAACCCAAAGTCACCGCCGCGCAGAAGCGGGCGAACGAACTGCGCCAGATCATCGACAGCACCAAGGTGCTCGACAGCCTGATCGAACAGCGCTTCTACTGGGCGCCCTTCCTCGCCCATGTCGCTCATTGCGTCGCGCCCAATCTTCAGGTCACCGGTCTCGACGGCAACGTCGTCGAAGGCAGCGGCTCGATTGCGGTCACGCTCGAAGGCCTGGCCGCCGCCCGCGAACCACGCGCTGCGGCGGAGGATTTCCGCCAGCTCCTGACCGAGCAGCTCGAGAAAAATTACAGCGAGGTCAAGGTTACCTTCCGCAATCTGGAGGATCTCGACACGATGGTGAGCCTGAGTGGCGTCCCGACACCGAGCGCCCGCTTCGTCCTCAATGTCACGCTTGATCCCAAAGCCAGCGACGCGGCCAAGAAGGACGATGCGTCCCGGGCGATTGCGAAAACGAAATGAAGCCGACTAAATTAAACAAAGATCAGATCCAAAAGATCATCCTGAGCGTGCTCGGTTTTATCGGGCTGATCTATTGCTATTTCACTTTCTTCCTCGGGCCGCTCGACAAGAGCCGGAGCGCGATGACGGCGAGCATTGCCGAGGTGCAGGCGAAGACGTCCTCCTCCAAGACGGAGATGAAAAAAACCGCCAATCTCGAGATGCAGGCCAAGGAAGCGACTGGCCGTTACGAAGCCTTGAAGGCCACGACCGCCGACGGTGCCCCCATCGCCTGGTTCCCGCCGAAAATGCGCACTTTTTTTGGCGAACAAGGGATCGACAAAGTCACCGCCCGGCTCGAATCGAGCGCGGACTTCAAACAACCTGAGCTCACCGATTGGATCAGGAACAACTGGGCCATCGAGCTGCCGCAGAGCGAATATTCCGCCCTCGGCAAAGCGATCGCGCAGCTCGAAAACTCCGAGCCGCTGCTCGCCATCAACCATGTCGTGATTCACGCCGTGCCGGAAGAACCGCAGTACCAACAAGTCAGCCTCATGGCGCAGACCGCGCTCTTTAAGAAATGAAAAAGCTTTTCCCGGCCTTTTGCCTAACGAGTCTGCTCTTGCTCGGCGCCGCCCGGGCCGAGAATGCGGCTCCCGCGACTCCGGCGGTCCCGACAATCGAGCTCAAGCACAAATCGAGTTTTGACGCGGCCGACGCGCGCGATCCCTTCTGGCCGATCGGCTGGAAAAAACCGGGTCCGAAAACCGCCGCCTCCTCGAGCGCCGGCCCCGGCCTCGCGGCCAGCTCCTTTTCGCTCACCTCGGTCACGATGGGCGCCGGGATGCGCTTCGCCATCCTCAACGGCAAGATCATGCAGGAAGGCCAGCAGTTCGGACTCCAGTTCGGGAACCAGATTTACCAGGTCACCCTGCGCTCGATCGAAGATGGCCAGGTCGTCCTCGCCTACCAGGACGGGGAGATCATCGTCCCGCTGCGGCGCAAGTAGTCTCGCCTCTTACAGGCGATAAAACCGGCGATAGCCGCGCGCGTTTTCCTCGAGCTTTTGGCGCAGCGCTTTTTGCGGATCGCGCACCGCTCCGCCGCCCAGGATAACGGCGACACAAAGCCGCACCATCCCGACGAAATCGTCGATCGCGACAAACTCCGCCGCGATCGTCCCCTCGGGCGTGACGTTGTGATAATTCCCCAGCGCCAGACTCGCCGCCGCGCAGGTGTATCCGTAAAGTTGATAGGCGGTCGCTTCGCAGGTGCCGCCGTCGAGCAGACAGCGTTGCACCGGAATTTTCTCGGCCGCCGCCGCGGCCAGCAAACGCGCGGTCGCCGGGCCGTCGAAGCTCGAGGCCTTGTCCCCCACCCGCACGATCGGGCCCTGGCCGATCTCGGCCGTGCCGCGCGGGGTGCTCGTCTCGAGCGACAGGATCGTTAGGCTGCGCGGCAGGATTTCCGCCTTCGCCAGTTTGATCGCGCCGACAAAACCGACTTCCTCCGCGCGGGTGAAAAGCCCGACGCAATGCGACGTTCGCCCCGCGCTCCTCCAGCTCCCGGAAGACGCAGATGATTTCCGCACAACCGATCAGGTCGTCGCAGGCGCGGGAATGTATCTGCCCGTCGCGAATCTCGAATGGCGGCAGGTCCCACATCTCGAAATCGCCGAACGATTTCTTCTTCGGATTGCTCCGGAAACGCGGCGCGACCGAACCGAGAAATTCCATTTCGTCATCCTCGCCGCGGACCCAGCCGGGATGATCCATGTGCGCGGCCAAGCCCCAGTCGGCGGCCCGTTTCCGGCCCCGTTGGTAATGCGCGATCACATTGCCAAACCCGTCGCGCTTGAATTTCACGTGCGGCATTTTCCGCAACTGGCTCTCGATCTCGTCCCGGACCGCGTCCTCGTGAAAAGGAGCGGTTGGCTGCGTGGTCAGCGCTTCCACCACCGCGAGCATTTCTTTTTTGCGCATCGTGCCTAACGATTACCGACCGGGAGCTGGGCCAGGCTAACGAACTCGCTCTCGTGCAGCACGATTGGTTTGGTCCCGCGCAGCAGCCGCCACCATTGCCAGGCGCAGCCGGTCACGATCGCCAGAACAAGAATGAGAAAGGTGAGCGCCACCAGTGCGTCGATCCGCCAGATCAGCGCCTGGCGCGCGTAATCAACGTTGGTCGCCGCGGCCGCGATCCCGGCCTCGAGCTTGTTCGCTCCGCTCAGGAATCCGATCCTGGGATCGGGCGAAAAAATCTTCAGCCAACCCGACCAAAAAGTCACCAGCACCATGAAACTGAGCGGCAGCATCGTCACCCAGATATAGCGCGCCTTGTTCATCTTGATCAGGATGGTGGTTCCGAGGCAGAGGGCAATGACGGAGAGCAATTGATTAGCGAGACCGAAGAGCGGCCAGAGGCTGTTAATTCCGCCTAACGGATCGAGCACGCCCTGGTAGAGAAACCAACCCCAGGCGCTCACGAGCAAGGCACTCGCGAAAAAATTCGCGCTCCAGGAATTGGTGTTGCCGAGCGGTCGCCAAAGATTGCCCAGCAAATCCTGGAGTAGAAATCGCCCGACGCGCGTCCCGGCATCGAGCGTGGTGAGGATAAAGAGCGCCTCAAACATGATCGCGAAGTGATACCAAAGCGCGAGCGCCGTCGGGCTGGCCGTGACCCGCGCAAACATGTGCGCCATCCCGACCGCGAAAGTCGGCGCGCCGCCCGCCCGGCCAAACATCGTGTCTTCGCCCAGCTCCTGCGCGAGTTGCTTCATCTCCACTTCCGTCACCGGAAAACCGGCCGCAGAAACCTTCGCCACCACTTCGCTCGGCGTGCCTTTGGCGTTGATCGCGAGGTATTGCCCGGTCGGCAAAACGCAGGCCGCGACCAGCGCCATTAACGCAACGACCATCTCCGTGATCATCGCGCCGTAGCCGATGTCGCGAATCCGGGTTTCGCTCTCGATCATTTTCGGTGTCGTGCCCGAAGCGATCAGGGAATGAAACCCGGAGACCGCCCCGCAGGCGATCGTGATGCAGACGAAAGGAAAAACCGGCCCGGCAAAGACCAGCCCGCTGCCGTCGATGAACGGCGTGATGGCCGGCATTTGCAGCGTGGGATGAATCACGATCACCGCGAGCGCGAGCGCGGCGACGGTGCCGAGTTTCAAAAACGTGCTCAGATAATCGCGCGGGGTCAGGAGAAGCCAGACCGGCAGGGTCGAGGCGGCGAACCCGTAAATGATCAGCGCCCAGGCGAGCCACTTTTGGTCGTGCCGAAACCAGTGTTCGAGCGCCGGATATTGCCCGAGAAATTGCCCGCCCCAGACGGACAAGAGCAGGCCGAGCACGCCAAACGCCGTCACCCAGCCGACGCCGATCTTTCCGCTGCGGAGCGCGATTCCCATGACGAGGGCGAGCGGAATCGTCATCGCGATCGTGAAAACGCCCCACGGACTCTTGGCCAGCGCCTGCACCACGACGAGCGCGAGGACGGCGATCAGCACGATCATGATGGCGAGCACACTGATGAGCGCGAGCGCGCCGACCACGCTGCCGATTTCCTCCTTCACCATCTGGCCGAGCGTTTTTCCCCGCCGCCGGACCGAAGCGAAGAGCACAATCATGTCGTGCACGCCGCCGCCTAACGTGGCCCCGATCAGGATCCAGAGCATGCCGGGGAGATAACCAAATTGCGCCGCCAGGACCGGGCCGACGAGCGGACCGGGCCCGGCGATGGCGGCGAAGTGATGACCGAACGCCATCCAGCGATTCGTCGGGACGAAGTCTTTGCCGTCGTCGACCACGAGCGCGGGCGTGGCGCGTTCGTCATTCAGGACGAGCACTTTTGCCGCGAGCCACTTGCTGTAGAAGCGGTAGCTGATCGCCGCCGCGCACAATCCCGCGGTCACGATCCAGAGCGCGTTGATCGGTTCGCCGCGGGCAAACGCCGCCACCCCTACCGCCGTCGCCCCGAGCAGGGCGATGCCAAGCCAAAGAAGGAATTTAAGGACCCGGATCATTTGCAGGCGGAGCGACTATAACGCGGCCTGCAATCCATCGGCAATCCCACTCTAGCCTAACGAATCCACCATCCGCTGGAGCTGTTCGAGCTGCTCCGCGAAATCCTTTTCCCGCTGCCGATGCTCGGCCACGACTGCGGCCGGGGCGTTGCTGACGAAATTTTCGTTCGCCAGTTTCTTCCGCACCGTGACCAGTTCGGCCTCGGTTTTCGCGATCTCTTTCCCGAGCCGCTGCCGTTCCGCCTCGAGATCGATCAAACCTTCGAGCGGGAGGTAAAGCTCGCCCAGCGGGGTGAGCGCGGTCGGCGTTCCCTTTGGCGGATCGTAACTCGCCGGCAGCTCGAGCCTTTCCGCGTTGAGCAGGATGCGGAGCACGTCCGCTTCTTCCTCCGGCAACGGATTCGTCGGCTTGAGGATGAAAGCGACGCGCTTGTTCGAAGCGATATTGAAATCGCGCCGCAAACGACGGCCGGCGATGACGGTTTCGTATTTCGCGTTCGCGATTTGCTCGTCGTTAGGCGTGAGCCCGTAGTGTTTCTTAAACTCGTCGTCCAGCGGCTGCGGCCAGTGCGCGAACTGAATCGTTTTCGCGCCCTGCCCGGCGGGCAGATCGGCATTGAAACCGAGCCCATGCCAGAGCTCTTCGGTGATGAAGGGCATGAACGGATGAAAGAGCCGCAGGGTGTGCCCGAGGATGAAATCGATCACCGCGAGGGTGTTCGCTTTCCGCGCGCTGGGCGGTTCGGCATCGGCAAACCCGAGCGCGGCTTTGCTGGCCTCGAGATACCAGTCGCAATATTCGCTCCAGAAAAAGCGGTAAAGCGCCTGCGCGGCTTCGCTGAAATTGTATTCCTCGAGCGCCTGCGTGACGGCGCGAATCGCAGTGATCGAGCCGTAGCAAAATCCATTTGTCGTCACTCGTAAGGAGCGCGGGATTGATCTCGCCCTCGGTCTCGCCGCCGTGCATCTGGCGGAAGCGGGTCGCGTTCCAGAGCTTGTTCGCGAAGTTGCGGCCTTCCTCGATCTGTTTCTCGTCGTAACGAATGTCCTGCCCGCTGGGCGCGATCCGCATCAGGCCGAAGCGGACGCCGTCGGCGCCATATGTTCCGATCAGGTCGAGCGGATCGGGCGAATTGCCTAACGACTTGCTCATCTTCCGTCCCTGGCCGTCGCGGATCAGGCCGGTGAAGTAGACGTCGCTAAACGGAGCCTGGCCGGTGTATTCGAGGCCCGCCATGATCATGCGCGCGACCCAGAAAAAGATGATGTCGGGCGCGGTCACGAGATCGCTCGTCGGATAAAACTTCGCGCGCGTCGCGTCGTCCATCGTCTCGAAGGGCCAGAGCCAGCTCGAGAACCAGGTGTCGAGCACGTCGGGATCCTGCGTCCAATTTTCCGGATCGGCCGGCGGCTCGATGGAGACGTGCAATTTCGTGGGATCGTCGTTCGCGTACCAAACCGGGATGCGATGCCCCCACCAAAGCTGACGGCTGATGCACCAGTCCTGGATGTTTTCGAGCCAGTGTTGATAGACGTTCTCCCAGCGCTCCGGCCGGAAATGAATCGCGGCCTGCGGGCCGACCGCGGCGCGCGATTCCTCGACCTGCGGATATTTCAGGAACCATTGCTCGCTCAAACGCGGCTCGATCGGAACACCGGCGCGCTCGCTGAAGCCGACCGTGCTCTCATGCGGCTCCTCTTTCGCGAGCAGCCCGCTCTCGGCCAGCATTTCCGCCGCTTTTTTGCGCGCGACGAAACGATCGAGTCCGTCGAGCTCGGGAACGTTAGGGCAATTGATCGTGCCGTTGGGATGCAGGACGTCGATCACCGCCAGGCCGTGCCGCTGCCCGATCTCGAAATCCACTTTGTCGTGCGCCGGCGTCACTTTCAGAACCCCGGTGCCGAAAGCCGGATCGATTCCGTCGTCGCCGACCACCGGCAACTGCGCGCGATCGAGCGGACGCCAGACTTTTTTGCCTAACGAGGCCCGGTAACGCTCGTCGGTCGGGTGCACCGCGAGGGCGACATCGGCCATGATCGTCTCCGGCCGGGTGGTCGCGACCTCGATGAATTTCCCGGGCTCCTCCACCATCTCGTAGCGGACGTAATAGAGGGCGGATTTTTGCGGCGTCGGGATGACCTCCTCGTCGGAGAGCGCGGTCAGCGCGACCGGATCCCAGTTCACCATCCGTTTCCCGCGATAGATGAGCCCCTTCTGATGGAGATCGACAAAGGTGCGCTGGACCGCGCGCGAGTAACCCTCATCCATGGTGAAGCGCTCGCGCGACCAATCGCAGGAACAGCCGAGCCGTTTCAGTTGCTCGATGATGATGCCGCCGTGTTTTTCCTTCCACTGCCAGATCCGCCTAACGAATTCCTCGCGCCCGAGATCGTGCCGGGTTTTCTTTTCCTCCTTGCGCAACTGGCGTTCGACCACGGTCTGGGTCGCGATCCCGGCGTGATCGGTCCCGGGCAGCCAGAGCACTTCCTTGCCCAGCATGCGGGCGCGGCGGGCGAGGATGTCCTGGATGGTGTTGTTCAGGACGTGGCCGAGGGTGAGGACGCCGGTCACGTTCGGCGGCGGGATCACGATCGAGTAGGCCGGCTTGGCCGAGGCCGGGTCGGCCTGGAAACAACCGTCCGCCAGCCAGCGGGCGTACCATTTCGCCTCGACTGCTGCCGGTTCGTAAGCCTTGGAAAGTTCCGTCATGGGGAGCAATCATCGAAGAGGGCGCGGCGATTGCAAATATCGCGCGCGCTCGATGTTGTAGCCGGGGGCGGTGATCCCGGCCGGGATTAAATGTCGCCCGCCCAGTGGCCGGGGTCACCGCCCCGGCTACAATTCGCGGGATGGAAAAAGTGAGTCTGGCAGAAAAATTCGCGGCTTTCACCGAGCATTGGCGGCCGAAGATCGCCGGCGAACTCAACGGACAGGAAGTAAAGGTGGTGAAATTCCAGGGCGTTTTCCCGTGGCATCAGCACGAGGTGGAAGACGAGCTCTTCCTCGTCTGGCGCGGGCCGGATGCGGATCGAGTTCCGCGACCGAATCGTGGAACTAAACGCGGGCGAGTTCCTCGTCGTGCCGCACGGCGTCGAACATCGCACCGCCGCGGATGACGAAGCGGAAGTCGTCCTCTTCGAACCGGCCGCGACCCGCAACACCGGCGACGCCGCGGAGTCGGACTTCACCGCGCCGGGAGGGGTGCGGATTTGATCAGTCTGCTTGCGCGGGCCTGACCCCGCCGTCAACTTGCGCCTCGCTGTCACGTCCCGAAAGTCATCCTTCTCCTCTCGCTGGTCGGCCTTTTCGCTACGTCGCCGGCGCTGGCTGAGGATTGGCAAATTATCCCGGCCGAAGGGCGCGATTATGTCAGCTTCGCCAACGTCGCGCAGTTCTACCGCTTCCCACAGTTCTCGCAGGTCAGCCGGACTGTCTCCTTGCGCGACGATCGGCGCGGGATTCGGGCACAGGCCGGGACGAACGAGTTCTATATCAATGGCGTCCGCTTTTTCAGCGATTTCCCGCTCCTCGCGCGGGAGAACGAAAATCTCATCTCCGCGATCGACATCGCCAAGATCGTCGAGCCGGTCTTGCGCCCGAACAAAATCAAAGGCGCGAAGGAGATCGACACCGTCGTGCTCGATCCCGGCCATGGCGGCGAGGATAGCGGAACCTCCGGCCCCTGGGGCAACGAGAAGACATTTACTCTCGAAGTGGCGCTGACCGCGCGCGAAGAATTGCTCCGCGCGGGATTCAAGGTGGAAATGACACGCTCCACGGACAAGGCCGTCGGGCTCGAGGAACGGGTGGCGTTCGCCAATCAATTTCCCAAGGCGGTTTTCATCAGCATTCATTTCAACTCGGCCAGTGGCGGATCCGGGGTCGAGAGTTACGCGCTGGCGCCCGCCGGTGTGCCCTCCAACGCTTCGACCGAAAACCATCCCAGCTCGGCCGACACCGAATGGTTACAGGGCAATGCGCAGGACGCGGCCAACATCGCGCTGACCGCGGCGGTGCACGCTTCCATTTTGTCGAAGGTCTCGGTCTTTGATCGCGGAGTGCGCCACGCGCGTTTTCATGTCCTGCGCGAGATCAAGATCCCGGCGGTGCTGGTGGAAGCCGGCTTCCTCAATGACCGGGTGGAAGGAGCGCGCATCGCGACCGCTTCCTACCGGCAGAAGCTCGGGCAGGCGGTGGCCGCGGCCGTCACGAGCTACAATCGCGCGGTCAATTTCCAGACCGCCGGGCCGGCGCTGGTGGCGGCCGCGAGCAATCTTCCGCCGCACTCGCGCTCCATTACCGATTCGTTAGGCCGGCCGCCCCCCGCCAATCCGATGCCATCGCCGCCTTCGGCCGCGATTCAGAATTCCAACCAATGAGCGACCAGACCAGCGTGAGCGGGCGGGAAAAACCAATCGGCGTCTTCGATTCCGGGATCGGCGGACTGACCGTGGTGCGCGCGCTGCGCGAACTCCTGCCTAACGAAACGATTTTTTACCTGGGCGACACCGCCCGCGTTCCCTACGGCGGGAAGAGCGCGGCGACGGTCGAACGCTACAGCCTCGAGATCACCGAGATGTTGCTCGGGGAACACTGCAAGACCGTCGTGGTCGCCTGCAACACCGCCTCGGCGCTCGCCCTGGCGCGCCTCGAAGCAACCACGCCGGTCCCGATCACCGGCGTGATCCGCCCCGGCGCGCAGGCGGCGGTGGCTGCGACCCGGAACGGCCATATCGGAGTCATCGGCACCCGCGCCACGATCAAGAGCGGCGCCTACGAGCGCGCGCTCCTCGCGCTCGACCCCGCGGTGCGAGTCTCGGCCCGGGCCTGCCCGCTCTTTGTGCCGCTAATCGAGGAAGGCTGGCTGGAAAGCGAGATCACGGATGGAGTCGTTAGGCAATATCTCGCGCCGCTGGTCGATGAGGGCATCGACACGCTTGTCCTGGGCTGCACGCATTACCCGCTGCTGCGCGAGGCGATCGGGCGCTTTCTCGGGGAATCGGTGCGGCTGGTCGATTCCGCGCAAAACTGCGCGCGGGCGGTGGCCCAGCTGCTCGAGGATGAAGGTCTGCGGGCCGAGCCGGGAGCAGCCGGGAGGCTGGCGGTGGCGTTAACCGATCCGCCAGACGCCTTTCTCGAGGTCGCGCGGAAGGCGCTCCAGCTCGAAATCGGGACGGTGCAGTTGCGCCAGGTGATTCATCCTGCTGGAGGGCGGCCGCTGTCCCGTCCGAGTCTGGTCGGGTTCTCTCGTAGAAACACGGACGACATCCCCAGGCGGATCGTCCCTCCAAGGCCGTTATTTTTTGCGCGGCTTCGGCAGGCGAGGCGCGACCAATTCGTAGGAGTGGTCGATCATTTCGCGCACCTCAGCCTCCGGAATTTTCCCGGTCAACGTGACCGTGTTCCAGTGCTTCTTGTTCATGTGATAACCGGGCTGGACTTCTTCGTAGCGATCGCGCAGATCGAGCGCGCGCTCCGGATCGCACTTCAAGTTCACCCGCGGGCGGGACTTCATCGAGGGAGGCGAGAGCGAACATCTTGCCGCCCACTTTGAAGACAATCGTGTCCTCCCCAAAGGGCGCGCCCTCGGTCGCGCCCTTTTTCGTTAGGCAATATTCGCGGAAATCTTCCAGGTTCACTACGCAATCGCGCCCGACAAGCGCGCGGCCAGTTCGCTGATTTTCACCCGCTCCTGCTCCATGCTGTCGCGGTGGCGCAAGGTGACCGTGTCCAGCAGCCCAGGGTCGCGCTCGCCTAAGGTCTCGAAATCGATCGTGATGCCAAAGGGCGTCCCGGCCTCGTCCTGGCGGCGATAACGCCGGCCGATCGCGCCCGTTTCGTCGTAAAAGACATTCATCAGCGGGCGGAGCAGCGCCTGCACTTCGCGCGCTTTCTCGACCAGCGGTGGCTGATTTTTCAAGAGCGGAAAAATGCCCGCCTTAACCGGCGCGACCCGCGGATGGAAACGCAACACGATCCGCGTCTCGGTCTTGCCCTTCTCGTCGGTCACCGTCTCCTCGTCGTAGGCCTCGCAGATGAGCGCGAGGACGGTGCGATCGACGCCGGCGCTTGGCTCGATGACGTGCGGGATGAAACGCGCCTTCGTGTCCTCGTCGAAATAATCGAGCGACTTGCCGCTCGCCGTTTGATGCTGGGTCAGGTCGTAGTCGGTCCGGTAGGCAACGCCCTCGAGTTCCTGCACCCCGAAAGGGAACTCATATTCAATGTCGTAGGTGCCCTTGGAATAAAAGGCGCGGTCGGCATCGGGCACGGTGAGGACGTGCAGCTTCGTTCGCGGCAGGCCGATGTTCTCGTAGAACTTGAGCCGCTCCTCGAGCCAGTAATCGAGCAGCTCCATCCCCTGCTCCGGGCGGCAGAAATATTCCAGCTCCATCTGTTCAAACTCGCGCGAGCGGAAGATGTAATTGCGCGGGTTGATCTCGTTCCGGAACGCCTTGCCGATTTGCGCGATGCCGAAGGGCAGTTTTTTGCGCGCGGTATCGAGCACGTTCTTGAACTGAACGAAGATCGATTGCGCGGTCTCGGGCCGGAGGTACGCGATCGAGTCAGGATCGGCCGAGGCGCCCATCTGGGTCGAGAACATGAGATTGAAGGGGCGAGCCTCGGTCAGATCTTTGCCGCCACAATTGGCGCACTGCTTGACGCCATTTTTTTCCGGCAACTGATCGGCCCGAAGCCGCGCCTTGCAGGTACGGCAATCGACCATCGGATCGCTGAACGTATCTTCGTGCCCGCTGGCCTTGAGCACAGCGCGATGGGTGAGAATGGCGCCGTCCATCCCGACGACGTCGTCGCGTTCGCGCACCATCACGCGCCACCAGTAATCCTTCAGGTTGCGCTTCAGTTCCACGCCTAACGGGCCGTAATCCCAGACCCCATTAAGGCCGCCATAGATTTCGCTGCCCTGAAAAATGAAGCCGCGCCGTTTGCAGAGGCTAACGATAGAACTGCGCGCGCGCGGTGGCGCAGCTGCTTGAGGACGAAGGTTTGCGGGCCGAGCCGGGAGCAGCCGGGAGGCTGGCGGTGGCGTTAACCGATCCGCCAGACGCCTTTCTCGAGGTCGCGCGGAAGGCGCTCCAGCTCGAAATCGGGACGGTGCAGTTGCGGCAAGTGATTCACCCTGCTGGAGGGACGGGCGCTGTCCCGTCCGAGTCTGGTCGGGTTCTCTCGTAGAAACACGGACGACACGGCGGTCGTCCCTCCAAGGCCTTTATTTTTTGCGCGGCTTCGGCAGGCGGGGCGCGACCAATTCGTAGGAGTGATCGATCATTTCGCGCAGCTCAGCCTCCGGAATTTTCCCGGTCAACGTGACCGTGTTCCAGTGCTTCTTGTTCATGTGATACCCGGGTTGGACTTCTTCGTAACGATCGCGCAGATCGAGCGCGCGCTCCGGATCGCACTTCAAGTTCACTCGGGGCGGGACTTCATCGAGGGAAGCGAGAGCGAACATCTTGCCGCCCACTTTGAAGACGATCGTGTCCTCCCCAAAGGGCGCGCCCTCGGTCGCGTCCTTTTTCGTTAGGCAATATTCGCGGAAATCTTCCAGATTCACTACGCAATCGCGCCCGACAAGCGCGCGGCCAGTTCGCTGATTTTCACCCGCTCCTGCTCCATGCTGTCGCGGTGGCGCAGGGTGACCGTGTCCAGCAGCTCGGGATCGCGCTCGCCTAACGTCTCGAAATCGATCGTGATCCCAAAGGGCGTCCCGGCCTCGTCCTGGCGGCGATAACGCCGGCCGATCGCGCCTGTTTCGTCGTAGAAGACGTTCATCAACGGGCGGAGCAGCGCCTGCACTTCGCGCGCTTTCTCGACCAGCGGTGGCTGATTTTTCAAGAGCGGAAAAATGCCCGCCTTAACCGGCGCGACCCGCGGATGGAAACGCAACACGATCCGCGTCTCGGTCTTGCCCTTCTCGTCGGTCACCGTCTCCTCGTCGTAGGCCTCGCAGATGAGCGCGAGGACGGTGCGATCGACGCCGGCGCTCGGCTCGATGACGTGCGGGATGAAACGCGCCTTCGTTTCCTCGTCGAAATAATCGAGCGATTTGCCGCTCGCGGTTTGGTGCTGGGTGAGGTCGTAATCGGTCCGGTAAGCAACGCCCTCGAGTTCCTGCACCCCGAAAGGGAACTCGTATTCGATGTCGTAGGTGCCCTTGGAATAAAAGGCGCGGTCCGCATCGGGCACGGTGAGGACGTGCAGCTTGGTTCGCGGCAGGCCGATGTTTTCGTAAAACTTGAGCCGCTCCTCGAGCCAGTAATCGAGCAGCTCCATCCCCTGCTCCGGACGGCAGAAATATTCCAGCTCCATCTGTTCAAACTCGCGCGAGCGGAAGATGTAATTGCGCGGGTTGATCTCGTTCCGGAACGCCTTGCCGATTTGCGCGATGCCGAAGGGCAGTTTTTTGCGCGCGGTATCGAGCACGTTCTTGAACTGCACAAAGATCGATTGCGCAGTCTCGGGCCGCAGATACGCGATCGACTCAGGATCGGCCGAGGCGCCCATCTGGGTCGAGAACATGAGATTGAAGGGGCGAGCCTCGGTCAGGTCCTTGCCGCCACAGTTGGCGCACTGCTTGACGCCATTTTTTTCCGGCAATTGATCGGCCCGGAGCCGCGCCTTGCAGGTCCGGCAATCGACCATCGGGTCGCTGAAAGTGTCTTCGTGCCCGCTGGCCTTGAGCACGGCGCGATGGGTGAGAATGGCGCCGTCCATCCCGACGACATCGTCGCGCTCGCGCACCATCACGCGCCACCAATAATCCTTCAGGTTGCGTTTCAGTTCCACGCCTAACGGGCCGTAATCCCAGACGCCATTGAGGCCGCCATAGATTTCGCTGCCCTGGAAAATGAAGCCGCGCCGTTTGCAGAGGCTGACGATTCTCTCCATTCGCTGCGGGTCGTTAGGGCGATCCATAAAAAAGTAGTGGCGTCCGCGGTCTCAGCGGAGCAAACGAGAAAAATCGGGCAAAACGGGATGGGCGCGGGGAAGCGCTACGCCACCGTCACCTCGGTCTTGACCGAGTTGGCGATGAAACAATTCTCGTGCGCGAAGTGGTGCATCTCCTCGATGTCCTTCTCGCTCGGCTGATTCCCTACTCACCTCACCTCGGTCTTGACCGAGTTGGCGATGAAACAATTCTCGTGCGCGAAGTGGTGCATCTCCTCGATGTCCTTCTCGCTCGGCTGATTTTCGCCGGAGAATTTCAGCTTCGGATGCAACTCGACCCGGGTGATGGCGAGCTTGCCCTCGGCGTTCTTCTCCATGTGACCGACCGCTTCGTCGACGTACTCGTCGAGGAGGAATTTCTTCTTACAGGCCGCGGCCAGGAAGGTAAGCATATGGCAGCTGGCCAGGGCGGAGACGAACGCTTCCTCGGGGTCGACCAGCTTGGGGTTACCGAGGTAAGCGGGCGCGGCGGTGGCCTCCATTTCGTGGCCGCCGTCGAAGCTCCAGGTGTGATCGCGGTTGTAGGTTTTGTATTCGAAGTCTTGCGTGGCGCGCTTCCAGGTGAGCGTCATTTTGTGTTCGGACATGCCTTTAAATAAGTGCCGGGCCACAATTCGCAAGCGGCCGTAATTCCTGCCCGTAAGTGGAACAAATCTTGCACTAAAGAAAGGCCGAAACTCATCCCGCAGCCGTTGAGCCGCCTGCGGACGGGCCCTTTTCTTAACCAATGACGAACGAAGACCTGCAAGCACTACTGACCGCCATGCTGGAGAGCGGCGAAGGCGTGTCGGACTGCCTTTTCATCAATGGCAAGCCGCCCCTGGTCGAGCGCTACGGCAAACTCCATGAATTGCCGATGGAGGAACCCGGCGCCGCGCTCCAACCCAGTCATATCGACGCCATCGCCGCGCTGCTCATGGCGGGAAGCGAACGGCTCCAGGGCGACCTGCAGGCGAGCGGTTCCTGCGACACGAGCTATTCCCTCGCCGACCTGGCCCGGTTCCGGGTCAACATCTATCGCCAGAACGGCCATCACGGAATCGTGATGCGGAAGTTGCAGTCCACCGTCCCGACGCTGGAGTCGCTTGGTTTGCCGCCGATTTTCCAGCAGATGGTGCAGGAAAAATTCGGGATCATTTTCTTTACCGGCAGCACCGGCAGCGGCAAAACGACCACCCTGGCGGCTTTGCTGAACGAGATCAATCAGACCCAGGAAGTGCACGTCGTGACGCTGGAGGACCCGATCGAATTCCTCCATCCGCACCACAAAGCCGTCTTCAGCCAGCGCGAGTTGGGGAAAGATTTTTCCGATTTCGCCACCGGCCTGCGCGCCGCCCTGCGGCAGGCGCCGAAAGTGATCTTGCTCGGAGAAATTCGCGACCGCGAAACGATGGAAATCGCCCTTTCCGCTTCCGAGACCGGGCACCTCGTCCTGAGCACTCTGCACACGATCAACGCCGGCCAGAGCATCAACCGCATCCTCGGCCTCTTCACCAACGACGAAGAAAAACAGATCCGCGAACGGCTGGCCGACACCCTGCGCTACGTCGTCAGTCAGCGCCTCGTCAACAAAATCGACGGCGGCCGTCTCCTCGTGACCGAGATCATGGGCAGCAGTCTGCGCACGCGCGAGACGCTCCTCTACGGCGAAGGCGAAAACCGCAGCTTCCAGGAAATCATCGAAGCCGGCAGCACCCTCGGCTGGCACAGCTTTGACCAGTCCCTCATGCGGGCCTTTGAAGAGGAACTCATCACGGAAGAGAGCGCGCTCCTTTTTTGCACTCATAAAAACAAAATGCGCCGCGACCTCGAGATGACGAAAAAGCTGCGCGGCGTCATCCCGGAGGAGCCTTCCGGCTTGCGCATGGCCAACCTTTAGAAAATACGAGCATGAAGACTGAGAATCACGATCACTTGCGCCAGGAACTCCGCCTCGCCCAACTCGAAATCAAAGTGCTGCGTGAGCAACTGCTCAAGCCAGCGCCGGAAACGCCGCCAACGCCCGACAAGGTCGCGCAATTCACTCCGAAACCGGCCGCGCCGGCCCCGCAAACGGTCATCATCCCGATGCGGCCGAACGGATCTGCACCAGCGCCGCGCAGCAACGGTTATCATCCGCGCGTTCTCTACGTCGAAGACAGCGAGCCTAACTTTCGCCTGGTCGAAAGCATCCTGGAAGATCGCCCCGGGACCGATCTGGCCTGGGCCGAAACGGGTCAGAAAGGCCTCGACATGGCGCGGGCCAATCTCCCACAGCTCGTCCTGCTCGATCTCGACCTGCCCGACCTGCACGGGAGCAAAGTCCTCGAGGCACTACAGGCGCAACCCGAGACCGCGAAGATCCCGGTCATCGTCATCAGCGCGGATGCCACCCCGAGCCAGATCGAGCGCATGCTCACGGCCGGCGCCCGCAATTACCTGACCAAGCCGTTCGAGATTCGGCGCCTGCTTTGCATGTTTGACGAGGTTTTTCTCCCCGCCTAACGCCACCGCCATCGCCGGAAACAGGATTTGCCGCGAGGGCGCGGAGCGCTGATGCTTCCGCCCTGATGGAGCGGTCGCCGACTTTTGCCAAGACGCTGGCCTCGCTCCGCAGCCGGCAAATTCTCCTCGCGCTCGTCCTGGTCGCGCTCCTCATCGGCGGCATCGCACTTCGCCATTTTGCCTGGCGGGAAACGACCCACCTCCGCTTTCAGCGCGACATCGTAAACGGGTTCTACTGGGGCAGCCAGACGCTGGCCGAGGGACGCCGGTTATCGCCCGGGGAAGAGGGCGATTCCTGGACGACCTTTGCCCGCGGTTACCTCGGGCTCTACGACCGGGTGCAGGCCGAAGCCTACGAAAAGAATTATTACCTCGATTACCCGCCGCTCCGGCTCCTCGTCATGTCGCTCTGGGCCAAGCAGGTGCGGGCGAAATTCCCCGGGGCCGAGGATGGAACGCCGGAATACGTCGAGCCGCTCCTCCAAGTCAACCTCGTGGCCGAACTGCTGACGGCCCTCGGTATTTTCCTGCTCGTTAGGCTGGGAGTGCGCCGGGCCTCGGGCGCGACCGATTCGGGGCTCCTGCATCGCCTCCCGGCGGTCGAACGCGGCTGGGTCTGTGGATTGCTCGCCGCGAGCGTGGCCTGGCTCGAGCCCTCGCTCATCCTCGACGCCCACGCCTGGCCGCAATGGGATTGCTGGATTCTTCCCTTCTATCTTTTCGCCGCGCTCGCCGCCCTCACGAGACGCTGGTTCTGGTGCGGCTGCCTGCTCGCGGCCGGGGGAATGCTCAAGGGTCAGCTGCTTTTCGTCGCGCCGTTTTTTATCTTCTGGCCGCTCTGGCAGAAACGCTGGGCGCGCGCCGGCCGGGTCCTGGCGGGCTTCACCGCGACCGCCGCGTTTTTGGTTTCGCCCTGGATCCTGCAAACGCCCGCCGCGTGGGCCGGTATCGGCCGCGAGTCGGAATCGCCGTCGCGGCTTTTCTGAGGCAACGGCGCTCGCGCAATACCCTGGCCTGGGCCGCGGGGCTGGCCGGCGTCGCCGCTTTCACGATCGGCGCCGTTGGCCACGGGAGTTTTGCCTGGTTGAAGATCGGGTTCCTCTACGGGAGCGAGCGTTATCCGTATCTCTTCATCAGTTCCTCCTACAACCTTCCCTCTCTCCTTTCGCACTGGGATCTCTCGCTCAAGGCAGCCATCTGGTCTCTTCAACTCGGGCCGCTCCACTTCGTCGTCACTCTGCAATGGGCGCTGCGCCTTGTTTATCTCGGCGCCCTCGCCCTCTGCGCCCTTGGCGCGGCCCGGCACGCCCGCACCCGGGATCCCCGGCTCCTCATCGCCGTCATCACTCCCTGGCTGCTGATGTTCGCGCTCCTCGCGCAAATGCATGAGCGCTATCTCCTCTGGGGCGCGGTTTTGAGCGCCGTCGCACTTGGGAGTCAGCGTGCGTTTGAGCGTGGTCCACTTCATTTTTTCCATCATGAGCGCCACCATGATCACGCAGGTGCTGCTGATGGATAAAAAGCTCGGCCCGACTCTTTCGACGATCGATTTCCTGGAGCGGATGCGACCGCTCGCCTCCGGCCTGCTCCTGGTCTGCGTCGCGATATATTTTCGCGAAGCGCTCTCCCGGCGTGTGCCCCAGTTCCGTCCGCCGCGCCAAGTGGGAACGCCTGAGCCGGTCCCGCCGCTCGCACTCGCCGTCGCGGCCGAAGAAGCCTAACGAGCGGTGCGGAGCGCCGGGCGGTCGCCGCACGAGAAGGCGCACGATCAAACCAGTTGCCCAGCGCTCGGAGCGCGCTAAATCTACGGTCGCCCGTTTTCCGCGCGATTAGCTCAGTGGTAGAGCGCTTGCTTCACACGCAAGAAGTCGCAGGTTCGAACCCTGCATCGCGCACCACCCCCCGCCGCATTCCCAGCGGCTATTTCGTGAACTGGAATTCTTCCTGTTGAAAGCGCGGATATTTTTCCGCCGCGAGGCGCAAACGTAGCGCGCGCAGCATGGCGAGTCCGCGCGGGACCCGCATGCCCGCAGGCCGATTGATCAGGGAACCGGTCATACGCGAATTCAAACGAATGTTCTTTGTCATGGGAACACTCTAAAACGCCGGGTCGGACATTCGCTGTCCGACAGACAAAAATATTTTCGCATGTTATCTTCCGCCGTGTCCGGCCCGGAAAAATTTCATCACAACGTCTATGTGATCCTGCTCGACGACGCGGTCCTGAAGCACCGCTCTGTCCTGCGCCTGAATCCGAAACGCGATGCCTCGAAACCGTGTCTTTACGTCGGGATGACCGGGCTGCCGGTCGAGCACCGCTTCGAGAATCACAAGCACGGTTACAAATCCGCCTGGGTGGTCGAGAAATACGGCATCCGCCTCCTGCCCGAGCTATTCGCCCATCTCAACCCGATGCCGTTCGACGCCGCGGTGCAGATGGAGATGGAACTCGCCCAAGACCTGCGAGCCGAGGGCTACACGGTGACCGGCGGAAAATAAACGACCGCCGCCTAACGACGACGGCGTGCGTTATTCAAAGATCTGGCCGTGATTAAAACGCCAGATGCTGAAGACATTTACCACGAGCGCGATGCCAGCCAGGACCGCCAAGGTCGGGAGCAACTCAAGCGTGGTGCAGTTCGCCCACAGCACCTTGATGAAGCCATCGAGCGACCAGTAAACAATCGTCAGTTTGCTCAATTTCTGGATGAACTCCGGCATGAAGCTGGTCGGGAACCAGGCGCCGCCGATCGCGCTCATCGTCAGAATGAGGAAGGTGCCCAGCCCGCTGGCCGCGGCGGAGGAAGGCGAGACCGCGGCGAGTAGCATCCCGAAGGAAACACAGGCCATGGAAGCTCCCAGGCAGATGAGCAGCAGGTTGCCAAAGTTAGTCGTGATGTCGATCCCGAAGAGGAGGCTGCCGGCCAGAAAAAGCGCGCTCAGTTGCACCATGCCGACGAACATTCCGAAGAGATATTTGCTCCAGAGAATGTGCGTCCGCCGGACCGGCGCCGCGAGGAGACGCTGAAAGAGGCCGGCTTTCTTTTCGTCGAAGAGCGAGGTCGCCGCGCCGGAGAGAGAGAAGAGCAGAAACATGATCGCCCACCCGCCCACGCTGCGTGTCGCCATGCTGCTTTTGACCTGGCGCCCGCCGACCTGCTCGGAGTCGATCTTGATCAGGCTCTCGAAAAGCGAGGGGCCGGCGCCGTTCCCGTCGGCGCCCAGGCCGAAGTCGCCCTTGCTCAGGTTGGCGTAGATCTCCTCGGCGTCCCCGCCGAAACCCTGCGCGACCGCGCTCGCAATCGCGTGGTTGAATTGATCGAAGTTTTCCTGCCCGATGAAATTAGCGCCCTTCTTTTGCAGCGAAAGCAGGAGAGCCTGCGGGGCGGAAGTGTAGATCGTTTTTTGGACCAGCCCGGTCACGGTCTGGGTCTCGATTTCGTTCCGCGGGTTATGCAGAAATTTCAGCTTCAACCCGAAGCTCTCGTCGCTCTGCGTGTCGGGCGGAAAGATGAGCGCAAAGCGGAGCGACCCCGTTTTCATTTTTTCGCGCACGCGCGCTTCGGTCAGCGGCACCTCCTTGTCCTCCTGCTTTTCCGTGGTCAGGACTTTGAAGGCTTTCTCCTTTTGCAACGCGGCCGTAATCGCCGCCACGACCGGCGCGTCGGTCGCGCTCACGACCGCGATTGGAATTCCGGTCGGCCCTGCTTCCGCCCTCGTTGACCCCGAAGACGTGACCGAAAATGTAAATCAGCACGACCGGCACCAGAAAAGTGAGCGAGAGCGCCGTTTTGTCGTGCAGAAAACGGCGCAGTTCGTTGCCAAACAAAATCAAAACTGTGCGCATCGAATTCCTCCGCTTAATAAATCACGCATCTCGCAAAGTCTTCCCGGTAAGATGGAGAAAAACATTTTCCAAGGTCGGGCGGGTGACGGAAATATGGCGGTAGGACAAGCCGAGCCGTTCGGTCGCCGCGAAAAAATCCGAGAGGCGCAGCTCGCTCCGCGGAGTGAGGACGAACGCTTCCTCCGTCTCCACGATCTCGCCAAACTCGCGCAGCGCGCCCAACTGCGCGGTCACCGTTTCATGGCGTGCGAGCCGGATTTGCTCCGAAAAAGGTAACTGCACGAGAAGTTCATCGAGCGTGCCGAGGGCCAGGAGCTGGCCGTGATCGATAATCCCGATGCGCGAGCAGAGCCGGGTCGCTTCCTCCATGTAGTGGGTCGAATAAACAATCGTCATCCCATCGTCGTTGAGTTTCTGCACGAACTCGAAGATGGCGTTGCGCGATTGCGGATCGACTCCCACCGTCGGCTCATCGCAGAGGAGGAGCTTGGGCCGATGGAGAATCGCCGCGACCACATTGAGCCGGCGCCGCATCCCGCCGGAATAAGTTTTCACCTGGTCGCGGCGGCGATCCTGTAACTGCGCCGCGAGCAATCCTTCCTCGACTCGCTCGCGCAAGAGCGCCCCGCGCAATCCATAGAGCCGGCCAAAGAAGCGCAGATTTTCTTCGCCGCTCAACTCGTCGTAGAGCGCGAGAGCCTGCGGGACAAAGCCCAGTTGCAATCGTTGTGCGACCCGTTCGGGCTGAAATTTTTCGCCCTCCAGAAAAATCTCGCCGCTATCAGCCGGCCGAATGCCCGCGACCAGCGACATGAGGGTTGTCTTGCCCGCGCCGTTCGGGCCGAGCAGTCCGAAAAATTCCCCGGGCTGCAGGGCGAGCGAGACGTCCTTCAGCGCGACGATCGAGCCGTAGCGCTTGGACAGATTCTTGATCGTGAGCACTTCCGGCGATGCTGATCGCTCAGGAGAAGTGGCGCAAGAGCCGAAGCTTCCGCCGACTTGAATTTGAGGCTTTCTCTCCGCCGCGCCGCCTGCTAGAAACGACGGCGACGGGAGAAATTCTACCATGTTCTATTTTCGGATCGATCGAGTTCGCTTTCTCGATAACGGCGGGGTGAAATCCGGCCTCGGAATTTTTGGTCATGACTTCGCGCAGGTAAAATTTCTCAGCTTCGTCACCCGCTCCGACCAGACGCGCGCCGGATCTCGACGACTGGATGCAAAACAACGATCCCGCCGCGAAAAAATCGGCGCTCCAAACGCTGGTCGACGACACCCTCAGCACCCGCATCCTGACCGAAGTCGATCGGGTGCAGGACAACGTGCCGGTCAACTTCGGCGACACCGGGCTCATCCTGTACGAAGCAGAAGAAATTCCCGAAGCCTTTACCTGGACGTTTGTCGCGGTCCGCTCCGCCCGCGAGCTGCGCGCCGCCGCCGGCGATGTGAACGACATTCTGCGCGAACCCGGTTTTGGGTCGTTTTCGACCAGCCTGCTCAGCCTGCTCAAAGCCGGCTCGACCCTCGATCAATCCCGCCTACGCCGCCGGGATCGAGGTGGCGAAGTTCGCCGCGCAAGCGGGCGCTCGTCGCCTGATGAAAAAAGGCGACCGCCAACTCGGCGCCGTCACCGTCAGCTTCATCCGGCCCGAGCATTACCCGCAGGGCATCCGGGAAAGTCGCGACGTGCACGACATGACGGGAAACATGTTTTTCGACTACACGATCTTTGGTTACAAACGCGCGCTGCCTGTCATCCGGAGGAAGCGGAAACGATGAAAAAGCGAAAAAAAGCCGCGACTGATCCCGCGAAGAAACGCAAGCCCGTCGCCCGGACGAAGAAAGGCGCCCCGGAAGCCGGCCAAGCGACCGCGCCGGAAAACAAAGCCCAAACCCGCGCCAGAGGTGCGGCGCGCGATTCCGCTCGACTACGTCACGACGAGCGAGGTGAGCCTGCTCGCTGCGCCGGATCTCGCCGCGGCAAAATTAAGTGGCGGCCTGCTCGGCAAAGGGACGGTGGTAAAAATTGCGCCGCAGGATTGGTGGTATGTCGAAGTCGAACGCGCTGCGACTGCTTCCGGCGTGCTGCGCGGCTGGGTTTCGAACGCTTCACTGCGCCGGGCAACGGAAGCCGACCTGGCTGCCGCACCGCCGCCTGCCAACGCGACCTGTTTCGCCGCCGCCGGTTGACGCCGCGCATCACGCCGAGCTGCGGAAGAAAATGGCGCAGTCGATTGTGCAATTTGAAGGACGGCGGGACGCGCAGGGGCATCTCCGGGTCTACATCCTGCCAGCTGGCGACGGTGGCGGTCGCTATGAAGTGGCCGGGATCAACGATCGTTATCACCCGAAGGAAGCAGGCAAGCTGCGTGAGTTAATCGAGGACGGAAACTTCGAGGAAGCGGAAGATTATGCCGCTGAAGTCATCGCGGAATACACCGACGTGGTCGCGAAATGGACGACCGTGCCCGGGATCGAAGCGTATTTGCGCGATTGTGCGTTCAATCGCGGCCCGGGAGGCGCGGCCAAGATCCTTCAGATTGCGCTCGGCGTGCATGTCGATGGCGGCGTCGGGCCGGAAACGCTCAAGGCCATGCGGGAAGCGGAGAAAAATCCGGCGAAACTCCTGGCCGCACTCCGCGTCGCGCGGGAACAATACGAGCTCCGGGTCGCCGGGCGCCGGGAGAAATTCTGGAAAGGCCTGGTCAATCGCTGGGATGGGTCGCTCGACTTCGCGAGCCACGTCGCCTAACGAAGCGGGCGAAGTTCTCGCCTAACGATGAGTAGCGAGGATCAAGTCCGCTTTTTTTTTAATCCTGACACCGCCGGCGAATCCGCGCCGGTCGGCCCGCACTCGCGCCGACCGCTGGAGTTTCATCGCCGCCTGCCCGGCTATGCCCCCACGCCGTTGGTGGAGGCGCCCGCGCTCGCGCACAGCGCTTGGGATCGGACAGCTCCTGATCAAGAATGAATCGAGCCGGCTGGGGCTGCCCGCGTTCAAGATCCTGGGCGCATCGTGGGCGGTTTATCGGACGCTCGAGACGCGCCTCGGCCGCTCGCTCGAGCCTTGGCGGACAGTGGAAGATCTCGCGCAGCGTCTCGCGCCGGTCCGCCCTCTCACTCTCGCGACCGCGACCGATGGAAATCACGGCCGGGCGGTCGCGCATGTCGCCTCGCTCTTCGGGTTCGCGGCGCGAATCTTTCGTTCCAGCCGGAACGGCGCCAGGCGCGAATCGAAGGGATCGCGAGCGAAGGCGCGCGAGGTCGAAGTTGTGGCCGGCACCTACGACGACGCGGTGGCCCGCGCCGCCGAGGAAGCCGGCGAACGTTGCCTTGTCGTTTCCGATACCTCCTGGCCGGGCTACGAAGAAATCCCGCGCTGGGTGACGGAAGGTTATTCCACCATCTTGCACGAGATCGACGATGAATTGGCGCGCCGCGGCGAGAAGAATCCCGACTCTGATCGCGATCCAATTCGGGGTCGGAGCGCTCGCCGCCGCCGTCGTCAGGCATTATCCGGCGGCTCCCGGCCTAACGAGTCGACGAAAATCGTGAGCGTCGAACCGCTCCAGGCCGCCTGCGTGCTCGCCTCGATGGAGGCGGGCGAAATCGTGACCGTGCCCGGCCCGCATGACTCGATCATGGCGGGCCTGAACTGCGGCCGGCCTTCGCTCGTTGCCTGGCCGATTGTCTCGCGCGGGATCGACGCGTTTCTCGCGATCTCCGATGAGCGCGCCCGCGAAGCGATGCGCGCCCTCGCCCGCCTCGGCATCGTCGCCGGCGAAACCGGTGGCGCGGGTTTGGCGGGATTGCTCGAACTGGTAACTGGCGCGCAAAGCGCGCAATACCGAAAGATGCTCGGGATTACCGAACGTAGCCGGGTGTGATCCTTGTTACTGAAGGTGCGACTGACCCGGAGGGGTACCGGCGACTCGTGGGTTAATTTTTGAGTGACAAAAACGACTGAAGGGACTTAAGGGCGGCGCCCCTTCGCTCGCTCGGTGAGACGGGCCCGGGTCATGCGCTCACGCAGGCCGCCTTCTTTGACGAAGGCTTCTTCCAGGTAACGCAACTGCTGATCGAGCAGATAGTTTGTGAGCTTGATCAAGCCGATCATTACGTTGGCTGCGATCGCAGGGTCGGGATGTTCGATCGCTTTCTTAAAGGTTTCGTAGTCGGCGTTGGGAGTTCGGTTCAATTGGCGCAGGCGCCGGACGTGAGAATGATCTTTGGGCCACTCCGCGAGGCCACGAACCCGGAGGAAATCGCGATAATCTTCGAGCAGTTCTTCCAGACTGGCGCGGGCGACGTTGGTTAGCTTTATTTCGGCTTCTTTGGAAGTGCCCGACGCGCGGCTTCCCTCAAGGATGTTTTGTTTTCCGGAGCGCGCCGCTTGCACCATCTGGTCGACCGTGCGGTCGCGCTTCTCGAAGAAACGCTGACAGAAGCGCACGGTCCCATCGTAGACAATGCGCGCTTTTTGAAAGGAGAGCAGCTGCTCGTAACCGCCGTGACTGGGGATGAAGCGCTCGGGCATTTTGCTCGCTCTGGCAAAGGGACCGAAAGGACTGAAGTGACCGAAGAAGAATTGATCTGCTCAGCAGAGATTCTTTCGTCTCTTCCGTCTCTTCAGTCCTATTCTTTAAAACTTCTTCGTCAGCCGCACGTAAACAAACCGCCCGGTAGCGTCATAGGTAAACCCGGGATAACCCACGCTGTTTCCGCCCTGGCCCGAAGCAAACGGTGGATCCTGGCCAAAGACGTTGTTACATCCGATGGTGAGGATGGTGTCTTTCATCAGGCGCTGCCAGATCGGCACTGCGTAGCTACTCGTTTGCGTGGCCGCGGAGTCGGCGATCTTTCCGTCTTTGCCAGAGAACGCGTCACTCCCATCCTTGGCATAACCGGCCACGGGCTGCACCTGGACCGGCGGCAGGAAGTGATTGAAGTCATAGGAGCCCTGAACATCGAACAGCCATTTCTGGCTAACGTAGTGCTCCCGCAGATTTGCCGTCTGCTCGTGGAACCCGTCGATATAGCGGACCGTAGTCAGGATATCGAAGCCATTCCAGGCCCAATCGAGCCGGGAATCGCCGCGCCACTTATAGTAACCCTCTTGCGAGGCGCCGGGATCGGTCGTTCGACCCGCCAGGTTGCCAGGAGCAAACTGCGGGAAGAGAAACTCGTCGAGATAGGTGGCCTGAGTCAGCGAAGTGAACGTGCCCCAGGGCGTCTCTTTGACATACTGAATCCCGAAGTCGACCCCGCGGGCGGTTTGCGCGCCCAGGTTTTGATTCGGAATAATAACCCGGGTGATGAAACCGCCGGTATCGCGCTCGACCGCCTCACCCGGCAGCAGGGTGCCGGTTGCGCCGCGCTGCACCACCTGGTCGGCCGTCGGCGCCGCCACCACGCCCGTGCGCTCGATGTCCCAGAGATCAACCGTGAGGGTAAGACCGGGCACATACTTCGGCGTGTAGACCATGCCGCCGCTGAAAGAACGGGAATCCTCCGGTTGGAGATTTGGGTTACTGGTGATGAGAGTGTTGGTCTCCGACTCAAACAACCCGCCCTTCAAAGGATCGTGCGAAACTTGCAGGGTGGAGATAGGCGCGGCGAATAACTCTTCGAGGCTCGGTTGACGGAAGCCTTCGCCCCAGGTCGCGCGAATCGTCAGTTGTTCATCAAAAGGTTGCCAGCGCAAGCCGAGCTTCGGGACAAGGACATTGGTGTCGTTATTCTTAAAAGCTTCATAGCGTGCCGCCGCGGTGAATTCCAGCGAACGGAACCCAGGCATCTCATAGGTCGGGCTGAAAATCGGGATATCCGTTTCGGCATAGAAGGCATAGGACTTTCTCCCGCCACTCACCAGGGGCACCGGGGAATTGCCGGCGACGTCGCCGGCCACGTTGAGTGCATCGGGAGATTCATCCAGCGCTTCGCGGCGGAATTGGCCACCGAAGGCAAATCCAACTCCGCCGGCCGGCAGTTTGAAGAGAGACGTCGTGTAAACCGTCCCATCGAGGGTCGCTAACTTGGAGACATCCTGATCGACCGGATGGACCCGCGCGAAGTCAACCGTCGCGGCATTGGCGGGGATAGGATTGCGATAATCTCCGAAGGGATTGAAGGCCACGGTCGTCCCGATAAAGACCGGCGAGGTCGGATCGAAGATCGGGTCGGCCTGGTTCACGATGCGGTTGAATCGCGAAATGGAGACCTGCGTTCCCGTCTGGGTGTTTTTGAGCTGGCTGTAGCGGAAGGCGGCGTCATAACCCCAGCTGCCGTCAAAAAGCCTGTCGCCTCTGACCCCGACCGTCGCGAGAAAAGCGTCGGTTTCGTTATCGAACAACCGGTTCCCAAACTCCGCCAGACGCGCGCGGCTGCCGCCAGAAATGATCTGGTCGAAAGGATTGAAAGGGTTAAATGCGTTGGGCGCCACGCCGGTCTCGGCATAGGTCGGCGTATTCGGCGGTGAGACGCCATCCAAAGGTGTCCGCGGCGGAATCGCGAGGGTGGTCTGGCCCTTGGTCTGGAACGAGCCGGTGGCCGGCGGCGCCAGCTCGTTATGCGTCTGCACATTCTGATAAAAGAGGTCCGCGTAGCCGACCATCTGTTCTCCGAAAATTTTATGTTTCGCGCTGGCATACCCGCCATAACGCTCGGAAGCCGGAAAAGAGAGCGAGAATTGATTAAAATTGTAACCCGGCAGAATCCCGCTCCCGCTCCGCACCCGCGCACTAGCGCTGTAGAGATAGGAACTGGCCGGAGCCAACCCGTTGGTGAAATTCGGCGCCCCGGCAAACTCCGTTCCGCCTGGATTCAGGTTGGGACCGCCCGCGGCCGCCGCGACATCGCTGCTGAGTTGCAGGTTGTAGGGGCTGGTGTTGGAGCTCAGAAACGGCGGCTTGCCTGAGAAACCACGGTCCTTGTTAGCGATCGAGTTGCGGTGATAGAAATTCATCGAGCCGGTGACATCGGTGGTCCCGTTCCCCACCCCGAAAACAAGCGAAGCGGCAAACTGACTCGAGTCCTTGTCCAGCGTGTTGCCATATTCGACGCTCGCCTCCGCCCCTTTGTAATCATGGCGGAGCTTGATGTTGACCACGCCGGCCACCGCGTCCGCGCCATAAGTCGTCGATGCACCGTCCTTCAGGATTTCGATATTCTCGATCGCGGCCTGCGGGATGGAGTTTAAATCGACAAACATGAGTCCCACCCCGGCGCCGCCATTATTTCCCTGGGGATAAGGTGCTACCCGGCGTCCATCGATGAGGATGAGGGTCGCCCGGGCATCGAAACCGCGGAGCGCGATGGTGGCCGCGCCGACCGCGGTATTGGAGCCGTTTTCGTTATTGGAAACGGGCACACCGTTCGCGCCCGCGATCGGCAGATTCCGCAGGAATTCCTCCGTATTGCGCTCGCCCGACTTAAGGATGAGATCGCGATTGAAGTTCAAGACCGGATTGGGCCCGACTTCGTCGGCGGTCGGAATATTCGAACCGGTCACGATGATGCGTTGCACGGTTGTTTCCTGGTTTGCGGGCTCCGGTGCGCTCTCAGTCTGGGCCGGCGCCGTCGCACTTATTCCGGTCCTGTCGACTGCGATCTGTGCGAAGGCACGAGAACCATCGAGCACCACCATTACCAGGCCAGCGGCGAGAGCCGCGCGAACGAACCAAACCAACGGGCGATTTGTTCCAGTCATAAGTTTGTTAGGCTGGAACTGGCTTAGTGAGGTGGCGCGCGCCTTTCAAGACTTTTTTGCGTTTCGCAAAAATATTTTTGAACGCCCCAACTGGGCAGTCTTAGGGGCACCCGGAATGACTCGGACAAGTGACTAAAACTTTTCCCTACCGTCCGGCTCCTTACCGTCCGGAAGCCAGGCGCTGCAAAGTCAGCCTAACGAGATCTTCGGCGCTCGCCGCTTCCTTCCCGCTTTGCTGGATATCGCGCACGGCCTTGTGGGCCTCGACCTGCTTGTAGCCGAGCGCGATCAGGGCGAGGACGGCTTCGTTGGCCTGTTCCTGCTCGGGCGTCGGAGCCTGCGCTCCGCTCGCCACTTCCCAGGCCGCTGCCACGCCGAGTTTGTCCTTCAGCTCGAGGACGATTCGCTCCGCCGTTTTTTTGCCGAGGCCGCTGATTTTGGAAAGCGACGCCACATCGGAATTCACGACCGCGCTCTTGAAATAGCTCACGCTCATTCCGCTCAGAACGGCGAGCGCCAGTTTCGGCCCGATCCCGCTCACGTGATTGACCAGGAGACGAAACAAATCGCGCTCCGCCGCGGTCATGAACCCGTAAAGAATGTGCGCGTCTTCGCGCACGTGCAGATGAGTCAGGATCTGCACCGCTTCGCCCGGCGCGGGCAGTTTGTCGTAGCTCGAGAGCGGAATGAAAACCTCGTAGCCGACCCCGCCGACATCGACGATGGCCTGGGTCGGAAGCGCACTCGTTAGGCGACCATGCAGAAAAGTGATCATGTGTTTTTCATTATCAAGGTGAGATCGACCCAGCGGCCCTTCGCAATGTCGAAGCCGCGGGTCGTGAACTTCCGATAACCGCGCGGGAGCGTCGGGTAAAGTCGATCCGCCACCGCGCTCGGCAGGACGACGAAATGCGGTCCCGGGCTCGCGAGAAACGAGGGGATTTGATCCGGCTGCAAGGTGGCCACGTCGCGATTCCCTTCCCGGTTGTAGTGCAGAAACCCCCGCACCCGGCTGCGAAAATTCCAGATCAGGCTGGGCGCGTCGAAATCGTAGGCGGCGAAATCCATCTGGGGCTGGAGATACGGCTCCGCTTTCTTGAAAAGAACCGAAGAAGGAAACCAGGGCGTGATCAACGGGAACACGATCAACGCCACCGCCAGCATGACCGCCGCCGTGCCCAGCGCCCAGCGCCGCAAAATCCGCTCCGCCGTCCCGGCCGCGAGCCAATGCCGCGCCAGAAGCAGCGCGAGGAGCGGAAACGCCGGCAGGATGTAGTGCGGCAGTTTCGTTTTCACGATACTGAAAATGACGACGATGACCGCGCAACCCGCGATCAGATAAAGATCGAGCGCGTCTCGCTTTCGCCAGAGCCGGCGGGTCAGCCAGGGCAACTTCCACGACCAGGGCGCAAAGGTGATGAAGACGGTGAGAAAATAAAACGGGAGCGAGGCGAGCGCGGTCAAAATGGAACTCCCGCCGTGTCCCTGCATCGTGCCAAAGGAGCGTCCGACGACATGCCGCCCGAGGCCGACTTTGACAAACTCGCCCTGCGTCTGGAGCATCGCCGGCACGCCCCAGAGCGCGACCAGCGCGAGCACGAGAAGAATTCCCCTAACGAAAAGCAAACGCCCGCCAAAATGCGTCACTGGCCGCAGCACTTGGAAGGCGATAACCGTGCCTAACGGCATCAACCCGATCGGACCCTTGGCCAGGAAAGCGAGCGCGAGCGAAAGATAAAACATCCACCACCAGCCGCGCAGTCCGCCCGGCCTAACGACCGCGCTCCGCCAGGTTCCCCCGAAACGATCGCGCAGCAGCTCGTAGCCGGCCCAATGCGCCGTGGTCATGAACAAGACCAGCCACATGTCCGCGACCGCGGCCTTGGCGTGGACAAACGTCTGCAAACAAAGAGAAAAAATGATCGCCCCCCAGAACCCGGCGCGCGCGAGACCGAGTCGCCGGGCCCAGGCGAAGATCGCGACGGCGGTCAGGGCCGCCGCCAGCACGCTGGGCAACCGGGCCGCGAACGGGTTCTGCCCGAAAACGCGATAAGCCGCCACCTGCGCCCAGTAGGTGAGCGGCGGCTTATCGAAACGATAGCGATCATTGAAATAAGGCACGACGTAATCGCCGCGCTCGATCATCTCGCGCGAGGCCTCGGCGAAACGCGGCTCGTCGCGGTCGACCAGGGGCAACATCCAGGTGCCCGCGAGATGAAAAAGGAAGCCGCCAAAGAAGAGCGCTGCGAAAATGCGAGTTGCAGGTTGCAAGAGAGCGATTCAAAGATGGCGCAGGCCGAAAGACAACCGGCAAATTCTCGATGAGCAAAATCACGCCGGCCAGGAAATGGTTGTTCATTGTCCTCTTCGCGCTTCTCGCGATCGGAGCGGCGTTTTATTTCGACGACGCCGTCCGCGCCTGGATGACCGCGCATTCCAACCGGACCGCGAAACAGGTGATGCGAAATATCAGCCGCTACGGCGACTGGCCCGAGCACGTCCTGGCAGGTCTGCTCATCATCGCGATCGCCTGGTTCCGCGGGAACAAGCGCTGGGTCCAGATTGGCCTAACGATGATCATCGCCTGCGCCCTCGCCGGTATCGTCGCGCGCGGGTTGAAGATCGCGACCGGCCGCGCCCGGCCTTCGGTCAAACAGGAACTCGGCTGGAAAGGCCCGCGCCTGAGTTCGAAATACAATTCCTTCCCCAGCGGGCACACCGCGGCGACGACCGCTTTTTTTGGTGTCCTCCTCTTTGCCAACCGCCGTCTCGCCCTCGCTCTCTCGCCGATCCCGCTCCTCATCGCCTTTTCCCGCATGTACGTGGCGGCGCATTATCTTTCCGACGTCGTGGTCGCGATGGTGCTCGGGCTTTTCTGCGCCTGGCTCTGCGCCCGCTGGCGACCACCAGCGATCTGAAACCGGAGAAGCGCGGAGGGGGTGGGATTCGAACCCACGAGGGCTTGCGCCCTGCCAGTTTTCAAGACTGGAGCCATCAACCACTCGACCACCCCTCCCTGGCTTGCGACTGAGCGATAGTTTTACCCCGCAATCGCGTCCCGGCAAGATCGTTAGGCGGAGGATTCTCGGCCGGGCGCTGCTTTCGAGTTGGACAAAGCGATATGTTCACTCGAACTTGTCGCGCATGCATGGCCGCGGCGCTTCCCATAATCCGGCCAACCGTTTCGAAGCGCTCCACCTCGAGCCTGATCCCGAGGATGAAAACGATCCTGATCGGCCGAAACGCCGCACGATTTACTATCGCGATTTCACCCGCACGATCATCGCGCATAACGACAGCCCCGACGTCGGCTTCGAGTCGAGCGTCAATCCCTACCGCGGCTGCGAGCATGGCTGCATTTATTGCTACGCCCGACCGACACACGAGTTCCTCGGCTTTTCCGCCGGGCTCGATTTTGAAAGCCGGATCATGGTCAAGGAAGACGCGCCCGAGCTGCTCGCCGCGGAGCTTTCCAAGCCGCGCTGGAAACCGCAGACCCTGGTCATGAGCGGCGTGACCGATCCGTATCAGCCGGTGGAACGGCGGCTGCAGATCACGCGCCGCTGTCTCGAGGTGCTGGCGCGGTTTCCGGAATCCGGTCGCGATCATCACCAAGAACCATCTCGTGACGCGGGACATCGATTTGTTAGGCGAACTGGCCGCGCACCAGGCGGCGGCGGTGAATATTTCCATCACCTCGCTCGATCCGAAACTGCAACGCGTGCTCGAGCCGCGCACTTCCACGCCGCGGGCGCGGCTGGAGGCGATCCGGCAACTGCGCGCCGCCGGCATCCCGGCTGGAGTGATGACGGCGCCGATCATTCCCGGCCTGACCGATCACGAAGTGCCGGCCATCCTGGCCGCGGCGGCGGAGGCGGGCGCGCAGTTTGCCGGTTACACCGTCGTTAGGCTCCCTCACGCGGTGGCGCCCTTGTTTGAGCGCTGGCTGGAGGAACATTTCCCCGACCGGAAAGAGAAGGTCCTCGGCCGCATTCGCCACCTGCGCGGGGGCGAGCGGCTGAACGATCCGCGATTCGGATCGCGCATCAAAGGCGAAGGCATTTTCGCGGAACAAATCCGCGATCTCTTCACGGCCGGCTGCAAACGCGCCGGGATCGGCGAGCGCCCGCGGCTATCGACGGCGGCGTTCCGCCGGCCTAACGAGCAGCTGAATCTCTTTCCCTAGCCGTTCTCCCTAACGACAGCGGGCGCACTCTTTCGGTCGAGAATCTCCCGCACCGGACCGACTGGATCGCCAAAATTCAACCGCCCGCGGCGGGGGCAGCTGCTTCGCTCATCCGGCGCTGCTTGCGCATGACGAGAAGCATGGAGCAGCCGCCGATGACACCGAAGCCGGCCATCACCGGATACCAGGCGCCCCAGCCGTATTTGTCGAGCAGCCATCCGGTGAGGGGCAAGGCGATCGCGGTGCCGTAATACTGAAATGAGTCGATCACCCCCGAGGCAAACCCCGCCATCTTGCGACCGCCGATATCCATCGGCGCCGCCGTGCCCACGATGGAATGGGTGGAGTTCGCGGTCAGCGCAATCAGGACGAGAAACATGCAGCCGATGAAAATGCCGCTTGGAGTCGGACCGACCACACCCGAAAAGATCACTCCGGCGGCGATGAGAATGACGAACGTCTCCAAAAAATAGAGCCCCATCGCCACGGGCGAGCGCTGACCTTTAAAGACCTTGTCGGAAATGATGCCGGAGGCGAACGAAGCGCTGACCGCGACCAGCGGCATCAGGTTCATCGTCCAAAAAACCGCCGGTGGCCGGGCCTGCATATCGAGCCCGAGCTGCTCCGCAAAATAAAGAATCGCGAGCTGATCGGAGCTGTTGCGGACCGCGCCGGTGCAGGCATAGGCGACGGCGTAAAACCAAACCAGCGGATGGGTGAAGATGGTGAGGAACGATTCGCGCAGGCTGACCGTGACCTTTTCGTCCCCTGGCGGGCCTTCGTGCTCGACCGCTCCGCGATAGCCGGCTTCCTCGGGCGTTTGCTTGACGAAAAGCGATGAGCAGGATGACGACGGCGGCGGTGATGAGCGGGGGAAGGCGGAAGAGCCAGCGCCAGTCGCCCTTTGCCACCACCCACATCCCGACACTGAAACCGGCGAGGATGATCGGTGCGAGATTGTTGATCCCGAATTGCCCGAGCTGAATCATGAAGCCGAAAATGCCGGCGAAGGTGCCGCGCTCGGTGCGATTAAACCAGGCCGCGTTCATCTTGATCATGCCCGGCGCGCCAAACGACTGGAGATAGCCGTTCATCAACCAGATGAGCGAGAAGGTCGAGAAGGTGCCGGCGAAAGAACCGAAACCGAAAATGAGATTGATCGTGATCGTGCCGACCGCGCCGATCGTCATCGCCGTCTTCCCGCCGATCCGGTCGGTCAAAAGACCGTTGATCAACTGCCCGGTGCCGTAGGCGAGCGACCAGGCGCTGAGCATGCCGGTGATCTGAAATTTGGTGAACCCAAACTCCTCCACCATCCCCGGTGTGGCCCAACGGAAGTTGTACCGGCACATGTAAAACGAGGCGTAGAGGAGGCCGATGATGCCCCAGTTCAAGCCCCGCCGGGCGCGGAAGCCCGCGGGATATTTGATCGCGATCTCACTCATAGGTTAGGCGGCGGGAAGAATGAGGGAGCGAACCGATTCTGCCTAGCGGAAAAAGTCGGCGGCCGAAAAGAAGTTCGCTCTCGGGCGACTTCTCGGGCCGGAAAACTCGCACTCACGGGGCGGCTGGCAGCTCCCCCTGAGCGACAGGTTTATTGTTAACTGAAATAACCCGGCCCAAGCGGGGATTTTCCTTGCCCAGAGCCGGCAAACTCGTTAAGCATCCACCCGAGTTTCCGATCATTTTCTGGCTGCCTCTTGGAGCCGATGCACCGCGCAGCCTTTACCATGCTCTCTCTACATCCGGTCCGCCGTACAACCCTCCTATTTACCTCCCTCGGAATGCTGGCTTTTGCTTCCGCCAGCCTGGCGGACAGCGTGGTGACGGACCCGGTCGGTTTTACGACCACATCCCTGGTCACGAATTCCGACACGCTGGTGGCGACGCCCTTTACCCGGCCACAGAGCTTTGTCGGCACCGTCGCCTCCGCCAGCGGGAACATCCTGACGATCTCCGGATCGCCCGGCTGGACGACGAATCAATTCGTCTATGTGCAGGGCACCCAGCCCAATCGCTACTACGCGCTCCTCGGGGCCGCCGGCACGGCCAACCCGAAGGAAGGTCACAAGTACACGATCACCGCCAATGCTGCCTCTACCCTCACGGTCGACACGACCGCCGATGACCTGACGGGCGTCCCGGCTAATACCCAGGTCGTGATCATTCCCTACTGGACACCTGCGACGCTTTTCCCGGCGAGCGATTCGGGCGTTTCCTTCACCCCGACCACCTCGCCTCCGACCTACAAGACCCTCTTGCGAGTTCCGAACTACGCCGCCGTCGGGATCAATCTTCCCTATTCCGCGGAATACTACTTCAGCAGTGGCTGCCTGGCAGCGGGTCAGCCCGGCCGGAGTGGGCGATGATGACCCGTTACTCCCGGACGGCAACATCGTGGTGCGCAATTCCAACGGCGCCCCGACCCTTCCCCTAACGAATCTCGGCGCGGTTCTGCTCAGGAAAATTTCCACCCCGCTCCTGACCGCGGCCAGCCCGGGCCAGGATAATCCGCTCGGCATCGTCCGCCCGGTGGACGTGGCCTTGAACGCGACCGGACTTGAGCAGCGCCTTTGGCCCCAACGATCAGCTGCTGGTTTTCAACAACGCCCAGGCCGCCTTCGACAAGGCTCCAAGCGCGACCTATTTCTACAACACCCGCTGGAGGCGCCTCGGTGAAGCAACCATGGCGGACTATGGCAATGAGGTCATCCCACAGGGAGCCGGCTTCATCGTGCGGAAGATCGGCGGCACCGCGGCCTTCTGGACGAACTCGTATCCGGTCGCGGCCACGAGCGCGGTTTCGCGCAAAACCCATACCGGGATCGCCACTCCCTTTGACGTCAATCTGCCGCTCTCCGGCACACCCGGAGTCGAATGCCGCTCGGGCGGGGGCACCGACGCGATTCAACTGGTCGTGACCTTCCCGGTCGCGGTCACCTACACCGGCGCGTCGATTACTTCCGGCACCGGGACCATCGGTGCGAAGGCTGCCCGCGGCAGCACGACCGCCTCGTCCGTGGCGACGGTCAATCTCACCGGGGTCACCAGCGGCCAATACATCACAGTCACGCTCGCGGGCGTGAGCGACGGGGTGAACACGAACGATGTTGCCGTCCGGATAGGCGTCCTGACCGGAGATACGAACGGCGATGGCAGCGTGAACTCGGCCGATATTGGGCAGACAAAATCCAAATCCGGCCAGATCGTGGACTTGACGAATTTCCGGACCGATCTCAATACCGACGGCAACCTGAACAGCGCCGATATTGGGCTCGTGAAGAGCAAATCGGGCACCGCGCTGCCTCCTCCGTAATCGGCGGCTTTCCGGCGCGAAATTACGCGAAAATTCACCTCCGGCTCTTTACCTCGAAGAGTTGCGGATGAAAGTCTCTCCGTGCTCAAGAATGCTTCCCTGCTGATCGTCGTCTGCGGTTTCGCCACCCAATTTTTCTTCGTCGCGTCCGCCTCGGCCCAAACGCCCTCGCCGACGATTACGCCCACCGTTACCCCGAGCCCGACGGCGACAATCAGCCCGACCCCGAGTGTGCCTCCGACACCTTCGGTCACTCCCACTCCCAGCATCACTCCGACGCCATCCGTCACGCCCACGCCGAGCGTCACCCCGACGCCGAGCGCGACACCCACCCCCAGCATCACGCCTACGCCCGACCCCTCGGCCACTCCCACCCCGACGGTTTCCGGCGACGCGCTCCTCAACATCTCCACCCGCGCCCGGGCGGAAACAGGCGAGAAAGTCGAAATCGGCGGCTTCATTCTCAGCGGCGGGAGCAGCCTGAAAACGGTTGTCGTCCGCGCGCTCGGGCCGTCGTTAAGCGCGCGCGCCGTCCTTTCTCCGCTGGCCGATCCGAGCCTGCAACTTTACGATGCCTCCGGGCAATTGATCGCGAGCAACGGCGACTGGATGGGGAACAGCAACGCCCAGGAGATCATCGACAGCGGCCTCGCCCCGACCGACCCGCGCGAGTCGGCTCTCCTCCTCGATCTCGCGCCCGGAGCCTACACGGCGGCCGTGACCGGCGTCGACGGCCTCGTTAACAACATCGCGCTGGTCGAGGTTTACGATCTCGATTCGCTCAACCTCCCGCAGTTGCTCAACATCTCGACCCGCGGGCAAGTCGACACCGGCGAGGGCGTCATGATCGCCGGATTGATCGTCGGCGGAACGATCGGGCAAACGGTAGTGATTCGCGGTCTCGGACCTTCCCTGGCCACGGGCTCGCCAGCCATCGCCAATCCGCTGCCTGATCCCTTGCTCCTCCTTTACAACAGCTTCGGCCAGGTGATCGCGAATAACGACGACTGGCAGGCCACGCAGGCGACCGAAATCGCCGCCACCGGTCTGGCCCCGACCAACGCGCTGGAATCGGCCATCCTCGCGCCGCTCCCACCGGGAAATTACACCGCCGTCCTCTCCGACGTGAACGGTGCTTCCGGGATCGGATTGGTCGAGATCTACAACATTTCGCCCCAGTAACAGCCGCGCCGGATCGACCAACCACGATTCCTTTTTGTATGGGCTTTGATCAATATCACGAACCGCCTAACGAACTCTCGCAGGAAACCCGCACCTTCGCCCGCATGATCGTCTCGCTCATCGAGGAAGCGGAAGCGATCGGTTGGTACGAGCAACGGATGTCGGTCGAGAAAGACAAAGTCGCGAAGGCGATCATGCAGAACGCCCAGAAAGAGGAATTCAAACACTTCGGGATGGACCTGGAATTTTTGCTCCGGCGAAAACCGAAGTGGCGTGAAATCCTTCAGGGCATCCTCTTCACCACCGGCGACATCGTCGAAGAAGGCGAAGAGGCGGAAGAAAAGGCGGATTAGCTACCCGCCCGCCGCCACCCGCAGAATTTCCAGCCGGTCGCCCTCTTCGAGTTTCTGCGTCGTCCATTCGCTGCGGTGTAGCGCGACGCCGTTGCGCTCCACCAGTGTCGTCTCCGGGAGCAATCCGTGACGCGCGATCAACTTCTCCACCGTCGCGTCGTCGCATTCGGCGGCTTCGCCGTTTAGGAAAATCTTCATCGACCCGCCAGCGCCTGGTCCCAGTCTTTCCAGACCGGCTCGAACCCGCCCCGGCGCAGGACAGTGGCGACTTCCGCGGGTGAACGGTCGTCGCTGATCTCGAATTGCCCGGTTGCCAGCGCGTCCGCGTTTTCGTCCGGCGGCTGGATGCGACCGCGCACCGTCTGGTGCACCGCACCGCGACCCTGGCCGGTGTAGCCGCCCGGTTCGGTGTGACTGCCGGAACTCATCATCGTCACGCCTAACGACGCCAGCGCATCGCGCAGCTCAGCCGGCTCGCGCGTGCTCAGGACAATGCCGACCTGCGGGAAACAGATCCGGAAAGCGCAGATCAGTTGCGCCAGGTCGCGGTCGCCTAACGAAAAGGGCGGAACAAATTCCCCCGCCGCCGGCCGGAGCCGCGGCAGACTGACGCTGAGATCCGATTGCCAGCAGTGTTTCAGCAAATACTCGACGTGCGCCGCGAGCGCGAGCGCTTCCGGGCGCCAGGCGGAGAGGCCAAACAACGCCCCCACCCCGATCCGCCGGAAACCGGCCGCGTAAGCGCGCTCCGGGCAATCGAGACGCCAGTTAAAATCCCGTTTCGGACCCGAGGTATGCATCTCCGCGTAAACGCCGCGGTCGTAAGTCTCCTGGTAAACAACCAGCCCTTCCGCACCGGCCGCGACCAGCGGCTCGTATTCCTCTCGCTCCATCGGGCCGAGCTCGAGCGAGATCGACGAAAAATGCGGCTTGAGCGCGCGAATGCAGTCGGAAAGATAATTGCCGCTAACAAACTTCGGATGTTCCCCGGCCACGAGCAGGACCTGGCGGAATCCCTGGGCGGCAAGATGCCGGCCTTCCGCGAGCACCTGCTCGACCGTGAGCGTGATGCGCAGGATCGGATTGTCGCGCGAGAAACCGCAGTAGCGGCAGTTGTTGATGCACTCGTTGCTCAGGTAGAGCGGGGCAAACATCCGCATCGTGCGCCCGAAATTCTGCCGGGTCAGGGCGCGCGCTTCCTGGGCCATCGCTTCCAGGCGGGCGTCGTCCGCCGGCGCGAGGAGCGCGGCAAAGCGCCGCCCCGCCGGCGATTGGGCCGGGAGCTGATCCAGAATCTTCGCAAAAGACATCGCTGCAATTTCGCGGCTTAAGCGGGAATCGCAATCACGCCGCGTCGATGTAAGATGCCGCCGTGAGCGAACCTAAATTTGTGCCGTTACCCGCGCGCGAAACTTTGCGCGCCGAAGAGATCGCCGCGCGCGCGGCCAGCTTTCACGAAGAGATGGCCCGGCGCCGGACGGTCCGTGATTTCTCCAGTGAACCGGTGGCGCGTGAAGTCATCGAGCATTGCCTCCTAACCGCGGGCAGCGCGCCTAACGGCGCCAATTTGCAGCCGTGGCATTTCGTGGCCGTGAGTGACCCCGTGCATCAAAAGGGAAATCCGAATCGCGGCGGAAGAGGAGGAAAAGGAATTTTACGAACATCGCGCGCCTAACGAGTGGCTGGAGGCGCTGGCGGCACTCGGGAACGGATTCGAACAAGCCGTTTCTGGAAACCGCGCCGTGGTTGATCGCGATCTTTTCGCAGCCCTATCGGATCCTCCCCGATGGCCGCAAGCTAAAGCATTACTACGCCAGCGAATCGGTCGGAATTGCGACCGGCTTTCTTGTCGCTGCGATCCACCAGGCCGGGCCTGGCCTCGCTCACCCACACGCCGAGCCCGATGGGATTTCTGACCAAACTCCTCAACCGGCCGGCGCACGAAAAACCGTTTCTTTTGCTGGTCGTCGGGCACCCCGCAGCGGATGCGAAGGTGCCCGACATCCAGCGAAAAGCGCTGACCGAGATCAGCACGTTTCTCTAGACGCCCGCTCTGCGAGGCGCGGGGATCGGCGTCGATATGGTCTGAGATCTCTTCGGAGGCTCGGCTCGCGCTTCCCCAGAGAAGCGTCTACCGGCGAACGTCAAGGCGTTAGAACGCGAAGCGAACGCCGGACCGCACCATCCCGAAGTCGTTGCGATCACCATTCACGACGTTCCAGCGGACATCATTGATCACGCCAATGTTAGGCGTAACGCGAACTTCAAACCCGAGGCCAAACTGGCCCATGGCTTCGGCATCGGCGCTCCGGCGAATGGTGCGGAGGCTGCGATCGCGATCGACCGCATCTTCGACCTGGGAGCCGTTAAAAATCACCCCACCACCGACGAAGCCGTAAGGCGCAATACGCGAGCCCGGAATCGGATAGCGGAAGATCAAATTTCCCGAAGCCTGGCCAATCGCGTCGTCGGCTGCGAGAGCGTAGCCTTCCACGCCGGCGCCGAGGTAGCGGCTAAACATGTAGCTCGCCGCGATCCCGCCGCCGAGGGCGTGATCCGCACCGAGATACCGGTCGCTGCGATAAGGGCGAGTGGTAAAGGCATACGCGCCGAAGAGATCGAAGTTCCACTCCCGATCGCGATACCAATCCTGCGAATTCTGATAACTGCTCTGCTGCACCTTGGTCTCCTGCGACTCCATCGGGCCTGCATGAACGAAGGTCGCGAGTGTCGTGAAGACAATTGTACTAATGATGAATCTTTTCATTTCCGTTTCTCCTTGGGTTTGGGTTAAGAGGCGCCGGAGTTCCCTTGAGCGCCGTTTGAGTAACTTGATACGGACCTGGGTGTCCCTGCGGACGCCAGCATCCGTGCTTATATAGACAGCCGCAACCCGCTGCGGTTACAGCTTCCGCTTACTCACTCGGCCTAAGCGATTTGCGGCCGGAAAAAAAATCAGGCGCTGAGTTCGGCGCCGGTGTTGGCGTCGGTCAGGACGAATTTTTCGTGATGAAAACTCGGGTCGGCCCGGAACATGAGACGGCCGGCATAACGCCGTTCCAACTCGACCAGCAGCTCCTCGTCTTCCTCTTTCAGACGCTTCAAAACCTCCGGGTTCAGAATGACCCGGATGTCGTGAATCGTGTCCTGGTATTTGCGCATGACGGCGTTGAGCGCGCGATGCACTTCCACGCTTGTGCTCATGGTTGTTTTCACCACGCCACGGCCTTCGCAATAGGGACAATTTTGATAAATCGAATCGCTCAGGCTTTCCTGCGCCCGCTGCCGCGTCATTTCCATCAAGCCTAACGACGAAAGCGGCAGGACGTGCGTCTTGGCCTTGTCGCGCTTCATCCGCTCGCGCATCCGGTTGTAAACCATCTGCTGATCCTTGCGGTTCTTCATGTCGATGAAGTCGCCGATAATGAGGCCCCCGATGTTGCGCAAACGTAGCTGGCGCGAGATTTCGTCGGCCGCTTCGAGGTTGGTTTGCAGGATGGTTTTTTCGACGTCGCGCCCGCCTTTGTTCCGGCCGGTGTTCACGTCCACCGCGACCAGCGCTTCCGTTTCGTCGATCACGATGTAGCCGCCGCATTTTAGCCAGACCTGGCGATGAAAGGCGTCGTCGATCTGTTTCTGCACTCCGAAGGTCTCGAAAATCGGAGCGTTGCTGTCGTAGAACTTGATCCGGCTTTTGGCGCGGCGGGAAATTTCGCCGACCATCTGCGCCATCCGCTCAACCGCGGCGTGATCGTCGCAAACGACTTCGTCGATCTCATCGGTCAGGAAATCGCGCACCGTCCGATCGACCAGGTCGGGCTCTTCAAAGACGCGGGCCGGGGCCGGCTTCTCCTTGATCTGTTGCTCGATCTTGGACCATTGCTCGAGCAGGAAGGAGAGATCGCGCACGAAATACCGGGCGCGCTGTCCCTCGCCGACGGTCCGGATGATGACGCCGATCCCATCCGGGATATCGAGCTCGCGCAGAATTTTGCGCAGGCGGGCACGTTCCTTCGGGTCCTCGATCTTGCGCGAGATGCCGCTCCGTTCGCTGAAGGGCATGAGCACGAGGTAGCGGCCGGCGAAGCTCAGGTTGGTCGAAACTCGCGGGCCTTTGGTCCCGATCGGGCCTTTTGTGACCTGGACGATGACCTCAGAGCCGACCGGGTAAATGCTCGGAATGTCTTTTGCCGTCAGGCGCTTTTTCGGATTTTTCCGGTTCCCGCGCTCGGGGCGCTCGATTTCCTCGATCCCGCTGTCGAGCGCGGCCGGGATCGCATCCCAGAAATGGAGAAAGGCGTTTTTCTCGAGGCCGATGTCGACAAACATCGCTTTCAGGCCGGGCTCGATGTTCTTGACCCGGCCCTTGTAGACGCTGCCCGCGATGTTGCGGGAGCCGTCGCGCTCGACGCTATATTCCTCGAGCTGGCCGTCCTCGAGGAGGGCGACCCGGCGCTCGAGTTTCTCTACGCTGATAACGATCTTGTTGCCGGTCTTGCGACGCAGATCCAAGAATTCTTTTCACTTGTTCGATCATAGTGCTGCAAATTTTTCGAAGTCATCGCGGTAGATCCGGTTCCGAACTTCATTGGTTCATTCAAAAAGCTGCCGGACGCCGTCTCGGGGGCGGCGTGGGAGCGGCAGGGCGCGGACGTGTGTTAAACATCCGCTCAAAAAAGTTACGTGGACGCTGTTGCTGGGCCGCCGGCGGGTTGACCGGTTGCGCGCGGAGAACTTTCCGGGCGCGGGGTGCGGTCTTGACGCTACCGCGGGCGTCGGCTTCGGGCTCGACGTCGGGGGCGGCGCCGGGGTTTGCCATATCGGCGATTTCGGCCGCCTGCGCGGTGTTCGCGCTGGCGTTTTCTTCATCGCTGCCCCCGGCGACGGGGATGGAGGAGTCTGCGTATTTCACGGCCGGCAGCATTTGAAAGGGATTGGATTTACGGGCGGGGGCGACCCACGCCAGTTGCGGCTCAAATTTCCCTTCATCCATCGCCAGCGTGCGTTCCAGGATGCGGGTCGCGATCGGTCCCGCGACCGAGCCGCCGTGTTCGCCGCCCTGGACCATGACCGCAATGGTGTAACGCGGGTTATCGAAAGGCGCGAAGCAGCAGAACCAGGCAATGGTGTCCTTTTTTCCGTTCAGCATCGCCTGGGCGGTGCCGGTCTTGCCCGCCACCTGCACGTCTTTCAAGCGGGCCACGCTGCCGGTTCCACCGCTTTCATTGATCACTTTCCAAAGCCCTTGCTTAACGAGCGCGATTTGTTGCGGGGTGAAGTCTTTTCGGAAATCGGCGTGCACCCGCGGCGTCTGCGGCATGGCGACTTTGCCCTCGGCGTTCAGGACCGGGCTGCCGTCCTGGTTCAGGACCCGATCGACCAGCCGCGGATAATAAGAGACGCCGCCGTTCGCGACCGTGGCGTAAGCCATCGCCATCTGCAGCGGGGTGGCAAGGTCGTAGCCCTGGCCGATGGAAACGTTGGCGGTGTAGGCGGAGGACCACTTCTCGTTAGGGTGCTGGAGCCGCATCCAATCCGGCCCGGGCAGGACGCCGCCCGATTCGCCGGTGATCTCGATCCCGGTCGGTTTCCCGAGGCCGAGCCCGTCACCGGTGGCGTCGATCGCGTCGATCCCGGCGGCGTTGCCAAACTGGTAGAAGAAGGCGTTGCAGGAAACCTTGATCGCGTCGCTCACCCCGAGGGTGCCATGGGCGCCGCCTTTTTCCGCGATCCAGCATTTGAAATAGTGATCACCGTAAGTCACCCCGCCGCTGCAGTTGAAGCGCGAACCGGCGAGCCCTTTCCGAAGACCGGCGAGCGCGGTGATAATCTTGAAGGTCGAGCCCGGCGGGAAAGCGCTGACCGCGCGATTGACCAGCGGATGCGCCTCGTCGTTGCGCAGTTCCTTCCAATCTTTGGCCTTGATGCTGGGGATAAAAGAATTCGGGTCGAACGAAGGCACCGAGGCCATCGCCAGGACGTTGCCATTGTTAGGATCGACCACCACCGCGGCGCCGCGGCCGACCGCGCGCAAAGCCTCATCGGCGATCGCCTGGATGCGGGCATCGATCGTGAGGTAGACATTCGCGCCCTGCTTGGGCGCTTCTTCCCTAACGACGCCGTCGATCGAGCCCTTGGCGTTGCGCCGCATGACCCGGATCCCGGGCTGGCCGCGCAGGTATTCGTCCATCGTCTTTTCGACGTTCGATTTTCCCTCCACGTCGCTCTGGTAAAAGGTGTATTTGCGCGCTTCCTCCAGGTTGGTGTCGTCCGGCGCGCCGACGTAGCCTAACAAGTGCGACGCAAGCGAGCCGTAGACGTAGGAACGGACCGGCTTGATCGCGATGTCGACTCCCGGCAGACCGACGTCATGCTCGGAAAATTTCGCCATCGTCTCGAAATCGATGTCCTTGATGTAGGAATAAGGGACCTCGGTGTTGTTGCGATAATGTTTCTGGAGCTGGTTCGCGTTGTAGTCCCGCGCCAGGTCGAGGTCTTCCAGCCGCGGCACGATGCCGTCGTTCACGATCCGGACGATGTCCGGCTCCTTCATGTCTTTCGGCATGCCGCTGATCGTGGCCCGATACTGCGTCTCGGGCGGGCGGCCGTAGCGTTGCCGGTAGCCCTTCACCATTTCCGGAAGATAAAAATCGACTTCGTAACTGGCGCGATTCTGGACCAGGGCGACGCCGTTGCGGTCGCGGATTTCGCCCCGGATCGACGGGATGCGCACCGTCGCCTCCGAGCTGCCCTGGACGCGCGCGGTCCATTCCTTGCCCCGCGCCACCTGCACCCACCAGAGACGCGCGAGGAGCGCGCTCAGCCCGAGGAGCATGCACAGTCCGAGGAACTGGATGCGGAAGATCGGCTTAACGCGACGCGAATTCATCAAACCTTTCTGACTCCTCAAGGTAAGGATTGTTCACCAGCCGGCTCACCCAATGGAGGGACCAGAAGACGAGGGGCGCCATCAACATCGCGAGCAGACCCGGCCCGCCGATTTGCCACCAGACCTCGCGGTCAAAAAAAATGGAGCCGCGCCGAAAAGAAATCATCAAATATTGCGAGAGGAGAATGAGCGACGTGCAGACGCCGCTGAGAACACAATGCACTTCCCACCGGCCTCGATTAAACAAGGGCTTGAGACCGTGCATGATGGCGGCGAGCACCGCGTAGAGGAGTATCGACCATCCGAAGGAGATTTCAACACTGGTATCGAGCACTTGGACGGTCATCGCGTCCCATAAAAAGCCCGCGACAAAGGCGAGGCAGAGCATGAGCGGAAAGGGCAGCGCCATCGCGCCGTAAAAAACGATCACCGGCACGATGTAAACGTGCGCGTTGAACATCCAATCGAGCGGCGGGATGAAGATCTCGACGATCTGTGCCACGACCACGAGCGCGGCGAGGATGAGGAAGAAGAGCATGCGGGAAAATGACTAATTCCTAATGACCAATGACGAAGGAATGAACAAAGGACAAATGACCAAGGCGGCGGCGACACGCTTCCCACTTTGGAATTCGTCATTGGGAATTCCTTCGTCATTCGTCATTTGAAATTGGTCATTCTTCATCATTTCCTCCCGATCACGACGAACACATCCTCCAGCTTCGCCAGGTCGACCGAGGGGGTGAGCTTGGCCTGGCTGTCGAGCGCGCGAACCTGGAAACGCTTGATCGTTCCGACAAAAAGCCCGGATGGGAAAACACCGCCCACGCCCGAAGTGTAAACCTTTTGGCCTTCCTTCAGCTCGGCCTGTTTCGAAAGATAATTGAGATCGAGCATCGGCGCGAGGCTGCCCGCGACCCGCTCGCCGGTCACGATCCCCTGTTCGCGCGTTCCCTCGACGCTGGCGGCGACGCGGCAGTTTTCGTCCGAGATAAGAAGGACGACGGAAATGTTTTCACTCACCGTGGTGGTGCGGCCGACCAGACCTTCGTCGGTCAGGACCGGCATCTCGGGCGCAAGCCCGTCGGCCGAGCCGCGATTGATCGTGACCGTGCGCCACCAGGTCGACGAATCGCGCGAAACGACTTCCGCCGGGACGAGTCGAAAGAGCGAGCGCTCGCGATAATTGAGCGCGTGCCGGAGGCGATTGACCTCATGCTCGACATCGCGCAGGGCCTCGTTCGTCGCCTTGAGCGAGCGGTTCTCGACCTTCAGCGCGGTGTTGTCGCGTTCCAGTTCCTCGAGCGATTTCAAGCCCGTGCGGACCGAGGTGATCTGCCGTTCCAGGCCCGAGCCGGTCTTCAGAAACGGCGAGATGACCTGGAAAAATGTCGACTGAATCTTGCGCGTCGCCTGCGGTCCGATGCTGAGCAGAGCGAGAAGGGCCGCGGCGAAAATAACAATCGCGACAATGCTGCTGCGATTCATGCCAATTCGAATTTCAAATTTGCGACTTCAGATTTCACCGTGTGGCCAATCTGCAATCTGCAATTTGAAAATCTGCCATCCCATTACTGCCGCCACTGCCGATCGGCGGTCGCGACTTGGCGGAGAAACTTGATTTCATTCAGACATTTGCCCGTGCCTTCGGCGACCGCGCTCAACGGATCTTCCGCCACGTGCACCGGCAAGCCGGTCTCTTCGCTCAGGAGGCGATCGAAGCCGCGCAAGAGCGCGCCGCCACCGGCCAGCACCAGCCCGCGATCGACCAGGTCGGCCGACAATTCCGGCGGGCAACGCTCCAGCGTGATCCGGACCGAATCGACGATGGTCGAGATCGGCTCGAGCAAAGCTTCCCGCACTTCCTGCGAAGTGATCGTAAGGGTCTTGGGCAGACCGGCCACGAGATCGCGGCCTTTGACTTCCACGCTCGTTTCTTTTTCGCTCGGGTAAGCGGAACCGATCTTGATTTTGATCTCCTCCGCCGTGCGCTCGCCGATCATCAGGTTGTAGGCGCGCTTCATGTATTGCACGATCGCTTCGTCGAGCTCATCGCCCGCCACCCGCACGCTGCGGCTGAAAACGATCCCGGAGAGCGAGATCAGCGCGACCTCGGTCGTGCCGCCGCCGATGTCGATGATCATGTTGCCGGCCGGATCCTGCACCGGCAGGCCGACGCCGATCGCGGCCGCCATCGGCTCCTCGATCAGGTAAACTTCACGCGCACCCGCATGCGTCGCAGATTCGCGGACGGCGCGTTTTTCCACTTCGGTGATGCCGGAAGGCACCGCGATCACGACCCGCGGCCGTGCCCGCACCCGGCTGTTGTGCACCTTGGTAATGAAATGGCGCAGCATCGCCTCGGTCACTTCGAAGTCGGCGATGACGCCGTCCTTGAGCGGCCTGACGGCAACGATATTAGCCGGAGTGCGGCCGAGCATGCGTTTCGCTTCGTCGCCCACCGCCAGCACTTTGGAAGTGCCGGCCTGGACCGCCACGACCGAAGGCTCGCGCAGCACGATGCCCTGATCCTTGACGTAAACGAGCGTATTGGCGGTACCGAGATCAATCCCGATATCGCTGGAGAACCATCCGAAAAGTCTGTTTAACATGTGAAAAACCTTAGATTTGCGTCAACGCCGGCGGACCCTCCGAAGCGAAAGCTATGCCGCACATCCGGGCAGGCGAAAAACCATGGTATCTTGGAACGGCCCTACCTCGCGTCAAGGGAAAGCTGGCCGCCGCCGGTGGAAACCCGGAAGCTTTCGGGATTGAACCTTGCAGTTTGAACGTTCAATCTTGGCCCTTCCATGACCGCGCGCCGCATCCTGATCGCTCCTTCCATCCTCGCGGCCGACTTCGGCCACCTGGCCGAGGACCTCGAGCGCGTCGTCGCGGCCGGCGCCGACTGGCTCCATCTCGACATCATGGACGGACAGTTCGTGGAGAACATTTCTTTTGGTCCGGCGATGGTGAAACTGGTCCGCGGCCTAACGAGTCTGCCGCTCGATGTGCACCTCATGATCGAGCGGGCCGATCATTACGTCCCGCATTTTCTCAAGGCGGGCGCGAACTCGATCACCGTCCACGTCGAGCCGGAAGCCAACCACGATGTCGCCGCGACCCTTCGCCAGATTCGCGCGGGCGGCGCGCGCGCCGGCCTGACCCTGAACCCGGCCATGCCCTTCAAGGCGGTCGAGCCCCATTTGCCTTATGTCGACCTGCTCCTCGTCATGACCGTCCATCCCGGGTTCGGCGGCCAGAAATTTGAGGACGAGATGATGGGAAAAGTGCGGCGCGCCTGCGCGCTGCGCGATTCGTTAGGCTTGGATTACGACATCGAGGTGGACGGCGGGATTAACGCTGAGACGGCCCGCGTTTCGATCGAAAACGGCGCCAACGTCCTGGTCGCCGGCACCTCCATTTTCAAGAGTCGCCGATTACGCGGAAGCAATTCGCAATCTGCGCGGCGGCTAACGGCCGTCTCTTCGGCACGTTCCTTTTTCCTTTATGCACGAACTCGTTCGCGACATCACGTTTAGTATTGCCGCCGCCTGGCTCCTCGGGCTGGTCGCGCAACAATTCCGCCAGCCCATCCTGCTCGCTTATCTGATCGCGGGCTTTGCCCTCGGCCCGGCCGGGTCGGGCCTGATCGCCTCCGCCGACAGCATCTCGGCCATCGCCGAGCTCGGGCTCATTTTTCTTCTCTTCATGATCGGGCTCGAGATCGATCTGAAAAAAATCGTCAGCGCGGGCCGCTCCATCACCCTGACCGCGCTCGTCCAGATCTGCGCCGGGGCCATCATTGGCGTTTTCTTTTTCCGGCTCTGCGGTTTCGGCCTCGGCGGCGGCCAATGGGACGCCCTTTATCTCGGCATCGCGGGCGCGCTCAGCAGCACGGTCATCATCGTCAAGGTGCTCTACGAAAAACAGGAGCTCGATACTTTAACCGGTCGCATCACGCTCGGCGTGCTCGTGCTCCAGGATCTGGCCGCGATTCTTTTCCTCGCCGTCCAGCCGAACCTCGAGAATCTCGCGCCCAGCATCCTCGTCTTGTCGCTCGTGCGCGTCGTCCTGCTCGTCGCCGCTGCGCTTGGTCGTTAGTCGTTATGTGCTGCCGGCGATTTTCCGGCACGTCGCGCGCTCGCCGGAACTGGTGCAGGTCGGCGCGCTGGCCTGGTGTTTCCTCGTCGGCGAACTCGGCGAACGGCTCCATCTCTCGCGCGAGATGGGCGCGCTCATCGCCGGCGTCGCGCTCTCCACTTTTCCCTACGCGCTCGATGTCACGGCCAAGGTCACCAGCCTGCGCGATTTTTTCCTCACTCTATTCTTCGTCGGCCTCGGCATGCAGATCCCCTTCCCCTCGCCCATGCTGATCGGCTGGGCGCTTGTCTTCGCCGCGTTTGTCATGATCACACGCTACGTGACGACCTTTACGCCGCTCTATCTCATGCGCCAGGGTTTGCGAACCAGCATCATTCCCGCGATTAACCTCGGGCAGGTGAGCGAATTCTCGCTCGTCATCCTCGCGCTCGGCGCCCAGAGCCAACATCTCGCCCACCCCGCCACCACCGGGATGGTGGCGCTCGCCTTCACCCTCCTCGCGGCCGTCTCCACCTTTGGCATGTCGAAATCGAACACCCTCTCCCGCGGACTGATCCCGTGGTTCAAGAAGCGCGGGTTGCGCGATCTCGACCACGTCTCCGATGACGCCCACGCCGAAGGCGGCGACAGCCACGCCAAGGCGCGGATTATTTTCCTCGGCTTCTTTCGCACCGCCAGCTCGCTCCTGGAAGAAATGCAACGGCACGCGCCGGACCTGATCGGTCATACCGCGGTGGTCGATTTCAGCCCGGTGGCGCGGGAAGGACTGCTCGAGCGCAAGGTGCGGGTGATCTACGGCGACATCAGCCAGCGCGACACCTTGCTCCACGCCGAGATCGAACACGCCGAAGTGCTCATCTGCACCATCCCGGATTCGATCTTGAAGGGCACGACGAACGAGCGACTCGTTCGGATGCTGCGCGGGTTGAATCCCAAAGCGCAGATCATCGCGACCGCCGAAGTGCTAACCCAGGCCGACAGCCTCATTGCGGCGGGCGCGAACTACGTTTCCTTCGCGCGGCTGCACGAAGCGACTGATCTGCTCGAAGCCGTCCGGGCCGCAACCGAGGGATTGTTAGGCGAAAAGCGTGATGCGGCCGAGCGCATCTTGCGCGACCGGGCGGAAGTACTGGCGTGATTCGGCGCTCGGCGCGAAATTCGTGGCGCCATGAAGAACGAAAAAGACCAAGTCGACGCGGGTGCGGTGGAAGATCATGACGGCATCCTCACTATCCGCGGCGGCGGCGCGCGCCGGGATTGGAACGGCATTCACTACAAACAAGGGATGTCGGCCAAAAACGTCGGCACGACCAAGCTCTCGGCTAACATCGCCACCATCCCGCCGGGCGGCGTGGCCTACGCGCACATCCACGTCGGCTTCGAGCTCATTC
>CAVUGD010000006.1:0-32997 GCA_963740715.1 uncultured Verrucomicrobiae bacterium | reverse complement strand
CTCGAAACCGGAATGGGCGGAAGGCTCGACGCGACCAATGCCGTCCAGCCGATTGTCTCCGTCCTCACCCCGATCGATTTCGATCACCAGAAATGGCTCGGCGCGACTCTCACCGAGATCGCGCGGGAGAAGGCGGGAATCATCAAGCCGCGGCGTGCCGGTCGTCTCCGCGCTCCAGCCGCCCGAAGCTGAGACTGTCATCCGGGCGCGCGCCACAGAATTGGACGCGCCGCTCGATTTCGTTAGGCAACCGTTCGAGCGGCTGCCGGTCGCGCTCAGCGGGACGCACCAGAAACAGAATGCCGCCCTCGCCCTTTCCGCGCTTCACACCGCCGGGATTGAAGTCAAAGAAGACGCCATCGCGCGCGGCCTCGCGAGTGTTGTCTGGCCGGCGCGTTTTCAGCGCTGGGAGGAGCGCGCGATCATCGACGGCGCCCATAATCCCGCCGGCGCGCGCATCCTCGCGCAGACCTGGGAGGAAACCTTCGGCCAGAAACAAGCGACCGTGATCCTTGCCGTCCTGGAAGAAAAAGACGCCGCCGGAATGTGCCGCGCGCTGGCACCGATTGCGCGCCGCTGGTTGCTGCCCGCAATCCGCAGCGCGCGCGCGCTCGCACCGGAGGAGTTGCGCCTAACGATTCAGAACCAGGTGCCCGAGGCGCCGGTCGCGGTCATGCATTCCTTCGGCGCAGCCTGGGAGGAAGCGCAGCGCGACGCCGCGCCGATTCTCATCACCGGTTCGTTGCACTTTGCCGGCGAAGCGCTCGCCTTCCTGCGCGGTGAGCCGGCCGCCTACGAAGAGTGCCTGCAATGACAACGCCCCCGGCAGCCGGGCGCAATTCATCGCTAAAAAAGCGCAACCCACCGGCAGCAGACGCCGCGCCCGCTGCCTCTAGCCTAGCGCTGTGAAATTGATGACGGCGACGGCCGATATCGTTAGTCTCCAGCACCCCGGCATTCCGGGAAACGAGCAGCCCGGCCGGACCTCCGGGGCGCGCCGGTTCCTGCGTCCGGTTCTCACCAGCGGCATTCTCGCGTCGATTCTTTGCGTCCTTGGCGTTCTCATTTGGCAGGGCGTCACTTCCCATGGCGCGCCCGATCCGGAACATCCCTCGACCAGCCCGGCGATGGCTTTCCTCGACATCGGCGTGCTCGTTTTTCGCGAAGGGCTGGAATGCATCCTCGTCCTCGCCGCGCTCACCGCCAGCATGACGGGCCGCACCGCCGTGCATCGCCGCCCGATCGCGGTCGGGGCCGGGCTCGGTTTTGTCGCGACCGGCATCACCTGGTTCATCGCCATCGGGATCATGCAGCAATTGATCGAGAGCGTACCCGCGCTCGATCTCCAGGCCGCGACCGGCCTGCTCGCGGTCGTGGTCCTGGTCGTGATCATGAACTGGTTCTTCCACAAAATTTATTGGGGCGGCTGGATCCGCGCGCATAATCGCCGGAAGAAAAACCTCATCGCGGAAGCCGGCGACGGCGCTTCCTCTTCGCAGCGGAAGCTCCTCTGGGGCCTGATCCTGCTCGGGTTCACCTCGCTCTATCGCGAGGGCTTCGAGGTCGTGCTCTTCCTGCAAAGTTACCGGCTCAAATTTGGCAACAGCGTCGTGCTCGAAGGCGCGCTCGTGGGGCTCATCCTCTCGGGCATGGTCGCGGTCGTCACCTTCGGCCTGCAAAAGCGGATGCCTTATCGCCGGATGCTCATCGTCACCGGCATTCTGCTAGGCGGCGTGCTCCTCGTCATGGTGGGCGAACAAGCGCAGGAAATGCAGCTCGCCCATTGGATCTCGACCACGCCGATTCCCGCGCTCGAAAACTTCCTTCGGCCGTGGATGGGACTCTGGTTTGCGGTCTTCCCGACGGTCGAGACGCTCGCCGCGCAGGCGATCGCGGCCGTCGTCGTGATCGGCTCCTACTACGGCGCGCGCCGGCTGCGGGGACCGGCCGCCTAACGACAGCATGGCACGGCGCCCGGTGCGCTTTCGCTTGCCGGGCCGCGCAAGGGCGTGAAACGTCTCCGGTGATGAAATTCCTCACCGCCGGTGCGTTCCTCTTTTTCTTCGCCGCCGGCCTCGGGCACGCGCTCAACCTGGAGATGGAAAAAGAAAAGTCGGTCGAGTTCCACGGCACCGTCTCGGCCGTCGACCTCGGCGGCAAGACCCTCACCGTGCGCGCCCGGCAGAAGGATTTCGTTTTCCAGATCGATCCCGAGCGTTGCCAGATCGTGAAAGACGGCCGCGCCGCGGAGGCCGCGGGCGCGCCGGCTCCGACCTTGAGCAGCGCGCAGATCGGCGACTCTGTCGTCGGCCGGCTGGTGGTGGAAAACGACAAACCGATCGTGAAAAAACTTTACCTCACGACCACGCCGGAGAAAGGCGTGCGCGTGCCGGACAAACCCGGATTCATCGTCAGCCCATATCGCGTGGGGAATTCACCCGGCCCCGCTGCCGACCGGCAAAGGCGCGATCGACGTCCGCGGCTATCGTCGCGGCTCCATGCTGGTCGATGAGACGACCGGGAAAATCTTCCTCGTCCCCTAGGCGGATTCGATGCGGGGGAAGAGCGGGGTCGGCTGGCCCACGACGTGGCCATCGGGGAGCTGTCCCCATTCCGCCTCGGCTAACGAAAAGCGTTTCTCGTCGCCGCTCAGCTCGAGCTTCCAGTTGAGCTGATCGAAAATGCCGTGCGCCGCTTTTGGCAGGACCGGGGAGATGAGGATGGCGATGATGCGGAGTCCTTCGGCCAGACCGATAGAGAACTGCGTCGAGCTCTTTCCCCTTGGATTCATCCTTCGCCAGGGACCATGGTTTCTGCACGTCTGATTTCCTGATTCCACCCGGTGATGTAACCGTTCACCCGCTCGAGGGCGGCGTGGGGCGATGACTCCATCTCGGCCTGATAAGCCGAGAACAGCGGTATCGTTCCCGGGCCTCGTTCCGACAAAGTGCCCTGCCGATAACGCTGCGTCATGCTGAGCGTGCGGTTCAGCAGATTGCCCAACGAATTGGCCAGCTCGGCATTGAAGCGGCTCACAAGACGTTCCTCGGAGAAGTCGGAGTCCTTCCCGGTCGCGATGTCGCTCATCAGGTAATAGCGGAGCGCTTCCGCGCCGTATTTGTCGGCCAGCTCGTCCGGGTCGACGACGTTGCCTAACGACTTGCTCATCTTCGTTCCGGCGCTGTTCCACCAGCCGTGGACGAGGAACTTCGGCATCTGCTCGTCCGGGAAACCGAGGGCGTGGAGCATGATCGGCCAGTAGATGCCGTGCGCGGGAATGAGGATGTCTTTGCCGATGATGTGCAGGGCCGGCCACTTCTCCTGAAAGTCGGCAGGCTGAGTCCGCAAAATCTTTTTGCGACGGGTCGTAGCCGATGAAGCTGATGTAGTTCGTGAGGGCGTCGAACCAGACGAAGTTCACAAAGTCGGAATCGAACGGCAGCTCGATCCCCCAGCTCAGCCGGGACTTGGGTCGCGAGATGCAGAGGTCGCCGCTGAGTTTCTCGACCGCGTTGATGAGCTCGGTCTGGCGGAAATCGGGGGTGACGCAATCGGGATGGGAACGGAGATAACCGAGGAGCCAGTCTTTGTGCTGGGCGAGCCGGAAGTAGTAGTTCTCTTCCACGCGATGCTCGACCTCGCCCCACTCGGGGCCGAATTCGCCGTCGGGGCCGCGCTCTTTGTCGGTCAGGAATTGTTCCTGGCGGATGCTGTAGTAGCCGTCCTGCTGGTCCTTGTAGATCTGCTTTTCGTCGTAGAGACGCTGCAGCATTCCCTGCACGCATTTCTTGTGCAGCGGATCGGTCGTGGCCGCCCAGACGTCGTAGCGGACGTCCAGTTTTTCCCAGAGCGCGAGGAATTTTGCCGTGATCCCGTCGACGAATTGCTGCGGCGGGATGCCGGCTTTCTCGGCCGATTGCTGCACCTTCTGGCCGTGCTGGTCGACTCCGGTGAGAAAGAAAACCTCCTCGCCTTTCAGCCGGTGAAAACGCGCGATGACATCGGCCAGCACCTTCTCGTAGGCGTGGCCGATATGCGGCGCGCCGTTGGTGTAATCGATCGCGGTGGTGAGGTAGAACGGTTTCGGCATCGGCTCGGAGATATTGCGGGCGCACCCCGCGCCGCGCAACTGCGATGACGCGGGCCATCGCCGGAAAGGGCGCGTGATTAGAGGCCCAGGTTGCGGAACGTTTCGTCGACGTGCTGGAAATGCACCTCGAGCGAGCAGAGCTTGTCGATCTCGTTAGGCGGAACCAGGGCGGTGATTTCCGGCTCCGCCTTGGCGTTCTCCGCAAAGGGCTTGTCGCCCTGCCAGGTTTTCATCGCGGCCCGCTGCACGGCTTCGTAGGCGGTCTGGCGATTGGCGCCGGCCCGGGTGAGGGCGAGGAGGATGGACTGGCTGAAGTAAAGGCCTTTCGTTAGGCCGAGATTGCGTTCCATGTTCTCGGGGTAAACGTGCAGCTTCTCGATCAGGTCGCGCAGCTTCACCAGCATGTAGTCGAGCAGGGTGCAGGAATCGGGCAGGATGATGCGCTCGGCGCTGGAGTGGCTGATGTCGCGTTCGTGCCAGAGCGCGACGTTCTCGAGCGCGACGATGGCGTTCCCCCTAACGACGCGGGCGAGGCCGCTCAGGCGCTCGGCCGTGATCGGGTTGCGCTTGTGCGGCATGGCGGAGCTGCCTTTCTGGCCGGCGCTGAAAAATTCCTCCACTTCCAGAACCTCGGTCCGTTGCAGGTGGCGGAGTTCGGTTGCCCAGCGATCGATGCTCGAGGCGATGAGCGCGAGCGTGGTGGAAAATTCCGCGTGCCGATCGCGCTGGATGATCTGGGTGGAAAGTTTCGCCGCTTGCAGCCCGAGCTTTTCGCAAACATGGCGCTCGATTCGCGGATCGAGATGCGCGTGCGTGCCGACCGCGCCGCTCAGCTTGCCGACGCGCGACCCGCTCGAGCGTTTGCGTGAGCCGTTCCTCGGCGCGGCCAAACTCGTCGAACATGAGCGCGAGCTTGAGGCCGAAGGTGATCGGCTCGGCGTGGATGCCGTGGCTGCGGCCGATCATCGGCGTCGTCTTGTAGCGCCGGGCCTGCTCGGCCACGACGCGGCGCAGGTCGCGCAGATCGTCGAGCAGGATTTTCCCCGCCGCGACGAGCTGGACCGCGAGCGTCGTGTCGAGAATATCCGAGGAGGTCAGCCCCTGGTGAATCCAGCGCGACGCCGGCCCGACGGAGGTCGCGACATTTTCGAGAAACGCGATGACGTCGTGGTTGGTCCGTTTCTCGATCTCGTTGATCTCGGAAATCGAAAACTTGGCGCGCTGTCGAATCGCCTCGGCATCGGCCTTGGGGATTTGCCCGAGATCCGCCATGGCCTCGCAGGCGAGGGTTTCGATCTCGAGCCAGATCTCGAATTTGCGCTGCTCCGACCAGAGCTCGCGCATCGGGGCGCGGGAATATCTTTCAATCACCGGGCCAAGATAGAAAGCCGCGCGACGGCGGCAAAGCCATTCCTGGAAAAAGAAACGTCGCCCAGGCGGCAAAACCGCAAGGGCGACGGATCAAGTCGACTGGACGAAATTTATTTTAGCAAACCCGGGCGCGATTAAAGCGACCGTTGCTCTGCACGCGGACCTGGCCGCTGCCAAGCAGGTCGGCGACGGCGGCGACCGTTTCTTTGGTGTTCTTGGTGCAGGAGCTCACCGCGAGGATGAGGTCACCGAGTGAAAGGGGCTTACGGGTCTTGAGGATTTGCGTATTCTTTTTCATATGAGGCTGGTCATAATTGAGCAGGATCGGTGCCATGATATCGCTATAGAGGGCTCTCCCTCGGAAACGTTCAAAAATAGTGGGCGCCGAGGTGTCCGCAGCGCCCACCGCGTGACACTTGTGTAACGAAAACGAACAGACGGAGTGTTCTCGCAGCCTACTTGGCGGCCCGCTTTGCGGACAGACGCAACATCAGGATGTATAGAACTGCCAGAATCGCCACAAAAAGCACAATCCAGAAGGACTGCGCCTTGATGAAGTGAATCATGGCGTCGGGGTTCGAAAGCAGATCCGGCTGCGCCACAAATGCCTTGTGCCCGAGGTAAGCCAGCACCGTGCACCAGATCGCCGAGCCGGCGATCGTGACCGCGCTGAAGACCCAGAAGTTCATCCGCACGATGCCCGCCGGGATGGAAATGAGGTGCCGAATCACCGGGAGCAGCCGGGCGAAGAAGACGCCGCCGGCCTCGTAGCGCTGCAGCCAGACTTCGGCCCGCTCCAGTTTCTCGGGCGGAATGAAAAAATATTTGCCGAAGCGTTGCACGACAGGCCGACCGACCCAGAGCGAGATCCAATAGGTGATGGCCGACCCAAGATAAGAACCCACCGTGCCGGCCAGGATCACGCCGGTGAAACTGAGATGTCCCTGCGCGGCGAGAAAGGCGGCCGGCGGAATCACGACCTCGCTCGGGACGGGAAAGATCGAACTCTCCATCGCCATGAGGAGGATGATGCCCCAGTATCCGCCGTGCAGGACCCAGCCAAACCAGATTTCAAGTAAGTGATGCATGCGGAGATTTCGATTTCAGATTTTAGATTTCAGAATTAGCCTCGGGCCGCCTTGATGGCGCGCCGCTAGTTCAATCGCAATCTCGCTTTCCGCAATTTTAATTTCTCCATGATCTATCGTCGCGTGCTCCGCTATTACCGGCCCTTTCTCGGGCCGACGATCGCGGGCCTTCTCCTCTCGCTCGTCGGGATCGGGGTGAATCTGCTCAAGCCCTGGCCGTTCAAATTCATCGTCGACCAGATCCTGCCGGCGGATTCCGCCTTCCGCGCCGAGCACGCCGATTGGCGCAGCTACATTCCCCTCCTCTGCCTCGCGCTCATCGGGCTGCAGGTCGTGTGGGGAATCATCAATCTGCTCACGAACTACATCTTCGTGAAGATCGGGCTCCAGGCGCTGCTCAAGCTGCGGACCGATCTCTACGCCTACCTGCAATCGCTCTCGCTCAAATATCACGACGCGCGCCGTTCGGCCGATTCGAGCTTTCGCGTCGCCTACGATTCGCAGGCCATCCAGACGATCTACAACAAGGGCTTCACCAATATTTTCGGCTCGGTCATCACCCTCATCGGCACCTTTCTCATCATGCTGCAGCTCGATTGGCAGCTGACGTTGCTCTCGTTAGGCATCGTTCCCCTTATCGTCGGCGCGATCTATTTCTTCGCCCATCGGATCCGGACGGAATCGACCTACATCCAGGAACAGGAGAGCGCGGTCCTGGCCCAGGCGCAGGAAGGCTTGAGCGCGGTCCGGATGGTGCACGCCTTCGGCCGCGAAGATTTCGAGGTCTCGCAATTTCACCAGCGCGCGCAGCAAAGTCTGCAGGCCAACCTGCGGCTCACCCTAACGAATGTGAAAAGCGCGCTCGTCATCAGCACGCTGATGGTGATCGGCACCGCCGCGATGTATTACCTCGGGACGCTGCATGTCCTCGCCGGCACGCTCACCCTCGGCTCGCTCCTGGTTTTCAGCGCCTACCTCCTCATGCTTTATCAACCGCTGGAGGCGCTCACCTACACGGCGTGGGCGATGGAAGGCGCGACCGCTGGCGCGAAGCGCTGCTTCGAGGTCCTCGATCGCGAAGACGACGTGCGCGATTCGCCCAGTGCGACTGCGATCACGGGAACCCGGGCGGCGATCGGTTTCGATGAAGTGCGCTTCGCCTACGACGAGAAAAATCCGGTGCTCGACGGGATCAACCTCCAGATTTCGCCTAACCAGATCGTCGCCCTCGTCGGCGGGACGGGCGCGGGCAAGAGCACGCTGCTCAGTCTCGTCCCGCGTTTCTACGATCCGAGCGCGGGCGTCGTTTCGCTCGATGGCCGCGACGTTAGCGCAGATCACCAAGAAATCGCTCCGCGCACAGATCGCGATTGTCCTCCAGGACACGCTCCTGTTTTCCACCACCATCCGCGAAAACATCGCCTACGGCCGCCCGAACGCGACCGATGCGGAGATTCGTGAAGCCGCCCGCCGCGCACAGGCGGACGATTTCATTTCGCGTTTGCCTAACGGATACGACAGCGCGGTGGGCGAGCGCGGCGGGCATCTCAGCGTCGGGCAGCGCCAGCGCATCGGCATCGCGCGCGCCTTTCTCAAGGACGCGCCCATCCTCCTCCTCGACGAACCGACCTCCGCGCTCGACCCAACGACCGAGGCCGCGATCATGGAAACGATCAAGGACCTGATGCACGGCCGCACCACACTCATCGTCACCCATCGCCTCGCCACCATTCACAACGTCGACCAGATCGTCGTCCTCGAGCACGGCCGGATCGTCGAGAGCGGACGCGGCCCTGAACTCGTGGCGCGCGGCGGCGCGTATGCGAAACTCTACACCGCCGGCAACTATCCAACCCAATGAGCAACGTCAACAGTGAGCGCCGCGTCGAGTCCGATTGGTGGGCCGAGCCCATTCCGCCTAACGTTCATTTCGGCGCCGGATTTTATTGCGAGACCGCGCAGATCTTTCGCTTCATGCGCGGCGAGCGCGAAGACGCGGTCAAGCTTGGCGACTACGTCTCCTGTTACGCCGGGTGTTCATTCGCGATCGGAAAAAAGGGCCGCTGCACCGTCGGCGATTTCACTTTGATGAACGGCGCCCTCGTCATGGCCGAGGAATTGATCGAGATCGGCAGCTACTGCCTCATCTCCTGGAATGTCGGGATCGCCGACTCCGATTTCCATCCGATCGATCCGGCCCAGCGTCACCAGGACGCGCTTGCCCTCGCGCCCTACTACAAGGACCGCCCGCCGCGTCCGCCCATCCGCACCGCGCCCGTCCGCATCGCCGACAATGTCTGGATCGGGATGAATGCCGTCATTCTCAAAGGCGTGACGATCGGCGAGAACTCGGTCGTGGCCGCGGGCTCGGTGGTTTCGAAGAGCGTGGCGCCTAACACGGTGGTGGCTGGGAATCCGGCCGTGGTGGTGAAGGAACTTACCGTTTCCTGATGAAGACCTTTTTTCGGAAACGTCCAACGTCCAACGTTGAACGTTCAACGTCCAAAGGAAGAGGCCGAAGCGGCGTTTCGCCTGCCTTTCGTTGGACGTTGGACGTTGGACGTTCAACGTTCGACGTTTTCCCCTCCCCCGACGCTACCGCCTCATGAAACGCAAGAAAGATCGTCGTCATGGGCTTCATGGGCGGGATGCCGATCGCGGGCGTCATCTGGCAGCACATCCATTACATCGTCGGCCTGCAGCGCCTCGGGCACGACGTCTACTACATCGAAGATTCCGCCCGCATTCCCTACAACCCCCAGACCTTCGACACCAACAACGACTTCACCTACGCCGCCACCATCCTGGCCCAGCTCGCGAACGAATTCGGCTTCGAAAATCGCTGGGCCTTTTGCGCCCGCTACCTCCCCGGCAACCCCACCGCCGGTCTTCGCCTCACGAAAATCCAGCAGCTCTACCTCGAGGCCGACGCCATTCTCAACATCTGCGGCACCCAGGAATTCAACGACGACCTGCGCCGGAGCGACGCCATCCTCTACATCGAGAGCGACCCCGGCGTGGAGCAGATCAAGGTCGACAAAAAGACCCGCTCCACGATCGAGTATCTCGGCCAGCATCGCGCCCTCTTCACCTTCGGCGAGAACGTCGGCACCAGCCGGTTCCCCGTGCCGTTGCACAAATTGAAGTGGCTCCCCACCCGCCAGCCGGTCGTGACCGATCTTTGGAAAACCGTGCGCGCCCCGGCCCGCACCGCCGTCTTCACCTCCATCGCCAACTGGTCCACCAGCGGCCTGAAAGACATCGAGTGGCGCGGCGAGAAATATCTCTGGAGCAAATCGCGAGAATTCCTCCGCTTCGTCGCCGCCCCGAAAAAATCCGGCGAACCGTTCGAGCTCGCGACCGACATCAAGGACGAAAAAACGCGCCGCAAATTTCTCCAGAACGACTGGCGTTTCCGCCGTCCGCACGAGATGAGCGTCGATTACTGGAGCTATCGCGATTACATCCGGCGCTCGAAAGGCGAGTTCACCGTCGCGAAAGACCAATACGTGCGGCTGCACACCGGCTGGTTCAGCGACCGCAGCGCCTGCTACCTCGCGGCCGGGCGGCCGGTCATCACGCAGGAGACCGGGTTCACCGATCATTACGGAAACAGCGGCGGGCTTTTTGGTTTTCGGAAGCTGGGCGAAATCGCCGAGGCCGTGCGCGAGATCAACGCCGACTACAAAAAGCACAGCCGCGCCGCGCGCGCCGTCGCCTGCGAGACTTTCGAGGCGGAAAAGGTCTGCGCGCAGATCCTCGAGCGCGCCGGCGTCTGAGCACACCCGCTGGCGTCACTCCTGCTTCGACATCGTCTGAACGTTTTCCGGCTCCAGCCATCTAACGCTTCGATTGCCGTTTACAGCCGCACCCTTCCGATTGATCTTCCCGCTCTTTTCCTGATGCACCAATTTCGTTTTCTCATCTGCGCGCTCGCGCTCTTCCTCGTCGCCGCGGCGCAGGCCCAGCCCAACGGCCAGGTCAAAAACAGCCTCGTCCGGATCACTTCCACCGAGGTGGAGCCCGATTATCGCGCGCCGTGGAATTCCGGCTCGATCGGGCGCGGGGTCGGCGCCGGGTTTGTCATCGATGGCCAGCGCATCCTGACCAACGCCCACGTCGTTTCCAACAGCCGCTACCTCACGGTCGAGCGCGAGGGCGATCCGAATAAATATCCCGCCACGGTGCAATTCGTGGCGCACGATTGCGATCTCGCGCTTCTCCAGGTGGCGTCGCCGAATTTCTGGAAAAACATGAAGCCGCTCGCTTTCGGCGCCATCCCTGCGCTCGAATCGACCGTCTCCGCTTACGGCTACCCGATCGGCGGCGAACGCATGTCGGTCACGACCGGCATCGTCTCGCGGATCGACTTCAATCTCTACACCCACTCCGCGATCGATTCGCATCTCGCGATCCAGATCAGCGCGCAGATCAACCCCGGCAACAGCGGCGGGCCCGTCTTGCAGAACGCGAAGGTGGTCGGCGTCGCTTTCCAGGGCTACAGCGGCGACATCGCGCAAGGCGTCGCCTACATGATCCCGACCCCGGTGATTCGCCGTTTCCTCAAGGACATCGAGGACGGGCGTTACGATCGCTATGTCGATCTCGGGATCACTTACTCAAAGCTGCAAAACCCGGCGCAGCGCCATTTTCTCGGCTTGGAGGATGACGATCGCGGCATCCTCGTCGGCACCGTGATCGAAGCCGGCCCGTGCGGGAAGCTGCTGCAACAGGGCGACGTCCTGCTCGCGGTCGACGGCCACCCGATCGCGAGCGATGCCTTCGTCGAATTCGAAGGCGAGCGCGTGCAGATGCCGGAAGTGGTCGAGCGGAAATTCAAGGGCGACACGGTGAAGCTCGATCTCCTGCGCAACAAGCAGCCGATGAGCGTCGACGTGACGTTAGGCTCGGTCTGGCCCTACTTCATGCAGAGCCACAGCTACGACGTGCGCCCGCGCTATGTCGTTTATGGCGGGCTGCTCTTTCAGCCGATGTCGCTCGATCTGCTCCAGGCCTATCGCATCACCGACCTGCGGGTGCGGCATTTCTTCGACTTCTTCGTCAACGACCAGCTCTACCTCCAGCATCCCGAGGTCATCATCCTGACCAACATCCTGCCCGACCCGATCAACTCCTACCTGATGCCGTATCGCTCCAGCATCGTGGACGAGATCAACGGCAAGAAGATCGGCACGCTGCAGGATCTGGCCCGCGCCTTTGAGCAACCGGCCGACCGCTTCGTCGTGAAGATGGTCGGCGACGGTCCCCCGCTCGTGCTCGATCCGAAACAGGTGGAAGCAGCGCGCGAACGGATCAAGACCCGCTACAACGTCTTGGAGGAACAAAATCTCGACGAACAGATGCCGGCCAAACCCGCCGTCGCCGTGAAGGACAACATTTGATCATGCGCTCGACCATTTTCTTAATCGTCGCGCTCCTCGCATTCGCTCCGCTGGCGGAGGCGAAGAAGGCGCCGGTCTCGGTGAAAAAATTGCCCTCCAGCACGCAGGCGGCGGTCCAGGCCAAGGAGGTCTCGTTAGTCCGGGTCAACGTCACCGGCCAGCCCTACGATTACTTTCGACCGTGGCAAAAGAAGGCGCCGTTCTCGAAGCGCGCGCTCGGGGCGGTCTTGCCTAACGACCGCGTCCTGGTCACGGCCGACCTGGTGGCGAACCAGAATTACGTCGAGCTGGAGCGGGCGGAATCGGGCGAAAAAACCGCCGCCACCGTGGTCGTGATCGATTACGAAGCGAACCTCGCCCTGATCGAGCCGAGCGATAAGAACTTTCCTCAAAGGCCTGCAACCGCTCGAGCTCGCGCTCGACACCGTGGTCGGCGATCGCCTCGCCGCCTGGCAGCTGGAAGCGACCGGCGCGCTCGTCGTGACCGAGGGCATCGTGACCACGATCGGGATCACGCGTTACCCGGCCGACGTGGCCGACTTCCTCACTTACCGGCTCAGCATCCCGATGCAGTATCGCGACAACAGCTACACCGTGCCGCTGGTCAAAAACAACAAGCTGGCCGCGCTCCTCCTGCGCTACGATCCGCGCTCGCAGGTGCTCGACGCCATCCCGGCGCCGATCATCGCCCACTTCCTGAAAGATGCGGCGGGCGAGAAATACCAGGGCTTTCCGTCGTTAGGCATTTCCTTCTTCCCGACGCGCGACCCGCAACTGCGCGCCTACGCCGGCGAAAACGGCAAGGCCGGCGGCGTTTATATCACGAGCGTGGAGCCTGGTTTGCCCGCGGCCAAGGCCGGGCTGCAACCGGGCGACATCGTGACCGCGGTCGAGGATCACGACATCGATCAAAACGGCAACTATGTCGATTCGCTCTACGGCAAACTCGGCTTCAGCAATCTGCTGACCGCCAAGGCCTACGTCGGCGACTCGGTCGCGCTCCATGTCATGCGGAGTGGAAAGCCGCTCACCCTGAATGTGAAACTGGAGCATCGCGCGGAAGAGGATTACGTCATCCCGCCCTACAACATCGACGATCCGCCCTCCTACTACGTGCTCGGCGGGCTGATTTTCCAGGAGCTGACCCGGCAGTATCTCAAGGAATGGGGCAACAACTGGGAGAAAGACGCGCCGCAGGATTTCGTTTATCTCGACAAGTTTCAGTCCGAGCTTTTCCCGGAAGGCAAACGCCGCGTCGTCATCCTCAGCCAGGTTCTTCCGGCCAACAGCACGATCGGTTACGACGACTTCAGCTACCTCGTGGTGAAGAAAGTGAACGACAAAGAGATCCACTCGTTAGCCGACCTGGCCGAGGCGGTGAAGACGCCGCTGAATGGTTTCAACGTCATCCAGACGGTGGACGATCCGAAGCAGCTCGAACTCGACGCCGCGCAGGTCGCGGCCGAAGCGGACGCGCTGCAGAAAAATTACGGACTGCCCGCGCTGCAGCGGCTGGAGTGACTTCGCGCGCCCTGGCGCCTTTCGGCGCAATTTTCGACTGGGACGGCGTCATCATCGACTCCGGCAAACTGCATGCCCGGAGCTGGCAACTGCTCGCGGCCGAACTCGGGCAGACGCTCGGTCCGGACAGTTTCATTCGCGGCTTCGGAATGAAAAGCGCGCGGATCATCGAGGAGATCCACCAGTGGGCGAGCGAGCCGGCCGAGATCGCGCGCCTCACGAACCGGAAAGAAGCTCTCTATCGCGAGCTCGTCGGGCAGAGCGACATCGCCCCGCTGGCGGGCGTGGAGGAATGGCTCCAGCGACTGCAGGAAGCCGGCATCCCCTGCGCGGTCGCTTCCTCGACCCACCGCGAGAATATCGACGCGGTCCTGCATCGCATCGGGCTGGAGAAAGCGTTTCTGGAGATCATCTCGGCCGAGGACGTGGTGCACGGGAAACCGAATCCCGAAGTTTTCGCCAAAGCCGCGGAGCGACTCGGCATGCCCCCGGCGCGCTCCGTCGTCTTCGAAGACGCGCACGTCGGGATCGAGGCGGCGCACGCCGCCGGCATGAAAGTCGTGGCCGTCGCCACGACGCACCCGCTCGAGCAATTGCTCTCGGCCGACCTCGTCGTTAGGCGACTCGACGAGCTGACGGTCGAGCAGGTCGCGGCGCTTAGCCGCTTCGCTCTGCGAAGCGCGAGGCGACCCTGCGCGAGCCATCGTGCCAAAGACGACTTCGCAGAGCAGAGCGTCTACATTAATCCCCGAACGAAATCTCGACGTCGCGCGCCGTCTCCACCATCTGGCTGGAGGGCTGGACCAGCCGCAGCCGGTTGACCGCATCCGCGATCGGCACGTGCTGCACCTGGTAGTTTTGGTAGCTCACCATCGAGCCAAAATGCCCTTCGTTCGCCAGCTGCACCGCCTTTACCCCAAAGCGCGTCCCGAGAATGCGATCGAGCGTCGTCGGCGCGCCGCCGCGCTGGAGATGACCGAGCACGCAGCAGCGCGTCTCCTTGCCGGTGCGCGCCGCCAATTCATGCGCGACCACATCGCCCATCCCGCCGAAACGGTATTCGCCCGTCTCGGTCTGATGCAGCATTTGTTGCCCATCCTTGGCCTGAGCGCCTTCCGCCACCACCACCATCGAGCTCAACGACCCCGGCCGCTTCGCGACGCTTGATGAAATCGGCCAGCTTTTCGTAATCGAAGGGAATTTCCGGAATCAGAATCGCGTCCGCGCCGCCCGCGATGCCGCCATGGAGCGCGATCCAGCCGGCATGCCGCCCCATCACTTCGAGCACCATGATGCGTTTGTGGCTGCTCGCGGTCGTGTGCAGGCGATCGAGCGCGTCGGCCACCGAGGCCACCGCGGAATCGAATCCGAAAGTCATCGCGGTGGCTTCGAGATCGTTGTCGATCGTCTTCGGAACGCCGATGCAATTGATGCCGCCTTCCTGGAGCTGGAGGGCGGTCGTCATCGAGCCGTCGCCGCCGACGATGATCAACGCCTTGACGTTCAGCCGGTCGAGGACCTCGCGCGCTTTCTCGATCACTTCGGCCGCGACCACCGCGCGATTGCCGGCGCCGACCTTGGCGATGAAATGGCCCTTGTTTGTCGTCCCGATGATCGTTCCGCCTAACGACATGATGCCGTCCGTCCGGGCGCGATCGAGGATGATGTATTGGCCGGGCGGGAGGAGCCCTTCGAAGCCGTCCTTAAACCCGACCACTTCCCAGCCCAATTTTTCTGAGGCCAGCACGACCCCGCGCAGGACCGCGTTCAGGCCCGGGCAATCTCCCCCGCTGGTGAGAACACCGACTCGCTGTTTCATTTACTCGCTCGGTCCACCCAATACCTGGCCCTTGTCCATCGGACGTCCGGCGGCGGCCCACTGGTCGTAGGCCGACCAGCCGCGGCGCAAGCAGCGCCGCGCCTTCGCCAAAGCGATCGCTGCTTCCAAGAACAACCACGATCAGACGCCGCGGCGTGATCAGCGTGGTCGTGCCCTGTGGCACCACTTCGGAAGGCCGCGCGGCCGAGATCACCAGGCAGTCGCCCGCGAGCGCGGTGCGGCCGGTTTTCACGCCGTCGATCGCGTCGCGACCGAGCAATTCGTTCGTGTTCCGCAAGAGGTAACGCATCCGCTCCGGCCCGCGGCCAAACTCGATCTCGCGCTCTTTTTGCGAGACATAAAAACGGAAGCCGGCACTGTTCATCGCGTATCTCGTGAGGCGGGCCATGTCGGCCGCGGTCGAGTAGGGCTTTTCCTTCCCGTCGATCCCGCTCGGGTTGAGGAAGCGCGTCCGCTCCATCCCGAGATGCTTCGCCAGGGCGTTCATTTGCAGGACAAAATAATCGACCGGCGTCCCCCGCGCGGCTCCGCCGCTCGGCGGCAATTGCGCCTCGAGCGCGCGGCCGACGTGGTCGGCCAGAGTGTAAGCCGCGACGTTGTCGGACTGGACCAGCGCCGCGTAGAGCAGGTCGCGCAAAGTGATCGTGTCGCCCGGCTGAAAGCCGACGTTGTTTTCGCCGCCTTCGGCAAGCGCGGCCGGCGGAATGGTCGCGACCTGGGCGAGATCGCCGCCTTGTTTGGTCGACCAATCGAGCACGACCATGGCGGTCGCGATCTTGGTCAGGCTGCCGACCTGGCGCTTCTTGTCGGACTGGACTTTCTCGATCACGAATCCGGTCTTGGCGTCGACCGTGATCATGGCGTCAGCGGCCCGGAGCCGGCGCCGAGGCCCCGAGGGAACAAGCCGAAACGAGCAGCAGGCAGAGTGTTTTGCGAAGGTCTTTCATTACGTCAGCGGTCGAAACCGCTGCACGGTAACTGGAGACCCTCGCTTGGCAACCCGCAATCCGTCCGCGTTTGCCTAACGACCCGCGCGACGAATCTCCGGAACGCTTCATTCGTAACCAAAGGATTTCTCGCGCAGGAACGGTGTAGGGCGCGCTATCTTGGCCGCCGGGGGAAAGCGTCGCGAGGCCAACCCCCGGGCGGCCAAAATCGCGCGCCCTACACCCGTCTCCTGCCGAAGAGTAAATTAGCGCAGCGTGACCGAGGAGCGCGCGCCGAAGCGGTGCGGATCGGGGCTGAGGACGAGCATGACGCGCTCGGCCGCATTGCGCAGATCGAATGGCGTCGCCTTGCCCAGCCCGCTGGCGCGAACCGTGCCCAGCTTGCCCTGGAATCGGCTGCCGCCGGCCATGTCGAATTCATAGATCACCTGATGGGTGTCCACGTCCGTCACTTTCACGTGCAGCGCGAGAAACGAGCGGCCCGCTCCGAATTGACCTTGGAAAAACCGGCCGACCGGGCTGCCGCCATCGATGAGATCAAATTGTCCTTCCACCAGCCAGCCGGTCCTCGGCATTTCGTCATCGGTCAGGATGCGGGCGGGAGCGAGCTTGCTCAGTTCTTCCTTCAAATCGCCCGCGAACTGGTGCGGGATGAGCGAGACGCGAATCGGGAGTTCGCCCGGAGTCGTGGCCACGTCGCCATGCACAATGGCGCGGTCGATGCAGAAAGGCCGGATGTAAATCGCTTCGGGATTGGTCGCGCCGACGCCGCAATTGGTCGTGTAGCGGACCGTTTCCTTGGAACCAAAATCCTTGGCGTCCACTTCGGTCTGGCTCGTGGTGCTCGAGGTATAGGTCTTCGTGACGACCATATCGGCGCACGAACAGAGGAGAAGGCTGGAAGCGATGACGGTGAAGAGTTTCATAGATTTGCTCAGTGTGTTGCCGGCCGCCCTCGTTAGGACGACAGCCCGCAACTCCGTTCCCATGATGCAACTCCCGTGCCGCCGGGACGAAAAATTCAGTCGCCCTCCCCTCGCCTGCCCCGCCGCGGTGCCTCCCCGCGCCGCCACAGTTAACCAAAAAGATCCGGCTGGCGCGCCGGGCCCTTCGCGATCTGCCCCAGCGCCGCGCGCAGCCGGAGGGCGGCATGCGGCGCGAAATCGAGCGCGTTGTTATTGAAAACGACCTGCACCGTCTCCGCCTTGGCCGCCAGCTTCTTGCGCCCGTTCCGCCACTTCCGCGATCTCCTCGTCGCTGTAGTCGTAATAAAATCGCTCCGCCACCGTCTTGCCGCGCAGGTAAGCTTCGGCGTTGCGACCGTGCAGGCGCAGATAGGCGCGGCGCGGATTGGTCACCTCGTTGAGCTCGCTCGGCATGATGGTGAAGTGGGCTTCGTTAGGCGCGTCGACCAGCGCGAGCGCGGTCTGGTGGCGCCGGAAAAAATCGAGCGTCGCGTCGAGTTGCTCGCCTTCGGTCCAATTCCGATTGCGCAATTCCACCACCACGCCTAACGGCGCCAGGCGGGCGAGCAGCTCGTCCAGCTCCGCCAGCTCGTGTTTCCGTGGGGAAAATGCCGGCGAAAGCTGGAGCAGAAAAGCGCCGAATTTTTTCGCCGCCCGGAGCGGCTCGATCGCGGCCTCGATTTGATCGAGAAGGGCGTGCTCCAGTTTCGGAGTCAGCTCGACCTTCCCTTTCGCATCGGCGGCTGCGCTGCGCTGCACGGCCGGCGGGAGCGATTTCAAAGTCGCGGCATGGCGCGAGAGCAAGCGGTGCAGCTTGACGTTAAAAACAAAATCGTCCGGCGTCGCCTGGTTCCAGCGTTCGACCATTCTTCGCTCCGGCACGGCGTAGAAGGTCGAGTTCACTTCGACCATGTCGAAGTGCTGCGCGTACCAAGGGAGGCGCTCGCCGGCGGGCAACTTCGGCGGATACCAGCGTTCGACGAAACCCGGGTCCGACCAACTGGCCGTGCCGACGAGAATATGGGTGGATGGTTTCGTCGGCACGAAAGAGACAACGCCGCGCTCATTCAAACGCAACCGCATTGGTCGCCGTGCCACCGGTTCGAGCGCCGGACGGCCGAGATGCCCCCTCCTCACTTGTCATCCTGAGCCGGCGAAGCGCGGCGATGGACCTCGCAATTGCAATAGACGTCTTCTCTGGCGAGCAGCCGCGGACTTCGACTGCGAGGTCCTTCGCCGTCTGCGCGGCTCAGGATGACAGAAGAGGAGGACCGGCGTTTCGATGGCAAAAATCGTCCGAGTGGAACGAAGTGGTTGCGGGGGCGGGATTTGAACCCGCGGCCTTCAGGTTATGAGCCTGACGAGCTACCAGACTGCTCCACCCCGCGATCTTGAGAGCCCATTATGACCGCGTTCGCGCGGAACGCAAATCGCGAATTTATCCCGGCCTAACCGGACTCGCCCTGCACGACCACGATGTCGCTCGGGTGCAGATAGCAATAAACTTTGTCGCCCAGATGGAAGGCTTCCTCCGTCGCGCACTCGTTCGCCACCATGGCCGTCAACTCGAGGCCGGAATCGGTGGTCAGGATCAACTGGTCGACCGCGCCTTTGAAAAGCTCTTCGCTCACCCGCGCCTCGAAAACATTTTCCCCGCCGGGATTGGTTTTCTGGAGATGAATTTTTTCCGGCCGGATCGAGATGAGCGCGTTCTTGGAATCCGGCGGAATACTCGTGGTATTCACGGTGAGCTCGATCGCGTCGTTCAATCGCACCCGCGCCTGATCGGCCAGCACCGCCACGGGCGTTGATTCGAGGATGTTGGCCTGGCCGATGAAATTGGCGACGAAAGTTGTCCGCGGCGAATGATAGATCTCCGAAGAATCGCCCAGCTGTTCGATGCGCCCGAGGTTGATGACCGCGATGCGGTCGGACATCGTTAGGGCCTCTTCCTGGTCGTGGGTGACGAAGACAAAAGTGATGCCGACTTTGCGCTGCAGATGTTTGAGCTCGATCTGCATCGCGTGACGGAGCTTGGCGTCGAGCGCGGCCAGCGGCTCGTCGAGCAACAGCACGCGCGGCTGGCAGACGATGGCGCGGGCGAGCGCGACCCGCTGACGCTGACCGCCCGACAACTGGCTCGGCTTGCGCTCCTCGAAGCCGGTGAGCGAGACGAGCTGGGTGACCTGTTTGACCCGGTCATCGATCTCGGACTTCGGCGACCTTCTTCATCTTCAAACCAAAGGCGATGTTTTCCGCCACCGTGAGATGTGGGAAGAGCGCGTAGCTTTGGAAGACCTGGTTCACGTCGCGCTTGTAAGGCGGGACGTGCGTGACGTCCTTTCCCGCGAGGTAGACAGCGCCCTCGGTCGGCGTCTCGAAGCCGGAAATCATCCGGAGCAAGGTCGTCTTGCCGCAACCCGATGGGCCCAGCAGCGTGAGAAATTCGCCCTCCTCGATATCGAGGTTCACGTCGTGCGTGGCGACAAAACTGCCGAAGCGTTTCGTCACGTTCTTGAGCTGGACCATCGAAGCCATGGCGTTATTTCAAGCCGGAGAACCAGCCCAACCGTTGCGGCACGAGATTGATGTTGATCTGCTTTACCTCCATGTAGGCATCGAGTCCGAAGGTGCCGAGCTCGCGGCCGATGCCCGATTGTTTGTAGCCGCCCCAGGGCGCTTCGTTGAAGGTCGGGTGATAAGTGTTCAGCCAGGTGATGCCGGCGCGCAGTTTTCGTCAGGACGCGCAGACCTTTCCCGCCGTCGCTCGTGAAAACCGCGCCGGCCAGGCCGTAGACGGTGTCGTTGGCGAGGCGGAGCGCTTCTTCCTCGGTCTCGAAAAGCTGCACGACGAGGACCGGCCCGAAAATTTCCTCGCGCACGATCGTCATCTCCGGCTTGGTTTTCACGAAGACGGTCGGGGCGACGAAATTGCCCGCGGCGAGTTTGCCTTTCGTTAGGCGCTTTCCGCCGCAGATCAGCTCCGCGCCTTCGCGTTTTCCCGCCTCGATGTAGCCGAGCACCTTCTGCATGTGCATCGGCGTGATGAGCGGGCCCATCTCCGTTTTCGGATGCATGCCGTCGCCGACGATGATCTTGTCGCTCGCCTCGGCCAGCCGGCTGAGGAATTTCTTCGCGATCTTTTTTTCCAGGAGGAGCCGCGAGCCGGCGCTGCAGACTTCCCCCTGCCCCGCGAAGATGCCGAACATGGCGAACTCGAGCGCGACATCGAGATCGGCGTCGGCGAAAACGATGTTCGGGCTTTTGCCGCCGAGCTCGAGCGTGACCTTTTTGATGTTGGAGGTGGCGGCCTGCATGATCTTGCGGCCGGTGGTGGTGCCGCCGGTGAAGGCGATTTTGTCCACCAGCATGCTCTCGGCCAGCGTCTGGCCGACGGTCGGGCCGGGGCCGAGCACGAGCTGCGCGCTCCCGGGCGGAAACCCGGCTTTTTCAATCAACTCGAAGAGCCTGATGGCCGACAGCGGCGTCGTCTCGGCCGGTTTCAGGATGCAGCAATTTCCCGCGGCGAGACCGGGCGCGAGTTTCCACGCCGCCATCAGGAGCGGATAATTCCACGGGATAATCTGGCCGCAGACGCCGATCGGCTCGCGCACCACCATCGGCTCGATCGTGGCGTCCGAGACCTCGTAATTTTGCCCGAGCGGCTTGGTGATGAGCCCCGCGTAGTAACGGAAACAACCCGGCCGCATCCGCCGCGTCGAAGCGCGCCTCGCGCAGCGGCTTGCCGTTATTGAGCGTGTCCGTCTTCGCCAACTCTTCCGCTTCCGCCTCGATCAGGTCGGCCAGCTTGAAAAGATAAGAGGCGCGTTCGCCGGCGCGCATCTGCGGCCACGGCCCTTCGTCGAACGCTTTGCGCGCCGCCTTGATCGCGAGCTCGGCGTCCTTTTCCGTCCCCTCGGCGACGACGGCGATGACCTGGTTGTTCGCGGGATTGAAGATCTCCCGCGTCGCGCCTTCGACGGCGGTTTTCCATTTTCCGTTGATAAACATGCGCCCGGTTTTCATGAATTCGTTCTCCTAGCTGTTGTTCAAGATCAGTGATTTTAGCTCCGACATTTCTTCCATCGCATAACGAACGCCTTCGCGCCCGAACCCGCTCTCCTTCACGCCGCCGTACGGCATGCTGTCGACGCGAAAGGTCGGCACGTTGTTGATCAAAACGCCGCCGACTTCGAGTAACTCAAACGCCTGCATCGCCCGGCCGATATCGCGGGTGAAAACGCCGGCTTGGAGACCGAAATCGGAGTCGTTCACGATCTCGAGCGCCTCGGCAAAAGTGGTGTAGGAATGGAGCGTGACGATCGGGGCGAAGGCTTCCTTGGCGCAGACTTCGAGATCGCGCGCCGGTCTTTCGATCACGGTGGCGTCGAGGCAGCGGCCGTTGACGTTGCCGCCGTGGAGAATTTTCGCGCCGGACTGGCGCGCGTTTTCGATCCAGCCGGCGATGCGCTCGAGCGCGCCGGAATCGATCATCGGGCCGACCACCGTTTTCTTATCGCGCGGGTCGCCGGTCTGAATGTGTTGGCGCGACGTGCTCGACGAACTGCTTTTTGAATTCCTCGTAGATCGACTCCTGCACGAGGATGCGCTGCACGCTGATGCACGATTGGCCCGCGTAGGAAAATGCGCCGACCGCAATTTTCGGCACGGCTGATTTCAGATCGGCATCGTCGTGCACGATGACGCCGGCATTGCCGCCGAGCTCGAGGGTGATTTTTTTCTTTCCGCACTGCTCCTTCAGCCGCCAGCCGACCTCGGGGCTGCCGGTGAACGAGACCATCTTGATCCGCGGATCGGTCACCAGGGCGCTCGCGTCCTCGTGGTTGCAGGTGACGAAATTGACCTGGCCCGCCGGCATGCCGGATTCGACCAGCACCTCGGCGAGCAGGAGCGCGGTGAGCGGCGTTTTCAGGGCCGGCTTTACGATCAGCGTATTGCCCGCCGCCATCCCGGGCGCGACTTTGTGCGCGACGAGGTTGAGCGGAAAATTAAAAGGCGTGATCGCGCTGATCACGCCGAGCGGAAATCGCCTAACGAGCCCGAAATGTCCGCTGCCGGTGGCGTAGGCGTCGAGGTCGAGCAGCTCGCCCTGCTGCCGCCGCGCCTCTTCGCTCGCGACGGTGAAAGTGATGACGGCCCGGGTCACTTCGGCATCGGCAAAGGTCCAGGGTTTGCCCGCCTCGGCGATCATCGTCTCGACAAACTCGGCGCGCCGCTCCTCGATCCGCCGCGCGACTCGCGCCAGCAGATCGCCGCGCGCGTGCGGCGGCTGCGCGCGGGTCACGGCAAACGCTTCGTGCGCGACCTTGATCGCCTCCTCCACCGTCGCCGCGTCGCCCATCGGAATCTGCGCAAATTCCTCGCCGGTGTATGGGTTCACGACCGGGCGGGTGCGGCCCGTCTCCCGCCATTCCGAGCCAATCAGCATCCGCGGAGTTTTCGTGCCGGTCTTCATGGCTAAAGCTGCTCGACTTCGCGCTTCTCGACGAAGATTTTCAGGCCCTCTTTCGAAAAATTTTCCATCAGCACGTCGGGCTGGAGCGATTCCGGCATCATCACGCCGCGCTCCTTGATTTCTCCGGTCACGAGCAGGCGCGCGGCGAGCGCGGGCGGGACACCGGTCTGCACCACCGTGAGGGAGTAGCCGTATTTCTCGTAGGTGTCGCGATGGCTATCCATGGTGTAGACGAAATACTCCACCTTTTTGCCGTCTTTCGTGCCGCGCACTTCGGTGCCGACGCAGGAATAACCGTCGACCGTGGCGCCGAGCTGCGCGGGTTTGGGCAGGTTCGCGCTGACGACCCGCACCGGCGCGACTTCGGCGCCATCGACCTTCACTTTTTTCCAGGTGTCCATGTCGAGGAGCGCGAGCGATTTCGCGATGTGATAGACCTTGTCCGAGAGCGTGTATTTGAAGACCGAGTAGCCGACGCCTTTCTCCACGAACGGCGGATAGATCCCAAGACTCACGCCTTCTTCGTGCGCGACGGCGTAGGTTTTCATGAGGCCGATCGGCTCGGGAAAACGGACCCACTCGATCTCGGTCTCGAGCGGTCGGCCGGAAGTGACTTTGCCGTCCTTCACGAAATAGGGCGTGGCGCCGAGTTCCTCGAACAACGTTTCCGGCGAAAACAAGACGGCGAAACGGTAGCCTTTGACCTCGGCGTTGTCGGCGTCGAGCACGCGGATGCTGGTCGCGGTATCGAGCCGGTCCATCGCCCAGCGGGCAAAGACATTGACCGCGCCGGGGTCCATTCCCATGCAGAGAATGCCGGCGATGCCTTTATCGAGAAACGGCTGGTTGAATTTCTCGATCTCGGCTTCGAAGGAATTTTTCGTCGGCCGTTTCAAGCCGGGCGGCGAATAAATGTCCGCCGCCATGTCGAGGTAATGCGAGCCGGCCTGGAAGCAGGCCTCGAGCACGGAGTGGTTGGCCTGCCAGGGACAGGCGTTCAGCGCGACGGCAATCTTATGCTCGCGCATGAGACTAACGAGCTTGGCCGTGTCCATCGCGTTGACCGTGCAAACCTGGAACCGGCTCCGCGGCGTTTTCCCGTGCAGCTGTTCCGCGAAAGTCGGATCCACGTCCGCGAGCAGGATGCGATCGAAGCAATCGTACTCGTGAAGTTTCTGCCCGATGACGGAGCCGACTCCGCCCATGCCGATGATCATTGCGTTTGCCATAAAGTAATTTCTAGCCTGCCATTCCAGCCGGGAGCGAAGACCCGCTCCCGAGGGGAGCTACCCCATCGGCACGTCGGCCTGTTTGCGGGTCGTGAGCCAGAACGCGACCGCGAACATGAAGCAGGAGCGTGATCCCGAGCGCCGCGCCAAAGGGCCAGTCGCGCGCCTGCCCGGTAAATTGATCCTGAATCACGTTGCCGATCATTTTCACCCGCGCGCCGCCCATCAGGTCGGTGATCGCGAACATGCCGATCGACGGAATAAACACGAGCAGCGTGCCCGGCGACGATGCCGGGATTGGTCAGCGGGATGATGACTTTGGAGAAGGCCCGGATCGGCCCCGCGCCGAGATCGAACGCGGCCTCGATCAAGGCGTTGTCGAGTTTCTCCACGCTGCCGTAGATCGGCAGAATCATGAACGGCACGTAGGCGTAAACCAGGCCGATGACGACGGCGAACGGCGTGTAGAGAATATCGAGCGGCGCGGTGATGACTCCGACCAGTTGCAGGGCGCCGTTGAGCAGCCCTTCGCTCTTGAGGATGGTGATCCATGCGTAAGTCCGGATGAGGAAGCTCGTCCAGAAGGGCACCATCACCAGCATGAGGAGTCTGTTCCGGTTATCCTCGCGCGCCCGGCCGATGAAATAGGCGACCGGATAGCCGAGCGCGATGCAGATCGCGGTCGTTAGGGCGGCATACCAGATCGAGCGCCAGAAGATGTAGAGATAGGTCGGATCGAAAACGCGCGCGTAGTTTTCGAGACTGAAGGTGAAGACGAGTTCGCCCAGCTCGTCGCGCTGGCAGAAACTGTAGACGAACAGAATCACCGTCGGCGCGATCACAAACACCAGCAGCCAGAGGAACATCGGCGCGGCCAGCATCCAGCCGGCGAGGCCGGGCCGGCGCCCGGCGCCGGCCGCGGCTTTTGGAATCGTGCGAACGTCCATCCTCCTCCTAGCGGTGCAGCAGGCCTTTGCTCGTTAGTGGCTTTTCAGGTCGGTCATCAACTTGTCGATGACGGTCGCGTTCTTGCCGATGTCGCGAAAGATTTCGAGCTTCGGCTGGCCGGGCGGATAGCTCGCAGGGTTGGCCATTTGCTCCGGCGAAAGCAGCTTGCGCGCTTCCAGGTTCGGGTTGGTGTACGGGAAGGCGTCGGAGATCAATTTGCTGACCTCGGGACGGAGGATGTAGTCGATGAACGCCAGCGCGGCATCCGGATGCGGAGCCCCGACCGGGATCGAGATGCAATCGATGAACCGATGCGCGCCTTCCGCGGGCAGGATGTATTTGAACTTCTTGTCCTCGGCATAAAGAATGGCCGCCTCGCCGCCCCAGACGATGCCGAGGTCGACGTCACCGCCGAGGAGCGCGGTTTTCGGGCTGTCGGAGTCGTAGACTTTCACCAGCGGCAGCCATTCCTTGAGGATCGGCTTGATCTTCTCGATCGTCGCCGGGGTGACGTCGTTGATATCGATGCCCGGCAGTGGAGAGCGCCCAGGAGACAATTTCCCGGTTATCGTTCAGGACCACGATCCGGTTCTTGAACTTCGGCTGGAAGACATCCTTGTAGCCCTTGATCTCGTCCTTCACCTTGTCGGTGTTGACCACGATCCCGACCGAACCGGTCATGTAAGGAACGCTGAATTTGTTTTCCGGATCAAAGGGGAAGCCCTTGTACTCCTTCCCGATGTTCTTGAAGTTGGGAATCTTCGACATGTCGAGGGGCGCGAGTTTGTTTCGCTTGGCCAGCGCCTCGACCACGTATTCGGAGGGAACGATGAGGTCGTATTTGCCCTTGCTCGGCAGAAGCTTGGCCAGCATTTCCTCGTTCGAACCATAGGTCTCGTAGTTGACCTTGATCCCGGTTTCCTTGGTGAAGCCGTCGAGCACCCCCTGCGGGATGTATTCCGACCAGCAGAAGAGGTTCAATGACTTGCTCTGGGCGAACGCACTCGTCCCCAGCATGATGAAGGCAGCGCTGACTAACGCCGCCATGATGTGCTTTGTTTTCATTTCTATTTTTCCTTCTTGTTAGGCGTGGTGATGGTGAAAAAAATCTAGCGGCTCGCTCTTCGGATCCATTCCGCGAGGAAGACGAACGCGACCGTGGCGAGAATGAAAATGGTCGAGATGGCGTTGAGCATCGGGTTCAGGCCCACCTTCGCCATGCCGAAGACCTTGATCGGCAGCGTCGCGGTCGCCGGGCTCATGGTGAAATAAGTCACGATCAGCTCGTCGAGAGAGAGCGTGAAACTCATCAGCGTGCCCGAGACGATCGCCGGCAGCATGAAGGGCACCATCACTTTCCAGAAAGCCTGGAGCGGCGTGGCGCCGAGATCCATCGCCGCCTCCTCGAGAAAAGGATCCACTCCGGAAAGCCGCGCCTGCACCGCGACGAGGACGAAGGGAAACGAAAAGGTCACGTGCGAGATGATGATCGTGGTGTAGCCAAACTCGAAGGCGATGGCGGTGAAGAAAATCATCAGGCTGATGCCCATGATGATCTCGGGAATGACCATCGGGATGAAGACCAGCGTCTGGATCGCGCGCTTCGCCGGGAAGCGATAGCGATAGAGCAACCACGCGCCGAGAGTGCCGAGCACGACCGAAAAGAGGCAGGTGAACACCGCCACGATGAGGCTGTTCTTGAGCGCCTGGATGAGCGGCGCGTTGTGCCAGAGCTGCGAATACCACTTCAGGGTGAACCCTTCCCAGAGGATGTTCAGCCGCGAGTTGTTAAAGGAATAGCCGACGAGGAGGAAGATCGGGACGTAGAGAAAGATGAAGACCAGAATGCTCCACCCGCCGAAAAACAGGTCCATCAGCCGCATCCCCGAGGGGAAATGGAAGGAGCGGGCGGCTGCGCGGCATGGGCTCAGTTAAACACTGGCCCGCTGCGACTTGGCAACCCAATTAATCGAAGTCGCGCCGCATCACGCTGATCTCGTGGCCCTGGAGCTGCGTCCGTTCCAATACCCGCCAGCCCAGCTCCCGGTAAAGCGGCTCGAGGTTTTCCGTCCAGAGATAAAGTGACGCGATTTTCAGCCGTCTCGCCTCGTTCACCGCGTGGTCGATCAGCCGCCGGCCCGCGCCCCGGCCGCGCCATTCCTTTTCCACGAAAAGGCAAACCAGCCAGGGCGAAAAATCCTTGTAGGCGTGCAGGTCGATGTCCTCCACATCGAGCGTGACCGTGCCGCAGAGCCGCCCTGCCTCGAGCGCGACGTAGCTGATCGGGATCCGGTCGCGCACCATGTTCGCGGCGAAGTAGCGCTCCACATCCTGCACGGTTTGCTCGCCGTAGAAGTCTTTCCATTCCTCGTGGCACCAGGCCGCCAGTTGCGGGATGAACTCCGGGTGCTGGTCGAGGAAATGAATCTCCATCGCGACCGAGTCTAGCGGCGGAAATGCAGGCTCGCCAGAGGTCGTGCCGCGCCCGCTAGCCTGCTCGCCGCATGCCGTCTGTGAATTTCGAGATCACCGTCCCGCCCGATGCGTCGAAACAGCACGTCGTCATCGTCGGCACCGACCGCGCGCTGGGCGACTGGAAACCCGAGAACGGCCTCGTCCTGGAAAAACGCGACGGCAAATTTGTCGGCTCCGCCGATATCCCGCACGGCATCATCGAATTCAAAATCACCCGCGGCTCATGGCTGACGGAGGCGACCTCGAAGGACGGATTGCGCTATCCCAATTCGCTCTACCTCGTGCAGCACGACATGACGATTTCCTCCGAGGTGGAAAACTGGAACGATTCCCCTCCGGCGGACATCGATCTTCTCAACGGCAAGACTTTCGAGTGCCAGCTCCACGCCGAACTTCTCGACGAACAGCGTCAGGCCTACGTCTGGCTCCCGCCCGGCTATCTCAGCAGCGGCGACTCCCAGTTTCCCGTCCTTTACCTGCTCAACGGGCAGCACGCCCTGCAAAGCCGCCCCTCCCCCGGCGTGGAATCCCTCGCGGCCGACGTTTGGGTGACGAATCTCGCGCGCGCTGGATTGATCCCCGAGGTCATCCTGGTCGCCGTCTGTCACAACGAATCGCTCACCCGGCGCAGCATGGAACTTTCTCCGCAATGCGACGGCCGGAAACTGGCCGATTTCCTCGTCCACGATCTCAAGCCATTTATCGATTTCACCTTTTGCCGCGACCGCACCCTGGCCGATCCCGCCAACACCGGACTGCTCGGCTTTGCCCTCGGCGGGCTGCTCGCGCTCGACATGGCGCAGCATCATCACCACGTCTTTGGGAAGTTCGCCTGCCTCTCGACCTCGTTTCAGGATTTGAGCGAGGACACGCCGGACGAGTGCCTCGTCATCGAGCAGATCCGCCAGGATCCAAAGTTCAAGCCGGACCGGAAACTCTACTTCGACTACGGCACCCTCGGCCTCGACAGCCGGATCGAGGATTACCAGCAGAAACTCAACAAAGTCCTGCTCGCGCATGGCTTCATCGAGGATTCCAACTTCAAAGTCTTCCGCGCCGAAGGCGCCGAACATTCGCTCGCCTCGTGGCGCGCGCGGCTCAGCCTGCCGCTGCAGTTTTTGTTTAATCCCGGGCGCTGAAAGCAACCCGCGGCTGCGGTCTCGCGGGCCGGCCGTTGCCGGGGAGCGCGGGCGCCTCGCCCGCTGCGTTTGGCGCCTCGCCAAACGCCGAGGGACTCGGGCGGTCCGGGTGACAGGCTGCTCGCACCATTGATTCGCTCGTCGGCGTCCCGCGAGGCGCGTGACGCTGCGGGCGAGGCGCCCGCGCTCCCCGGAGGACTGCGACCATGCGCTACTGAAATCGGATCGCCCCGCACCGCAGCGCACGGGGTTTCATTTCAACTGGAAAACCCTATGCCTAACAAGTCCAGAACTCGCAGCAACAAGCCCGGCTTCTTTCCGGCATCCACCCGGCGCAGCGCGGCGGTCACCGCTCCGACCGCCCACCCGCGCATCGGCTCGGGCGGATAAGGAAACGGATGGCGCCGCACCATCGCGAGATCCAGCAGTTCGTTAGGCCGGGCCAGCGCCATGTGCGCGAGAATTTTGCCCGCCACGCGCGTGCTGCCGATGCCGTGACCGGTGTAGCCGAGCGCATAAAAGATGTTGCCGGCAGTGCCAAAGAACGGCGTCAGCCGCGTCGTGGCGGCGATCGGTCCGCCCCAGGCGTATTCCCATTTCAATCCGGCGAGCTGCGGGAAGTGGCGGCTGAAACTTTCGCGCAACGATCGGTAATGCCGCTCCGAGTGATCGCAGGATTCGTCCACCCGATTGCGCGGATAGTACATCGCCTCGCTCGTGCCCCAGAGGACGCGGTTGTCGGCGGTGAGCCGGTAGTAATTAAAGAACGTGCGCCCATCGGTCACGCCCTGCCGGTTGCGCCAGCCGATGGCGGCATGTTGCGCGGCGGTGAGCGGTTCGCTGACGAGGATGTAGTCGTAGAGCGGGATGAAATGCCGGCGCAGTTTGGGAAGCAAGAGATGCGAGTAGGCGTTGGTCGCCAGCACGATCTTGCGCGCGCGCACCTCGCCGGCCGCCGTGCGCACGATGTCGCCGGCAAAGGATGTCACCGGCGAACGCTCGAACAACCGCAGATCGCGGCGCAGCTTATCCACCAGCTTGACCGGATTGATAATCCCGCCGCCCGGCACGAACGCGGCCCCGAGATAAAGCGGCGAGTTCAATTCCGCGCGCGTTTCTTCCGCGCTCAGGAACCGGCCATGCGCCATCGCCCGGCAGGTTTCGACCTGCGCCGGGGTGAGCGCGACGTGGAGCTGGCCGGTCCGCTCGAAGTCGCAATCGTCCCCGGCGAAAGCGGCGAGTTCCTCGATGTTTTGCAGGCCGATTTTGGCCAGCCGCTCGGCTTCTTCCTTGCCAAAGTGCACCGCGGCCAGCTCGTGCGAGTGATCGAGGCAAACGCTGATCATGCCGGCGTTGCGGCCGCTGCCGCCGTAGCCGGCGACGCCCTGTTCGAGGACGACGACGTTTAGCGTTCGGATCGAGTTCGCCGGAGAAAATGCGCCGTCCAGAGCCCGGTAAATCCCGCGCCGATAATCGCGACGTCGGCTTCGATCCTGCCGCTTAATTGTTCGCCCGGCTGCGGCGGGCGCGTGGCCAGCCAGAACGACGCTTGCTCAATCGGACGCGTGATCGAAATGGAATCACGCACACGCGGTCACAGCCCGTGAGTTTTGTAAGCGGCCTGGAGCGATTCTTCGAGCGCGTGATGGAACCGATCGATCAACTCGTAGCTGATGACGAGCGGCGGCTCGATCCGCAGGACGCGGGCGTTGATGTAGGTGCCGGAGATGAGGATCTGCCGGGCGAAAAGTTCCTTCGCCACTTCGAAGCCGAGGACGTCATCGACAAACTCGATCCCGAGCATGAGACCTTTGCCGCGGCAGAGTTTCAGCACTTTCGGATACTTTCCCGCCAGCTCGTTGATGTGCTTGAGAATGTAGTCGCCCTTTTCCGACGGCTTGCTGCGGCAGATTTTCCTCGAGCAGGACGTTGATCGTCGCGATCGCGGCCGCGCAGCAGACCGGATTGCCGCCGAAGGTGGTGGTGTGGAGAAATGGATTCTCGATATATCTCTCCCACGTCTTCGGCGTGCCGACGACCGCGCCGATCGGCATGACGCCGCCGCCGAAACCTTTGCCGAGCGCCATCAGATCCGGGCACGACGCCGTCGTGTTCGCAGTAGAACATCTTGCCGGTGCGCCCCATGCCGCATTGGATTTCGTCGAAGACGAGCATCGCGCCGTATTTGTCGCAGAGGTCGCGCGCGAGTTGGAGGTAACCGGGAGGCGCGACGTTGATCCCGCCTTCGCCCTGGATCGGCTCGATCACGAGCGCGGCGACGCGGTCCCCGGAGAAGTCGCAACTGGCCATGATCATTTTCAGCGCTTCGGCGTCACCGAACGGAATGTGCGTCCAGTTCTGCAGCGGCAGGAATGGCTCACGGAAAATCGCTTTTGAAGTGCCGGCGAGCGAGCCTAACGATTTGCCGTGAAACCCGCCGAGCATGCCGATGAATTTGTGCCGGCCGGTGGTGAGGACCGCCATCTTGAGACAGCCTTCGACGGATTCGGTGCCGGAGTTGGTGAGGAAGGCGAATTGCAAATCGCCCGGCGTGATCAACGCCACGAGATGCGCGAGGTAAGTGCGCAGCGGATCGATCAATTCCTGCGAATGAATGCCCTGCCGATTCAGTTGATCGAAAACCGCCTTGAGCACTTTCGGATGCCGATGGCCGGTGACGTAAATCCCGAAGCCGCCGAGCATGTCGATGAATTCCTTGCCGTTGATGTCCTTGAAGCAGGCGCCTTCGTCGGACCACTCGACCGCGGTGTAATCGGTCGAAACGGATTTCCGGTATTGCAGGAAACCGGGGTTGACGTGGTCGGTCCAATATTGGACCGACTCCTTGATCACGCGCTCGCGTTCGGCGGGAGACAGCTCCTTCTTGCTGATGAGATCGAGGACGTAGGCGGATTCGCGCTGCGCAGCGGCAAGGTCTTGGCTCATGCCGCGCATCATCCAGTATTGGATAACGAATGGCAACTACCCGCCGGGGAGCGCCTCGTCGTAAGTCTGTTTGGCAAAAACAGTTCGCCATGATCGAAATGGAATCACGCACGCACGATCACAGCTTGTGAGTTTTGTAAGCGGCTTGCAGAGATTCTTCCAGCGCCTGGTGGAAGCGATCGATCATTTCGTAGCTGATGACGAGCGGCGGTTCGATGCGGAGGACGTGGGCGTTGATGTAGGTGCCGGAGATGAGGATTTGCCGGGCGAACAGCTCCTTCGCGACTTCGTAGCCGAGAACGTGGTCGGCGAACTCCATGCCGAGCATGAGGCCTTTGCCGCGGCAGAGTTTCAGGACTTTCGGATACTTCGCGGCGAGGTCGTTGATGTGCTTGAGCATGTAGTCCCCTTTTCGGCGGCCTGCTGCGGAAGATTTTCCTCGAGCAGGACATTGATCGTCGCGATCGCGGCCGCGCAGCAGACCGGGTTGCCGCCGAAGGTCGTGGTGTGGAGAAACGGATTCTCGATGTATTTCTCCCACGTCTTCGGCGTGCCGACGACCGCGCCGATCGGCATGACGCCGCCGCCGAAACCTTTGCCGAGCGCCATCAGATCCGGGACGACGCCGTCGTGTTCGCAGTAGAACATTTTGCCGGTCCGCCCCATCCCGCATTGGATTTCGTCGAACACGAGCATCGCGCCGTATTTGTCGCAGAGCTCGCGCGCGAGTTGGAGGTAACCGGGAGGCGCGACGTTGATCCCGCCTTCGCCCTGGATCGGTTCGATGACGAGCGCGGCCACGCGGTCGCCGGAGAAATCGCAACTGGCCATGATCATCTTCAGCGCTTCGGCGTCGCCGAACGGAACGTGAGTCCAGTTCTGCAGCGGCAAGAACGGCTCCCGGAAGATGGCTTTCGAAGTGCCGGCGAGCGAGCCCATCGATTTACCGTGAAAGCCGCCGAGCATGCCGATGAATTTGTGGCGGCCGGTGGTGAGGACCGCCATCTTGAGGCAGCCTTCGACGGCTTCGGTGCCGCTGTTGGTGAGGAAGGCAAATTGGAGATCGCCGGCGTAATCAAGGCCACGAGATGCGCGAGGTAGGTGCGCAACGGATCGATCAATTCCTGCGAGTGGATGCCTTGCCGGTTGAGTTGGTCGAAAACCGCCTTGAGAACTTTCGGGTGCCGATGGCCGGTGACGTAAATCCCGAAGCCGCCCAGCATGTCGATGAATTCCTTGCCGTTGATGTCCTTGAAGCATGCGCCTTCGTCGGACCATTCGACCGCGGTGTAATCGGTCGAGACCGATTTGCGGTATTGCAGGAATCCGGGGTTAACGTGGTCGGTCCAATATTTGACCGACTCCTTGATCACGCGCTCGCGTTCCTCGGGAGACAATTCCTTCTTGCTGATCAGATCGAGGACGTAGGCTGATTCGCGCTTCGCCGCGACAAGGTCTTGGCTCATGCCGCGCATCATGCTTTATCGAGCGGTTGAATGGCAACTACGCCGCCGCGGGCGCGCACTCGTCGTAAGTCTGTTTGGCAAAAACAGTTCGCCA
>CAVUGD010000005.1:0-130801 GCA_963740715.1 uncultured Verrucomicrobiae bacterium | reverse complement strand
CGTTTCACAAGTCACCAAATCGTTCGCCGGGCGCGTCCTCTTCGAGGATGTCTCGCTCCAGGTGAACCGTGGCGATCGGGTCGGATTGGTCGGGCCTAACGGCGCCGGCAAATCGACGCTCTTTTCCCTCATCCTCGACGAAGCGTCGCCCGATGCGGGCAAGGTCTCGCTCGAGAAGAGCGCGACGATGGGCTACCTCCCGCAGGAAACGGCGGCGGCCGGCGACGAGTCGGTCCTCGAGCTCGCCTGCGGCAAATCGCACCAGGAACTGGAAGACGAGCACGATTGGGAGATCGAGCCGAAGGCGAAACGCATTCTTTCCGGACTGGCTTTTCGCGAGAGCGATTTCGCGCGGCCGGCGAAGGCGCTGAGCGGCGGCTGGATCATGCGCGCGCATCTCGCGCGGCTCCTCGTGATGGAGCCGGATCTGCTCCTGCTCGACGAACCGACCAACCATCTCGATCTCGATTCGTTAGTCTGGTTCCAGGAATATCTGAAGAATTATCCCGGCGCGATCCTCATGATCTCGCACGATCGCGAATTCCTGAACGCGCTCGTCGGCAGCATCGTCGAGATCGCGCACGCCAAGCTGGTGCGTTATCGCGGCAACTGGGACAGCTACGTCGAACAAAAAGCGGCGCGCGAAGAGCAGCAGCTTTCCGCCTACAAAAATCAGCAGAAAGAAATCGCCTCGCTCCAATTATTCGCCGACCGCTTCCGGGCCAAGGCGAGCAAAGCGTCGCAGGCGCAGAGCAAACTCAAGCAGATCGATCGGATGGAAAAAATCGCCGCGCCGACCGCGCAGGCGAAGACGATCAAGTTCCGTTTTCCCCAGCCGCCGCGGAGCGGACTGCGTGCGATCACGCTCAAAAACGTGCGGCATGCCTATGGCGACCTGGAGGTTTACCGGGATCTGAATTTCGAGGCCGAGCGCGGACAACGCACCGTGCTGGTCGGGCCTAACGGCGCCGGCAAATCAACCTTGCTCAAATTGCTCGCGGGCGTTCTCCCGGTGCAGAAGGGCGAGCGCGAGCCCGGGCACAACGTGCGGGTCGGCTATTTTTCGCAGCATCGCGTCGAGATGCTCAATGTCGCGCAGACGGTTCTCGAGACCGTGATGGACACCCCCGAGCCGGTCGCGGAACAAACCGCCCGGACGGTGCTCGGTTCATTCCTTTTCAAAGGCGACGATGTCTTCAAGACCGTCGGCGTCCTGAGCGGCGGCGAGAAATCGCGTCTCGCGCTGGTGAAGCTGCTCCTGCATCCGCCCAATCTCCTCCTGATGGATGAGCCCACGACCCACCTCGATGTCGGCTCGATCGACGCGCTGATCGGCGCGCTTTCGCAGTACGAAGGCACGCTCATTTTCATCAGCCACGACGTGCATTTCATCCGCGCGATCGCGACCAGTGTGTTGCACATCAACGCCGGCCAGCTCACGCCCTACGCGGGCGACTATCAATATTACCTCGATAAATCGCAGGCCACCTCCGAGCGCGCCGCGCTCACCGCGGGGAGCAACGGCCTAACGAACGCGCAACCTGTCGCCGGCCGCGGCGGGGCCGGTCTCAACGCCCCCGGGGAAGCGAAGCTCGGCATGCGCGAGCAACGGGAACAACGCCGGGCCGAATCCGAGGCCCGCAAAGCGGAGGCGAAGGTGAAACGTGAACGCGAAAAGCGCGTCCAGGAACTCGAGATGCACATCGCCACGCTCGAGGGTCAGCAAAAAGAGCTGGCCATCGAGTTGGAAGATCCCGCCGTTTACGAAACCGGCGGACGCGCCGTCGCGATCAACCGCGAGCTCTCCGCTGTCTCCGACGAACTGGCACGTTTGACCGCCGAGTGGGAAGCCGCAACCGCGGCGACGCTGTAGACGTCTCCCTCTGGGAGACGCGGGGGTCGGTCTCGCGGCAGGACTGGGTTCACAACTCAGCGCAGCAACCCCGCCGGAAACCGCGCCGCCCGCTCCCGGGCCAGAATCCGCTGCTCACGCCGCCGCAACGCCTTGTCCGGGTGCGCCGGGTTCCAGCGTTTCGGATTCGGCAACACCGCCGCCAGCCGGGCCGATTGCGTCCGCGTCAGCCCGCGCGCATTGACCCCGAAATAGTGCTGCGAAGCCGCCTCGACCCCATAGATTCCGCGCCCCATCTCGATCACGTTCGCGTAGAGCTCCAGGATGCGTCGCTTCGGCAGCAACATCTCCATCCAGATCGTGTAATACGACTCCAGCCCCTTCCGGATCCAGGAACGCCCCTGCCAGAGAAAGATCGAGCGCGCACACTGGTTCGTGATCGTCGACGCCCCGCGCACCGGTTTCCCTGTCCGCTCCGCTTTATCCATCGCCAGATCGATCTCCTTCCAGTCAAACCCATCGTGCTGGAAAAAGCGCTGATCTTCCGAAATCCAAAGATGCTTCAGGAACATCTCCGGCATCTGCTCGAGATCGATCCATCGATAGCGGAGCGGAGCGTGCGCCTTGCGCGAAAACACCGAGCCAGCCTGTTCGAGCAGCATCGGTAACGTCCGCGGCGGATTTACGAACCGGACCAGCGCCACCTGCAGCCCCGGGATGAGCAACAAAACCGCAATCAGGATTAGCAGCCGCTTCCAACGTCCAGCGCGGCGCGGCTTCTTTGCTCCAAATGTTTTGGTCATTTGTTTGGCGTCGCTGTTCCAGCGATCGCTCCAACATGCATCGTGTCCGCTTCAATTTCCGGAGCGAGTTGCGCCGTCACGGTCGGCGCGGAGAGTCCGGGCATGAGCGACAATCTCCTCTCACGATTCCTGCGCTACGTCCGGATCGATACGCAAGCGGACGAGACCAGCACTACGTTTCCGAGCACGCCGGGACAATTGGTCCTGCTGGAGATGTTGAAGAATGAGCTGACTGAATTGGGAGCGTCTGACGTGCAGATGACAAAGCACGGTTACGTCATGGCCAGCATCCCCGCCAACACGCGCAAAGCCCGCGTGCCGACGGTGGCCTTTCTCGCCCACGTGGATACGGCGCCGGATTGCTCTGGCAAAGACGTGAAGCCGATCCTGCATCGCAAGTACGATGGCAGCGTTATTAAGTTTCCGGATAACCGTGGTCTAACTCTGGATCCAAAGACCTCGCCGGAGCTTCGCACCGCTGTAGGCAAAGACATCGTCACCGCCAGCGGCACCACTTTGCTCGGCTCCGACGACAAGTCGGGTGTGGCCGTGGTCATGACTCTGGTCGAGACATTGCTGCGGGAGAAAAAGCGAAAGCACGGGCTGATTCGAGTCTGTTTCACACCCGATGAAGAGATCGGCCGCGGCGTCGACAAACTGGATCTGCGAACGCTCGGAGCGGACGTCGCTTATACCCTGGATGGCGGTGCGCCGGGGGAGATTTGCTGGGAAACTTTTTCCGGCGATGCGGCCGAGGTCACCATCGATGGCATCACCACGCACACGATGGAGGCGAAGGCCAAAGGAATGGTGAACGCGGCCTACCTGGCGGGCAAACTCCTGGCCGCGCTGCCGCGCGAACGCTGCGCTCCGGAGACCACCGAGGGGCGGGAGGGATTCATTCACCCGATCCATGTGGAGGGCCGGACGGAGCGGGCCGTCGTGAAATTTCTCCTGCGCGATTTCGAGCTCAAAGGGCTGGCGGAGAAGGGCAAGATTTTGCAGGGCCTTTGCCGAGGGTTACAAGCGACCGAGCCGCGGGCGCGCATCCGCTGCAAGATCCGCAAACAGTATCGCAACATGGCTTACTGGTTGCAGAAGGACATGCGCCCGGTGGAGCTGGCGCGCGAGGCCTTCACCGCGGCAGGACTCAAGCCGTATGACCACCTCGTGCGCGGCGGCACCGATGGTTCGCGCCTAACGGAACTAGGCCTGCCGACTCCCAACCTCTTCTGCGGCGAGAACAACGCGCATGGCCCGCTCGAATGGGTGGCGGTGCAGGATATGGAGTCGGCCGTAACCGCCTGCGCCCACCTGGCTGAGTTGTGGGAAAGAAAAGGCTGAGTCGAAGTTCTCCTATGCAGCCGCCCAAGCCTGTGTCGAAAGTGAGGACTGACCCCGATTTACCCGATTTATCGCCACCTGCAGCCCCGGGACGAGGAGCAGCACGATGGAGACGAGTAAGAAACTTCGCCAGCGTCCGACCGGTCGTCGCTTCTTCATTCCTGAGATCTCGCGCGGTTCTGCAGTAGACCCAAAATTCGGCTCAGATTTTCAAACGCGGAGCCACGATCCCATCGGCGCTCTTGCTACAAGATTGGTTGAATTTCCCATCCCCCCTCGCCATATTCGCCTCGGTCAGGAGGTAACAGGAATGTTTGCCCAGCCGGTCGCAAAAGCAAAGACGAAGAGAGCCGCCAGCGTAGATGTCTACGCGGCACTCCGAAATTCGAGTTTTATCGCGCGACCGACCGGCCGCCGGACCGTCGATCACCTGCAGACCCCTCCGAGCATTGTCGGCGGCTTGGGTTCGTCATGGGACTTTGGCGAGATCCCCGTGTTTGCGCCTGACCGATCCGATCGAACTCGCGCCAGAGACACGGCGCGCCGATCGGTAAACGCGAAAAAGCCAAAACTCGCTATTGGACGGATCAGCGATCCACTTGAGCGGGAGGCGGATCGTGTTGCGGACCAGGTCATGGGCACGGTCGGTCCTTCTTTCGTCGCCATCTCTGCCGGGCCAGCGCAGATCAGCCGTAAGTGCGCCCTTTGCCAGGCCACAGAAGAGGATGAAGAAAAGGTTTATCGCAAGCCGGCCGGGTCTGGAGTCTCGGTTGGCGAGGCTCCGGCCATTGTGCACGAGGTGCTTCGCTCGCCTGGCCAGCCAATCGATTCCGGCACCCGCGCGTTTTTTGAGCCGCGGTTCGGACGAAGCTTGTCGCATATCCGCGTCCATACGGACGCCGCGGCGGCCGCTTCGGCCCAGGCCATCGGCGCGCGCGCCTACACTCGCGGGCCCCATATCGTATTTGCGGGCGGTCACTATCAGACTGAGACACCTAAGGGCCGGCATTTGCTGGCTCACGAACTTGCGCACACAGCACAGCAGGAGCATGGCGCCTCCTCCGATGTCCAACGGGCGATTTGCAGCGAGTACAACGAATCAACCGCGGCCCAATGTGGGCAGCACAAGTGCATCACGGCTGACGGGGCCGACGGAAAGTGCAAGAAGACAGGTTTGCATGTCTGTATGTGTGGTCCGGCCAGGATGTGGCGGCTGATACCGGACTGGATCCTCGCTCTGCTCGGTGCCGCCGCTCTGGCGGCGCTCGTGGTCTGCTTTGCGACTGGGGTGTGCGAATTTGCGGCGGCCGTCGCCGGGCTCGGTGCGCTGGCTGCGGCGGCGGTGATTGGGATTCTGAAAGCAGCCGGGATCAAGGACTCGGGAGCCTAGCGTTGGTGCCGCAAGATCGGCATTCCACCCACGAGCAAGGGCAATCGAGAGGTAGCTGTCCATGCGCTCGGGAAAAGCCAGGAATCGGGGCCCGGTGGTGCGAAGAACTGCGGCGTCGTATCGTCGCCCCGGTCTCGGAATCGATTTGATGTTTGATCGGGTACCCAATTAAAAGCGATTGAGCCCGCTTTCCTCCCCAAGCAATGCCGACTGCAACCTGCCTACGGCACGACGGTCAAGGTAAGGTCATTTCCGTCGCCGCCTGCGTAGCTGGCTTGGAAACGATTGCCGTTAATGGTGACAATCGCGCCGTCAGCAAGACCCAGAAACGTGCCGGAAATCGGTGAGGCCGAAGTGTTATTGACCACAGTGAGCACAAGGCCGAGAGGGAGAGTGCCGACCGTTGTAGCCAGCGCGTTGTAGGTCACTCCCGAATTTATCGTGATCCCGTTGGCGACCACCAAGTCTGTCTTCGCCTTGCTGCCTTTGGCTTTGAAGGAAAAGGTGAAGTTGGAGTTGGTATTGAAGGTCAACGCCCCCTGGGTGGTGAAAGTGGTTTGCCGGGAAGTGCCATGCGCGGGTGCGAGGACAGCTCCATTGCTGGTGCCGTTGCCGATCGTGACAGCGCCGGTCACGATCCCGCTGCCACCGAGCGTGCCGGAGATAACCTGCACCGGGCCGGTGCCTGTCGCTGAGCCGGTCCGGTTACTTACTACCAGCGTGCCGGCGTTGACGGTTGTTCCACCGGTATAAGCAGTAGGGCCTGCGAGCTCAAGAGTTCCGGTGCCGATTTTGGAGAGTAACCCAGGAGGGACGGTCCCGCCTTGCCCGTCGTTAATGGCGCCGGAGAAGAGCGTGCTGAGATTATTGCTCCCGATGATAAGCGCGTGGCCACCGAGAAAGACGGTTCCCTCGCCTGCGAGTGAGCCAATGGTGAGGTCACGGGTGCGATCGGGAGCCAGATCGAGCTGCGAATTTCCCTGCAGCTCAATGCGGCAAGTGCCGCCGAGACCATTACGCAGGAATTGGATGTTGCCGCCCTTCCCACCATTAGCTCCGCCCGTGGCGACGATGGTGGAGTTAGCGGCGGTGCCGTTCGCGTTGTTCGAAGCCGAACTGAAAGACAGAATTCCTCCAGCGATATCTCCGGTGACCGCGGCTCCGTTGACTGTAATGTTACTGTTGCCGGCGCTCGCTCCATTGAAAAAACTCATCGTTCCCCCAACGGCGCCGGCTACCGTGGCCGGGTTCATGATCAGGGTGGCTTCCGCGGCCGTCGCACTCTCTCCGAAGGTAAAAGCGCCCTTGGAAGTAGGCTGCCCCGGGAAGATCCCTCCATTTGCAATCAGGATCGCGTGATCGGCGGTTGTGGTGTCGTTTAAGTCGACTGAGCTGCCAAAGCCGAAGGCGGTCGCGCCGTTGGCCGTAATGGTCGCATTGCCCAGGCTGGCGCTTCCTTGCAGGTGGATCTGCCCGTCTTCGAACAGTGTGAAATTGCCGTCTCCCGCGCTGCTCGAATCGAGGAAGCTTACGACTCCGGTTCCACCGTCGCCACCGAGCGAGTAGGTTCCGCTCCCAGCCGTGGAGCTGTTAAAGAACGCGATCGTTCCGTTGTTGGTAAAAGTCCCGTGGTCGGCGCTGGCGTTATCGTAGAAGTCGATCTCGCCAGGGAAGCTAATGCTGAAACCCTGGTTGTTAACAAAAGAGCCGGTCCCGGCGGTGGAGTTACCGCGGAAGACAGTCCTGCCGGCCTGCGCCAGCGATGCCAGACCCCCGCTGTTGATAAAGCTTCCCTGATCGGCGCTGGCGCTCTCGAGAAACTCCGTTACCCCACCGGAAGCACCTCCGGTTTGGCTGGTGCCGTTGTTCGCAAACGTCGCCGTGCCGGCGCTGGACGTGCCGCTGAATTGGGTCAAACCTCCCAGGCCACCACTGACACTCGCACCACTATTGGTGAACGACGTCTGTTGGCCGGCAGAGGCGCTGTTGGTGAAAAAGAAAGGGAGCGGTCCCGCCGGCGAGACGAAACCCTGAGTCAGGCCCGAGTTATTGATGATGCCGGTGCCACTAATCGTAAGCGGGGCTCCGGCTCCACTGGTTATGGTAAAGAGAGCGCCGCCGACGTCGAACACGATCGTATTTACCTCCGTCGGCACGTTAGGCGTGATGGTTCTGCGTTGCGAGGTGGCGAAGGTCGCTGTGTCGGCCGGGCCATTCGGAACCGTCGTGGGAGTCCAATTAGCCGCGTCGTTCCAAGTCGTGGAAGGTGGCTGAGTCTTCCACGTCGCACTGCCCGCCAGGGCGGAGACGGGCGCCGCCGCCAGAGCCAGGAGGACAAGAAGCAATCGGAAGGCGGGAATACTTTTCATCCTACAAACCTAGCGATCCCGACAACTCGATGTGAAGCATAAAAAGTCGCAACGGTGAGGGATGGCCAAGGCAAGCCAGACATTCTGCCCGTCGTAGCTGACTCCGCGGACGCTGCTACCGGCGCCACGACCACATTGTATAGTTTCACGGATGGCACCGATGGGATTTTTCCCGCCGGCGGTCTCGCTTCCGGTCCGAAAGGATTGCTTTATGGCACGGCCGCGCAAGGCACCCTCTCGGGCGCCGGTGCCTTGTTCGCTTTGAAACCAACAAACAACAAACTCAGGGTGCTTTACGATTTCGCCGGCGGCTCCGACGACGCCTTGCCCGAAACCGGACTGGTAGCAGGCGCTGGGGGCGTCCTGTATGGGGAGACGTCGTACGGAACGCGACGAACTTTTGTTCTGCAAGGAATTCACCTGGAAGCGTCGGGTGAGGAAAGTTCGCGACAGTGGAACACCGTCGCCAGCACACGTGGACGTGCGCGCTACCCAGAAGGTGGCGCACTCGTTAGGGCTAGTCGCTCGTCGCTTCCTCGGCGCCGAGGCCGGTGTTGGCGCGCACGACGAGCTCGGCGTAACGCGCTTCGGCCTGCGGCTCACGCCGCAGAAAGGTGCCGAGAATCGCGCCAAGGAAGCCTAACGGAATGCTGAGAATGCCGGGATTCTCGAGCGGGAAAATCGGCGGGCGCTGGATGAGGTGGCGGGCCGCGCCGATCACGGTCGGCGGATCCACTTTCATGATGCTCGGGCTGAGCGCGATCAGGACTAACGACGCCAGCAGTCCGGTGGCCAGGCCGCAGACCGCGCCGGTGGTGTTGAAGCGTTTCCAGAAAAGCGAGAGGACGATGACCGGCAGATTGGCGGAGGCGGCGACGGCAAAGGCGAGCGCGACAAGGAAAGCGACGTTGGCATCCTTGCCGAGCACGATCGCGACGGTGATCGCGATCGCGCCGACGAAGAACGCCGTGATGCGCGCGACCCGCACCTCTTCGCCCGGCCGCCGCTCGGTTCCCTTGTGGATGACCGAGGTCCAAAAATCGTGCGCGAAAGAAGTCGAGGCGCTGATCGTCAGGCCGGCGACGACCGCGAGGATGGTGGCAAAAGCGATGGCGGCGATGAAGGCGAAGAAGATGTCGCCCGCCAAAGCCTGGGCAAGGAGCGGCGCGCTCATGTTATTGCCCCCGTGACCGGCGATGTGATCGCGTCCGACAATCGTGGCGGCGCCAAAGCCGAGGAAGGTCGTCATAATGTAAAAGGCGCCGATCAAAACCATTGCCCAGACGACGCTGACCCGGGCCGTTTTCGCGTCCGGCACGGTGTAGAAGCGGACGAGGATGTGGGGCAGGCCGGCGGTGCCGAAGACAAGGGCCATGCCTAACGAAATGAGGTCGAGCGCGCCGTGATTGGCGGCGGTGTAGCGCAGGCCGGGATCGAGGAAATTCTTCGTCACCAGCTCGCCCTTGTCGTGATAGGTGACGTGGGTGACGGCTTCGAAAAAATTCGAGAAGCTCCAGCCGAAATGCGCCATGACGAGGATGCTGAGGAGGATGGTGCCGGCCATGAGGAGGATGGCCTTGATGATCTGGACCCAGGTGGTGGCGAGCATGCCGCCGAAGACGACGTAGATGATCATGAGGATACCCACGCTGATGACCGCGGTGTGATAGCTGACGAGCGAGCCTAACAAGAGACTAACGAGCGCGCCCGCGCCGACCATCTGCGCGATCATGTAAAAGGTGCTGACCGTGATTGTGCTCAGCGCCGCCATGGCGCGGACCGGGCGCGGGTTCAGGCGGTAGGCGAGCACATCCGCCATGGTGTATTTGCCGGAGTTGCGGAGCGGCTCGGCCACCACGAGGAGGACGGTGAGATAGGCGACGAGCCAGCCGACCGAGAACATGAAGCCGTCATAGCCGTAGAAGGCGATGAGACCGGCGATGCCGAGGAACGAAGCCGCGCTCATGTAATCGCCCGCGACGGCGACGCCGTTTTGCCAGCCGGTGATGCGGCGTCCAGCGGTGAAAAATGCCGCCGCGCTTTGCGAACGGCGGGCCGCCCACCAGGTGATCCCGAGCGTGATCAGCACGAAGAGCAGGAACATCCCGAGTGCCGGCGTCATGATTTTGTCTCCTGCGATTCGGAACGAGAACCGTCATCGCGCCACAGAATCCTTGGCGATGATTTCTTTGGCCTGGCGATCGAAGCGATTAGCCGCGCGGACGTAGAGCGCGGCGATGATCCAGGCCATGAAAAACTGCGAGAGCGCGAAGAGATAAGCGATATTGACCGGCCCGAAGACGCGAGTCTCCATCAGCGGCCGGGCGTAGCCGACCAGCACCGGAAGCGCGAAATAATAGACGATGAAGAAAATCATCGCCGGGATGATGAAACGCTTTTTCGCGCGCATCAGCTCCCTGAATCGGCTGCTCGCCGCGATCGCTTCCCAATTGATCGCGCCGGCTTCCTCGGCCGCCGTCCGCTCGTGGGCCGCTTTCGGGCCGGCAGTGGGTGAGGGGCGAGATGTCTGTCGGCGCGCCCACGATCGGAGTCGGATCCTGTGGGCGTTTCGAATCTTCCGGCGGCATCGCTGCGATTAAGCGCGATTAATCAAGGGTCGGCAAGAAAAAGCGCGTGCCTTCTTTGTCGCCGACCGCGCTCCACCTGGTTTCGGTTGGTGGAAGATCTCACTGGAGACCTTGACGTCACCCTCCATTTTCTCTTGTCTTCCGAGCCTGGGTGGCAAGATCAATTTCGTCAAGTGCGGATACGCGCCGGCGCGGCGCGAGAGCCGGTAACCCCTTCAGCACATGATGCGAAATTTCTCGAGCAACTCCTGCCGGAGTTCGAGCGCCATTTTCGGGTTGTAGCGGCTGAGCATCTTTTTGCGCTGCTCCGGCTCCATCGCGGCGAGCTGCCTAACGAGATCGTTGCGCGCCTTGTTCTTGGCAAAGCGGCTCCAGCCGATGCCCAGGGCGAGCAGGCCCGAGACTCCCCAGACGATCAGGTCCCTTTGCTCGATGATCATGACCGGACAAGCTAAACCCGGGCCGTGCAATTGCCAGAAAGTGGCGGAAGGCGCGGCCCAATCGTGGTCGAGCGGCGATTCAATGGTGATGAAAAGATCGATCCGACAACTTTGTCTCGTGACGCTGGCTGGGTTGGTCCTGGCCGGGTGCGCGGCGCGCGAAACTGAAATCCACACCACCACGAGCGGTGCCCGGGCGGAAGGCAGCGGGATCAGAGACGCGAGCGATGCGAGCGGCGGCGCAGCCTCGGCCGCGGCGGCGGGCGCGGCGATCGGAAATCCCGGTCGTTAGGCGAGCTGATCCGCCTGGTTTCTGGACCGCTCGGTTAGCGGCGGAAACCGTATTCGAGAGTGAAGAATTGCGGGTTCAGGCCCGCGAGAGGTGCGCGCAGTTTTGCCAGCTCTTCTTCCGGTCCGTGAATTTCCAGACGGGTCAGGGCGACGATCTTGAACGCCTGGTCGAGCAAGTCCCCGACATTCTCAAGATGGGCCAGAGCGCCTTCGGCGTCGGCATAGCCCTCGCGGCAGTGAGCGGTCTCGCCATCAAAGGAGAATCCGTAGTAGAGACACTTCTCCTCGTTCTGGGCCTTAGCGACGAATTTCTCGCAGAGACCGCGAAAGGCCTGCGCCTTGTCCGCCGGCACGTGGAAATAAGGGACAATTGTGCAGCACCTGTCTTTGGTAGGCATACGTTTATCAGGTTAGATGAACCCTGTGGTTAGCAGGTAGAACCAATTTCCCACGAGGACGACGATAGCGAGGGAGCGCAGGAGCCACCTGTCCGCAGGAGAGAAATTTCGGAGCCGGAAGCGGGGGGCGCGTGTCATCAGGACGATAAGAGCGTAAAGGTCGAAAACCACGAGGGCGCAATAGGCAAGGAAGGCAAGGGGGTTGAAAAAGAAGGCGGCGGCGAAGTGGCCATGAAGGAAATGAGCGGCGGCGCGGGTAGCGCCGCAGGTGGGGCAGGGGAGGCCGGTCAGCGAATGGAAGAAGCAATGCGGCGTCGGCAACCGGGCGGCGAACCAAACGATGGCCGCGGCGAATGTGCCTAACGAGACAAGGAGCCAGAGAAGTTCGTGATCAATTTCCCGGGGAGCAAGCGAATGGCGGAAAACCTGCATGAGCGTCTGGGATTAATGGTTGATCCCGGATAGAGCGCCCAGGGTCCCAAACAGGACGCCAAACAGGAGAACGCCGCCGCAGCAGACGATGACCGGCAGGAGAACGGCGAAGACGGCGCGACCAGTGGTGGTTTCGTGCGCGCGAGCCAGGCCGATGCATTCCACGACCAGTAACCAGACACCGGAGATAAGCGCCCCCGCAGAATCGGCACGATCATAAGCGGATAGGTCGACCCTGCGGAGAAGCAAAGGACGCGAAAAGTGGTCTCAAAGCTGCGCTTCGCTCCTCCGACCAGGATGAGGCAGAGATGCAGGATGGCTGCGCCGATGAAAAGTCCGAACGCGATGAAGACCGGCATGAAGATGATAATGAAAATGGTCCCGATCCCGAGTCCCATGAGACCGGCGAGAGCGTTGCGGTCGCTCATCATCCCGAAGGAACTCATGAGCAGGGTGAAGAGGATATTAAAAACGAACCCGATGCTGCCGCCGAAGACGGCAAAGATCAGGGGCTCGGTCATCCCGCCCTCCGGTTTCATGTTCGTGAAAGCTGCGGTCGGATTTAGCAGGACGAGCTTGAAAGTCTCGAAGAAAGCGGGGAAAAAACCGAGTTCCTGGCGGCGATCCCATGGCAATCCGGTTTGCGCGACAGCCAATGGAGCGTCCGCGCCCGCGAGCCCGGGGAATTGGGCGAGAGTGAGCCAGGTGGGCATGCCCTCGTGCCAGTAGAGATCGGTCGGAAGGAAGCGGCCGCCGCGGAGGCCCTCCCGGATTTCGTCTTCGGAAAAAACGCCGAGCTTGGTCTCGCCGCGATTGACTTGGATGTTGGCCATGGACGGCTTTTATCGAACCGGCGAGCAAGCGTCAATCGCGGAGGCGGGGTTTCGCCTAACGTGTCATGACTGATTACGGTGTCATCACCGTTGCGACGTTCGAGTACTCGGAGGGGCCGGAGATCGAGGTCGCCCGGGCCCGGTAACTGTAGCTCGTGGCGGGAGCGACATTCTTGTCCCGGTAGCGGGTGATGTTCGCCCCGACCGTCGCTTGGTCAGCTGGAAGTTGGAGCAACCCGCTCCGGTGCATCGTTCAATCTCAAAGCCGGTCTCAGTGGCCGAGTTGTCTTTCCAGGAGTTGGTCACTTGGACGCGTCGTCCTGATGAACGCGCACTCGCGGTCAAGTTCGACGGAGGTGGGATTACGTTGGGCGCGCCGCCGGCCGCAATGGCATAGAGGTAGGAGTAGGGGCTGCCTTGGGTTTGACCAAGATTGTCGATCGGCACGTATATGGTAGTGCCGTCGCTAGTGAAGAGGGCCCGCGTCGAGGGCTTGAGGTGACCACCCGCTTCATCGGGCAGGGTGATGCGCCAGAGCAACGCGCCGGTCCCCGCAGCGACGCTGGTGACCGTGCCGGCTTGGCCGAAGTTGAGGCGCCCGCTCAGGACGACCATGTCGTCTGTCGGGCTCAAGGTCGGGCCGTAGTCGATCACGCCGGGATCGAGGTAGGTCCACTTTTCGCTCCCGTCCGGCAGCACGGCGTGGAGGCGGGTGAGGTCGCGCGAGAAATAAGCGATTCCGTCGGGTCCGATATCGGGCGGGGTGACGCTGCTCACGATGCCGGGATCATAGCGCCAGATCCGGGCGCCGTTCGCGCGGTCAAAGGTTTGCAAGCCCCAGCCGGCGGCACTGTTAAATTCGCTCAAGTAGATGGTGCCGTCTGGCGCGGTCGCGGGTTGGCCCTGGAACTGGCCGAAGATGGAATTGGTGGCGCCGGTCACAATCGAGAATTTTTGCACGCCATCGAGGCCCGTCGCCCAGAGGTGATGGTCGCCGTTGCGGTCGAAGGCGGTGATGAATTGATCGACCGGACCGTTACTGGTCGAACGGCCGAAGACGACGTCGGCTCCGATGGCGCCATATTCCCACATCACCGGAGTGCCGGTGGTCTGCCAGCGCAGTTGCCCTTCCTGGGTCAGGGAGACGGCGCCGCCGCTGCCGAGATCGAAGACGGCGTAGATGTTTCCATCCGGTCCAATGTTCGGCCCTGCGATAAAGCCCTGCGAACAACAATCGGTGTAAACCCAGCGGAGCGTGCCGTCGGGATTGACCGCGACGAGGTGGGTGTCCAATCCGCCGGGGTTGGCGGTCACGATGATGGTGCCATCCGGGGTGACGGCGACAGGGCCTTCGGTGAGCGCAGTGACGCCGAAGCCGGCATCGAACGACCAGAGGAGGGCGCCGTCGCTCGGGCGCAGTGCGTAGAGCCGCGCGTGGAGGTCGGCCACATAGACGGTACCATCGGCGCCGATCGCAGGACGATGCGGCACGTAATCGGTCTCCATCCGGAAACGCCAGAGAACATCCTGGGCGCTCGCGCTTGTCACGGCCAGCACCGCGGCGCACAACCAGAGAGTGACCCGCGGAAATGGACGGTTCAAGGCGCGGCGTGTCGGGACTTCGACTGGGGGTGCGCCGTGTTTGTGTTGAAATGGATTTTGCATGGCGGCTTTCCTTTCATCTCGGGGTCCTGAACTACGAAAGCAGGTCCGAAAGAGGGGGAGGGGCTCCCCAAGAAAAGCGTCCATCAATCCAGATCTACATGTTGGTTCACTATACGGGAGACAGGCGCGCTCGTGCAAAAGTCAGCCGCCTTACTTCGGTGAGAAGCGGCGGAGCGAGAGAAAATCAATCTCGTGCCGGGAATTTCCTTCGAGCGCGAGGTCAGCGCAGATCTCGCCGATCACCGGCGCGAACTTGAAACCGTGGCCGGAGAATCCGCCGCAGAGGACGAGGCGGGGATGAGCTGGATGACGATCGACCACAAAGTGGCTGTCCGGCGTGAGCGTGTAGGGGCAGGGCTTGGCGGCTCGGAAAGTCGCCGGCCGCGCCTGGCATCCATTCCTCCATGACGCGGGCGATCGGGGCGATGTCGCGCGCCGGGTCGATCTCGCGTTCGAGGCGGTCGGCCTCGGTGAAATCGCCATGGGCATGAAAGGCGGCTTTCACGCCGTCGCCGAAATCAGGGAAACCGTAGAGCGGCGAAGGCAGACCTTTGCGATCGAGGAGAAACGGCGGGAAGCGGCCGGCGGCGTATTCGTTAGTCGCAGGTGTGAACCAGGCCTGGATATTTCGCTGGATGTGGGTTGTTACCCCCAGTTTCCCGAGCTCCTCCTGGAACCATGGGCCTAACGATAAGACGAGGGCGCTGCTTTCGATGGTCGCGCCGTCAGTGAGCCTAACGACGAAACCATTAGCGGTCGCCTCCCAGCTTTCCATCGTCGTTCCAAACCGCATTTGCGCTCCGGCGGCTGCGGCGGCCTGGAGGTGAGCCTGGACCGATCTTTCCGGATCGAGGACGCCGCCGTCGGGCTCAAAGACTCCGATTTCATCGTCCTGCACTCGCAGCATCGGATAGCGCCGGCGGATTTCGCTGGTGCTGAGCGATTCGAGCGGAAGGTCATGTTCGCGCGCGGCTAATTGTGCGCCGGTAATCACTTCCGCGGCTTCGTACCCGACCATCAGCAACCCGGTGATGCGCAGGAGCTCCTGGCCAGTGGTGTGCTCCAGTTCGCGCCAGAGTTCATAAGCGCGCAGGAGCAACGGGACGTAGGCCGGGTCCTCGAAGTAGGCTTTGCGGATCATGCGGCTCTTGCCGCTCGATGAACCGAGGTCGTGCCCGCGCGCAAATTGCTCCAAACCGACGACGGAGGCGCCACGTCGCGCGCAGTGGGCAAGGATGGCACTTCCCATCCCGCCCAGACCAACGATGGTCACGTCATATCGCACCGAGGATTATGAATGGGCCCGTCCGTGTCCGCCACCAAGCCAACGCAAAAAATCTTGCGCCTCGGTCGCCAGCCAAACGCATGTGTCCGCAGACCGGGAACGAGAGCCTAACGACTCGTCGGTCGTCAATTGACGGCATGGGATGCTTCAGCCGCGTCCAGTTGCCGGCCCGGAAGAAATTTGGAGAATTCGTCGGGGAAAAAATCAGTGCGCGGGAAGCGCGCGCCCGAGTGAGCCGGGGCGGCCGGATCAGCATCTGCGAAATTGATCGACGCTGGAGCATCGACGCGAGCGCCAGCGCCAGCCCGACCGCGTTCATCAACCACTCCTGCACGCCGAATGCCTATGCCCGGATCGCGCAGGGACGGATCTGGTTTTATGCCTTGCGCAGGATCGAGGCCGGCGAAGAAATCACGCTCGACTACCGCCCCTCGCAACATCCGGACCGCCGCTGCAGCTGCGGAGCGAGCAAATGCCGCGCGGTGATGGGCTAACGGCTAGTCCCAATTCATGAAGTCGATCTCACCGGTCTTCGCGGGCGGGCGCTGGTCGTTGCCGGCGGCCTTCCGGGCCCCGCCGTTCACGTCCTTGGCCGGCTTGAGATCGCGCAGTTCCTTCGGCTTTTTGCCTTCCTTGGGATCCGGTTCTTTTTTTGGTTCGGTCATGGTTGGTGTCCGCCTGCGACCCGTCCCGCGGCGATAATCGGCCTAACGATTCTCCGCATCATAACGCCGATGGAATTGTAAGAATGCCCGAAGCGAAGGATTCTTGTCCAGCAAGATGCGTCATCTCGCTGGCCGCTGGTCTTTCGAGGAACGATTCCCGGTCACGACGTCTTCCGCTTTCACAGAAAACGTGGCCCGGCTGCATCCGGCGATCAGGATTGAAAGGCCCGGGCGCTGTTGCTCGCCTGCCGGTCGGCTGTTCCTGCACAGCACGCTTTTCTTGCGGAGAACGAGAGGATTGTGCCCGGCATTGGAACGCAAATTGGGCAGTCGAAGGTTCCCCTTCCTGAGCGAAGCGACTTTATCGTAAATGGCCACGCTGGCGCAGAAAAGCCCGGTTACCGGCAGGACGGTAAGCCAAAAAAAGCAGGTGCCGGCAATCATGAGCGGCTCAAGAAGGAGGGACTTCCAGTCGGTGCCGCCGGGGGTGGGAAGCTCGTGTTTTGGCAGGAAAGAATGAGTGAGAGTGGTGGTCATATGGAAAGGCGGGTGAAGTTAAGGTGTCTATAATCACCATAATTATAAGCAGTTTCCATGCCGACATTCGGCGGTGCCTTAGCTTACGGGAGTCCCGCGCGATTCCGCGCCGCGCCTCGCCTTGTTCGAGGAGCCGAAAGGCCTTTACTGAAGGGTGACCGTCTCGCTCGCTGTGCCGCTGTTGCCGGTCCCGTCCGACACCGTGGCCGAGAGAGTGTGCAACCCCTTGGCGTAGCCGCTGGTCTTCCAGGTAAACGACACGACCGAAGAATTCCCAGACTTCGTGCCAATCACCGTGCCATCCACGGAGAGCGTAAACGTATTTGGAAACGTGGTGCCGTTGGCGCTGAGAGAGACGAGGACGCTTCTGCCGCTGACGGTGGACCCGGCAGGTGGCGCGGTGAAGAAAAGCTCCAGGCTCGCCTTCTTGACCGTGACGGTGCGCGTAGGAGGGCTGGGATCGTTCACTCCAAATCCATCGCGCGCCGTGAGCGAACACACATAGGTGCCAGGGTCGGCAAAGGTTACCAGCCCAGGCGAAGGCACTGAACTGGAAGCCGGGTTACCGCCGGGGAAAAGCCACGAGTAGGAAGTGACTGGACCGTCCGGATCGGTCGCGCTGCCCGCGAAATTTACCGATTGGCCGGGTGAAATGACGACGTCCGCGGCTGGTGAACTGATCGTCCCCTTTGGAGGAAGGTCGTTGGGATACGGGCTGAGATGGACGAATTTCGCGACCGACGGGACACCCGACTGGTTCATCAGAAACACCATGTACCAAGCGGGGGGCGCGATGGAACTATTTGGCGGCGCCGTCACGGTCAGCGCTCCGGAATTGGCCACAGTGAAGGAGAGCCCGACGACGCGCTGGTCGAAATCGAAAGAGTGCGTGGGAGAACCCGGCTTGACGAGGACGGCGGAACTAATCGCGGATGCGTCCGGGGTAGCAATCGTGAAGGTGTTGCCGTAGCCGAGTTCGGTTGGGACCGAAGTGATCGTTGGCCGCACGGCCGGGATGACGTTGCCGTTTTGATCGGCGGCAAAGAGATACGCTGGCGAATAAACTTCGATGCTTTGCTGGTAGGTGCCTTTGGCGGGATTACTCCCCGTCACCGCCACGGTGGCGTCGGGCAGGAGCAACCCATTGGAGTGATAAAGACGGGGGTAGGTCGCCACGCCGGCCGAAGCCCAAGTCTCGGTCGTGGGATCGAAAAGATCGGCAGCGAGGCTGGCGGTGTTTCCGTCTTCGTCGACGACCGAACCACCAAGCGCCAACACTTTGCCGGTGGGCAGTAACACCGCATTCATGCGGATTCGCGGACGCGACATGGGCGCGACCAGTCGCCATGCGGGGCTCGCCACGGACAAGTCGATGACTTCAGCCGTAGCCGTCGAAGGACGATCGCCGCCCATGATCATTACTTTTGGGGCATAACCTGTCTCGGGCCGGAGTGGTAGAAGCACGGACGTCCCGCCAGTGCGCTGACCAGAGTATTGTGTCCTGGCAACGTTTAGGGTCCAGGTCTGGGTGAAAGGGTTAAAGGTGTTCGAATTGGCTGTTTCCCCGGAGTAAAAAACGTTTCCGTTAGGCAAAAGGTGCAGCCGAGGGTAGAGCGGCGGGATCCAGGAAGCCTCATATTCGGGACTCCAGCCCGTGCCGATGCGGAAAATTTCCACGTCTTTATTGTGCGGACCTCTGCCCGTGTTGCCGGATAACGGGGCGGAATAGTCTTCTTCCGTGATTCCCGAGAACGCCATCAGCCCGCCATCGCTTAATTCGAGCACGCTCGCGTACCAGCGGCCATGAGCCATGCTCTCGACCTGGGTAAACTTTTCCGTGACGGGGTCAAATACCGTCGCCCGGGCATCACCGTACGGCGGAGCGAGTTCGTCGCTGCCTCCGACCACGAGAAAACGCCCGTCCGGGAGAGCGGCCATCCCGTTGCAAAACACATCCCAAAGGAGGGTTTGGACAGCGAAAGTCCCCGCCTGAGTATCCCAAACCGCGGCGGAATACTGACCCGACTGATGTTTGGCCAAATCGTTTTCCGAACCGGCCACCACCAACACCTTTCCGTTGCGCATGAGTGCGGAGTGGATCGGGTTAATCGGCATCAAATAAGGGAGGGTGACCCATTGACCATCAGTCACGGGCGAGGCGGCATTGGGCGCCACTGGCGGGCTGATTCTCACGGCGGAGCTTGCGGTGAATCCCGGTCCGTCTCCCGGCCCGTGCGCGACGACGCTGGTCGCAGAGAGAGCGAGCGCGAGCAGAGCCAGCGATAGTTTTGAAATGGAGGAGGGGCGAGCCCTGTGGGCCAAAAATTGACGTTTCATAGACGGAACTGCGCGAGCGCTAAGATGATAGCTGACGGGAAAAAGAGAGACCCCCGGGACTGAGAAGTTTGAGTTCAACACAAGTTCCGCGGATGGCACCGAGAGTGATCCAAGCCCGCGTCTGGTGTCAATAAGTTTCAGAGCACCGGTGGGTTCCCGATAGATCGGAATCACGCGTTGAATGGAAAAAATGAATACCGTTCAGATCTGGGCCAAATGGCCTAGAAATTGATCCATCTTTTTAGCGCGAAGATCTGCTGGAAATTACCGCGATCGGCGCGAGTGACAATATCATATACCCTTGATGATCAGATATTTGAGAGAATATCAATGCGCGAAACAATGGCTTGATTCGGGCACGGAAATACCTTTGGCGCGCTTGCTGCTAAAGCCATCGCCATGGATTCGAGTAAGACGAGTTTGAACAATCTGGCCAAGCCTGCAGCATGCGATAGCGCACGATCGCGCACCCGGCTCAGGCGGCAGGCAAAGCCGGGCCGACCACGCGGTGTCGTAACCGTCGACGACGAGCCCAAACGCCCTGGGGTTGGCACGCTCACGCGGACGCGGAATCTGGTGCTGGCAGCGGTGCGGGTATGGGAACTGAAGCGGGGAATTCACAGCTGAGTGCCGTTGACGCTCTCAAGCAGCATTCAAGCGCCAAATAGCATGCCGCCCGGGCAAACCCTCGCGGCCGCTGATTTTACAAAACTGCTCCAATCCCGTCACCCGCCTGTAACGAACGGCTGCCAGTCTTAGCCTTAATCGGGGGCCGGCATCCGGCATTCGTAATATTTAATAGACCCGACCATTCGGGTTTTCCCCAGGCGAATTGAAATATGAATCTGCCTCCTTCCGATGAAAACTCAGCCTCCGCTCCCTCGCGGCCTCGACGGAGCTCTTCCAGAACGGCGTCGAAACGTCAGGCGAAACGAGCAAAACCATCGGTGATCAGCGAGCCGTCGGTCGACGAACCTCGTCTGCCCGCGATCGGCACAATGGCCCGCACGAAAAGTTTGATCCTTGCTGCTCTGCGCGTCTGGGAATTGAAACGCGGTATTCGCGACTACTAGCCGCCACGCACAACCGTCCGTTGAAGTCCGTCGCGCGGAGGATGCGACAGCGGAACCAGGTAATCGCCGGCTATTCGACCTCAGGCGTCTGGCACGAAGCCAGGGCAACGCCGATCGCGGCTTCTGCGAAGTAGACGGCCCGGGCGGTCTTTGGATGGTCCGCGAGTTCTTCCGTCGCGGCCCGCGCCAATTCCGGCCCAAAATGCCAGAGAAGCGAGTGCCAGCGCGGCTTCAAGAGTCCCATCACGCCGTCGCCGATCAGAAAAAGCGCTCCCAGCTGGATCAAACGGCGGGTCATCAAATTGTTGGTCATCGAAGTGTATCGAGTGTTCGGCGCGAACTTTCAAACGTCTCGTCGCGCCTGACGCAGGGGAGCATCACTGTTCCAGGCCGCGGGCAAAGGCATCGCTCTTTTTCTCCCGCTGTTCCGAATTACTCTGCTCGAGCGTCTGTTGATCGATCGGCGGGCCCATGGCGCAGCCGGTTTGGAATAAAACGAGAACGAGGCAAAGAAGGAGCAGAATCCGCATCATAAAGGTCGGGTAACTTGCCCGGTAACCAAAACCAATCCACTGCGATTTTCAAAACTGAGGGGGATCTCGCAGGCCGTTCAGCCCCTCGCCAGGTCCTCGGCACTCAGGACCAACCGTTCGACCCGCTCCCCGCGCTTGAGCGCCGCAACGATCTCCGGCACATCGGCGACGGTGACTTTGCCGTAAAAGAAATGATCCGGTTCGACCAGGATCGTCACTCCGCTCGAGCATTGGTCGAGGCAACTGCTCGTGCAGGCGCGCGCCTTCAGACTCGCGAGGCCGGCGGCGGCGAGCTGCTCCTTCAAAGCCTGCCTGACCTCGTTCGAACCGCGTGCCGTGCAAGATCCACGCGGATCGTCATCGGCCCGCAGGTTGGTGCAGACGAAAAGATAACGCTCGCGCTGCGCCATTTCGATTTGGCCTAACGAATCCTAGGCGCCCGGCTTCGGCGGCGGGGTTCGCTTTTCCGTCGCGTCGTCAGATTTTTTCGCGGCCGGTTGCCGGTTCCGCGCTTCCTCCTGGAGCTTGCCGAGATAGGTCGGCAAATCGAGGCCGGCGTTGCGCGCCAGTTCGTGCAGCGGAGGCAAAGCGCCGACCAGACCGGAAAGAAAATCCGCGGTGCCGGTTTTGCCGTCGGCGTTTTTGCCGCTGTCCCACACTGTCACCTTGTCGATCTTGAGATTGGAAATCGCGTTCACCTGCTCGTGCACGAGGCTGGGAAGTTGCTCGGTAATGAGCATGCTTTGCGCGCCATTGGCGCCCCCGCAGGTCTCGATCAGGTCGCGAAATCCAGCAGCTTTTTTGGTCAGGATCGCCTGGGCGCCTTCCGCTTCCGCCAACAAGCGCGCCTTGAGACCTTCGGCCTCGGCTTTCCGGACGAAGAGGAGGCCGTCCGCTTCGGCTTGTTTGATCGCGCGCTGACCATCGGCCGTGCCTTGTTGAGTGCGGCGCGTTTGTTCGGCTTGCGCTTCGGCTTCGACGAGGAGGCGCTCGCGCGAGATTTCCGCGGGGACGACGACGTTGGCGTACTGCGTGGCCTTGTCGCGCTCGGCACGCTGCGACTCGGCTTTTTGCTCCGAGGAATAGGCTTCCTCCAAGGCGCGGGCGTGCGCCACCTTCTCCGCGGCGGAAGCGAGCCGCTCCGCTTCGGCTTCCTTGGTTCGGCGTTCCGCGCTCGAGTTCGCAATCTCGACCGCCGCCACGTTTTCGCCCATGGTCGCCGTCGCGTTGGCGTTCGCGACCTGGATGCGTTGATCGCGCTGCGCTTCCGAGGCGCCGATCTGTCCGTCACGATCGGCTTGCGCGACTTTGATCCGCGCCTCGTTGATCGCTTTCGAAGCCGCTTCCTGCCCGAGGGCGTCGATGTAACCGGAAACATCGGTCACGTCCTGGATGTTTACGTTGATCAAACGCAGGCCGACTTTTTTCAGTTCGACTTCGACCCCGTTCGCGATGTTGGCGATCAGTTTGTCCCGATCGGAGTTGATCTCCTCGATGTTCATCGTCGCGATGACGACGCGCATCTGGCCAAAGATGATGTCTTTCGCGAGTTCCTTGATCTCGGTCAGCTGCAGTCCGAGCAAACGCTCGGCCGCGTTCTCCATCACGCCCGGTTCGGTCGCGACGCCGACCGTGAAAGTGGAGGGCGTGTTGACGCGGATGTTCTGTTTCGAGAGCGCGCCTTGCAGGTTGATCTCGATCGGCATCGGCGTGAGATCGAGAAATTGATAATCCTGGATGATCGGCCAGATGAAGGCCGCGCCGCCGTGCAGACAGTGCGCGGATTTGCCGCTGCTCACTTTTCCGTACACGACCAGGATGCGGTCGGACGGACACTTTTTGTAGCGCGAGGCGAAGGCGATGAGAGTGCCGAAGACGATAATGATCGCGGCCGCGGCGAGGAAGAGAATGTCCAGGTTGGAAGAGGCGGGAAGTTGCATTGTTAGGCGTTAGGCGGATGGGTTGGTTAAAGGCTCGACGAGCAGCGTGCTCTGGCCGATCAGGCTGACGACACGAGCTTTGCTGCCTGGTTTTAAATCGTGCTCCGCCTTGGTGTAGGCCTCGGCCATCATGAGGCGGCCCTGGAGCATCAGTTCAATCTGGCCGCCGCCCCGTTCTGCGCCCGGGACAGTGGTGTAAACCGAGCCGACGACTCCGATCGCGTTCTGGTAATCGATATTCCCGCTGCTTTGCAGGCGGAGGAGATTGTGAATGAGAAAGGCGGTCACAAGGAGGAAGACAATCCCCGTCGCCATTCCACCCCCGATCGCGGCGGGCACCGAATACCCATGATTCAACATGATCACCCCGGCCCAGCCGAACCCGACAAAGAAGGCCGTGATGGTGCGGACACTGAGAAAGCTCAGGCCGGAGGCGTGGTCGCCATCGCCGTGGGAAAGTTCGGCGTCGTGATGCGAATCGATCCCGAGGAAGGTGAGAAAGATCTGGACGAGCAGGATCGTGATCGAAGCGAGGCCGATCGCGTAGAAGATCTGCTTTTCGAGCAGGAGGGAACTCCACCAATCAATCATGTGGCAGCAGACGCGAACTCATCTTCGCCCGGCAGAGTGAGAGATTTGTCGCGCGACTGCAAGCATCTTCCGTCGGCCCCAGCTAAGCCGGAGCGTGCGCGCCTTGCCGATGGTATTCCACCAGGCGAAAGCCCCAGCCGATTAGCGTCGCGAGTTCCTTGTCGCGCGCTTTTTTACCGTCGAGAAACTTCTGCACCTTGTTTTTCAGCGCCGGTTGTTCCTCGGTTTCGTCGAGGATTTCGAAAATCTCCATCGACAACAGCCAGTCGTTAGGGTGCTCGGCCTGCTGCGTTTCCCAGATCTCGCCGAGCCGTTCGTAGCCGGTCTTGCGGGTGCGGATGTCGCGCACCTGCTGATACAGGCTCTCGAGTTTCTTCCGCTTCGCGTCGGAGGGATGCTTGATCGTGCGCTCTTTCGGGATGAGCGCGACTTCGTTGTAGGCGTCCTTGTCCGCGGCACCGTTGAAGACAGAAACGATCTTCTCGCCCACCGCCATGTCGTAAGTGCCCCAGGCCGGATCGAAGAGGATCTTTTCGCCCAGCTTTGCGGTGCAATCGGAGAACGACACCAGCAGGAGCTTGCCGTCGCGACGCAGCATCTTCTCGATCTTGCCCTCGACCGTCACGCCGCTTTCAAATTCCAGCCGCGCCGTTTTCCCTTCGCTCAGTTCGGTTTCTTTCCAGGTGCCGATCGGCGAACCGAACCCGTCCTTGTGATAATCGCGTCCGTGCCCGGCGAGTTCCTTCTGCTGGTAGGCGAGCGAACTCGGTCCGGTGCTCCGCAGATAGATCGGCTGGTCATTCGCATCGGTCAGCACCTCGGTGAAAACGCCCGAGACCTGCAGACCCGATGAGTATTCACAGGTCGTCACATTCTTGCACTCGATCGCCTTCCGGATTCCCTCGAGTCCGCCGACCTTGAACGCCATCCGGCTGGCAAATTCCTCGAGCACGTCGCGCAGATGCTGAAAATCGCGACAAACAAAAAGCTGCGGCTGTTTCGTCGTGATATCGAAGGCCGTCTCGACCGCTTCGGTCGAGTAGGGGAGTTTCTTTACGTGCGACTCGAGGCAGCTGACCGATTCGCCGATCGAGGAAAGCAGGCCCGCGCCGTAAATTTTCGGCTGTTCCAACGTCCCGATGAGACCGTATTCCACCGTCCACCAATGCAGCCGGGAGATCAGCGCCATCTCCGACGGTTCGCCGAGATTCTGTTGGCGCTCTTCCACCAATTTCGTCGCCGCCTCGACCTCCTCCGCGGTCGAGTTGGGCAATTCCTTCAGGATCGAGAGATGCCGGATCGCCTCGTAAAGTTCGAAGTCCTTTTTCGAGGACATCGCCTTCGCGCCGATCTCGCCGAAACGCTGGAGATAATCGGAATACTCCCGATCGACAATGATCGGCGCGTGCCCCGCCGCCTCGTGCACGATGTCGGGCGCGGGCGTGTATTCGATGTGATTCAGCTGCCGCATGTCGCAGGCGATCACGAGCACCTTGTAGGCTTGGAATTCCATGAACGCCGCCGGCGGAATAAAACCGTCCACCGCGACCGCGCCCCAGCCGATTTTGCCGAGGATCTCGTTCATCTCGTCGATCCGCGGGATGCGTTCGAAGGAGATGCCGGTCTCGAGCAGACCCTGGAAATAAACTTTGTGCGCGTATTCCTTCAGGAAAAAAGTGTTCTGCCGCATGATGAAGCGCCAGACCGCGTGATCGACCGGCGTGTAATCGTCATAGCGCTGGTCGACCGCAAATTGCAGCAGGTGCTTGGGGAGCGCGGCCACGGCCGCATTGTTCATTGGAATTCCTGTTTTCATCGCGAGTCCTCGGAGTAAAATTCGCGGCCGCCTAACGATGCCAGCCGCACTTATGAATTTTATAACCGAACCCCTCCAGGGGCAAGGAGCATTGAGTCGATGAACGAAACCGCGTCGCCACTTCGCAGCCCGCCCCAGCGCGCAGTTGCGGCCGCTGTCACGAGCGAAATGGCGCGCCAGGCCGCCGAGCTCTGGGGCGGCGCCCTCCGCGATGAGGAACCGGTGCGCGCCGTGCAGAATTACGTTTTCGAGATCGAGCGCGAGGGTCGTCCCGCGATTCTTCGCCTGACCCATGAGTCCCACCGCAGCATCGAGGAAGTGGAAGCGGAATTGCGCTGGGTGCTGGACTTGAAAGAATGCGGGCTACCGGTGGCGGCTCCTTACCGCTCGCGGCGCGATCACCGGACGGAAACGGTCCAATCAGCGCATGGCAAATTCGTCGCCACTTGTTTTGAGCATCTCGACGGCGTCGAACCGGAGCCCGCAAATCCGGAGCTCTGGAGCGATCGGATGTTTGAACAACTCGGAGCGCTCACGGCGAGAATGCACCAGGCCTCCTACGATGCCGCCTGGACGCCGGCGACGCTGCCGCGACGCACCTGGCGCGAGGAAAGCGTGGCGCAAAATTTTCACTTTTACGTTCCGGTCGGCGAGAAGTTGGTTCACGACGCGTTCGATCGTGTCCTGTCAAAACTCGATGATCTCCCGCGCTCCCGCGACGCCTACGGGTTGATCCACGCCGATCTGAATCACACCAACTTTCTCCTCACCCCGGGCGGCCTGAACATTTTTGATTTCGACGACAGTTGTTATTGCTGGTTCGCCTACGATTTGATCGTCCCGATCTTCCATCTCCCGACCCCCGATGAAGCGCAGGGTGCATTCCGCCTTCTTTTGCGTGGCTACGAAAGCGTTCGCCGTTTTCATCCCGCCTGGCTGAAGTGGATTCCGCTCCTCTTGCAATGGCGCGATCTCCTGACCTACGGATTCTTTTACGAGCAGCTCGAGATTTCGGCCATGCCGGAAAACCTGCGCCAAAAGTTTCTCGGGATGCGCGACCGGATCGAGGCCGGGCGTCCGATTGCGGAGATCGGCGACGCTGGATAGGTTCGGCGATGTCGAACCCGCCCGAGGTGGTGGCCGCCGCTCCCTCTCCCGCCGCCGAGCGCGTGGATTATTCGCCGATCGTCTGGCTCAACCTCCTCTGCCTTGACGCGCCGATTGTGGCCGTGAGCTGGCAATGGCTTTTCGCCCACTCTTTTGGGGCTGATCTGATTCCCCCTCTCCGCAGATCTGAACCTTTCACTGCGCGCCCTGCTTTTTCTCACCGCCTGGCTGATCTATCTCGCCGACCGCTTTGCCGACACCATCAAGTTGTCACCGGAAAGTCCGATCTCACTCCGGCACCGATTCTGTCGCGAGCACATGGTCGGGTGGTGGGTCGCGGTCGTGGTCATCTTCTGCCTCGATGTCGGGCTCGCCTTGCGCACCCTCGATCTGCAGATGCTCTTCCTCGGCGGCACGCTCGCGGTGCTTTGCCTGATTTACCTGGCTGTTAACCACTCGTTAGGCGGAAAGTGGCGCCCATTCCCGATGAAGGAAAAAGCCATCGGCGTTCTCTTCGCCGCCGGCACCGTCCTGGGCGTGGTCGGCCAGCTTCCCAGCCTCACGCTCTCCTTCGCCATCGCGGTCGTTCTCTTCGCCGTTCTTTGCACTTTTAATTGTCTCTCGATTGCGGCCTGGGAACGCGAGCTGGATGTGGCCCAGGGCAAAGCCTCCTTCCTGACCGGCTGGCCGGCGGTGGCCGGTGCGCTTCAAGCCGATTGGTTACGGGATTGCCCTGGTCGCCCTCGTTTGCGCCTTCTTCTGGCATTTCGCCACCTTCCCGCTCTTGTTCTGCCTGGCCGCGAGCGCGCTCCTTCTCGTTAGGCTGAATCTCGCCCACGGTCTCCCGCGCGATCACCGCACGGCCCTGGCCGACCTCGTTCTGCTCACTCCTTTGCTCGCCCTCCCGTTTTCTTTCCGGTGAACTTCGATCGGGTCGCGCCCTTTTATCGCACGCTCGAGCGGCTCGTTTTTGGCGATCAACTCCAGCAGGCGCGGCTGGCGTTCGTGAGCGAAATCCAAACCCCGCGCTGCGTCTTAATTGTGGGCGAGGGGGACGGACGCTTCCTCGCGGAATTTGTGCGGGCGCATCCGGCGGCCACGATCGATTGCGTGGACGCCAGCGCCCGGATGATCGAACTGGCGCGGCGCCGAGTCCGGGGTGCGAATGTGCGTTTTGTTCAGGGGGATATCCGGGAAGTAGAGTTGCCGCGGGACCATTACGATCTGCTCGTGACGCATTTTTTTCTCGATTGTTTCAGCGAAGGTTCGCTTGCGCGAGGTGATTCGAAAACTGGCCCGCTCCGCCGCTCCCGAAGCCGAATGGCTGCTCGCCGATTTCTCTGTGTCCGAGCGAGGGCGGTCGCCATTTTTTCGCGCGATTCCTCGTTGCCTTCATGTATGCGTTCTTTCGTTTACTCTGCGGAATTGAAGCGCGGCGCCTGGTTGAATACCGGTCGCTGCTCCAGGCCGAGGGATTTTCCCTCGCGGAAGTCAAATGTTCGCCTAACGACTTAGTTCGTTCCGAGCTATGGCGCCGCACTTATTTGCCTGGGTAGCGCCCGCATTCTGCGGGCTGGTTGCGGTGTTCCACCGCAACGAACTTTTCCTCCGATCCTCGCGGCCAGGAAAGTTCGCGACGGTGGAACACCGTCGCCAGCCCGCAGGATGCGGGCGCTACCCGGCGCCGGCGCTCGCGCGCCTAACGACTGTTCCGGCGTTTGGCGATCCGGCTGACGAGCCAGCCGACGAGGCCGAGCGCGAGCGCCCACGGCGCGAGGAAGGCGAGCGCGACGCCGATCATCCGCGCGCTCCACATTAGCGCGGCGGCGCCCTGGCCGAGGGTCCGGCGAATCGTCGCGCCCAGGCCGGTTTCGTCGGAAACGATCTTGCCCGGGCTGTAGATCTGGAGGCTGATTTCCGCCGGCGCGGTCGCGGGATTTGCGGTTGTGCCGGGCTGATCGTTTCGCTGCACGCTCAGGTCCTTCACTTCACCGAGCTGGGCAAAGGTCGCGACCAGTCCGGCATAGTTTTTCATCGGCACCCGCAAGGTGAGGTTCGCGACTTCCTGTCCATCGGGGTTGCGCGAAAAGGTCGAACTGCGCAGCGCGCCGTCCGCTTTTGCGACCGCGGTTTTCAACCGCTCGACCTGCTCTGGCACCGAGGGCGTGATGATGCGCAGGCTGGTCTGCTGCACCGGCTGTTCTTCGCCGGTGCGCGAGATGACGAGGTTTAATTGCACTTTGTCGCGCTCGACTTTCGCCGTTTCCGACATGCCGGAACCGTTTTGCGCCACGCGCTCGGTTTGGACGTTGAAATTCTGCACCCGGCCCATGCCTTTGATCCGCGAGATGACCGCGTCGCTTTCTTCGGGCGCGAGGAGCAACGTCATGCGCGCGGTTGCCTGGCCGGAGTTGTCGCGCTCGAGCGTCGACTGCACGACCTGCGCCTTGGCGTTTTGCAACGCGCTCTTCACATCGGCAAAGGTTTTCTCCACGTCTTCCGCGAAGAGGGAAAGATTCGCGGTTTCGCGCAGGAGGAATGCCGCGGGTTCATCGAGGTCTTTTTCCGCGAGCGAAATCGTGACCGTCGCGTACTGCACGAGCGCGTCGTAATACTTCAGCTCGCCCTGCATCTGCTCGATCGACTCGCGCACCCGGGCCAGTTCCTTTTCCACTTCGAGCAGGTCGGAGACCTTGCCGGTTTTCTTCTCCAGCATCTCGAGGAGGCGCGCTTCCATCCGCTTCGCGTTGCGCATCCGCGCGTCGGTATCGAAATAGGCTTTGGTCACGTCCTGCGTTCCGAGCGTCTGGTTTTTCAGCTCGCCGAGCGTGCGCGCCTTTTGCAGGAAACTCTCCAGGCTTTCCGGGACGACTTTCACCACTACCGTGCCCTGCAGCTTTCCGTTAGGCAATTTCGCCGAGCTCTGGGTGGCAACGAAGCCGCCCGCCTCGGTCGCGAGGGTGGTGAGCCGCTGAATCGCGGCCTCGTAGTTCATGACCTGGAGGTCGAGCTGCGCGTTCCGGATCAGCTTGCGCGAATCGGCCGGCGTGACTGGGGCCGGAAGAAGCGTGCTTTCATTTTTATCAGCGCCCATTACGCCCGCCTCGGCCGGACTGTCGCTCTCTCGCTGTTGGATCTTTGCCGCCGCGAGGCTCCGGGGCGCGTTTTTTCGTTTTTCTTCCTCATCCAGTGCGTTCGTCAGCAAGAGAACCGGCCGCCGATTCCGGGGCGGATTGCGCGCGGTTAATCAGGTCGCGGTTAATGTTCAGAGTCGGATTCGGGCCTGCTTCCTGAGCGGTCGGAATATTGGAGCCCGTGACAATTGTTCGTTTGCTGGCAGCCTCCTTTTCGTTCCGCGCCGGTGGCGAAGAAAACGAGGCGTAGGTTCGCGTCAGTTGAGACTCGCCGCTTTCGCCGGTCACCATTTTTCCCACCTGCACGAGGGTAAGGAGGAGCGCGGCGACGGCCGTGATCTGGGCCGCACGCATCCGCATGAGGCCGGTGAAGAACGAAATCACGCTGCCGTTAGGCTCGGGGACCTTGTCCCGGAACTGGCTCAGCATTCTTTGTTCAAAAGCCGGGTCGGCGCTTTCGGTGGCGAGTGTTTTTTCGAGTAGTTGATGCATTTGTTTTTCCTCTAGTTGCAAAGCGCGGCAGGAAGCGCAGCCGGCCAGGTGCTGCTGGAAGGCGGCGCGTTCTTCTTCGGCGAGCTGGTCGTGCATGTCGGCCGCGAGCCAGCTTTCGATCTCTTCGTGAATGGTGTCGTTAGGCATGTCGTTACTCCAGGGTGGCCAGGGCCGGGCGGAGGCGCTGGCGCAGTGTTTCCATCGCCCGGCCGAGAATGCCGCGGAGCGCGCCGTTGCTCAGGCCGAGGGTGCGTTCGATCGCGGCGTAATCCATCGCTTCGAAATAGCGCAGGGTGAGCGCGGCGCGGTGCATCTCGGGCAGGGTGGCAAGCGCGGCCCGCACCTGCTCGCTCATCGCTTTCTCTTTCGAGGCCTGCGCGGCTTCTTCAAATTGATTGTCGATCGGCTCGTCGGCTTCGGTCGGGAAGGGAACGCTGCGGCGCCGGCGGGCGACATCGTGCGCGCGGTGACGGGCAATGGTGCCGAGCCAGGCCGGGAATTTCTCCGGGTCGCGCACCCGCCAGCGTGTTTTCCAGGCTTTGACGAGCGTGTCCTGCACCACGTCCTCGGCTTCCTCGCGATTTTGCAGAATCCCGTAGGCGATGGCGAAAAGGGCGCGGCTTTGGGTGCGGATGATCATTTCAAAAGCGTCGCGATCGCCGTGAATGGCCGCTCGAAATGTGTCGTGTTCGGTGGAATCCATCGGTCGATCTAAAGCCTAGACGCACGAAGGTTTGAATCCGCGCGAATTATTTTTCGACGCTGGGAAAATTGTTAGGCGGCGACCCGCGCCTCGTTTGTCATCCCGAGTCGGCGCAGCGCGGCGAGGGACCTCGCAACTGCAATCCGCGGGTTCGAGCACTGAGAAAACCGCTATTCCAACTGCGGGTCCCTCGCCGTCTGCGCGGCTCGGGATGACAATTTTTTGGGGGCGGCTCGAAGCCTGGAGGCCTGCGGCCGACACGGCCGCCTCTACACTAGAAAATCGTTACGACCGTCCCGGGGCTGATCATGTCCTTGAGCCGCGCGGCGTCCCAGTTAGCCGTGCGAATGCAGCCGTGGCTCCCGGCGCGCCCGATCGTTTCCGGGTTGTTCGTGCCGTGAATGCCGATGCCCGGTTTGTTCAGGCCACACCAAAGAATTCCCACCGGGTTGTTAGGCCCGGGCGGGATGTTGTGGAAATCGTTCGTCCGCACCCCGTGGTTGAGCACCCCTTCGTCGTGCCGAAACCAGGGCAGGGTCGCGATCCCGAGAATTTTCCAGACCCCTTTCGGCGCCGGCAACGCCTTCGAGCCGGGAGTGATCGGAAATTCCGCGATCAGTTTGTCGCCCTCTCGCACCTCGAGAAAATTCTCGCGGGTGTCGATGAAGATTTGCCGGGCGGCGAAGAGCGGATTTTTCGGGACGAATTTTTCCGAGAGTTTTTCCACCTCGAAAGGCTGAACGTTAGGCACACGCACCACATCGCCGACCTTCAGCTTCTCGAGATCCATCCCGGGATTGATCTTGCTCAGGAATTCCTGCGCGGCGTGAAAGCGCTCGGCCACAAACTCCAGGAGCGAGCCGTATTTCATCGCCTTCAATTTCGCCTGCTCCGACGGTCGCGAGGCCAATTCACCAACGAAGTTCTCATCCTCCGGTCGGATGGTGTAGGTCGTGTAGGGCTCGGGCACCTGCGCGAGTAATTCCGCATCGACCGCGCCGGTCGGCGGGAGGCCGTTCGCTTTCTTGTAAGCGACCAGCGCCTTGCCAAAAAATTCGCCCATTTTGCCGTCGATTTTCCCCGGCCCGAAGGAGTGATTATCGAGAAAAATCTGCAGCCGCACGCTGGTCGCTTCGTCGTAGATCGGCAGCGCCACCAGCTCGCGCGGAGGCGGCTTCGGGGTCGGGACTGGAGTTGGAGTTGGTGGCGGGAGCGCCTTCCGCACCGGGATCGGAGTCGGCGTGGGCGTCGGCGTCCGGCGCGAGAACCAGCCCGCGTCGGTCCGCACCGCGAAAGCGCAGAGCGCGAGGCAAATAAAAACGGCCGGTTTCATGAGCGCTAGCTATCAACCGGTCGTTGGCCGCATGCAAACGCGGAGCGTCATTTCTCCCCGGAACCAGTTCTGCCCACTCCCGGGCGCAGCTCTTTCCGGATCATGAGCTTGAGGGCGGACCAGGTTTCATTGACGGCGCAGACCTTGATATCGACAAATCCGAGCGGCAGAGCGGCTTCCCGGACGACGTCCTCGGTGACGTCGGTTTCGACCTTGGAGCTTTTCTTCGGCCAGGAGATCCAGACGATTCCGTTGGCCGCGATCTTCTTCCGCAGGAAGGAGAGCTTTTTCCGCAAAGCCGACTTCGACGCGGTAAAAAAATGCACAAACTCGATTCCGCGGACGGCGCGCGGTGCCCAGCGTACGGTAATGTCCGAGGGCAGTTGCAGCATCCGAACGTAACCCTTCGGCGCTCCCGCGACGTAGGATGAGGTGCCGTCGCGATACCCGAGTTTTTTCCAGAGCGGTGTCCCGGAGTATCCCGCCGTACTCATGGCTCCAGTTCGTAGGTCGTGATCTCGAGATCGAAACCGTCCGGATCGTGAAAGTAGATCGAATGCGCGATCTGGTGGTCTTCGAATTCGAACTCGATCCCGCGTTCTTTCAACTCCCGCTGGGCCTCGAGAAAATTCGCGCGGTCGGCTCGAAAGGCGAAATGTCGCATTCGCACCGGCGGCAGCTGGCCGGCGCCGCCCGCTGATTCGCGCAGGGGAAAAATGGCAATCCCGGTCGCGCCCTTCCCGACAAACTGCGGCACATCATCCCAGACATCGGCGTGTTGCCGCTCCATTCCGAGGACGTCGATATACCACTGGACCGAGCGTTTCACATCGCTCACCGAGATCGCGATGTGATCCAAGCCTACGAGATTCATGGAATAAAGATTGTGCCCGTGCGGCGGCGCCGTCAAAATCGCACCCGATTTTGCCGTGAAGGTTGGTTCTCCCGATCGCCGTGAATTTCTCCGTCTGCTCGCCGGTGCGACTCTGGCGAGTGCAATGCCGCCGTGGGTCCGCGCGGCGGGAATTCCGGCGCAGGATTTGGTCACCATCTCGATTCTGCACACGACCGATCTGCACGGCCACATCCTGCCCACGACCGATTACGACGGCCGCGCGGATCTGGGCGGACTGGCGCGTTGCGTCACCCAAATTCGGCGCTGGCAGGCCGAGAATCCAAACTCGCTCCTGATCGACATCGGTGACGTATACCAGGGCACGCAGTTCGCGCTCAGCAACCAGGGGCGCTCGATGATCGATCTCTTCAATCTCCTGCGTTACGACGCCTGGATTATCGGCAACCACGAGTTCGACTGGGGAATCGAGCCTTTCCTCGGGGCAGTGAAGAGATCGCAGATGCCGGTGCTGGCCGCCAATACGCTCCTGGAGGGAAAGCCAGCCGGTCAATGCCGTGATGCGCGCCATCCTTTCGCGAAAATCCGGCCGTTTATCCTCAAGGAAATCGCCGGGATCAAAGTGGGGATCGTCGGCCTAACGACACCGGGAATGCCGTTTTGGTTTCTCCCGAAGTTCATCGCTGGAATCGAATTTCAGCATCCGGTCGGGGCCACCCGCAACGCCATTCGCGCAGCGAAGGCGGCGGGCGCCGACGTTATCGTGATCGCCGGCCACATGGGCTTGAAAGAGCGGACCGGGGGCGACGATTTTGCCAATTGCATGATGGCGTTGACGGCGGAATTCCCCGAGGCCGCAGTTCTCATCGCAGGTCACACGCACCAGGACATTCCCAGTCGCCTAACGAATGGGGTGCTCCTCACCCAGGCCGATCATTTCGGCATTCATGTCGGGCGGGTCGACCTGCTCTTCGATCGCAACTCGAGGAAATTGCTGCACCGGGCAGCGCGGACGGAATTGATGGACGATCGCTTCGCACTCGATCCCGTGATCCTGAGTCGAGCTCAGCCTCGGCTCGACCGCGCTGCCGAGGTCATGGCCGAGCCGGTCGGCGAACTCGCTCAGACACTGAGCGTGCGCTCCGAGCCCGGCGCCCCGAGCGAGGTTGAAGAGCTGATCGCCGCCGCCATCTCCGAAACGTTGGCTGGTCGCGGACTCGGGATCGATGGCGTCTTCCACGGCCTCTTCAACGACCGGCACGCCTTCAAAAAAGGTCTTAAGACCATCGGCGATCTCTGGGAAATTCTGCCCTACGAAAACTATCTCGTGACCGCCGAGCTCACCCCGCTCGAGCTCAAAGTGGTGATGGAGGAAGTTTTTCAAAGCCGGGAAAGCCGTAGTCTGATGGGCTTCGAAATTGCCGTGGCCGGGCAGGGGAGGGAACGGCGCCTAACGAGTCTGCGAACGGCCGGTAGCCGGCCGCTCGATCCCGCGAAAAGATATCGCATCGCGCTCAACACTTTCGATTCGCGCAGCGCCGGTCATCGCTTCATGAAGCTGCGCTCCATTCTCGAGCGCCCGGAGTCGAAATGCACTTTCCATCCCGTTCAAACCCGGGAAGCGCTAATCGACTATTTCCGGCGTCATAGGGTGATTAATCGCCTTGGAGGGACGCCCGCCGTGGCGTCCGCGGATCTCTGAGACACGGACGCGACGGCGCCCGTCCCTCCAGTGCGAGCCCTTGTTTGCCTGCGGTCGTGTGTGTTTTAGCTTGGGCCCGTGTTGCCCGATTCATTCTTCCAAGTCGACCCACTGCTCTGTGCCGAGAACCTGGTCGGGACCGAGTTGGTCTGGGGAAAATGCGGCGGAGTCGTGGTCGAGACGGAGGCGTATCTGGTGGAAGGCGACGAGGCCTGTCACACTTTCATGCGACCGAGCACGCGCGCCTTTGTCGAGCGCAACAAGGCGGGCGCGGCCTACATTTATTTCAACTACGGCGTCCACTGGATGTTGAACGTCCTCGTCAAAGGCGGCCCGCGCGACGGGCTCATCCTCATCCGCGCGATCGAGCCGCGGCGGGGACTCGCGCTCATGCGGAAACGTCGCGGAGTGGAGGAAGTGAAGCGGCTTTGCTCCGGACCTGGAAAACTCACCCAGGCGCTCGCCATTACGAAGCGTCATCACGAAATCGATCTGTGCTCGGATCCCGCGCATTGTTTTCGCGCGCGCGCGGAGGAGGACGTCGAGGTGGTGGCCGATGCGCGCATCGGGATCAGCCGGGCACGGGATTTTCCCTGGCGCTTCAGTCTCCGCGACAGCGAATTCGTCAGCGTGCCAGTGCGAAGACGCATCCGTCCGGCATTTTCAGGAAAGGGCGCTTTGGAAGCGCCCCACGAGCGATCCGACGCCTTCGTTCCCCTCTCCCCGTTGAGGAAGCGACCATAACTTTCCTGAAACTTCGACCGCTGCTTTCCGTAGAAACTTAAATTGTGAAGTGCCCCGCTAATTGCCAAACTGCCAGAGGCGGGACGAGACCCGCCTCAATTCGCGGGACGAAAACAACCAACCACATCGAAGCATTATGAAGAAACGACAAAATAACTCCGCCCGCGCTTCGGCGCTCCAAATCACCTTTTCGGTCGCCTTGCTCTTTGGCTCTGTGATCCTGCTCGCCGCGGCGAGCGTACAAGGCGTTCACGCGGCTCTGCCCGAGTCCTCCGCTGCTCCAAAACCGACAGAGGCGCGGAAATCGGCGTCGGTCGAATTTTCGGCCAGCCGCGAGCGCGTCGCCGGCCGCGAGATCGCTGGATTCAGTGCGCGACAGGCGCGGATGGCGCAGGAGCGAAACCTGACAGCGCCGGCCAAACTTAAGCCGGTCGAGCAGGAAGCGTGGCTGGCGCTGGCGCGGCGGCAGGGGGCGAGCGGCGGCTACGAGTTGGCTAGCCTCTATCCCAAGCCTTACGGAGAGCCGTTTGTCGTGGAAGGCGAAGGGGTGCCCGGGAGTTGGGTCACCACCGGCAGCCTCGCCACCGGACGCTACTGGCACACGGCGACGCTGCTGCCCTCGGGGGAGGTACTGGTGGCGGGGGGGATCTTCGCTAGCTCGAACGCGGAACTCTATGACCCTGTGAGCGGTACCTGGGTCACCACCGACAGCCTCGGCACTGGACGCTACAATCACACGGCGACGCTGCTGCCTTCAGGCCGGGTGCTGGTGTCAGGGGGATACAATGCTGGTTACTTGAGCAGTGCGGAACTGTATGATCCGGCGAGTAGAAGCTGGAGCAGCACGGGCAGCCTCGGCACCGCACGCGCCGAGCATACTGCGACGCTGCTGCCCAATGGCAAGGTCCTGGTGGCGGGGGGATACCTTTATTTGACCAGCGCGGAACTATATGATCCGGCGAGTGGAAGCTGGACCAGCACCGGCAGCCTCGGCACCGGACGCTACAACCACACGGCGACGCTGCTGCCCTCAGGTCAGGTGCTGGTAGCGGGGGGATTCGGTAACTCTGGTTACTTGAGCAGTGCGGAGCTGTATGATCCGGCGAGTGGAAGCTGGAGCAGCACTGGCAGCCTCGGCACCGCACGCGCCGAGCATACGGCGACGCTGCTCTCCTCAGGCAAGGTGCTAGTGGCGGGGGGCGCTACTAACAGCGCGGAACTCTATGATCCAGCGAGTGGAAGCTGGAGCAGCACCGGCAGCCTCGCTAAAGGGCGCTCTGAGCACACGGCGACGCTCTTGGCCTCAGGTGAGGTGCTGGTGGCGGCGGGATGCTGTGGTATCTCCTCCACCAGCGCCGAACTCTATGATCCGGCGAGTGGAAGCTGGACCAGCACCGGAAGCCTCAACACCGGACGCTACGCCCACACGGCGACGCTCTTGGCCTCAGGTGAGGTGCTGGTGGCGGCGGGATTCGGCACTGTTACCTTTAGCGACATCCCATCCTTTCCCCTGTCGGGCTTGACCAGCGCGGAACTCTATGATCCGGCGCCGGTGGGTCAAATCACTCCCGCAGGAACGACTTGCAGCCAATTCTCGTCCGACACCGCTGAAACCCTTGGCAGCGTGCAATACGGCGTCAAAAACGGGTTGGTCGACCGGGTCCTTCCCCGGAGCTTCTTATACTGGGTGCCGGTCACGGCGTTAGCCGGCGGAAACGTCTTCGAGATCACTCAGACGATCACAACCGGCAACTTCGACACCTTCCTCGCGGCCACTGGGAATGGGAGCAGCGTGTTTGACTCCAACTGTGTCAGCCTGCAACGGACGGTCCGGCAAAGGGGCAACACGGTGACTGTTAAGTTCAGCGCGCCGACGGCGGGCACTTACTTTATCGCGATCGCGTTTGACGCGCGGAGCCTCGTTGGCCAACCCGCTCCGGACCCGACAACTGTTCACTACGAATTCACGACAACGGGCGTGCCGCATTCGACCAGCGGGATCAGTCTCATCAAACAATAATGTGGGGAAGAGCAGCCCTTCGGTCTTGACCGATACGCCGCAAGTCCGAGTCCGTGCGGCGCATCGACGGGCGAGGGAGCGCTCCTCGCCATTGGCCTTGCGGCGACGTGGGTAGTCGTGGCCGACCGGCGCATCGGGATCAGCCGGGCAAAAGATTTCCCCTGGCGTTTCACCCTGCGCGACAGCCCGTTTGCCTGCATCGCGGTCCGCCGAGACGCGGCCAGCGCCGGTCAAACAAATCGTTAGGTTTGAGCACTGAATTCTTTCATTGCATCCTCGTTGTCGATTGGCTTTAACGCCGTGATGACCGCTTCCAGAATCGTTGTGGTTGGCGTCGCTGCCTGTCTCACCCTGATCTCCTCCATCCGAGGTGCCGACCCGGCCTTTCGCCCCGCCCTTGTCGGCAACGGCGCTAAATCCCTCGTGAACCTGATCAGTGTGCAGAAGCTCTTGCAGCAAGGGCAGCCGGATGGCGCCGTGATGTTCACGCGGGGAGTATTTCCGCCGGGCAAGGGGCGAGATTTCGCGGAGATCAATCGCGGCACTCCTGGATCGCGTTTGTTGCAAGACGAAGTCCTGCGCGCGCTTAACCGATCCCGCTTTGTTCCAGCGATCGCGCATCACAAGCCTGTCCCGGTCTACTTCCGCGGCACGGTTTTGTTCTTTGCCCACGCCGAGCCTCACCTGCGCGTATTGGCAAATCAGGACCCCGACACTGTGGCTCACTTCGACGATTTCATCGCTCCGCAGGAAATTTTCGGAACAGCACGGTCGGTGGAAAACGATCCACGCCTCGATGCGTTCACTCGAACGCACAAGAATGGGTCCGTGACGCTCCAGTTGCACATCAACGGAAAAGGCAAGTTGCTCTCAAGCCGGGTGCGCTCGGAGGAACCGCGCGGCTATAATCTGGGGCCATTCGAAACGGACATGCTCGCGAGCGCGGAATTCGTCCCGGGTTTTCGCAACGGCAAACCCGCTGACTGCTCTTTCCAGATGACCCGCTACCTCGGGATCGTGAATCCCTCCGACTATGGTCGCTACTGACTAATATCGCGTCCGCGACTCTGCTAAGTTGGCGGTGTGTTGCTGGATTCCTTTTTCCAGATCGATCCGCTCGACTGCGCCCGCAAGCTGATCGGGACTGAATTGCTGTGGGAAAGATGCGCCGGAATCGTCGTGGAAACGGAAGCCTACCTGGTCGAAGGCGACGAAGCATGTCACACCTTCAGCCGGCCGAGCACACGCGAGTTCGTTAGGGCCAATAAAGCCGGCGCGGCTTACATCTATTTCAACTACGGCGTTCACTGGATGCTAAACGTGCTGGTCAAGGGAGGGCCGCGCGATGGTCTCATCCTCATCCGGGCGATCGAGCCGCGGCGGGGACTCGCGCTCATGCGGAAACGGCGCGGGGTCGAAGAACTCAAGCGGCTTTGTTCCGGCCCGGGCAAGCTGACCCAGGCGCTCGAGATCAACAAACGCCATCACGAGATCGATCTCTGCTCCGATCCGGCGCATTCCTTTCGGGCCCGCCCTAACGACGACGTCGAAGTCGTGGCCGACCCCCGTATCGGGATCAGCCGGGCGAAGGATTTTCCGTGGCGCTTCACTTTGCGCGACAGCCCGTTCGTCAGCCGGCCGGTGAAAAAATTCTGATTGCAATCTGGCCGGCGATTCGCTTTAAACCCGCGCATGATGTTTCCCGGAATTCTTCGCCTTCTTTTCGCCACCTTCGCTCTCGCTTCCGTCGCCGCGGCGCAAAGCACTCCGTTTCGTCCGGCGCTGGTCGGCAACGGCCCGAAGTCGCTCGTCAATCAAATCGACGTGAAAAAACTTGCCGCCAAGGGGCAGGGCAACGCCGCCGTCATGTTCGAATGTTACATCGGACATTCCGGCAAAGCGGAGGACGGCCGGACCTATCGCGGCACGCCCGACTCGAAGCACTTGGTCCGCGCAGTGGAAGAGGCTTTGCAGCGCAGCTACTTCATTCCCGCGGCCTTTAAGGGGAAGCCTGTCTCGGTCTATTTCGCCGGCGCCGTGATGTTTTACGTCATCGATGGCAAACCGCAGTTGCACGTTTATGCCAACCAAAGTCCGGAAGACTTGAAGCAGGGGAAAGATTTCATCGCCCCGCAACTCATCTCCGGCACCGACAACTGGGACGCTGCCAAACCCGAGCTGGAGAAGGCGCGGTTGCATCAAAAAAATGGCGCCGCGGTCCTTGCCATCTCGGTCGACGCCTCAGGCAAGGTGACGAACATGAAGGTCGCCTCAGAAGACCCGCCGAACTACAACTTCGGCCGCGCCGCGCTCAAGGAGTATGCGGGCGCGCGCTACATCCCCGGCTTCCGCAACGGTCAGCCCGTCGCCTGCACCTTCGAATACGCAAGCTACGTCATCGCCTACCGTAAATCGCGATATCAAAGACTGAATCCGACGATTATCGGACCGCAGGAGTAACCGCGATTTTCCATCCCGGGAACGCGCCGGCTTTACGCGCTCGATGAACGGCACTAAACAGCGCGTCCTGCCTGGCATGACGTCGCGGGTTACCTCCTCCCGCTAAAAGGAAACGCCGATACTGAATCCGAGCTTCCAGCGTTCCTCCGGATCCTGGCCGGTGAGCGCGCTGCGCCATTGGACGCTGCCCTGGACGTAGGCGCGGTCGCTGATCGGCACCCGGTGGAGCAACTCCGCCGCGACGCTCCGACGGCGCCGGCCACTCGACGAGGTGGTCCCGGCCGATTCCTCGGCGATGACGGCGAGGGCCGTCCGGTCGTGCGCGCGACTCGGAATGAGGCCGGTCCATTCCAGGCCCGTCACCGCGCGTTTTTCCCAGGGGCCGTTGCGATGCGCGGCGGCGGAGATCGAGACGAAACCCGAGAGTCCCTGCTCGGGATCGGCCGGTTCGCTCCACAACCGCGCATCGCCAAAAGCATAAATTCCAAGCGGCGTCCGCCGCCCTTCGTCCAGCTGCGCGCCGGGCAAAACCCAGCCGCCGATCCCTGCGACCCGGTGCCGGTAACCGTTCTCTGCCGTGCCCTCGTGCGTCCATTTGGTTTCGGCAACAACGAGCCAGCGCGCACTCCCGCGCGCCAACTGGTGCGCGGCGAGAAAGTGTCCTTCGTCGAGCCAGACCGTGGCGAGCTGGACCGCCCACTCTGCGCGCGGTTTCCATTCGACCCGCAGCGCGGGCGCGGAGAGGGGAAATGGATCGAGCAACCCGATCGCGCCGGGCGAGAAATTGCCGATATTTTCCCCCGGCAAGCGCGAGAACGTCGAAGCGGACGGGAGCGATTGAAAATGCCAGCCGAGATCGTAAAGGCCGCCGAGGAAATTCCAGTGTTCGCTTCCGTCCCAGCTCAACCAGGCAAGGTAGGCGCGCGCTTTCCAGCCGTAGGCTTCCTCCACGCCCCAGGAGAGCGTCGGATGCGCGAAGACATAGAAATGATCGAGACCGGCGAGCTCGCCGAGATCCAACTCGATCGAGAGGGCGGCTTCGAAAATCCAGTCAAGCGTGTCCGCGCGCGGCGCCTGCACGGCTTCGATGACCGCATCGACGTTCCAATCGATCCCGCGGATCTCATTTTCCTCCACCACCGGCGGCGGCGGCGTGCCGGCAAAGGCGACACCCGCGGCGAGCAGGAGGGCGACGGTGCAGGATTTTAGACGCGAGCGGTGCGTGCCCATCGGCCGGCCTGTTGGCTAAAGAGCCCGCAGCTCCAGCCTGCGATCGCACTCGTTAGGATGACGCTCAGGAAATATAACGGGTAGAGCGGCGAGAGAAGGAGAAGCCAGAACGGTTGCGGCGCGTAATGCCGGCCGAGGATCCAGGCGGAGAGGCTTTGCACGCTGAAGAGCGCCATCGTGAAGACCTGCCAGCTCCAGAAATCGAGATGGAGCGCGCGAAAATCTCCGTGCGTGAACCAGAGGCCAACGAAAACGGCCAGCGTTCCCGCGAGCATCAACGCCCAGCAGATGCTGGCGAGCGCTTCGAGCATGAACGGCAGCAAAACCGGCGTGCGATGACGCCAGAGGTCGCCGTGCATTGCGCAGCACTTCGACCAGCCCTTGCGACCAGCGCCGGCGCTGGCTTCCAGAGAACCGAAACCCGATGCGGCACGCTGATCTCAACCGCGGCCCGCGGGGCGTAGGCGAGGCGCCAGCCCGCGCGTTGCAAGCGCCAGCTCAGCTCGATGTCCTCGGTCGTGGAAGCGGATCGAAAACCGCCGACCGCCCGCACCGCGCGCACCCGGAAACAAGCCGCCGCGCCGCTGACGGTGAAGAGCCCGCCGAGCAATCCGTTTGCGCGTTTCGTTAGGCCAACAATGCTGGCGTATTCCATTTGCTGGAGCCGGCCGAGGAACGAACCCTTGCCCGCCACGCGCACGTTGGCCGTCACGCCGCCGACCCGTTCGTCGGCGAGAAAAATCGCCATTTCCCGCACCGCCGTCGGTGCGAGCCGCGTGTCCGCATCCACCACCATCGCGAAGTCAGTCCGCAACGCGGCGAGCGCGCTCTCCAGCACTTCGCTCTTCCCGCGGTTCTCGACGAACTCCATCACCGTCACCCCGCGCGCTTCAAATTTTCTCGCGATCTCCACCGTGCGATCGGTGCTCCCATCGGAAAGCAGGTGCACTTCGAGCCGCGGATAATCGACCGCGAGGAGCGCTTCGAGACAGGATTCGATGACTGCTTCCTCGTTATGCGCCGGAATCAGAATCGCGACCGACGGCAGCTCGTCGTCCTCGACCGGGAGATTGCAGCTCGCTTCCCGGAAGATGACTTCGAGGAGCGAAGCCAGCACCAGCCAGGCGCAGATCAGCGCCGGATAAAGGGCGACGTAGAGTTGAAATGAAGTCCACATGCGATTTAGAGATCCGTTAGGCCGGGAGTCGCCGTTTCTTTCCATTTCCAGTCGAGCCCATCGGCGCGCGCGGTTTCCTGCAAGACATGGATGGCGGCGTCGTGCACGGTCATCACCCGGCAGCCCGGAATCTTTTTCGCCTCGCGGATGAAATGCCGGACGGCCGCGAGATTGTCATCCTGGGCCGCGATCCATTGGTGGATGTCGATCGTGAAAGTGGTGTCGCCCGCCGCCGCCGCGGCGCGCAGATTCTCCAGCCAGATCGCGGCCATCGCGGGCGCGGAAATTTTCGCCATGTAGCGCGCGTCCCAGTCGTTAGGGATGGTGAACGGCATCACGACAATCCCGGCGCGCGGGTCGCGGGTGGAAGCGACCGGCTCGGCGTTGAGCCAGCCTTCCTTCGGATCAAACGCCTCCGATCCATCCCAGAGCAGGCCGTGCGCGATCAGCCGATCGCGGGCCAGCTCGCTGATGCTGTTGCGCGGCGCGGCGAAACCCGAGACCGGAATGCCCATGCGCCGAAAAACGCCGAGGCTGCGATCGATCACCGCGATCTGCTGGTCGTCCGGCAATTCGTCGATCTGCTCGTGGTCGTAGGCGTGGACCGCGATCTCGTGTCCTTGCTCCGCCGCTTCGCGGATCACCTCCGGCTGCAACTCTGCCAGCCGTCCGCAGGTCGCGAAGGTGGCGTGCACTTTTTCTTCCGCGAAGAGCTGGAGCAGACTCCGGATCATTCCCGGGTTCACCGCTCCGTAACTGCGCTGACTATCCGGCTCGGTATCGATCCGGATCGAGACCGCGGTAAATTCCGGCCGCGTATTTCCTCCCTGCGCGGCGAGCTGGTTCTTGGCGCGATGGAGGGCCGCGATCGATTCGTTAGTCCATTTGCCGTAGAGAAAATACGAGGGCGCCTCGGGCGCGCCAGCCAGGGCCTCGAGCGTCGTCATGGTGCGCGCGATCGACATGTCGGCGTCGATCACGGTGGTGAGTTTCGCTTCCCCATCCGTCTCTTTTTCCGCGGCGACGCGACTCTTCGCCAGCCACTGCGGGGAAAGTCCCCAGTCATCCCAGTAACCCATCAGCATGATCTCATCGAGCCCGGCCAGGCTGAGCTCGCCGAGGTCCTGGCCCGATTGGGTGTTTAGCCAATAGGCTTGCGCGCTGAACGGCAGCACACACGCGCCCATCCACATGTTGGGCGCCTCTTTGATGATCGCGGCCCGCATCGCATCGGCCGCGGCGGTGATCGCGGTACCGCGCGTGGCGGTCCACGCTTCCCAAAGTTTGTCGTGAGCCTTCAGCGCGCCGGGAAGTTCGCGCGCCTGGATCGACGACCGGCCGAGGCGCTTCGCGGTCGCGGCCAGACAGCGGTCGCAAGTGCAGGAAAAATCGTCATCGAAACGGATGAAATCCAGAAACACGCCGTGCAAATGCGGGCCGCCCGCCTTCACCGCCGCGCGCACAATCGCTCCTTCGTAGGCCAGCACATCGGGATGGCGCGGGCAGAGAAAATGTTCGCGCGGCGAAATTCCTTTGTCTTCCGAGTAGGCGAGCGCGCGCCAATCGGGATGCGTGCGCGACGCCGCGGCGTCATTGAAGAGCGGGACCCAGGCGTTCACTTCGATTCCCTCGGCATCCAGCGCCGCGGCGAATTTCAGCAGCCGCCCGTCCTCGAACCCTCGCGCCACCGGTCCGAGCGAGGTCGGGAAAAAGAGAGAGCCGCCTTCGAATTCGTCGCTTTCGTCCTGCTTGAATTGCAGCATCACGCGCTTCACGCCCATCCCCGCCAGCCGCTTCGCTTCCGCGGCCGCCTGCGCCGGCGCCGGGCAATTCGTCGCCGCGCGCATGAAGATCGAGAGTGTGGGCGCGACCGGTCCGGCCGCGACCGGCACCTGCGGGATTTGCACCGCTGCGCCCGTTAACTTGTCCGCCCCATCGATCCACTCCGGACCGCTCACGATCGGTGCCTGATTCTGTAAGACGCTCGCAAAACCCAGGCCAAGCACGCCGCAAACCAGCCCGAGACAGCAGATCGCTTTCGCGCGCAAAGAACGATCGACGATCTTTCTGGTCGATCTGTGCGTCCCGTTTACAGCCCCGGATTGGAGTCCAAATGCGAGCGGGTGAAAGTCGCGCCGCACCATCGCGGCATCTTCGGTTAGTTGAATCTGCGCACTTGCGTTCATGCCCCCACTTAGCCGCGTGACCGCGTAACGTGCACCTCCTGAAGAGTTACTGGGTTGTAACCTTTGCCGGTCGGCCAGCGTTGACCATCCCGCCAATCGCGCCGACTTTACGCGCTCGATGAACGGAACCAAACAGCGCGTCCTGCTCGGCATGAGCGGCGGGGTCGATTCCAGCGTCGCGGGTTATCTTCTCCGCGAGCAGGGCTACGACGTCGTCGGCGTGACGATGAAGGTCTGGCCGCAGGATTGCATCTCGCGGGCGGAGGACAAATGCTGCGGCCCGCAGGCGATCGCGGACGCGCGCGGCGTGGCGCACTCGTTAGGCATTCCGCATTACGTGGTGGACGAGGCGGACCAGTTTGAGCGTGTCGTGATCGATTATTTTTCGAGCGAATACCAGGCCGGCCGCACCCCGAATCCCTGCGTGATGTGCAACGAGAAGCTCAAGTTCGGCAGCCTCTGGGAAAAAGCGCGCGCGCTCGATTGCGATTACATCGCGACCGGCCACTACGCCATCATCGAGCATCACGCCGATCGCGCCGTCCTGCGCAAGGGCGCCGATCCGCGCAAAGACCAGTCCTATTTTCTTTTCAGCCTGCGCCAGCCGCAGCTCCGCCATGCCCTGACCCCGCTGGGCGCAATGGCGAAGCCGGAGATCCGCGAAATCGCGCGGTCGTTAGGCTTGAAGGTCGCCGACAAGGTCGACAGCCAGGAGATCTGTTTCGTCCCGGGCAATGACTACAAGGCCTTCCTCCGCGGTCATCTGGGCGAAAACGAATTTCATCGCGGCGGGATCTACGATCTTTCCGGCAACTTCCTCGCCGAGCACGAGGGGATCGAGATGTTCACCATCGGGCAGCGCAAAGGGTTGCCCGGCGGTTCGCCCAAGCCGCTTTACGTGGTCGATATCGACGCCGCGACCAATCGCGTCGTCGTGGGCGACGCGGAGGATCTGCTGGTCGAGGAATTCGAAATCGACCGGGTAAACTGGAGCAGCCGGGAAGCGAGCGACGAGCCGCTCGCGGTGACGGTGAAGATTCGCTACAGCCATCCCGGCGCGGCGGCCACCCTCCTGCCGATCGACCGCGAGCGCGCGCTCGTCCGGCTGGATGAGCCGCAGAAGGCCGTCACGCCCGGGCAGGCGGCGGTCTGTTACGACGGCGACGTGGTGGTGGCGGGCGGCTGGATTTGTCGCCACGCGGCGGTTGCGGCCGCCTAACGAGATCATGGCGGACGAAGCTCTTCTCGTCCTCAGCACCTTTCCCGATGTCGCCACCGCCCGGCGCATCAGCCGCCAGTTGGTCGAAGATAAATGTGCGGCCTGCGCCAATCTGCTCGGGGCGGTCGAATCGATTTACTGGTGGGAAGGTAAAGTGGAAAACGGGAACGAGACGCTCGTGCTATTCAAGACGCACGGCCGGCCGCTACGAGGCGCTGGAGACGACGTTGCGGCAGTTGCATCCCTACGAAGTGCCGGAGATCATCGCCTTCCGCGTCGAGCAGGGGCTGCCGGAATATTTGCGCTGGGTTTCCGAAAACTGCCCGGGATAGATTTGGAGAAATATGATCATTCGCGAAAAAGAACCGGCCAACCTGGAAATGCCTTTCGGCGAGCTCGAGGGATTCTTCACGCCTAACGAGCAGTTTTACATCCGGTCGCATTTTCCCGTTCCGGAGGTCGATCTCGCGACCTGGCGGTTGCGCCTCGAAGGCGCGGTCAGGGAGGCGCGCGAATGGAGTCTGGATGAATCTGCGTCAGCTTCCGTCCACGACTCTCTCCGCGACCCTGGAATGCGCCGGCAACGGCCGGGTTTTCCTCGTGCCCAAGGTGAAAGGAACGCAATGGGAACTGGGCGCGGTCGGAAACGCGGAGTGGACCGGGGTGTCGTTAGGCGAAATCCTCCGCGCCGCGGGCGTGAAAGAGGGCGCGCGCGAAGTTATCCTGGAAGGGGCGGACAAGGGCAAGATCAGCGACCCGCCGAAGCCGGCGGGCGAGATCCACTACGCGCGCAGCGTTCCGCTCGACAAAGCGCTCGAGGGCGTCCTCCTCGCCTACGAAATGAATGGGGAGCCGCTCACGCCCGCGCACGGGTTCCCGTTGCGGGCGATCGTGCCGGGCTGGTACGGGATGGCGGCGGTGAAATGGCTGCATCGGGTCATCGTGACTGAGCGCCCTTACGACGGTTATTACCAGACGGTCGATTACGCCTTTTGGCAGCGCGATGACGCCGGTGTGCACTTGGTCCCGATTACGGAGATGAACGTCAAAGCTTCCATCGCCCGTCCCGGCATTAACGAAGTTATCGCCGCCGGGAGCAGCTACAAGGTGGCGGGCGCGGCCTGGACGGCCGAGGCCGAGATCGTCAAAGTCGAGCTGAGCACGGATGGCGGAAATTCCTGGGAAACAGCGTCGTTAGGCAAGGAGAAGGCGCGCAACAGCTGGCAGCTCTGGGAGTATGATTGGAGCGTGCCGCAGAAGCCGGGGCAGCGTGTCTTGCTCGCGCGCGCGACCGATTCGCGCGGCCGGACGCAGCCGATGGAGCGCGATCTCGATCGCGGCAGCTACGAGATCAATCACTGTCTCCCGATCGAGGTCGTAATACAGGCGTCTCGCCTGTCCGGTGAAGCGGGCGTCCCGCCCGCAGGGTGATGCACCGGGCGGGACGCCCGTGCGACGAGACAGGCGAGACGCCTGTGTTACAGCTCCCAATCCACCTCGACCCGCTGTTTGCGGGCGAAACGATCGTGAAAGAAAAGCTCCTTGTGCCGGCAGCCGTGCTCATGCACGAGCCGCGTCACTTTCACGTCGAAGCAGCAATACTCCGCGATCTCGAGGATGCGCCCTTCGCGCCACCAGCGGATGGCATCCAAACTCATCGCCGTCTTGCGCACGCCTAACGTCGCCTGCGCGATCGCGTCGAGCCCGAGGCGATGGCCGAGTTTTGCTTCCATGTCGACCATGAGATCGGCCGTCGGCAGCTCGTGCGCGAGATCGAGCACGGTGTAGCCCATCAGGACGTGATAATCGAAATTGATGACGTTGAATCCGACGACGAGGTCGGCCTGGCGGAGGCGCTCGATCAGGTCGTGCACGCGCGGTTCGTGGAAAATCTCGTAGCGCTCGGTCCGGGTGCTGTAGATCACACCGATCGACATCTGCATGTTGCCTTTGCGGTCCCAGCCGCCGGCGTCGTTGGCGGTGCGCTGAGTCTCGAGGTCGAAATAAACGATGTCGCGGGGCATCGTCCTATTTCAACTCGAAATCGCCGCAATCGAAAGCAATCATTTGCGCGAGATTCGAAACGCGGAATTGCTCCACCACCGCGCCGTCATCCTGGAAAACATCGAGCGCATCGTCGCCCTGCCGGGCCGGCAAAGCGCGCGCAAGATTGGGCGTGTCGCTGATCGTGCGCAGCGGGAGGCCATCGGCGGTTTTGAGAAAACTGCCATCGGCATCGAACCCGACGGCCAATTCGATTTTGCCCGGCTCATCGTGCTGCAACGGATCGGGTCGCAGCTTTTGGGTGAACTTTTCCGGCTGGTTTTGTGCCGTCGCGGAAACCGCGACCGGCTTGTTGTTTTCGAGCGCGAAGTTCTGGTGCGCGATGATCTTTTTGTCGAAGAGACTTTTCCAATCGGAGACGGCCCCTTCCGCGTCGTCCGTCGTCGTCCGGACCAGCGACAGGCCGAGAAACCGCTGCGACGAGGTCGTTGCCTTCGAGGAGAAAAATTTCCTCGCCGGTCGTGGAAGCTTCGATGTGCTGCGGCTGCGGATCATCGGCCGCGTAATCGAGCCGCCGCAAGACTTCCTGGTTCCGGGCCAGCTGCTTGACCTGGCGGAGTCCGCCCGGCTCGTTGGAATCCACGAACCAGATCGTGCCATCCTTGCCCTCGGCGCAATCAACCGCGTGGGGCAGAGTCGCGAGTTGACGGCAGTGCTCGCCGGTGACGGGTGTGGTTTCACTGCGGATCGCGCCGGTCGTTCGGTCGCAAACGAACGTCACTTTCCGCCCGCCGGCCAGTTCCGTGTCGACCAGCAGTTCGCCGTCCTTCATCCAGAGCTGGGTGGCGCGCAGAACATGCGGCGAGTTTTCATCCGTCACCCAATCGTTGAAGAAATAATCGATCCCTTCGACCTTGAGTTCGCCGACGACATAGCCGCGGGCCCTGTACTTTCCGTTAGGCAAGGGATTGCCCTGGTCGTCGGTTCCGTCCCACTCCGTCTCGAGCGCGTCGTGACCGGCGGTGAAATCGGAGACCTCGTCTTCCCGATGAAGGACTCGCACCAGTTTGCCGGCGTCATCGTAAATCCCGAGGCTGATCGTGCCATCGAGCGGCGGCAGGGCGAAACGCAGGGAAACGGTGCGCGCGCGGCGACGCAGCTGGCGAGGGCGAGGGCGACGGCGTTGGCGAGAGTGTCGGGGTAGGAGATTCCTGCGCCTGAAGGCCGGAGAGCGCGAGGATGGAACAGAACAGAATGGCGAAACGCATGTGGTGGTCGGCTAAAGGTAATATCGCCAGTTCAGGTTGGGGAAAAGGTTAGCGCGCTCTTCGCATTCGCCAAGAAATTCGCCATCGACCCGGCCGCTGTCGAGATTTTCGGCCAGACGCTGGAAGCGGGCGAGGTGATCCTCGGTGCGCTGCTTCGCGTAGTGCGGCGCGCTTTTGGTCTTGATGAGGAAGGCCCAATCGCTCGATTGCGCGAGCAAAAGTTCGCGCGCGGCCTGGCGCAGGGCGCGCTCGATCGCGGGATCGCTGGTGGCGCGATGATGGCGCGCGATTTCCGTCATGCGTCGCGTGGCCGCGTGGAGAGGCGGATAAATCCACGCCGCCTGTTCGTCCAGCCAGACGCTGTTGAAACCATCCTCGCCCCAGCTGGAAGGATTTGGCCTAACGATCTGTTGGGACGGATGCGCGGCGAGAAATTCCGTTGGCGTGGTGAGCTGAATATCTTCCCGCTCTTGCGCCGCCCGGCGCAAGAGACTTTCGAGAAAACGCGGCCCTTCAAACCACCAGTGGCCGAAAAGCTCGGCGTCGAAGGGACTAACGATGAGCGGGTCGAGCCCGAGCGCGCGCAGTTCGCGACAGCGCGCCTGGCGTTTCGTGAAAAAATCGTCGGCGTGTTTGTCCGCCGCTGCCAGCGCCCGGGCCGGATCGTAGAGTTCCTTTTCGTCCGTCCGGCCGGTGACGCGATGATATTTGAGGCCGGTAAATTTCCGCACCCCGGGCGGATGCAGGAACGGCCGAAGCTCTTCTTCCGAGCGATCGAAACCCACGTCGCGATAAAAATCGCGGTAAACCGGGTCGCCCGGATAACCGCTTTCGGCGCTCCAGACTTCGCGGTTCGATTCCCGGTCGCGGGCGAAAACCGCGGGGCCGGCCGGGGTGTAACAGGGCGCGTAGATTGCGCGGACCGGCCGCGGTTGGGCGAAGAGGAGGCCGTGAGTGTCGAGGACGGACCAGCGCACGTTCGCTTCCTGGAGAAGCAGATCGAGACCGTCGCAGTAGCCGCATTCCGGCAGCCAAAAGCCGCGCGGTTCGCGGCCGAACATTTCGCGGTAGCTGTCGCAACCGATCCGAATCTGCGCGCGTTGCGCCTCGGGGAAATCCTGGAGGAGCGGGAGAAAACCGTGGGTCGCGGCGCTGGCGATGATCTCGAGGCAACCGGCGTCCTGGAGTTCGCGAAATCCCCTAACGACATCGCGTTGGAGCGTTTCAACGAAAAACTCGCGGGCCTCGGTGAAAAATTGCTCGTAAAACCGGGACAGCCCGGCGAGCTGCGGCTCGTTCCGGTTGCGCTCGATTTCCTGCCCGGCAAGACCGATCAGGCGTTCGAGATGGCGGAGATAGCGCTGCTGCAGGAGCTCGTCGCGCAGCATCGCGCAGAGGGTCGGCGTGAGTGACAGCGTGAGCCGGAAGTCGACGCCTTCGTCGACCAGGCGCCGCATCATGCGCAGGAGTGGGAGGTAAGTTTCGGTGATGGCCTCGAAGAGCCAGTCTTCCTCGAGGAAATTCTCGTGTTCCGGGTGCCTAACGAAAGGCAGATGCGCGTGGAGGATGAGAGCGAGCGAGCCGGACGACATTGCCTACCTGGATTGTCATCCTGAGCCGCGAAGACGGCGAAGGACCTCGCAAGCGACTCCAAGCTTCATTTGTTCTCATCGTCGCGAGACGCTTGGGAGGTCCCTCGCTCCGCTCGGGATGACAACGGGAATTGCGCGTCGCGCGTTTAAAGCGTGCGGCAGAAATCCTGGAACCGGTCGAGCCCCTTCTTGATCACGTCGATGCTGGTCGCGTAGCTCAAGCGGATGGTGCGATCGTCGCCAAAAGCCGCGCCGGGGATAACCGCGACGTTGGCTTTGCTCAGAAGGCGATCGGCGAAATTCTGCGAGGTCAGGCCGAGCTGGCTGATGTTGACCAAAATGTAGAACGCGCCCTGCGGCTTGACCGCGGTGATGTTCGCGATCTTGGAGATGCGGTCGATACATGTAATTGCGCCGCATATCGAACTCGTCGTGCATGTCGGAGAGCGGCTGCTGGTCGCCCTTGAGCGCGGCGATCGCGCCTTTTTGCGCGAAGGAGCACGGGTTCGAAGTGCTGTGGCTCTGGATGGAATCGACCGCTTTCGCGATCGCTTCCGGCGCGGCCATGTAGCCGAGCCGCCAGCCGGTCATCGCGTAGGATTTGCTGAAACCGTTGACCGTGATGGTGAGATCGTAGGCCTCTTTCGAGAGCGAGGCGATGCTGACATGCTTCGACGTCGTCATAGACGAGCTTCTCGTAGATTTCGTCCGACAAAATGTAGATGTCTTCCTCGGCTGCGACCTCGACGATCGCTTCCAATTCCTCGCGGCTGTAGACCGAACCGGTCGGATTGCCCGGGCTGTTCATGATCACCATCTTGGTCCGCGGGGTCATCGCGTTTTCGAATTCCTCGGCCGTCATTTTCCAGCCGTTGCGCTCGTTCGTTTGGACGATGACGGGCTCGGCCCCGGCGAGCCTGACCATGTCGGGATAGCTCACCCAATAAGGCGAGGGGATGATCACTTCGTCGCCCGGCTCGCAGGTCGCGAGGATGGCGTTGTAACAGGCATGCTTGGCGCCGTTGCTGACGATGATCTGGCTCGGGCGGTACTCGAGGCCGTTGTCGGCCGCGAGTTTATCGGCGATGGCCTGGCGCAATTCCGGAAGACCGGAGCTGGGGGTGTATTTCGTGAAGCCACCCTCGAGCGCGGCGATGGCCGCGGCCTTGATGTGCTCGGGCGTGTCGAAGTCGGGTTCGCCGGCGCCGAAGCCGCAGATGTCGATGCCTTCGGCCTTCATCGCCTTCGCTTTGCTATCGATCGAGAGGGTGAGGGAAGGAGTCAGTAGAGAAGCGCGGTTAGAAATTTCCATGGCCAAAGTATTCATCTTAAAGTTTCAAAAAAAGGGGAGCGCAAGCTAGGGGCGAGCGTAGAAGTTTTCAATTAAAGGTTTCAGGTTGTTCTCCTTCACCTGCACGATTTCCATCTCGCGTTTGGCGTTCTCGGCCGAATCGGAGGCGTGGGCGGCGTTGACCATGATGGTCTGGCCAAATTCCCTGCGGATGGAACCCGGAGGCGCCTTGCTCGGATCGGTCGGCCCGAGGACGTCGCGGATTTTGCGGACCGCGTCTTCGCCCTGGTAGACGATGGCAATGCACTTCTCGGTGCCCGGGAGCTGGCGTTGATCGTCCGCTGTCGCGCTCGGGCGGCCGCCGGACATGAATTCGACAATGTCTTCCCACGCTTCCCGGCCTTTGCTGGCGCCGAGTTTGTCTTCGAGGACGTCGAGGACCGGGCCGTAAAAGGTCTCGGCCTGGCCCACGCTCATCTGGTGAACTTTGAAGCCGATGATGTAGAGCCCGGTGCGCGAGAAAACTTCGATCACGCCGCCCGGACGGATGTTGGGGAATTTGAAATTGTCGGGCTTGATCAGGACGAGCGATTTTTCGACTTTTGCGCCCGCCGGAAAAGTGATGACGTCGTCCAGGATGCCGCCGTCGCTGTCGGAAAATTCCGCCCAGAGCTTGAGGTTTTCCTCGACCGACTCCTCATCGAGCGAAGCGATCACGGCCGGCTCGAAGTAAGTCACCTTGCCCGATTCATCCGTGATGTAATCGCCGTAGGTATCGCGAATCGTTTCGCCGCTCGTCCGCTCGTGCACGATGTGGCCGACGACGTGGCGGATTTTCTCGATCGCATCCGGTCCGCGAAAAACCAGGAGCAGGGCGCGCGGGCGCTGGCTTTGGCGTTCGCCGGTGAAATTCTTCTGCACGTAATCGCGCAGCAGCTCCTGAGTGGCGCGATGCCCGGGATCTTTCGAGGTGACGATGCCCTCGGTATAGCGCCGGACGAGTTCCTCGCTCGGGGCGAACATGCGGCCGCCGACCAGGTCGAGCCCGGTGCGCGAGATGAGACGCGAAACGATCCCGCCGGTGCGCGATTTGCGCATCGAGTAGGGAGTGACAATGACGTAGGAAAGTTGATCAGCCTGCATAAGGAATTTCTGAGCGGCTGGACGGATGAAGCCGCGGGGTTGCAGGCTATCGAAGTCGCTCGGACAGGCGGAAGGTAGCTGCCGCTAACGAGCCTTCAACTAGGTTTTCCGCGACGAGCGGAGAAGTGCGATCCATTTCCCGCGCCGCCGTTTTTTCCCGATCGCAAATCCGTGCCGCAGAAGCGCGCGCTCACACGTCCCCGGCTTGCTCGCGCAGGATTCCGGAAATAATCAGGCGACCCTTGGCGCGGAGCGCGCGCCGGAACCTGGGGAGCGCGGCAATCAACAGTTCGCTGAAGAGATTGGCGGTGATGATGTCGTAGCGGACGGGCGGTTTCCAAACCAGGACATCCGCGGCGAGAAACCGGGCGCGGGAGACGTGATTCAGGCGCGCATTCTGGCGCGCGTGCGCGACTGCGCGCGGATCGTTGTCGAGCCCGAGGACTTCTCCGGCGCCGAGAAAGCGCGCCGCCAGGGCGAGAATTCCGGTGCCTGTGCCCGCATCGAGCAGGCGCCAGCCGCGCGAAAGAGGGCGCGCCGTTTCTTCGAGCAAACGGAGCGACATCGCAGTGGTGGCGTGTTCGCCGGTACCGAAAGCGCCGGCGGCGGGAATGACGAGTTGTGTGTCGTCGCTCAGTCCAGGAACTGGTTCGCTCACGACCTGCAACCGGCCGCCGACACGAATCGGCGGGTGAGCTTTTTGCGACTGCGCCAGAGTCGCGCGGCAGCGGGCGCATCGTTCCGCGGAACTTGAGAACGAGCCTTTCTGCCAGGCTGCGCCGGCGGCAGGGGACCTGGAGAAGGCTGCGTTTTTGCCCGGGACGCGAAATGATCGCCAGCTCGTTGCCGGCAATCTTCTGCAGCGAAAATTCATTCGCGGCCAACCACCCCTCGGAAGCGTGTCTTTGCCAGAGGATCACGAGGGGTTAGCGCCTAACGAGTTGAAGCTTAAAGCGCCGGTCGAAGCGGCCGCGGTTGAAGTCGCGGCAGCAGGCGAGGCAGGCGGAGGTGCGCCGGAGCGGGCGGGTGCGGGGAAACTCGCGCCGGCAATGCGGGCAGAGGTAAAGATAGCGGCGCGCCCGCCGGGAGGTGGGGAAGGGAAGATTGTGACAGCGCTTTTCATCCGCGATCCCGAGATCGGCGCAGGCGCGGCGCCATTCCACTCCATGCGGCGCGAGTCGCCGGCGCCCGGCGCGGGATTGCGCGAGGAGATGCGCCAGTTCGTGGCGCAGAGTGCGATCGATCTCCGCTTCGCCATGCGCGCAAAGACGGCAATTGAGCAGAACTCGTGAGACGCGGTACTCGGCCCGGCCCGCGGCGGTGCGGAGACGGCTGGACCATTCGACCACGATGCGCGCGGCGAGGTCAGCTGCGCCCTGTTGGAAGAAGAAGGTCGCGCGCGAGAGCCTCAAGCGCCGGATCGCGACCCGGCGCCCGTGCGGGAAGCGGGGAGGCAAGGGTGAATTCGAGCTGGCTAAACGACAGCATGGGGCGCCGGTTCGGAGCGCGCGCGGGCATTGCGCCGCTCTAAAATGCGTTTCACCGCCGCGACGGTTTCTTCGATTTCGGAAGCGGTCGTTTCTTTGCCTAACGAAAAGCGAACGGCCGAGGCGGCGCGTTCGGCGGGCAGACCGAGCGCGAGCAGGACATGCGAGGCGACGACGGACCCGACCATGCAGGCCGAGCCGCTGGAGGCGCAGATGCCCTCGAGATCGAGCGCCATGAGGAGGGTTTCGGAGGAAAAACCGGGGAAGCTGACGTTGAGCGTGTTCCCGAGCCGCGGCGCGGTGGCGGCGTTTTGCTGGAGCTCGGGAGAGACGCGCTCGAGTCCGCGCCAGAGTTCATCGCGCAATTCCGCCTCGCGTGCCTGCTCGTTAGGCAAATCGCGCAGGACTTCCTCGGCCGCCGCGGCCATTCCGACAATCGCGGGAACATTTTCGGTCCCGGGCCGGCGCTCGCTTTCGTGGGAACCGCCGAACTGGATGCGATCGATCGGCAAACCCGCGCGGAGGTAGAGAAAGCCGACGCCTTTAGGTCCGTAGAATTTGTGCGCGCCGAAACTGGCGGCGTCGATGCCCGCCAGGTCCGTCGGCAGTTTGCCAAACGACTGCACCATGTCGCTGTGCAGCAGCACGCCGTGCTTTTGGCAGCGGGCCGCGATTTCCGCCAGCGGCTGGATGACGCCGGTCTCATTGTTCGCGGTCATGATGGAGACGAGCGCGGTCTCGGGCCGGATGGCGCTCTCGAGCGCGTCGGGATCGATCAGCCCTTCCGCAGAAACATCGAGCCACGTGACCTCGAAACCTTCGCGCTTCTCCAGGTGCTCCAAAGTGTGCAGGACGGCATGATGCTCGGCCCGGTTGCTGATCAAATGCTTTCCGTTAGGCGCGAGCTGCCGCGCGAGGCCGAGCAGCGCCAGGTTATTCGCCTCCGTTCCGCCGCTGGTGAAGATGATCTCGTGCGGCTTCGCGCCTAACAATGCCGCGAGCCGGTCGCGGGCGTCGTCGAGCGCGGCGCGGGTCTCGCGTCCGGCGCGGTGCACGCTCGAGGGATTGCCAAATTTCTCCTCGAAATAAGGCTGCATCGCCGCCCGGGCCGCCGCGCAGAGCGGGGTGGTGGCGTTGTAATCGAGATAGATCATCGCTCGACCGACGGATCCAGCTCGGCCGGCGGGCGATTCCGTTTGTGCATGACCTGGAACGGTTTCCCGTCGTAGGCCACGAGCGAGTCGGGCGGGACGCTCTGGGTGAGAAAAACGTTGCCGCCGATCGTGCTCCGCGCGCCGATCACGGTTTCGCCGCCGAGGACGGTGGAGTTGGGATAGATCGTGACGTAATCCTCGACATCGGGATGGCGTTTGCCGCCCTTCTTGATGTGGCCCTCTTCATCCTTCTGGAAGCTGCGCGCGCCTAACGTGACCCCGTGATAAAGCTTCACATGCGAGCCGATGACGCAGGTCTCGCCGATGACCACGCCGGTGCCGTGATCGATGAAAAAGTGGTCCCCGATCTGCGCGCCGGGATGAATGTCGATGCCGGTGCGGCCGTGGGCCCATTCCGTCATCATGCGCGGGATGAGCGGGAGATTGGCCTGGTAAAGAATGTGCGCCATGCGCTGGATCGCGATCGCCTCGAGCGATGGATAGGCGAGGATAACTTCCTCGAAACTGGTCGAGGCCGGGTCGCCTTCGTAGGCGGCGTCGATGTCGGTCCAGAGCATCTCGCGCACGCTGGCGAGCCTGGAAAAGAAACTGCGCAGGATGCGGTCGGCGTCGGGTTCGACCGAGCCGTTGCCGCCTTTGCGGGCGAGGCTTTTGCACATCTCGGGATGAAGCCGGGCGTGCAGGGAACGCAGGCGGCTGCGGGTGAGCGCGGGGAGATCGCCCGGGTGCACGACCGGTTCGCCATGGAAGCCGGGGAAGAGAAGGCTGAGCAATTCGACGCAGGCCGCATCGATCGCCGGACGCGAGGGCAGGGTGGCGGCGGCGTCGAGGTAATTGATTCCGCCGCCCGCGCTGTAGGTGCGCAACAAGGCCTCGGCCGGATCTTTAGGAGACTCTTCCATCGGGGGAAATATCGGTGAGGTAGAGAGCTATTGGAAACCAAAAAGCTGCGGGATGCGTGTCCGCTGGAGGATGCTCGCTTTCCAAACGACATGTCCACGCAGACGTCGGTGGGTAACATGGACGACACAGCGGTCGTCCCTCCAAAACAGTTATTACGCGAACCCGGACGCTGGATTTAGCGAAGCATGATATCCTTTCGGGTCTCGGTCCTTTTTGGTTTTGATGATCAGGCGGCAGCTGCCTTCTCGGCGCCCGGTGCCAGGAATCGGGCGACCAGCACTGGCCGGACGCAGAGCGGAAATAAATCGGCATATTCGGCTTCGGCCAGCCGACGCCGGCGCAACGGCATGTCGAATGCGGCGTTCGAGGCCATGAAGGCTCGATGACAATCCGTCGCGCCGTCCAGGAATGGAACGAGAGTGCTCCGACTGCATCCGGAATATTCGCAGGCGTATTTTTATCGCGCCCGCGGCTTACGAGCAGGTCTCTGACATGCGCGAAAAATCGATTGCGGATCTGACCGATTTCCTCGAGCTGAGATCCGGAGTCGGCCGTGGGATTGGGCGACCCGTGGCATCCTCCAGGCCGAACTGGAGACATATTGAGCAGGCTCTGCGCGATTGTAATCGTGCCCTTCGCCCTCGACCCGGAGTATGCGATGGGCTACGCGCTTGCGCGGGGATGTTTATCGGTTAAGGGCGATCGCTTTAGCGAAGGCGCTGGCGGACGCCGACACGGCGCTGCGGTTGCGAGCCGAATTTGGCGCGGGCGAACCAGGTGAAGGGCCGTGTCTTCCGACGAGTTGAAGGATTATCGTTCCAGGCTATCCGGGCTTTCACCGCAGCGCTGCGCGATCGCGCCGGACTGGCCGAATCCGCTCATCGCGCGCGCCGACGCCTATAACGGGCTCGGCGATTACAAGTCTGCGCTGCGCGGATTTCCGGCGGGCGCGACGCTCAATCCGACGGTCCTCGGGAGTCGCGCAATGCACTGGCCTGGTTTCTCGCCACCTGCCCGGTGCGCAATGGCGGGATGGCAAGACCGCGGTCGCGGAAGCGACCACCGCCTGCTCTCTCAGCCAACTGGAAGTCTGCCGCTGATCTCGACACCCTGGCCGCCGCGCTTGGCCGAGAGCGGTCGATTTTGTCGCAGGCGATAGGCGCGCGAAGAAGCAAGCCTTGCAGCGCAGCTTCGCGCGCGAGCTACGAAAATCAATTGCTTTCCGCACTCGTCTCGCGGCCTTTCCGGGAAGAACTCGCCAACCGTGGCGCGAGGTAGTCCGCCTGTCACATGGGCCGCCTAACGGCCACGATCTCGGCCGGCACCGCAAAGTTGGCGGCCGCGCATAATTGCAATGCCGACCTCAACGCGATAGTCTGTTAGGCGAGACATGAGTTCATTTGCCATCCATCCCATCGACCCGAACGAGATCGCCGCCCTTCTGCATGCTTCCCATGCCGATCCTTTCAAGGTCCTCGGTCCGCATCAGTCGGGCGATGACCTGGTCGTGCGCGTTTTTCGCCCGGAGGCGAAGGAGATCCAGATCGTGTCGGCGAAAGACCAGGAGAAGATTTTCCCGGCCGAGCGGCTCCATATCGAGGGGCTTTACCAGGCGACTGTGCCTAACGAATCGCCCGATTTTGCCTACCTCGTGAAGGTGATTGCGTTTGACGGCTCGGAGCAGCTCCTGCGCGATCCCTACAGCTACGGGCCGATCATGGGCGAGGTCGATCGCCACCTGTTCGCGGAGGGAAATGACAAGAAGCTTTACGACAAGTTTGGCGCGCATCTGCGCGAGATCGGCGGCGAGCGCGGAGTTTATTTCGCGGTCTGGGCGCCGAATGCCAGCCGCGTCAGCGTGGTCGGCGATTTCAATTTCTGGGATGGCCGCGTCCACCCGATGCGCAAGCTGCTCGGGAGCGGCGTCTGGGAAATTTTCGTCCCGGGGGTGAAGGAAGGCGCGCACTACAAGTACGAGATCAAGGCCGCCAGCGGCGCGCTCCTTTTGAAGAGCGATCCGTTTGGGTTTTTCAGTCAGCACGGGGTGCAGACGTCGTCGATGGTTTACGACCTCGATCGCTACCAATGGAGCGACAGCCGAGTGGATGGCGGAACGCGACAAGAAGCAGTGGCACCAGAGCGCGGTCAGCATCTACGAGGTGCATCTCGGTTCCTGGCAACGGGTGCTGGAGGAGGGGAACCGCTCCCTGAGCTACCTCGAGTTTGCCGAGAGGCTGCTCCCGTATGTCGTCGAGATGGGTTTCACCCACATCGAGCTGCTCCCGATCGCGGAGCATCCTTTCGAAGGGTCGTGGGGTTACCAGGTGACGAACTACTACGCGCCGACGAGCCGGTTTGGAAATCCGGACGAGCTCCGGCATTTCATCGACGCCTGCCATCAGGCCGGAGTCGGCGTGATCGTGGACTGGGTGCCGGCGCATTTCCCGAAAGACGCGCACGGCCTGGCGGAATTTGACGGGACCGATCTTTACGAGCACGCCGACCCGCGGCAGGGCGAGCACCAGGATTGGGGCACGCTGATTTTTAATTTCGGGCGCAACGAAGTGCGCAATTTCCTCACCGCCAACGCGCTCTTCTGGCTCGACAAATATCACATCGACGGCCTGCGGGTGGATGCGGTCGCGTCGATGCTTTACCTCGACTACTCGCGCGAGCCGGGGCAATGGATCCCGAACGCATTCGGTGGCCGCGAAAATCTCGAGGCGGTCTTTTTCCTGAAGCAGACTAACGAGTGGTGCTACGAGGATTTCCCCGGGGCGATGACGATCGCCGAGGAATCAACCGCCTGGCCCGGCGTCTCCCGGCCGACCTACCTCGGCGGGCTCGGTTTCGGCTTCAAATGGAACATGGGCTGGATGCACGACTTCCTCCATTACATGGCGCTCGACCCGATCTATCGCCGCTTCCACCAGGGGAACGTGACGTTTTCCATCATGTATGCCTTCCAGGAGCACTTCGTCCTCGTGCTCAGCCACGACGAAGTGGTGCACGGCAAGGGTTCGATGATCAACAAGATGCCGGGCGACGAATGGCAGAAGTTCGCCAACCTGCGGATGTTTTACGCCTGGATGTTTGGGCACCCGGGCAAAAAGCTGCTCTTCATGGGCTGCGAGTTTGGACAATTCCGGGAGTGGAACCACGACCAGAGTCTCGATTGGGACCTGATGAACCTGCCGCGGCACGATGGCCTGCGCCGGCTTGGTCCAGCATCTCAATCACGTTTATCGCCACGAGCCCGCGCTCTGGGACATGGACGATTCGCACGAGAGCTTCGAGTGGATCGATTTCCACGACGCCGACAATTGCGTGGTCGCGTTCATGCGCCGGTCACGCGAGGGCGAGGTCCTGATCTTTGTCGTCAACTCGACGCCGGTGGTGCGCTACAACTACCGGATCGGTCTGCCTAACGACGGCTTCTATCGCGAAATCATCAACACCGACGCGGAAACCTACGGCGGGAGCAACGTCGGAAACCTCGGCGGAATGGAGGCGGAAGCGGTCGAATGGCAGGGGAGAACGCATTCGATGGTGGTCAATTTGCCGCCCGCTGGCTCTCGTCGCCTTCAAGCGGGAAGTGGCGGGCGCGTCGGGGCCGAAAGACGTCAGTCTGCGGACGGCGGGTGAAAGCTCAAAGCCATCGAAGTTAACCGGTTAACTGACTTGCAAACTTTCCTGTTGACCGTTTTCCGGCAATTGGGCAGTCTCGGCCTCCACAACCACCGCAAATGAAAAAAACCAACTCAGCCTTCACACTCATCGAACTCCTGGTCGTGATCACGATCATCGCCATTTTGGCCAGCATCGCGCTGCCGGTCTTTAACGGAGTTACGGAACGCGCGCAACCAAACCAAAGATCTTTCCAACGCCAAGCAAGTCGGCGTCGCGCTGAAATTCTTTGCCAGCGACAACAACGGGTTCTATCCCTCGAAGCAGCCGGCTGATCCGGATTACAATGCGCACGGACACGCTGCCATCACGACTGCCAATCGAGGCCTTTTGGTGGCTCTTCCCGAATTACCTGCAGAGCGAAGACATCTTCACGGTCGCCTCGTCGACGTGGACACCGAACGAGCCTGACAACAAGATCGATGCAGGCTCGGTGCGGGGCCGACACTGACACTCTCAAGGCGGGAGAAAACACATACGCTTATGTTGCCGAGCCTGACGGACACTTCGAATCCGGCTTTCCCGTTGCTCGCTGATGGTTTCAACACAGCTCGAGCCCGCAAATACGACACCAATAAATCGCACAAAGGCGGCGTTTGGGCGGCAAAAAAGCAATCGTCATCTTTTGCGACGCGAGCGGCCAGATCATGAAGGTCGATCCGGCCACGTTAGACCAGTGAAACAGTCCTGGCACCAAACGAGTCAGCATCTTCTTCGCCAGCGGCCACTGATTGGCTGGACGCCACGCAATCTGGTCGTCAATCCAGAATAGCCGGATTCGTTCAACTAACCGTAGATTCAAATTCACCATCGCGGACGCGGGTTTTGACCTGCGTCCGCGTTTTGGCTTCTGCGACCCGGCGGATCACTTTGCCGTTGGCCGTGAGGGTGATGCTGTAGCCGCGCTCGAGGGTCGCCTGCGGGCCGAGGATGCGCAGCATCCCGGCGACTCGGTCCCAGCGTTCGCGCACGACCGTTAGGCGCTGTTTCGAGCATTCGCCGAGGCGGCGGCGAATTTCCTGCAGCCGCTGCCGGCGGGCGGCCAATTCGCGAGCGGGGTTGTGCGCTTTCAGCGCCAGGAGGGCGTTCGTTAGGCGCGTGCGTTCCAGGGTGCGGCGGCGCTCGAGGTTGCGGGCGATCGATTCCTTCGCGAAATCGAGCTGCTGCTGCGCATCGCGCAGCCGTCCGCTCAATTCGCGGAGCAACGCTTTCTCCGATGCCGCACTGAGCCGGCCGCGGGCGCGGGCGAGAAAATCGCGCCAGCATTTGCCCAGGCAATTTTGCAGTTCGCGCAGGCGTCGCTCGAGGTCGCGCACGTCGGGCACGATCAACTCCGCCGCCGCGCTCGGGGTCGGCGCGCGCAGGTCGGCGACGAAATCCGCGATCGTGAAATCGACTTCGTGGCCGACGGCCGAGACGACCGGAATCGGCGAGTGGAAAATCGCCCGGGCCACGATCTCTTCGTTGAATTCCCAGAGGTCCTCGATGCTGCCCCCGCCGCGCGCCACGACCAGGACGTCGAGCGTTTCCCAGGCATCGTTAGGCGCGCCCAACTCGCGAATCGCGGTCGCGATTTCGAGCGAGGCGCCCGCGCCCTGCACCCGCACCGGACTGATCAGCACTTCTACGTTCGGCGCGCGCCGTTGCAGGACATTGAGAATATCCTGGATCGCCGCGCCGCTCGCCGAAGTCACGATGCCGATGCGGCGCGGAAATTTCGGCAGCGCGCCGTTTCCGCGCCTGCTCGAAGAGGCCTTCCGCCTCCAGTTTTCGCTTCAGCGCTTCGAATTTCGCCTGGAGCAATCCGAGTCCGCGCGACTGCAGGATTTGCACGTTGAGCTGATACTGCCCGCGCGCCTCGAAGACGGTGACGCCGCCGTAAACCTGCACCTGCATGCCGTCCGCCAGCGGGCTGGGAAAGGGCGGCAGGGTGTTGCGAAAAATCACGCAGGAGATGGCGGCCCGCTGGTCCTTGAGGGTGAAATACTGGTGGCCGGAGGGATGTTTTTTGTAGTTGGAAATTTCGCCCTGCACCCAGACCGCGCCGAAGCGCGTCTCGAGCAGGCCGCGAATCGAGCGGGTCAGTTCCGCCACGCTCAGAACCCTGGCGACGTTCGGAAAAAGATCGGTCTCCGCGCTCATGAGCGATGTGGCGTCATAGTCTGGGGAGCGCGTGCGCCTCGCATGCTGGTTTCGGCGACTCGCCGCAAACATTCAGGCGATGTCCGACCGGGGGAAAAGTCCGTGATGGCGAGGCGCCATCGCCAGCATGCGAGGCGCATGCGCTCCCCGGAGTTCTGCGGCCGCCGCATTTTCACGAAGCGAACAAATCGCTCTGCGCACCGGACGGGACCTTGAGTCCCAGTTTTCGGTAGGCGTTAGGCATGGCCACCCGTCCCTGGGCGGTCCGCTTGATGTAGCCTTCCATGATCAGATACGGCTCGTTCACTTCCTCGAGCGTGCCGGCCTCTTCCCCGACCGCGACCGCGAGCGAGCTCAACCCGACCGGGCCGCCGTTAAATTTGTAGATCAGCGTTTCGATGATGCGCTTGTCCCATTGATCGAAGCCGTCGCGATCGATTTCCAGCATCGTGAGGGCGCGATCCGCCAGCTCGGCCGTGATGCGCCCGTCCGCTTTCACCTGCACGTAATCGCGCACCCAGCGGAGCAGGTTGTTCGCCGTCCGCGGCGTGCCGCGGGTGCGGGTCGCGATCTCGGCCGCGCCCGCGGCGTCGATCTCGACATTCAACAAGCCGGCACTGCGCAGGATGATCTTCTGCATTTCCTCGGCGCTGTAATAATCGAGCCGCGCCGTCATCCCGAAACGCGAGCGCAACGGCGCGCTCAACATGCCGGAGCGCGTGGTCGCGCCGATGAGAGTGAACTTCGGCAGCCGCAACTGCAGGCTGCGCGCCTGCGGCCCCTGGTCGATGATGATGTCGAGTTTGTAGTCCTCCATCGCGGGATAGAGGTATTCCTCGATCGTCGGCTGAAGCCGGTGGATTTCGTCGATGAAAAGGACGTCGCCTTTTTCCAGGCTCGTCAGCAGCCCGGCCAGCTCGCCGGCTTTTTCGATCACCGGTCCGCTCGTGTTCTTGATGTTCACGCTCATCGCGTTGGCGATGATGTGGGCCAGCGTCGTCTTCCCCAGCCCGGGCGGGCCGCTGAGCAAAATGTGCTCGAGCACGTCGCCCCGTTTCTTGGCCGCCTGCACCAGCACTTCGATCCGTTCACAGACCTTCTCCTGGCCGGTGAATTCGCTGAACATCGGCGGCCGGAGCGAAACCTCGAAAGCCGGATCAGGTGGTGGGACGGCGGTGGCCATGCAGGAAAATAGACAGGATTTACAGGATTAGCAGGATTGAAGAATTCTCACGCGGTATTTTCAGGCCGCTTCAATCCTGAAAATCCTGTTAATCCTGTCTGCCTTTTATTCCAGATTTTTGGTCAGGACCAATTCCGTTCCGCGGCTGCGCAGAACATAATCGACCTGGTCAAAGGCGTTGCGGATCAGGCGCAGCCCGAGACCGCCGGGCCGGATCAAATCGGCCGGCCGGCTTTTCATCGACTTCGGCTCGGCTTGTTGCCCGTAATCGCGCAGGCGCATGCAGACGCAGTCGTTTTTTCCCTCGAGCGAGAGGGAGATGAGCTGGTCGTCCCGCAAATGGTAGGCGTGCCGGATAATATTCGTGCAGGCCTCGTCCACCCCGAGGACCATGAGGGTCCGCTGCCGCTCGGAAAAAGGGAACTTCTCGAGGAAGCGCCGCACGCAGTTGCGCATCAAGGCTAGATTTCCGGTGTGACTACAGAACTCGATTTGTTTCTTCGTTTTCCTCATCGCGCCGGGGCACCTAACTAACTGCCGCGCCCGTGTTGGGGGCAAAGCTGGACAATTTCCTCGCAACCCGCAACGAGTTTCGCTCAATTGGCCGGGACTTTCTTACGAAGAAACCGGACGCCTGGCTCGTCGTCGCGTAACCGGCGCTGGCAATCCGCGGCCAGGCGTGCACTATTTTTGCATGTCGAAATGGTTCATTCTGTTGCTCCTCCTCGCCAGCCCGGCTCTCGCCCAGGAACGCCCAACCGCCTACCAGGCCCTGCGCACGGTCGGCACGCAATTGGATCGCGATTCCGTCAATCACGTCATTTCCGTCATCGGCACAAATGGCGATCCGCAACCCGAGACCTGGAGAGTTTTGCTCGATGATCCGAAAGCGCGCGGCGGCGTCCGCGAGCTGGAAGTGAGCAACGGCAAGATCATTTCGGAGCGGACCCCGTTGCGGGCGGCGGTCGAGGGCTCGTTAGGCGCGACCGTCGACACCGCGAAGCTGAATCTTGATTCCAGCGGCGCCTTCACTCTGGCCCAGCAGACGGCGGAGAAATCGCACGTCACTTTCGCGACCGCGGACTACACCCTGCGGGTCGACGAACGCGGCAACCCGATTTGGATCATCGCGCTGCGCCGACAAAACGGCGAGCCCGCCGGGACCATTCACGTCGGTGCCAACCACGGCACGATCACGCGGACCGAGGGCCTCTTCAGCGGCGGCGACCAGGCGGCGGTGGTCGATGAACAAACCGATCTGAACGATTCCGAGGCCGATCCGGACGACGACGGTGATCAGAACATCGTCAAACGCCGGATCAAGCAGGCCTTTCGCCAGGCGCGCGACGACGTGAAACGCACCTTTTTCAAAGTGCGCCGCTCCTTCGTCGATTTCTTCCAGGATAAATGAGCGTGGAATGACCAATGGCTAATGACGAATGACCAAGGAATGACCAATGACGAACGCGGCAGCGCGCATTTGAATTTGATCATTGGCACTTCCGTCGTCATTGGTCATTAGCCATTAGTCATTGCGAAGCTTGCATTCTCCGGCTGAGACCCGAAAATCACGGCAATGAAAGGCGAACTCCCGGCACCAGCGGCGTGGACCAATGTGCGTCATGGCTGGCAACAGCTCTACGGCAGCTTTGAGGAAATGGGCGTGAGCCTGGAGTGGCACGATTTCAAAACCAGCCGCTCGCTGGATTGGGCCGAGAGTTTTCGGCCGAGCAGCGTGGAGTTTTGCCTCAATCTCGACGGACGCGGCGCGATCCGCCGCGGGAACGCGACGCACGATTACGGCCCGAGCAGTTCCGGCTATTACGCGGTCGGCGACGAGCCGCTCCGCGCGACGCGGCAGGCCAACGATCATCATCGCTTTGTTACCCTGGAATATTCGAGAGCCCATTTGCAGGCCCAACTGGCGGATTCCGAGGGCGACCTGACCCCGGCGATGCGGGCTGCCATTTTCCCGAAACGCGGGCAGAGCATCGTTTCCGCGCCACAGCCGATGTCGGCCGAGCAGCGCGCGATCGTGGCCAGCCTGGCCGAGCCGCCGGTGCCGAAAGCGGCGCGCATTCTCTGGTATCAGAGCAAGGCGCTCGAGCTGATGTCGCATTTTCTTTTCGAGCCGAAAGACCCGGAATTCTTTTGCATGCGTCAAAAGAAAGTGGCCCGCGACCGGGTGGTGCGGACGAAGGAATTGCTCGTGCGCGACCTGGCCAATCCGCCGAGTCTGGAAGCGCTCGGGCAGGAAGTCGGTTGCAGCCCGTTTTACCTGAGCCGGATTTTTTCGAAGGAAGTTGGCCTGACGATTCCGCAATTTCTGCGCAACGCGCGGATGGAACGCGCGGCCGAGCTGCTGCGCAGCGGGCGTTATAATGTGACCGAAGCGGCGACCGAGGTCGGCTATTCGAGCCTGAGTCATTTCAGCAAGGCTTTCTGTGAGACGATCGGCTGTTGTCCGGTCCTCTACCCGGCGGCGAAGCATATCGTGCTCGATCGTTAGGGATTGATGTCCGCAGATTTCGCAGATTCACGCAGATTGGTTTCTGAAAATCTGCGAAAATCTGCGAAATCTGCGGACGCCTAAATTATATCTTTCAGTGAGCAGAACGGATCAGTGATCAAAGAATGAGTGCCGCGGCCGTCAGTGCCGGAGGGAAACGCTCCGGCCTTTTTCTTTTACCGACCGCCACCCTCTGGCAGCGCGAGATTGTGCGCTTCTACCGGCAGCGCAACCGGATCATCGGCGCGCTTCTCTCGCCGCTTGTTTTCTGGTTTGTCATCGGCTCGGGGATCGGGCCGTCGTTTCGCGTCGGTTCCGCGCCTAACGGGGTCAGTTACCTCGAATATTTTTATCCGGGCACGCTCATCCTGATCATGCTCTTCACCGCCATCTTCTCCACCATCTCGATCATCGAGGATCGCCGGGAAGGTTTTCTCCAGTCCGTTTTGGTCGCGCCGATTTCGCCCGGGAGCATCGTCTGCGGCAAGATTCTCGGCGGCACCACCCTCGCTCTTTTGCAGGGGCTGATCTTCCTTTTGCTCGCGCCGTTTGTCGGGATTCACATTTCGCCGGAGCGGATCCTGGTTTGTCTCGGCACGCTCTTCGTTGTCGGATTTGGCCTAACGGGTCTCGGGTTTCTCGTCGCGTGGCCGATGGAATCGACCCAGGGTTTTCACGCCATCATGAACGTCTTTCTCATCCCGCTCTGGCTCATGTCGGGCGCGCTTTTCCCGGCGACCAATCCGCACTCCTGGATTTTCTGGGCGGTGCATTTGAATCCGCTCACCTACGGCGTCGCGGCGGTCAGGCGCGCGCTCTACGCCGGCGATCCCGGCGTTCTTCATCTGCCCGAGCTTTGCGCTTTCGCTCGGTCGTCTCGCTCGGCTTCGGCCTTGTCATGTACGCGGTCGCCTACCTTCTCGTGCAGCGAAAATCCTCATGAAAATCTCCCGCGCTCTCATTTCCGTTTCCGACAAAGCCGGCGTGGCCGATTTCGCGCGCGAGCTCGAAAAGGAGGGCGTCGAAATTATTTCCACCGGCGGCACCGCCAGTCTGCTCCGGCAGGCGGGAGTGAAAGTCCGCGGCATTTCCGCCTTCACCGGCTTTCCCGAGATGCTCGACGGCCGGGTCAAGACGCTGCATCCCAAAGTGCACGGCGGTCTGCTCTTCGTGCGCGGAAACGAGGAGCACGAGGCCGCGGCGCGCGAGCACGGGATCGAGCCGATCGACCTCGTCGTGATCAATCTTTATCCCTTCGAAGCGACGATCGCGAAACCGGGCGTCAAACTCGCCGAAGCGATCGAGCAGATCGATATCGGCGGGCCGTCGATCCTGCGCAGCGCCTCGAAGAATTACCAGTCGGTCACGGTCGTGGTCGACCCGGCGGATTATGCCGTTGTGCTCGACGAGATGCGCGATCGCGAAGGCGAGACGACGCTGAAATTGCGCGAGCGGCTTGCGATCAAGGCGTTCATCAAGACCTCCGATTACGATCGCGCGATTGCCGGTTTCCTGAACGAAAAGCAGGAGACCGAGACTTCTTTCTCACTCTCGCTGCCGCTGGTCAGCCGGCTGCGTTACGGCGAAAATCCCCATCAGACGGCCTCGCTCTACGGCAATTTCACGGATCATTTCGAGAAGCTGCACGGCAAAGATCTTTCCTTTAACAACATCATCGACATCACGGCCGCGGCCGACCTGATCGAGGAATTCGAGGAGCCGACGATCGCGATCCTGAAACATACCAACCCGTGCGGCGTGGGAAGCGATCCCGACCTGAAGGAAGCGTGGATGAAAGCCTTTGCGACCGACAAGCAGGCGCCTTTCGGCGGGATCATCATCTGCAATCGCCCACTCGATCTGCCGGTCGCAAAAGCGATCAGCGAAATTTTCAGCGAAGTGATCATCGCGCCGGAATTCGCGGCGGACGCGCGCGCTTTGCTCCAGAAAAAGAAGAATCTCCGCCTGATGCGGGCGCTAAGCCAGATCCACGCCTAACGAGAAGCCGCGAATAGACCTGCGCTCCGTTCGGGGCGGCCTTTTGGTGCAACAAAAAGACACCGCCGAGCTCGAAGGTCTGGAGACGAAGGTGGTGACGAAACGTCCGCCGACGAAACAGGAAATGGCGGCGATGCTCTTTGGCTGGCGGGTGGTGAAGCACGTGAAATCGAACGCGATTGTTTACGCTGGCGCCGATCGGACGCTGGGTATCGGGGCCGGCCAGATGTCGCGGGTCGACGCCTCGCGTATCGCGGTCTGGAAAGCGCAGGAAGCCGGGCTTTCCCTCGCCGGCAGTGCGGTCGCGAGCGACGCCTTTTTTCCTTTTGCCGATGGCCTGACCGCCGCCGCCGATGCAGGTGCGACAGCGGCGATTCAGCCGGGCGGTTCGGTCCGCGACGAGGAAGTGATCGCCGCCGCCGATGAGCGCAAGATGGCGATGATCTTCACCGGCGTGCGCCATTTCCGGCATTAACGAAAGGGAAGACTGGCCCCGAGATCGCCGAGGCCGCAGAGGTTGCCAAAGTCGGGAGCGTGATCTCATCGACCTGAGCTGGCTTTCGTCTTTACTTTGGCCGCGCAAGCAGCCTAGAACGCGGCATGAAATTCTCCTGTTCCCTCCCTCTGGCGAGGAGCGTCGCTTTCTTGTGCCTGGGATCGCTCGGCAGTCTTGCATCGGCTTCGGCGGGCAGCGCGACCTGGAATCTCAATCCCACCAGTGGGGAGTGGAAGAAGGCGGCCAATTGGACCCCTGCCACCGTTCCGCACGCCGCCGCGGATAGCGCCACCTTCGACCTTTCAAACACGACCAGCATCTCGATCAGGGCGAATACCTCCGTTGGCGCGATTATTTTCAATCCCGGCGCGAGTGCCTTTACGATTACGACGCCGGGGTTTTTGCGCAGCCTGACGATCAGTGGCACGGGCATCGCCAACCAATCCGGCGTCGTGCAAAATTTCGTGGTGGCGCCCGCTTCCACTTTGATTTTGGAGAAGGGCGCGACCGTCGGGCCGCTGGTCGCGGTGGACAATCAATTTCCTGATGGCGTGACGGAATTTGCGACCGGGGCGGATGCGGGCGAGGGCACTTTCACCACGCATGGCAGCAACTCGGTCAACGAAGGAGGGAGCGAGGTCCTCTTTCGCGGCACCAGCAATGCGGCCACCGCGCATATTGTGAATAACGGCGCGTTTCCGACGGGCTTTGCCGGGTTGACCGTTTTCCTCGATCACTCGAGCGCGGGCAGCGCCACCTTCACCAATGTCGGTTTTACCGGATTCGGCGAACCAGGAAGCACGCGCTTTTTTGGGAGCGCCACGGCCGAGCACGCTACGATCAACGACGTGGATGGCGGGACGATCGTTTTCGGCGGGCATGCGACCGCAGCGAGCGCCACGATCACAAATAACGGCGGCACGAGCAGCGTTTACGCCGGCTTTATCAATTTTGTGGATCAATCCACCGCCGGGAACGCCTCTATCGTCAATGCCGGCGGGGATGGCGGCGGCGCGCGCCTTGGCGCTCAACTCTTCTTCTTTACCGATGCCAGCGCCGGCAACGCCACCCTTGTCGCCGAGGGAGGAATAAACGGAGGGCCCGGCGCGGCCATCACCTTCAGCAACAACACCACCGGCGGGACCGCTTCCTTCGATCTCCGCGCCAACGCCACCCTGACGATCAGCGCTGTGACCACGCCTGGGATCACCATCGGCTCCCTCGAAGGCGACGGATTGGTTTTTCTCGGTGACAAGAAACTGACGGTCGGCAGCAACAATCGCAGCACGACTTTTGCAGGCGTCATTCAGGACCGCGGTTCACTCCTCAAGATTAACGGCGGGGGACTCGCTCTCACCAACGCCAACACCTATGGTGGCGGCACCGCCATCCTGGGCGGGACCTTGTCCGCCGACAATCGCTCCGGGTCGGCCACGGGCTCGGGCTTCGTCCGCGTTGACGCCGGAACGTTAGGCGGTCGCGGGATCATTTCCGGTCCGGTCACAATCGGGAGCGGAATCGGGAACGGGGCCTTCCTCTCCCCCGCGGGCACGGCGGTTGGCGTGCTCACGCTCCAGAACACGCTGACCTTTCAGGCCGACGCGACCTACCTTGCCGGACTGGATAGCGACAAAGTGCGGGCCGACAAGGTCGTCGCCAACGGAGTGACGATCGATGGCGGGGCGCTGATTTCCCTGGTCGACTTTGGCGGCGGCGTCATCCCGCCGGGCGCCAGTTTCATTCTGATCGATAACGGCACAGGGTCACCGATCTCCGGCGCCTTCGCCAATCTGTCGGACGGTTCCACATTTGCGCTCGGCGCGAATACCTATGAAGCCAGCTACAGTGGTGGTGACGGCAACGATCTCACCCTCACCGTCGTGCCGTCCGCACTCGATCGTTGACCGGTCCCATCGACTCAACCGGAGCGGTTCCGTCCGCGACGAGGAGGTGATCGCCGCGGCCGATGAGCGCAAGATGGCGATGATCTTCACCGGCGTGCGCCATTTCCGGCACTGATTTTTCCCTAACGAAGCCGCCGGGCGCGCCGGAACATCATCCCCTGGACGATGATGCCGAAGACCGCCAGGACCACGAGCAGGATGCTCGTGCCGGTGCTCGGGAGGTGCACCACGTCGGCGATCAGGCGCGCGCCTTCGATCGAGGAGAAAATAATCAGCGCCCAATCGAAGAGCGCGAGCAGCAGGAGGGCGCCGACGATTCCGCCAATGACGAAGGTGATGGCGGAATAATGAGCGTGATCAACGAGGAACGCAGCCGCGATTGCGACCGCGACGCGTCCGCCGACGACAAAGCCGGCAATGGCGATGGCGAATTTTTGCAGGAGAAGCGCAATGATCGCGCCGAGCAGGCCGAGGCCGAGTGAGAGAAGGAGCGAGAGCCAGAGAGGCGGATGCTGGCTGAGATAAGGCGCCAGCTGCAGGCCAATGGCGAAACCGAGGGCGGCGACGAAAAGCCAGAAGAGCCGGCGGCCAAAGAAGAGAAGCGCGATCCCGACAAGGACGCTGATGATCGGCAGGGAGAAATTCATGCGGGGAGTCTAGCGCGGAAAAGAATCACGGCCAGCGAAGCGGCTGGTTAGGCTAGGAAGCCGGCCTTGTCCCTCTGCTTGTCATCCCGAGCCGCGCAGACGGCGAGGGACCTCGCAACTGCAATCCGCGCGTTCTCGTTAGGCGGAAACGTCGATTGCAACTGAGAGGTCCCTCGCCGCGCTTCGCCGGCTCGGGATGACAAGAGAAGCTGGCCGGAAATGGAACGGCGCTATTATTCGGCGCCGCAGGTGGCGGGCCGCACTCAATCTGGCCTAGAGTGCGTCAGGCCATCCCGGGTCGGGGCACGGCACGGATGAAAATTTTTGTTTCTCAACTGACGTTCTTTCTGCGGACGGCGACGACTCGGCGCAACATCCGGCTGCTCTCGCGTTTCCTTCTTGCGCTCGGCCTCCTCGTGCTGGTTTACAGCGTTCTCTTCCATCTCCTCATGGTCTACGAAGGCCAAAGGCATAGTTGGATGACCGGGTTCTACTGGACCCTGACGGTGATGAGCACGCTCGGCTTCGGCGACATCACCTTCGAGAGCGACCTGGGCCGCCTCTTCTCCATCGTGGTGCTTCTCTCCGGCATGGTGTCGCTGCTCATGCTTCTTCCCTTCACCTTTATCGAATTTTTTTACGCCCCCTGGATGCGGGCGCAGTCGGAAGCCCGCGCCGGCCGGCGCCTGCCGCGTTCGACCAGGGGCCACGTGATCCTGACCAACTACGACCCGGTCTCCCTCGCGCTGATCCAGCGTCTCCAGCGCTATGATTATCCGTATGTGCTCCTGGTCGGTGATCTGCAGGAGGCGCTGCGTCTTTACGACCTCGGGCTCAAAGTGGTCCACGGGGAAGTGGACCGGCCCGAGACTTATCAGCACGCGCAGGTGCAGCAGGCGGTCATGGTCGCCGCCACCGGCAGCGATGTCGTCAATACCAACGTCGCCTTTACGGTGCGCGAGCTTTCTCCCGATGTCCCGATCGTGGTCACGGCCAATTCCGAAGACGCGATCGACATTCTCGGGCTTGCCGGCAGCAGCAAAGTCATCCAACTGGCCGAGATCATGGGCCAGGCACTGGCCCGGCGCATCACGGGCGTGGACGCGCGCGCCCACATTATCGGCGAGGTCCGGGGCATATTGCTCGCGGAAGCCACCGCTGCCGGCACGCCGCTGGTGGGCAAGACCCTGGCCGAAAGCAAGCTGCGGCAAAGCGCCGGAGTCACCGTGGTCGGGATGTGGCGCCGGGGAAATTTTGAAATGGCGACGGCCGAGACCAGGATCGACGCCGACTCGGTCATGGTGCTGGTCGGGTCGAAGGAACAATTGCGCACCTTCGACGAACTTTTCTGCATCTATCACGTGAGCCCGGACCCGGTGTTGCTGATCGGCGCCGGCCGTGTCGGCCAGGCCACGGCGCGGGCGATCACGGAGCGGGAAGTGGATTACCGCATGATCGAGAGCAGACCCGAGCGCATTTACAATGAGAAGTATATCCTGGGGGATGCGGCCGATCTCGGCCACCCTCGAGCGAGCCGGTATTCGCGAGACGCCCGCCATCGTCATCACTACCCATGACGACGACATGAATGTTTATCTCACCCTCTACTGCCGCCGCCTGCGGCCCGATGTGCAGATCATCAGCCGCGCGACGCTGGAGCGAAACATTTCCACCTTGCATCGCGCCGGGGCGGACTTCGTCCTCTCCTACGCTTCGATGGGCGCGACCATGATTCTCAATGTCCTGCGCAAAACAGACATCCTCATCATCGCGGAAGGTTTGCACGTGGCGGAGATGGATGTGCCGCCGGCGCTGGTGGGGAAAAGTCTGCAGGAAGCGGCCATCCCCCAGAAGACCGGGTGCAATATGGTTGCCCTGCGCTGCAATGGTCAGTTGACGATGAATCCCGGACCGGACGCGCGCTTGCAGGAGGGTGCGGAACTTCTGCTCATCTGCACGACCGAAGGCGAACAACGTTTTATGAAACGCTACGGCAACGGTCGGCGCCGGGATCAGTGACCCGGAAGACCGCGGGCCCGCTGACGATCAGTGTTTGCCGGTCATCATCTCATCGCGTTTCGCCTTGAACTCCGAGCCGTCCAGCCAGGTGGGATATTTCTCATCGTTCGCGACCTGGTTTCCGACTTCGAAGAGAAGTCGCATGTCTTCCACCGCACCGGATAAATCCCACGCCGGGTTCACTTCGTCCGAGACCTGGTGATAATGATGCAGGGTGTAGTCGTCGCTCTTCTTCTTCCCGAAATCGGCCGGCTGGCCGATGTAATCTTTCGGTTTGCTCCCGATGTAGAGGGCAGGCACCCCGACCTTCGCAAACTCAAATTGGTCGGCCCGGAAAAAAGTTCCCTTTTCCGGTTCGCTGTTTGGTTTGGCCACGCGGCCGGCGCGTTTCGCGTTCTCGGCCAGGAGGTCGTCGAGGGTGGAATTACCCGCCGCCATATCCTCGATATCGCGCGTTTTGCCCCAGGGATTGACGCCGTCGATGTTGATGTCGGCCAGCGTCTTGGCGAGGGGATAGAGCGGATTCTCGGCATAATATTTCGCGCCTAACAAACCCGATTCCTCCGCCGTCGTGGCCATGAAAAGGATGCTGCGCGGCGGCGGTTGGGGGAGCTTGGTGAAAGCTCGCGCGATCTCGAGGATGGCGGCGACGCCGGAAGCGTTGTCGAGCGCGCCATTGTAAATCTGGTCGCCCTTCAGTTTGGTGTCGCGGCCGAGGTGGTCCCAATGCGCGCTGTAAATGATGTATTCATCTTTTTTCTGCGCGTCACTGCCCTCGAGTTTGCCGAGCACGTTATGCGATTTGAAATGAGTGATCTCGTTCCGGAGCGTAAAGCTGGCTTTCGCCCCTAACGACACTGGCTTGAAATCCTTGCTCAGCGCGGCCTTCTTCAGTTCGTCGTAATTTTTCCCGGCGGCGGCGAAAAGTTTGCGCGCGGTCTCGAGTTGAATCCAGGAGCGGATCCCGATCGTGCTCATGTTCTTGTCCGGCGCGTCGATCACGAAGTTCGCCGTCGAGTTGCTGTTCTCGACCACCGTCCAGGGATAGGCGGCCGGGATGGTCTCGTGCACGATGACCGCGGCAACGGCGCCTTTCTCGGCCGCGATCTCGTATTTGTAGCTCCAGCGACCGTAGTAGGTCATCGCTTTCCCTTTGAACATTTTCTCGTCCAGCCTGGACGGGTCCTTCGGATCAGCGACGGGCGGATCGTTGATCAGGAAAACGACCGTCTTGCCTTTCACATCCACGCCTTTGAAATCGTCCCAGCCATACTCCGGCGCGACGACCCCGTAGCCGACGAAAACCATTTCGGAATTCTCGAGCGTGATCTCCGGCGTGATCTGCTGGGTGAACGCGACGAAATCGTTAGGCGAATTCAGTTCCATTTTTTTCCCGCCGACAGTGAAATCTGCGGTCGGCTTGGTCAGGATGCCGGCCATCGGGACTTCCTGGGTGTAGCTGCCGTTGGGGTTGCCCGGTTTCAGGCCGAGTTCCTTAAACTGCGCGGTGATGTAGTTGACCGATTCTTCCTCACCCTTGGAGCCGGGGGCGCGGCCTTCAAATTTATCCGAGCCGAGGACTTTGATGTGGTCGAGCAACCCGGCGGCGTCGATCGCGTTGACGGCGTCTTTCGGGAGCTCGGTTGCGGCAGCTGACGTGAGGAGAGTAAGCGCGGAGAGAGCGAGCGAGAGGTGAAAAATTCGTTTCATGGAGTGGGCAACCTAGCGTGAAAATGCTCGCGCTTCACATTTGTCATCCCGATCCGGCGCAGCGCGGAGAGGGACCTCGCAGTTGCAATCGAGATTTTCTCGAGGGCAGATCGCGTGGCTTGCAACTGTGAGGTCCCTCGTCGTCTGCGCGGCTCGGGATGACAGGATTGGGAGGGCGCGCTACTCGAGGTAGACGTATTTGTAGGGATGATGATCGAGGATGGTCGGCCACCATCCTTTTACCTCGGGCCGGATAAGGAAGGCGTGCGTGTAGAAATAAACCGGCAGGATCGGCGCGTCGTCGAGCAGGATCGCTTCCGCCTGCTGGAAGGCGCGATAACGCGCAGCCTGGTCGCTCGTCCGGCCGGCCTCGGCGATGAGCCGGTCGTATTCGGCATTCGACCAGCCGGTCTGGTTGTTCGCTCCGTTCGTGATCCAAAGATTGAGGAAGGAATTCGGATCCGCGTAGTCGCCGATCCAGGTCGAGCGCAGGACCTCGTAATTCATCTCGCGCCGGGTGTCGTAGTAGACCTTCAATTCCTGGTTCACGAGCCGGGCATCGATCCCGAGCTGTTTGCGCCACATCTGTTGCACGGCTTCGGCGATGATTTTGTGGTTCTCCGAGGTGTTAAACAAAATCTCGATCGGCGGAATGCCGCGGCCCTCTGGAAAACCGGCTTCCGCCAGCGCCTGCCGCGCGGCCGCGGGATCGTAGGGAAACGCCGCCTCGCAGGTGTAGCCGGCGGTGTCCGGCGGGGTGAAACAGAAGGCGGGCAGCTGTCCGCCGCGGGTGACGTGATCGACGATGCTCTGGCGATCGATCGCCAGCCCGAGCGCTCGCCTAACGAGTCGCGAATTCAGGATCGGCTTCGTCACGTTGACCCGAAAAAAGTAGGAGCCGAGATAGGGATCGATCCGCAAAAGCTCCGGCTGCTCGCGCCGGTAACGATCGATCCGATTGATCGGGACGGTGTCGGTGACGTGCATCTGGCCGGAACGAAAGGCGCGTTCTTCGACGTTGTTGCTGTCGATGGTGTGAAAGACGATGCCGTTGAGCCGGACGCGCGCGGCGTCCCAGTAGGTCGGGCTTTTTTTCACCCGGATGTCCTGGTTCAGGCGCCATTCCTCGAGGGTGAAGGGGCCGTTGCCGACGAAGCGGCCGGGCTTGGTCCAATAACTCCCGCGCTCGTAAACCGGCCCGTATTTTTTCACGGTCGGGATGTGGACCGGGAACCAGGCGTCGTAATTGAGGAGGGAAAGAAAATACGGTGTCGGATTCGTTAGGGCGATTTCCAGCGTCCAATCATCGAGGGCGCGAAAACCGACCTGGTTGAAATCCGTCAGCGTGCCCTTGTTGAAAGCCTCGGCGTTGCGCACGACGTGCAGCATGTAGGCGCCGTCCGCGCCGAGGCCGGGGGAGAGGATGCGGTGCCAGGATTCGATGAAATCGCGCGCCGTGACCGGGTCGCCGTTCGACCACTTCGCGTTATGCCGGAGGTGGAAGGTGTAGGTTTTGCCGTCGGCGGAAACGTCCCAGCGCTCAGCCACGCCGGGGACGGGGTGAAGGTCGTGCGGATCTTCCGAGACAAGACCCTCGATGAGGGCGGAGATGACGTTGTATTCGCCGACGCCGTTGACCAGTTGCGGATCGAGATCCTGCACTTCCTGGCCGTTGCCCTTGTGCAGGATCTGGTCGCGATTGCCTTTGTCGACGTTCGATTCGGGGCGGTGACAGGAGACGAGAGAGAGAAGTGCGATGAGCCAAGAAAACGCGGCGCCAAAACTCCGGGGAGCACGGGCTGCCAGCCCGTTGGTCGGCGGAGTCTCGCCGACGAACTTTCCATAACCGCGGCCGCGTGCGATTGGTCGAGTACGCAGAGCGCGAGGAAAAGTTCGCGATGGGAGACTCCCTTCGCCAGCACGGGCTGGCAGCCCGTGCTCCCCGGAGGAAACGTTGCCGCGCGCGACGCGCTTTACGGTTTCGGCGGCTGCGGCGGGGCGGCGCCGGGATTGCTCTCGGCCGGAGGCGCGCTGCTGGCCTTCGCGGGGGTCTCGATGCCTAACGTTTTCAGGTAGGGCTGAATCGAGCGGTCGCGCCCGAGGAAATTGTGGATCGAGATGTCGATCTCGCGCGAGCCGCCGGGGGCGTAGATTTCCTGGCGCAGTTTCATCCCCGCGGTCTTGTCGAGATATCCGTTAGGCGATTTCTCGAAGACGGTCGCCATGTCGGCCGCGATCGCGTCGGCCCAGGCGTAGCCGTAGTAGCCGGCGTCGTATCCGGCGAGGTGCCCGAAGTAGGCGACGAAGGCGGTGTTGTTATCGACCGGGAAAAAATCCTTCACGAAAACCGGGTTCGACATCGCGACGGAATCGTAAGGCTCACCTTCGGGATGGACGTCATGCAGGGTGAGGTCGATGTCGCCGAAGGTGAACTGCCGGCGATAATAAACGCCGACCGTCGCCAGCTTCGCTTCCTTCATTTTCGCGATCATCTCGGTCGGGATTTTTTTCGAGGGATCGCGATAATCGGCCGCGAAAGTGTCGAGCACCTTTTTGTCCCAGACCCAGTTTTGCAGCATCTGCGAGGGCGCCTCGACGAAATCCGCCGGCACACTGGTGCCGGAGAAACGGACATATTTCGCCTGAGTGAGAATGGAGTGAAGGGCATGGCCGAACTCGTGGAAGAGCGTTTCGACATCGCTGTGGCTGAGGAGCGACGGCTTGTCCTTGGCGGGAGGCGGGAAATTGCAGATCAGCGCGACGGTCGGGCGCTGAAATTTCCCATCGGCCAGCTGCTTGCCCGGGATGATGCCGAACTGGGCGAAGTGATTGAACTTCCCGTCGCGCGGAAACATATCGAGATAGAACATGCCTAACGGCTGCCCGCCGGCCGCGTCGGTCACCATGTAGAGCTGGAGATCGTCGACCCATTTCTGGGGCGCGAGGATCTTGGTAAATTTCAGCCCGAAGATGCTCTGGTAGATGTTGAACATCCCGTCGAGCGTGCGCTGGAAGGGGAAGTAAACCCGGAGCGCGTCGGTATCGACGGTGTATTTGTCTTTCTTGAGTTCGTTCTGGAAGTAGCGCCAATCCCAGATGTTGATCTGCGCGTTCGAGTCCTTGGTCTGCGCGACCTTGAGCTTGCGCAATTCCGCGACCTCGGCGTCGAACTTCGGCTGAATCCCGGCCACGAGATCGTTGATGAAGGTTTTGGCCGCGGCCCCGCTTTTGGCCATTTTGATTTCGGTCTGGAAATCATCCCACGATTTGTAGCCGAGCTTGAGCGCGAGCTGGTTGCGGTGCGTGAGAATATTGTTCAGGAGCGGGACATTTTTTTCGCGCGCGAGATTGAAACGGACCTCGTAAAGATGCTTGCGCGTTTCTTCCTTTTTCGCCGTTTCCTCGACCGTATTGTAGTGGAAGGTCACGTTCGCGAGCAGGGTGTAGGAGTCGTCTCCGGTCTTGACCCCGGGTGAATCGAGAATCGTGTCCGGCACGCCTTCGAGCTCGGCCTTGGTGAAGACGACCGGCGCCTTGGCCGCCACGATGTTGGCCTGGAAATCGGTCTCGAGTTCCGCCAGCTCCTTGCGCAGTTTTTCGACCTCGGCGCGTTTCTCGGGCGGGAGCGCGAGGCCGGCCCGGCGGTAATCGCGCAGGGTGTGTTCGAGGAGGAGCGCGTCTTCGCCTTCCAGTTTCGGCTTGGTGTCGGCAAAAGCCTTTACCGCCTTGTAAACATCCTCGCGATAATCGACCCCGACCGCCCATTCCTGGAAAACTTTGACCGCTTTCTCGGCCGCGTCGCGCATCGCCGCTTCCTTGTTGGTCTGCTGGATCACGACCGTTTTGGAGGCCGCGATCTGGGCTTCGTTCTGGATGTTATCGAGCGCCACGACCGTGCTTTGGAGGCTCGCCTTGCCCAGGTCCTGTTTCCCGATCGCGTCGAGCGCGGCGTTGGCCTTGGCGATGGCGGTGTTGATTTCTCCCTGGACTTCGACCGGTGTTTTCGGCCACTCGGGAATGACGAGGACGGCATTTGCCTTCTCGGCCGCGGCCTTGAAATCGGACAGGCTTTTGACTGATTCGGCGTGGACGGAAACCGCGAAAGCGGCGGCGAGACTAACGAGCAGGAATGGTTTCATAGGAATTCGAGTTGCTGAACTTAACCGGACAGGATTAACAGGATGAAGCAGGATTGACCGAAAAGAAAATGGATCATCCTGTAAATCCCGTTAATCCTGTCTCCGCCGCCGCCGGCGGGGCGCAGCAAACACGATGCAAGATTTTGCCACTAAATTTCTGATCGCATTTATTCCGATCTTCGTCGCGATCGACGCGGTCGGGATGGTGGCGATTTTCATCGGGCTGGGGGCGAACGTGGAAAAGAAACGCCGCCAGCAGGAAGCGCTTCTCGGGATCGGGACGGCGCTCGCGATTTCGATCGGGTTCATGTTTCTCGGGAAGCTGATTTTCAAGGCGCTCGGGATCACGGTGGCGGATTTTCAGGTCGCGGGCGGATTGCTCCTGCTCGTCTTCGCCGTGCGCGACCTGCTCGATATCGGCGGCGAAAAACGGCCGACGGCCGAGGCTTTCGGAATCGTCCCGTTAGGCATGCCGCTCATTGCCGGCCCGGCCTTGCTCACCGCGCTCCTGGTTTTGACCGACTCGGTCGGTGTGACCTACACGCTGCTCTCGTTGATCGTGAACCTGGTCATCGTGGCGGTGGTCTTCTGTTACGCCGATCGCCTGACCAAGATCCTTGGCAAACAGGGAATCAACGGCGTTTCCAAGCTGGTCTCGCTCCTCCTCGCCGCGATCGCGGTCAGCCTCATCCGGCGCGGTCTGGTCGGGCAATAATTGCGCGGTCGTTAGGGCACAACCGTCAGCGTTAGATCGTTGCCGGTTCCGCCCTGGTAACTCGCCTGTAATGCTGCGATTGCCGACCGATGGTCGAGCCCTCGGGCAAATTGCCGAACTCGCCGGCGATGGGATTTCGCGCCGTGTTGTTAAGGACGGTAAAGACGGTCCCGGCCGGGAGCGAACGATTGCCGATGAGGTGAGAGAGAAGAGCGCGCCGGGGTTGATGGTCACGCCGCGGGCGGCGAGTTGGTCCGTTCTTGTTTGGCGGTCGCGATGCTCGCAGAGTAGGTCGCGTCGGCGTTGAAAGTCAGCGCGCCCTGAGTGGTCAGCCGGCCCGGACCATTTGGCGCCCGGGGCGACGAAAGCACCCGGGCCGCTCCCGCTGCCGAGGGTGACGGTTCCGCTCAGTTTGCTCGTGCCGCCAAATGTTCCCGCATCCACCTGCACCGGCCCAGTGCCGGTCGCGGAAGCGCCGTTGCTGAGCGCGAGGAGCGTTCCTGCGTTGACGGTCGTTCCGCCGCTATAAGAATTTGGGCCCGCTTAAAACCAGGGTGCCGGCGCCGATCTTCGTCAATGATGCACCGGTGCCGCCATTGATGCCGCCGTCCTGAATGACCCCGAGGAAGGTCGCATCCTGGTTGCCGTTTCCCACGGCCAGATTATTCGAGCCGAGCGAGACCGTGCCGTTGCCTTGCAACGAGCCGATTGTGAGGCCGGGGGCGTCGCGCAGGCTGATGTCGAGGCTGCCCCGGCCATTAACTTCCACCGCGCAACTGCCGCCGCTGGAATTTGCCTGGAAGTAGATCGTGGCTCCGCCAGCCGTGGCGAGTTCTCCATTGGCCACGAGGTGGGAGTTGGCCGCATCCGCGTTTCCGAAAAAGAAGATGCCCGCCCCGGAGAAAAACTCCGCTGTGCCGCCTGATCCAACAAAGGTCGCATCGGCGGCGGACGAATCGTCACCCATGAGAATGACGCCTCCGCCTTGTTCCGGACCCGCAGCCCCATTTAAGGAAATGCTGGCTGATCCGGCGTTGCCGCTTTCCAAAAAGTAAATGACTCCGGCCGCGGAGAAGACTCCCGACCCGGCGGTCGAAGTGCCGCGAAATTGCACCAATGAATTCGCTGGCCCGGTCCCCGCGGTGAGAGTGAAATTTCCCTGAGCCGCCGTCGAGGAATCGTAGAAGAGAAGGTTGCCGGTGCCGCCTTCGAGATCGCCGGCCCCTTCGATGACAAAGGTGCCATCTCCGGCGCTGGCGTTGCCAAAGAATTGGATCAGGCCCCCGCCCTGGCCCGAGAAGGTGCCGCCTTGGAGAATGAAGAGGGTGCCGCTGCCGGCGGTGGCGGTGTTGCTGAAGTTGAAGGAGCCGGCGCCGAAATCACCCGGTGTAGCGATGAAGGTTTGCGTAACGCCGGAGTTATTTATCACTCCCGCGCCGCTCATCGTTAGGCCAATCGTCGGGGCATCCGAGATGGAATAGGCGCTGGCGCCCGCATTGAAAACGAGGCTGGCAATTTCGATCGGAGCGGCGACAGCGATGTCGGTCAGGCTGGAGGTGCTAAAGCTGGCCACATCCGAGGCGCTGTTCGGCACCGTCCTGGGAGTCCAGTTGCGAGAGTTGTTCCAATTCCCGTCGATTGGCGTTTCTTTCCAGGTCGCGCTTCCAGCTTCCGCGCTGAGCGCCGTGCAGAGAAAAACGGCGGCGGCGAGAAGGTGCCTGATGGCGGGTGGCTGTAAGCGCGAGGGCGCAGTGGGCGTGAGTTCTGGTCGGTTTCATTGGACAGGTGCGGACTCGCGCCAGAGTACGACTGCTCCGGACTTGGGGGCGGAGGCTGAGCGCCGGAGGCGAAATTGTCAATTCCGAAGTCGCGCCGCGGTCGCCTCAAGCCAGGTCCGCTAAAACAATCCCGTCCGCAGCATCACCAGGGTGCAGGCTTCGACCACTTCGATCCCCGCACTGCTGGCGGCGGCGGCGAGTTCCTCGTTTTCCGCGCCGGGATTGAAGATGATCCGCTGCGGCTTGGCGGCCAGGATTTCGTCGATCAAAGGCGTCGAGCGCGATTCCCGCAGGTAAAGCGTGATCGGTATGCACCGGTTCGCCGATCGCGGCCGAGGTTCGGGAAACAGGTCATCCCCTCGATTTCCGGGAAAGCCGGGTTCACCGGGAGCGGCCGATAATCCAGCTTCGCCAGCAAGCGCACGGCCTGGTTGGAGTAGCGATCGGGTTTCGGGGAGGCGCCGAGGACGGCGACATTACGTTTTTCCTGCGGGATCAGGGCCATCGGGGCAATAGAAGCGCCAACAGGCCCTTCCGCAACAGGGTCGACGCCTGCTCGTTAGCCGCTTCCATTGACAGTTAGGGCCTGCTTGTTAGTATCCGGCACTTATGAGATTTCCTCTCGCGCTCACGACGAAGATTGCGGCCTACATTGTCGGCCACAAGCTTCGCGGGACGAAAAAATTTGCCACCGTGTTGCAGCTCGAACCGCTGCATACCTGTAATCTGACCTGCACCGGTTGCGGCCGGATTCGCGAGTATTCCACCAACCTGAAAGATCTCCTGCCACTGGAGGATTGCCTTGCTGCCGCCCAGGAGTGCAACGCGCCGATGATCTCCATCTGCGGCGGCGAGCCGCTCATCTATCCGCAGATCGAACAGCTCGTGCAGGGCCTGCACGACCAGGGCCGGATCATTTACATCTGCACCAACGCCATGTTCATGCGCAAAAAGATGCGCGAATGGATGGCGGCGGAGTATCCGAAGCGCTCGACCGAGATCGAGAAGAAAATCAGCGAGCTGATCGCGGCCGGTTTGATGACCGAAAAAGATGCGACCGCGATTCAGCAGGGCCCGAAAGACCCGGCCAAGCCGACGATCGGCCCGAGCAAGTGGATGTATTGGAATGTCCACCTCGACGGCCTGGAGCGGACGCACGACCTGATCGTGGAACGCGAGGGCGTTTTCAAGGAATGCATCCTCGCGATCAAGATGGCGAAGGTCCTCGGTTACCAGGTCGCGACCAACACCACGATCTACAAGGAAACCGACATGAGCGAGATCGAGCAGATGTTCGATTATCTGAGCGATCTCGGCGTCGACGGCCACACCATCTCGCCCGGCTACGAGTACGACGCGGCCAAGAAAGACATGATCACGCGGCTCAATCTGCAGCCGGAAAATTTCTTCCTCACCCGCCAGATGACGATCGAGAAGTTCAAGAAGATCGAGCAGTGGATGAAGGATTACACCCTTCTCGGGACGCCGATCTATTTCGAGTTCCTCGCCGGCAAACGGGACCTGACCTGCTCGGCCTGGGCCATCCCGACGCGCAACATCCGCGGCTGGAAAGGCCCGTGCTACCTGATGACGGACGCGCATTATTCCAGCTACCAGGAGCTGCTCGACCAGGTGCAGTGGGATAAATACGGCGTCGAAAACGGCGTCGTGAAAGACAGCCGTTGCGAGAACTGCATGGTCCATTGCGGCTACGAACCGACCGCCAGCCTCGGCCTCAACGCGCAAAAGGGCGATACTTGGAAGACGGTGCGCTTTAACTTCGGCGCCAAACCAAAGCCGACCGGCAAAGGCAACGAGATCACCGCCTACAACGGAGTCACCTCCGGCAACGGGCATCTCACCGGCAAAAAAGCCGAACCCACCGCCCAGGCATCTTGAGCCGCCCCAGTATGGGTAATCCGTCCGCCAACATCATCGCTCTGCCGCGGGTCGCGAAAGAAAGCGCGCCGCGCCTAACGAACACCGCCGAGCTGACCGAAGCGATCGGGCTCGCGCAGCAGAATCTCCTCCGCCAGCAGAAGCCCGACGGCCATTGGGTCGGCGAGCTGATGGTCGATAGCACGCTCTGCTCCGATTACGTGCTCTTCATGCATTGGCTGGGCGAGGTCGACGAGACCCTGCAACGCCGTTGCACCAAGCACATCCTGAAACGCCAGCTCCCCGATGGCGGCTGGAATATTTTCTACGGCGGCCCGAGCGAGATCAACGCCTGCGTCAAAGCCTACTTCGCGCTCAAGCTCGCCGGGCACAGCCCCGACGCTCCCTTCATGCAGGAAGCCCGCGCCAACATCCTCCGGCTCGGCGGCATCCCGCGGATGAATACCTACAGCAAGCTTTACCTGGCATTGTTAGGGCAATTTCCCTGGAAATATCTGCCCGTCATCCCGGTCGAGATGGTGCTGCTGCCGAGCTGGTGCTTCTTCAATATCTACAAAATGTCGTCGTGGAGCCGGGCCATGCTCATCCCGCTCGCGATCATCAATCATTTCAAGCCCACCCGCGAGCTGCCGCCGAACAAGCAACTGCACGAGCTTTACCCGGTCGGGACGGAGGGGAACGACTTTACCCTCGCGCGCGATCAACGCCTCCTCACCTGGCGCAATTTTTTCCTGCGTGCCGATCGCGCGCTCAAGCTGCTCGAGCGCTGGCATAGCCGCCCGCTTCGTCAGCGCGCGCTGGAAGAAGCCGAGCGCTGGATGGTCGAGCGCATCGGCGAAGGCAGCGACGGGCTCGCCGCGGTCTTCCCTGCGATGCTCAATTCCATCATCGCCCTGCGCGCGCTGGATTATCCCGCGACCCATCCGCTCTATCAAAAGGCGATGGCCGATTTCCGCGGATTGTTTGTCAACGATCCGGAGGATTTCCGGATCCAGCCCTGTCTTTCGCCGGTCTGGGACACGGCGATTAACATCATCGCGCTGGCCGAGTCCGGATTTCCCGGCCCAGCATCCCGCGCTGAAGAAGGCGGCCCAATGGCTGGTCGACAAGGAAGTGCGGGTGCGCTGCGATTGGACGGTCAATAATCCGCACGCGGAAGCAAGCGGCTGGGCTTTCGAGTACAACAATATTTTTTATCCCGACACGGACGACACCGCGATGGTCCTGATGGCGCTGCGGCTGGTTCGGCCTAACGAACAGGCAAAGCTCGCGGAAGTCTTCGACCGCGCGCTGGAGTGGCAGTTGAGTTTCCAGTGCCGCGACGGTGGCTGGGCCGCCTTCGACAAGGATGTCACCCGGCATTGGCTGGAAGACATGCCTTTTGCGGACCACAACGCCATCCTCGACCCGACCTGCAGCGACCTGACGGCGCGCACTTTGGAATTGTTAGGCTACATCGGCTTCAATCCGGGCCGGCCGCTCATCCGCAAGGCGGTGCGTTACCTGCGCGAGACGCAGGAGGACGACGGCTCCTGGTATGGCCGTTGGGGCGTGAATTACATCTACGGCACCTGGCAGGTTCTGCGCGGCTTGCGCGCGATTGGCGAGGACATGACCGAGGATTGGATCCTGCGCGGGCGCGACTGGCTGGAGAGCTGCCAGAACGACGATGGCGGCTGGGGCGAATCGTGCGCTTCCTACGAGAATCCGGATTTAAAGGGCAAAGGCGCGAGCACCGCTTCGCAAACCGCCTGGGCGCTGATGGGCCTCTGTGCCTGCGGCGATCTCGATCGCCCGAGCGTGCAACGCGGTTTGCGCTACCTGCTCGACACGCAGCGCGCAGATGGCGCCTGGGATGAGTTGGAAATTACCGGCACCGGGTTCCCGCGCGTCTTTTATCTCAAGTACGACATGTACCGGCAGAATTTCCCGCTGCTCGCGCTGGCCACCTACGTCAATTACCGCAGCGGCGTGGGCCACTACCAGAGCTTCTACCGCTGGGTCGGGAAATAACCGCGCCCGCCGGGCCGGCGCTCTCTCCCCATTTTGTCATCCTGAGCCGCGCAGACGGCGAAGGACCTCGCAACTGCAATCGACGGGTCCTCGTTAGGCGCGAACGTCTCTGGCAACTGGGAGGTCCCTCTCCGCGCTCCGCCGGATCGGGATGACAATTCAGAGCCGCGGGGCTTCCGCGCGCCGCTATTCCTTGGCGATTTTCCCGCCCCAGGACAAAATCTTCGCCTTCGTCCCGGCCGCTTCCGCTTCCGGGATGTTGCCGTTGCGGTTGTAGAATAACGAGAGGCTGGTCCAGCCGATCTGGTCGTTAGGCTTGAGCGCGACGGTTGTCTTCCCCGCTTCAATCGCTTCCGGGAAACGCCCCAGTTTCATCAGGGCCATCCCGAGGGCGTGCCAGCCGTCGAAGAACTGCGGGTCGAGCTCAACGCAGCGGCGATACTTTTCCACCGCGCTCTCCAGCTCGCCCACCGCGAGGTCGCCGTTGGCGTCGTCAAAAATCTCGTCGACCGATTCCATACAGGAGCAAGAGCGCGCTCGGCCCGCGGCGCAAGCGATTCTAACCGGGCGTGACCGGAGTTTTCGGCTCTGGCTCCGGAACACCTGCTTCACGGCGGCGCTCACGCAGCCATTCGTAGAAGACCACCTGGCTTTGATTTTCCAAGGCCTGGCTCTCCACGCTCACACGAGATTTTTCGTATTCCGCCGGACCAAGCGTTTCGCGTTTCTCGAGGATCGCGACCAGGCCGCCGGTTTTGGTCGCCGCGAAGTCGCTCACCTCGCCCGCCTTCAAATCGCCGACGGCTCGCTTGATGTAGGGCATCTCCGGGTTTTCGTCCTTGGGTTCCGGGCTCGGCGTTGGCGCCGGCGCGGCGCCGGGAGGAGGGCCGTCGGCGAGGGCGAAGGCGGGAATTTTTTCCACCGTCACGCCGGCAGCCGCGGCGGCTTCGGCGACCGGTTTTCCGCTCTTCAATTCCTCCCGCAACCTGCTTGCGACTCCGGCGGCTTTCATCGCGATCAGCTGCTGGGTGTTTCGCTTTTGCAGCGTCTCGACAATTTTCGGCCGCGCTTCTTCGAGCGTCAGCGGACGCGCCGGCTCGACTCGGAGCAAGTGGAGGATGTCGAACCCGTCCTTCGCCTGGATCGCGTCGCTGTTCGGCGCCTCCTTCGTTAGGGAAAATGCCGCGGCGACCAGCGTCGGTGTTTCCGCGAGCAAGGGGTCCGGCGCTTCCTTCGAGAAGTCGCCCGTTTCCTTCGGAGTCAGCTGCAATTTCGTCGCGACCTGGTCGAAGTCGGCTCCCTTGACCTGGAGCGCCTCGGTAAAGTCGTTGGCCTTGTCCGCCAGTTTTTGCAGGACGTCGATGCGCTCTTTGCCGGTCAGTTTTTTCTGTTCTTCCGTCAGACCGAACTCGACGAACTTTACTTTGCGTTTTTCGTCCGTGTTCAGCTGCGCCTTTTGGGCCTCGTAATATTTCGCGATCTCGTCGTCGGTCACGGTGATGTCCTTGGCGAAATCTTCCGCGGTGAAATGGACCAGGCTCACGTCCATTTTCGCGTAGGCCTTCTCGAAGTCGCTCCGCAGTTCACCTTCCGGAAGGCTGACTCCGGCGCTCAGAACCTTCTTGACCCGCTGAAGAAGGATTTGATCGGCCGCCAGCTCCTCAAGCTGTGCTTCGCTGAAACCCATCGGCGCCAGCCCCTGGTCGACGAAATTCGTGTAACGGGAGGGGTCGAAGCCGTTTTCGCCCTGAAACGCGGGCAGGGCCTTGATCGCATCCGCGATCTCGCTCGTGGTTGGTTTGATCCCCATCCGCTCCGCTTCGTGGCGCAGGACCATCACGTTCCAGGAAAATTTTTCGAAGGCGTCGTTTTCGGTTTGCGCGCCGGCGGTCAATTCCACCAGCAGATCGCGCATGCCGAGCTGGCTGCCGAGGCGCAGGAGCCGCACGTTGCGCTGGAATTCGACCTGGGTAACGCTCCGGTTATAGATCGTGCCGACGGTGCCGTCGCCCATCTGGGAGAAATCCGATTTGTTCCAATACCAGGAGAAGGAAATACAGACGAGGACCGTGATGACGATCATCAGGACCTTATGATGCTTGCGCATTACAGTAATCATGGGCGTGAAGCGGGTTGAGTGGCCGAATTTAGGGACTCGCTCGGGGGCAGCAACCGATTTCTGATCTCGCCCGACCGGGAAACCTATGTAGCGGCGGCCGTGTCGCCCGCTTGGGGTAAGCGCTCTGACGGCAATTTAGACGGCGTTCCTGCCGCTTCGTCTCCGCCTGCGGCCGACCTGCCGCCTCTGCGTGCCGGCACGGCCGCCGCTACATCGGTTCGCGCTTTTGCCTAACGAATTGGTCGACTTCCTCGAGGTAAGTCTTGAACGGGTCGCCCATGACGAGGCAATCGTGGGCCTCGCACGCGATCGAATCCCAGTTGATCACATACGGCCGGTTCGCCTTGCGGAAAGCAGCGACCGCGAGCGCGCGACCACTGGCCCGGGTATCGGCTGGCGGGGTGCGGGTGGCGTCTTTTTGCCGGACGAGGTTGTTCCATTCGCCGATCCGTTTCGCCGGCTGGAGACCGAAAAAGAGGCCGCGGTTGGGATCGATGTTGTGATACTCGAGGTCGAGGCTTTGCAGCCAGGGATCGTTCCAGCTCAGGTTTTCCGACGCCCGGAAGGTGTCGAGCAGCCACTTCTTGCTGATCCAATCGACTCCGCCGAGCAGGGCCTCGGGTTTGTGCGGCAAGGCATCGAGGGTGTAGCGCCAGCTTTCCAGCAGCCAATCGGTTTCCTCGTCGGCCCCGCCGAGATGTTTTGCGGCCAGGGCGTGCAGCCGCCACTGCACATCGAGCGCGCCGATGGTGCGGCCGTCCTCCAGTTCGACCAGCCAGCGCTGAGTGGAATCGCGCGAGACATCGCGAGTCGCCTGGACGGCGTCGAGCAACGTCAGGTCGTTAGGCAAAAGCCCGGCCTCGAGCAGGCCGAGGATGCAGGCGGTCGTGCCGATTTTGAGCGCGTTCGCGAACGGGCTCATGTTCGAGTCGCCGATGAGCAGGTGCAGCCGGCGATATTTCCGGTAATCGGCCAGGGGCTCGTCGCGCGCGTTGATGATGGCGCGGTTGAACTGCACCCACTGGTAAATGTCGTTCACGATGTGATCGGCCCGCTGGCTGAGCTGGAAATCGACCGTCTCTTCCGCCGCCGGCACTTCGAAATCGAAGGCGAGGGGATTGGCCTGCCCGACCCGGCCCGCGCCGGTGAAAATCTGCCGCGTGGCGAGAAAGGCGAGGAGCGCACCGAGAGCCGCGGGGGTGAACTGGGCCTCGCGTTTCATGAGATAATTTTCGTGGCAGCCGAAAGTCGCGCCGGTGTGATGGTCGATGTTGTTCTTGATGAACGAAACCGAGTCGGCCACGCCTAACGACTCGAGCGCGGACTGGAGCAACTGGTCGCCCGCCAGGTCGTAGGCCACGATGTCGCGCAACTGCCGGCACTCGGGCGAGGCGTATTCGATGTGCCCCATGTCGAGGTAAATCCGGCCGCCGTTGAGCAGGAAACCGCCGTTGCCCGGCGGCTCTTCGTAGTCGCGATAATGCAGGTCGATCGCGCCTGCCCGCATCCGGCGGAAAAGCTGATTTTTTACCCGGACCGGCCACGCGTCGCCGTTGGGGTGCGCGGCGTCACCGCTCACCAGGCAGCCGTATTCGGTCTCGATCCCTGCGATCCGATCCATCCCCAACGATTGTCCGACAGCCGCGCGCCGTGGACAAGGGACAAAGCGAGGCGCAACTTCCTGGCATGACGACGAAGCCGTTTCCCGCGCGCAGTCCGGCCGAGAAAGTGGGCGGGCTGGTTTACTTCGGGCGCATGCTCGACAAAATCCGCGCCCACGCCCGCGGCGAGCTGCCGCCGGAGTATGTCGAAAAGCTCGGGGACGGTTTCGACGGCCGCTGCGTGCGCTTTCTCGGTTTGAAATATGAAGACGTCGTCGCGCGCGTGAAAGAGGGCGGCACGGACGAGGAGATCTGGCAGTGGGCGCTCGAAAACGGGCGCGAGACCTCCGACGAGGACAAGGAAAACTGGAACGAGTTCCTGCGGAAATGCGGCTGGAATGATTCGATCACGCCCACTCTCGAGCGCCGCAAAAAAGAGAGCGGCCTGCAGGATCGGGCCGACATCGAGACGATGTTCCAGTTCATCGACGCCGACGAAGGCCGGGCCTAGACGAACCGCGTATCAGCGCGCTACGGGCTTCGTTCGGCGGCGGTGGTGGTTTCTGACGCTGCTCGATCACCGCCCAGACGGCAGCGACAACGAGCGCGACGATGACCGCGGCGACGATCAGCCGCACCCGCGATGGCCGGGTGGCTGCATCGTCAGGGGGCGCCATCGGCCTTTACTCCGAGAGAGTGTCGATCCGCTCCGCGAGACCGAAATCGAGATCGGTCAGGCCGCCCTTGCTGTGAGTGGAAAGAACCAGCCGCACCTTGTTGTAGCGAATGTCGATGTCGGGATGATGTTCCTCATCCTCGGACACTTCCGCGACGCTGTTGACGAAATCGATCGCTTCCGAGAATTCATCGAACTCGAAGGTCCGCTCGATGTGTTTCTTCTCGAGCTCCCATTCCGGGATCTTTTTCAGGCGATTTTTTAGATCGTCTCCTTTGATTAGCTCGGCCATGCGGCAACATGAGTAGCATCCCGTTTTGCTTTTGCAACGTGGAATGCAACTGCTTTTTCTCGCGGGGTGGGCGGGGTGCGACCGGGCGCGTTTTCCCGGGGCTAGAGCGAGAGGATTTTGCGCAGATTCTTCGCAGAATCAAAAACCTCCACCGCACACTGGCGCGCTTCCCGCGAGAGCCGAGGCCAGTCGCGCAGGACGCGCCGCGCCGCGTCGGCGGCTTCCTCCGCATTGCGGACGAAGCAGAAACCGTTTGCCGCCGGGAGATATTTTGCCGCCCCGGTGTCCTCGGTGATGACCGGCCGCCCGAGGGCGAGAAACGCCGCCGCGCGATCGCTCACCCAGCCGGTCCGCCAGCTCACATCGACGCCTTTGATCGCGGTAAATTCCGCGGTGGCCGAGGCAAGGTAGCGGCGATATTTGCCCGGCGTGCGCGCGACCTCGTGTGGGGGAGCCAAGCGCCAGCCGAGTTTTGTTAGCCGCTCGGTTTCCGGGTCGTCGGGGTTGATGTTCATCGCCAATTCCCATTGCGCCTCCGGCACGCGCGAAGGGAGATCGAGATAGGGCGCGAACATTTGCTTTTTCGAGAGGTCGGGGAATTCGCCGTTCACTTCCACACTTCCGCCCCAGTACCATTGTCCGATCGTGGTCAGCTTCGCTCCGCGCGGACGGGGGCGGGGCATGAGCAATTCCGTATCGACCAGCGGGTAAAAGGTGCGCCACGGCAACGAAGACTTGGGGAGCCGGCAATCGTCGGCGTGTGCATTGAGGCCGATCGTCCAAAACTCGTGATGATCGCGCTGGCCGAGATCGAGTTTCGTCATCCAATAAAAAATTTCGCTTGGATCGAGGTCGCAAAAAATTCGGCGCTCGAACTGGAGGAGAAACGGGGGATGAATCGAGTAGGCGAGATTGAGGAGAACGTTAGGGCCGGCGAGGCGCGCGCGCAGTTCCCGCAGCGAAAGACCGATACAGCGCAGCGCGCCGAGATCGTGCTCCGGTTTCGGAGCCTCCTGGTAAAGGAGGCAGTAGCGGCCCGCCAGTCCGTGCTCGCGCAGTTGTCGCTGGAAGTTGGCGATCGCCCGGGCGTCGGCGGCGCGATCGTCGGTCGCGGGCAGGAGCTCGAGCCAGATCGCATCCTGCCGCAGCCGGCGCAGGCCGAGCATCCATTGCAGCGGGACGGAGAAATTTCCGCCCCCTTCGCGATACTTGGCGGCGAAGGCGCACCCGAGGAAAACTGTCACACCTCATTATCGCATTGGGGTCGGGGAAAGAGCGTAGCGAGATTCGCGTGAGAGCGAATGGCGGAGACCTAACCTTCGCGTTTGACGCTTCGCCGAGGCTCTCTTAATTAGCCTCCCTCGCGCCCGTAGCTCAACTGGATAGAGCATCTGACTACGGATCAGAAGGTTTGAAGTTCGAATCTTCACGGGCGCACTTTTCCCAGTTGGATTGCGGCTTGCGCATCTCCCTGCGGCATTGAAATTCTCTCCATGGCAGGACAAGGATCCACTGGCAACGTCATCGCGGCACTCTGCAGTTTCTTCATCCCGGGCCTCGGGCAATTGATTCAAGGCCGATTGCTGATGGCGATCGTGCAATTCGTCCTCGCGGCGGTTCTCTGGATCGTCCTCCTCGGGTGGCTCATCCACCTCTGGTCGATTCTCGACGCCGCCCTCTGGAAGGGCCGCGTCTAACGTTGGAGGGACGGCGCCGTCCCGTCCGTGTTAGCATCCCCAGCTTTTTCAGAAGAGATTTCCAGCGTTCCCAGGCCGCGTCATGCGCCTTGCGATTCGCTTCCGAAGCGTCCGGCGCCTCGCCCGCGCGCATGAATCCGTGACCAGCACCCGGGTACGTTACCGGCTCGAACGTTTTTCCAGCCGCTTTCATGATCGTCTCGGTGCCCGGAATCGTCGCCCCGATCCGCGCGTCGTCCTCGGCGTAGAATCCATAGACCGGGCACGCGATCTTGGCTGCATCCTCCGCTTTTTCCGGGCCGGGCCCGTAGAAAACATACGCGGCTTTCAGTTTCGGATTGTGGTTGGCATAGGCGAACGCCTTCCCGCCGCCCCAGCAGAAACCGGTCACGGCCAGGCTGCCGTTGCCCGCGGGCAATTTCGCGGCGAACTCCGCCGCGGCATCGAGGTCGGCGAGAACTTGCGCGTCGGGCAGGGCGGAGATCGCCTTGATCGCCGCACCCTGGTCGGGATAACTCTGCGTGTCTTTCCCGGGCGCGGAGAGAAGATCAGGCGCGACCGCGATGTAACCGGCCGCGGCCAATTCGTCGGCCAGGTTCTTCGCCCAATCCGTCAGACCAAAAATTTCGTGGATCACGAGCACGACCGGCGCCTTCGTCTTCACCTCCGGATAAACGACGAACGTTTTCACCGTCCGATCGCCCTGTTTCAGGTCGACCCATTCGCTGTGCCGGGGAGATTTGTTGAGCCGCTCCTGCGCCCATTTCTGAGCGAGAGCTGCCGCGGGAAGGAGGACGATGACGAGAAGCGCGCAAAAGAGGAGACGTTTCATGAGGCAAGGAACGACCGCCGCCCCGCCGGGGCAACTATTTACATCCGGAAGATGATTTTGCCTTCGCGCTTGCCCTCGCCCGCGCGGATAACCGCCTCGCGAAATTCGCCTAACGAGTAGGCGCGCTCGACTTTGGTTTCGAGCAGCCCGCGCCGGGTCAGGTCGATTAACGGCGCGAAAGTCTCGCGGCGAGCCTCGGCGCTCGCCTGCTCGTACCATTTGTTCACCCAGAAGCCGGTGAAATGGAGATTTTTGAAAATGAGCATTCCGTTAGGCACACGCAACGGTTGCAGTCCCATCGCGCCGAAGGTGACGATGGTCGCCTCCGGAGCCACGATCTTGGCCAGGCGCAGCGCGCTCTCTCCGCCGACCGCGTTCAGCGCCAGCCGGATCGGTGCGTTTTCGGTGGCGGCGGCGACGGCGTCGCGCAGTTCATCGTTATCGAGCAGGACGACATCGCCGCCGGCGGCGCGCAATTCCTCGATCAGCTCCGCTCGCCTAACGACGTTGACGCTGCGGAAGCCGAGCTCGCGGCAAAGGACGATGACGGCGCGGCCGACCGCGGAGTTGGCGGCGTTCTGGATCACCCAGTCGCCTTTTTCCAGTCGCACAAAATCGTGCAACATTCGCCAGGCTGTGATCGGGTTGATTTTCAACATCGCCGCCTGCTCTGGCGCGATGTCGTTAGGCACGACGGTTAGTTTCTCCGCCGCGATGACCGCTTTCTCGCGCCAGGCGCCGAGGTCGTGCGGCAGGATGACCTGGGCGCCGGCCGCGAGATCCTTTACGTTAGGCCCAACCGCTTCGACGATTCCCGCTCCCTCGAAACCGGGCGTGGCCGGCAACGGAAAACGGATCGGGTATTTGCCCTCGATCTGGTTCAGGTCGGCCGGATTGACCGGCGCGGCGAGGACGCGAACGAGCGCTTCCCCGGCGCCCGGCGCACCCAATGGCTGCTCCTCCAGGCGCAAAACCTCTTCTGGTTTTCCGTGCGCCTCGTAGACAATGGCCTTAATACTTTCGCTCATCGATGGCCCCGCACCCTAACGCGAACACTCCGGCCGGCAATCTCCAATCCGGCGCCCGCGTCGCCCTCGTCGGGATGGCCGCCAATGTCGTCCTCGCGACCGCGAAAATTCTGGCCGGCGCGCTTGGCCATTCCTACGTCCTGATCGCGGATGGAATCGAATCGGCGCTCGACATCGCGGGCTCGGCCATCATTTGGGGCGGATTGAAATTTGCCGCGCGGCCGCCGGATGAAACCCATCCCTACGGCCACGGCAAAGCGGAGCCGGTCGCGGCCATCATCGTGTCGTTAGGCGTGCTCGCGGCCGCGGTCGTGATCGCGGCCCGGAGCGTGATGGAAATTTTCCAGCCGCACCATGCGCCCAAGCCGTTCACTCTCATCGTGCTCGTGGCCGTGGTGGTGGTGAAAGAGCTGCTCTTTCGCTCGGTCAATCGTTTGGGAAAAGATGCTGAGAGTACCGCCATCCAGACCGATGCCTGGCATCATCGAACCGATGCGCTGACCTCGATCGCGGCCTTCATCGGCATCTCGATCGCTCTCCTCGGCGGGCCGCGCTGGCAGAGCGCCGATGCCTGGGCCGCGCTCTTTGCCTGTGTCCTGATCGGAGCTAACGGTTGGCGCCTCTTCTATCACTCACCTCTCAACGCTCTCCTCGGCGGGCCGCGCTGGCAGAGCGCCGATGCCTGGGCCGCGCTGTTTGCCTGTGTCCTGATCGGGGCTAACGGTTGGCGCCTTTTTTATCCCGCGCTGCACGAAGTGCTCGACACCGCGCCGCGCGGCGAAATCGTCGGCAAGGTGCGGGCGGCAGCGGAGGCGGTGCCCGGCGTGATCGAGATCGACAAATGTTTCGTGCGCAAGATGGGGCTGGAGTTTTACGTCGATCTGCACGTCGGGGTCGACGAGCGGATTTCCGTGCGAGCCGGGCACGAGCTGGCGCACGCAGTGAAGGACGCAATCAGGCACACCAACCCGCGGATCGCGGACGTGCTGGTGCACATCGAGCCGGCGCACGCCGGCCATTAGAGGGCGCGATCCTGTTCCGGATTACGCGATCACGCCTCGTCGAATGGCAGTCTTGCTCTGGGAAAAGACGGCGATCGGGGCCAATTAGATTGACATTTTCCGCTTTTTCCAAAACGCTCCAAATTCCGCTGCGCGGAAGCTTCGAAGCCCGATCGTTTCGCCGCAAGTTCTCAAAATCTTATGAAAAAAATGCATTTATCCGACTCTGCCGTCGCCCGTCCACGTTTCCTTGCCGCTGTCGCCTTTTGCGCGGTCGGCCTGGGATTAACCGTTCTCAGTTTTGCCGCCCCACCGCGAAACTCCAGCCGTGGGGGCGAGCGCGTCACCTTGACTCCGCAACAAGCGCTCGCGCAACTCGAGCAAGCCGGTGGGAACACGCTTTCCGCGCAGGTCTCGCGCAAGACGGGCGCCTACAGTTTCGTCAAGGCGGCCGCCGGCCAGGTCATCGTTTCCGCCAATAAGGCGGCGAGTCCCAAAACGCGCGCCTTGTCCTTTCTCGCCGCGAATGGCGGCTTGATTGGGATGACCGCCGCGGAACAAGTCGCCGTCAGCAAAGGCGCGGCGCCGGCTGAAGGGAGCGAGCTGCGGATCGTGAAAACCCAGACGGACGCGCTGGGCTTCAGCCATGTCCGCCTCAATCAATTTTACAAAGGTTTGAGCGTCTTCGGAGCGCAGATCGTAGTGCACATGAACGACGCCGGAATCACTGCCTTGAATGGAGATTTTGCGCCCGGGGTCGCGCTGAGCACGGTGCCGGCGGTAAGCAATGACGCGGCGGGCGCGATCGCGGTGGCGATTGTGCGCAAGGGCTCCTCCGGATACGGCGCCGTCGGTGAACAAGACGGAACTCGCCGTTTACCCGCAGGGAATTCTCGAAGGCAATGGCGCGGCGAGTCGTCTCGCTTATGCGGTGGAAGTCGCGGGCTCGGAGCAGTCGGAACAAGTCTGGATCGACGCCCAGACGGGCGCGCTTCTGGTCCGCATCCCGCTGCACAAGACGGCGATCAATCGCACGATCTACTCGCCCAATTACGACCCGGCCAATCCCGATCTCTACGTCCAACGCCGCGAAGGTGATCCTCCGCATCCGGTGCCGTTCGTGAACAATCTCTACGATTTCGCCGGTCACACTTACAACCTCTACGCTTCCGGCTTCGGCTTCGCGTCCTACGATGGGCTCGATAAGAAAATGATCAGCGTTTACCTGATCAATGAGAAATGCCCGAATGCTTACTGGAATGGGCAATCGACTAATTACTGCCCGGCTTTCGATGCCGACGATGTCGTCTCCCACGAGTGGAGCCACGCCTATACCGAGTACACGCACGGACTCATTTACGCGTTCCAATCCGGCGCCCTGAACGAGGCTTACTCCGATATCTTCGGCGAGACGGTTGACCTTCTGAACGGAGTCGACGGCATCGGCGGGAATAACAACGCCCAAACATACCCGGATGGCCAGCGCTGGCTGGTCGGCGAAGACCTGGGTGAGGAAGTGCAGCAGCTTCTGCTGCGCGACATGTACGATCCGGATCGTCTGGGCGCACCTGGCAAGGTCTCTTCGACCAATTACGCCTGCGGCACCGATGACGGCGGCGGCGTGCACACGAACTCCGGCGTGCCTAACCATGGCTACGCACTGGTCGTGGACGGCACCCAATTTGCCCCGGGCAATACTTATAACGGCCAAACCGTTACCGGAATCGGCCTGACCAAGGCGGCGGCGATCTATTTCCGCGCGGAGAGCGTCTATCAAGTCCCCACGACCGGCTTTGCCGACCACGACACTGCCCTGCAAACGTCCTGCAGCGACCTGACCGGGGCGCAGTTGAAAAATCTTTCCACCACCAGCCCGACCGGCACTAACTCAAGTGAAGTCATCACCGCTGGTGATTGCGCGGAACTCGCCAAGGCGATGCTCGCGGTCGAGATGAGCACACCCCCGATCTGCGCGACGGGCCCGCTGCTCAGCCCGGATCCGGCGCCGATCTGCGAAGGTTCGACCACCATCTTCTCCGAGGACTGGGAAACGGGCGAGGATGGATGGACCAAAACCAGCATGGGTTTCCTCACAGGCCTGATTGATTGGGAAGATTCGTCCAAGGCGGCCACGAGATTTTTCCACGTCGTGTCCGGGCTTCCGGGAGGTCGCACCGGCTCGGCTGCGTTCGCCATTAATCCCAAGGTCGGTGAGTTTGGCGGAGGAACCTGTACTCCCGGCGGTGATTATTCCGGCAGTCACACGCTGGACAGTCCAGCGATCATCATTCCCCCGGGCGTGACAGCACCGCAATTGTCCTTTGACCATTACGTCGCCACTGAAGCCGGTGTAGATGGCGGCCAGGTCGAGATCAGCCGCAATGGCGGCCCGTACACGCTGCTGCCGAAGAGTCAGTACGTCTTCAACCCGCCGAACGTTGCCTTCAATCAAGCGGCTCCCGTGGGCAACAACACCGGGCCAAACCCCGGCGAAGACGCCTGGACCGGCACCAATCTCGGAGGCGCGATTCTCGGCTCCTGGGGAACGACGGTGGCCAACCTCGCCACCGTGGCGCAACCGGGCGACTCGATCAAAATCCGGTTCACCTGGAGCCAGGATGGCTGCAACGGCGTCGAGGGTTGGTATATCGACAATGTCCGCGTCTTCTCCTGCCCGGTTTTCCAGGCGCCTACGCTCTCGACTGGCGTCGATTATGAAAACCCGGACACGGACGGCTCCTTTACCTTGAACTGGGTTCGACCCGTTGGAGCAGTGGGGCCGGATCTGCTGCAAGTATCGCAGACTTCGTGCGCTCCCTTGATCTCGGACAATGCGGAGGCAGGCCTGGCCAAGTGGACCACGAGCTCGAGCGGCACCGGGGCGTTGCAGTGGAAAATCGACAGCACGAAACCGCAGCACACCAGCAACACCTTCAACGTCCAGGCGGTGAACGGCGTCACCAGCGCCGAGTCCTATCTCACCTACAACGATCCCATCACCATCCCCGCCGGCGGGCAGACGGTGCTGAGCTGGAATGATTGGGACTTGAATGAGGGCGATGACAACGCCTTCATCGATGTCTCCGAGGACAACGGGGTGACCTGGGCTCCCGTGTATCTCCATAATCGCTCCGAGCTGGGCACCGGACCGGTGGCTTTTGCGACCGAGTCGCTTTTCGCACGCTCACTCGATCTCACCATCTACAGTGGCAAGACGATTCGTCTGCGATTCCGCTTCTCCCTCGGTTCGGAAGACCGTGCCGGTTCCGTCCCATTTGGCTGGTACGTCGACGACATCTCGATGACGAATGACAACTGGACTGACGTGGCCAGCACCACTGGCACCTCGCTTCTGCAGAGCAAGGGAAGCGGCAGCTATTGTTACCGGGTGCGCACCGCTTACCTCATCGGGTCGGAGCTGGTATTGAGTCCGTTCAGCAACGTGGTCAATGTCACGGTCGTTCCGGGAATCGTGCCGGCTGTCTCACGCAAAGTGCACGGCGGCACCCATGATATCCCCTTGCCACTGACCGGCCCGGCCGGGGTGGAATGTCGCCTCGGCAGCGGTCCGTCCTCGAATGATCATCAAGTGGTCTTTCAGTTTGCACAGGCGGCAACCTTCAGCGGTGCCACCTGCGGCGGAGCGGCCACGACCACCAGCGTTTCGGGGAACGAAGTCACGGTGAATTGCACTGGGGTTGCCAATGCCCAGACCGTCACGGCGGCTTTGCTCGACGTCATCGATGGAACCGGCCCGGCCCGGACCGTGAGTGTCCCGATGAGCGTTCTCCTCGGCGACACCAATGCCGATCGCTCCGTCAATTCGGCCGACATCGGTCAGACCAAATCGCGCTCCGGCCAGGCGGTCAGCGATTCCAACTTCCGCTCGGACGTGAACGTCGACGGAACTCTAAACAGCGCTGACATCGGGCTGGTCAAGAGCATGTCGGGCACGGCCTTGCCGTAAGGCGCGAACCGAGCTCAATCGAAACCTTCAATGGGGGAAGCTGGTCATCAGCTTCCCCCATTTGTTTTCTCAGGATTCGTCTGGCGACTCGAGTTCCCGCATCACCACTTCGAGAGCAACAGCCAGGTTCGCTCGTGCGCTTCCAATCTGCCGCGCGAAGCGGATGAGCCGGCCAATTCCGGTCGGATGTCGAAGCAGATAACTGAGGAGTCGCATCGGGGAAGTGCGTTGCCGCTCAAGATCGAAGAGAACCTGCGGCGGTGCGGGGAACGGAGCGGCAGCAGTATCGCTGATGACCCGAAGCGAGAGGAACGGCACATTCCTGCTGGCGCAGGCCTCGGCGATCCACTGCGTTTCCATGTCGACCGCGGCGGCATTGTGCTCGCGTGCGAAAGCATCGCGTTCGGCCACGCTTTCCACGATGCGGTCGACGGTCGCGAGTTTGGCGACCCGGCAGGTGAGCAGCGTTCGCGCGCGCGCGAGCAGAGCGGGATCGGAAAAGTTTTCCGCCAGCAACAAATCGCCCGCGCCTAACGACGGATCGACCCCGCCGGCAAAGCCGCTGCTGACCACGCAGGCAAACGGCTGCGAGTCGAGAAACGGCGTCGATCCGCTGGCGGCAGATTTTTTTGCCTACGCCGGTGTGCAGGATGGCGATCTCGCTCTGCCGCTCGCCCAGCAGCCGCCGGAAATCACTGCTCTCGCTCGGAAGCGCGAAGGTGACCGCAATCATCGCGAGCCTTCAGCGGGGATTTGTGAGCACCACCTCGAGATTGACCGGCTCGTTAGGCGCGGCGTCACTCGAGGCCGTAACCGGCGCGCCCAGGGTGATGAGAGTGTGCCGGAACTGCCTTTCCGCGGAGCCGGGCACGAGGACAAGTACCTTCACCCCGTTTTCGTTAGGCAAATCCTTCGTTCCGGAGCCGCCCGCCTTGGTCGCCGCCGCGATGATGGCCAGCGCGGCCTCGTCCTGCTTTTCCCGCGGCACCGTGATCGAGATGGGTTCGAGCCCAAGAGTCGGCGGGGTGAACGCGGCCGCGGCCGATTTTTCAAGCGAGCTTTGCAGTTGATGGCGAAGCGTATCCTCGCGCGCTTTTTGCACCTCCGGTGACGGCTGGTTCGAATGGAAAATATAGAAAAGTCCGAGCGCGACATTCATCGCCACGAGCACGGCGAAGGCCGCGGCGAGTTGTCGCCCGCGCGAGCCGGCGCGGGTGGTGGCGGCGCTTTCGTCCGCAGGGCGTTCCATGCTGCGATGGATCTGCCGCGCCGCGACGAATTGCTGCTGCAACTCCGGATCGGCGATCAGCGCGCGTTCCAGCCGCTCGCGTTCCGGTGGCGGCAGTTTTCCTTCCAGGTAATCGAAAAATTTTTCAGGCGTCATCGATGGGCCGGCAGAAAACCGGAGCGCAAAACTAAGCCGGGAGGCTGGTTAGTCCAGAAAGCGGCGTCCAGCAGCGGGCGGTTTGCGAATAGTGGGTGCGGAAATTAGGTTATCAAACTCGTGGACGACGATGGAGAGAGCACTATCCAACGGCACCGCAGCAGAAGTTGGCTCCGTTGGCTCCTCATCAGCCTCGGAACAATTTTCCTGCTGCTGGCGGTTTTTCATGGGCCGATCCTGCGCTCGATCGTGCACACCGTCGGCGGTCAAGATCGCGGCGGGGCAAAACCTGAAGCTCGACTTTCGGGTCGAAGGCAGTGTGCTCGGCGGGATCACGCTGCGCAATGTGCACGCCACCCCGACCGGGCCATCAGCCGTGCAGGCGCTCGATGCCGATCTCATTCGCGCGGATTACAGCCTAACGGATCTGCTTTTTCACGGCATGTCGGATTTCCTGAAGGACGTCGAGGTGCGCAATGTGACCGCGGTGATCGATCCGTCGAAGGCGCCGCTGGCGACGCCCACGCCGCCGCCGGAGAACGAGAAGATCAGCCTGCCCGCTTATTTTCCCGATCGGCTCCAGATCAGCAACGTCAACCTCACGGTGCGCGGCGATGGGAAGGACACGATCCTGCGCGATGCGAATCTCGGGCTTTATCCCGACAAGGAAGGCGCGCTGCGGATCGAGCGGTTGCAGATCCCGAACGTGCACGACTGGAAAAACATCACCGCCACCACCACCTACGCGAACAAGAACCTCTTCCTGCGCAACCTGACCTTCGACGAGGGGCACCATTTCCAGACGATCAACATCGACGCCTCGAAGGCGGGCGGCGGGAAGCTGGAGCTGCAAGTCAAGCGGCTCGGTCGGGCGAGGGAACGATCGAAGGGAATGTCGGCCTGAGCACGACCAAGTCTTCCTACGCGACGAAGACGAAAGTGAAAGCGGCCGGGATCTCGTTAGGCCAGTTGAGCGAATATTTCGGGCGACCGGCGGGAGCGCTGGCCGGCGACGTGAAGAGATTTCAAGATGGATTGGCAGGGCACGCTCGACGCGCCCCAGACCTGGGCCGGCACGATCACGGCCCAGATCGATAACGTGAAACAGAACGGCATCGTGCTCGATCACGTCGGCCTCGATGTCGTGGCCGACAAGGGCACGGCGACAGTGCGCGAAGCGCGGATCGACCGCGGGACAAACCACGTGCAGTTGAGCGGCACGGTGCAGTTGCCGAAAACGACCGAAGGCTTTCGGCGCACGCCGGGTGATCTCAAGCTGACGGTCGATGCGCCGAATTTGCAAGAGCTGACCGCTTTCATGTCGCCGCCGATGACCGGAAGCCTGCAGGCCAACGGCACGATCAAGACCGACCAGTCCATCGCGCGGGTCGAGCTGACCGCGCAGGGCGATCTGATCGGGTTCGACAAAGCCGCGGTGAAAAGCCTGAGCGCAAAGATTTCGGCGACGAAGAAATTGCCCGCGACCGACGCGACGGAGGTGCCGTTCTACGAGAATCTGACTTCGTCAATCGACGCGGTGTTGAACGACGTGCGCTACGATGAATACGTCGTCGATAGCGTCCGCGCGGAGATCAAGAGCAATGGAGCGATGGTCTCGCTCGAGCCGGTTTCGCTGCAGCGCAAAGAAAATTCGCTTGTCGTTAGGGGAAATTATCAGCTTCCTCCGCCTAACGGAAAGGCACTGGACCAACCGGCCGATTTGCAGCTTGCGCTGCGCGCTCCGCAGCTGGCGGATTTTTGGCGGGAAGGCGCGCCGGGCAGAGTCACCGGTGAATTGCAGGCCGACGGCAGCGTGCAGATCCGGAAGGGGATTGCGAACGGTGAGCTCAGCCTTTCCGGCCAGGAAATCACGGCCCAGAAACTCCTCGTGAAACAACTCAGCGCGCAGATCGCGATCGCGCAGAACGTCGCCTACTTGAACGATCTCACCGCGACCCTGAACGAGAAGGATTACGTCACGGCGAACGGGACGGCGAAACTGCAAAAGCCGTTTGCCTACACTGGCGCGCTGACGGCGAACCTGGCCGATCTCTCGACCTTCGAGCCGCTGCTCGCGACGGAGGAAAAGAAAACGCCGCTCGCCGGTTCGCTGGTCGTGAACTGGAATGGACAGGGCGAAATTTCCAATTTCAAAAACACCGGCGACCTCATGCTCAAGCTCGAAAACGCCCGTTACGCCGAATTGGACAACTTGCAGGCCAAGGTCGAGGCGCACTACAACCCGCAGGAATTACAGGTGCCGCTCGTCTATCTCGCGAGCGACAAACTCAGCCTGCAAACCAGCGTGCAGGCGAAGGACGGCCGGCTCGAGATCAGCAATCTCCAGATCGATCAGGGGCAGGCGAAATACGCCACCGGCTACGCCGCGATTCCCTTTTACTGGAGCCATCTCGGAACGGAAAAGCCGCTTTTCCCGACGAGCGGCACGGTGCAGATCAATTTCCAATCGGAGAATCTCGACATCGCGAAGCTTTTCGAAAATTTCGGCGCCAAGGCTCCCGCTTCCGGCCAGTTGACGGTCAAGCTCGACGCCAAGGGTCCGCTCGAACAGCTCCAGGCCGATCTCGATTTGAAGCTGCAAAGTTTGCGCTCAGACGCGGTCAAACAATTGGAGCCGGCGACGGTCAACCTCGCCTTCCGCCTTCAAAACAACGAGCTGAAATTGAGCGGAAACATCCAGCAACCGCGCATCCAGCCGGTCCAGATCACGGCGAACCTGCCCCTCAACCTGGACAAGCTGCTCGAGACCAAAAAGCTGGACGAGCAAACACCGATCAACGCTCAAATCCGGATGCCGCGCAGCTCGGTCAATTTCGTTAGGCAATTTGTCCCCGCGCTGAACCAGCTCGACGGGACCGTCGCCCTCGACGTCGACGTCCGCGGCACGATCGCCAAGCCCGACCTGAGCGGCGCGGCCGACATGAACATCAACGTCGCGCGTTTTGAAAACGCGACTCTGCCTGCCCTAACGAACTTCAAGGCGTTGCTCAATTTTCGCCAGAACCGGCTCACTTTCGATCGTTTCGGCGGCGACCTCGCGGGCGGGCCCTTTACGCTTAGTGGCTCGATCGATTTGCCGAAATTGACCGAGCCGAAATTCGATCTCCGCCTCAAGGCCAACAGCGTGCTGGTGGCCCGAAACGACGACCTCACGGCGCGCGTCGATGCCGACATCAAGGTGGAGGGCCCGCTCAACAGCGCGAGCGTGAGCGGTCAGGTGCTGACGACGAACAGCCGTTTCCTGAAAAACATCGACATCATCCCGATCGGCCTCCCCGGCCGGCCCGCGCCGCAACCGGAGCCGCCCTCCGCCGCGCCTTCGCTTTCGTTTCCCGATCCGCCGCTGCGCGATTGGAAATTCGACGTCACGATCAAGAGCAAGGATCCGTTCCTGATTCGCGGAAATCTCGCGAGCGGCAGCGCGCTGATCGACATGAAGCTCGCCGGGACCGGGCTCCATCCGCAGCTCCAGGGGCAGGTGCGGCTCGACAGTTTTGAGGCCACTCTCCCGTTCAGCACCCTCACGATCCGGCTCGGGTTTCTCTATTTCGATCCGGACGATCCGCTCAATCCGCGGATCGAGTTGCAGGGCGAATCGCTCATCCGCGATTACACCATCCACGTTTACATTTACGGGACGGCGAACGCGCCCGAGGCAGTATTCAGCAGCGAGCCGCCGCTGCCGCAGGAAGAGATCATCTCGCTCCTCGCCACCGGCACGACCCGCGAAGAACTGACCGGCGGCGGCAACGTCCTCGCGAGCCGGGCCATCTTGCTTCTCGGGAAAGAGCTTTACCGGAAGATTTTCAAAAAGGGCGGGAACGAAGAGCCAAAAACCGACTCCATTTTCAACCGCCTGAGCGTGGAGTTCGGCAACCCCGATCCGCGGACGGGCGAGCAGACCGCGACCGCGCGCTACAAAATTACGGACCAGATTGTGTTCGTCGGAGACCTCGGAGTGGCTGGCGGCTTTCGCGGGCAGATCAAGTACCTGATTCGGTTTCGCTGAGATGAAAACGATTTGTCTTATCGCCCTGGCGCTTTGCCTAACGAGCGGGAGTTTGCACGCGCAGGCGGTCAAGTTGCCCGAGCAGGAGCAAAAGGAAAAACAGAAGAAGGCCGCGGCCAAGGAGCAGGAAAAAGTCGCGCAGTCGGCCAACCTGGAAATCCGCGGGAACGTCGCTTTTGACGAGAAGGAACTGCGCTCGCAGCTCAAGGAGCAGCTGACCACGATCGAGCAGTACGGCCTCTCGGCCGCGCGGGCGGATGACGCCGCCTTTTTTCTCGAGCTCTATTACAAGAAACACGGTTACGCCAAGGTCGAGGTCCGCTACACCGTCGTTTCCGGGAATCGCTTCCGGCTCGACATCGCGGAAGGTCCGCTCGTCCATCTCGGAAAGGTCCGGTTCATCGGTGCGGGCCAGTTGCCGGAGGCCAAGCTTTTCGATTACGCGGTCGGCCCGACCCGTTCGCGTTATTCGAAGGCGACTGCGCTCCTGCCTTTTGTTCCGGCCGATCTGGTGGAAGGCGTCGACCTCGTCCAGCGCTACTACATTTCGGAAGGCTTCGTCGAAGCGATGGTCGAGCCGCCGAGCTATCGTTACGTCCAGCCCGACCTGGTCGAGACCTCGATCGTCATCCACGAAGGGCAGAAATATTTTTTCGGGAACGTCAATTTCGTCGGCCCGACGATCTACGGCGGCGAAGCGTTGCAGGGGCAGATGCTCGACCTGCTGCGGTTGCCCTACACCGAGGCGCGGCTGGCGGATATCCCGCGGCGTTTGCAGTCCTATTACAAAACGCGCGGCTACTACGGGGTCAAAGTAGACGCGATCGGCGATCCCACGCTCGCCGTCGGCGGGAAGGTACCGGTGCGGGTCACGATCGAACCCGGCCCGGTTTATTATTTCGACGGCATCACGGTTTCCGGGACGCGCAAGTTGCGCCCGAGTTATCTGGTCAATCGTTTCAAGAAATTCCGCGGCCAGCCCTACAGCCCCGAGGTGCTCGACAAGACGTTCCGCGAATTGATGCGGACGAGTCTCTTCAACATCCTCAAAGTCAATCCGACGCCGATCAACGGCAACGAACTGCGCCTCGACATCAGCGTCGAGGAAGCCAAGTCGCAGGAGTTTGGCTTCTCGCTCGGTTACGGCTCCTACGAAGGCGCGATCGTCGGCGCCTCCTACGCGAATCGCAACCTCTTCGGCTACGGCCGGCCAATCACGACCTCGGTCGAATACACCCAGCGCAGTTACAAGGGCGAAATCCTGTTTGAGGATCCGTATCTTTTTAACACCGGCTTCGGTTTCCAAGCCCGGCTCTCGGCGGTGAGCTTCGATTACGATGGCTACTCGAAATTTGAGCTCGGCGGCCGCTTCACTCTGAGCCGGCAGGTGACCGACAAATATTCCATCGGCCTCGTTTACGGCGGACGGCATGTCGATATCACCAACGCCACAATCAAAGAGGTCTTCCTCGGGCGGACTTCCTATTTTGTCAGCTCGATCGGTTTCACCCAGACGCTCGACCTGCGCAAAAACCCGCTCGTCGCGCCGCGCGGTTTTGTTTTCGATAACACCGTCGACCTCGCGACGAGCGCGCTCGGGAGCGATCTCGATCTCCTGCGCGCGACCGGACGGGTCAGCTACTATCTTTCGTTCGCGCCGGATCCGGTGCAATTGATCGGCGAGGACCTGGAGAAATCGTCGTTCCAGAAATGGTTTGAGCGCAGCCTGCTCGCCTTCGGAGCGCGCGCCGGCATCGTCTATCCGCTCGACACCGCCGGGTCGGGCCCCGGCCTATGCGGTTCCGATCGACGAGCGTTTCTTCACCGGCGGAAGCACGACTGTGCGCAGCTTCGCGGAACGCGATCTCGGTCCGCACGATTTGCGCGGCAACCCGATCGGGGGCCAGTACTACAGCATCTTTAACGTCGAATACACCTTCCCGCTTTACGGCGAATTGTTAGGCGCAGTTTTTGTCGACGCCGGCAACCTGCTGCCCGATGCGCGCGAGCCCGGACTCGATGACATGCGTTACGGCGTCGGCGCCGGCCTGCGCTACAACCTGCCGATCGGCCCGATCCGGCTTGATTACGGAGTGAACCCGAGCCCGAAAAACGGCGAGGCTTTCGGCGCGTTCCACTTCAGCTTCGGCTTCGCTTTTTAGTCAATCGCCGCGCTGTAACTCGGCGAGCTTTTCCTCCGCGCGCTGGACATCGGATTTGCGCCCGCTCCCGAGGGCGAGAAGTTTTTTCTGCCGCTCCAGGTTGCGCGTGGCGGCCTCGACCTGGGCGGAGTGTTTTCTTTCGCTCGCGAGCCGCGCGGCCTCCGTCAGGCGCGCGATTTCCGCTTCATTTGTTTTTGTCGGCGAGGCCTGCGCTTCCGCGAGCCGGGTCTCGGCCAGGAGCGCTTCGAGGAGCACCACTTCAAGGGCGCGCCCTTCCGCTTCCACCTTCGCGATGATGCCGGCACGGACCAGGCGCTCGGCGCTGGCGGCTCTTTTTTGCGCCCGGGCCAGTTCCTGCTCGATCGCGGCGGCGCTGCGCGGATTGGAATTGGCGTCGTCTCCCGCGAGGTTTTGAAACAGAACCGGCGGCTCAATTTCCTGGGAGCGGTCGCCCTCTGCCTCGGGGAGCTTTGGATCCTCCAAGGCGAAGGCGGACGCGGCGGCGCCGATCGTGACGAAGATCCTGAGCGCCCGCCTCATGGAGCCAACCTATCATCGCACCGCGAGCGCCGGCAATTTCTCCGCGTCCGGGATTTGGCAATTGCGGGCGTGCCCAACCTTGCTACCGGGTCCGGACGATTTATATTTGCATGCTCTCATGAGAAGCGGTTTTTGGCCGCTCATCGCTTCGGAAACCACTTATCTTTATGGAAACAACTATCGCCGCACCGAAAAAAACTTCCGCGCCGGAAACCGACTTTCTGCCCCTCGAAGGAACTGATTACGTCGAGTTCTACGTCGGCAACGCCAAGCAGGCCGCGCACTTCTACAAAACCGCCTTCGGCTTCCAAAGCCTGGCCTACGCCGGCCCCGAAACCGGGCAGAAAGGACCGGGTCAGCTACGCCATTCGGCAAAACAAGCTCACCTTCGTCCTGACGACACCGCTCCGGCCGGACAACCCGATCGCCGACCATATTCAAAAGCACGGCGACGGGGTGAAATACCTCGCCTTGAAAGTGCAGGACGCGACCTCGGCCTGGAATGAGACGACCAAGCGCGGCGGCAAGAGCTACATGGAGCCGACGACTTTGAAGGACGACGACGGCGAGGTCGTGATGAGCGGCATCCACACCTATGGCGAGACGGTGCATCTTTTCATCGAGCGCAAGAATTACAAAGGCGCTTTCATGCCCGGCTTCCGGAAATGGGAGTCCAACTACAATCCGCCCGACGCTGGCCTGCAGTATGTCGACCACTGTGTCGGCAACGTCGATTGGAACCAGATGAATCCGTGGGTCAAGTTTTACGAGGATGTGATGGGCTTCCGCAACATTCTGAGCTTCGACGACAAGGATATCTCGACCGAATACTCCGCCCTCATGAGCAAGGTCATGAGCAACGGCAACGGCTTCGTGAAATTCCCCATCAACGAACCGGCCGAAGGGAAAAAGAAATCGCAGGTCGAGGAGTATCTCGACTTCTACAACGGCGAAGGCGTGCAGCACGTCGCGATCGCGACCAAGGACATCGTCACGACCGTGACCGACCTGCAAAGCCGTGGGGTCGAGTTCCTCAACATCCCGAACAGCTACTATGAAACGGTGCTGGATCGCGTCGGCAAAATCGATGAAGACCTCGAGCCGCTCAAGCGCCTCGGCGTCCTGGTCGATCGCGATAACGAAGGTTATCTGCTCCAGATTTTCACCAAGCCGGTGGAAGATCGGCCGACTCTGTTTTTCGAAATCATCCAGCGCAAAGGCGCGCAGAGTTTCGGAAAAGGTAACTTCAAGGCGCTCTTCGAAGCCTTGGAAAAGGAACAGGAACTTCGGGGTAACCTATAAGAAGTTTGTCATCCTGAACGGAGTGAAAGATCTCTGACCATTTCGCCGCCCACCCAGCCCCGAAATAGTCAGCGATCCTTCGCTTCACTCAGGATGACAGCTTGAGCAGGAGAGAGAAAAAGATTTATGCCGCAATATCAAAAACTCGGGGAAATTCCGCGCAAACATCACATCTGGTTTCACCGCAATGGTGCGTCCAACGGCGGATACAAGAACGAAGGCATCGCCTACGAACACGTCATCACGACGGAGGGCTTCAACGAGACTTACTCGATCCAGTATCACATCCGGCCGCCTACTCGCGTCCGCAGTGTCGAGCTGCTGAAGTGCGAGGAATTGAAGAAGGCGACCGATAGCCCGCTCCGTCATCACCATCTCAAGACGGCGGATATCCCGCGGCGCGGCGATCTCTACACTGGCCGCATCCCGATGCTCTTCAACCAGGACATCGTTGCCTATCGCTGCCGGCCGGAGAAAAATTACGGGCAGTTCGAGTACTACAAAAACGGCGGCGCCGATGAAATCATCTTCGTCTTCAAGGGCGGCGGCGTGCTCGAGACCAGCTTCGGCAAGCTGCCTTACAAGGCGGAAGATTACATCGTCATCCCGCGCGGAATCACTTATCGCCTCGTGCCTAACGATACCAAAGTGGAGGACTATCTCATTCTCGAATCGACCGGCCCGGTCCGCATCCCGAAGCGTTATCTCAATCACGAGGGTCAGATTCGAATGGGCGCGCCTTATTCGGAGCGCGATTTTCACGGCCCGACCGAGCTGATCACGATCGATCGCGACGAAGACGTTGAGATCCTGGTCAAAGACGGCCCGCGCCTAACGAAGGTGGTCAACGCGCACCATCCCTTCGATGTTCTCGGATGGGACGGATACCTTTATCCCTACACCTTTAACGCGGCCGATTTCGAGCCGATCACCGGCACGGTGCATCAACCGCCGCCGGTTCATCAGACCTTCGAGATTCGCGGCTACGTCGTCTGCACCTTCGCTCCGCGTCTCCTCGATACTCATCCCGAAGCGGTCAAGATCCCGTGGGTGCACGACAACGTCGAGGCGGACGAAGTGCTCTTTTATGTGCGCGGCAACTTCGGTTCCCGTCGCGGCATCGAAGCCGGCTCGATCACGCTCCATCCGCGCGGAATCCCGCACGGCCCGCATCCGGGCACGATCATGGCGAGCAAGGACGCGCTGCGCACGGAAGAACTGGCCGTTATGTTCGACACCGAGCACACCCTGGAGTTGACCGAACAGGCGCTACACCTCGACGACGAGAAGTATCCGCTCAGCTGGCTCGACTAGGTCGACGGCGGAGGCTTGGGACCGCCATCTTGGAAAATGGCGATGCGTCGGGCACAGTTGTCATCCCGATCCGGCGAAGCGCGGAGAGGGACCTCACAACTGCAATTCACGTTTCTAGTCGGGCGGAAATCTCGATTGCAGTTGCGAGGTCCTTCGCCGTCTGCGCGGCTCAGGATGACAGACGGGGATGGCCCGCGCTCTTCCCTGGGATTTACGTCGATTTGTCCTCTTGCAATCGGACAGCTAAGCTCTCGCCGTGCAGGATAACGAATTCGATACTTCCGAGCGCCTAACATTAGAGCGCAATCGCCTGGCCGAGGGCCGCGTCCAGGAAATGGAGCGCGTCTTTGGCGAGCTGCTCGACGCGGTGGGTGAAGATCGCAACCGCCAGGGTCTGCTCAAAACTCCGGGACGCGCCGCGCGTTCCTTTGAGTTTCTCACCCAGGGCTACCGCCAGACCGTCGATGAAGTGGTCAACGACGCCATTTTCGATTCCGACGCGAGTGAAATCGTGATGGTGAAAGACATCGAACTCTACTCGATGTGCGAACACCATCTCCTCCCCTTCATCGGCAAAGCCCACGTCGCTTACATTCCGAATGGAAAAGTGATCGGCCTCTCCAAGGTCGCGCGCATCGTCGACGTCTTTGCCCGTCGCCTCCAGATCCAGGAACAACTCACCACCCAGGTGGCCGACGCGCTCATGCAGGCGCTGCATCCGTTAGGCGTGGCCGTCGTGATCGAGGCCAAACATCTCTGCATGATGATGCGCGGAGTGGAGAAACAAAACTCCGTCATGAAAACCTCCTGTCTCCTGGGCACCTTCAAGGAAGACGCGCGCACCCGCGGCGAATTTCTCGCCCTCCTCAGCCAGTAACCGGGCGATGCTGCTCACGGTCAGCAAACGCCTGGAGTTCTCCGCTTCCCGCCGTCTTTTCAATCCCGCCTGGTCGCCCGCAGAAAATCTCGCGGCCTTCGGCGAGGAAAGCGCGGCGCAATACGGCACCGGGCGCAATTACGTCGCCTACTTTGTCTTCACCGGCGAGGTCAACCCGGGCAACGGCATGCTGGTCAACATCAGCGAAATCAAGACGCGGGTGGAAGAGGTCCTGCACGCGCGTTTCGATCACAAATTTCTGAACGAAGATCATCCGCACTTCGGCGACGTCGCGCCGACGGCTGAAAACGTCGCCCGCCGGCTCTTCATCGAGGTCGAGCCGCTTTTCCATGATCTCGAGGCGCGTCTCGTGGCCTGCCACCTGGTCGAGACTCCGGAGCGCAGCGCGACCGTTTATGCCGATGGCCTGAGCGAAGCCAATTACTGGTTCGAATTTTCCGCCGCCCGGCAAACGATGTCACCGCACCTCAGCGCGGAGGAGAATGACACACTCTTCGGCACCGCGGCTTCGCCGCACGGCCATGGTCACCACTACCGCGCCCGCCTGACTTTTCGGGAGGAAACTCGGCAGGGCGGTCTGACGCAATGTCTCGACTCGCTCCGAGCCGAGCTCGATCACAAAAATCTCAATCACGAAGTCCCCGGCCTAACGAACCTCCCGAAGACGACGGAAAGCCTCGCGCAATACCTCCACGCTCGCGTGGCCGCGGAGCTGCCCGTCCACCGCGTCCGGCTGCATGAGCGGGACGATTTTTTCGCGGAGTATTGGACGGGCGGAAATTACTTCCTCGGGATGCAGCGCTCATTCAGCGCCGCCCATCGCTTGCATGCCCCGGCCCTTTCCGAGGCGGAAAACGTTGGAACTTTACGGCAAGTGCAACAACCCGCGCGGGCACGGACACCGTTACCTGATTGAGGCGACCATGGGCGGCCCTTATGACGAGCGCAGCGGCACGCTCTACGATTTTCTTGCCTTCCGCGACGGGATCGATCGCGCGCTCGCGCCCTGGCAGGATAAACATCTCGATCTTGAGACGGAGGAGTTCCACGACAAGCCGTCGACCGGCGAAAACATCGTGCGCGCGCTCTGGCCAAAATTCAGCGCCCGGCTCGATGACCGCCTCACCCGTTTGCGCCTCTGGGAGACGCCGAACAATCGTTTCACCCTCCGTCGTTAGGCGAGGCTCTCTTGTCCGCGGCGCGGGCTTCGTTTAGCCTCGGCTCATGGCGACACCGCGAACGGTTGACCGGTTGGAAGATGACATCAGCGTCCACATCTTCACCGTCTCGGCCGGGATGGTGGGGGTTTGCCTGACTGTCATCGGCTTGCTCCGGGTCGTCATCACTCTGCGCAAGGCGGACACCTTTGCCGACAACCTGCTCGCGATCGACGCCTTCCTTTTCCTGGTCTCCTGTCTCTCGGCCTACTGGGCTCTGCGCACCCGGCGCAACAAGCGGATGTATCTTTTGGAACGTTTCGCCGATCTCGTCTTCGTTGCCGCCCTGCTCCTGATGGTGGCGATCTGCGCCTTCGTCACGTTCGCCATCGCGGTCAATCGCTGATCATGACGGCTGGCCAGTTTCGCCGTCTCGCGCTTGCCCTGCCTGAGGCAATCGAGAGCTCGCATATGGCTCATCCGGATTTTCGGGTCGAAAACAGGATCTTCGCCACGCTCGGTTATCCCGATGCGGAGTGCGGAATGGTCAAGCTAACTCCCGACCAGCAGGCGGACCTGCTCCGCGCGGCGCCGGAAACGTTTCGACCGGCCGCGGGAGCCTGGGGCCGGAGTGGAAGCACCGTCGTGCTCCTTTCCGTCACCAAAGTGGCCACGCTCGCTCCCATTATGCGGTTGGCCTGGGAAAACATCACCGCCCGGAAGTAACGGGACGACATCCGCCTGAGGCGGATCGACCCTCCAACCGTCGTTAGGCCATTCTCAATCGCATCCGATGCCGCGCCTGCGCGAGCCCGATCGCGACCACGCTGAGCACCGCATAGCCGAGCATCGTTTTCGTGCTCCCGTTCCCGTAGAAGCCGGCGAAATCCAGCCATGGATTCGCCCCGCGATCGTTCACCACCAGATACCAAAAACTCAGGAAGACGACGATGAAAGTCTTGGCGTTGGCCGTAACTACGCCTAACGAAGTCGCCGTCGCCGCGACAAAAGCGATCCCCACAAGTAGCGCGCCGAGCGGCTGCGCCCCGTGAATCGCCGCGCGCGCGAGCGGACCCGCGCAGATGAAAAGACTGAGGAGCACGGTTGACCCGAGTTTCCACCAAACAAGATTTTCCCGCAGACGCGGCGTCGCCCACAACATCGCGATCGTGTTCGCGCGCGCGTCCCGCGTCGCCACATCCGAGACGACGATCGCCAGCGCGGCGAAGACGCCCGGCATGAGACCGGCAAGGGGCGCATTCACCGCCGCGATCGTGATGACGATGAAAGCGATGAGCACGAGCGGATAGAGCGTGAGCGTGAGCGCAGCGTCGCTCCACATCGCTGCGACGAGCGACCCTCCGCGCGCCGGGCGAAGCAATGCTGCGACGATTCGCCGGCTCAGCGGCTTGAACAAATTCTGCAGTCGCCCAATCCAGTTGCGCTGCGATTTCTCCACCGTCTGCTTTGTCCGCGCCGGATCGAAGCGATGGAAACACAACGCCGCCAGCGGCAGAAATAGCAGCGGAGCCAGCGTCGAAACGAGACGCGGCAACACCCACGCGCGGGTCAGCGTCAGCCCCTGGAAAACGATTGGCGCTTTTTTCGGATCGAAATCCGACGCGCCAATCGCAACCGAGTTCGTGTGCAGCGTCCGGTTCATTTGCTCGATCATGAATCCAAAGCCGGTGAAATCGAAATAGCGCACCCAATTGATTGCCCGGTGACTGGCCTGGTCGCTCACCACGAGCCCGATAGCCGCCATCCAAAAAAAGAAATAGACGACATCGCCCAGTTTGCCGGAGAGGAACGGAATCGATTCGAACAACACCGCCGCAGCCGAGACAAAGACGATCGCCGCCGGCGTGAGGAGCAGATATTGTTCGAGGAAAACGAGCGGCTCGATCGGCGCTTCGCCGCGCACGATCAGCATCGCCATTGAGCTGAGCATGAATCCGCCGAGAAACACGGTCAGAAACAAAACGTTGCCGAGAAATTTCCCGAACAGATACTCGGCCGATCGCATCGGAGTGGAAGCGGCCACCAGTCCACAGCGCGAGACGACATCCTTGCGGATCGCGCTCGAGATCACATAAAAGCCGAAGAGCCCGACGAAGATCATGCCGAGCGAAGCGGTCCCCATCCCGATCGCGCCCGAGTTGTAGATTGCGCGCTGTCCATTGATCTGGATGAGGGTGCGGCCGGTCGCGGGCGAGGGGATCCAGACATAGGCAAACGCGCTCAGGAGCAGGAAAACGACGATCGTCGAGACGCGGCGGAAGCGGACAAGAAAATCCACCCGCACGATGGCAGCGAGGCGCGCCAGGCTGCCGCTCATGGCGCCGTTGCTCCCTCGGTTCCGAAGTTCATCAAATAGAGAAACGCGTCCTCCAGCTCGGGCTCGGCGGCCGACGCGGCGATCGCCGGCTCCGGATCGACGAAGCGAATATGCACTCCGTCCGGTTTGCGAATCGCGCTCGAAATTTTCAGGCTCGTGCGCAGCCGATCGAACTCCTCCGACGAGACCACGCTGCGCCAGACCTTGCCCGCGCAGGCGCGGAGCAGCGCCTCGGGCGGGCCGATCGTGAGGAGCGCGCCCGCCTTGAGCACGGCGATCTCGGTCGCAATCGATTCGATGTCCGAGACAATGTGGGTCGAAAGAATCACCAGCTTGCCGAAGCCGATCTCGGAAAGAACGTTGCGAAAACGGACCCGCTCCTCCGGGTCGAGCCCGGCGGTCGGTTCGTCCACGATGAGGAGCGCGGGATCGTTGATCAGCGCCTGCGCGATGCCGAGCCGCTGTTTCATTCCGCCGGAAAACCCGCCGACCGCGCGATGGGCGACGCTGTGCAGATTCACATTTTCGAGCATCTCCATCACGCGCGTTTTCGAGTTCACCCCTTTGAGCGCGGCGAAGTAGGTGAGGAACTCGATCGCGGTGAGATTTTCGTAAACCCCGAAGTCCTGCGGCAAATAGCCGAGCCTCCGCCGGACGTCGTTAGGCCGCTTCGTCACATCGACGCCTTCGAACAAGATCCGGCCGCTCGTCGGCCGTGTGATCGTCGCGATCATTTGCATGAGCGTCGTCTTGCCCGCGCCATTCGGGCCGAGCAGACCGATCACGCCCGATTTCAAGTCGAGCGAGACCTCGCGCACGCCGAAGTGTCCGCCACGGAACTGTTTCGAGACCGCCTCCAGCTTCAGCATCGCATCTTCATGGCGGGAAAGGCCGGCTCTGTCGAGTCGTGGGTTTGATTGGACGCGCCGGCAACTTGCAAAGAACGGCCACTGCGGAAAGGTGGCAGGATGGAGAAGTCGGCGGCAATCGAAAGCGCGGTGGAGGCGGAAAAGCTGCTCGGGTCGAGCGCGACGAATATTCGGCGGACCCTCGAGAATACGGCTTCACCGATCGCCGCGCAGTCGATCGGCGAATTGATCGAAGCCGGGCAATGGACGGAATTGAACGATCGCTTTTATCGCTCGCTCGCCTTCGGCACGGGCGGAATTCGCGGACGGACCATCGGCAAGGTGGTGACCGCCGCGGAGCGCGGCACGCCTAACGACCTCGGCCGGCCGCAGTATCCCTGCGTCGGGACGAACGCGATGAACTACGACAGCGTGGCCCGCGCCACCCAGGGTTTGGCGGAGTATTTGTGCGAGTGGTTCCAAGGCGAAGGCCGGAGCGGTCGACCGAAAATCGTCATCGCGCACGACACCCGTTTTTTCTCTTCCGATTTCACCCGCCTCGCGGCCGAGGTGGCGGCCCGGAATGGCTGCGACGCCGCCATTTTCGACGGCCCGCGTTCCACGCCCGAGCTCTCTTTTGCCGTCCGCTACCTCCGCGCCGACGCCGGCGTCGTTGTCACGGCAAGCCATAACCCGCCGCACGACAACGGCTATAAGGTCTATTTTAGCGACGGCGCGCAGGTGGTGGAGCCGCACGCCAGCGGCATCATCGCCAAGGTTAACGCGGCCGGATCGTCTTCGCCTAACGAATCGCATGGAGCGATTACGACCATTGGCGCGGAAGTCGACGAGGCTTACATGGCGCGACTCGAAACCCTTGTCCTCGATCCGGCCCTGGTCCGTTCGCAGGGGGATTTGCGGATTGTTTTCACCCCCATCCATGGAGTCGGCGGAGTCATCATCAAGCCGATGCTGAAGCGGCTCGGATTCACCTTCGACGTGGTCGCGGAACAGGATGAATTCGATGGGCGTTTCCCGACCGTGCAGTCGCCCAACCCGGAAAACGCCGAGGCTTTGAAGCTGGCGATCGAGCTGGCAAAAAAACGCGAGGCCGATCTTGTCATCGCGACCGATCCGGATTGCGACCGGATGGGTGTGGCGGTGCGGACTGCGGCGGGCGAAATGAAGTTGCTCACCGGCAACCAGATCGGCGCTCTGATCGCCTACTACCGCGCGAAGAAACTTTTCGAGCAGGGTGTGCTCACTCCCGAAAATGCGGAACGCGGTGTCATCATCAAGACCTTCGTCACGACCGATCTGCAGAAGGCAATCGCGAAAAAGTTTGGCCTGCGCTGCGTCGAGACCCTGACCGGCTTCAAGTACATCGGCGCGAAACTAGAGAAATACGAACGCGCGGCGGCCGCGGAAACGAGTGGCGATTACCGCGAACTTTCCGAGGAAGAAACACGCCGGCTGCGTCTGGCGCACTCTGCGTATTACATCTTTGGCGGGGAGGAAAGTTACGGCTACAGCGGCGCCGATTTCGTGCGCGACAAGGACGCGAACGGGGCGGCGATCATGTTTTGCGAAGTGGCGGCCCACGCCAAGTCGCTCGGCCTGACGATCGACGGTTTGCTCGACCAGGTTTATGCCGAGTTCGGTTACTACGAGGAGAAGAACGGCGCCCTCACTTTCGAGGGAGCGGAGGGCGCGGCCAAGATCCAGCGCCTCCTCGCCACCTATGTGCAAAATCCGCCTAACGAGATGCTGGGGAGCGCGGTGACCTCGATCCGAAACTTCGAGACCGAGACGATCACGGACGTCGAGGGCGACACCATCCCGCGGGAAAAGATGCTGATTTTCGAACTGGCTGACCGGACCCGCATCGCGGTGCGCGGCTCCGGGACCGAGCCCAAGATCAAATATTACCTCTTCGCCCAGCGCCGTCCGGAGAGCGGGCACTTTACGGCCGAGCAACTGGAAAAGATTAAACCCGAGGTGAAGCAGAGACTCGACGCGCTTTGGCAATGGCTGCAGGAAGATGCGCAGCGCCGGGTGTAGACGCTTCGCTCTGCGAAGCGCGGGGACAGGTGTTGCTCGTGTGGGGCGTGAGATGGCGAGGCTCGGTCCCGCGCCTCCCAGAGGGAGGCGTCCACAGGGCAGCGCCCCCTCGACATCGGAGCGAACTCGGCCACAATTCTCCCGTGAGCGATATCAATCTTAACGGCGGCGAAATCTCCATCTTGAAAACAATTGGCCTGGGCGGCGGCATGATGGCCGGGGCGCAGCTGGCGGATCGAGCGGACGAGATGGAGAGCGCCGAATTTCTCGACACCCTCACCGGCCTGATGTCGCAGGATTACGTCGTCTCGAACAAGGTCAATATCCGGACGATGGACGACGTGAAGTCTGCCTCCTTCCGCGTCAACCCGGCCCACGCCCGCGATCTGAAGGGCGCGGTTTACCCGTCCCGGCAGAAAGAGGACACGGGCCGCCGCAAACGCCGCTCCTGATTTTCGAGTGAGCGAAAATTTGCCCAGCCGGAAATGGCTTCAGGTCTGGCCATGGCTCGCCGCAGTTTTGACCGGTGTGTTGACGGTCCTCTGTTTCGCGCCCTTTGAGCAGACCTGGATTTGCTGGATCGCACTTGCACCGCTTTTGACCGCGGTCTGGTTTTCAGGCGAGGGAACAAAGCGCCGTTGGCTGCGCGATCTTTTCCTCGGCTACGTCGCGGGGGTGATTTTTTTCTGGGGCGTTTTTTCGTGGCTCCATACCGTGACCCTGCCGGGAATGGTCATCGTTGGGCTTTACATGGGCGTGTATTTTGCCTTTTGGGCCTGGCTCGCCGGACTCCTCCGTCCGCGCAAACCGCTTCCCGCGCCCGCGCCGCGCGCCAACGCCTGGCCGACTTCCCAGCCTAACGACTCGCCGCCGGAAGCGCGTTCGCCCTGGTTGAATTCTTTTCGCAATCTCGGGCTCGCTCTGGTTCTCGCTTCGGGTTGGGTGGCGCTGGAATGGGTCCGGAGCTGGATGTTCAGCGGCTGGGGCTGGAACGGCCTTGGGGTTCCGTTGCATGACGTCTTGCCGATCATCCAGATCGCCGAGATCACCGGGGTGGCCGGGCTTTCCTTCATCGTCGCCTTTAGCAACGTCATCGGGGTCGCGACGGTGCGGCGTTTCACGATCGAGAGCCGGATCCGGGTACGGAGACCGCATTACGATTTCACCCTCACTCTCGCCGCGATTGTCGGCCTTTGCGGCTACGGCATTCGCCAACTCCAGATGCCGGCCGAGACGGTGCCGCTGCGCATTGCGGCGGTGCAGGCCAACATCCCGCGTGACGAAAAATTCAGCCCGGAATTCCAGACCAAGATCTTCCAGCAATTCGAGCGCCTGACCCGGCTTGCGCTCGCCACCCAACCACCCGCGGAGTTGATCATCTGGCCGGAAAGCTCGACTCCCGCGCCGGCGCTCCTCGACCAGGATAACTACCGCTTCGTGATGGATCTCTCGGCTTCGATCAAGACCGACCTTCTCCTCGGGACGATCGATGCCGATAAAGGCGGCGACTACAACGCCGCCCTGCTCGTCTCCGACGGCGGCGAGAAGATCCAGGTTTACCGCAAACTGCATCTCGTGCCGTTCGGCGAATACGTTCCGGGGCGGCACACCGTGCCCTTTATTTCCAGCATTGTCGGCGACCAGGTGCCGGCCGATTTCACGCCCGGGAAGGAGGCGACGGTCTTTAGCCTAACGAATGCCGCGGTGAAGGTGGCGCCGCTGATTTGCTTTGAGGACACGCTCGGAGAGTTGACCCGGCAATTCGTCCTGCGCGGCGCCAACCTGCTCGCCAACGTGACTAACGATGGCTGGTTCCTCCGCTCGGCCGGTTCGCAGCAGCATCTTGCCAACGCGGTCTTTCGTTGTGTCGAGACGCGGCGCCCGATGGCGCGGGCGGCGAACACCGGTGTGACCTGTTTTGTGAATCGTTTTGGCCGGGTGACGCAGGTGCTGCTCGATGCCAAAGGGAGCCAGTTTACCGAGGGGGTGCTGACCGGCGAGGTGGCGGTTCCGACCGATAACCAGATCACCTTTTATGTCCGGCACGGCGAACTTTTCGCGAAAATTTGCGGAGGCATTGTGCTGCTCTTTCTCTTGACGCAATTGCCGCGTCTCGTTAGGCGGAAAGGAGGCTTGGGTAGATAAGGGGGAGGGTCCACTCGCGCATTTTCTTGTTGGAGGGGACAGGGCGAAGGAGAGGAGACGGTGGCTACCCGGAGCTGACGCAGAGCGTATGAGCGAGCCGGTTATTTACGCGCGGGGGCTGCGCAAATCCTATGGCCCGCTCGAAGCGGTCAAGGGGATCGACTTCGAGGTCAGCGCGGGCGAGGTCTTCGGGCTGCTCGGGCCTAACGGCGCCGGCAAAACCACCACGGTCGAGATTCTCGAGGGCTTGCGTCCACGCACCGGCGGCGAGGTCAAGGTCCTCGGGTTCGATCCCGACCGGCAGAAGCAGGCGTTGAAAGACCGGATCGGTGTTTGCCTGCAGGCGACGAATCTGCCGGACAAGGTCAAAGTGCGCGAAGCGCTCGAGCTCTTCGGCGCGTTTTACACCAAAAATGTCGATGGCGACGCGCTCCTGCGCCGTCTCCAGCTCTGGGAAAAACGCGATGCCGGTTACGCCACGCTCTCCGGCGGACAAAAGCAGCGCCTCGCGATCGCCCTCGCGCTGATCAACGATCCGCAGATGCTTTTTCTCGACGAGCCGACGACTGGGCTCGATCCGCAGGTGCGCCTGGAGATTCGTGATTTGATCGAGGAACTGCGCGCGGAGAAACGCACCATCCTGATGACAACGCACTACATCGAGGAAGCGGAGCGACTCTGCGACCGGGTCGCGATCATCGACGACGGCGTCATCATCGCGATCGGCTCGCCGCGCGAGCTGCAGCAAAAAAGCGCGACGCAATCGGGGGTCGAGATTTCGTTAGGCCAGCCCCTTCCGCCGTGCGAGTTGCCGGAATGGCCGGGCGCCATTCGCACTCTCGTGAGCGAGGACCGGCGCAAAATTTCCGTTAGCTCCAGTCAGCCCGCGAAAACGCTGGTCGAGCTGATTCGCTGGATCGATTCCCAGGGGATTGAATTGGAGGATGTGCACCTTAAGCGTCCCACGCTCGAAGACGTTTTCATCGAACTAACAGGGAAGAAGCTGCGCGACTAAGGGGGATAGGGAAAGAGCCGAATGAAAGCGTTTCTTGCCCTGCTCAAAATCGACCTGAAGCTCGCGGCCCGGAACCGGACGGTGCTGTTCTTCAATTTCTTTTTCCCCCTCATGTTCTTCTTCATCTTCGCCCAGATGTTCGACGCCAATCAGGGCTCGGCCATTCTCCAGGTGGTGGCGATGGTGGTTGTGCTCGGCATTCTCGGGAACGGACTTTTCGGGGCCGGGATGCGCGCGGTCCAGGAACGTGAGGAGAACGTGCTCCGGCGTTACAAAGTGACGCCGATCACGCCGGTGCCTCTGCTCGCGGCTTCGATGATCACCGGGGTGGTGCTCTTCGTTCCGAGCGTGGTGCTGATTCTCTTTTTGGCGCACCAGGTTTATGGAATGCCGATCCCGGGTCAGCTCGGCTCGCTCCTCGTTTTCATCTGTCTGGGGGCGGTCGCTTTCCGTTCGTTAGGCCTGATCGTCGCCGCGGTCGTTAATTCCTCGCAGGAAAGCAACATCCTCATCCAGCCGATCTACATGGCGATGCTTTTCCTCAGCGGCGCGACCATCCCGATCACTTACATGCCGCATTGGTTGCAGAATGTGACGCAGTTCATTCCCGCGACCTATCTCATGACCGGCATCGGCGGGATTATGCAGCGCGGTGAAACGCTCTGGGCGAATTGGTTGTCGGTCGTGGCACTTCTCCTCACCACCGTGGTCGGGACTTTCATCGCGACCAAGCTCTTTCGCTGGGAGAAGGAGGAGAAACTCCGCGCCTCGGCCAAACTCTGGGTGCTGGTGGTGTTGCTGCCATTCATGATCCTGGGCGCTTACCAGGCGTGGAGTCAGCACGATCTGGTCAAAGCGCGCATCCTCGCGCGCGATATGCGGCGCGGCCAGACCTGGCTGATCCAGAACGCGCGCATCTTTGTCGGCAACGGGAAAGTGATCGAGTCGGGCGCGATCCTGATTAAGAGCGGCAAGATCGCCGAGGTCTACGACGGCACATTTCCCGACGCCAAAACGCTCAACGCGGAAGCGATCGACGGCGCGGGCAAGACCGTTCTGCCGGGTTTGATCGACATGCATGTGCATATCGGCGGCCCCGGCGGGTTCTATGATGATTGGTCGAAATTCGATCCAACGAAATCGAACGAGCGCGCGCTTGCGGCCTACCTTTACTGTGGCGTAACGGCTGTCCGCAGCGTTGGCGACAAGGTCGATGACATGATCGAGTTGCGGGAGCGCTTTAATAGCGGCGAACGATTGGGAACCGAGGTCTTTCTCTCCGGTCCGCTCTTTACCGCGGAAGGCGGCCACGGCACCGAGTACGCGAAGAATATGCCGGAAATGGCGCGAGTCGGTTTCGATGCGCAATTTCTCCGCATCCCGAAATCGCAGGAGGAAGCGCGGAAGCAAGTTGACGAGTTGGCCGCCAAGGGTGTGAACGCGATCAAAGGTGTCCTCGAAGCAGGCGTACCGGGTTACCCTTTCAACCGGATGGATCTCGCGCTGCTCGGCGCGGTCGTGCAGGAAGCGCACGCGAAGAAGTTGCCGGCCTCGATTCACACTGGCGACGCGCGCGATGTAGCCGATGCGGTATCGTTAGGCGCGGACTCGATCGAGCACGGATCTTTTCGCGATGAAATCCCCGACGCCACGATCGCGGCGATAAAGGCGAAGGGGATCGCGTTCGATCCGACACTGAGCGTAGTGGAAGGGTTGTCGGATTTTTCCAAAGGGAAAACCGATCTGCTCAAGCGGTCGTTAGTTCAGCAGGTCACAACGAAGGAGTTGCTCACCGGAACCGAGCACGCTGCCAGTAACGCAGAGATGAAATCGATGCGGGACGGGCTGAGCCATTATCCGCTTTCGCTGGAGATCGGTGGTCGCAATTTGGTCAAGGCCTGGCAGGCCGGCATCATGCTCGTGACCGGCTCGGACGCGGGGAATTTTCTCGTTTTCCATGGCCCGACGGTGCAGCGCGAGATTGAGCTTTGGGTGGCGGCGGGGATTCCGCCCGGGGTCGCCCTCCAGGCTGCGACCGGGAATGCCGCCCGGCTCCTCCGCGCCGAGAATCGTCTCGGCACGATCGAGAAAGGAAAAGAAGCGTCGCTCCTGGTGGTCGACGGCAACCCGTTGCAGGACGTGCGCGCCCTCTCCTCCATCTCGAATGTTTTCCTGAAAGGCGAGCGGGTGCGCCGGACCGAAATCTTCGAGCAAAAATAAGGGCGATCGTTACGATCGCGTCGTTGGAACCACTCTTCGGCGATGGTCCGCTCGAGAACTGGCGGGCTATTGGCTGTCGCTTTCGTCCTCTTCGTCGTCCGTCGGCTCCTGAATCTCGTATTCGCGCTGTGGAATTAGCCCGGCCAGATTTTGCTTTTGGTTTTCCGGCAGCGGCGAGTCTTCAAGCGCTTGAAGAATTGCCGGTTTCGCGTCTTTCGCGTTGGTCATGACGTTTTCCAGGAGTCGATCGCGCAACGAGATGTCCGAAACCTGCAGAACGAGGTCGAACTCCTTCGCGGCAGAATTTGGAAGAAGGTAGGGCTGATATTTGGCCGCCACTTTTTCACGGGTGCCGTCCGGCAATTGGGACATCCAGGCAAAAAGGCCCTGCGCATTTCCGTATCTCCATTCTGTGATCACCTGTTCGATCGGATCGCTCCAGGCTGCGTCCGGGAACTGCAACATCCAGTTCGCGACAAACTCCGGCGACCGCTTCCAAGCATCCGCGTCGGCATAAACTTTTCGTTCCGCAGCCCACGAGATTCCGCGCAGAGCTTCCGCTTGCCGTTCTTCCGGCAGCCTTTGCAGAAAAGCCCTCGCTTCCGTGGGAGAGTCGCGGAAGAGCGCTTCAGCCACTTCGGGAATCGCCTCCTTTGCACCGGGCCGATCCTGCAAGCTGATGATGTAATCCAAGCCACCCGCGCGATCGTGCCGGAGATAACCGTTCACCCAGGCTTTGGTTAATTCTGCCTGCCGATACGGCCATTCTTCGCCCGCATCTCCGGCGTCGGCTTGATTTAGCCCGCGCTCCGCCCATTTTCGCGCGGCGTCGGGATCATATGAGGCCCAGTTCTCGACGATCGTGGCGACATACCTTGAAAGATTTTCGTCGTCCGGGTGCTGGTCGAGATAACCGCTCGCCGCGACGGGATCGAACGCGCTCCATTGGGCAAACGCATCCCGCAGATAGTCGGAGCTGCAGCTGGAGATTTCGAGAATTGGAAAAGTTCGCAGCAGATCGACGACTTGCCCCAGCTCGCGCGGCGGGGCCGCATCCTTGACTGTCATCATGGCGGCGAAACGATTGGTTTCGCCGAGGTGCGCAATCAGCTTCGTTGCGGTCCCCGCATCGATCTGAATTAAAGTCTTGAAGAAACTGGAGATCGCACTCCATCGCTTCGGACTTGGCTTGATCGCCTCGAGTTTTTGCAACCACGCGGCCAGTTCTTCGGGTGATGCCTGCTTGAGGCCGGCGTAAGCATCGGCAAAAGGGAGATGGGCGATATCGACCACGTCGAGCGGATGGTGCTGAGCTGATGCGGCGGGTGCTGATTCGTTAGCCGAAACCGCCGCTAAGGCTTTGGGTTTCGGCTTTTCCAAGACCTCGGACTGGCGCCCGACCTCGAAGGCCACCGCCGCGACCGCTCCGAGCATGAGAATGATTGTCGCAGAACGCGCGATCATAGATCGGCCAGCACTTTCTCGAGCTCTGCTTTCTCACGCGGCGATAGCTGCAGGTGCACTATGATCTCGCTCCCTTGTTCACGAGTGCCAATGCGCTTGCGCAATTCCGCCAAGGTGTCGGCGCGCAACGCGGGATCATTGATCCGCAGCCCGGCGACAACGCCCGACTGTGGCGCCTCCCAATCAAAGTTGGCACAAAATTCCGCTGCGATCTGATCGCGAGCCGGAAGCGGCAATTGATTCAGCCATGCCTCGGCGGCGGTGGAGTCCGTTCTGCTCCAGGTGGAAAGAACCGCACCGAGGTGGCTTCTCCAAGCATCGTTAGGCAGAGTAAGCATCCATCGGGCGACTCCCTCGGGCGGGAACTTTAAATTTCCACCCCAAATGCGGTCGGTCGCGTGCGCCGCGACTTCATCGATCGCAGTCGCGCGCGCGTCCGCGTTTTGGAGTTGCGTGACAAAGCCGGCGGCGTCGGAAGGAGATTTGTCGAAGAGCGTCCGGGCGGCGCTTCGAATCGCTCGCCGATATTTCTTTTCATTCGCGTGTTCGGCGAGATAGGCGAGCGCGGCGGCAGGCTCGTTCTCAAACCAACCGGAAATGAATCCTTCGATGACATCCGATTTTTTCTGGTTCGGATCGAGTCCGTCCAGCCAGACCTGAGCTGCGCGTGGATCAATTGCCGCCCAGTTCTCCAGAAGCAGAGCCAGGGTGTTGCTATCTACTTTCGCGGGGTTCGCTTCGACAAAATGGCTCGTGCTCACCGGATCGAAACGGCTCCAGAGCAGAACAAATTCGGTTAGGAAATCATCGTCCAGGCCAACCAACATGCGGGCGACCTCGGGGAAGGCGGTTTCCGGGGCCGCGCCTTGCACGGCGGTAGCGGCCAGGCCGCGCGCTTCCCGGTTCGTTAGGCTAAGCACGAGCTCGACCGCGCGGGCTGGGTCCGTTTGCACCAGGACCTTGAAAAATGCGTTGATCGCAGTCGCACGAGCCGGGCCGGAAGGCATCGCTTCCAACTGCCGCGCCCAACCCGCGAGCGTAGATGGAGAGGCAGAGCGGAGAAGGTCATAGGCTTCCTCAAATTCGACCGCGCCAATGTTCGCGATCGTGACCCGGGAAAAATCGACGCTCGATGAAGTGGAGCGGTGCAACGGCGCAGCCGCACTTTCAGAAATCTCGCTCTTTCCCGCTTCGGAGGCGTGCGACCACTGCCGCCCCGACTTAAATCCGACTGTTGCGACGGTAGCGGTCGCGATCAGCAGGACGATCAGGAACCGAGGTTGCACGCTCGGAGTGTATCAGACCTGCGCGGATAGTGGCAACCTAACGATAATGCAGGCGAATCAATCGCGGCGGCTGCTCGAGCACGACGAGGAAAAGATTGTCGTAATCGGACTCGGTGATCGCAACCCGATCGGAAACGCCAAGGGCGTTGATGATTTGCGGCAGGGTGTTGGAATGTCCGATGACGAGCACGTTTCCTCGAGCGGCTTTGAGTTTGGCGCGAAGGGACCGGAGATCGTCCGCCGCGACCACCTCGGGACGGATGCCTAACGATTCTGCGAGCGGCCTCGCCGTTTCCTGAGTGCGCTTGTATTCCGAGGTGAAAATGGCCGTTAGTTTCGCGTCCTTCAATTCCTGTGCGAGCGCTTGCGCGCGCGCCCGCCCGACCTCGGAAAGGCCGGTGTCGGACGGAACCCGCCCGCTGATCGCGGCCCGCTCCGCGTGGCGGACGAGGAAAATTATCGGCGACTCGCCCAGCGCGCTGTGTGTGACGAGCAACGCCGCCAGGCAGAAAAACATGCGTTTCATCAAAGAGAGGATAGCGCATTTTCCCGGTGAGCAAGTTGCGCGAGAGTTCGCCATGCAACCGATCGCCGGACTTCATCACATCACCGCCATCGCCGGCCCCGCGCAGGAGAATCTGGACTTCTACGCCGGCGTGCTCGGGATGCGGCTGGTCAAGAAGAGCGTCAACCAGGATGACCCCGGCACTTATCACCTTTTCTACGCCGACGCTGAGGGGAACCCAGGGACCGACCTGACTTTTTTCCCCTGGTCGGAACTCGCGCCGCATCGGGAGGGACATGGATTGAGCACGGAAGTTTCGCTCGCGGTGCCGCCGGGCAGCCTCGGTTTTTGGAGCGCGCGGCTGAGTCGTTACGGAGTCGAAATGGCTGAGCCCGAGATTCGATTTGGGCAGAACGTTTTGCCACTGGCCGATTCGCACGGGCTGCGGCTCGCCCTCACGGAAAGCCAGAGCTCGTTAGGGCGGCTCTTTACTCCTTGGGAAAAAAGTCCGATCCCGGTCGAACGTCAGATTCGCGGCCTGGAGAGCGCGCGCCTCGTCGAGCACGACCTCGAGCCTACTGTTTCTTTTCTTCGCGACGGGCTCGGGTTCCGGGAAGCCGGGGAGGAGAACGGCTGGACTCGTTATGCGCTGGGCGAGGGGGCTTCCGGCCAGTATCTCGAGCTGCGCACGGACCCCGGCGCGCGGCGCGGGGCTTGGGGCACGGGCAGTGTGCACCACATCGCATGGCGGATGCAGGACGACGAACATGAGCTCGAGGTGCGGCAAAGCGTGGCGGAACATGGCGCGCAGCCGACGCCGGTGATCGACCGTTTTTGGTTCAAGTCCGTTTATTTTCGTGAGCCCGGCGGTGTGCTTTTTGAGCTGGCGACGGACGGGCCGGGTTTTGGCGTGGACGAAGATCAAGCGACGCTTGGGAAGTCGCTCGTGCTTCCCCCGTGGCTCGAAGCCGACCGGGCCGCGATCGAAGCCGCGCTGCCGAGACTCAAGGCGATGTGATTCGCGGTTGAACGCAGCGGGCGAGGCGTCGAAAGTTGCCGCGCCTTCATGCTCACCGAAATCGATCGACTCACCGCCATCCGCGAGGCTCGTCCGGAGGAGAGCCTTTTTGCTGAAAAGGAATGGCTTCTTTCGCCTGAGCCGTTCGCGATCGATGAAAAAAGCCGGGCCGACCTCGAGCGGCTCGGCCACCAGCTGTTCGTTTTTCAGCGCGCCTGCAATCAGCTTTACCAGCAGAGCGTCAAAGGAAAGCAGCCGCCCTGGGTCGCGCGCTATCTCGATATTGGGAAACCGCCGGACCTGATCGAGTTTTCGCATCGGAAAGAATTTCGCGAGGCGCTTCCGCGGGTCATCCGGCCGGACCTGGTCCTGACCGACGAGGGCTGGACGATTGCGGAGGTCGATTCCGTGCCCGGCGGAATTGGGCTGACCGCGTGGTTGAATCAAACCTATGCCGCGCTCGGGTCGGAGGTGATCGGGGGAACCGACGGCATGCTCGACGGATTCGCGACGGTTCTGCCTAACGGCGGCGACATCGTGGTCTCGCAGGAGTCGGCTACCTACCGGCCGGAGATGGAGTGGATCGTTAGGCACTTGAACGAGCGCTTCCCGGAGCGGTCGTGGAAAGCGGAGGCGGCGGAGAATTACCAGCCGCAAGCCGGGCGGGATGTTTACCGGTTTTTCGAGCTTTTCGATCTGCCGAATTTGCCGGGCATCAACACCCTGATCGAGACCGCGGGACGCGGCGAATTAACGGTCACGCCGCCGATCAAACCGTATCTGGAGGAGAAAATGTGGTTCGCCTTTTTCTGGCTCCAGCCGCTGCGCGAATTCTGGCGGCGAGAGCTGGGTGACAAATATTTTCGGACCCTGCAAAAGATTATTCCCTACACTTGGATTCTGGATCCAACGCCCTTGCCGCAACACGCTGTCATTCCGCGTTTGGAAATTCAGGATTGGCGGGAAGCAGCGAAGTTCAGCCAGAAGGAGCGCGATCTTTTGCTCAAGGTGAGCGGGTTCTCGCCGTTAGGCTGGGGCAGTCGGGGCGTCGCGCTCGGGGCCGATCTTCCGCACGCGGAATGGGAACAACGGATCAACGACGCGCTGACGAATTTCGAGCGCGAGCCAACGATCATGCAGAAATTCCACAAGGGCCGGCTGTTCGATCATCCCTACTGGGATCCCGCGACCGAGGAACTAAAAACGATGCGCGGACGTGTGCGATTGACGCCGTATTATTTTGTCGAGACGGAAGGGGTGACGCTGCGCGGCGCTCTCGCCACAATCTGTCCAGCCGATAAGAAACTTCTTCACGGAATGACCGACGCGATTCTGGTCCCGAGCCGGTTTGCCGCGAAAGACAACGGACTAGAGCCGCAACCCGCGCGGGATTAAAAATCGATCGAGCAGATCGAATAGGCCCTGCACCAACAATGCAAGGAGCGCGGCCGGGATCGCGCCTTGGAGGATCGTGGCGTGGTCGTTGAGATTGAGCCCGCTCAGGATCGGCTCGCCTAAACCTCCGGCACCGATCAGCGCCGCGAGGGTGGCAGTGCCGATGTTGATCACCGCGCTGGTTTTGATGCCCGCCAGGATCGTGCGCGACGCCAGTGGCAGGTAAATTTTTCGCAATCGCGCACCTGGCTCGAGGCCCAGCGCGGTGGCGGAATCGCGCAACGCCGGCGGGATATCCTGCAAGCCCGTCGCGGTGTTTCGGACGATCGGGAGGAGTCCGTAAAGGAAGAGCGCGACGATCGCGGTCGTGGCGCTGATCCCGAGAAAAGGCACCGGGACGAGAAGAGCGAGAAGGGCGAGCGATGGAATGGTCTGAATCATTCCGACAATCGCCAGGATCGATTGCCCGACTGGGCCGCCGCGACTGGCGAGGATGCCTAACGGCAAGCCGACCAGGACGGAGAGGAGAAGTGAGATGCCGGCGAGTTCGAGATGACGGCCGGTCCAACGCGCCAGTTTCGGCCAGAGGTCGCGGCGCGGGGCGCCGTCGCCGGTGGCGGGATGGAAATAAAGCGAAGCGGCGTAGGCGTAATCCTTCGAGCGCTCGGCGGCGGCATTGAGCGAAATCATTTTGGCCTCGTCGATCCCGCCGAAGTGGCTCAGGGCGGCGATCGCGCGCGGATCGAGCGCGAGCCGGTAGAGAAAGACGGCGTTGTATTCCGGAAAAAAATGGCGGTCGTCACGCAGGACGACGAGATCGTTTTCCTGGATTTTCGCGTCGGTCGAGTAGGCGTCCTTGAGGTCGATCGAACCGCGGGCGAGGGCGGCGTAGCCGATCGCGTGGTCGATCCCGCTGACGTTCGGCATTGTTAGCCCATAAGCCGCCACGAGCCGACGCCAGCCGTCCTGGCGGTCGAGAAATTCGTGGGTGAAACCAATTTTTAGATCGGGATGCTGATGCAGATCGCTGATCGCGTGGATGCCGAGCTTCTCCGCAACCGCGCGTTGCATGACGAGCGCGTAGGTGTTGTTGAAGCCGAGGTCGGCAGACATTCCGACGCCGGATTTTTTTAACGCCGCGCGCATTTCTTCCGGGATGAGCCGCCCTTTCGTTTTGAGAATTTCTTCGCCGATAGTGCCGGTGTATTCCGGGTAAACGTCGATCTGGCCGCCGCTCAGCGCCTGCCAGAGGATGATCGTGCCGCCCATGCCGGCTCGCTCTTGAACGGAGAACCCGGCGCGCTCAAGGACGGTTTTTGCGATACCGCCGAGCACGTACGACTCGGTGAATTTCTTCGAGCCCACAGTGATCGGCTCCGCAGCGAATGCTGAGGTCGCGACCAAACTGAGAATGAGGAATCCGGTTTTCAAAACTCCGCGCTCCTTTGCGCCTTGATGAACCCGGAAACGAAATCGCTCGCCGGACGATCGCGCAGATCGGCGGCGCTGCCGCGCTGGATGATGCGACCTTCGTTCATGAGCACGATTTCATCGGCGAGGTAGGCGGCTTCGCCCATGTCGTGCGTGACGAGCAAGGTCGTCTGTTTCAGGCGCGCGAAAATTTCCTTCAAATCTCGCTGCAGCGCCGACCTAACGAGTGGGTCAAGCGCGCCAAGCGGCTCGTCGAGCAGGAGTACCTCGGGCGAGAGCATGAGCGCGCGCATCAGGCTGACGCGCTGGCGCTGCCCGCCGGAGAGTTCGGTCGGATAACGGTCGAGCGCGTCGCGCGGAAATTGCGAGAGCGCGCAAAGCTCTTCCAGGCGCGCTTCCATTTCCGCCTCGGGTCGTCCGAGGTGCCGCGACATGAGGAGAACGTTGGCGCGCGCGGTCAGATGCGGGAAGAGCCCGCCCTCCTGGATGACGTAGCCGACGCGCCGTCGAATCTCCTGCGCGTTGGCGTCGGTTACTTTTTCTCCGTCGAATAAAACCTGGCCCGTGTCCGGCCGGAGGAGGGCGATGACGAGGCGAAGCAGAGTCGATTTTCCGCAGCCGCTCGGGCCGATCAAGGCGGTCGTTAGGCCGGGTTGGAAGTCGAGATCGGTCGGCTGCAGCGCGGCGGCGCTGCCGAATGTTTTGCTGACGCCAATCAGTTGAACCAACGGCTCCATGATTTAGTCAGCGATCGGCACGACCGCCACTAGAGCGGACGCGCTAGCGAGTTGTGAAGTGAAAAACAGCGAAGAGCTTTTTCGGATCGGTCCAGACATGCGACATCTGGAAGCCGGCCGAAGCGGCCAGCGCGCTGAAGCCTTCGATGGTGTGCTTGTAGGAAAATTCGGTGATGATCTTTTCGTCGGCCGCGAAATGGAATTCGTTTTCGCCGAGGTGGACAATCTGCTCGCGCTGGCTGACCAGGTGCATCTCGATCCGGTGCGCTTCGTCGTTGTAAATCGCGCGGTGAAGCCATTGCGAGAGATCGAAGTCGGCACCGAGCTCGCGGTTGGCGCGCTCGAGCATGTTGAGATTGAAAGCGGCGGTCACGCCCGCGCTGTCGTTGTAGGCGGCTTCGAGCACTTCCTTCGATTTCTGCAGGTCGACGCCGATGATGAGTCCGCCGCTGTGACCGCAAAGTTTCGCGACCCGCTTGAGAAAATGCTGTGCCACTTCGGGCTGCATATTGCCGATGGTGGAGCCGGGAAAATAGACCGCAATGTGCGCGGGTTTCCGCGACGGCGTCGGCAGTTCAAAAGGTTGCAGGTAATCCGCGCAAACCGGCAGGATTTCGAGCGTCGGCATTTCGCGGCTGAGCGCTTCGGCTGATTCCGTTAGGCGCTGTTTGGAAATGTCGACCGGCAGATAGGCGATCAGATTTTGCAGATGGCCGAGGAGCATCCGCGTCTTCACCCCGGCGCCAGTGCCGAACCCGACCAGTTCCGCATTGTCGCCAATCGATTCTGCGATCTCGGGGCCGTAATGGCGGAGGATCTCGGTCTCGGTGCGGGTGACGTAATATTCCGGCAGCTCGCAGATTTCCTGAAAGAGATCGGAGCCGCGTTCGTCGTAGAAGAACTTGCTCGGCAGAGTGCGCGGCGTAGCCGAAAGGCCCGCGATCGCCTGGTCAAGAAATTCGGAAGCGTCTGGTTCGAGATCGAGAACTGAGACCCCGCCGGTGGGGCTCTTCATTTCGGGTCCCGGGCGAGGCGGATGCCGGTGAACTGCCAGCGTTTTTCCGGTTGGAAGAAATTGCGGTAAGTCGGGCGGA
>CAVUGD010000004.1:0-157754 GCA_963740715.1 uncultured Verrucomicrobiae bacterium | reverse complement strand
CGCAGTCGCAGCAGCGAGCATGCGGTCTCGGGCTTCCTCAAGAAAGCCGATGACCTGCTCACGCGAGACGCTCGGGAAGCCATCGAGGAATTCTTCGATGGAATCGCCCCCTTCGAGGTAGTCGATGAGATTTTGGATTGGGACTCGCGTCCCGGCGAAACACGGGACGCCACTCATGATCTCGGGATCCACCTTGACGACAGAACTCATTTCATCCGGTCGAAGGTTTTTTGCAGAATGTCGAGGTCGCTGGCGTGGCCGAGTTTTTCTCGGGTGGAGTCGATCCACTTTTTCTCGAGCGCGTTTTTGGTCGGGCGATCGTTTTGGTAGAAGACGCCGAAGACGCCGGGGAATGGGATCTGCGCCAGCTTGTAGGCGGCGAGCTCGTCGGTGACGTCGTGCCGCGCCTCGTCCTCGGGCGTGTTGTCGTATTTTTTCTCGTCGATCAATGCAAACGTGCCTTCTTTGCGCGGGTTGGCCGCGTCGAAGGCGCCGGGGAAGAATTCGACGCATTCAGACAAACATTCGATGACGCTGAAGCCGGGGTGATCCATCGCGCGCTCGATCATCTCGATCATGTGCTTGACCTGCGAGGCGTGGGTGCGGGCGACGAAGGTGGCGCCGCTGGCGACGAGTTTTTTCATCGCGTTGACCGGCTGGTCGATCGCGCCCTGCGGGTCGGTCTTCGATTTGAAGCCGATCGGCGAGGTGGGCGAGGTCTGCTTTTTCGTCAGGCCATAGACGAAGTTGTCCATGATGACGTAGGTCATGTTGATGTTCTTGCGCGCGCCGTGGTCGAGGTGATTGCCGCCGATGGAGAACCCGTCGCCGTCGCCGCCGAACAAAAAGACGTGCAGATCGGGCCGGGCCAGGCTGATGCCGCTGGCGAGCGGAACGGCGCGGCCGTGGATGAAGTGGGCGCCGTGGCCGTTAACGAAATAAGGGAAGCGCGAGGAGCAGCCGATGCCGGCGAGGGTGACGATCTTCTCGTGCTCGATCTGGCGTTTCTCGAGGACTTTGTAATAGCAGGCGAGAACGGCGAAATCGCCGCAGCCGGGACACCACGTCGGGTGATCGGCGGTGATGGCTTTCTTGGTCAGTTTCTCGCGGGGCTCTTCGACGGTGGCGGTCAGTGTGTCAGTGCTCATTTTGTGGAAAATAAGAAGGGATGAATTAGGAAAGCAGGAAAGCAGGAAATTGGGACAACGGTTTTAAGAACGATCTGGAAATCAGGAATCGAAGCTTCTGAAGGGCAAGCCTGATTCATTCCTGGCGTTCTGGCTTCGAGATTTTTTCCTGCTTTCCTGCTTTCCTCATTCATTTCAAAATCGTTAGGCCGTGGAATCCTTCGACTTGCTCGGCATCGCTGCCTCGTAGGTCTCGGGGCGGGTCGGAGTGCTGTCGCCGGCGTGGTCGCGGGCGGACGAAACTTTCGCTTCCGCGCGCGCGGTGGCGGTGGCGGTGCTCGGGACGTCGGTCGTTTTGTCGGAGGCGCCGTTGCCGTTTTGCTGGGCGCCATTCGACGCGACGAGGCGCGGAAATTTGCGATGGAAAATGCCTTCGAGAATTTCGCGCACGCGGTAGGTGAGGCCGTCGGTCTTCGTCAGGCTCTCGATCTTCGGCTCGCAATAACGGGCGCGCAGGATCGTGGCCAACTGGCCGAAGCCGTAAACACCCTCGTCGTTCATCTCGACCACGACGATGCGCTTGAAGCTGGCGAAGATTTTTTCCAATCCGTTAGGCAAAGGATGAACGTGGCGGAGATGGATGGCGCTGATCTTTTCGCCGTGGTCGCGGGCGCGTTTCACGGCGTCGTGGATCGGGCCGTAGGTCGAGCCCCAGCCGATGAGCAGGGTGTCGCCCTCTGCGTCGCCGTAAATTTCCGGCACCGGGAATTTCCTCGGCGAGCTGGCGCAGCTTGTTGCGGCGCTTGGCCGTCATCGCCATGTGCATCTTCGGGCTGCCGGTGGGATGGCCAAACTCGTCGTGCTCGAGGCCGCTGATGAGCGGGTATTTGCCGTCGCGGATGCGCGTGCCGGGCGGGACGTGATGGGTGATCTTGTCGAGCGCGTAAGGCTTGTGGGTGTCGAGCGTGGTCAGGTCCGGTTTCGGGTCCTGCATGATGCTCGGCCGAGTTTCGGTTCGTCGAAGGCCTCGATCCGGGTGGCGAGCGAGGTGTCGCTGAGGATGAAAACCGGCGTGCTGTATTTGCGCGCGATGCGCGCGGCTTCGATCGCGATGTAGAAACAATCTTCCACCGTCTGCGCGGCGAGGACGACGCGCGGGCTGTCGCCGTGGCCGCCGTAGATCGCCTGGAAGAGATCGCTCTGCTCGACGTTGGTCGGGAGCCCGGTGCTCGGGCCGCCGCGTTGCACGTTGATAATGAGAAGCGGGATTTCCGCCATCGAGGCCCAACCGATCGCTTCGGTCTTGAGCGAGATGCCGGGGCCGGCACTGCCGGTGATGGCGAGATTGCCGGAATAAGAAAATCCGAGCGCGATCGAGACCGCGCCGAGCTCGTCTTCCGCCTGGACGAAGAGGCCGCCGTATTTCGGCAGCTCGCGCCGCAAAGTTTCCATGACGGAAGACCAGGGCGTGATCGGATAACCGGCGCCGTAGCGGACACCGGCCGCGATGAGGCCGTAGGCGAGCGCCTGGTTGCCATCCATCGTGATCTGGTCGGGCGCGCCCGGCTTTTTCACGACCTGCTCAAATTGATACTGCTTCGAGAGGACGTTGCCGACCGGGTAGGCGTAGCCGGCCTGGAAAGCCATCATGCGCGGTGTTGACGATGCTCTCGTCTTTGCCGGCGAATTTTTCCGTGATCAGCTTTTTCATCTTCTCGACATCGAGATGAAAAATTTTCGAGATCAGGCCGAGGACGAAGATGTTTTTGCCCTTGTCCTTGGCCGTGCCGCCGAGCGCCTCGACCGTCAGGCCGGTGATCGGCACGCCGACGTAGACGAAACGTTTGTCGTCGAGATCCGGCTCGACGTTGTCGGAATCGTAAAGCAGGACGCCGCCTTCGTTGCAGGAAGCCGATGTGGTCCTGGTAGCTGTGTTGATAAAACGCGACCAGGAAATCGGCTTCGTCACCGGCGGAAAGGACTTCGCCGGTGCCCATGCGGACCTGGAAGATCGACGGACCGCCGGAGATGGTGGCGGGAATCGTCATGTAGGTCATGACGTCCTGGTCGCTGCGGCCGGCGAGCCGGGCGAGAAACGCGCCTGCGCTCTGGATGCCGTCCTGCGAATTGCCGGCGAGGCGGATGACGGCGTCGTTGATGCTCTCCGGGCGAAGATCGGCGCGCTCGGGCGAGCCGGGGACAGGATTGGTTTCGGGCAAACTAGGTGTTGGATTCACGCTGCGTGTATGGGTGGCCGTTAAAATTGTGGATTAGTCCAGCCAGGTAACTTTTAGGCAAACATGCCGGGATTGCCAGCAGGAATGCGAGCCGGGGCGGTAGTTCCGCGCCTAATTGCCGGGCAAGAGCTTGCGCAGGGCGCGCCGGAGATCCTCCGGCGTCGGCGGATGCGGCCGCGGCGTGGGTTTGCGGCGCGGCCGCGGGGTTGCCTTTGCGGCGGAGGGCGACGGCTCTTCCGGCGCCGGCGAGACGGCAGGGTCGACGCTTTCTTCCGGGGACGGCGCGGCGCTCGCATCCGGCGGCGGCGTGGCGGACGGCGCGGGTTCGTTAGTCCGGACAATGGCGCCGCGCTCTTTCGAGATGTTGAGCTTGTCGGTCCCGTCGAAAACGCAGTTCGTTAGGATAATTTCGCTCTGCACCGAGGCGCCGACGCCGAAGATGGTGTTGCCGCCGAGCCGGCAATTTTCCAGCGTGATCGAGCCGCGCTCCGCGGCCCGGCCGCGCGCGCCGCTGAGCGCGCCGCGCCCGTTATTTTTCAGGTCGCAATCGACGAGCCGGGCCGAGGCCTGGAGATAAACGTAAACGCCCCGGTCGCGGTTTGAGAGGAAAGTGCTCTTGCTGGCTTGCAGTTGCGAGCCCCGGTCGGCGACGAGCGCGCCGGTGATGTTTTCGCGAAACTCGCACTCCTCCACCTCCGCGCTGCTCCCGCCGAGCAGGGCGAGGCCGGTGTTGTTGCCGACGAAATGCGCGCGCTTCATCGTGGCGTGCGGGGGAGCAGTGTTGCGTTCCCCGAGCAGCACGCCGGCCGAGCCGGAGCCGGAAATGTTTACTTCGTCGAGCGTGAGCTTGGCGCCCGCCATCACGCTGATCGCGAACTGCGGCGAATCGGCGAATTCGCTTTTGCGAACGACCGCCGCGGAATTTTCCCCGGAAACCAGGAGCGGCAACGATGTCGGCACGATCTGTCGTTGCGCGATGCCGTTGCGGACGAAAGTGCATTGCTGCATCTCGAGCGTGCCGCCGTCGGTGATCGCGATGCCCTGGCGATTGGATTCAAAGCGGTCGCCCGTGAGAGTGGCGCGAGCGCCCCCGGCGACCGCGACGAGACCGAGGATGCCGTCCTGCACGCCCCCGGTATTTTCCTTGAAGGTGCTGTTGGTGATCGTGACCGCGGCCTGCCGGGTCACGAGGATGCCGGCGACGTTGTTGTTGAAACGGCAATCGTCCGCCGTGGCCGTCGTGCCCTGGCCGGTCAACGCCATGATGGCGCCGCGTCCATTGCTGCCTCCGGTGCGCTCGAACGCGCAGGCGCGCATTTCCGCGGTCGTTCCGCTCCACGCGTTCAATCCGCACTTGGTGTCGGCGAAGACACATTGAGTGAGCACGGCCTTCGCTCCATCCGTTAGGCGAACTCCGGTGCCTTCCGGCACGGCGAAGGCAGTCCCGAGGGCTTTGATCGAACTCTTCTCCTTGCCTAACAAACCAAGGGCGGTGTTGGATTGGACCTTGCAGGCTTCGAGGGAAAGATCGGCGCCGGGCCCGACCGAGATGGCGGGGAGCGCGCCGACGCCGCTGCAGATGAATTGGATGTTCTGCATCGTCACGCCGGGCGCGCGCACGGTGACGCATTCGCGGCCTTCGCTTTGGATCAAGACCTGACCCGGCGCGCCGACGAGGCGGACTGCTTTTTCAATCACCAGACCTCCGGGATAAGAACCGGGCGGAACTTTGATCGTCGCGCCCGGGGCAGCGGCGGCGATGGCCGCGTTCAGGTCGAAGCTTTCCAGGATGCCGGAGTTTGCGGGAGGTGTGGCACTCGGTTCGATCGAAGCGGTCGCGGTAGCAGAAGCCTCTGGCGTGCGGCCGACGGCGGCGCTGAGGGAATCGAAGACGCAGTCGGAGTCGCGGTCGGCGCCGGTGTGGGTGCGGGTTCCGGCTTGGGCGAACCGCAACGGTTGAGCGCGATGACGAGAACGAGAAGCAGCAATACGCCCGCTCCGATCGCGATCGTGCGCGGAGAAATCGGCAGCGGCCGCGGCGACGGGGGCGACGGAACCGGATCGACAACCGGCGCTTTCTTTTCGGTCTCCGGCTCGGGTTCAGGCGGTGCCGCGATGACGGCATTCACCGTCCCGCAATCCGGACAGGCCGGGCGTTTCACCGGATCGTAGACTCGCCCGCAACTGCAACGGATTCGTTTCGTCGTCATGAGGTGGGCGAGGGCTGGGGCGCTGGAGTGACGCGATTGTTAGGCGATGACCTGCCGCCTTCGCGCCGCGCTTTCATCTCGAGAACGTGATCGCGCCTCGCCTCCACTTCGCGACGCATGAAATCACGCGGCGGCAAATCCTTCAGGACCTCGTCGGCCTGTTGGAGAAACTCCGCTTCGTTCCTCCCGGTATCGTCCACCTGCAGCTGCATCAGTTTTATGAACTTCTGGCGGGCGGCCAGGAGCTTGAGCGCGTTTGGCTTCGGACTCGGCGCGCTGCGCCGCTTCGGCGGCGCGTTCCTTCTCGGTCGGCGGCGGGGTCGGAGTGGGCGTGGGTGGCGGCGTGGTTTCGGTCAGCGTTTGCCAGGCCGCGTCGCGCTCCGCGGCGGTCGCTTCCTGGAAATGCGGCCGGGAATTCTGATCGAGCGACATCGTGCCGAGCAGGATCCAGAAGCGCTCGGGATCGAGGGTCACCTTGGGCAAGCGGACGGGTGCATTCCACGTTTCGTCGCCGACGATCACGCCCCCGATCGTGGTGGCGCGGCGGGAATCGGGACGGTTCGTTAGGCGAACGAAAATCTTTGCCTCCGATCCCGGCGGCGAATCGGTGGAAACAAAGAAACCGAGGCCGCTGCCGTAGAGGAAGGCGTTGCGGACGGTGTGGAGATTGTCGTAATCGCCGCTGAGCCAGCTTTTGAAAACAGGCGCGGGCCCTTTCTCCACGATCTCGCTTTTGAAGAGCACCGTGTCGAGCCCCTGGCTGGAATCGTCGGCCTTGGCGATGATGGTAAACGGCTTCTTCGCCTGCAGGAGCGCCTGCAGCTTTTTGTTCGACTCCTTCAACTGCTCGTTCTCCGCCCGGAGCGCTTCCTTTTGCTGCGCGAGCTGCGCCTTTTCCTGCGCGAGCTGCGCCTTTTCCGCGGTCAATTTTTCCACCTGTTTCTGCAGCTCCTCATTCTGCGCGGTGAGGATATTCAACTGCCCCTGGAGCGCCTTCACCTGCGCTTCGAGACGTCGCATCAGCGCCTCCATTTCCTCGACCGATTTCTGGTCGCGCATCTGCGTTTTCATCTGCTCGAGGTCGTGCATCAGCTTCTCCGTCTCCTCCTGCGACTTGCGCAGGTCGCGCGATTTCCCCGGCGGAATGTAATAAGGCAGCGCGACCAGCATCATGAAACAGAAGGCGCCGAGCGCGCCGCACAAAATGTCCAGTAAGGACATGTTGAAGATGTTGATCTCGCGCCGGCGGGCTCGCATCGCGATTCCCGGTTACTCCTCTTCGGCGTAGAGGCGGTTAATCAAATTGCGCAGGGTGTAATCGCCCGCGTGGTTGAGGGCCGACTCCTCTTTCTCCTGCACGAGATAGAGGATGAAGACGAGAATCGCGCTCTCGATCAGGGCGACCATGGTGCAGTCGAACCCGATCCCGAGCGTGCGCGCGACCGCTTTCAAATCGAGCGCGTCCGTCGTCCCCGCCGCGGAAAGAGAAGCGCCTAACGAGTAAACCGTCCCGATGAATCCGAGCGTCGGCACGACCCAGGCGATGAAGCGGACCAGCCCGTAGCGCAGGTCGACGCGGTGACTCATCAGTTCGAGTTGTTGATTCATGACTCCGGCCGCCTGCTCGACCGAGGAGCTCGATTGAAATTGCAGGACGCCGATGTTGATCAACGACGGCAGGAAACCGTTCTCGTGATCGAACTCGCCCGCGACGCGCTTTCGGATTGGCCCCAAATCCTGCGCCACGAGCACCGTCTGATCGTCCTCCGGCAGATAGTGCAGGCGGAGGAAATTCTTTTCCCGGGTAGCGATGCGCCAGCGCACAAAGAGATCGCCCAGCCCGACGAAAAAGACGATGTGCATGAAGTTCTGGATGGTGAAGGGATAGACGAAATGCTGCGACGGCTTGTCGAGCACGAGGATGGCGGTGCGGCCCGAGAGGATGAGCGAGAGCAGCGCGATGAAGACCACGCCCACGAGCGCGGAAAGCGAAATGGTGCGGGCGCGGTTCGGCTTCGCCCAGAGATTATCCAAGCCCGCCATGGCCGCTTCCGACGCCGCGTTGAAATCAAAACCTTGGGCAGGGCTCATCGCGGAAACATTGCTGGGAGCGAGGCTAGAAGAGTTTCGCTCGCGTCGGCAAGGAGATTCGCAGGCCCCGATGGGTTGCAAGTCGTTCGCAGGATATCGCTTGCCGCCGAATCCAATTCCTGCGCACATTTCCAGCATCCCCATGAGATGGCGCACCGTTTTGAGTTGGTCGGCAGGTGCTTTCTTTTTCCTCAGCTCACTCGCGGGAGCGCGCGCGGCGGTGGACCCGGGCATGATCGGCACCTGGGAAATCAACGGCGAAACCGAACACCGCCCCTGGAAACTGACCTGGGTCATCCGCGCGGATGACTCTTATTATTTCGCGGGATTGTTCAGCGATGCCGGCACCATCGGAGCGGGCGATGGCAAATGGCACATCGTCTCGAGTGTCACCGGGCAACGATCGGAAGGGACTTATTCTTTGCCCGATCCGAATCACCTGCACGGGACCGGACCTCTCGGACCGGGAATCTGGACGCGAGTCGGCGCGCAAGAGGAGAGCCAAAGCCAGCCGATGGCGAGCGCAGCCCCGCTGTCACACGAAGACGAAGCGCCATTGATCGCCGACTTCACGAACGCCACTCGCGACCGCGCCGCGCGCGATCGCCTTGAACAAAAAGCGCAGGCCGGAATCGCCCAGGCTCAGGTGTTGTTTGGCCTGCAACTGGAGTCGGAAAAGAACTTCGCCGAAGCAGTGTCCTGGTATCGAAAGGCAGTTGCGCAGGGGGAAGCGAACGCGGCGCGGAATCTCGGCTCGTGCTATCTCATCGGCAAAGGCGTAAGCAAAGACGCGAGCGAAGCGCTGAAATGGTTTCGCCAGGCGGCGGACCTGGGAAACGCCAAAGCAGCCGCCGATATTGGCGATCTTTACAAGGACGGTGAGGGAGTGCCCAAAAATGCGGCTCTGGCAGCGGAGTGGTATCGCAAAGGCGCTGATCGCGGCGATGACAACGCCATGAACGTTTTAGGCGCCTGTTACTGGCAAGGCCTGGGCTTGGAAAACAGCCCCCGCGAAGCGATTAATTGGTGGAAGCGCGGCGCCGACAAAGGCAATGCCAGCGCGAAAACGAATTTGCAGATGGCTCTGAAAAAATTCGATGAGAACGGCCGGCCACGGACTCCGTAATTTCGTTAGGCGAGAATTATCCTATGAACTTCCTTTTAAAAGCCTTCGTCACCGGTCTTGCCTTGATGGTTCTTCTGCCAGCGATGCAAGCCCAGACTCAATCCAGCGCTCCCGCCGACCAGGAGATTTCACAAAAGATTTCCAAGGCTTTGGCCGAGGCGGGAATCGATCCGCGCACGACCTCGGTCAAAGTGATCACGACCTCCGATCATCAGGTCTATCTCACGGGGCTGATCAGCAACAAGGAAACGATCAAACTGGCCGGCGAAGTAGCCGCGAGAACCGCGCCCACTTTCCGCATCGTCAACCAAATCCATTCGAGTTTCTTCGACGATCCGAACCACGTCAGCGCCGATAAAACAAAGTAAGGCTTGGAAGATTTCGTTCGTTAGGCGCGCTTCCTCGTCGCTCGTTCTCGCGCCTGGAGCAGCACTTCCGCTTGCTCTGGCTTGGCCTCTGCCCGTCAGTGAGGCCCGATGGGTGGACTTGTCGTTAAACCTCGCGCGCGGATTTACCATGGACACGACTGGGTGTTCAGCGGCGAAGTCCTGAAAGCTTTCGGTGCGCCGCAGGACGGCGATGTCATCTCGCTCAAGGACGGGCGCGATCACCTCATCGGAAGCGCGATCTACAATTCCAAGTCGCAGATCGTGGCCCGCCGTTTCTCGCGCCGGAAGCAGGACCTCGATCTCGATTTCTTCCAGCGCCGGATCGCGCAAGCCGTGGAATACCGCGAGCGACGCGGGATCGATCCGCGGCTCTGCCGGCTGGTCTGGAGCGAGAGCGACGGCGTGCCGGGCGTGATCGTCGATCGTTACGGAGACAACCTCGTGCTGCAGACGCTGACCCTGGCGATGGATCAACGGAAAGAGCTGATCGTTAGGGCGCTGCAGGAAATTTTTTGTAGGGCAAGCGCTCCGCTTGCCGCGGGCGACGGGGCAGGCGGAGCGCCCGCCCTACAAATTCTCGAGCGAAACGACGCGCCGGTGCGCCGCGCGGAGGGAATGGAACTGCGCAGCGGGATGCTTTCCGGAGAAGCGCCGGGCGCAGTCGAGATCGAAGTCGCGGGGCTCAAGTTGCAAATCGATCTGCTCCATTCGCAGAAGACCGGTTTTTATCTCGATCAACTGCCGAACTACGCGCTCGTCGCACAGCATGCGGCAGGACGCCGGGTGCTCGATTGCTTCACCAGCCAGGGCGGCTTCGCCCTGGCCTGCGCCCGGGCCGGGGCGAGCGCAGTGGTCGGGGTCGAAGTCGGCGCGGAAAGTATCCGCGCCGCGGAACAAAATGCGGCCCGCAATCAACTAACCGTGCGCTGGGTTGAGCAGGACGTCTTTCTCTATCTCCGCGCGGCCGAGAAAGCGGACGAGCGCTTCGACCTGATCATCCTCGACCCGCCTTCCTTCACCAAAACCAAAGGCGGATTGCACGACGCGCTGCGCGGATACAAAGAGCTGCACGTGCGCGCTTTCAAGCTCCTTTCGCCTAACGGATTGCTCGCGACTTTTTCCTGCTCGCATCACGTCGGGCCGGAGATTTTCGAAAAAATGATCGCCGATTCGCTGGTCGACGCGCGCCGCTCCGCCCGCCGGCTGCGGCGGTTCGAGCAGGCCCTCGATCATCCGGTTTTGCCCACCCTGCCGGAGACGGAATATTTCCGCGGCATGCTCCTGGAGATGATGCCTGGTCGTTAGGCAAATTCGTCAAAAAAACATCGCGGCAGAGAAATCGCAGCACTTTTGCGCGAAAAATCTGGCAATCTCTTCACTGCCATTTAATATCCCCGGCGTAGGATCCGCCGCCTGAAAACGCCATGTCTGATCGCATCCACCCGAGTGAACAAATGCTGGAGCTAAACGAAGACGACAGTGTCAGTACCGAACACCTGGATTCCCAGGTGCAAAAAGCGCAGGAGCAATTGCTCCAGCTCAAGCGCCAGCAAGAACAAATCGAAAAACAAAAGCGTGAGCTGGAAGAGCTCAGCCGCCGCCAGGAAGAACTGGAACATGGCCGGGCCGAGATGACCGACAAGCTCACCCGCTCCCTCGTCGTCCTCGAACGTGAAGCCTACGACGCCCAGAAAAAAATGGAGCAGCTCCGCGCTACGCGCGAAAGTTTTGGCCAGCACCTCGAGCTGCTCGAGTCGATCGATCCCCGCACCTGGAATCCATCCGAACTGAGCAAGGAACTCAGCCGCGCCCTGAGCACGGTGGACGACGCCCGGACCGAGTACAGCCAGCAGCGCAGCCGCCTCCAGGCGAACGCGGACGAGCACGAATCCGTCCCTTTGCCGGAAACGTCGAGCGGTTTTGAGACGAACAACGGACCGAACCAGTCCTTCGGGCAATGGCTCCAGATCGGCCTCGCCTTCACCCTGCCGTTGATCATCTTCGGGATGATCGCCCTTCTCATTTTCTTCTACATGAACGGCGCGAGTCGTTAGGCGAGCATGGCACGACGACGCCCTCACTCCAGCAACACACCGCTCGACCACAAGCAGCAGGAACTCGCCCGGCTCGAGGAAAACCTGCGCAAGCAGATGGATGACCTCCAGCGCATGATCGAGGACGCGCCCCGCGCCGCGGAGGAGAAAACCCGGCGCGATCGGGAGGAATTATTCGAGCGCGCCAGCTCGGGCGGGCGTCGCCTCGATGTCTCGATGGCGTTGAACGACAAACGCTACAGCGAATTTGGACGCGAAACCCGCCGGCCCCGTTCCCTCCGCAAACAGCGCAGCGAAGGCCGCCTCCTTTTTCTCGTTCTCGTCATCGCGCTCTCGATCGCGATCATCTGGATCGCGACCCACCTGCATTTCTAGAAAGCCGTGAACGCAGACGTTGTAGCCGGGGGCGATGACCCCGGCAGAGGCAACTTCGATGTCGCCTACGTCGCGCGTCTCGCGCGGCTAGAATTGAGCGCGGAGGAGACCGCCCTCTTCCAGACCCAGCTCGCGCAGGTCCTGGAGCACGCCGCCAGGCTGCAGGAACTGGATCTCGAGGGCGTCGAACCCGCCGCCCACGCTGCGCCGATGTTTGATGTCCTGCGCGCCGACGAAGCGCGGCCCGGTCTTTCGCAGGAGGAAGCGCTCCGCAACGCGCCCCGCACTGCGAGCGGTCTCTTCATCGTGACCAAGGTGATCGAATGACGCCGCGCGATCTTCCCGGATTAACGATTGTCGAACTGCAAAAGATTTTGCGCGCGCGCGAAGTCTCGCCGCGGGAAGTGCTGCAGTCTTTGCACGATCGGATCGAAATGGTGGAGCCGAAAATCGATGCCTACCTTTCGCGCGATCTCGATGCCGCCCTCGCCGCGGCCGACACCGCCGATGTCAGCCTGCCGTTAGGCGGAATCCCGCTTGCGATCAAGGATGTGATCAGCGTCGCGGGCCAGCCCTGCACCTGCGCCTCGCGCATCCTGCGCGATTACCGCGCGCTCTTCGACGCCACCGTGATTGGCAAGTTGAAGGCCGCGGGCGCGATCCCGTTTGGCAAAACCAACATGGACGAATTCGCGATGGGCTCCTCGACCGAGAACTCGAGCGTGAAACCGACCCGCAACCCGTGGGACCCGACTCGCATCCCGGGCGGCTCGAGCGGCGGCTCGGCCGCGGCGGTGGCGGCGGGCGCGGCCGTGGCGGCGCTGGGCACCGACACCGGCGGCTCCATTAGGCAACCGGCGGCGCTCTGTGGAGTGGTCGGGCTGAAGCCGAGCTACGGCCGCGTCTCGCGCTACGGCGCGGTCGCGTTTGCTTCCTCGCTCGACCAGATCGGGCCGATCACCAAGACGGTCGAAGATGCCGCGCTCCTGCTCGGGGTGATGGCGGGCCTGGACTCGAACGATTCCACTTCGCTCGACGCGCCGGTGCCGGATTACCGCGCCGCGCTACATGGGGAACTCAAGGGTCTCCGGCTCGGGTTGCCGAAGGAATACCTGGCCGACGGGATCGATCCGGAAGTGCGGGCCGCGATCGACTCCGCGGTCTCGCAATTTAGTTCGTTAGGGGCCGAGATCGTCGAGGTCTCCCTCCCCCACACCAGCTACGCGATCGACACCTACTACATCATCGCGCCCGCCGAGGCCTCGGCCAACCTGGCTCGCTTCGACGGCGTGCGTTACGGCCACCGCGCGGAGAATCCGCAAAACCTGCTCGATCACTATTGCCGGACGCGGGCGGAAGGTTTCGGCGCGGAAGTGAAGCGCCGGATCATTCTGGGCACCTACGTTCTCAGCTCCGGTTATCACGACGCCTATTATCTGCGAGCGCAGAAAGTGCGGACCTTGATCCGGCAGGATTTCGCGCGCGCTTTTGAAAAAGTGGACGCGCTGATTTCGCCGACCACGCCTGAGCCTGCCTTCAAAATCGGCGAACGCTCGGCGGATCCGTGGCGCATGTATCTGGCCGACATTTTCACGATCGCGGCCAACCTCGCCGGGATTTGCGGGATCAGCGTTCCCTGTGGAATGGCGAGCGGCATGTTGCCGATCGGTTTGCAGATCCTTGGCCCGTCGTTAGGCGAAGCCCGCATCCTGCAAATCGCGCACGCCTTTGAGCAAAGCACCGACTGGCACCAGCAGCGGCCCCTGTAGACGTTTCGCTCTGCGAAACGCGGCCCTGCGTTCCGCCGACAGGGGCGCTTCCGCCATCTGCAACGCAGGCAACTCTCGCGCTTCCCAGAGGGAAGCGTCTACAATTCAGGCACCGGCCGCCAATTGCGCGTCGCGCCGGCGCACGATGATGAGCGTGATGAACGCGGCCAGGGCGCAGATGACAGCCCCGATCGCGAGCGTCGCGGAAGTCCCGACGTAATGCGCGACCGCGCCCGCCTCGAGCGCGCCGAAGGGTATCATCCCGCCGAAGATCAAGGCCCAGACTCCCATCACCCGGCCGCGCATTTCGTCGGGCACGATCGTCTGCACGGTGGTGTTGGAGGTGGAAAAGAAAAGCATCATCCCGAACCCGATCCCGGCGAGACAGATCATCGCCACGATCAGGTTGCGGTTGAAGGCGAAGATGAGAAGCATCGCGCAAAAGAGCCAGACGCCGCCGAAGGCAAGTTTCCGCGAAGAAATGTTGCTCCCAAAAGTTGCGGTCGTGAGCGCGCCGATGAGTGCGCCGACTCCGCTCGCGCCTAACAAAAAGCCATAACCCTGTTCGCCGAGATGAAGCACATCCCGGGCAAACGCCGGCATGAGGACGGAATAGGACCAGCCGAAAACCCCGACGATCGCGAAGAGCGCGAAGATCGTCCGGACCCGGACGGAATTCCAGACGTAGCGGAGACCCTCGAGCGATTGCGCAAGCGGTCCGCCGCGCACCGCGCTCCGGGTATGCGCCGGCAGACGCATCATGAGCAACCCGGCGAGGACGGCAAGAAAGCTCACGCCATCGATGAAAAAGCAGAGCGCAATCCCGACTTTCGCCATCAAAAAGCCGGCGATGGCCGGCCCGATAATGCGCGCCCCGTTAAACATCGCGGAGTTGAGCGAGATCGCGTTCATCAAATCCTCGCGGCTCGCGATCTCGACCACGAAGGATTGCCGCGCCGGCATGTCGAAAGCCATCACCACCCCGCCGCAGAGACCGAGGACGATGATTTCCCACGGCCGGATCAGTTGCGACCAAACCAGCCCCGCAAAGACAAACGCGAGAATCATCATCGCAACTTGGGTGCAGACGAGGACGGAGCGCTTCGGGAAACGATCGGCCGCCCACCCGCCGAAGGTGGAGAAGAACAGCATCGGCGCGGTCCCGGCGGCGGCGACGATGCCCAACAATGCCTTGGAACCGGTCAACTGGTAGACCAGCCAGCCTTGCGCCGTGCTCGTCATCCAGGTGCCGATGAGGGACACGAGCTGGCCCCAAAAGTAGAGGCGGTAATTCCGATACTGGAAGGCGGAGAAGGTTTTCCTCCAGGAAACACCGCCAGTCGCGACCCGGCGCGGGCGGCCGGTCATGTCTTCCGGCACGGAAGCGGTGCGTTGGAATTCGGTCGCTTTCATTCGGCGGGCGGGATTTCCTCGTCTGCTTTCGACGGGAATCCAAGCGAAGAATTTTTCGCCTAACGAGTAACGCGCCAGCGCAGGTGCCAGGGGAAAACCGCGAGCCCGCTGGGAAACGAATCAACAAAGTGAAGCTTTCAATTTTTTACTCTATTGCCATCCTCTCTCTTCTGCCGCAGTCCCGGTGCCCGCTGACCTCGCGACGCTGGAAATGGTCGCGAGTTTTCCCGACCATCAAGTGACCGGGGTGGCGGTCTCGAAACAGGGACGGATCTTCGTCAATTTTCCAAACTGGTCCGACAATCACACGCTTTCGGTCGCGGAAATCGTCGACGGAAAACCGGTCGCTTATCCTAACGCGGAGTGGAATGGAGCGGGCGCGCCGGAGAAGCACTTCGTTTGCGTGCAGAGTGTGTATATCGACGAGAGCGACAGCCTTTGGATCCTGGATCCTGCGGCGCCGAAGATGGCCGAGACCGTGAAGGGCGGCCCGAAACTGATCAAGGTCGACCTGGTCAAGAACGCGGTCGTGCAGACGATCCCGTTCAGCGAAAGTGTGGCGCCGAAAAAAAGCTACCTGAACGACGTCCGGGTCGACACCAAGACGCAGACCGCCTTTATCACTGACTCTGGCCTGGGCGCGATCGTGGTGGTAGACCTGCGAACCGGAAAATCGCGCCGTGTCCTCGAGGGCGATCATTCCACTCAGGCGGAGAAGGACTTCAAGCTCCAGGTCAAAGGCCGCGAGTTGCTGGGCGAGAACGGAAAACCGCCCCAGATTCATTCCGACGGCATTGCCTTCGATGGGACGCGCGGGCTCCTCTATTACCATGCGCTCACCGGCCACACCCTCTACCGAGTAAAGGCGTCCGACCTGCTGGACTCTCGCCTAACGAATGCCGAACTGGCCGCCAAGGTAGAGACAGTCACCGAAACCCCGGCTCCCGATGGCATGATCATGGGACCGAACGGCAAGTTGTATCTGACTGACGTGGAACATGGCGCAGTCGTGGTTTTCGATCCGGAAGAGCAGAAACTGGAGCCGGTCGCGGCCGATGGCCGTCTGAGCTGGCCCGATAGCCTGGCCTGGGGACCGGATGGTGCGCTCTATGTCACGACCTCCCAGATCCAGGACATGCCCCGCTTCAATGGCGGCAAAGACATGCGCAAGATCCCGTATCACGTTTATAGGATCGTGGGCGCGCTGGGAACGCCCTAGCAGCTTCTACCTGGGATCGGTGCCGATCGGAGCCGGGATTTCGGTCGAATGTCCTGTCGGCGACTGAACGATCGTTGCTTAGGAGAATCCAGTTTTCTGCGTGCCTCCTCGCAACAGGTCTGGCAAGTTTGGAAACGAACCTTGGAAGGAAATCGAAACATGAAATACGCATTGTGGATCATTCAGGGATTGCTGGCTGCGCTCTTCCTCTTCGGCGGGATCATGAAACTGGTCCTGCCGATCGCGGAGATGACTCGGGAAATGCCAATGCCGGGCCTCTTCCTGCGCTTCATCGGTGTTTGCGAGGTCCTGGGCGGGCTTGGCCTCGTCCTGCCCGCGTGGCTCGGGATCCGGCCGGGTCTGACCACTCTTGCGGCGATCGGACTTCTCATCATCATGATCGGGGCAGTCGTCGTGACGGCTATGAGTGCCAGCCCGGCGCAGGCAGTGATTCCATTGCTGGTCCTGCTCCTCCTGGCATTCGTCATTTATGGCCGGACACGGCTGCAATCCCCGCCGCCGGTCGATGGCTGAGATCGTCGCTTTAATGTCCTAACTCTTAGCACCGCTTCCATTCCATCATCGAGTTCTTATGAGCTCGGTCTGGTGGGATAGAATTGGTGCGGACGCCGAGGCGGAAGGTGTAAGCGAGGATTCCGCTCGAGCTAACCGCGCGACGGCCGCGATCATGATCGGCGGCCTTGTCGCCGGCACCTGCGACCTGGCCTACGTCCTCACCTTTTACGGCGTCCAAGGCGTCGCCCCCACTCACATTCTGCAGACGATCGCGAGCGGACTGCTCGGGACAAACGCCTACGAGGGCGGATGGGCCAGCGCTCTTTTGGGGCTGGCTTTGCATTTCCTGATCGCGCTTGCTGCCGCGACGCTTTACTACCTGGCGAGCCGCAAGCTGACTGTTCTGCTTTCCTGGGCCCCGCTCGGGGGCGCGCTTTATGGCGCGGCGATCTACTTTTTCATGCGTAGAGTCGTTCTCCCACTCAGCGCCGTGCCGGATTTCACAGCGAGTACGCTGGCGGATGCGACCGATTTTGCGTCCCACGTTTTCCTCATCGGTCTTCCCATTGCCCTGATCGTCCGGCGCTATGGCTCTCCCCTTCGCGGACAATCGCCTTCGGGTGCCGGGCACTGATTACGCATGAGTCCCAAAACCATTGGGCTTGTTGGCTTCGATGGAGTCACTGGCTCTCATCTCTCCGCGCCGGCCGATGCCTTCGCGGCCGCAGCTTTGGAGGATGGATTCGGCGGCCGCATCTCGTGCTACGAGGTTCGGATCATCGGCCTAACGAGTGCGCCATTTCGGGCTGAGTCCGGCATCATTTACCAGCCGCTGGATTCGCTCGCCACCGCACCGGCGCTGGACACGATTATCGTAGCCGGCGGCAGCGGAGCCCAGCGGCGGGAGATTTGGGAACCGATTTCGGAATGGCTGATGAGTCGCACCTGCGAAACGCGCCGGCTGGCCTCGATCTGTACGGGAGTCTACGCCCTCGCGCCAACCGGCCTGCTCGATGGACGAGTAGTGACGAGTCATTGGCGGTCGGCCTCGGATTTGCGGCGGCGCTACCCTGCTTTGCAAGTCGACTACAAACGTCGGCTGGTGAAAGACGGACCGTTCTACACGTCAGCCGGCCTGACCGGTGGAGTTGATCTAGCGCTGGCATTGATCGAGGAGGACTACGGTCAACAAGTGGCGCTCGCGGCCGGCCGCGAACTCATGACCTATCTCGCGGCAAAGGCTGCGCCTAACGATCCTGAACGAGCCCCGGACCCAACCAGGCAGCCGATCGACCGCTTCGGTGACCTCGTCGCCTGGATCATGCGCAACCTGCAGGAGAATTTGACGGTCGAAGTCATGGCGCGCCAGGCCTGCATGTGCCCGGCCCATTTCACCCGGGCTTTCAAAAGTGTTTTTGGCAATACGCCCGGAGAATTTGTCGAGAACCTGCGGCTCAATGAGGCACGACGACGCCTTTCTTCTCGCGGGAAAACGGTGCGCAGCGTGGCCACTTCGGTTGGCTTTCGCGATCCCGACACCTTTCGCCGCGCCTTCGAGCGCCGCTTTGGCTTCGGCCCGGCGAGCTACCTCAGCGTCGATGGAACGACTCCGCCAGCGGTCCCGGTCCAAAGCCGTTCTCTTGTTCGTTAGGCTGCGGCTTCGACACCTGCTCTCCCTCCGCGTTCAAAGGTAGTCGGCCCGCGTCCCGAACTGTCGGCTTTAAGTCCTAACGCTCCTTTCTGCAATCGTCTTATGACTTGGCTGCTACCTAACCAAACCCATGGAGAAACCAATGATCATACAGCATCGCAACCAATCAGGAAAATTCCGCACCGCCCTCCTGGGCGGGCTCGCGGTAACATTACTCGCGACCGGCTTCGCCCTCGCGCAGGAGCCATCGCCCGCCGACACCAGTCCTTCCGCCGGCGGCAGCGCCGCCGTAGAAACCGAACGCATCATCGTGACTGGTTCCAACATCCCGTCGGCCCAGGAAGTCGGGACCCAACCCGGTGCTCACGATCAATCGTGACCTGATCAACAAGTCGGGAGAGCGCTCGGCCGAAGAGTTAATCAAGAACCTTCCGGTGGCCAACGGCGGCGGTGTTCCTATTTCCAATAATGCGACCGGCTTCACGCCCGGTGCTTCGGCTATCTCGCTCCGCGGCCTCGGACCGCAAGCGACGCTTGTCTTGGTGGACGGCCGGCGTCTCGCGCCCTACCCGGTCGGCCAGGGCGGCACTAACTCGTTTTTCGACCTCCGTTCCATTCCGGAAGCCGCGATCGAGAGCATCGAGATCCTGAAGGACGGCGCTTCCACCACCTACGGTGCGGATGCAGTCGCGGGGGTGGTCAACATCAAGATGCGCCATGACTACAAGGGCGCCGAAGCGAGCGTCGAGTACGGTAACACCCTGGATAAAGACTCGGGTGAATATCGCGCCTCGCTCCTCTTCGGCGTCGGCGATGGGAACACCCAGGTCACGGGCTCGATGAACTTCTATCATCGGAACTCGATCTTTAACCGGGACCGCGGTTTCTCCGCCAAGCCTCCTTTCCTTAGTAGTAACACGACGCCTTACAATCTTCAGCTTTCCAGCGCTGTGGTTATTGCCGCAGGCGTCGATCCCGCCACTTTGCCGGTCGATTCCAATGGTGTCCTGCTCCCGGTTATCTTCGGCACCGCGCCGACTGGCTCGGCTGGTTTGGCGCCGGCTGATGCTTACATCTATGGCGCCTCCCGGGTGAGAGCTCCTTTTTCCCAGCTTCCGGGATTCAACTTCAACCAGTTCTCGAGTTCCTATCCGACAATCGAGAATTACGGGGGCTTCACTAACTTCACCCACAAGATTTTCGGGGATCAGATGATTCTCTTCGGCGATCTCTTTTACCAGCATACTGAGACTCATAACGAGCTGGCGGCGACCGCGACCGGCAATTTTCAGACGCCCGGCGCCGTGGCCATCGCCATTCCTCCCGGGACGGTGTTGAACGGCGTCGCCCCGCCGAACACACCAACCTTTGAATCGACTGGATTGCCGGCTGACGCCTTCAACCCTTTCAATCCCTTCAATCAGATCATCTCCGGCGGGAGCCGGGCGCGGTTCCTGGAGTTTGGGAATCGTCTCTTTGATAACACTTCCGACGCCTTTTTGGCCACGATCGGACTCAGGGGAGACCGGCTCTTTGACGGGACGTGGGGTTACGATACCGCCTTCCGTTATAACAACATTAAGGCGATCTCGTTTTCGTCGGTCGTCTCCAGCTCCCGTCTCTCGCAGATTCTGAACCAGAACTCGCCAGTCTTCGCTCCAGGTGGCGCTCTGGCAGGCGGGACGGCCTTCAATCCGTTCGGTGACGCACTCAACGGCTCGCCGATCCCGAGCAACGCCGCGGCGGTGGCTTACGCCACGATTCATCCGAAGGATGTCAACACCTCCGAGATTGCGACGCTGGATCTGAATATCTACACCACGTCACTCCTCAAGCTGCCGGCCGGAGGACTTGGTTTTGCTTTCGGCGGACAGTTTCGGCGCGAACAGCTGACTCAGGATGTCGACCAATTGTCGCTCGACGGAGACATCGCCGGCAACTCGACGGGTGCCAGCACCAATGCGGGCCGAAAGGACTGGGCGATCTATGCGGAGACTAACATTCCAATCACCAGCCCGATCTTCAATTTCCCGGGCTTCTATTCCGTGGAACTCTCGGCGGCGGTCCGCTATGAGGAGTTCCGGAACAACGATACGAATGTCGCGGTGCCGAAGTTTGGCATCCGGTGGCAGCCACTCGATGAAACGCTGACCATCCGGTCCACGATCGGCAAAGGCTTCCGCGAGCCGTCGCTCATCCAGCTCTATGGCAGCCCGACGTCCGCACTCGCCCTTGTGACCGACACCTTGCCGACTTCGCTCGGTGGACCTCCGGTCCCGGTCGGCGACCCACGTCGCACTGAGTCGGAGCAGAATGTCGTCTTCACCAGCAGTCCCGCTTTGACTCCGGAAGACTCTGTTTCGTTCAGTGGCGGTATCGTTTGGACACCCAAATTCATCCCTGGATTGACCGCTTCGGTCGACGTCTGGGACATCGAGCAGACCGGGCTGGTGGCCCTCTCGAGCGTGCCGGGCATTCTCAACCGCGAAGAAAACGGCGGCCTCTTGCCGGGCGAAATCGTCCAGCGCGATGCGACGGGTTTTATCAGCCGTATCTTCGTGCCCTTCATCAATAGCGGCAGCGTGCGCGCCAACGGCATCGACCTTGGCCTGCAATACGTCTATCCCACACCGTTCGGGACTTTCACCTCGCTCACCCAAGTGACCTGGCTGAATTCCTACAAGTTCCAAGTGGAGGCCGGCGGCAAAACCTCGGAGCTGGCGGGTGTCGGCGCCCCGGGTCTGGCGTCGACCAGCGTGGACGGCTTCCTCAGGTGGCGCGGAGTTCATCGCCTCGACTGGGCCTGGAATGGTTTCGACGTTGTCGGCACCGTTCGTTATACCGACGGCTTCAAGGAACTGGCCGGCGATGGCCGCAATCACTACGTCAGTCAGACATGGGTGGTCGATGGCCAGGCGTCCTATGACTTCACCTTTGTGCCGCCGGTGGAGGACACACCTGTGGCGGGTTACTCCAAGGCTGGAAGCGACATGTCGATGGGCAAGGACGGCAAACCCGCCGAGACCGCGGTGGCGCAGACCTCCAGCTATAGTCTGCCCGTCTGGAAGCGCGTCTTAAATGGAACCACCATCACCCTGGGATGTGACAACATCTTCGGCCAGGATCCTCCATCGGCGAGCGGCTTCGGCGCCAGTCCGACGAAATATCCCGGCTTCCTTTACGACGCCACCGGCCGGTTTGTTTACATCCAGCTAACGAAAAAGTTCTGAAAGAACGGCGGCACATAGTTCTGCGTGGAGGCAGCGGCTTCGGCCGCTGCCTCTTTCGTCTTTCGCCGGTGAGATCGCCCCGCGGCCGCCGGCGCGCGCCCCGGCAAACGCCGGCCGTCTTGCCGGGGCCGTCGCGGCTTTCGCAATCAAGTGCGATTTGGTTTACCTTCTGGCAGCGCAGTCCGAAGGGATGCGGCCGAAAGCAATGGCAGTGAAGAAGTAACCGTCTTCATGACGAGGCGAGACACAGAAAGCGCGGGTGAAGCCGGATCGGCTCCGGATCCGGCGCCGTCTACCCTTGCCACGCCGAACGAGGAGGCTCTGCCGGAGCAGCGCAAAGCCCTCGCGGAAATGATGCCGCTGGTCTACGAGGAACTCCGCATGCTGGCCGGGCGGGTACCTCCGCCACGAACGACCCGAGCACACCCTGCAGCGCACCGCGCTGGTCCACGAGGCTTACCTTCGGCTCGCCGCCCAGGGACAGGTGGCCTGGGAAAATCCGGCTCACCTTCTCGCCATTTTCGCCCGGCTCATGCGTCAGACGTTGACTAATCACGCCGTCGCCCGGACGCGAGCGAAGCGCGGAGGGAACGATCCGACGGAAGTGATGCTGGAATTTTACGAACGGCATCAGATCGATGTCGCGGCCGTGGATGAAGCGCTCCGGGAATTGGAGGCTCTCGACCCGCGCCAGGCCCAGATCGTGGAGCTGCGTTTTTTCGCCGGCCTGACGATTGAGGAAATCGCCACCCTCCTCTCGATTTCGCCTGCGACCGTGAAGCGGGAATGGTCGGTGGCCAAGCTTTGGTTGCGCCGGAGCCTCTTGGAATGCAGTTGATTGTTCCGGCAAATTTCGGTGAAGATTGGCCGCGCAGACATTTCGCACTTAGCAGGATGAACCAAGAACGCTGGAGCCGCCTGAAGGGCATCGTCGCCGATGCCTTGGAGGAGGATTCTCCTGCCGCCCGCACCGCCCTTTTGCAGCGCGAATGCGGCGCAGATGTGAGCCTGCTTCAGGAAGCCGAATCATTTTTGGCCGGGGCCGACACGACCTCCGCGGAAGGCGCTGACCGCCTCGAGGAATGCGCGCTGGTCGCAAACACGGCGGTGCGCCGGGAAAGAACTTCCCTCACTGGAAACCGCGTCGGCGCCTATGTCATCGTGCGTGAGCTGGGACATGGCGGCATGGCCACCGTCTATCTCGGGGCGCGAGCCGATGGCTACTTCGAGAAAGAAGTCGCGATAAAAATATTAAAGCCGGGCGATGGCAACACGGCGGAGCTGCTGGATCGCTTTCGCGCCGAGCGCGAGGTCCTGGCCTCGCTGGATCATCCTAACATCGCCGCCCTTTTCGATGCCGGCACCACCACGGAAGGTCTGCCCTACTTTGTCATGGAGTATGTGCCGGGCACACCGTTGATAAATTATGTCACCGAGAGGCGCCTGCCGCTGCGCCAGCGCCTTGAGCTCTTCCTCAAGATCTGCGCCGCGGTCGAAGTGGCCCATCGGCGCCGCGTCGTCCATCGCGATCTGAAACGAAGTAACATCCTCGTGACTGCGGAAGGCGAGCCCAAGTTACTCGACTTTGGCATCGCCAAGCTGCTCGAAGACAATCCCCTCGCCCTGACCGCGACCGGGCAACAGCGGCTAACTCCCATCTCGGCTTCACCCGAGCAGGCCCGCGGCGACGAGGTGACAAGAGCCAGTGACATCTATGCCCTGGGTGCATTGCTCTACGAGGTTCTGACCGGTAAGACTCCGCATCAATTTGATACGCACCGCCCGGGCTTGGACGAAGTCACGCGGGTCGTCTGTGAAGAGGAACCCATCCTGCCCAGCCTGGCCGCGACCGAGACCGAGACTCGCCATGCATTGCGTGGTGATCTCGACGCCATCATCCAGCGGGCGATGCGCAAGGATCCGGCCCATCGCTATGCCTCAGTCGAGGACTTGGAGGCCGATATTCGACATTATCTGGCAGGCGAGCCCGTGCGGGCGCGGCCTAACACTGTGCCCTATCGCCTGCTCCGCTTCGGCGGTCGGCACAAGCCTTCACGCCGAGATCTCGCCCTTGGTGCGATGGTCCTGGTGCTAGCGCTCTTCGCGGGCTTTTTTATTTTCCGCTATTCTCAAACCAAAACGCGCCAGTCTTACCGGGAACCGCTCGCGGCGATCCCAGCCAAGAGTATCGCGGTTCTTCCCTTCGACGATTTCGCCGCGGCCGATGGGACCAGCTATTTTGCCGATGGCGTCCAGGACGACATCCTGACTGATCTGGCGAAAGCTGAGGATCTCAAGGTCATCAGCCGCTCCGGCGTTTCTCAGTATCGGAAGGGCGTCCGGGATGTGCGTGAGATTCGCCAGAACCTCGGTGTGGCCTATGTGCTGGAAGGTAGTGTGCGACGCCTGAACGACCGCATCCGCGTCAACGCCCAGCTCATCGACACGGAGTCAGACGTGCAGGTATGGGCGGAACAGTATGATCGGAAACTGGAGGAACTTTTTGCGCTCCAGAGCGATCTATCTCAAACCGTTGTTTCTCAGCTTAAGGGCAAGTTATCGGCGCGGGAAAAAGCGGCGATCGAAAGCCAGCCGACGGCCGATGTGCGGGCCTATGACTTATACCTGCAGGCGAAGGAAGCCTTCCTGCGGTATGAGTATCGCACGACGATTACTCTGCTGGAGCAGGCCGTGGCACGGGACCCAAAATTTGCCCTCGCCTATTGCCTTCTCACGAACGCACACATCTACGTCTATCGCTTCGAAGACGACATGACTCCCGAGCGCCTGGAGAAGGCCCGGGTTGCGGCGGCGACCGCGCTGCGGCTTGCGCCTAACCTGGCGGACAGCCACCTCGCGCAAGCGCAGTATTATTATAACGGCCTGCGCGATTACGAGAAGGCCCAGGCGGAACTTGCCTCCGCCCCTCCGCCCTCTCCGGCCGGCCGCGCCAAGTTCTTCGATTTGACCGCGCTCACTCAGCGTCGCCTCGGGCATTGGAAAGAAGCATTGCACGACGGGGAGAAAGCCTGGGAACTGGATCCGCACGATCCCTATATCGCTACCGGAGTTATCCAGACTTATCTCTACTTGCGGAGATACTCCGAGGCCGAGAAAAAGGCCGGCGAAGCGATCAAGAACATCTCCATCCGCGCCGCTCCCTTTTGGTCACTCAAGGCAGAAAGCATCCTCGCTCAAGGCGATCCGGAGCGAGCCCGGGCTTTTCTCAAACGAGCTACTGATCTGAGCGGCGAGGCTCATTCCGCCCTGGCGTGGGCCGCGTTTTACGAACGGGATTTCGCGGAAGCGATGCGCGAGATCGAGGTGGCTCGCGAATCAACCATGGCTCCGCCGGCGCACGCGCTCGATTTGATGGGTGGGACCATTGCCCGGGCGCAGGGAGACAGCGAGAAAAGCCGGCAACTGTTCGAGAAAGTGCGTCAGCAATTAGAAGCGTCGCTGGTTAAACAACCGAATAGTCCGATGAATCTCATCGACCTTGCCTGGGCTTACGCGGGATTGGGGCGCGCGGAAGAAGCGCTCCGAGTCGCCCAGGAGGCTGTGCAACTTGTTCCGATCTGGCGCGACGCCACGGAAGGACCGCGCTATGCCGCGATGCAGGCGCAGATTCAGGCGTGGTTGGGTAACAAGGAAGCGGCGATCGAGCAGCTCACCGCAGTCGTGAAGCTGCCGGCTGGCCCGAGCTACGGCGACCTGAAGTTCAATCCCAGTTGGGACGAGCTGCGCGACGACCCGCGCTTCGCACTCCTCCTCGCAGAAGCGCAAAAGCCGATCACGCTGCAATAGCGCCACCCCTCGGAAGCGCTCTTCCAAAAATTTCTTTGCACCGCGTGAGCTCTTTTGCGCGCGGTTATTGCATTAAAGGGTGTGAGACAGATTCTTGCCACCCAACCGGTCGCTCCGCGCCGCCTTGCGCCATGACCTATTACGCAAAGCTGGCCCAGGAACGGACCCCGAAACTGATCGGGTTCCTCGGCTATGACGGCGTCGCAGCCCTCGACCTGACCGGCCCGCTGGAAGCATTGTCCATCGCCCAGCATCCGGGCGAAAACGCCGGGCCACCCTGCTACACACCGATGATCGTGGGGCTAACGAATAAAAGCTTCACCTCGGAGTCCGGATTGCATTTCAAGGCCGACGTTTCGGCCGAGTCCGCTCCAGAATTCGACACCCTTATCATCCCGGGCGGAAAAGGACTGCGTCAACCCGAGACGCGCCAGCAGGCGGCCCTCTGGTTGAACTCGCGGGCCGGGAAAACCCGCCGGATCGTCTCTGTCTCGACCGGCATTTATGCGCTCGCACAAAGTGGCCTGGTCGACGGGCGGCATGTCACGACGCACTGGCGTTTTGCGCGGGACCTGGCGCAGCGTTTTCCCAAACTCCGGGTCAATCGATCGGTCGCGTTTTTGAAAGATGAAGCTTTTTATAGCTCCGCCGGGGGGACCGCAGGCATCGAGATGACCCTCGCCTTGATCCAGGAGGATTATGGCGGGGAGGTCGCTCGAAACGTGGCGCGTGAGCTCGTCATGCGCCTGCGGCCCCCCGGTGTGGGCGGAGACGATTTCCAGCCGATGGTCTACCAGGCCGACCCGGGCGAACGAGTCTCAGAACTGCCGGCCTGGATCCTGGGCCATCTGCACGAAAGGATCACGGTGGATACGCTGGCGGAAAGAACCTGCCTCTGCCCGCGTCATTTCAGCCGGCTCTTCAAGCAGATCTTTGAATGCACCCCGGCCGATTTTGTTGAAGAACTGCGCCTGAGCGAAGCGCGCCGGCGTCTCCTTGGCCTGCGCACGACGGTCGAAAGCGTTGCGGAAAGTGTCGGCTTCAAAAGCTCCGATGCTTTTCGCCGCGCCTTCGAACGTCGCGTCGGGGTGACGCCGACCGCTTTTCGCCGGCACGCGGGGAGCGGTCCTCCGGTCAAGGTGGTCCGCGCCCAGCGCAGCATCGTTCGGCCCGCGCCCACCTCTCTCAAGCACGCCGCCGCCGCCTGACTGTAGCGGCGCTCTGTGAGCGCCGACTCGTTAGGCCAAGAAAACCGCCTCGGTATCCGCGCCGGAATAATTCTCCCCGGCGAGTCTCACATTGATGGAATGAGACTCCCGGCCTGATGACTTCCGTGACGACTGCACGACTACGCCTGTTGCAATCGGCGCGCAAAGCTCGACCATCGCCAGCGCGCACGGAGCGCGCGTCATTCACAGCGTGAGGCGGCAGCGCGCTGCGCAGGTGAATCTCGGTGCCGTGCACGCGCAGGGCGATGTTCTTCTTTTTTGCATGGCGACACGCTGCTGCCGGCGCAGGCGCTGGAAAAGATTGAGCAGGCGATGCAGGATCGCCGGGTGGTGGGTGGCGGATTCGCCCGCCGCTACGATTCCGATTCCTCACTGCTGCGAGTGACGTGCGCGTTGGCCGGAGTCCGGGCGCGGCTCCGCGGCTGGTTTTTGGGCGATCAAGGCATGTTCGTTCGATCCGACCTGTTTCGAAAGCTGGGCGGTTTCCGGGATTTCGATTTGTTTGAAGATCTCGATTTCTCCCGCCGCCTGCGGCGCGAAGGCCGGGTCGTGACGCTTCGACCGCCGGTGACTTCCGCCGCGCGGCGTTTTCAGCGCCTGGGTCCCTGGCGCACCACCCCGGGCGGATTTTGTCCTGACTTATCGTTACTTGCGCGGGGTGTCGCCTAACGATCTGGCGGCCGAATTGAGTTTATGTCGATCACATCAGCGCAAATCGCGTGAATCTTCCCTGCGGGATGGAGGCAGAGGCGGAATAATGTCGCCGCCGTGACATCATACCCTTGATGAACCGATCGACTCCAACTCTCACCCAAAGCGGACTGCTCGCAGTGCTTCTGGAGCGTCAGCACCATAAAGCCGTGCGGTTGGCCCGGCGGCGCACTCGCTTGCGGCAACTGCGCAGCGTCGTTCTGGGCCCGTTCGACCTGCCGTCCCCGGCGCGCCGGAAACCAATGATCGTGGGAACGATTTCTCGTTCCCTAAAACCTCCAATGAGCTGATTCCGATGCCTCATAAAACCGAGACTTACACCGAATTGAAGCAGCAAATTCACGACGATCTGCGTGTCCAGCACCCTGAGTGGATCGAGCCCAGCGGCGCCTGTCCCACCTGCGATTCCTATGAATTGCGCTTGGCGCAATTGCTCGCGAACCACATTCGGCCGCGCAGAATGCGCGCGCAGGCCGCCTGAAAGGTCATGAGCCGCCTGAAGGTCATGACGCAGTATTCGTTAGGTTAAACTGCGAAAGGAACTGCGCCCATCGATCATCCAGGGTGCCATCAGGCCCGGAAAAAGCGAAGGCGCAGAATACCCATCAGAAACCGGGTCTGCTGAAACAATAAATTACAAATCAATCGAATGAAGACAGAAAAGAAGGGTGAAGGAATTTACAACGTCGTGGTCATCGGCGCGGGCACGGCTGGTCTGGTCACCGCCGCCGGTACGGCTGGCCTTGGTGGCCGCGTCGCGCTGATCGAGCGCAACAAGATGGGAGGCGATTGCCTCAATTTTGGTTGCGTGCCGAGCAAGGCGCTCATCTCCTCGGCCCGCTTGATCGAAAACATCCGGCGCGCACCCGATTGGGGCTTGGAAAAACAGGAACCGCAGTTTGAATTCGAGAAAATTTTCGAGCGCATGCGCGACCGGCGGGCCAAAATCGCGCCGAACGATTCGCAGGAACGCTTTGAGTCGTTAGGCGTGGACGTCTTTCGGGGCGAAGCGCGTTTCGTCTCGCCGCACGAAGTGGAAGTGGACGGGCAAAAGCTGCGGGCGAAAAATTTTGTTATCGCGACCGGTAGTCGCGCGGCCATTCCAAAGATTGAAGGCATCGACAAGGTCCCTTATTTCATAAACGAAACCGTTTTCGATGAGCTGAAAGAAAAACCGGAAAGCATGATCGTGCTCGGCGGCGGCCCGATCGGATGCGAGCTCGGTCAGGCGTTGAGTCGATTAGGCGTCAAGATCACCATCGTGCAACTCGGCGCGCAGCTTCTGCCGCCGGAAGATCGCGATGTGGCGGAGTTCATGCAGCAACGTTTCGCGGCGGAGGGAATCGCCGTGCGCCTGAACGCGACGGCGACCCGCGTCTCGGTCCGCGATGGCAAAGTGGTTCTCGAATTTCGCGAAGGCGATCCGCTCACCGCCGCGAGCTTGTTAATTTCGGCCGGAAGGACTCCGAATCTGGGCGCGCTCAACCTGGAAGCAGCCGGGGTCGAGTACGACGAGCATGGGGTGAAAGCGAACGATTATCTCCAGACCTCGCAGCCGCACATTTACGCCGCGGGCGACATCACCAATCGCCTCAAGTTCACGCACACGGCCGACTTCACCGCCCGCACTGTGATTCGAAACATCCTCATGCCGCTGCCGTTCCTGCGCCAAAAGATGGATTTTTCCGTCGTGCCCTGGTGCACCTACACCGAGCCGGAGGTGGCGCATGTGGGCCTGGGCGAGAGAGCAGCGAAGGAGAAGAACATAGAATACGATCTCTTTACCGTCCCGCTCGATGAGGTCGATCGCGCGATCCTGGAAAGCGAGGAAACGGGTTTCGTGAAAGTCCTAACGAAAAAAGGGAGCGACCAGATACTCGGAGTGACTCTGGTGGGCGCGCATGCCGGCGATCTCCTGCATGAATTCGTGCTGGCGATCAAGCAAGGCATTGGACTGGGAGCAATCGCCTCGACCATTCACGCCTATCCAACTTTCGCCGAACTGGCGCGCAAGGCCGGCGACAAATACAGCAAGACGCGCCTCACGCCGAGGGCGAAAAAAATCTTTACCTGGCTCTACAAACGGGCACGCCAATGAATACAAAAGAAAAATCCAAATCGCCGGTCTTAAAGCTGGTCATTCTCGGCATTGTCGTCGTTGGCCTCTTTATGGCGGCGAAATTCCTTCCGGTCGAACAATGGTTGAAGAGCTTCAATGACTGGGTCGGCCAAATGGGGGTCGTCGGCATTATTATTTTCATTGCTGCCTATGCGGTCGCAGCCGTGCTGCTGCTTCCCGGATCCGTTCTGACGATCGGTGCCGGTTTCGCCTTTGGCTTATGGAAAGGTTTTCTCGCCGTGTCGGCGGGTGCGACGCTGGGCGCGGCTCTGGCCTTCCTCGTCGCGCGGTTCATCGCGCGGGACAAGATCGAAGCGATGGCAAAAGGAAACGAGAAGTTTCAGCGGATCGACGGCGCGATCGGAAAACAAGGCGCCAAGCTCGTGTTTCTGCTCCGGCTCAGCCCGGTGATTCCATTTAATCTGAGCAATTACTTCTATGGCCTGACCGACGTGAAGTTCTGGCCGTATGTGCTGGCGAGCTGGCTGGGGATGATGCCGGGAACTTTTCTCTACGTTTATCTGGGCAGCGCCGGCAAAGCCGCCGCGTCGGCCGCCGGCGGCGGGGCGGCGCATGGATGGCAATATTGGACCCTCATGGGTGTCGGCCTCGCCGCGACCATCGCCGTCACCGTGTGGGTAACGAAAATCGCGCGCGACGCGCTCAAGAAGAAAACGGAAGTGGAATAGCTCTATGAAAAAAACTGTTTCTTCACGCTGTCGATTATTGCCATCCTGGCCCGAGTTCCGACCGGTACGTTCGAAACCTCGGCGATTTCCGCGTAGGAAAACTGCTTAGATAGAAAAGCGCGTCTACAAGGCCCGGCGCACCGCGCGGCGGACTGTTTCCGTAATCCAGCCGTAGACGAGGTGCGAAGCGAGGGCGTAGGCATGCGTCGTTAGGGGAATTTCTTTCGGGGACTTGGACAAGCCCGCCGCCGGCACCGCCAGTTCGTCCGCCAGCAGCCAGACGCCGGTGCCAAATGCCGTGCCGTCACCGGCGGTCACGATCGGCGCTACTTCCGCCAGGACGCCGTAAACGGCCGCTGAGCTCGCGCCCATTCCGTAATGGACCGCTTCGCCCGCCATCGGCTTGTAGTCGCCCGGGATTTTGCGCCCGGTGACTTTCTCCGAGATCACATTCGCCGCCTTCACCGTCGCCGGATCCGCTTTTCTTCCGCCGCGTTTTTTCGAGGAGCTCATCGCTTCCGAAGCCGAGCTCCAGGCCGCCTGGAATTGCTCCATCAGGAACGAAGCGAGCAAACCGCCCGCGACGCCGGCCAAAAGGCCTTTCAAAATATCGGTCTCGCCGTAGTCGTTGTCGTCAAAGCTGATCATCGCGTCTCCCTGGTTGGTCGTGGTTATTCAATCGTATCGCCCGCTGACTCAGAATAGCAGCTGCAGGTAGACGACGTCGAGCCGGCGGCCAAACTTGCTTCCCACCTGACGGAGACAACCCGCTTCGGCGAAGCCTAACGACTTCAATAATCGAATCATCCCGACCGATTCCTCACAGGAGGCGGCCAGGATGGTGTGATAACCGGACGAACGAGCGCGTTCGATCAGGTCCTGCACGATGATGCGGCCGTAACCGCGCCGATGGGAGTCGTGCCGCACGTAGGCGGTCAGCTCGACCGTGTCGCGGTAAGCGCAGCGCGAGCGAAAGGGCGAGAGCGCGCCCCAGCCGACCACTGCGCCCTCGTCTTCGAGCACGATCATCGGCTGATCGGCCGGGCGAGTGCGCAATTCCTCGACCCGCTCTTCGGTCGTCTCGTCCTCGACCTGGAAAGTCGCGGTCGAGGTGCGGACGTAATGGTTATAAATCGCGTTGATCGCTTCTGCGTCCGCGGCGGTGGCAAGTCGGGGTTGCGGCGGGTTCATGCTCAGACTTCGGCGCACCACTGCTCGATCCGGGCGCGGATCTCATCGCGAATCTTGCGCACGTCCGCCAGCTTCTCTTCGTGAGTTCCGGTTAGCACCGAAGGATCCGGGAATCCCCAATGCAGGCGTTGGGTCGGTCCGGGAAAGACCGGGCATTTCTCCGCGCTCGTCTCATCGCAAACGGTGATCGCGTAAGCGAAGGTTTGGCCCGACTCGAGGACGTCGTCGACCGATTGCGTTCCCTTCTTTGAAATATCAATTCCGACCTCCGCCATCGCTGCGACGACGAGTGGATTTAACTTACCCGGCTCAAGTCCGGCGCTCTGCGCTTCGAACTGGTCGCCGCAGAGTTTGTTCAGCCATGCCTCAGCCATTTGGCTGCGGGCGCTGTTGTGGATGCAGACGAAAAGAACGCGTTTTTTCATTTCGCAAAAACTTCCGCCGGCTCGCAGCAACTCGCTTTCAACTTTTCCATCCGTTGCAGGTCTTTCTCAAAGGTCGGATCAGATTGAGCGCAATCCTGGAGACACTGCAAATTCATCGCCAGCTCTGCCGATGGCTTCGCCGGCAGCGAATAGATAATCCAGTTACCGCTCCGTTTCGTTTTCACCAAACCGCGACTGCGCAAGTAGGCGAGATGCTTCGAGATCTTCACCTGCGGCTCGCGCAGGGCGTCCTGGAAGTGACAGACGCAGAGGGGCGACTGCGTAAGCAGATGCAGGATGCGCAACCGGGTCGGGTCGCAGAAGCATTGATAGATCTCGGCCAGCTTCATTCCGCTTTGCCTAACGACAGCAGGCTGACTCGGCCGAAACCTCAGACTCTGGGCCGCAGCCACACTTTTCCTTGGCCAGGCAGTCGGTGTGCTTGTCGCCGAGTTGAAACTCGATCCGGTCGCCGGACGCCTCCGCCGAGGTGATGGGGTATTGCGAGATGACGCAGCAATCCCATTCCACTTCCACCTCGAGATCGTCGCTCGGCAGGATCGACTGGCCGAGATCGAGGATGTCGGCAAAGCGTCCCGCGGCGAGACGGTGCTCGAAGTCGTCCGCGACATAGGTTTGCAACACGCAGGCTTCGTTCGTGCGGAAGGTGCCGCCGCAATCGACGAATTTCTTCGTGACGTGCCCAACCTCGGTGATGTGGAAATGCGCCGGGATCTGCTCGCCCGTCGGCAGGGTGAAGCGCGGCTGGGCCGCCGAGTTTGCCCGGAGGAGAGATTTGAGTTCGCGTAGTTTCATGGTCTCGATCTATATACCTCATTAAGTATATAGTCAAGGCCTTCGTCACTCGGCCAGGCGCGTGGGATTGGGAGTCGATTCCGATCGGTTGACCCGGAGCGCCACGGTGCCGTCAGGCATCCGCCAATAATCGCGCTGCTTTTTGAAAGGCAGGAGGATGCTGTTGAGCAACCGGCGGTCGCCCGGCGTCGAATAACCGGGAACTCCGATGACGATTTCCGATTGCGGGATGTTCAGCCCGAGGGTGCGATGAATCCGATCCCACCAGGAGAAGACGACTGAATAATTCGAGTTCGTCTCGCCCTGGACCTGCGAGTGATGAATGCCATGCATCCGCGGGGTCACGAAGACCAGGCTGAGCACGCGCTCGAGGCCGATCGGCAGCCGCACATTGCTGTGCTGGAAGAGCGTGTTGATCTGGAAGACCAGCTCGTAAGTGGCAAAGGCCGGCGCGGAAATTCCGATGAGCGCCACCTGCACGACGCGGAAGACGGCCGACATCGCGACTTCGCCGAAGTGAAACCGGAAGCCGGTCGAGACATCGAGGTCGGCATCGATGTGATGCACGTTGTGAAAGCGCCAGAGAAATCCGCTGCGGTGGTTCAGCCAATGCCACCAGTAAAAGCTCAGGTCCATGAGCAGAAACGCGATGACGAATTGCACCGCGCCCGGGAGCGGGACGAGGTGAATCAAACCGAACGGCTTCTCGCCCGCCCAATGCAAGGCGGCCTGGGCGGCCGGCCTAACGAGCATCCCGGCAACGACGAAGGCCGCGGCCGAGAAGCATAAATTAACGAAGAGGCGGGCGATCAACTCGGCTTTATGAGCACGTAGCGGCAGGAATCGCTCCACGACGAAAAACAACGCGAAGAGTCCGCCGACGATGGCAAGAGTGATAAAAGCAGGAATCATTGGCGTATGCCTTAATCGTCGAGCGTGCCGGTTTTACGCTCAGTTTTTTGCCGAGTCATCATGACAACGCGGGCGTGAGACTCGGCGGCGCCAAGGACGCCTGCTCTTTTTTCAGTCCGCGCTTCTTCCAGAGAACGAAGATGACCGGGTAAATCAACAATTCCATAATCGCGGAGGTGACGATGCCGCCGATCATCGGGGTCGCGATTCGTTTCATGACGTCGGCGCCCGCTTCCGTGGCCGGCGACCACATGATTGGGAGCAGGCCAAAAAAGATCGCGCACACGGTCATGATCTTCGGCCGGATCCGCTGCACCGCGCCTTCGATGACGGCGTCGTGCAGGTCCTTGAAATTGTTCATCCGGCCTTCGGCGCGGAACTTTTCCCAGGCGTGATCGAGATACAACAGCATGACCACCCCGGTCTCGGCATCGAGTCCGGCGAGCGCGATGATGCCGACCCAGACCGCCACGCTCATGTTGTAGCCTAACAAATAAATGAGCCAGAACGCGCCGACGAGCGAGAACGGCACCGCCAGCAGGACGATGAACGTTTTGATGACCGACTTGGTGTTCATGTAGAGCAGGACAAAAATGATCAGGAGCGTGAACGGGATCACGACCTTGAGCTTCTTCATCGCGGCCTGGAGATATTGGAATTGTCCCGCCCACTCGCTGTAGTAACCGGGCGGATACGTCACCGTTTCGTTCAACTTTTCCGACGCGCGCCGCACGTAGCCGGCGAGGTCGCTCGTCGTGATGTCGACGAAGACGAAACCGACCAGCTGTCCGTTCTCGTTGCGGATGGAGGGCGGCCCGGTTTTGTAACTGATGTCGGCCAGGATCGAGATTGGCACCTGCGCGCCGGCGGGCGTTGCGACCAGAACGCGCTTGAGCGAGTCGAGGTCATCGCGGAAATCACGCGCGTAACGCACGCTGATCGGATAGCGCTCCCGCCCTTCCACGGTGGTGCTGATGGTCTTGCCGCCGATCGCGCTTTCGATCACGTCGTTGACCGCGCCGACCGTCAGTCCATAACGCGCGGCGGTCTCGCGCTGGACCTTGAAATCGAGGAAATAGCCGCCGGTCGTGCGCTCGGCGTAGACGCTCCGCGTGTCGGGAAAATCCGTTAGGGCTCTTTCGATCTGGAGACCGATCTTCTGGATCTCGCCCAGGTCGGGTCCGAAAACTTTAATCCCGAGTTTGCTCCGGAATCCGGTCGTCAGCATCTCGGTCCGGGTCTGGATCGGCATCCAGAAGATGTTCGCCATCCCGGGCGTTTTGATGTTGGCGTTCATCTCGGCGGTGAGCTTGTCCCAGGTCATTCCGGGTCGCCATTCGTTAGGCGGTTTCAAGGTCAGGACGGTCTCGAACATCGAGAGCGGCGCCGGATCGGTCGGCGTCTCGGCCTGCCCGGCCTTGCCGAAAACGCGGGTCACCTCCGGGACTTTGAGCAGCATGCGATCCTGGATTTGCAGGATCTTGGTCGCCTCGGTGATCGACATCCCGGGCACCGCGGTCGGCATGTAAAGCATCGTCCCTTCATTCAAGGGCGGCATGAATTCCGAGCCGAGTTTTTGGAAGGGAATGATCGTGAGCGCGAGAATGATCGCGGCCGCGATGAGCGTCGGCCAACGGTAGCGCAGGACGAAATTGACCATCGGCCGGTAAGCCCAGATCAGGAAACGATTGACCGGATTTTTCGCTTCCGGCCGGATCTTGCCGCGGATGAGCAGCGTCATCAGGACCGGCACGAGCGTGACGCCGAGGAGAGCGGCGAAGAACATGGAGAAGGTCTTGGTGTAGGCGAGCGGCTTGAAAAGCCGGCCCTCCTGCGCCTCGAGCGAGAAGACCGGGATGAAGCTCACCGTGATGACGAGGAGCGAGAAAAAGAGCGGGCGCCCGACGCTCTTCGCCGCCGCGATGACGGTGGCGACGCGTTCCTTCCTGTTAGGCTCGCGCCCGTGCTCCTCGCGGAAATGCTCGAGGAACTTGTGCGCGTTCTCGACCATGATGATGGCCGAATCGACCATCGCCCCGATCGCGATCGCGATTCCGCCGAGCGACATGATGTTGCTCGTGAGGTCGAGCTTCAGCATCGGGAGGAAGGAGAGAACGATCGCGATCGGCAGGGTGATGATGGCGACGAAAGCCGAGCGCAGGTGCCAGAGAAAAATCACGCAGACGAGCGCGACGACGATGCTTTCCTCGATCAACTTCCATTGCAGGGTCGAGATGGAATTTCGAATCAGCGTGCTGCGATCGTAAGTCGGCACGACCTTCACTCCCGGCGGGAGCGAGCTCTTGATCGCTTCGAGTTTTTTCTTGATCCCGTCGATGACGTTGAGCGCGTTTTCGCCGTAGCGCATGACGACGATGCCGCCCACGGTTTCGCCCTTTCCATCGAGCTCCGCGACCCCGCGCCGGATGTCGCCGCCCATATGGACGGTGCCGACGTTCTTCACGTAGATCGGCGTCCCGTTCTCCACCTTGAGCGGGATGTTTTCGATGTCCTCGATGCTCTTGATGTAGCCGCGCCCGCGGACGTAATACTCGGTCGTCGCGACCTCGAAGGTTTTGCCGCCGACGTCGGCGTTGCTGTCCTTGATTTTCGCGACCACGTCGGAAAGCGGGATGCCGTAACCGAGCAATTTATTCGGGTCGAGATCGACCTGGTATTGCTTCACGAAACCGCCGATCGAGGCGACTTCGGCGACGCCTTTGACCGACTCGAGGGCGTAACGAAGATTCCAATCCTGGAAAGAACGCAGCTCGGCCAGGTTGTGCTTCCCGGTTTCATCCACGAGCGCGTACTCGAAGACCCAGCCCACGCCGGTCGCGTCGGGGCCGATCACGGGATTCACCCCTTCCGGGAGCGAGCCGCGGACCGAGTTCAGGTATTCGATCACGCGCGAGCGCGCCCAATAGATGTCGGTCCCGTCCTGGAAAATGACGTAGACGAACGACTTCCCGAACATCGATTCGCCCCTAACGAATTTAACCTTCGGCGCGGCGATGAACTTGGTCGAGATCGGATAGGTGATCTGGTCTTCGATCAGGTCGGGCGAGCGTCCTTCCCAATCGGTGTAGACGATCACCTGCACGTCGCTCAGGTCGGGGATGGCATCGAGCGGCGTCTGCCGGATCGCCCAAATCCCGGCCGCGATCCCGAAGAGGACAAAGATGATGACGAGGAACTTGTTCCGCGCGCTCACCTCGATGATGCGTTCGATCATCGCGCCGCCTCCGCACGGTTTGTCATCCCGAGCCGGCGCAGCGCGGCGAGGGACCTCGCACTTGGAATGGACGCGTTCTGCTCGCCCGCCGACGCGGATTGCAACTGTGAGGTCCCTCGTCGTCTGCGCGACTCGGGATGACAAGTTGCGAGAGCCGCTGGGCTCTCGTTCGCGTTCACCATGACTTCAACGCCCCCTGGATTTTCGATTCGGCGTCGATCAGGAAATTGGCGCTCGCGACTACGCGTTCGCCTTCTTTCAGGCCGCTCTTCACGGCGTAGACGTTTCCGTATTTCCCGCCGAGCTCGAGAAAGCGTGGCTCGAGTTTGCCCTCACCCTTATCGACGAAAGCGATGTTGCGCTTGCCCGTCGGCATGATCGCGCTTACCGGGACGACAAGCGATTTGCCCATGTCCATTTCGAGCAGAACATCGACATACATGTCCGGCTTGAGTTTGAGTTCCGGGTTCTGGATATCTAGGCGCACCCGGCCGGTGCGTTTCACATCGTTGATGAACGGATCGACGAGCGAGAGCTTGCCTTTGAATTTTTCGCCGGGATACGAATCGGAGGTCACCGTCACTTCCTGGCCCACCTGGAGCATCGGGAGTTCTTCCTGATAGAACTCGCCCCAGACCCAGACGACCGAGAGATCGGCCACGTCGACGAGCGTGTTCCCGGGCGCGATCGTCATGCCTTGCGTGACCGGCAGGCTCTGCACGATTCCATCCATCTTCGCGAGAATCGGGAGCGACTCTTCGGCCTGCGCGGCTTGTCTCGATCTTGGCGACTTGCTCGTCGGTGATGTTCCAAAGTCGCAGCCGGCGTTCCGCGGATTCGATCAGGCTTTGCGCGTCGGCGTGGACGGAGTGCGAGCCTTTCGGCGCGTTGTCGCGCATCCGGAGGAGATCGATCAACTCGCGCTGCGTCGTGAGTAACTCCGGGCTGTACAGAGTCATCAAAACCTGGCCTTTCTTGACGATCTTCACCCGGCGGCGCCGACTCCGAGTTCCTGCACGTAACCGCCCGCGCGAGCGACCACGCGCCAGACGCGCTGCGTGTCGGGCGCGACTTTGCCGACCGCGCGGATGGTGTGCTGGAGCGGCTTGGTTTCGACCGTCGCGTAAGTCACGCCGATTTGTTGTTGCCGCTCCATCGGGACGCGGAACTCACTCGGATTTTCGGAGCACTCCCTTGCTCCCGCCGGACATTCCCGGCATGCCGACCATGTCGCCGCTCTCTTTTCGTTGGCGGAGTCGCCGTCGGCGCTCCGCCGGGGGTGTCGCGTTTCAGGACGGGCACGAGATCCATCGCGCAGATCGGACAGTTGCCGGGATCCTTCGCGTGCACCGAGGGATGCATCGTGCAGGTCCAATAATCGATGTCGCTCTCCTTGCCCGCCGGCGGCGTCGTGTTTCGAGCAGCCCGGAGGAACGCGACGAGCAAGAAGACGATCGCCAAACAGAGCGCCAAATGTGCGCAGATAGGTCTTCATTCGGAACGTTCCTTTCCACTGAAATTCTGCCGCGCCGTCGCGTCGCCGAGGCCGACGATGGCGTCGAGCTCGGCCAGCCCGATCCGGTATTCGGCCAGGTAGTTGAGGGTGTTGGATTCGATGTCCTGCAAAACGCGCTCGGCGCCGATTAGTTCGAGAAAATTCGAGCTGCTCGCTTCGTAGGCCGCGCGCTGCGATTTCAAGGTCTGGCTGGCCAGCGGGAGAATTTTGTCGCGGCAGAGTTCGTAGTGATGCGCGGCGGTCTCGATTTTCTTGAGCTGATCGCGCACCAGACCCAGCGTCTCGCTGCGGGCGGCATCGAATTCCTGCTGCGCAGCTTCGAGATTGCGCTGCGCCTCGGTGATCCCGGCTGAATATTTTCTCGGGTTCAGGAAGGGCAGGCCGATGGAAACGCCTACGTCCAACTCGCTCACCGCCTGCCCGGTATCGTTGTAACGCCCGGCTTTGACATTGAGCGACGGGTCCGGGAGTCGCTGACGACGCGCGAGCTGCACCCGCGCCTTCTCGGCCTCGATCCGGTTCCGCGCCCGCTGGATCTCGGGGCGGGCTTCCAGGGCAACCTGCTGGAGCGTGCCTAACGAGTGTGGGATTTCCTCGAAGGTGAGCGCGGCGGGAGCTCCGAGCGAGGCCTGCGCGGGGCGGTTCATGAGCACATTCAACTCGGTTTGTGCGTCGGAAATCCGGCGCAGGATGTCCGCCTGGATATCGTCGAGGCGCGCGCTGTCGGTCTTGGCGGTGAGAATCTCCGCCTGGCGCGCGTTCCCGACTTCGTAACGGGCCTGGCTCAAGTCCGCGAACTGGTCGAGCAGCCCGGCATTGCGCCGGTTCACTTCCAACTGCGCATACTCATTCGCGAGCCGGTAATAGGCGGCCCGCGCCCGCGCGATGACGTCGAGCTGGATGCGGCGCAAATCTTCAAACGCCTCGCCCGCATCGGCCGTCGCGGCGCGCGCACGGCTGCGGTTTTTGCCGGTGAGCGGCAATTCCTGTTCGAGTGCGACGGTTTGATCGGTAAACCCGTTCGGATTGATGTTCACGAAACGGGCCACGACCGACTCGCCGCGCAGGCGCAAATCTTCCCAGGCGGCGGCTTGCGGCACGCGCGCCTTCATCGCCTGCCACTTGGCTTCCGCGGCTTTGACCGAAGGATTGCGTTCCGCGACCACGCGGGTCACCTCACGCAACGAAAGACGGCCCTCTCGCAGTCCGGATTCGTCGTTTCCGGCGAAGGCGGCGGGAAGGGGCAGAGCTAAAGTTAAACTACAAAATAAGAGATAGGTGTTTTTCATTGATCCAAACGAACGGTTGAGAGACCAGGCGTGCCGGTAGGAGGCACACCGCGGGCTTCAGCGTCGGTGGATCAGATGAGGTAGGTGCAGAGAAGCGCGAGAGGCGGCGGCGAGTGAGCCACCGGCGGCGCTTTTGCCAGGCGAACCCAGGGCGGGTTCGCGGGAAAGACAATCAGACTAACGAGTGTAGTCGGAGCCGGCGCGGTCGCGCAGGCGCTCGCGGCCGAAGCCGGAGTCGTCGGGACCCGGGCGCTGTCGCCCGAGATAATGCAGCAGGGCGTGCCCGCGCAGCAGCCATCGGCCAGCGCGGCCTGGTGCGACTCCGCTTGCGCGCAGCAGGTCGGAGCGGGCAGCACGTTCGGCGGCAGCAGGACGGCCATGCTGACCAAAAGCGCGAGGACGACCTTTCCGAACATGCCCATTTATTAGCACGAATTCGGCCACAGTCGAGAGTTAGCCCGTCTCTTGCGGGGAAGCTCCCATCCGCTGGCGGGCGCGATCCACGCTTCGCGACCGGGCGGCGCCGTGAATTCCCATGATCAAGGCGAGCGAGAAATAAATGAAACCCGCCCAGCCCAGGCTTCGCGGGGAAGCGAGCAGGGCGATAGCGACGGACGTGAGCCCGATCGCGGCCTGGCAGAGCAACCCGCCGATTTCCCAGCGCGTGTCGACTCTTTCCACCTCCGTCAGATCCAGCTCCTCGCGCTGCCGATAGCCGTGCCAGTAAAGAAGCGCCAGGGCCGTGAAGACCGCGGTATAACCGGCGCCGTAGATCACAAACAGAGTCGCGGCATCACTGGCTGTCATGACCGCTTTCGCGTCCGGCAACCCGAGGATGATGCCGTTGATGAAAATGTTGAAGAGGAATTTGAGCGGATAGATGTAGAGCAGAACGATGAAGAGAAGGAGAAAGGTGTAGAGCCTCGTCATCGCATCTTCGAGCCCGAAACGGCGCGAGAAGAGATAGTGATAATTCCAGATCATGACCAGGATGACGAAGCAGACGGCGAAAGCAGGAACGCCGCGCATCGTGGCCATCAGGTCGGCAAAAGTCCTGGGCACTTCGAGTGAGACCACGAGCAGGGTGAGCGCAAAACCGAAGGCGGCGTCGCTGAACGATTCCAGCCGGGTGACCTCCGCGCCACGTACGCGGAAGCCATCCGTGGACGCGGCCTCACGTTTCATCCGGGCCTCTCGCAGCATCCCCCAGTGCTAACGGCCGGGCACAAGATGGACAAGCGTTTTAAGCCGCCTGCAGCCGCTTGCGGAAATGGAGAAAGCGCAAAACCGCTTCGGACCCCGGAAAAACTAATTCAGCTTCAGATTTCGCAGGCGAAGTGCGTTGGCGATGACCGAGACGGAACTCAGGCTCATCGCCGCGCCGGCGATGATCGGGCTCAGCAGGATGCCGAACCACGGATAGAGAATGCCGGCGGCGATTGGCACGCCTAACGAATTGTAGATGAAGGCGAAGAAAAGGTTCTGGCGGATGTTGCTCATCATGCCGCGGCTGAGCCGGATTGCTTTCTCGATCCCGCGGAGATCGCCTTTGAGAAGGGTGATGCCGGCGCTTTCCATCGCCACATCCGTGCCTGTGCCCATCGCGATTCCGACATCGGCGGCCGCGAGTGCGGGCGCGTCGTTGATACCATCGCCGGCCATCGCGACCACTTCTCCGCTCTCGCGCAAGCGGCGGACGCGCTCGTTCTTGTGTTGCGGCTCGACCCCGGCTTCGACTTCGTCGATTCCGAGCTGCTCGGCGACGCGGCGCGCGGTGCGCTCATTGTCGCCGGTCAGCATAATGACTTTCAGGCCGAGTTCGTGCAGTTGCGCGATCGCGCCCGGGGTCGATTCCTTGATCGGATCGGAGACGGCGATGAGACCGGCGGCCTGCTCATCCACCGCCACAAAAATGACGCCGTTGCCTTCGTCCTGCAGTTTGGCGCCTTTGCTTTCGAGTTCGTCGATCCCGCGCACGTTCTGCTCGCGGAGGAACTTTGGTTTGCCGACGAGGACGCGGCGACCGTTGACCTGGCCGCTCACTCCGCCGCCGGTGGTAGATTGAAAATCGCTCACCTGCCCCGGCGTCAATCCGCGCTCCTCCGCGCCTCGCACAATCGCCGCCGCGAGCGGATGTTCGCTCTGGCTCTCAACCGCGGCGGCGAGCGTGAGCAATTCCTCTTCCGGAAAGGATTCGTTAGGCAAAATCTGCGTCACGGACGGACGGCCTTGCGTGAGGGTGCCGGTCTTGTCGACCACCAGCGTGCGCACTTTTTCCATGAGCTCGATCGCTTCGGCTTTTTTGATCAGGACGCCGGCCTGCGCGCCGCGCCCGACGCCGACCATGACCGACATCGGCGTGGCCAGTCCAAGCGCACACGGGCAGGCGATGATGAGAACCGCGACCGCGTTAACGATGCCATAAGCGAAGCGCGGCTCGGGACCGAACACGGCCCAGAGAATGAAAGTGATGACCGCGACCGAGATGACCGCGGGCACGAACCAGCCCGCGACCTTGTCGGCCAGGCCCTGGATCGGCGCGCGGCTGCGCTGCGCCTGCGCCACCATTTCGACGATCTGCGAAAGCATGGTGTCGCTCCCGACGCGTTCCGCTTCGATCAGGATGCTGCCGGTTTGGTTGACCGTGCCGCCGGTCACCTGGTCGCCACTTTTCTTTTCCACCGGCATCGGCTCGCCCGTGATCATGGCTTCGTCGATGTTCGTTAGGCCGTCGATCACCCGGCCATCGACCGGCACTTTTTCACCCGGGCGGACGCGCAACTGGTCACCCTGCCGCACTTCATCGAGCGGGACATCTTTCTCCGCGCCATCGCGCACCACGCGCGCAGTCGTGGGGGCGAGATCGAGCAGGGCGCGAATCGCGCTCCCGGTGCGGCTCCGGGCCCGGCCTTCCAGGACCTGGCCTAACAAGACCAGGACAGTGATGATGGCGGCGGCTTCAAAATAAACCCCGATCTTTCCGTGCGCCGCGAAGGAGGGCGGAAAGATTTGCGGCAGGAGCATCACGACCGCGCTGTAGAAATAGGCCGCGCCCACCCCGATCGCGATGAGGGTAAACATGTTGAGCGAGCGGTTCAGGATCGAGCGCCAGCCCCGCTGGAAGAAGGGCCAGCCCGCCCAAAGCACCACCGGCGTGCTGAGGATGAACTGCGCCCAGCGCGAGTAATCCCCGTCGAGCCACGCCGGCGCATTGGGGATGAGGTGCCCCATCGCGAGAAGGAAAACCGGCAGGCTGAGCACGGCGCCGATCCAGAGTCGCCGGGTCATGTCGCGCAGCTCGGAATTGTCCTCTTCCGCGCCGGCTACCACATTTTTCGGCTCGAGCGCCATCCCGCAGATCGGGCAATCGCCGGGATGATCCTGCTCGATCTGGGGATGCATCGGGCAGGTGTAGATGGTCTTCGGCTTTTCGCGGAAGGTCGGATTGCGCTCCAGGCTCATCCCGCATTTCGGGCAATCGCCGGGCGTGTCGCTCTCGACCCCTTCGCACATGGGACAGAAATATTTTTTGGAGGGCTGGCGTTCCGCCGCGGCCTTTTTGGTCTCGTTAGGCGAATGATCGCCGCCGTGACAGCAGGAGTGTTCGCCCGCTTCCGCTTTGTCCTCGCCCACGAATTTGTCGCGGCAATGCGTCGAACAGAAGTAGACCTTTTCCCCTTCCCGCTCGACCACGGCGGCTGCGGTCTTCGGATCAATCTCCATCCCGCAGATCGGGTCGCGAACAGTATTTGTCTCGGTGGCGGCGCTCATCGCAGGAACCTCCCGAGCGTTGTTTGCAATTCGGCGAGCAGTTCCGCCGGTTTCATTGGCTTCGCCTTGGCGTGCTCGCTCCCGCTGCCGTGACCGAGGACGCAGCACTCGAGATGTCGGTTCAGGAGTTCGATCCCGAGGGCATCCAGGGCCGAGCGCACGGCCGAGATCTGGTTCAAAACGTCGACGCAATAACGCTCCTCATCGATCATCCTTTCGATCCCCGCGACTTGCCCGGCGATACGGCGCAGGCGCGGCTTCAACTTGCTCACAGTTTCCGAGTTCACTCTTCACCGTATACGGGGTGGGGGTATATGTCCAGCCCTTGGGTTTTCGGGCGCGCCTTTTTCGGAAATTAAGCTTACCGTTGCTACAGCCTAGAAATAATACCGGCCGAAATCTTGTCCAAACGACCTACCATGAAACTGCTCACCGTCCTTCATCTCGTCCTCTTCACCGCCGTCGCCGGCTTCCTCACAGCACCCACCCCGGTGGAAGCAGCCCGTAGTTCCATCGCCGGCGATCCGGGTGGTCACACCAACCGCGGAGTCAAATACGCCAAGAAAAAACAATACGACAAGGCGATCGAGGAATTCACCAAGGCGATCGAGAAGCAGCCAAAAGACCCGAAAAATTATCGCAATCGCGCGCTCACCTATCGCCTGATGGGAGACATAAAAAAATCAAAGGCTGACGACGCGAAAGCGATCGAGCTCAGTCCAAAGTCGGTTAAGTCGCACACCGCGAACGCCCGCACTTTTATCCGGGACAAAAAATACAAGGAGGCCTTGGAGGAGTTGGACAAGGCGATCGAAATGGAACCGAGGAACACCGCGTCCCTCCGGCTGCGGGCCTACGTTTACCTGCTGCAAAGCAAGTGGGAGAAAGCGATCGCGGACTACACGGTCGCAATCAACAGCGTCAGGGAAGTCGATGTCGAAGGCCGGTCCCGACGCGGTTTCGCGTATCGCAACCTGAAGAAGTACGATCTCGCATTGGAAGACTTCAGCAAGGTGATCGAGGAGCAACCGAAGGACGCGGAAGCGTATCGGCGCCGGATCTACATCTATCGCAAACTGAACCAGGACGAGAAGGCGATCGCCGATTTGAAAAAGCTCCTGGAATTGAAGCCAGAGGACAGCGACGCAAAGGCGCAGCTGAAATGGCTCGAGAAAGATGCGGCGAAGAAGAAGCCGGCGGCGGCCAAGCCTGGCAACTAGCGGCGCACCCGATCCAATCATCCGTCCATCCCGGCGGAGCATTTCGTTTCCCCAGCAGAAAGCCCCGCGCGCAGATCTCGATGCGACTAAGCGGCTCCCCTCAGCCGATTCTCTGGAGTGTCGCCGCAAACTCCACAATCCAACACCGCGCGGAGGAAGGCCTCGACTGCCCAGAGGAAAAGACGTCCGGCCAAACTGAAAAAAATTTCCCCGGCATTGCGCGAGTTTGAACTGGCGGTGCGGTATTCGCCGGATTTCGTCGGCGCCTTCGACCTCGAGGGAAACATTCTTTTGGCAAACGCGGCCGCGCTTGATCTGGCCGGACTTCCGAAAGCCGGGCTGATGGGAAAACACGCGACCGACTTCTTCGTTTCGGACGAGCAAGCGTTTGTCCGCGAGGTGGTTCTGCCGACGGCGCTGAAGGAAGGCCGTTGGCTGGGCGAACTCACCCTCCGGCATCTTACAACCGGCGCGCGCATCCCGGTCTCGCATCAAGTTTTCCGCATCGACGACCCGGCGACTGGCCAGCCGGCTCACTTCGCGACCTGCACCCGCGATCTGACCGAACAAAAGCGGCGCGAAAACGCATTGCATGACGCGCAGACCCGGGTCGCTTCGGTCCTGGTGGCGGGCGAAGTCGGCACCTGGACCTATGATGTCGAAGCAGACCGGGTGACGGCCGACGCAAATCTTCAGCGCTTCTTCAATGTCACGCCGGAAGCGGCAGCCGGCGGCAAAGTGGAGGAGTACCTGCGTGCGGTCCATCCGGAAGACCGGCCAACGGCGGAGGCAGCGATCGCGAAGGCGATCCAGGAAGGGTCGACCTATTTCGCCGAATACCGGATCCGCAAAAACGACGGTTCATGGCGCCACGTCATCGCGCGAGGAAATGTCGAGCGGGATGAAACAGGCAGAGCGCTCCGCTTACCGGGCGTGGTCCTGGATATTACCGACCGGGTCAACGCGCAGGAAGAGAGCCGCCAGATTTCCCTCGAACTGGAACGGAGCGAAGAGCGTCTCCGCTTTAGCCTGGCAGCGGGGCGGATCGGCGCCTGGGATCTCGACCTCGCGACCAACCGTGCCTGGCGTTCGCTCGAGCACGATCAGATTTTCGGTTACGAAACGCTTCTCCCGGAATGGACCTACGAGATATTTCTGGAGCATGTCCTGCCGGAGGATCGGAGCCGGGCGGACGAAGCTTTCCAGGCCGCTCTCGCCGGCTCGAACAAGTGGGAGATCGAGTGCCGGATTCGGCGGGCCGACGGCGAAATCCGGTGGGTCGTTCCTCATGCCGAAGTCGTGCGCGACGAGAAGAGCGCGCCGGTGCGCATGTATGGGACGGTGATCGACATTACCGAACGCAAGGAAGCCGAAGCCGCCGTGCGCGAGAGCGAGGCGAGATTCCGGCAGCTTGCCGACAGCATCCCGCAACTGGCCTGGATGGCCGACGCAGAGGGCTGGATTTTTTGGTACAACCAGCGTTGGTACGCATACACCGGCACTACACCGCAGGAGATGGAGGGTTGGGGATGGCAGAGCGTGCACGACCCAGTCGAGCTCCCCAAGGTGCTCACCCGCTGGCAGGCTTCGATCGCGAATGGAGAGCCTTTCGACATGGTGTTTCCGATCAAGGGTGCCGACGGAAAATTCCGCCGCTTTCTCACCCGCGTCGCGCCTTTTCGGGACCAGGAAAACCAGATCACACTCTGGTTCGGCACCAACACCGACGTGGAAGACCAGAATCGCGCCGCGGAAGCGTTGCAGGAAAGGCGCGAACAATTATCTCTCGCGCTCGAAGCCGGCCAGCTCGGGACCTGGCAGTTGGATGTGGGCAAAATGGAACTCACCGCGTCCGAAGGCTGCAAGGCCAACTTCGGTCTGCCGCCAGAGGCGCCCTTCGATTACGCGACGCATTTGGATTTGATTCATCCCGACGATCGCGCCGCAGTCGAAGCCGCCGTGCAGGAGGCCGTGGGGCACGGCAAAAGCTACGCCGTGGAATACCGGGTGAAGTGGCCGGATGGCGATTCGCATTGGATCTCGGCCCGAGGCCGCCTCGTCGCGGGGCCGGATCGCGGAACCCGCCGCCTCATCGGCGTGACCCAGGACATCACCGAGCTCAAGTTCGCGGAGGAACAGCGCGAGCGCCTCCTCGTCGCCGAGCGCGCGGCCCGGGCCGAAGCCGAGCACGTCGGCCGGATGAAGGATGAATTTCTCGCCACTCTCAGCCACGAATTGCGGACTCCGCTGAACGCGATTTTCGGCTGGACCCAGTTGATCAAGAGCGGGGGCGACGAACGAAAACTGGTCGCGGAAGGGATCGAAGTGATCGATCGCAATGTCCGCATCCAGACGCAACTAATCGAAGACCTGCTCGACATGAGCCGCGTCATCTCCGGCAAGCTGCGCCTCGACGTGCAGCACCTCGAACCGGGCACATCGATCAACGCCGCCATCGAAACAGTCTCACCGGCGGCGGAAGCGAAAGGGATCCGGATTGAAAAAATCCTCGACCCGCTGGCGGGCCCGATCTCGGGCGATCCGGGCCGGCTGCAGCAGATCATTTGGAACCTGCTCTCGAACGCAATCAAGTTCACCCGCCGCGGTGGAAAAGTGCAGGTCCGGTTGGAACGAGTAAATTCGCATATCGAAATCACCGTGGCCGATACCGGTGAAGGCATCGATCCGGAATTTCTGCCGTATGTATTCGATCGTTTCCGCCAGGCCGACGCCTCGACCAACCGCCAACACGGCGGCCTCGGCCTTGGCTTGGCGATTGTGAAACAATTAGCCGAGTTACACGGCGGCTCCATCCGCGCGGAAAGCGCGGGTCGCGGCCAGGGCACTTCCTTTATCGTTAGTCTGCCGATCAAAGTGATGCACGCGCATGTCGATCCGACGGAACGGCGTCACCCCAGAACGGAGAGCGCGGCGCCGGCCTACCAAAAGTGCACCGACCTTGCGGGCCTCAAGATCCTGGCCGTCGACGACGAACGCGATGCGCGCGAACTCCTGCGGCGCATGCTGGAAAATTGCGAAGCGGAAGTCGTCCTCGCGGCCTCCGCGGCGGAAGCGCTCAGCTCGATCGAAGAGCATTCTCCCGATGTCCTGATCAGCGACATCGGGATGGCAGAGGTGGACGGTTACGAGTTTCTTCGGAAACTGCGCCAGCATGAATCAGCGAGGGGCCGCAAAACCCCGGCGATTGCGCTCACCGCGTTTGCCCGCTCGGAAGATAGAACGCGGGCGTTGCTGGCCGGCTTCTCCGCGCATGTCTCCAAGCCGGTGGAACCGGCCGAGTTAGTCGCCACCATCGTGTCGGTCGTCGGCCGCACCTTGCCGAGCCCTTAAAAGTGAACGGAAAGCGCACCGCTGATTCGGTAATCGGGCACCGCCTGGAGGGCGGTGTTATTGATCGTTAGGGGAATTTCGACCGCGACTTCCGCGCTGACCTTGCCTAACGATGCGCTCAGGCGCGGGCCGGCAAAGAGGGAGGTGATGCCAGTGTCTTCCGCCGCCTTCCCGCGAAAGCGATCGACGTCCTTGTATTCGCCGGAGATCAGCGCCTGCAAGCCGACGACAGCGTTCTCGTGACGCAGGAAATAGTAGCCCGGACCACCACTCCACGAGAGATCATTCGCGAAATGGTATTGGTGCAGCCCGTCTCCGCGCAGGGTGAATTGTACGTCCTGCTGGAAAAAGAAGCGCTCGTAACGGAGTGCGACCTGCCCGCCGAAAATCCCGTCGTAGGAACCGGTGCCTAACGTCAGGTCATGGCCGTGAATCCCGCTTTCCGGCGCGCCTTCCACTTCGATTTCGTTGAACTCCTCTTTGATTCGGCTGCTGTCGCCGGTCGGGAATTTTACTCCCCCAAGCAAGACGCCGGAAACGGTGAAATTTGGCTCTTTCACCTCCATCCGCGGCGATTTTGGATCCTCAAAATTCACATCGCGTCCGGCGCCTTTTGCGACTTGGAACAAAACAAACTTCCCGAGGAGCGAGACATCGCCGAGCCCGGATTCCGTCCCGCGATCGGTTACGAAACCTTCCGGCCGCTGGAACGATCGGTAGATTAACGGAACGTTCACCTGCACGGCGAAGCGGCTGTTAAAGCTGTAACCACCGATCAACTGCGTGATCGAGCTATCGAGGTGTTGATCGGTCGGATTCGGCACTTCGTGCCCCTCGAGTTGCAGGGTGCCGAAGTGCGTGAACTGCTCGGCGACCGCGCCGTAGAACCCGCTCGTCCAGGACCGGGCCGCTTCGGCCTGGAGTGGAGAAAGCGTTTCGAGTTGCGGCGTATAACAACCGCACAAATCACAGGCGCGCGCCGGAAGCGAGAGAACGCACGCGCCTAAAAAACAAAGAGAGACAATTATTTTCAAGATCGGTTTCCTTTCATGGAATGGGGTTGGCCGAATTAGGCACACCCCGATTGAGATTCTTGCAGAAGACGGCAGCCCGGAACCGTGCCGGTGCTGTCGAGACTAAGGAAAGTTAGTCAGGCAAGAATGCCGCGCGGAGGTGGCGCGGGAGGCGCGAGAGTGCGCTCCACCAGCGAAAAGCGCAGGGCAGCAAAATCGTAATCAGTCCACGGCGGCGAGCAAAGCACTCTGCGCGTCGTGCAAATGAGATCCATCTTGGCCGATGTCGGCAGGACTTCGGATTTCTTCTCCGACTTTTTCCCGGCCGAGACCACGTCGCAGAGATCGCACGGATGCGATCCGTCAAAGGTCCTGGTTACCGCCTCGCTGAGCGGCGCGCGCCGTGCGTTCGCCACCAGCATCGTCGTCCAGGCGACCGACTGGAGGGCAAACCAGTGCAAACCGAGCGAAAGGCAGAGCGCGACAATTGTCGTGGCCCGGCCGAGCGCAAAGAGCATGCCGCGAGACTACGGTTCGGCGGTGAGATCGTCAAACCGCCGCCGGGTTTCTGAAACGGCCTGCTCCTAGTTCGTTGACGCCTTATGACTCGACCAGTGCACGGACTGAATTCGCCACCCCGCAGATGTCCGGGTCATGATCATGGTTTCAGCCGTGAAACTATTCACTGGCCGGCCCTCAAACTTACCCGCCACGTGGAAAGTGCTCGTGACCCACGCGACACCGTCCTCCTGCCGGAAAATAACCTTAAGCCGTTTCCCGGGCACGGCGCGCGCATACGCGATATCTGCGCCCAGGTGCTCCCGCTCATATTCGGAGCGTGTTTGCACGACTCCACCCTCGATAACCAAAGCGTCCGGGAGCAGCAGGGACATGACCAGGTCTGGCTCACCAGCCGCAAGCGCCTCGTGAAACTTTTGGGCGACCGCCGCGATGGCGGCTGGATCGGGCGCGGTGGTCGCGCCCTGAGTGGGAGTCGCCGAAAAGGCGAGGTAGACGCAAGAGAGGAAAGCGACTGAGTAATTGGTCAGGAAAACTTTCATGGGTGGTCGTGGTGCATGTGCTCTTTTGGCTTTTCGTTAGGCGAATCAGAACCAGTAATCGATGACGCCACCGTGCCGGGCGGATTTTGGTACCAACCAGGATCCTCATAACTAGTGATTCCGTCGCGTACTTTCATGATCGTGAACATGCCGCCCATTTCGATCGGGCCGAACTGACCGGTGCCGGTCATCATCGGAAGAGTGTTCCTGGGGCCGGGCATCATTTCCGCCATTTCAGACATGCCGCCCATTCCTTTTTCCCCCATCGCCATGTAACCGGGGACGAGCTTGCCGATCTTTTGTGCGACACCTTTCTGACTGGCCCCAATGACGTTGGGCACGTCGTGACTCATCGCGTTCATGGCGTGGTGATTCTTGTGGCAATGCACCGGCCAGTCACCGGGGTTATCGGCGATGAACTCAACCGTACGGGTGGTGCCAGGCGGCACATTGACGGTCGCTTCCGGCCACCAGCCGGTCTTGGGAATCTGGCCTCCGTCCGTTTCCACGACCCACCAGCGGTGTCCGTGAAAGTGAATCGGATGACTATCCATGCTGAGGTTGGCAAAACTGATCCGGACGCGCTCGTTTCGTTTAATGATCAAGCGGGTCGGTCCCCGGCCAGGCTCGGCTGTTGAAGGTGAAGATATTAAAGTCAGTCATGACATTCGGATTAGGCGTGAAAGTGCCCGGCTCGATCGCCCATTCCTGGAGGAAGATGAGGAAATGGCGGTCGACCGGCTCGGGATAACCGTCCTTGGGATGGATGATGAAGAACCCTTCCATCCCCATCGCCATCTGCGTCATCTCGTCGGAGTGCGGGTGATACATCTGCGCGCCGTGCTGCACGAGCGGGAATTCGTAGGCATAAGTCTCGCCTGGCGGAATGTGTTTCTGAGTTACGCCGCCGACGCCGTCCATTCCGTTAGGCAAAATGAAACCGTGCCAGTGCACCGTGGTCGGCTCGGGGAGCTTGTTTGTCACCAGGATGCGAACCCGGTCGCCTTCCACGGCTTCGATGGTCGGCCCGGGGCTCTGCCCGTTGTAACCCCAGCAGTTCACCATCATGCCGGGAGCAAATTCGCGCCTCACGGGTTCAGCGATGAGATGGAATTCCTTCACTCCACCTTTCATCACCCAGGGAAGGGTTGCTCCGTTAGGCGTGACGACCGGGTGGTAATTCACCCGGCTTCCGGTGGCCGGCATTCCCGGAGTTTGCGCTGCGAGTAACTGGGTTCCGCCAGCGATGCGTTGCGCGAGAGCGGATGCGCCCACGAGCGCTGCCGCGCCGGAGAAAAATTTTCGTCGTGTGATCATGGTGTGTTCCTAGCGTTTGCTTTGATCGAGATAAGTTTTGCCGCTCAAACTGCCGCCGACGGCGCGCTCCAATTCGGCGCGCGCAATCCAATAGTCGCGCCAGGCTTCGATGTAACTGCGCTCTGCCGCGACTTCGTTTTGCTTCGCCAGTAACAAGTCGTAGGCGCCTTTGAGCATGAAGTTGTATTGCTGGAGGGTGAGATTGAGCGCTTGCTGTTGTGTGGGAAGGAGCTTCTTCCCGATAAATGACGTGAGATCGCGCGCCGCGACCAGCTGGTCGCGTGCTTCCCGCACTTCGGATCGAATGTTAATCGCCATCGACTCCAACTCGCGCTGCGCCTGACGATATTGCGCCGTGAGTTTTGCGATCTCGCCCTGGCCCTGGTTAAAAATCGGCAGTTCGAGATCGAGGGTCGGCCCTGTCAGACGCGTGCCATCGGTTTCTCTCTCGGTATTGACGCCAATCTTGATCTCCGCCGGGACGTATCGCGTCTTGGTGCGCAGGGCGAGCGAATGTCCGACGAGGTCGAGATGCATCCGGGCGGCTTGCAGATCGAGTCGCTGCGCGATGGCGCGCGATTCCAGATTGCGGAGCGAGCCTTCGCTGCCCGGTAGCTCCGGCAGATGATCGGCCATCGTCCAGCTGGTCTGCGAGCCCCAGAGACCGAGCAGGCGATTGAGCCGCTCGCGGTCGCGCCGGACTTGCAGCTCCGTCTGCGCCACTTCGAGTCGCGATTGTTCGTAGCTGCCCTGCTGGTTGGCCAATTCCAGGTCGCTCGTGTTGCCGGCGTTGTGCAGACGTTTGGCAAATTCCGCCGCGGCTTCGTTCGTCTCGGTGATGACCCGAAGCCGATCGAGCAACTGCTGACGCGCCTGCGCGGTGTAAAAAGCGATCTTCACCTCCATCGCCAGCTTTAAGACTTCATCAGCGACGTGAATTTCCGTCTGCGCGAGTTGCGCGTTGGCGATTCGCTTGCGCAAAGGCATAACGAGCAGATCGAGAAAATTTTGCGCGATCGCATACTCGATGTTCGTCCCGGATGGCGGTCGGTTTGGAAACCGGACGCTGGCCGAGAAATTCGGGTTGCTGATCTGTCCCGCCTCAATCACATCGGCCTGCGCGATCCCGATTTCTTCGAAGCGCGCCTGCAGGTCGCGATTATTGAGGAGCGCTATTTGGACCGCACTGCCCGCCGTCAATTGCCGGCGCAAAATTGACTGCAGGCCTTGCTCGATCTGCGCGGCTTCCGGGCCGCCACGGTTCCAATGCACGCGCTTGCCGGTGCGCGCGCCGATCGTTTCCTGGACGCGATTGAGCGAGCCGCTCGGAGTCGCGCAGCCGGCGGCGAGCATCGCGACGAGTGATAAGAGCAAGGGCCGCATCATGGCTGTGCTCCTTCCGCTGCGCCGGATTTCTTGACCAGCGTCATCCCGCACTCCGGACATTGGCCGGGTTTCGATGCGTGGATTTCGGGGTGCATCGGGCAGGTGAAATAGTCGGCGCCGGCAGGCGTGGCCGCAGCGTGTTCCGGCACCGGAGTGGGCTGCATGCTGCTCATATCATGACCTTGATGGGACATGCCCGGCATGTCGTGTGACATCGTGCCGTCTTTCGTCTTGCTCATGTCCATTTGTTTGGCCTTCTGTTCGCGATCGTCGGCGTGCGGGGAAAGATAGGTGCGGGAGGTGGCGACGAGCGTCGGCCGCAATGGCGCCGTCGCGGCTGCCAGCGCGCTGGGATCGGCCGGGTTCAAAGCGGGCCCGGGCGGCAGGGTCACGGCGCAGCCCGCCAGCGTGAGCGCAGCCGTGCTGAGCAGGGCCGCGATCGTTCGGCTGGTTTGATTCGGAAATTTATCAGTCATAAAAAAATTCAGGTGCGAGTTGGGCAGAGAGAACGCGCCTAACGACGGCACTACGCCATCGAGGCACGTAAAGAGCGGCCCGCGGCACTCGCTGCAAGCGAGCGGCAGGTCGTTAGCCCAAAAGGGGCGGAGCGTGAGCGAGAAGGCTCCGCTGCAGGACAGATTCCGCGAAGGTCCGCAGGTCTGGCGGCCCGGTATCGAGCTCAAGCAGCGGCTTCTCGGGATGAGTCACGAACGGTTGGAAATCAGCCGCGAAGTACGGCTGCAGGACAAACTGGCTGGCGTGATAACCCGTCGTGATTTTTGCCGTTGCCGTCGTCGCGGTGAGCGTCTTACAGCAGGGCAACTCGCTGGAACTCTGCTTTTTCTCCGACTGCGAATGGCCGGGGCAGGATTCCTGGGCCGCCGGCGCTGTGGCCGTGGGCTGCAGCAAAACGGCGGCCAGCGCGCAATGATCGGACGCAACGAACCACGCCACGACGGTCAACAGGACGATCACGAGGCGAGCAAGGCGCGATGCGAGGCGGGATCTCACGGCTTACTTAGTCTCACACGAGGCGGTCTCGTTCAAACTTTGTTCGCGCTGAGAGGGTTTTGGCGGCAAAGGGCACCGGCCGGAACGTGGCGGCCAGCCTATAAAATCTTGCGGGGCGGCATCCTTTCCCGTATGCCGGGCGTAGCAAAATGCGGAGGACCTTGGGGACGCGGGAATTTTTCCGGCCGCAGGATCCTCTTACGCGTCGGAACCGATTAACCAACGACTCCATTTCATCCACATGAGCACGATCAACGCCGAAACCGCCGTCCGGGAACGCTACGCCGCCGGAGCCAAAGCCGCCGAGGCGAAGCTCTGTTGCCCGGTCGACTACAATCCCGAATACCTCAAAGTCATCCCGCAGGAAGTGATCGAGCGCGATTACGGTTGCGGCGACCCGAGCAAATATCTGCGCGAAGGCGAGACCGTGCTCGATCTCGGGAGCGGCACCGGCAAGATCTGCTTCATCGCGGCCCAGGTCGTGGGGCAGAGCGGGAAAGTCATCGGGATCGACATGACGGACGAGATGCTGAATGTCGCCCGCACCAACGCGCCGATCGTGGCGGAGCGAATCGGTTACAGCAACGTCGAGTTCCGCAAAGGCCGGATCCAGGACCTGGCGCTCGATTTGGAAAAGTTGGATGCAGAATTGCAGGCGCGGCCGATCACCGACGCAGCGTCCTTCATGCGCGCGGACGAACTCGCCCATGAATTGCGGGTGAAACATCCGTTGGTCGCGACCGATTCAGTCGACGTCGTTGTCTCTAATTGCGTGTTGAATCTCGTGGAGTCGAAGTCGAAGCGGCAGTTGTTTGAGGAAATTTTCCGGGTCCTGAAAAAGGGCGGCCGCGCGGTCATCTCCGACATCGTTTCGGACGAAGAAGTGCCGGAACATTTGCAGAGCGATCCGGAACTTTGGAGCGGCTGCATCTCGGGCGCGCTGACCGAGGAAGGATTTCTGCAGGCGTTCAGCGACGCCGGCTTCTATGGCATCCAGGTTTTGAAACGCGACGAGCAGCCGTGGCAAACGGTGGAAGGTTTCGAGTTTCGCTCGCTCACGATCGAGGCTTTCAAAGGCAAGCAGGGCCCGTGCTTCGAGCGCAACCAGGCGGTCATCTACCGCGGGCCGTTTCGCGAAGTGCTCGACGACGACAATCACCGGATGGAGCGCGGGGTGCGCTATGCGGTTTGCGACAAGACCTACAATCTTTACCAAAAGGCGCCGTACCGGGAGTTCTTCGATTTTGTCGAGCCGCTGACCGATATTCCATTGGCGGAGGCGAAGCCATTCGACTGCTCGCACACTGCGCGGCGGCATCCGAAGGAAACCAAAGGCCAGGATTACAAGGTGACGACGGAAGCGAGCAGCTGCTGCGATGGCGGAAGCTGCTGCTAAGGCGCGCGCCTCGCACTATGAGCGAAACGATCCGAGCCACGCGGCCCGAGCCTCCGCCGCATGTCAGCGCGGAGATCGAAGTCGCGCACGCGCCGCTGCCGAAGTGGGCGGTCGGTGAATTTTTCGGGACGTTCCTGCTCGTCTTTTTCGGTTGCGGAGCCGTTTGCGCCGCGGTTGCGACCGGCGCGCAGGTCGGAGTATTTCAGGTCGCGATTGTCTGGGGACTCGGGATCGCGACGGCAATTTACCTCACCGGTTCGTTGAGCAGCGCGCATCTCAACCCGGCGGTCACGATCGCTTCCGCCGCCTGGTCACGCTTTCCCTTCAGGCTGGTTCTTCCCTACATCCTCGTGCAAATGCTGGGCGCGTTCGCCGCCGCTGCGGTTCTCTTTTCCCTTTTCAGCGGCGCCATCGCCGGCTACGAGGCGAAGCACGACATCGTCCGCGGCGCGCCCGGGAGTGAAGCGACCGCGATGGTTTTCGGCGAATATTTTCCCAACCCGGGCGGTCAGGCGCTGACCGCTGAGGCGCGCGCGATGATGACCGCGGGGCGTGCGTTCGCCGCCGAGTTGGTCGGGACAGCAATCCTCGTCCTCGTCATTTTTTGCGTGACCGACGAACAGAACGCGACCCGCCCGCAAATCCTGACCGCCGCCACGATTGGTCTCACCGTTACTCTGATCATTTCCCTGATCGGCCCCCTCACGATGGCCGGGCTAAATCCGGCGCGCGATCTCGCGCCCCGCGTTTTCTCGTCGCTCGCCGGCTGGCGGAGCGTGCCTTTCACCGCCAACGGCTCCGGCTGGCTGACGGTTTACATCATCGCGCCAATTGTCGGGGGATTGTTAGGCGGGGGAATTTATCGCGTCTTCTTTCGTCCTGCTTATCGCATATGATCGCGCTCGCTCTTTTCCTCGCGACCTGCTTTCTCGCCTACTCCAACGGCGCGAACGACAACTTCAAAGGTGTCGCCTCACTCTTCGGCTGCAGGGCGGCGAGCTACCGCACCGCCATCACCTGGGCCACGGTCACCACCTTCGCCGGCTCGATCACCGCCATTTTCCTGGCGCAGGCTTTGTTGAAAAAATTCTCCGGCAAAGGCCTTGTCCCGGACGCGATCGTCGGCTCGCCGCAATTTCTCCTCGCGGTCGCGATCGGCGCCGCCCTCACCGTCATCGTCGCGACGCGCGGCGGCTTTCCCATTTCCACCACCCATAGCCTGATGGGCGCGATCATCGGCGGCGGTCTCGTTGCGGTCGGCGGCGCGGTGAATTTTTCATCGCTCGGCAAGGGATTCGTCCTGCCGTTACTCCTCGGTCCTGTGCTCGCCATTCTGCTCGGCGCGTTTCTCTATTTTCTCCTGCGCAGCGCGCGCCTCGGGCTTGGGATCGAAAAAGAGTGGTGCATCTGCCTCGACTGCGAGGAACGAGTCATCGCTCAACCGCAGCCCAGTTCCGTCCTGACGATGCGATCGAGCTCGCCCATGCCGACTCTGACAGTGGACGAAATGGAGAATTGCCGGGAACGTTATGCCGGCTCGATGCTCGGCGTTGGGTCGCAGCAAATCATGGATGCCGCCCACTTTCTCAGCGCCGGGGTGGTGAGTTTCGCGCGCGGCCTGAACGACACGCCAAAAATCGTAGCCCTGTGTCTCCTCCTGCCCGCGCTCGATCTGCGCTGGGCATTTTTCGCAGTCGCAACGACGATGGCAATCGGCGGGCTGATCCACTCGCGCCGGATCGCGGAAACGATGAGCCACAAAATTACCGCGATGAACCACGGCCAGGGTTTCTCGGCCAATCTCGCGACCGGCGTTCTCGTCATCGTCGCGAGCTTTTTCGGCCTGCCGGTTTCGACCACGCACGTCTCGGTCGGCTCGCTCTTCGGGATCGGCCTAACGACTGGCCAGGCGAACCCGCGCGTCATGCGCAATATCGCCCTCTCCTGGGTTGTCACCCTGCCCTGCGCCGCTCTCCTCAGCGCCGGGGCCTACCTTCTCCTGCGACATTTATGAACCTGACCGTAAACAACAGTTTTGCGCGGAAACTGGCGGAACACTCGCTTCCACTCCGACACACGAAGACCGAGATCCTCCAGATCAACGTCGGCAAACTGTGCAACCTCACCTGCATTCACTGCCACGTGAACGCCGGCCCGAAGCGCAAAGAAATCATGACCCGGGAAACGATCGATCGCGTGATCGATTGGCTGGCCAAGACCGACATCCCGACGGTCGACCTGACCGGCGGCGCGCCGGAAATGATTCCGGACTTCAAATATTTCGTCGAGCGCCTCAAATCGCTCACTCCGCCGCGGCACATCATCGATCGGTGCAACCTCACCATCCTGCTCGAGCCCGGCTTTGAGGATTACGCGGAATTTCTCGCCCGCCACCAGGTCGAAATCATCGCCTCCATGCCCTGTTATTCGCCCGAGAACGTGAACGCCCAGCGCGGCGAAGGCGTTTTCGACGGCAGCATCAAGGGCCTGCAAATTCTCAATTCGTTAGGCTACGGAACAAATCCCGCTCTTCCGCTTCACCTCGTCTACAATCCGAACGGCGCCTTCCTCCCCGGCCCGCAGGCGGAACTCGAAGCTGAATACAAAAACGAGCTGAAGGAGCATTTCGGAATTGTCTTCAACCAGCTCTTCACCATCACGAATCTGCCGGTCTCGCGCTTCGCCTCCTGGTTGAAAAACAACAACAAGCTGGGCGATTACATGCTGCTCCTGAACGACGCCTTCAACCCGGGAACGGTCGAAGGCCTGATGTGCCGCAACACGATCAACATCAGCTGGCAGGGCGAAGTCTTCGATTGCGACTTCAACCAGATGCTGAAGATGCAATGGCGCGACGGCGAACACGGCATGCATCTCTGGGACGTCGATCCCGAGCAGGTCGAGCATCGCGAGATCCAGACCGGCGATCACTGCTTTGGCTGCACCGCCGGCGCCGGCTCCAGCTGCGGCGGTGCCCTCGTCACTTGAACCGCTGCTGACTCCTGCCGGCTGCTTCGGATATAGAAGGAACGGTCGAAGTTTTTCCATGCTCACCTACTTTTGGATCATGTTTGGCGGCGCGCTTGGGACCGGCGCCCGCTTTTGGGCCTCGGGCCTGGTGGCCGATCGGATGGGCGAGACTTTCCCGCTCGGAACTTTGTTTGTGAACGTAACCGGCTCGTTCGTGATCGGATTTTTTGCGGGTATGACCGATCCGGGCGGATCATTCCTGGTCTCGCCGCGGGTGCGGCAATTCGTCATGATCGGGATCCTCGGCGGCTACACCACGTTCTCCTCCTTCAGCCTGCAAACGCTCGAACTGGCGCGGGACGGCGATTGGCTGCGAGCCGGGCTTAATTCCGTGCTTTCGCTCGTATGTTGCCTCGTCGCGGTCTGGCTGGGCCGGAGTGCCGCGCTTCTTTTACTGCCTCGTTAGGCGAAAACACAATGCAACTTCCGGAAGACGCTACTCTCCTCCGCATCTACCTCGGCGAAAGCGATCGCTGGCGGCATCAGCCGCTTTACGAAGCGATCGTGCTCAAGGCCCGCGAACTCCATCTCGCGGGCGCGACCGTGCTCCGCGGACCGATGGGTTTCGGGGCTTCTAGTCGCGTGCACACGGCGAAGATTCTCCGGCTCTCGATGGACCTGCCGATCGTGATCGAAATCGTCGACACGGAGGAAAAGGTGAAATCGCTCCTCCCGTTCCTCGACGAGATGATGAATGGCGGCCTCGTGACCCTGGAGAAAATCAAGGTCATCCACTACCACGAGGGATCGAAAGGCGACGCGGAAACGGCCTAACGACTCCGTCGGTCGCCCGGTGTTCAGCGGAAGTGGGCCGACTTCGTGCTGAATTCCTGCTCCAGCTTGGCGCACATCAGGTCGCAAAGCTCGATGATCTGCGGGTCGGAGATAAAATAGAAGACCTTCAGGCCCTCCTTGCGCCGGGCGACCATCCCGGCCTCGCTCAGAATCCCGAGGTGTTTCGAGACATTCCCCTGGGTCGCGCCCGTTTCCTCGACCAGTTCGGTGACGTTTTTTTCGCCCTCTTCCAGCGCGACCAGGAGGGTCAGGCGCAACGGCTCACCGAGGACGCGGAACCGCCCGGCGACAAACTGGAGGGCCTGGGGGGAGAAAATCCGTCTTTTTTTTGACTTCGGAGACACGCGCTTCATACTACTACATCGATATATACTATTACACTATCAGAAGGATCCAAACTCGAAATTGAATATGAAACTACCGTTCGGCTTTGTCATTTACAGCTATCTGCCCATTTTTATCGGCGCCCTCCTCGGAGCCGCCCTCGGCTATTTCGGCCAGTGCAGTTCCGGCGCCTGCCCCCTGACTTCGACCTGGTGGCGCGGGGCCATCTACGGCGCCGTCATGGGAACGCTCTTCTTTCTCACCTCCAGCGGGACGAACGCAAATTCTTCGAAAACCGATCCGGCGGAGATTCCAAAGGACCAGTCGGCCCGCGCCGAACGATGATTAAATAGCTGTAAGCGAATGCGGATATGGAGATCCGGTTCCGCAGCTGCCGAGACTAATTTACCGGAAGGAAATGATGGATAATCCGCTAAGGAAAAAATCGTGGTCGCCCTATGTGGTCGGCGTCGCGGCCACTGTTTTGACTCGAATTTTTTCCACACAACAGCAACCGCAACCAGCAGCCAAAACAACGAGGTATTAACTAATGTCACTTATCTTCGAACGCATACAGACCGACGGAATCGCGGAGCTTTCCTACCTCGTGGGCGACGACGGCACAGGGGTGGCCGCGGTCTTCGATCCGACGCCGGACGTCGACAAATATCTCGAGATGGCGCGGGAGAATAATCTCTCGATCACGCACATCTTCGAAACGCACATCCACGCCGACCTCATGAGCGGCGCGCGCGAGCTCTGCGCGCGGGTGGATTCGGCCAAGATTTTCGCCAGCCACGATGGCGGCGCGCGCTACGGCTTCGATACCGAGGCCGTGACGGACGGCGATACGTTTACCCTTGGCGACACCGTCATCACCGCGCGGCACACGCCGGGTCACACTCCCGAGCACATGAGCTACGAGCTGGCCGAGAAAGACCGCGAGAAAAAACCGTGGGGCGTGCTGACGGGCGATTCGCTTTTTGTGAGCTCGGCCGGTCGCCCCGATCTGCTCGGATCAGGTGAATCGAAAAAGTTGGCCAAGCAGCAATTCCACACCTTGCGCGATTATTTTCTGAAGCTGCCGGACAGCGTGATGATTCATCCGGCGCACGGCGCGGGTTCGCCCTGCGGTGCGGACATTGGCGATCGTCTCCAGAGCACGATCGGCTACGAGCGCGATTCGAATCCCTTCCTGCAGTTCGAGGACTTGAAGGAATTCACCGACTACGCGCTCGGCACCGCGCCGCCCGTCCCGACCTACTATCCGCGGATGAAAAAGATCAACGCGAAAGGTCCGGAGATCATCGGCAACCTGCCGCGCGTGCCGGGTCTGCCGCCGAAAGCTTTTAAGGAAGCGGTCGCGGACAAGGACAACGTGCTCATCGACACACGCACCATGCTTGGTTTCGGTGGCGGTCACATTGGCGGCGCGCTGAACATTGGCGGCTCGCCGATGCTCTCGATCTGGGCCGGATGGTTGCTCGATCCGGCCAAGCCGATCCTTCTCGTGCTCGAGAAAGACAGCGGCCTGGAGAGCATCGTGAAATATTTCATTCGCACCGGCTACACGAACTTCGCCGGTTACCTCGTGGGCGGGATGAAGGCCTGGGACAACGCCGGGTTCGAGATCGAACGCGTGCCACAAATGAGCGTGCACGACTTGAAGAAAGTGAACGGCAAAATCCAGATCTTCGACGTGCGGACGCCGGATGAATGGAAGGGCGGCCACATTCCCGGCGCGCACCATTTGTTCCTCCCGGAGATCCGTGAGAAGGCCGCGAAATTCTCCAAGAAAAAACCGACCGCGGTTTATTGCGACAGTGGCTACCGCGCGAGTCTCGCCACCAGCATGCTGAAGCAAGAAGGCTTCACCGACGTGCACAACGTGCCCGGGAGCTGGCAGGCCTGGAAAAAAGCGGGCTTCAAAGTGGAAGGAAAGATCAAGAAATGAGACGGCTCTTTATTTTCGTTCTGATGTTTGCGCCGACGGTCGCGTTTGCGGCTGATCCGCGCGTCGACGCGCGGAATTTTCCCGGTCCGGCCTGGTCACCGTATCTCGTCGGGCGCGGGCATCGGCGTCCTGAGCTGGCTGACGTTTTATTTCGCCGACAAACCAATCGGCGCCTCCTCCTTTTACGCGACCGTGGCCGGGCGCCATCGGCCGGATCTTCTGCGCGGCGTCACACCGATTCGCTCGACTATTACAAAGATAACCCGCCGAAGATCGGCTGGGAAACCGTGCTCGTCATCGGGACGGTGGCTGGCGCTTTCATCGCGGCCATGACCGGCGGCGAATTCACGAATCGCTGGCTCCCGCCGTTTTGGATCGCGCGCTTTGGCGAGCAATCCCTCGCGCTGCACGCGGGCCTCGGGCTTCTCGGCGGCATCCTGATGGCCTTCGGCGCGCGCTTCGCCGGCGGCTGCACGAGCGGGCACGGGATCAGCGGCACCCTGCAACTCAACGTCGGCTCGTGGATTTCCGTCATCTGCTTTTTCATCGGCGGCATCGCCGTCGCCTACCCGCTTTATCTCCTATGATTGATCCTGGCTCTGCAGTAAAAAAAGGCAGCTCAAAGCCGGAAGCGGCCATCGCGCCTCCGGCGAAACTCATCCTCGCGCTCATCGCGGGCCTGGCCTTCGGTTTCCTTTTGCAAAAAGGCGGCGCGGCGAAATTCAACATCCTGATCGGCCAGTTGCTTCTCCAAGACTGGACCGTCGCTAAGATCATGCTCAGCGCGATCATCGTCGGCATGATCGGGATCTACGCGCTGCATCAGGCAGCCAAAGTGAATCTGCACATCAAGCCGACCAAGCTCGGTCCAAACATCATCGGCGGGCTCATCTTTGGGGCCGGCTTTGCGCTGATGGGTTATTGCCCCGGCACGGCTGCAGCCGCGCTCGGCCAGGGAAATTGGGACGCGCTTTTCGGAATGGCTGGTCTCGTCATCGGCTCTTACGTCTACGCCGAGATGTCCGGCTGGCTGCAACAAACCGGGAAGAAATGGGGCGATTTCGGCAAAATTACCCTGCCGGACGTGATCAAGGTTCCGCGCCTGCCGTTTGCGATCGGTTTCGCCATCCTCCTCACCCTCGGACTCGTCGTCCTCGAGAAATTCACCGTTCGGTAAAATTTATGATTCAGAAAACGAAAACACTCCTTGCCCTCAGCGCCGTGATCCTGGGCTCTTGCCTAACGACTTTCGCTGCCGATGCCACGGACAAAAAGATGGTGGCCCCAAGCTGGCAGTTACAGAACACCGAGGGCAAAACGGTCAAGCTCTCCGACTACAAGGGGAAGATCGTGGTGTTGAATTTCTGGGCCACCTGGTGCCCGCCCTGCCGCGAGGAAATTCCCGATCTCGTCTCGTTGCAAAAGCAGTATGCCGCTCAGGGCGTCGTCGTCCTCGGCATCTCGATGGATGAAGGCGGAACGGCCAAGGTGGCGAGCTTCGCAAAGAAATACGGGATCAACTACCCAGTCGTGATGGGTGACGAAAAAATTTCCGAAGCCTATGGCGGCATCCAGGTGTTACCGACCACCTTCATCATCGATCGCAAAGGCAACATCGTGGATGGCCTGCAAGGTGGCGCTGACCGCGCCGGATTCGAAGCCGCGATCAAGCCGCTGCTTTAGGGAAGGGGCATGGAAGCGATCCGGAGATTTGAAGATTTGTTTCCGGCGACCAGCACGCGGGTGGAACGCAGTTCGCCGGAGGCCGTGAACGAGAAGATCCGCCACGCGACGGCCTCTCGTCTCCGCAGTTATCGCGCCGCTCAGCCGGTGGCGATCGCGCGTCGACTCGAGGAACTGGATCGGGAATGGGACATCGAGCGCCTGCTCGAAACGAATGCGGCCAGCCTGGCATTGTTAGGCTTGGCGCTTGGCACTTTCGCGAACCGGAAATGGTTTGCGCTCCCGGCGGTGGTGTCTGGCTTCCTTCTGCAGCATGCGCTTCAGGGCTGGTGCCCGCCGGTGCCGTTCTTTCGCAAGGCCGGTGTCCGCACCGCCTCCGAGATCGACGAGGAACGCACTGCGCTGCGACTTTTGCGGGGCGATTTTCATCCCACCAACGACCCGGCAGAAGCTCACGAACAGGCGCGGAGGCGTCGTTAGGCATGAACGGTTTGGCCGCGGTCGCGAATCTTGCCTGCACCATGTGCGACACCGAACTCGCGCATCAGATCCGGGCCGGGATTTTTGACGGTCACTTCTGGCCGACGCTCGCCGCAGTCCTGGCCCCTTTCCCAGTTTTGCTGATCGCCGCCGCGCTCATCCCTGCGGCGATTGGAATTCGTCCCGCAATCAAAAAACCAAATCAGGCTCCTCATGAATAAGACAAGTAAAGATCGCAGCGTTAGCGCACTGGTCAGCGCCGGAATTTTTCTCGGCATCGGCATGGGAGGGTTCGTCGATGGCATTCTCTTTCACCAACTCCTGCAGTTCCACAGCATGGTCACTGGCCGGATCCCAAAGACTTCAATCGCCAATATCGAGATCAACATGTTCTGGGACGGGATGTTTCACTCCCTTACCTGGACGATGACGGCGATTGGTTTGTTCCTGTTCTGGAAAGCCGTGAAGCGCGCCGACACGCTCCTCTCGGGCAAAGCCATGCTCGGGGCGATCTTTCTTGGCTGGGGGCTCTTCAACTTCTTCGAGGGATTAATCGACCATCACGTTCTCAATCTGCATCACGTCGTGGAACGCCTCGGCGTTTCCGTCTACGACTATGCCTTCCTCGCTTCCGGCCTGATCTTCGGGCTTGTTGGCATTCTCGCTGTCCGCAGCGTCGCGTCCGCCCCGATGGAAGTTGGAAACCGCTGAGGCTGGATGGTCGGGTTGCTGGATGTTGTCGCTTTCATCCTGGCCCTTGGGATTGGCGTCTCGCTCGGGTTGTTAGGCAGCGGCGGCTCGATCATTACCCTGCCGGTTTTGGTTTATGTGGCGAAGGTGCCGGCCGCCGAAGCGGTCGGGATGTCGCTCGCGGTGGTCGGCGGGACGACGCTGTTCGGCAGCATTCTCGGCTCGCGCAGCGGACATGTGCACGGCAAGGCCGCGCTTCTTTTTAGCATCACCGGAGTCTTCGGCGCGCTCGCCGGATCGCAACTGACACACCTGGTTTCGTCGCCCGTTTTGCTTCTGATTTTTGCCGGACTCATGATCGTGGTCGCGCTCCGCATGTTTCGTCCGCGGCCCGATCAATCCGCGGAGACACCCGCCGAATGCCATTGGCTCGCCTGCACCGCGACCGGGCTTGCCGTCGGTGGACTCACCGGTTTTCTCGGAGTCGGCGGCGGGTTCCTGATTGTGCCGGCACTGATTTTCCTGGCGCGCGTGCCGTTAAAACGCGCCATCGCCACCTCGCTTGTCGTCATCACTGTCACCTCGGCCGCGGGATTGCTCGGCCATTTACGCCGGGAGCATTTTGACTGGGGCGTGGCGGGAATGTTTCTCGCCCTCGCGATCGTGGGCATGCTGGCCGGGAGAAAATTCGCTCACCAGATCGAAGCCGAGCGCCTGCGCTCCTGGTTCGCGTGGTTTGTCCTCGCGGTCGCGGTCTTTGTCATCGCCCAAAACTGGAAAGCCTTTACCTGAACAAGAACGAACCCATCAAAAAAACATGAACAGACTAACGAAAAGGATCCTTGCCGCGGCGCTCTGCGCGCTCGCGCTCACCACCATGAATGCACAAACTGAAAACACCGCGTCCAGCAAAGCCCACCGTGTCCTCTTCGAAGTGACGATGGAGGGAAGCGAGCAGTGGACCGGCGTTCTGAACAACGTCGAAAACCTGCGCAAATCGCTCGGCGATGGGACCGAGATCGAAGTCGTCGCGCACAGCAAAGGCCTCGGCATGCTGCTCGCGAAAGACAACAAACTCACCGACCGGATGCAAAAGCTGAGCGAGGCCGGTGTCGTCTTCGCCGCCTGTGAAAACACGATGAAGAAGAAAAACGTAACGAAAGACCAGCTCGTCCCGTTCGCGACCACGACCGATTCCGGCGTGGCCGAAGTGGTGCGCAAACAGGAAGCGGGCTGGAGCTACATCAAGAGCGGCATATGACCGCTTCCCCGCTGCGATTCGCGCTCGCGATCGGTGCGCTGCTGAGCGCGAACGCGATCGGGGCGGCGCCGGAAAAAATGATCACCATCCTGCATACCAACGACATCCACGGCCACATCGAGGCGTGGCGCGGCTGGGAGGGCGACCTCGCGGGCAAAACAATCGGCGGCATGGATCGTCTCGCGACTGCGATCAAGCAGGTCCGCGCCGACGGCGACGCCAATGTTCTCCTTTTGGATGCCGGCGACGCGATCGGCGACACCATGATCGCCGACGAAACGAAAGGCGGAGCGGTGCTGCAAATCATGAACGCGCTCGGGTACGACGCGATGACGATCGGCAACCATGAGCCCGATTTCACCGCGGCAAGATTGCGGGAACTGGCGGGCGAAGCGCGCTTCCCCATTCTCGCAGCCAACGTGCGCGATCGGAAAACGGGCGAGCTTTTCACGAAACCCTATCTCATCCGCGAGATCGGCGGCGTGAAGGTCGGGATTCTCGGCCTGGCCTATCCGAACACTCCCCTAACGACCGCAAAGAAGAATGTCGCCGAGCTGGAGTTTCGCGACATCCCGCCGGTCGCGGCTGAGTTCGTGCCGAAGATGCGGAAGGAAGGCGCGGAGATCGTCATCGCGCTCACCCATTACGGGCTCGGCGCCGACATCAAGCTCGCGCAGAGCGTGCCCGGCATCGACATCATCGTTGGCGGCCATAGTCACAATCGGGTCTATCCAGCGATTAAAGAGGGAGAGACGATCATCGTCCAGGCCGGCGCGCACGGCTCCGATCTCGGCCGGCTCGATCTCACGGTCTCGAACGGAAAAATCGTTCGGCACGAGAGTAAACTCATCCTGCTCGATCACGACCAGATCGGTTCCGATTCGAAAACGGCGAAGTTGATCACGGACATCACCGCGCCTTTCAAAGCAAAACTGGAAGAGTCGCTCGGCGAAGCCGCGTCGCCGATCATCCGTGCGCAAACCATTGGCGGGGCCAAACCGCGCAAACGCGATGAGCAATCTCCGGCCGATTCTTTGTTTGCCGATATCCTGCGCACCGAGACCAAATCCGACATCGCGTTGCTTCCGGGAGTTGGCTACGGCGTGGCCATTCCGGCCGGGCCGATTACCGCGGCAGACTTACGCAATCTGGTTCCGCACGAATCCAAAGTCGTGACGATGAAACTGACCGGAACGCAGGTGCGCGCGATTCTCGAGCAGGCGGTCGAGAACGCTTACACCGACGATCCGCAGCGCAAAGTCGGCGGCATGATTCAAGTGAGCGGAGTGCGCTTTGCTCACGATGACAAGCGCGTCTCAGAAGTCCGCGTCGGCGACGAGCCACTCGATCCTGCGCGCAAGTACCGCGTGGCAACAAATTCCATGCTCGCCGGCGGCGGGCACAACTACGCCACCTTTCTAGAGGGCGAGGAACGCGCGGAAGACGGCTCGCAGTTTCAAATGATCGCAGACTGGATCAAGCAGCAGAAAAAAGTGAACGCCCCCTCCGACGCTCGGACCGTGAAGTCCAAATGAGCGAGTTCGCCCAGGATCGCGACGGAAACAAACGCTATCCGTAGCGCGACTTTTGCGCCGGGTCAGAGTAGGAATGGGTTGCCCAATGAAATTGAAATACTCGCTCGTTTCCTGGCTGGCGATCGCGCTGCTCTGCGTGGCCTGCGGCGAAAAGAAAGCTGCTCCAGTCACGGAGAAAAAAACGCCGGTCGACGAGAAGCTGGCAGCCGACCAGAAGGCGCCAGTCGACGAGAAGGTGCATTGGCTAACCGACTTCGAGGCCGCGAAAGCGCAGGCGCGTTCCGAAAATAAGTTGCTCCTGATCAATTTCACCGGCTCGGACTGGTGTCCGCCCTGCATGATGCTGGAGAAGGCGGTCTTCGCGAAACCGGAGTTTCGTGACTATGCGGCGAACCATCTCGTTCTCCTGGAAGTGGATTTTCCGCGGAGGAAAAACCTCTCGGCCGAGCAGCGCGCGGCGAACAAGAAACTGGCGCAGAAATACGGAATCGAAGGATTCCCGACCGTCATCGTGCTCGATCCCGATGCGGAACCGCTCGGGCAATTTGGTTACGTCCAGGGTTTGGACGCGGAGAAAGTGATCGAAGTCCTGGATAAGGCGCTCGTGAAGAAATGATCGTTAGACGTGCCGCGCTCGTGCTTTTGCCTTCGCTCTTTTTTTTCTGCGCGTTTTCAAAAGACGCGAGAGCCATTGAACGTCGCCCGATAGAATGAAAACGATCGCAGTCATCGGTGGCGGCTCGGCCGGCTTCACGGCGGCGCGGTTGGCCTGCAAAAACGGGGCGCGCGTTCTGTTTTTCATGGGCGACAACGCCGATCACGCCTCACTCTGCATCAACGCCGGCTGCATGCCGTCGAAGGCGCTCTTCGAGCCGATCGACGCCATGCACCACGCGAAGCGGCACGGCTGGCTGGAAGTGAAACCGAAACAGCCTAATGACTACCTCGCCCAGATCGTGCGCTGGAAGGACAATCGAGATCGCGGAATTTCGCGCCTACCGGCAGAAGGAAATCCGCGACCTGGCGAGCGATACTTTCAGCATCATCCGTTCGAACGCCTGTTTCGTGAGCGAGCACGAAGTGGTGAGCGAGGGCAAACGCCATCGCTTTGACGCCGCGATTATCGCCACCGGCTCGGTCACGGTTTGTCCGAAAATCGCCGGGCTCGATCCGGCCTGGGACGGGAGTTTGGACGAGCGATGAGATCCTGCACAACACCCGCATTCCGAAATCGCTCGCGGTGATCGGGGTCTGGCGCGGTCGGGCTCGAGTTTTCGCTTCGTTATGCGCGACTGGGATCAGCGGTCACGCTGGTTTCGCGCTCGGGATTCTTTCGGAATATCCTGCGCAATTTGGCGAGCGGATTCGATCGATCTACGCGAACGAAGGGATTCGGGTTCTGACTCGATCGCGATGTCGCCCGGATGACGCGCAATCGATTCCGGCGAATTCGTCATCGAGACCGAGGGCGCGGACTCGATCGCACCGATCGTCGCCGAAAAGGTCTTGCTCGCGACCGGGCGCCGGCCGGCGGTCGATCATCTTGGGTTGGAGGCGGCCGGGATTGACACTGAACGCCCGCGGCCGGCTCGAGATCGGGGACGATATGCGGGTAAAGGGAAGGCACACATCTTTCGCCGCCGGCGATGTGGCCGGCCTGCGCATGGTGGTGCACCACGCGCACATCGAAGCCGGGATCGCGGCCGAAAACGCCTGCAGCGACGGCGACCGGAAATGGACGAAGCGTTCCAATATCGAAGTCATCTTTTCCGATCCGGAGTTTGCCTTTGCCGGCTGCACCCCGGCCGACGCGGAGAAGGACGGACACAAATTGTGAGCGCGGCGGCCGAAAGCAGGGACATCGGCAAGCTGCACCTGGCCGGGGATGATTCCGGGTTTGGGGAATTCTGGGCCGATGCGAAGACCGGCACGTCTGATCAGCGCGGGCTTACTCTGCGATGACGCGGCCAACCTGATTCATCTCCCGGCCTATGCGATCGATCACGAGCACACCGTTCATCGAACTGGAAGACGCCGAGTTCTATCATCCGACGAAGATCGAGATCATCGCCGAGATCGGCGATACGCTTTGCCGGAAGCTTGGCGGGCATCCGTTTGCACGTGCGGACGAGTGAGCGGGAACTCTGGGTCCCAGGAAACACAAAGGGCATCCAGCGCGATCACCGGATGCCCTTCGCAAGCGCCCGGGAATCGGTTAGAACGATTCCCGGAATCAGTTTCGATTTGCCTCGACTAAGGAACCACCAGCGCTTAGCGCGCTTGGACGTTCTCGGAGTCGCTCCCGCCCAGATTACTCGTTACCGTGACATTTTGCGGATTCGCAACCCCGTTCACTTTCAGGCGGTAGTTACCGTCGCCCCGGGTCTGCATCACCCCTAGGATTTCACCGGAACTCGTCACCTTGACAGTCAAGATCGCGGCCGGGTTGGAATCGCTCGCCAGCACGGTCAGTTGGCTACTCGAGATGGAATAACGGGCCTTGGAAATCGTCACCGTATCGGAGGTAACGCCACAGGTTCCGACCTGGAAGCTGCCGATGCGCAGCACCCACCCGACTGAACTGGTGCTGGGAACCCATTCGTTTACGGCCCAGAAAGTGCAATCGTCTGTCGGATCAACAGTGACCGAGGTGTAGTCACCCCAGCGGCTAAGGGTCGTGGTTTGGGACCCGGTGCCGTTCACAATGCTCGCCTCTCCTTGCGGCATCATGCCGAGCGGGTCGCTCGCCAGTCGGCCGGTGTAGAAGACGCTCGGGAACACTGCCGGGTTGACGCCATTGGAAGCACTATAACTCAACGCCATGTCACCCTGGCCATTCATTGCGGCGCTTCCCATCCAGCGATGGATGCCATCCGTGAGGCCAGGTGCATAGGTGCCCTCTTGGAAGATCACAGGGCTTCCGTTTGGATTACGCACTTCCCACCAACGGATACCAGACACTTCACCGTTCGGGCCGCTGCCGGCCGAGACGGATTGGTTGGTCACGAGCGATTCATGGTCGCCGAAGTTGCGGTAGGCCAAACGGAACAAGGGGCGTTGCCGGTACCCTTGGTGATCGATTTTCGTCGGGGTGCCCGGTTGCGGGATGCAGGCGCGGGTTCCGCCGCAAAGACCGAGGATGGAGTTGAACGGCGCGACCGGGATGGTGTTGGTCAGGGTAAAGGTCGAATTAGCAGGCACGGCGAAATCGGCGTGAAACTTGTAAAGATTCAGCGCATCGCTCGCCGCCCCATAGGGACCGTTGTTATCCTGTGATCCCAGATAGAAGGCGGGACTGCCGGCAGGCGGGGGCGTCGGTCCATCCCAGTCGCTCGGCAGCAACCCGTCGCCCACATTGGCTCCCCCGCCGATCGGGGGAACGAGAAAGGAAATGAGCTGCGGGTTTGGATTACCGGCCAATGCCTGAGCGCGGTTCAGGGCATACGCGCCGACCCCGACAAAAGTGGTACCGTTCAGGAATTCGCGAGTGCTAAAGTGGTAGGCATCAGGCCAGGTCGAAGCTTTCGGATAGTCCGGAAAATTGTTTCCGGTCGAAAAGGCGTAACGAAAATAAGGGCCCGTCGGATCGCTCGTCGTTGAAATCGCAATGCACTCCATGTAGGGCGCCGTAGCCGTAAACTGTGAGAACAGCCAGCGATCAGCGTTCCGGTCGTAGAGCACAACCGGATCGCCGTCGTTCCTCGTCTGACAGGATCCGCCAAATCCCGCCCAGAGCGTGTTGTTGGCGGCGGGGCCAAAAACCGATGTGCCCGTTTTGGTGAAGACTTGGAAGCTCAGGTTGCACATCGTGACGATGTGGTTTGGACCGACCGCCCCGTTCGGGTCGGGAGGGACGACGCTGCTGGTATTCGTCTGGCCACTGAAGCTGACGAGCGGGCCGGGAATATTTACGCCATCCCTGGCGCCAGTGGTTGGCTGTACGACCGAATCCCATTCGGGAGCAAAACGGATTTTCCACGGCACGATGTCGCGGTCTTCATTCTCGCGCAGCTTGCCCGGCCCGGGCAGGATGAGGCGGATCTCGCGGAGGGGCGGAGAGACGTCGAATTTAACCACGGGGGCCAGGCCCCGATAAGTGCCCTTGACGACGGGAGCGCCGGACGATTGACCTTGAGCCGCCACTGGGTGAATCGCAGAAAATGCGAACGCCAGACCGGTGAAGCCCACGAGCGCGCAGAGCGCACGACGACTAACGAATACATACCTGTTAACTGAATTTTTCATCTTAGTTTTCTTGTCTTGAGTCGACTGACACTTTCGAGGCGCTTGCTCAAAAGAGTTTTGAGAAGCGAACCTTTTTCGAGGCTATTAGAGGCTAGGGCGATATGTCACGACGTTTGTAATTACATTGTCGTCATGTCTCAGGCGAGATGGTGAACGGCTCGTCCGATCCGGCATCGCTGACGGCAGGAAACAAAAAAGGCATTCAGCGACGTCGCTGAATGCCCCTTGTGTTCGCGAGATTACCCGCGAGCGATCCGGGAGTCGGTTGGGACGACTCCCGGAGCTAACTACTTTTATTACGAGTCAACCCTTACGGGATGGTAACCTGGACTTCATTCGAGCAATTGCTCGTGCCCGTCTCACACACCTGGTAGGTGAATGTCATCCCACTGGAGTTCCGAAGTCTGTCCTTGGTGCGTCCGTCGTCTGCCGTGGTCTGTACCACGGAACCGTTACGCAGGACGTCGATGTCGCCGCCGTCCGCAGGATCCCAGCTTAGGCTCACTTTTGCGTCCGTCCCCCGCGAGCGCGCGGTCGCCGTGAGCACGATGTTTCCACCACCACCTCCGATGGCGTCGCGATCGACAAACGCATCCTGCTGCGCAGCGCTATTGAGCGTCACGCGTCCGTCCGTCCAAGGATGGATGTGATCGGTCGGCGACGGGTGGCTATAGTCATAGTCACCCGCGTATTCCGCCACGATACCCGGATCAGGCTGACCAGGGAGCGGAGTGACGACGTCGGAGAACGCCTCATCCGCTTGCCAAGTGACGCCGTTGTCGGTCGACCGGCGAGCCCACATTCTGTAGCAGGGAACAGCCGGGTTCCCCTTGCTGCAGCTAGTTGCCTCGCGTCCGTCATACCAGACCGCGACCAAGCTGCCGTCCGCGCCAACTGAGATGTTAGGCTGCCATTGCGGGCGAGTCGTAGCGTCGGTGTTTAACTGGAAGGGCGCGCTGAAGGTCGCGCCGCCATCCGCGGAACGGATGTAGAAGACGTTACCGGCGTCACCGGTGGCGGTATTGCGGCCGTCATAGACATAGTGGACGACGTTGTTCAGCGCCGCGGGCTGACCCCAGCCCATGTGCCGCCAGAAGGAGGGGCCAGTAAACATGCAGGCGAAGTAGCTGTTGGACGCGCAGGTGGTCACACCCGGGCCGGCGAAGGAGGGGCCGGTGTAGGTCTGGGTCCAGCTGTTGCCGCCATCGGTCGACTTGTAGAAGAGGTTGGAACGGTTGCCGAGGCCGCCGCCCATTTCATTCATCGACGCGAGATACAGAGTGCCCGTCGCTGTGTCACCAGTGAGCTGCACGTTGCGGAAGAAGCCGGTGCTGATTTGCCGCTCGTTCGTCCAGGTCAAGCCATTGTCGGTCGAGTAGCGAACGAAGATGGCGCCGCCACCACGGTTGAAGTCGTTGAACGTGATATACATCCGGCCATAAAAGGGGCTGGCCGGGTTGTTGTCGGCCCAGCCGGACTCGCGGTCGTCGGCGGAATTGGTATGCACGCAGTAGTGGGTCCAGCTATCGGCATTGGCGGGAGTCGTGGTCTTATACCCGCCGAGGCCCTGGCCACCGCAGGCGGCGTCGAGCCAAACCGAGAACCAGGTGCCGGTTGGTTTGTTATACAAAATAACCGGGTCACCCACCGTGTTGGAAAATGGGCTTTGGCCGTTACTCGCCTTGGTCAGGCGGGTGAAGGTGACACCGCCGTCGAGCGAGACTGAGGCGCCCGAGATGTTGATCGGGTTGGCATTGCGGCCCCGTGAGTCGTTGTAGGCGACGACGATCTCGTTGGGGTTATCTGGATTCGCTGTCGCAAATGTCTCCGACTGGGTGTTATTGTTGCCAATCTCGGCGCCCGTGATCAAATCGACATCCAAGGTGCCGAGCAAGGGTGCCAGCAATTGCTGAACCAAGGGCGAAGTGTCGCCATGATAAGTCGGCGAGCCTCCCTCGGCTTCGCCGCAATAGATCATGAGCGCTCCAGCCCGCAGGTTTTCCTGCATGTGGACACCGGTGTTTCGGATGCTGGCACAGTCATAGGCAGCCGGGACGAGGGGATCAACAGGCTTCGCGACTGCCTTATTTCTCTGCTGCGCCTGGGCGGAAAACGTTCCAACGCCTATCAAGACCAAAAAGACGCCTGATAGAAGCAGAAACAAGCCGGATAGAACCCGCAGTCGAAAGAAGGCGGATTGTGAAGTACAATTCTTTTTCATAGTAGGTGGATGTATTTGTTGAGGTTGTGTGCGCGACTAAGACGTCTTAGCCGTCTCAAGGCTATCAAGATGACCCTCCAATTGTCCCGACCTTTCTCCTTACAATTCGGCAATGTTGTTTGAAACGGAAACTCAATGGTTCCCCGAGACAACTCTTGGACTCGATCGTAACGACTATGACGCTGAAGATTTGGACGATCGATCGTCGATGACGCGAGTCGCTTTGAATGTGCCGCTCTTGGAGGGCTTGGCCTCGGGGGCGTTAACGTCCTGAGGGACGGGAAAAAATTTCGCCTCCCCGGTGATCGCGCCTGCTGCTCCAAACTTCCCTTTCAAGACCATTGTCCCGGCATCGCGTCCGATGTTGCCGATAAGGAATTCCACCGGGCCCGAAAACGTCACAGCGCCATCCCCGCTCTGAGTCCACTTTGCCTCGGAGGGTCCGCCGGATCCCCATACGCGCGAGCGGGGATCCATAAGAAGAAACGCGCCCACCCCAGAATCGCGGGCCTCGAAGCGCAATGCGCGCGTCTCGCCATTCGGAAATGTAATTTCCACGCTCCAGCCGCCGGTGACTTTAAATGGTTCGGCCAGGCTCAAGCCAGCACCAAACATTTGGGCCAGGAAGATAAGAGTCAGTGCAGGTCGTAGAGTCATATTTTCAGGGTGGACCGCCGGCCCGCTCGCCCCGGAAGTGCCGCCAGATCTAGCATAAGACCCTGACAGTGCTGGAGGCAAAGAAAAAGGCACCCAGCGCTTTCGCTGGATGCCTTCGTCAAAGTCTTACACCGCCATCCGGGAGTCGATTGGAACGACTCCCGGAGGCAAACTTCGTTTTTACCTTACGGGATTACGACCTGGATTTCGTTCGAGCAGTCGCCCGAGTCCGTTTCACACACTTTATAAGTGAAGGTCGATCCACTCGCGTTGCGGAGTCTGTCCTTGGTGCGTCCATCGTCTGGCGTCGTCTGAACGATGGCGCCGTCCCGCAGCACATTGATGTCGCCGCCGTCGGCCGGAGACCAGCTGAGCGACACCTGGGCTTGAGTTCCCCGCGCCCGCGTGGTCGCAGAAAGGACGATCGTCGGACCGCCGCCAGTCGCTATTTTGAAACTGGCGATACGCGTGCGCCAATTGAAGCTGCTGGTGGTGTCGTAGTACTCCGTGGTGAACCAGAAAGTCTGGTCGTCCACCGGGTCCACCGTCATGTCGCTGTAATCGCCCCAGCGGCCGGAGGTGGAGATCTGGGAACCGGCGCCATCAAAGATGTGACCTTCACCCAACGTCATCGTGTTGATCGGGTCGGTCACGAGCCGGCCGGTGTAGCGGATCTGCGGATGGATCGCCGAACTGGAGGCGCTATAGCCGAGAGCCATGTTGCCGAACTTATCCATCGCGGCACTTCCCATCCAACGCCAGTCAGCCGTGTCGGGCTGATAAGTGCTGTCCTGGAAGGTCGTGACCGGACCGGCGGTGACTCCGCGCAGTTCGAACCAGCGAACGGCCGCGATGTTGTTCGCCCGGACCGTATAGTTGCCGACCAATGATTCGTGGGTGCCGAAATTCCGGTACGCCAGACGATACATCAGACGATCGGCGAGGTTACCAAGCCCTTCGCCGCCGAGCTGCGGCACCGATGCGAAGAGTTGGCTGAAACCAGCCGCCGGCGGCGAAGCAAAGAGCGTGAAGGTGGAGTTAGCCGGGGTGACGAAATCCACGTGGAAGTGATAAACCCGATACGTGTTGTTGTCCGGGAAGAGGACGAAAGAGTTCGGTGCGCCCACTGGCGGCAGCGTCGAGCCATCGAGGTCGGCGGGCTGCATCGGCGGGGTGGAAGAACTCAGACGCGGCATCAAAACCATCTCAGCGGTCGGATCTCCCGCGACCATCTTGATACGATTGAAAGCATAGGCCTGCGGACCGAGGTAGGCGGTCCCCGAGCTATTGAACACGTTCATGCTCATGTAGTACGCGTCGGGCCAGACTCCGAGATGCGGGTAGTCATAGAGAGCCGAACCGCCGACCGCCGCCAGGTTGTAATCATAACGGGAATAGGTCCCGGTCGCGTCGCTCGAGGTCGAAACCGCGATGCACTCGTGGGTCAATCCACCGGCAAACTGGCTGATCATCCAGCGATTGGAGATCTGATCGTACAACACGATCGGATCACCCTGGCCGGAGGTTTGGCAAACGCCGCCGAAGCCGGTCCAGATCGAGGTGATGCTGGCCGGTCCGAGAACGGAAGTGCCGGTCACCTTATCAAAGACCTGGTAGCCGGTGTTCACGATCTGGACGTATTGCGTCGCGCCCACTTCGCCGTTGGTGTCGGGCGGAGCGCAGTTGCAATTGACGCCCGGGAATGGGATGCCGGCAAAGTTGAGGATCGGCGCCGGAATGCTGGGTGCGAGCAGGCCGAGTAACGAGCCCTTTTGCACCGCCTGGTCAGGCACATCTTTATGGACGCCAGTATTCACTCTCGGGTTTGCCGCTGCTTCGTGCTCTTGCAGCCTTTGCACGGGCCAGGCTTCCACGTCTCGCATCGCAGGCGAGATGTCGTGGTGGTCCGGGTAGAGAACCATGGCGCCGCTGTTAGGTTTGCTTGCTGCCACCGCGGTGGAGCTCGAGTTGATACTCAAAGCCATCAGCGCCAGAGCGGCACCAACGGTCGTGAGCAAGAATCCAAATGAAACGCGCACGTTAAAGAACGCGTCTCGAGAGGCTGACCTTTTTTTCATAGATGTTTTTCGGTGTGTGTAAGTTATACGCGAGGTAAAGACGTTTTACCTGTTATGGAGGCTATCAAAAGAAGAGTTCACAAGTCACGAAATGTATTATTACTATTTGGTAATACTGATAAAAGAAGTCTGCTTTCCGAGCCGTTTTCATAGGGGAAACGACGTTTTCGAGCGCGCGATTTCTTCGCTTTTTCGCATTACGATCCCGTAATTTTAGCCCCAGAGGAGGGCCGCTTCTCGACCCGGAGACCCGGAAAGCTCAGCGGGTGTCCGGAAATGCCAGAAGCAACCCGGCCAACAGAAAAGTCAGCGCGGCTGAGAAAAGACAAAAAGGGCAAAAAGCGTGCAGAACGAAGGCCTGCAGGTAGAGAAAATAAAGCGAGGCCGCGAACATCAGGCCAACCACGATCACCAGGAAGCGGCGCATCCCCCCGTAACCGAAGGCGGCCAGGATCGCGAGGCTGAACACCGTGAAATAAGCCACCGCTCCAAAGGCCGCGGTCGGGATGCCTCGGATCGTCGCATAGGCGCTTCCGAGCACGGTCGAGCAGCCAATCGCCGTCCCGCAAACCGCGTCGTCCCCCGTCAGGTGCGCCACCGTTAAAAAAGTCGCATCGGCCAGGCCCAAAAGCGCGACGATCGCCAGCGACCAATACAAAATCGCCGATGACCGCGGCCGGGCGGCGGTCGGGCTTTGCCCTATGTCTTTCTTGTTCTTGGCCGCCAAATTTAGGACTTCTTCTTTTCCGCCAGCGCGGCTTCGATTGCCGCCTTTAGCTTTTCAGGTTGGAAACCATTCTGGATTTCAGTGCCGTTGATGAAAATCGTCGGCGTATTCTTGACCCCGCGCGCGACTCCGGCATCGCCATCCGTCATCACCCGCGCCTGTACTTCGGGGCTTTTCGCATCGATCACGAACTGGCCGGCATCGAGCCCAATCGACTCAGCGTAGGCGGCAAAAAAAGTCGAGGGGTCGCTGGCCCGGCTCCAGACCGGCTGGTATTTGTAAAGCATGTCGTGCATTTCCCAGAAATGCCCCTGCAAGCCGGCCGCCTCCGCCGCCATCGCGGCGGTCACCGCGTGCTTGTGCATGGCGAGAGGGAACTCGTAAAAAACGACCCGCACCTGCGGGCTATATTCCTTTTGCAGATCGTCGATCAGGGCCGAGGCGATGGCGCAGGATGGACACTGGAAATCACCGTAAACCTCCATCGTGACCGGCGCCGTCCGCGGACCGCGCGCGTGGATCGATTCGTCCTCTTTCTCGGGAGCGGCGCCGGTCGCGGCGGTCGCGGTCGGCGAGGCCGAGACGGTGGCCGAGGGGGCGGGATGCATTTTCGACCGGTAAACCGCGGTCGCAACGCCCACCGTCACCAGGGCCACGAGCGCGATGATCACGAACGGAAGATAGCGCCTCATGAACCTGGAAAATTTGCTCCCATCGGCCGCGACTCTAACCGCATCTCGGCTCCCTCAAAATAAAAAATCAAATCGTTAGGCCGGATTTTGACGCCGCGCCGCTGCCCATGGCGCCAGGGTTGGTGCGTTGCTTTTCCGGGGCTGAATGTTAGCGTCGCCGCTCCGCGATGAGCCAGAATTACAAGGATACTCTCAACCTGCCGAAGACGGATTTCCCGATGAAGGCCGGCCTGGCCACGCGCGAACCCGAGATCCTCCGTTCCTGGCAGGAAGCGCGGCTCTACGATCAAATCCAAACCGCCCGCGCCGACGGCGAACTTTTCGTCCTCCACGACGGCCCGCCTTTCGCCAATGGCGACGTCCACATGGGCACCGCGCTCAACAAAATCCTCAAGGATCTGGTGGTGAAATCCAAAACCATGGCCGGCTTCCGGGCGCCGTATGTGCCGGGTTGGGACTGCCATGGCTTGCCCATCGAATACAAAGTCGTGAAGGAGACGCGCGGTCTTTCCCCGCTCGAAGTGCGCCAGCGTTCGGAGGCGTTTGCGCGCAAATTCGTCGATATCCAGCGCGAGCAATTCAAGCGCCTCGGCGTCTTCGGCGACTGGGAAAATCCCTACCTGACCATGAACCCGGCCTACGAAGCCGAAATCCTGCGCGCCTTCGCCATCTTTGTGGAGCGCGGGCTGGTTTACGAATCGATGAAACCGGTCTTCTGGAGCACCGGCGCGCAGACCGCGCTGGCCGAGGCCGAGGTGGAATACCAGGACCGGCAGGACACCGCGGTCTACGTCAAGTTCCCGATCGTGACCGGAGCGTGGAAAGACAAAGCGAGCCTCGTCATCTGGACGACCACGCCTTGGACCTTGCCGGCGAATCTCGCGATCGCGGTCCATGAAAAAGAGCGCTACGTCGCGCAGCGCTTCACTCGCGGCGAAGAATCGGAAACGCTCATCCTGGCCGAGAGCCTGGCCGAAGCTTTTTCGACCGCGACCGGCTGGCAACCCGCCGACGAGTCGCCCCAGACTTTCCCCGGCAGCAAACTCGAAGGCATCGGCGCGCAACATCCCTTCCTCCCCCGCACGGCGATTGTTCTCACCGCCGATTTCGTGACCATGGACACCGGCACCGGCGCCGTCCATATCGCTCCCGGCCACGGCGACGACGACTACTCGTTAGGCAAAGCCAACGACCTCCCGATCCTTTCCCCGGTCGACGATCTGGGCCGCTACACCGAGGAAGCCGGCCTGCCCGAACTGGTCGGCAAATATGTTTTCGACGCCAATGCCGACATCGTTAGGCTCCTGCGCGATCGCGGCATGCTCATCTCCGAGCAGGCCTACCAGCATTCCTATCCCTACTGCTGGCGCTCGAAAACGCCGATCATCTTCCGCGCCGTCGAACAGTTTTTCATCCGCATCGATGACCTGCGGGCAAAAGCACTGGAGGCCATCGCCGACGTCACCTGGATTCCGGCCTGGGGCGAGAATCGCATCGCCGGCACAGTCGAATCGCGGCCCGATTGGGTCATCTCGCGGCAGCGCAGCTGGGGCGTGCCGTTGCCGGTCTTTTATTCCGCCGAGGGCAAGTCGCTCCTCGATCCAGAATGGATCCGCCGCCTCGCCGACCTCGTCGCCCAGCGCGGCTCCAACGTCTGGTTCGAACTCGACGACGCCGCGCTCGCCGCCGCGCTCGATCTCCCGGAAGGGACCCGTCATCGCAACGACACGATCGACGTCTGGATCGACAGCGGCGTTTCGCACCGCGCCGTCTGCGCGACGCATCCCGAGCTGCGCGATCCGGCCGACATGTATCTGGAAGCGACCGACCAGCACCGTGGCTGGTTTCAATCGTCGCTCATGACCAGCGTCGCGCTGCACGATCGCGCGCCCTACAAGACCTGCGTCACGCACGGTTTCGTGGTCGATGTCGACGGCAAAAAGATTTCCAAATCGAGCACCTACAGCAAGCCGATGGACGCCGGCCATTTCGTCGGCAAGCATGGCGCCGATATCGTTAGGCTGTGGGTCAGCAGCGTCAATTACACCGACGATGTCCCCTTCTCCGAGGAGATGTTCACCCGCCTCGGCGACACCTACCGCCGCATCCGAAACACTCTCCGGATCTTGTTAGGCAACCTCGCCGATTTCGAACCCGGGCAAGAGGAAATCAGAACCGAGGACCTGACGCTGGTCGATCGCTGGATCCTCGACCGCCTCCAGCAGGTGATCGAAGAATGCCGGGCCGCCTATGCCGCCTACGAATTTCACAAGGTTTACCACACCCTCAACCAATTCTGCGCCGTCGACCTGAGCAGTCTCTACGTCGACATCACGAAGGACCGGATGTATTGCGACGCGCCCGGCTCGCGCCGCCGCCGCGCCACCCAGATGGCGATGCATCAGATCTTCGACACCCTCTGCCGGTTGCTCGCGCCGATCCTCGCCTTCACCGCAGAAGAAGCGTGGGGTTATCTCGGCGACACCGGCTCGGTCCACCTCCAACTCTTTCCCGTCGTCCAAGGCAACCTGCGCGACAAAGCCGTGAAGGAAAACATGGAAGAGCTGCTCAAACTCCGCGCCATCATCGGCCAGGCGATCGAGAAAGCGCGCCAGGAAAAACTCATCGGCAACGCGCTCGAAGCCACCGTCGTCCTGCGCTGTGACGAGCGTTTCGTCTCCTCCGTCCCGCGTGAAGAACTGGAGGAGTTTTTCATCCTCAGCGACCTGAAACTGGAACCGGCCGAGGAGCCCAGCGCTTCCGTCAGCGTCACGCCGAATAAGAAGTGCGGCCGCTGCTGGCGGCATCGCGAGACCGTCGGCACAATCGCCAGCCATCCGGAGCTGTGCGACCGCTGCGCCGAGGTCGTGGAGGCCCGCGCGTGAAACTTTTCTTCTTCCTCACCCTGCCCCTTTACGCGCTCGACCAACTGACAAAGTATCTCGTCCTGCGCTTCATCGATCCCTACGAGCCGCGCGTCGTGGTGGCCGATTTTTTTACGCTCGTCCACGTCACTAACACCGGCGCCGCCTTCGGTTCCTTCCGCAATAACAACGGCTTTTTCATCGCCCTATCCTGCGTCGCGCTGGTCGTCGTTGTTTTCCTCCTCACGCGCAAAGAACCGCGCGATCCCTGGCGCCGGATCGCCCTCGGGCTGCTCCTCGCCGGCGTCCTGGGTAATCTGACCGATCGCCTGCTGCATGGACACGTCATCGATTTCCTCCTCTTCGATTTGCACCTGCCCTTCGCCCATCCCTGGCCGGCTTTTAATGTCGCCGATTCCTGCATCTGCATCGCGGTCGTCTGCTTCATGGTCTATTCCTTTCGCGACTCGCGCAAAACCCCCGCCCCGGCCTAACGAGCGCCCGCTCTCGACAGGCGGAGCCCGACCAGCGACCGTGCTCTTGTGAATCCCGACGGGATTAAGAGAGAAGAATCGCCCATGATTTCGACCGCGCGCGCGATCGTCGATCGCCTGCGCGCGGCCGGCCACGTCGCTTATTTTGCGGGCGGCTGTGTGCGCGATCTCGTCCGCGGCCAGCCGCCGAAAGACATCGATATCGCGACCGACGCGCGCCCCGAGCAGGTGCAAAAAATCTTCCGCCGCACCTACGCCGTCGGGGCGCATTTTGGCGTCGTCGTTGTTTTGGAAAACGATCTCCAATTCGAAGTCGCGACTTTCCGGGCGGACGGCGTTTACCTCGACGGCCGGCACCCGACCGAGGTCCGCTTTTCCTCGCCGGAGGAAGACGCGCGCCGGCGCGATTTCACGATCAACGGCATGTTCTACGATCCGCCTAACGACGAGGTGATCGACTTCGTCGGGGGACGGCCGGACATCGCCGCGCGGCTGGTGCGCGCGATCGGCGACCCGGCGCAGCGGTTCGCGGAAGACCGGCTCCGTCTCCTGCGCGCGATCCGATTCGCCACCGTGCTCGAGTTTGAAATCGAGGCTGCGACCTGGGACGCGATCGTGCAGGCGGCAGAGACGATCGGCCAGATTAGCGCGGAGCGGATCCGGGAAGAATTGATCCGGATTTTTCTTTCCCCGCAACGGACTCGCGGCTGGGACTTGCTCGATGCGAGCGGGCTGATGAAGCAAGTCCTGCCCGAGCTCGAGGCCATGAAAGGCTGCGAACAGCCGCCACAGTTTCATCCCGAGGGCGATGTCTTCCGGCATACGCGGCTCATGCTCGAACTTTTGCCTAACGAGGTCTCGCTTCCTCTGGTTATGAGCGTTCTTTTTCACGACATCGGCAAACCGCCCACGGCCAGCGTCGATCCGGAAGGCCGGATTCGCTTCAACGGCCACGACCGCATCGGCGCCGAAATGACCGAGGCGCTGATGGAGCGGCTCCGTTTTTCGCGCGCCGAAATCGACGCCACAGTCGAGGCAGTGCGGCAACACATGGTCTTCAAGGACGTGCCCAACATGCGGGTCGCGAAACTGAAGCGCTTCATCGCGCGTCCGACCTTTGTCGACGAACTCGAACTGCACCGGGTCGATTGCTCGAGCAGTCACGGCATGCTCGACAATTACGAATTTCTCCGGCGTAAACAGGAGGAGTTCGCCAACGAACCGATCATTCCGCCGCCGCTCATTACCGGTGATGACTTGATCGCGCTGGGGATGAGACCAGGTCCGCGCTTCGGCGAGATCCTCGAGGCGGTCGAAACGATGCAACTCGAAGGCGACCTGCGCGACCGGGACGAGGCTTTGGCCTGGGTAAAAAAGAAATACCCGCCAGGCGAGGCCTGACGGGTATTTCGCAGAAAGCCGAAGGAGTTCTTCGTTAGGGCAAGGCAGTGCCTGACTTGGATTTCACCAACCCGATATCCGCGCTGTTCAGGTTGCCGTCGAGATTGACGTCGTTGCGGAAGTTTGAGGCGCTGACCGCGCTGCCCGATTGCGACTTGGTCTGGCCGATGTCAGCCGAATTGACGGAACGATCGGCGGTGGTGTCACCGGCCAGGAAACCGAGGTCAACACTGGCGGCAGGCAGGAGACCATTCACGTTATTGACCGTTAGGGTCACCACTTCGGCCCCAGCGACACCACTAATCGGAACGGTCATGGTGTTGCCGCTGAAGGTGGGTGATCCCGCGGTCCCAGTTCCGACCGTAACCGATGCAGTGCCGGAGGTGATCGGGCCGTTGGTGAAGGTCAGGACGATGTTATAGGTGCCCGCGAGGCGATCCTCTACTCCGCTCGTTCCGCTCAGCGGCATGTTCACGTCGAAGTCGCCAACGCCGGCATGGTTCAGACGAGAGACCGCCGACGTTAGTGCCGGAGTGGAGGCGGTGATCGTAAGAATCCCGACGCCGGTCCGGGATTGGCCGTCTGGATTGGTAATCGTGACGTCTTTTGCACCAGCCGAAGCGCCGGTGGTATCGACGTTAAGCGTGACATGAGTGGGATCAGTGTAGGTGACTGAGTTAACCACCACACCACCGGAAACGACCCCGCTAACATGGTTAAAATTAACGGCGCCCCCTCCAAGATTGGTTCCTGGATCATAGAATCCGGAGCCCGCAGTGGACGTCCCGGTGATGACCACGCTAACCGACGACTGGCCCGCGGCCACGCTGCCGGGTGCCGCAGACGCGGGCGTCGCGGGCGCTGGTGCGAGGAGTTTCGCGACCCGGCAACCGTATGTGTTAGTACCGTTGCAGTACTCCTGGACAGACCAGATTGTCATGTCGTCAATTGGGTCGAGGCTCATGAAGGAGTAATCGCCCCAGCGCCGTCCACCTGTTCCGCCTGGATCGCCGGTCGGATTATAGGCAGTGCTCGAGGTGGTATAGATAGTGATCGCCTGCAAGGTGCCCAAGGGGTCGCCCGCGAGCCGCCCGTTCGTAGCAGCATCAATGCGGTTAGGCGTGCCGGCCGTCGTATAACCGAGCGCAGCATGCCCCTGTCCTGACACCACTACACTGGGGATGGAATACTGACGGGCCGCCGCGCGCGTCGCCGCGGAGTCGAAAATAGTACCGGACTGCACGACAACCGGCACTCCGCCATTGTCCGTGCTCCGGATCCCGTTCAGTTCATACCAGCGGACAGCATTGCGCGCCGTCGCCGCCGTACTCGCCACACCGGTCGGTACTGACTCTGAAGTTGTGGGCCGTCCAGAGACGTCCGTTGCGGATGTGGGCGGCGTAGAGGCGGTCGTCCAGCGTATCCAGGTAACCGTTCGTCGAAGCAGTATTGCCGAGGTGCTCCATCGTGTTTGGAGAAGTCGTTGTCGAGACGGTCAATGAGATATTAGGTGAGATGGCCGGCGTAACTCCCGGGGTGCTGACCCGGCGAAGCATCAGCGTGGAGAAGGTGGCGTTATCTACTCCGATGAAGTAACCCTCATTCGAAGCCGGATCGTAGTTATCCACGCCGCGCGGCGCGAACGGTCCGGCAGTGGAACCGACCGCAAGATTCGCAAAGGTCGTCTGGACGAGCGGACCACCGCTCAGGATCGAGCTCTTCCGGATCACATAACCATTTGTGCCCACGAAACTGCCGGTCGCGGTGAACATGTCACAACCGGTATAAAGGGCCTGAGAGTCCACACCCAAAGAGGGGTAATCGCAGAAGTTGGCCGCGTCCGTCTTGAAAAAGTAAAAGGTCCAGGCCGTAGAACCGCTAATGACTCCTGCACTGGCGGCATCGCTTACCGCCACCATCCAGCGATTGGCAGCAGTGCTCGAGCACGTCGGGGTGGTGCAAGGGACGTCGATGATGGTGAGAAACCAGCGTCCGGAGAGGCGGTCATAACGGACATTTGGGTCGCTCGTAAAGTTCAACAACACAGGGGGCGAAACAGGGGTCAGGACCGAAGCGAAAAAAACATCGGGATCGACGTTAATCACACCGTCAGCCAAGCCAGTCGTCTTATCGAAAGTCTTGAGCCGTCCGTTAATGAAAAGAACGAATTGAGTAGGTCCCGCCGCGCCCATGGTGTCGGGCGGAAAAGCACCCGTTTCAGTTGGGCCCACCACCGTATCGAAGTTAAGGGCGACAGTTTGCGGGGCGGCAGGGGACTGGGGATTGGCAATTACCGAGCCTTTCGCTGTCGAGGCGGTATCGGGCATGCTTGAGACCGCTGGTGCACTCGGATTCTGTGGCCGCCGCGAATGGCCCGGAATGACATGCTCGGGCATAACGAGCGGTTTTTGGCTGGCGGGAGCGACCTGCTGCGCGCTCATGATTGCTTCTGTAGATCGCTCTACCCCTTTTTCGCCGACAACTGGAACGCCGACGGTATAACCAGAACTTACTTGTTTGGTGGAAAGATCGCGATCAGCCCCGTGAGTGGTAAAACTAAAGGCCAACAGGGCCATCGCGACGAAGAGCAGAGTCGTAGAGGACGTAATTCGGATCAGCGTCGCTCCGCTTTTGAGACTTCCCATGTGTATTTTCATATACTTCCTTTTGTTGGGCCTATGGCCCGTGCGCTTTTACCCCTCACCCTGGCAAAAGGTCAATCACATTAAGTGCTTTAAAGGCGATTCTGTCCGAGTTACCAGCCAGTGTCGTTGAGTAAAGCCGAGGTGCTGGTTCGGCGGCGAGCCGCTGCCGCACACGAAGAACTGATATGAAGAAACAGAGTCGAGCGGTCAAGGAACTTCTCGTCCTGCGGTGCCTAAGGCAGTGCCGTGCCGGACTTTGATTTCACGAGTGAAATATCGGCGCTATTGATGGTTCCATCGACAGTCACGTCTTGGCGGAAATTGCCCACAGCCTACGATCTGGCCGGATTGAGATTTCGTTTGGCTGATATCGGCGGAATTGACGGTGCCATCGGCGCTCGTGTCGCCCGGGAGCAGGCTCATGGACACAGCCGTTGCGGGCAACACGTGCGCCAAGGTATCGGTCACGCCACTGAGTGTCACTGCGATAGTCTGCGCATCCGCAACTCCGCTGAGATTCACCGTCATGGTCTTGCCGCTGAAAGCCGGACTTCCCATGACCGTGCCCGCACCCGCTGTCACGCTGGCATTGCCGCTCACGACATTGTTGGTAAAGGTAAAGACCATGGTGTGATTGCCACCGCTGCTGCGGCATTCCACGGCCGGAGTGCCACTCAGCGGGAGATTGAGATCAAAGTCTCCCGCCGCCGCGTGAGTCTTGCGCGAAGCTGCGCTGGTCAGTTGCAGCACGAGCGCCTGATCGACGGCCGCCTTAATATCAAGCCGACCGAAGCCAAAGACATTGTTCGGCCAGCCGGATGAGCTGCATAAGGTAGAGGAAATGTGAACCGCAGTTTGATTAAGAATGTTTTCTGTCGCGTCGACGTCACCACGGAGCCCTGGTTGCGCGGACCACAACAAGGCCACCGCGCCGGCGACATGCGGGGTCGCCATGGAGGTGCCGCTCTTGGAAGCATAGGAAACGATCGAGGTATTAGTCGACGAACGCGTGCTCGTCCCGGGTGCGGAGATGTCGGGTTTGAGGCGCATGCTGCCATCGACCGTAACCGGACCCCGACTGCTAAAGGATGCGATCGTGTCAAAGCCCGTATTCAAAGCGCCGACCGAGTAAGCAGCGTCATAAGTCCCCGGCGGATCAAGGACGGTGGAACAACCTGGGCCACTGTTCTGGGCGGCGGCCACCATCATGATCCCCGCGGCACGCTGCGCTTCCACCGCGGATTGCAGGGAACCGACCGAACATCCTTCGCTCGGCGGACAGCTCCACGAGTTAGTCGTCACATGCGGCGCCTTAGTCGGATCTCCCTGCGCGGGCGTGCCGCTGACCGGATAGGGTGCGAGGAAAAATTCCATGCACTCGATGTAAGTGGCGGGCGTTCCGTTGCCGGCATCCATGTTGCGGCACCCGATCCACTTTGCGCCTGGCGCCATGCCGATTTGGTTGACCAATCCGTCGTCACCCACGGCGGTGCCTATGGTATGAGTACCGTGGCTGTTGTCATCGCAAGGCTGAGGCGAATTCGCGCCGCAGGTATTGATGCCGCCGTTGGAATGGACGCTATCGTGCCAGTTGTAATCGTGACTCGCGACGCTGCCATTCCAGCCGCGATACTTGCTTTTCAATGCGGAGTGGTCCCAGAGGTAACCTGTGTCCGCTGCGCCGACGACAATTCCCTGACCGGTATAACCCATGGCCCACACTTCCGGGGCCCGGGTATAATTCACTCCCGGTTCGATCGCTTCAGGGCGATCCGGTTGGAGAGGCTCGTTCGCGATCGGTTGGGGAAGGTTGTTGTGGATGAGGGGATTTCCTTCCACCCGCAGAACGTCCGACCGAGCGGCGAGGGTCTGGGCGACGTCAAAACCCGCCTTTACCCAGACCATGTTTACGATGTAATAGGCGCGATGTTCGATCTTGTGCTGGCGTAACCATTGCAGCAAGGGGCCCTGCGTGGCCTGAGCCTTATTCCACAATGCGTCCCGCACGAAACGGCCTTTGGCTTCTTTCGTCGTTAGGAGTTGTGCGCTGGTGAGATCGGCATGGTCGGCCAGGACCACGAGGAACTCGACCTCGGCACCTTGCGCCGTCTTCTCCAGAACCCAGGGTGCGATCTTGCCGTTGGCCGCGCTCTGGCTCGTCGGAGCTGTAGAGAAACTAAGCAGCGCCAGTAAAACGGCGACGGCGCAGAAGGCAAAGCCCAGAGTGATTCGCGAGTTGGAAAGGCTCGATTTGGAAAGATGGCTTTTTTGCATGATTTATTCGTCTATGAGGTTGGCCGGTAACTCGGCTCGCAAGCTTACCGGCGGGTCTCGATCTCCGAAACCCGCCGGGCGCCTGATTCCAGACCAGCGGCAGCATTTAGGGAAGAGCCGTCCCGGACTTTGATTTCACGAGCCAGATATCGGCACTGTTCATGGTTCCATCCACTGTGACGTCGGTGCGGAAGTTTGCGCCTGTGCACCGATCTGACCAGATTGCGATTTGGTCTGGCCGATGTCGGCGGAATTCACCGAAGTATCGGCGGTCGTGTCGCCGATCAGGAATCCCATCGTCACGCCGGCTGAACTTAGCACCCCGCCGGATACAGCGGTGAGATTTGTTCCGGTTAGGGTCAGTCTCTGCACATCCGATGACTCCGGTTAGGTTAACGAGCATGTCGTTTCCGCTGAAGGTCACTGAACTCACGCTTCCCGAACCTGAGGTGACCGTCGCATTTCCGCTTTGCATCGGCCGGTCGAACTTCAGCACTGCTGTGAAGCTGCCACCCGTACTGCGGGGCTCCACTCCGGATCCGTCCAATGGCATGGTCACGTCAAACGTTCCGGCGGCGCCGTGAGTCGCCCGCGAGGCGGCTCCCGTGAAGACCGGCGCCGGCAATGCTGTGGTGCAGGCATTGCGCAGACGAATGTTAGTCACGGCGATATCATCGAGATAGAAGCCTTTGAAATCCGCGCCGGGATCGGAGGTGAAGCGCCAGCGGAACTGGATGGTATCGCCCGGGGCCAAACCAGTGAGTAGATGGCAGCGGCGTCCATATGCAGTCAGAGCGTCGGTCGTCCAGGTATTGCAATCCACACCGCCGGGGGCGGCTGGGCCCGTAATGACACCTTTGGAGGCCGGGTAGCCACAGGCGTTGACCGGAGGGGCTCCGGTGCAGCCGAGGGTCGCGTAGTCCCCTGTGATGTCCGAAACCAGGCAACCCTCCGCGGTCGAGCTGCTCGGCGCGGGCACGTCAGTCCAAGCACCGCCATTGCGCGAATACTCGATGGCAACGCCGTCCCAACCTTTCTCCAACTGGTGACGTTCCCAGTAAGTCAGATTCAGAGTAGTCGAGCCAACAGTCAGGATCGGCGTTTCGGCTGCTGCGCAAACATTGTCAGAGTAGATAGCGCTGGGACCCGGCCCGGCATTGCGATAGGCGTAGGCGCCGCCGGATGTGTGGTTGGCGCCGGGATCGTCGGCCGTCCTGACGATTCGCCAGGCCGGATCGGCGCTATTACCACCGCCAGTCGGGTTGAGGCGCAGGAACGAGGTCGCGTCACCGCCGCCATCCGTCCAAGTACCGGTCGCGGTCTGCGTGCCAGGACCGTAAGCGGTGCCCGCAATATGAGCGTTGTTGGATTCCTCGTTACCGCCGCACGCGCCGCCGCCACCCGTGCTGCTGTCTTCCGCGCGCACCACATAATGATAGGTGTTGCCGCTCGTCAGATTGTCGGAATCGACATACGAGTTAGGACCGGAAACGCAGCTGGCGACCCGATTGCCAGCCGACGGCACAAAGTCAGGTACCGTTCCGCGATAAATGTTGTATTTGACGGCAGGTGAAAGCGGGCAACTCGAACTACCGGGCGACCAGCTCACCGTGATGCCGCAAGCCGGGCCGTCGAGGCTGGTGGCGCTGGTGGCGCCGGCAAAGACAGGTTTCAAGTTACAGTTACCGGTAGCGGTGGCGCTGGTGCCTCCACTTCGAACAAGCGCCTGGCATCTACCGGCAGCATCGGTCGCCGCGATCACGCGGTAAGTATAGGTGACACCGCCTTGGACGGAGGTGTCGACGTAACTGTTAGACGTGCCCGGGACGGAGGCGAGCGGTTGATAAAGGCCTTCGCTGCCCACGGCGCCAATCGCGCGCTCGATGGCGTAGCTACCCGGTATCGGCGTGATGCCGGTCCAAGTAAGCTGAATCTGGTTCGTGCCCGGAACGGAAGCGGTTCCAATAGTCGGAGCGCTCGCCGGTCGCGAGGTGCAGGTCGTAGGTTGGCATTGCCCGGCACCGGTTCCGGCCGGAAAACCGGCAGAGCCGACACGGGTGTGCCAGTTTCCAGTTCGTGGTGCCACCGATGGCGTAATACTCGTTCACATGCCAGAACGTGCAGTCGTCCGCGGGATCGACACTCGTGCTGGTGTAATCGCCCCAGCGCCCAGGCGAAAAGCCGGCGGGATCGTTCACGATATTCCGTGTGCCGGTAAAGATGATCGTTTCAGGGCCGGTCATGGTTCCCAAGGGGTCTGTCTTGGCTCGGCCAGTGTAGCGGATAGAGTGAGCGTCGACCGCTTCCACTGTGCCGGTGGCGCTGTAGGCGACGAGGATGTTTTCCGCGCCGTCCATACCGATCGAAGGCATCCAGCGGGAACGCCCGTTGGGCGCGTCAGCCACGGTCCCCTGCTGATAGGTGCAGGGGTAGGAAGAGCAAACCGCGTCGGGCTGTCCAGAGATACGGAAGTCATACCAACGGACGCCGGAAACGACGCCGGCGACGTTCGGGTCTACCGAGTGAGAAACGACGAGAGACTCATGGTCGACAAAGTTTCGATAGGCCAGGCGGAACATGAGACGATCGGCCAGCGAGTCGAGGGTGAACGGACTTTGGGGCTGGGGAATGCAATTGCCGCCGCCACAAGCGGCGCTGGCGGGAGCAATCGGCATGATCGCCTGAAGCGTGCGGGTCGTGTTAGCCGGAGTGGCAAAATCCACTTTCATGCGATAGAGATACATTCCCTCTCCGTGCAGGGAGGTGAAGATTCCCGGAGCCCCGCCAGGAGGAGGAGCAAATCCATCCAGGTCGGCGGGCATGTGGCCGCCTTCCAAAGGATCGACGATGACCACCCAAGTGGCGGTCGGATCTCCCGCGAGCATTTTGGACCGGTTCATGGCGCCGAAGAGGCCGCCGACGAAGCCGCCAGAGGTGCTGGTGAAGTTGTGCGCCATCACATAGTAGGCATCGGTCCAGACACCGTAGTGCGGGTAGTCGCCGAAGTTTCCGTTAGGAACGGCAAAGGCATAACGAGCATAGGTGCCGGTCGCGCTGGCCGTGGTAGAAACGGCCACACACTGATAGTAGAACCCGCCCGACACGGCCGAGGTGAACTGCGAAATCATCCACCGGTTGGCCACCTTGTCATAGAGCACGACCGGGTCGCCGGAATTTTGCGTCTGACACGCGCCGCCGAAACTTGCCCAAAGGGTATTGATGTTGACCGGGCCCAGAATCGATGTGGCTACCTTGGTGATGCGATTGAGCGACCATACCTGGTAGCGCGAATTCACCGTCTCGACGTACTGGTCGTTACCGACCGAACCGTTGTTATCCGGCGGGAAACTGCTCGTTCCGGCGATGGCTTCGAAATTGAAGCCCGTGGTGGGTGCCGCCGGAGCTGCTGGACTAGAGGCGTCTCTCGTCGCTGGCGCAACCTGAGTCACCGGGTCCGGTCGATCCGAGCGGAGGGTGCGCGAAGCTGGCAGCGGAAGTTCCGGCAGTTGCTCCTCGACGGGCTCGGGGAGTGCAATTTTAGCCAATTCCGTCAGCGGCGGCGAAATGTCGAAACTGGATGGCGAGATGGAATAAACAGTCTGACCGAGTTGGTTGCGCTCTTCTTTGATTTTATTGTTCCTGCGACTGCCCGGCGGCGTCGGCGCCGGGACGGCGGTGGTGGCGGGCGCGCCGCCGACAACGCTCTTCGCAGCACCACCTCGTGCAACGATCTTCTTTTTTGAAGAAGCAGCGACCGACTTGCTACCGTCGGAGGCGCTCTTTGTTGCCGCGGATCGCGCTGGTGCTTTTGATCGCACGGTATCGAGTGGATTGGAGACCGCGCCCATCGCAACGAGCGCTAAAAAGCCTCCCGCGATACACATCGCGAAGGCCGCTAAAGCGCGCGGGTTTAAAAAAGCGGACCGGGTATTTGGTTTTAATTTCATAGAGCTGTGTTGCTGATTTCTGCGTCGTGATTGACCGGAGTTCCGAGGATGATGCTTTACGGCAGTGCCGTGCCTGACTTGGATTTCACCAGCGAGATGTCGGCGCTGTTGAGGGTTCCGTCCACGGTCACATCATTGCGGAAATTCGCTGTCCCTACCTCCTGGCCGGATTGCGATTTGGTCTGGCCGATGTCGGCTGAGTTCACCGAGCCATCAGCCGTCGTGTCGCCCACCAGGACGCCCATCGTCCCGGAAGCCGCGCCGATCGCCCCGGTAGAGTCGATCGCGCCGGTCAGAACGACAGTCAGATCCTGGGCATTTGCCACCCCGGTCACATTCACCGTGCATTGGTTCGGATTCGGTCCACGCTGACCGCTCCGGTATTTGGGCTGCCACAGGACGAGATGGAATTCAGGAAGGTAAAGACCAGCGTGTAGTCGCCGTTCACGCCGCCGCTGCGGCATTCAATCGCGCTTCCGTCGCCCGGAAGATCGATGTCATACGTGCCGGCGCCGCCATGAGTCTTGCGGGAGACTACGCTCGTTAGGGCAAGCGGGGCGGAAGGCAGCGGCCAGACGTATGCACCGCGGCCGCGGGTCCAAACCGAAAGCGTGGTGGAGCCGCGATCGATTTGCATGTCCCAGACCATCGCGTGTGGCATTCCGTTCTCGAAACGGGCCCAGGTCGGCGTCGCGGCGGTGATGTCGTTTGTGTAATAGACACCCCAATCGGTCCCGGCGAAGACCTGCTGCGGGAATTTCGGGTTCACGATGATCGAATCGACCGGGATATCGGGAAGGTTGCCGGTCTTATCCAGCCAGGTGAACGAACCGCAAGTGGCACCGCACGTGACCTGAAACACGTGACCCGGAGTGCTGGGCGTGTTGGCGTTGAAGCCACCTACGCCCGCGTAGCCGACTGGGACGTTCGCCGCCGAGACCGTCGGATCGAGCGCGATGCCAAGGATCGGACGGTTCGGCAGAATGGCGTTGCTCCCGGTGACGTTCACCCAGTTGGCCTGGCTGGCCACACTCGTGCCGAGGTTAAAGCCGATCTGAACATTGCCATCGTTCGTCCCGGCGATCGCGACACTGTGGTACTTCGGTGAATACTTCACCTGAGTAATGAATGACCGGTTCCCCAGGGTTTGCTTGGTCATGTTCTGGGTCGACGGATTGTTCGTGACGTACCAAGTGTTAGTCGCGGTAGCGCCGGTCGTCGTTTCCCAAACGCGGGTCGTTCCCGCGATCAGGCGGCCGCAACCAGTGGTCGCGCCCGCCGGTCCGCAATCATCTCCACCGGGAATACCGCCGTGGAAAAGGTCGTAGGGCAGAATGAATGACTGGGTGTCACCGGTCCAGCCGCCAGTCCTGGTGGACCAACTCGCTCCCGAGGCGCTGCAATTGGAGGTGCAACGATTAAGAGTGCCGCTGTTGTTCCCCTGCCAATAACGCAGGCTCGTTCCCGTTCCCACGGGATCGATGCGCGCATAAAAGCCGTCGCCGCCTTTGCCCATCTGCCATTGCACCGGCCCGGTCGGGCTGCCGGAGAAAGTGACCGAGGCGGAGCCGTTATCCTGCGCGCCGCCGTTGGCCTGCGGCGAAGCCGAGGTGGCAAAATTGCCGCTGATGTCGCCGGAGTAGAACTCAATCGTGTTCATGCCGGTGTCCATGTTGAACCAGGTCGGATCGATCAGCGCGGTCGTGCTATTGGCGTTAGTCGTGCCGTGAACGCCGCCGTCATTTCCAGCGAGGAGGACGCTGGATGAGCCGGGCACAAAGGCGAGTGCGTGCTGGTCGACGTGAACGCCGTTGTTCGGCGTGGTGTAGCCGCAGGTAGTGTCGTTCCACGGAAGCAGCGGGGTGGCTGCATCCCAGAACCAGACTTCGAAGGTATCGAAAAAGACGCGATCGGGATTGTTAGGATCGACCGCGACGCCTTGGTCGTACCAGTTTTGCGGGTAGTCGCCAGCGCCGCCCTGACAGTTTGTGAGCGAAGCGCCGGCGGAACCGGGAATTTGCGTCCAGGTCGTTCCGCCATCGGTGGAGCGATAAGCGCCGAGCTGGCAGCCGGCGGCGCTGCCGCAGCCGGTGTTGGAGTTAGGCGTGATGGATTGCAGTTGCGCGTAAATGTAATTCGAATTGCTCGGCGCCACGGCGATGTCGATCCGTCCGACCTGGTTACCCACCCCGGAGCTGATATACGCAAGTCCGCTGGTAGCATTCAGTCCGGTCCAGCCGCTGGCGTTCGTCGTCACCGGAGACGAAATCGCCCGGACACCCACTGACCGGCATCGTCCCCTGGTAGATGCCGTTCGCGCCATTTTGATTCAGGTTGTACTGCACGGTCGTGGCAAACCCGCGCACGCCGACCGCCGCAATAATGCGAGTGCTGCTGCCGGTGTCGTTCAACGCCAGGCCGGTAATGTCCTGGCGCATGGTGCTGTAGCCATTGGTGGTGCAGGGTCCAGTCCAGTTAGTTCCACCATCGTAGGAAAAGAAGAGACCGGTCTTAGTGCCGGCTACGACGTTGTTACTGTTCCGTGGATCGACCCGCACTTTTCCGACCGCCTGGTATTGGGGAAATTCTCCGGGAGGCTGCGGAAGTGGCGGAGCAAACACATTCGCCCCGAGCAACGCCCAGGTCGCGCCCGCGTCGGTCGATTTCAAGACACCCTGGCTGCCCATTGAAAAGGAGCCGTAATTCAGGTCGCCCGTGCCGGCGTAGATCGTGTTGTGGTCGTTCGGGTCGAGCGTGATGGTGTTGATCGCAATCGTGGCCAGGAGCGGGTCGTCCGTCACCGATGTCCATGAGGTCGTGCTGCTGCAGCAGTTAGTCGTCTTCCAGACTCCGCCGCCGACGGTCGCGATGTAGGCAACGTTGGTCGTGACCGGATCGATCGCGATATCGTTCACCCGGCCCGAGGTGGTGGTGTAATCGAAGCAACCCGAGCAACCGGTCATGCGCATCGGTTTCGGCCCGAGCGCGGTGAAGTTCGTCGGATCGAGCACGAGCGGCGCGCCCGGTCGCTTGAGATCGAGCGTTTGCACCCCGAAAGGCACGCTGCGCGCGATCCGGGCGTCCTGCGCAGCAGCGCGGCGGACCCAGTCCGGATTGAAAATTCCCGTCGGGTAAGTCACCCGGTTATGCCACTCGGCTTCCATCCGATCGAGGCCGTCCCGGTTCCCACCCGGAACCGGCATGTAGCCTGCCTTCGGCTCAACTGTCGCTGCTTTGTCCTGCTGCACAGCGTGCGGGGTAAAACTTATGGCCGCCAGCAAGATACCCGCCCCAAGCAAAGGCAAAGCGAGCACCAGTCGAAGATGGATGAAACCGGTCTGAGCGGCGGATGTTTTATTCATGGTTTGTTTGCTAGGCGAGATGGTCACGGAAATCTTTGCAAAGGTGTTGAGCGCCCGGCTGAAGCGCCCTCCAGATAGAGCACCATGATGCTTTTTATACGAAGCTTGCCCCCCGGTGATGAAGGCACTTTTCTATTGTTGACTACTATTCCCTTGCCCTCGCTCAGTGAACGGGTTCCACGACTGCCGCCTAAGGCGGCAAAGCGGTGCCGGATTTGGATTTCACCAATCCGATATCGGCGCTGTTGAGGTTGCCGTCGATGTTGACGTCGTTGCGGAAGTTGGACCCGCACCTGACCACTCCGCCCGATTGCGATTTGGTCTGGCCGATATCAGCCGAATTCACGGAGCGATCAGCAGTGGTGTCTCCGGCGAGGAAGCCGAGGTCGACACTGGCCGCGGGCAGAAGTCCGTTGACGTTATTCACCGTTAAGGTCACTACCTGGGCGGCGCCAACTCCAGTGAGCGGGACGGTCATGGTATTGCCGCTGAAAGCGGGCGCGCCAGCCGTGCCAATCCCCGGCGTGACGGTGGCGGTGCCGGAAGTGATCGGGCCGTTGGTAAAGGTCAGGACGATGTTATAGGTGCCCGCGACGCGATCCTCTACCCCGCTTGTTCCGCTCAGCGGCATGTTGACGTCAAAGTCGCCCACGCCGGCGTGGTTCAAACGCGACACGGCCGACGTTAGCACTGGTGGCGGCGGACCCCCGACACAACAGACGTAGGAACTGGAACTCACTGAGAGAGTATCCACGCGCCAGCCCGTGCCGGCGATGCTTGTGTCTGAGCCCATGCGAAAGCGCAACTTGATCGTCTGGCCGGCGACATTGGGTCCGAGATTTGCCACGGTGGTAATGTAACCACTGGAGTTGCCCGTCCAGGCCGAGCGGCCAGCCAGCGGATTGCTAAAGGTGGCATTGATCGTGCCGTTGTAACCGCCAGAGACAAAACTGCCGCCAACGGCTGCATTGGTGATATCAGTGAAGGCGCCGGCGTTGATATTCGGCGAAGATACCTCCAGCACTCCGCCATCATAGGTGCTTTCCATGTTGTAGTTGTTGCGGAAAGTGACCTGCGTGAGGGGTGAAGTGATCGGAATTCCGACTGAGTCGAGCCGTTTGTCACTGACGGTCGCCGGATCGTCAACAAAGGCGTCATTGGGCGCTGTATCCGGCGTGGTCGTTGAGTTCACCCAGAGCGCAGTCCCGCTGGCGTTAGAGGCCACCCAGCCCGAGGGCAGTGCAGGCGCGGTGACCCCGTCAAAGTTTTCGGTTAAGACGGTGGCCGGTACTCAGCGTGCCCATGGTGAAGTTATAGACCACATTGCCAAGATCGGTCGCACCGTCCTGGAAGTGAATCGTAGCGGTAAGGGTTCCTCCGCATGATCCGTTGGCGGTGAAGGTGAACGGCTGGCAAACGATCGCTCCCGGCGCCATCGCCCCGTAAATCTGAGACCCGCTCGCGCCGGTCACTCCGCCGGTATTGAGCAAGGTGGCGGTCAGGTTACTCGAGGTGGAAGCAGTGCCGCCGTTCTGGACACAGAAACTCACGGTCACGGTCTCGTTCGGATCAATCACCATGTTTGCCGGCGGACAACCTTCGCTCGTTAGGCTGGACGTGGTGGCGACAATCACCGGCGCCGGCACAGAAGTGCACTGGGTAAACTTGAAGCTCCCGATCCGGGTCCTCCAATTGAACGTCCCATTTGAAGGAATGTATTCCTGGGTGTACCAAAAAGTGCAGTCGTCCACCGGGTCGATCGTCAAGGCGCTGTAATCGCCCCAGCGTTGGAGGCCGCTGGTTTGGCTCCCGCTTCCGCTGAAAAGAGTGGCTTCGCCCTGAGCCAGGGTATTCAAGGGGTCGGTCGCCAGCCGCCCGGCGTATCGGATCTGAGGGTTAATCGCCGAGCTGGAAGCGCTGAAGCCGATCGCCAGGTTGCCCGATTGATCCATCGCGGCGCTGCCCATCCAGCGCCAGGTTGTATCCGGCTGGTAGGTGCTTTCCTGGAAGACGACCGGGGCAGTCGTCACCGCGCGCAGTTCAAACCAGCGCACGCCCGCCACGCCACCGGAACTGACGGTGTAATTTCCCACGACCGCTTCGTGGCCATCGGCGAATTTCCGGTAGGCGAGCCGGAACATTAAACGGTCGCCAATCGCGTCCAGATTCGCCGCCACGCCTAACTCCGGCACACACGCGCGGGTGGTCGGGCAGATCGTGGTAAAGCCAGCCGCAGCCGGACTGCCGACAAGGTTAAAGGTGGTGTTACCGGGCGTGACAAAGTCGGCGTGGAAAAGCCGGACCTTGTAAGTGCCGCTGCCCGGGAAGGAGACAAAAGGATTAGCGGTGCCACCGGCCGGGAGGATCGAGCCGTCGAGGTCGCTGGGCAGGAAAGTAGGTTCACTCGCGCCTCCGGTGATTCCCGGAGTGACAAAGGTGGCCGGCAGGCCATTGAGCATTTTCGCGCGGTCGAAGGCGAAGGCCTGCGGGCCGAGGAAGGCAGTGGCGCCGGTATTAAACACGTTCATCGCCATGTAGTAGCCGTCGGGCCAGACGCCGAGATGAGGGTAATCGAAAAAGTTGGAGCCGAGGTGAAAGGCATAACGATAATAAGCGCCGGTCGCATCCGAGGTTTGCGAGATGGCGACGCACTCGTCGGTAGGAATCGACGTGCCGGCGAACTGGCTGATCATCCAGCGATTGGCGAGATGGTCATAGAGCACAACCGGGTCGCCGCTGCCGGCGGTCTCACAGACGCCGCCGAAGCCGGTCCAGATCGTAGTTATCGCAAGCGGTCCCAGGACTGAGGCACCGGTCGACTTGTTGAAGACCTGATAACCTTCGTTCACCATCTGCACGTACTGGGTCGCGCCGACCGCGCCATTGGTATCGGGCGGAGCGCAGCTACACCCGACGCCGGGGAATGGAATACCGTCAAAGTTGAGGATAGGCGTGGGAATGCTCGGCGCGAGGAGAGCGAGCGCTGAGACATTTGCATCCTGCACCACCCGGTCAGGCCGGTCGACATGCAGGGGCAGGGGCAGCTTGGGATTCAAATTCGCTTCGCTCAGTTCGCTTTCGTCTCCTGCTTTACGTTCCTTTGGAGGCCAGAGTGGCGGCAGATCGCGCAGCGCCGGCGAGACGTCGTTTTGATAGGAAGAGCCGGAGATGATCCTGTTTCCTTTCCCCTCCGGCCTATCTTGAGCCTTCAGTGATGCACTGGGTGCGATCCCCAGGGCGGCAAACACGCAGAGCGCGGCAGAGATACAAAAAAACGCCGCCAAAAGACGGCGCGGACTAAGTGACCCCAACTTGATTCTTCTCATATATCGTATTCGCCGCCGCCTGGGGTTGGCGTTCGGGCGCGCTGATAAAGCGCGGAATCGGTCCTGCTGTCACGCTAAATCTTTAAAAATCTTTTGGCGCCACCCGCAAGGCCCGGCCGGCTCGTCAGAACGAAGGGCCCGGAAAGAGAAACGCTGTCTCCAAATTTCCAAAAAACTCTGCGGCCTCGACGAACTTTGCGATTAATTTAGAGCATGAAGATTCTCATGATTAGCAGCGAAGGCTGGCCCCTCGCCCGCACAGGTGCACTGGCCGATGTGCTTGTCGCCCTGCCCCGCGAGTTGAAGGCCCAGGGCCACGAAGTCGCGCTCGCCATGCCCTACTACCGCGAGATCCGGCAAAACAAGAAGATCACGACCAAGCCGCTCCACGTCAGCCTTGAGATCTCGTTAGGCGAGAAAAAATTCGCGGCCGATCTCCTCGAAGGACGAACCGCCGAGGATCTCCAAATCTTTTTCGTACGTTGCGACGAGCTTTACGATCGCCCGGGTATTTACACCGAAAAAGGCGAACCCTACGAAGATAACGCCGCTCGTTTCATCTTCTTCAGCAAGGCGGCGGTCGAGATCGCGCGCCGGATGACGCCGAGCCCGGAAATCCTCCACTGCCACGACTGGACGGCGGCGCTCGTGCCCGTTCTCGTGCGCGACCAGGGGCTGCCGTTCGCGACGGTGCTTTCCATTCATCATCTTGCCGACCAGGGGAATTTCGATAGTTGGGATTTTGCCCTCACGAACCTGCCGGGACGCTATTTCGATCTTCGCGGGGTCGAATATTTCGGCCGTTTGAATCTCCTCAAGGGCGGGATCCTTTTCTCCGATCGGGTCGTCGTCTCGAGCGAGCCCTACGTGCACCAGATCCAGACACCGTCGTTAGGCGAAGGCCTCGATATTGTCCTGCGCGAACACGCTCACCGGCTCGCCGGCATTCTCGGCGGCGCTGATTACCGGCGCTGGAACCCGGCGACCGATCAGCTGCTCCCGGCCCGTTTCGGCCCGGACAAACTCGAGCGCAAAGCGGCCGCGCGCGACGCGCTCCTCGCCCAACTCCAGCTCGCTCCGGCTCCGCGCGGCCCGGTCTTCGGGATGGTCACTCGTCTCGTCGGGGCGAAGGGCTTCGATATTCTCATGCCGGTGCTCGATCGGCTTTTGGCGGATGACGTGCGCCTGGTCATTCTCGGCAAGGGCGATCCCGCCTACGAGACCGGGCTCGCCATCGCCGCCCGCAAATACCCCAAGCGCCTCGCCTACCAGCACGATTACGACGAGACCCTCGCGCACCTGATTGAGGGCGGGAGCGACATCGCGCTCATCCCCTCACGGGTGGAACCCGGCGCCTTCAGCGCGATGCATAGCCTCAAGTATGGCGTCCTCCCGATCGCGCGCGCGACTCGTGGCGTCGAGCAGATCATCGAGGATTACGATCCCTCAACCGATTCCGGTTACGGCTTCCTCTTTTACGAGTATGGGAGCGAACCGCTCTGGGACGCGATCAAGCGGGCCCAGGAAGTCTTTGAAGATCAAACGGAATGGGCGCGCCTGAGAAAACGCGCCGCGACCCTGGACTTTTCCTGGGCGCTGGCGGCGGAACGTTACGCCGCGCTTTACGGCGAACTCGCCGCGCACCGTTCTCTCGCCGCCTAAAAGCAAAACGCGCTCGCTCCGTGACCAGAGCGAGCGCGGCTGAAAAAAAGCTCGGGACGTTAGGCTATGCGACGGCGGCGCTGCATGCCGTAGCCAATCAGGCCCGCGCCGACGAGGACGAGCGCCCACGTCGAAGGCTCCGGAACAACCGTGAAGTTGTCCAAAATTGGCTCAGGATTACCGATCCCATTCGCGATCTGCACCGCCACCGAAGTGATCGGCGAACTCGCAGAGTCGTAACCAAAGAAAGTGTAGGCGCCGTGGACGCTGGGGGAAGCCAGTGTCGCCAGCACCGTCAACCCTGAATAGATGGTGAATTGATACGGTTCCGGCACCGTCTGGCTCGGGCTGATGATATCGGTCCCGAAGCTAAAGGTGTTAGCCGGCAGGGTAATGAGCAGGCTGTCCGCCAGGAACTGGCCGTTGAAGGCGTAGAGGACGAGGTTGCCCGGAGTATTGATGCCGAACGAGCTCGAGGGCACGAACTCGATGTCACTGGTCGAAGGAAGCGCATGGAAATTAACGCCACCGACCGGCGTCGCGACCGTGACATCGTTGAACGTGGTTGGCGCGGGAGTTTGGTTATTGAAATCGATGACGAAGTTGCCCGGGTGCGCCAAATCGAAGGCTGTCCGCGAACTGTAAACCACCTGCGCGCTGGCGGTGAAAGCCGCGACCAAAGTGAAGAGAAATGTGATGGAAATAAGCTTTTTCATAGAGAACTGACGTTGGATAGGGCGGCGGGAGGGTTTCTTCTACTTGACCTGGCTCAATCCTGACAAGCTTATTTTTCGGTTTTTCCCGAAAAAAATCTCAGGCCTGAATTCCCTGATTCGTCAGCAGGCTAACGGGGCCCGCGGGGCGAGCGCTCGCGGTTCAATAATAATGAATGCCGCCGGATTGATCGACCCAGTAACGCCGCCCGTTTTGATCGACCCGCCCAGGAACGGTCCCGCGATAGTAGATATCAGGCGCGCGGGTAACATGGTCATCGCGGTTATACGAACCGCGATCGAGCGGGGTCGTCCGCTCTCGATCCCACATCCAGTTCTTCGCCGCTGGCGCGCTCGAGTGCGGCGCGGTCGTCGCCTCAGGCGCTGGCGTCACAGTCGGAGGCGGCGCGACGATCCAATGCCTGAAAGGCTTTTCCCAACCGATCAAAAGCAGAGCGCCCACGGTGATGACTTCCAAGAAAAGGCGCATACTCTAAAAAGCTCGGGCACCAGGCGCTGGCGGAATGCCTCTTTTCGGACGTTGCACGCTCACGAGCACACTTAGCAACAGCAACAGAACCGCCGCTGGTAAAACAACGAAAAACGTCCAGACACTGAACGCTGCCGGGCTGACCCCGACTTTTGTCGCGCAAAAATTGACGATCTTCTTGCCGTTCGCTTCCACCCGCGCCGTCAGTGCGTTGCTCTTCGGAGGCGTCGGCGCAATCACTCGGGTAATGCCCAATGGAAGCTGGATCGCCGCGGTGTGGCGATTTAGATCGACGATCTGCGCCGGCGTCAACTCGGCAAGAGGGATGGTCGCAACCCCACTCGCATGATGGAAAGTGACGCTTTCGTGGGTCGCGTTCGTTAGGCGGACATTTTGAAAAAGCCCGCGCCCGAGAGACAACGCTGGGAGAGAGGTATTGCCCGGCGTGACGGCGGGTTGCGCGCGCTGTTCAAATACACTTAGAGCGCGAGCCCACTTAGCCCGCGCTTTTTCCAATTGGGACCGAACGGAGGGATAGTTTTCTTCGAGCGATTTAATCTTGGCGATCGCGGGGCGGGCGGTGTTTTCGAAGTCGGTATCGAGACTCAGGGGCGGATAAGGCAAGACCGCCAAAACTCCGCCTGCCTTCAACTGCTTTCGCTGGCCAGTGGTATCGATCACCGTCGCATAGAGCGCGTTCTCCTGCCGGAATGAGCGAAACTCAAACGCCTCGGTGTAGGTCGTCGCAGGCTGCTGATAGATGAGCATTCCCTGAGGCTCGGGCTGACCGACCAGAAAAATCGGATGCAGGAGGAAAATACCGAGAAGAATTCCTGCCCAGTTCGCGATCTTGCGGGGAAGCATGCGGCGAGATTTTCAGCAAATCCGCCTAACGTAAAGCAAAATTATTTCGGCAGCACGTCGTTCGTTTCCACGATGCTGCCGTCGGTGAAAATGATCAGGTTGCCGTTGCCGTGGACGTCGCCGGTCTCGATGAACCAGGGCTGCCGCGGCCATTGGTGGGGCGAGGTCGGTTTGTCGTCGAAACCGGTCGAGACGTAATCGAGCCGGGCCTTGGCCGGGTCGTTGTAGTCGGGATTGTGCAGCTGCTCCTGTATCGTGGGGCAGATCCACGCGCTGCGCTCGATCCCGAAAGGCGCGAGGGCCGCCACCCAGGCGTTGGCGTAGTCCTCGTCCACTTCGTAGTTCTTGATGAAAATCTGCGGCCAGCTTCCGTTGCGCTGAATGTAGGCCTCCGTCCCAACGTAAAGGCCTCGCAGGTTGGCCATGCATTGCACCTTTTGCGCGCGCTCCCGCAAGTGCCCATAGACCGGGATCAGAAGCGTGATCAGGATGCCGATGATGACCAGGGCAATAAGCAGCTCGAGGAGGGTAAAAGCGGCCGCCGAGCGGCGAGTGGTCATCCGGTTGGCTCGTTAGCCTGTCGGCGGCGTGAGCGTACCCGAACCCGGATCGGCGTTGGACTGCTTGAAGCCCATCACGCTCAAGGAAAGCGTGCCGTTGATCGTCGGATCGAGATCGCCTTCGACCGAGCCATTGGAAATAAACGCCACCGCCGTGCCCACGATGCGGGCACTGGAGACGGCAAACGGACTGCGCGTCGCAGTGACCTTGGCGTCGAGCGGACCATTGACCGTCGCTGTCACCTGGATCGATTGCAGCGCCCCGGTCCCATCCAGAAAACTCAGGGTGTAGGTAAAGCTGGCGTCGATCAGTGCTTTCAGCGTCGCCTTGTTCGGGTCGCCCACGCCTTGAATCGTGCCGCCAAAGACACGGCCGTGCGTGAACATGACGAAAGTTCCGGTCGAGGCTCCGGTGCTGGGCACGCCGATGGTGAAAACGCCTAACGAATTGGCGGAAAAGGGATCGGTCGGATCGAAAGCCGGTTGCAGCACGCCGGCGTAGGTTCCGATGATGTTGGTGCTCGCCGGGTAAGGCGGTCCGCCCTTGATCGCGAAACATTCCGAGGCGCAGAGAACGAGGCAGAGGAGCGAACCGAGGATGGCTTTCATCGCGGGCGAGACTAGCGGCGGTCGCGGAGATCGGTCAATGGAAATTTTTCAGGAACTCCGAAGGGGAAAAAGCGGCGCAGTTCGGATTTCGTTAGGCCAATTTTTCTTTACTGAAGCGGCGCCGACACTCCGTTCATGCCCGAAAAGCAAACATCGGTGGCCGAATGAACGACCACCGATGTTCGAGAACAGAACCAGCGGATTGCGCCGGCGCCGCAGTATTGCGGCTAAATTAACTTAGGCGCGCTGACGACGGCGGCGGAGGATACCGAAACCAACCGCACCGAGTGCACCGACCGCAACCAGCGACCAGGTCGACGGTTCCGGGACGACGGTGATGGTGTAAACGGACTGCGGAGCATTAAATGATGCGTAAACGAGTCGTCGTTGATTTCAGAAGCCGTTACGGCTGAATTAGTCGTCTGTATACAGAAGTAAGTTCCCGGAGCGACGCCTTCGCTCAGAGTGAAATTTAGAGTCGAAACCTTATGCGAGCAGCGCAGTGCCCGTGAATCTGTAGGCAGGCCGTCATCCGGAGGTCGCACCTAAATCACCGTAGTAGCGCCCTGTCTCGTGTTTCGGTCACAGTAACCAGTGTCGCGACGTCCTGGTCGTGCTATGTGAACAGCTTTCGGATAGATGCTCTGGTTAGGATCCGCAGAATCTGAAAGTAGGATTCGCCATTGTGATGTTAGATAGCGGTGTCAAAGCCATTCGCTGTGGGCACCTGCAGCCAGAGCGATAAGCCTATCGGCGAGATCCGGTGAACGCAATGTAGCGTGCCGAAAAGGCTGAGAGTGAAAGTCAGTGCGTCAGGAGATGTAGTGCCAACGTTGGGGGTGCCCATTGTGTATCGATCGATACGAAAGCGACGCCTGGCCGTAGGTTAAACCTGCCATCAAAAGAAGGCAGCTGATTGTGATGCTGAGTTTTTTAATCATCTAAGTTTGCGGTGTACTGTCAGTGGTTGCTCTTTGCTGGTTTTGCGATTGGCCGGTTGTTGTATCGAAGTTTCGCGTGTCTGTCACGCTTTTATTTTACTTATCTGCTTCTTTTATTTTTCCCCAGCTCTCGCGACGAAGTTTGCGGTTTTATCGGTCGAATTAAATTTTGTCACGCTTTTTTTTAATTTTTTTTGGAAAAAAGTCCGATTTTTATCTTCCCGCCTAGCTACAGGAACGTTTTCAGGGCAGCGCCGGTCTCGAGTGAAACATCGTGTTGTTAAGGTTCACAGCGGCACTTTTAGGTGAGCCCCGGTGAGCAGGAGCCAGCGCGCGTCCACGGGAGCGCAGTGGAACGATTATCCTCCGGACAGTGCGCTTACGCCCATTCGTTAGGCTCCGATCTTCAGCCCAAGGTCGCGCAAGAGCGCCACATCCGCGTCCGCCGCTGGATTCTGTGCGGTCAGCAGCTTGTCGCCGTAGAAAATGGAATTTGCGCCGGCGAAAAAACAGAGGGCCTGGCCTTCCCGGGTCAAACGGGTGCGACCGGCCGCGAGCCGCACGCGCGCCTTTGGAATGGCGAGGCGGGTGACGGCGATCAGCCTGACGAGATCGAAAATATCGACCGGCGGCTGCGCGGCCAGCGGCGTGCCGGGCATCGCCATCAGACAATTTATCGGCACGCTCTCCGGTTGCGGATCGAAATTACTCAGGACCTCGAGCATCCGTAACCGATCGGTCGCGCTTTCCCCCATCCCAACGATCCCGCCGCAACAGACCGACATCCCGCTCTCCTGCACCGCCGCGATTGTCGTTAGGCGGTTGGCGAAAGTATGGGTGCTCACGATCTCGGGATAATATTCCGGCGAGGTATCGATGTTATGATTGTAGGCGGTCACACCCGCGGCCTTGAGTTTGCGCGCCTCGCCCGGGCCGATCTCGCCCAGGGTCACGCAAACTTCCATCCCGAGCTGGCTCACTTCGCGCACCGTCTCCAGCACCTGCTCAAATTTCGCTGTTCCCTCGCGCACCCCGCGCCAGGCCGCGCCCATGCAGAAGCGGGTCGCGCCCTGCGCCCGCGCCCGGTGCGCCGCGCTCATGATCTCTTCCACCGGCATCAATTCTTCGCGTTCCAGCCCGGTCGAATAATGCGCGCTCTGGGCGCAGTAAGAGCAGTCCTCACTGCAGCCACCTGTCTTGATCGAGAGCAAACTGCAACGCTGCACCTGTTCCCCGCGCCAATGCTCGAGATGAACGGCGCGGCTGAGCGAGATGAGATCAAAGAGCGGCTGATCGTAGAGCCGTTTTAGTTCGGGCAGATTCATCGGTGCCTTATTCTTAAGCGCAGAGAGCGCGGCGTGCACAGAGAGAAGAAGGAAAACTTTTCCGGCGCGGGCGATCGGGGCAGCGCATCATTCGCGGGCCGGGGCGGGCGTGGTGGCGAGGAGGAGCGCGGCGAGGAAGACCGTGATGGCGGCGGAGAACAGGCAGTAGCGGCAGTATTGGTGCAGGACAAATGCCTGCAGGTAGAGGAACCAGAGCGTTCCGAGAAACATGAGGGTGACCGTGAGGTTAAGGAACAAACGCGCGCGCCCGCGGCCGAAGGCGGCGAAAACGGCGCAGCTAAAAGCGGTGAAATACGCGAAGAGTCCCAGCCCCGCGACCGGCACCGGCCCAAGATGAGAATACTTGCTGGCCAGGACCTGCGAGCAACTGGCCGAGCCGCCGCAGAGCGCGGCCTGGCCGGTCAGATCGAGCACGGTGAGATAAAGAGCGTCGGCTACTCCGAGCAAGGCGAGAAAGGCGGCCAGCGAATAAACGATCGTGGCCGGGTCTGGCCGCGCGGTCCGAGTGGTCGGTTGTTTGTGCCGGCGAGCCATTAGGGTTTCGCCGGGATTTCGGCCAGCGCAGCTTCCACCGCGTCGCGAATACCCTTGGGTCCGAGCGCGGGGCCAGTGAGAGATTTGCCGTTCAGGAAGACTGTCGGAGTAACCGATACGCCGAGCTTTTCGCCACGCCTTTCATCAGCTGCGACACGCTCTTTCACCGCCGCGCTCTCCATGTCCAAACGGAATTTTTCCGAGTCGAGCCCGATGGTTTTGGCATAGCCCACGAATAACCCGATCGGCACGGAGGCCTGGCTCCAGACCTCCTGTTCCCGATAAAGGAGATCGTGCATTTCCCAAAAGCGCTGTTGCAGGCCGGCCGCTTCCGCCGCCTGGGCCGCGAGGCGCGCGTTGGGATGAACTTGGAGCGGGAACTGGCGGAAGATAAGCCGGACCTTGCCGGCGAAATCGCGTTCGATCTGGTTGAGCGGCCCGGCCAATTTCCCGCAGGGCGGGCATTGGTAATCGCCAAACTCTTCGAGCGTGACAGGAGCCCGTTCGTCCCCGCGCATGTGCGCCGACCCGGTCGAATCCGTATTGGCTTGCAGTGTCGGAGCCTTGTTCGCCTGGTAGAGCGCCACGCCGGCAGCTGTCGTGATGAGACCGACAGCGACGACGATCAGGTATGGGAGCCAGCGTTTCACGGTCGAGAGCAGTAGTCGCAGCGCCGGAAGCTTTCAAGGCTGAGTTGCGAAGCAACGGTCCGCACTGCAATCTCCGCCATGCGTCGATCTTTCGTGAGCGGTCTTGCCCCTTCGAGTAACTTGATCGTCGCCACCTTTCTCGGTGCCTCTTTGCTTGGTCTGGCCGGTTGCTCGCGGCGGAGCGCAGTCGAATCTCCTCCTCCGCAGGAGAAGAAGGCCGCCGCGCCCCACGACCTTTGCGCTTTGCTTACGCACGAAGAGCTAGAAAGGATTCTCGGCGCACGGCCGCAGAAGAGTCAGTCCAGCGAAATCCCCGGCGGCGGTTTCATGATTTCCCAATGTCAGTATGAGATGGCGGCAGCGGCGGATTCCATTTCCGTCTCGGTCACGCGCAGCCTGGCTGGACCGCAGGGACGTGACCCAAAGGACTTCATCGAACAAAGGATCGCGGACTACGAGAAACGAGAAGGCGAGCGCGAAAAGGGGGAAGAAGATAAAGGCTTGGATTTCGTCACCGGCCTCGGGGACAAGGCGCTTTGGATGGGAACAATGGTCGGAGGAAACTTATACGTCCTGAAAGGTCATCTTCTTATCCGAATCGCAGTCGGTTCCACCAAGGATCCGGCCACGCGGAAAGACAAGACGATCGAGTTAGCCAGGCTGCTCGTCGACCGGCTCTAAGACTCCCGCAGGCAAAACGCGCTCGCTCCGTTGCCAGAGCGAGCGCGTGCGCCGATCGAAAACTACCGCCGCTGCCGCTGGGTTCCGGAGGGAATAGCGGTCCCGGATTTGGATTTCACGAAGCCAATATCCGCGCTATTCAGCGAGCCATCGTGGTTGACATCGTTCTTGAAGTTATCCGCCGCGACGGACTGACCGGATTTGGACTTGGTCAGTCCGATATCCGCAGAGTTCACCGCGCGGTCGCCCGTGGTGTCGCCCTGGAGCAGATCCATCGGCACGGTGAGATTGTTATAGGTCACGGCGCCGGCCACGACTCCATTCAAGGTGATAAAGAGATGCTGAGCATTCGGCACATTCGACAGAGTCACGACCACCTGAGTGTTATCCGCGCCAATCGCAGTGCTGCCGCTGCCGGAAGGGCTGACGGTCGCGCTACCCGCCGAGGTCACCGTGGCAGGAAGGGTCACCACAATGGAGTAGGGTTCCATCCGAGGTTCCACCGCCGCGCTCCCGGTGATCGGTAGCGGAATGTCAAACACTCCGGCCGAGCCATGAGTCTGGCGCGAGACAGCGTTCAGGATGGCACAGGCGTTGTTCACCCCCAGGGTGTAGCTGCTGGCAAAGGCCAGGCTATCCGGCATCTGGTCGTAGAGCGAGGTCACAGCGACGCCGAGCCCACCAGGATCAGTCGTTTGCGCAACCCCCGAGACGAACCCGTTGATCGTGTCGCCCACCGCAAGGCCGAGGTCACTCGCCTTGACGATGATGGTGATGACTCCCGTGGCCGCGTTGTAGTTACTGCCCGGTTCCGCCGGCAACTCACTCCCGGCCGCAACAAAACGCCCGTCCACTCCCCCTGAGTTATTGGGGCTCGGCGTGTAGGATTGAAACTCCGGCGTGCCGGTGGTGTATTTCATGTGCACGCCCTTGTAAGTCGTGGTCGTGCCGACGACGCGCCGCATGACTACGTAGGCTCTCCAGCCTGGAGGCTCCGTGCCGGTGGCGTTCGGGTCAGTATTGATCGTGAAGACCAGTCGCGGAATTCCATCCGCCTGGTAAGGCTGGGCGAGGTGCAATGCCAGCAGGTCAGAACCCGGAGGAGCCGGTGTCGGCACGATGCCCAAGGCAGCGCTGGTATCACCAGCCGCATCACTCAGGATCGTGAGCCCCGGCAGGTCGCAGGCACTCTGCACTGGCGGGAGGGCCTCGATCACGAGATCGATCTCGTTACTCAGCGGTCCGATGCCCTGGGCGTTGACCGCCTCTACCCGATAGTAAAGGTGCGGGTCGGACGGCGGGTTTTGATCCCGATAGTTCGTGATCGCGCTGCCCGTCTGACCGATCTGCACTTCATTCCCCGGCGCGTTGCCCCGGAAGATGAGGTAGTTCGTGATATCTGCTCCGCCATTGTCCGGCGCTTTCCAGGTCAGGAGCGACTCGAGCACCGTGCGCGAGCCGGAGAGGCAGGGCGGTTTGGGCAGAGTGCCGGCTCCGCCGGGTTGGGATCGAACGCCGCATAGAGCGGCTTGCCGCCGAACTGCCGGGCGACCCGCATGTGCGCCGTGAAGTCGTTAGGCGCGGTCCCCGCGACGCAACCGGCGCTGACGCAACCGTCGCTGTAGCCGTAAAGGACGCGGCCCTGGTTATCGATCGTGATTTCGTTGAAGTCGAGAAGGTTCCGCTGCTGCTCGCCCCCGCCCTGCTGCCAGATCCCGGTCATGCTCTGGACCGGGTCGTTAGGCGTGGCGTTTACCGTCACCCAGGTCACACCTTCGTCGTAAGTGGTGGCGACAAAGGCATACCATTTCCCGGCAAAGTCCAGCGCCTGATAGTTAGCGCCCGCCTGGTTGGTGCCATAGAAGCCGCAGGCCGCCCGGCCCGCCGAACCACCGACCGCTTCGGTGTGCGCGGCATTCTTGATTCCGTGGCTGAGGCCGACATCGGTATCGCGGATCCAGTTGATCGTCGAAGTTCCCGCCACGCGTTTGCCGACCGCGACGTGGGCGTGGCCTTCCGTGCCGCCCCCTTCGTTGTTGACGTAGCAATAGTAAACCGTGTTCGCCGCATCGATCCCGATCGAAGGATCGGCACCGTTGGTTTGCGAGACGGCGGTAAAGGCCGGGCCGTTGGCATCGGGGAGAGGCTTCTGCACGATGAACTCACTCCACGGCGTCGTGCCCGCGTCGATCGTCAAAGAACCGCCCTGGATAGCTCCGCAACTGTTATCCGGCATGTAAGCCGTGCCGTCCGGGGCGACGTGGGTATGGCCGTGCAGACCTCCGCAGCCTTGGGAGTTAGCCGCTCCGGGCCCGGTCGCGACTTGTCCGGCGCCGTACAAGGTTCCCAGTGTATCACTGCGCGCGCAGGTCGCGCCGACGAGGTTTTGCGAGCAATAAAGAACATACTGCCCCTGGTTGACCGGGGTGGTCAGCAGGCCGGCCAAAGACGCCGGGTAAGGACCGGAGCCGATCGTCTGGTGATCAACACCGCCGGTCGGCAACGAAACACCCACTGGGACCCAGGTGTCACCGTCATTGAACGGTGCCGCCGCATCAGTGTAAGCGTAGACCGCGTTTGGTCCCGTGGTGTTATTGGAGGCAAAGGTGCGGCCAGTGACATAGTCCGTCCAAAGAATGGGATCGAGGCCCGCGTCCGTTACCGTCGAGGAGCGATCCTGCCACAAACCTTCGCAGCATTCCGGCTTCGCAGGAGCCAGTAACTCTGGCGGCGTGATCCGCCAGATCGGACCCGCGTTCATGGTCATGATGCGGCCCGTGAAACGATCAAAGCCAATGTTGAATTCTCCACTGCCGGCTTCGGCCGAGCTGCCCACCGGCGGATAAAAAGTCTGGTAACGTGGATTGCCCGGAACAGTCGGGTCAGGGCCGCCAAAATCACCGCCGCCGCCGCCGCCGCCCGGCTCGCCTTCGATCAGTTCGATCCGGACGTTGACCACTTCACGAGTGGCCGTGTAAGGCACCAGGACGAGCGTGTATTGCTGGGTCCCCGCAACCAGGGGCGAGATCAGCGCGACTTCTGGATTCGATCCCGTCGCGGAAGAGTAGTTAGGTGTCTGGGAGCCGTCCGTGTTGGTGCAGTTAGTCGGGTTGCAGTCGGTCCGCGGAATTTTGTAGATGTAAGAGTCATAATCGGAGTTACCGCTGCCCGTATCGGCCCAGGAAGAGGTCACTTTGATCGCCGCGTTCGGATGAGCCGTCAGATAAGCGGCCGAAATCGTCGCCGTCAGCGTGTAATCATCGCAAGGTTGCGTCGTTGTGCCCCCGGGAAGTCCGTCCGCGTGACATTGCGGACCTGAATCAACCAAAAGAACCGGCGTCGGGTTGGAAACAGTGAAAGGTCCGGCGCTGTAATTCAAAACCGTTGTCCCGGTATCGGAGATCGTCCCGGTCGTCGGGGTGGCGGCGAAACTGAACATCGCGAGCCAGGAACCGGCGGCACAAAGGAGAAAAGCGAGGAAGACTCGGGGATTAAAAGAACCGGATTCGGAGACGCATTTTTTGTGCATATGGTCAATTACTACGTTTTATAGCTGAGAGTTGGACGCTGCCCGTTGATTTATGATTTTCCGCGGAAATAGTGCCGAACTCCATAGGTAAAACTGGAAATCGACAAGCATTTTCCGATTAAATGACAAAAACGTAAGCGTCTGAAATCGGCGCTCTGACCCAGCCGTTTTTCCACAGGTTCAACAGCCATCGGGTCTTAGAGCTCCGCAGTGACAACATCCGGCGGCAACTTCCAAACTCAGCGCCAGATCTCGCGCAGAGTTCGCGATTAAACCTGACCCGGGCCTTGCGCTAACGCACCCACCACGGCGCCGGGTAAGTAAAACGGGAATCGTTAGGCGAAAGAGTTCGCCGCGACCGCTGCAGACGCGCCTCCCCCATCTCCCGCCCGCGCGGAGTTCGTCCGAAAACGTTCACCGGCGTCCCCACTTCCACCGCGTTGAAGATCGCGATCGCCTTTGCCTCCGGCAGGCGGACACAACCGTGCGACGCCGCGTAGCCCGGCAGGTAGCCGGCGTGCATCCCGATCGCGTTGTCGAAACGCACGAAGTAGCGCATCGGTGCCGGGACAAATCTCCCGCCGCGCGGCACCGGCATATCGGCGTCGGCATCGGCCACGATGGTGTTTCCCCGCGCGTCCTCGATTCGGCCGTAGAGATTGGAGAAATGGTTGCGCTCTTTTTCCATCACCTTGAAAGAACCGGTCCCGGTGAAATAGCCCTCGCGCCCGGAAGAGATCGGGGTCGAGAGGACGGCGCGCCCGTTACGGATGAGATAGGCGGTCTGTTCCTGGAGATCGATCTCGATCGAAGTGCCCGGTGTTTGAGCGAGAGCACCCGAGGTCATCAACCCGAAGGCGAGAAGGGAGACAAAAATCCGCGCCATACGTAGATGAAACGACATTCCGGCACTTTCGGCAAGGGGTGTAGGGCGTGCCATCCTGGCCGCCGGGGGTTGACCACTACCCGGAAAAAGCCGTCTCCCAGGACGGCCAGAATGGCGCGTCCTACACCGCGATCGGCGCCTTGATCGCGGGGTGCGGGTCGTAGCCGACGAGGGTGAAATCCTCAAAAACGAAGTCGTGAATATGTTTCACCGCCGGATTCAATTCCATCCGCGGCAGCGGGCGCGGCTCGCGGGAGAGCTGCTCGCGCGCCTGTTCGAGATGATTTCGATAAAGATGCAGGTCGCCAAAGGTGTGGACGAAATCGCCGCTCGTTAGGCCACAAACCTGCGCCACCATCATCGTAAGCAAAGCGTAGCTCGCGATGTTGAAGGGCACTCCGAGAAAAAGATCGGCACTGCGCTGGTAGAGCTGGCAACTGAGCGCCCCGTCCTGGACGTGAAATTGAAAAAGCGCGTGGCACGGCGGCAGCGCCATGGCGTCGACTTCGGCCGGGTTCCACGCCGTCACGATGTGCCTGCGGCTATCGGGATTTCTTTTGATCTGCTCGATCACGCGCTCGATCTGGTCGACCGTTTCATCGTTAGGCCCGCGCCAGTCGCGCCATTGCGCGCCGTAAACGCGACCGAGATCGCCCTTCTCGTCGGCCCATTCGTTCCAGATGCTGACTCCGCGCTCCTTCAGGTAGGCGACGTTCGTGTCGCCGCGCAGAAACCAGAGGAGCTCGTGGATGATCGACTTGAGATGGAGTTTCTTCGTCGTCAGGAGCGGAAATCCCGGCCCCGCAGGGACGCAAATCGAAGCGCGCCTGGGCGCCAAAAACCGAGAGCGTCCCGGTGCCGGTGCGGTCGGTGCGCGGCTTTCCTTTTTCCAGGACGAGCCGCAGGAGATCGTGGTATTCGCGCATGAAGAAACGCCGGCCTAACGAACTACATGATGCGCCAGCGCGGGCGCTTCGTTTTCGGGTCGTCTTCCCAGAGCCGCACCCCGCCGGGATAAACGTTGCGGTTGTGCCCGAGCTCGATGCCCTTGGGAAATTCCTCGATCAGGCGCGCGTTCCCGCCGCCGAGCACGACGTAGTCCGCGATCACCGCCAGTTTCAATTGCTCGATCGCGTAGTTCGTTTCGCGCAGCCAATTTTTTTTGCCGATCTGGTCGAGCCCTTCGTCGCCCAGCCAGTCCTCGATGATGTATTCGTCCTGGTAAGGCAGGTCGCCCAGTTCGAGCGGAAGGACGGTGTTCTGCCAGACGAGCGCCGAACCGAGCCCGGTCCCGAGCCCGAGAAATAGCATCCGCCCGCCGCCGTGATAACTCCCGAGCGCCTGGAGCGCGGCGTCATTGATCACGCGGGTCGGTTTCCCGAGCGCCTTGGCGAAATCAAAACCGGCCCAGCCTCTTCCGAGGTGTTTTGGGTTTTTCACGATCTTCCCGTCGCGCACCGGCGCGGGGATTCCGATCGCGACCGCGTCGTAATCCCAGTCCGCCGTCGCTTTCTTGATCTGCACGACCGCCTGCGCCGGGGTCAGGCGCGGGCCGGACTCGAATTTGCGCCGCTTCGCCCGGGCCGAGATCATCATCTTGACGTTGGAACCGCCGACATCGACGACGAGGATTTTTTTCATTTGCGGTCGTTAGGCATTTTCTTGATCGGCGACAGGCGCATCTTGGCCGCGCTTTGTTTCTCGGCCAGCTTTTTCGCCTGCCGGCGCGAATGTTCGCGGAACTGGAGCTGGGCCTGCGAGCGCGGCGCGCCTTCTTCCGGTTTCAGGCGGACGTAGCTGCCGTCGGCCTGGAGCTCGCGCGCCTTCACGTAGTCGGTCAGGAAACGCGGCAGCACTTCGGTGATGACTTCGTTATGCAGGGCCGGCGCCTCGATCGGGAACGCGATCTCGACCCGGCGATAGAAATTACGCGGCATCCAATCCGCGCTCGCGAGGTAGAGATCGGGTGCGCCATCATTTTGGAAATAATAAATCCGGCTGTGCTCGAGGAAACGCCCGACGATGCTGATGACGCGGATGTTTTCGCTCAGCCCGGGAATCTTCGGCCGCAGGCAGCAGATTCCCCTAACGATGAGGTCGATCTTGCACCCCGGCGCAGGAAGCTTCGTAAAGTTTCTCGATGATCTCCTGGTCGACTAACGAATTGAGCTTGGCCACGATCCGGGCCGGCTTTCCGGCGGCGGCGTGGTCGCGCTCGCGCTCGATCAAGCCGATCACCCGTTTGTGGAGATCGAAAGGCGCGACGAGCAGCTTTTTCAAACCCGGATAGCCGGCCAGGCCGGTCAGGGTATTGAAGACGATCGCGACTTCCTCGGTCAGGGCGGGCGCGGTCGTGAAGAGGCTGAAATCGGTGTAAACCCGCGCCGTTTTCGGATGATAATTTCCCGTCCCGAGGTGGACATATTGGCGGAGCCGATCGGGATCGCGCCTAACGAGGAGGAGCGCCTTGCAGTGCGTCTTCAACCCGACCACGCCATAGACGACATGCGCGCCCGATTCCTCCAGCCGGCGGGCCCACTGGATGTTGTTCGCCTCGTCGAAACGCGCCCGCAGCTCGACCAGCGCGGTCACCTGTTTGCCGTTGCTCGCGGCGTCGATCAACGCCTCCACGATCGGCGAATCGCCGCTCGTCCGGTAAAGCGTGATCTTGATCGCGAGGACGAGCGGATCCTTGGCCGCGCTCTCCACCAGCTCGACCACCGGATCGTAACTTTCGTAGGGATGATGCAGCAGGATGTCCTGCTTGCGCATCGCTTCGAAAATGTCGCCATGCGGCGGCAGGGCCGGGTCGCGCGCCGGCTGGAAGACGCGGTCCTTCAGCTTGGCAAAGGCGTCGTTCGCGACCAGCGGCGCGAGGTGGGTCATGGAAAGCGGCCCCTGGAGTTTGTAAAGATCGGCCTCGGTCAGGTTAAAAAATTCCAGGAGCAGATTCGAGAAGTCGTTAGGGCAATCGGCTTCCACCTCGAGGCGGACGGCGTTGCCGCGGCTGGAACGCCGCAGTTCCTGCTCGATGCTGCGGAGAAGGTTGTCGGCTTCTTCCTCGTCGACGTAGAGATCGCTGTTCCGGGTCACGCGAAAGGCGTGCACGCCATCGAGGATGAGGCCGGGGAAAAGATCGGCCACGTGCTGTTTGATGAGCGAGGCGAGATAAATGTAGTTCCAGCTCTCGTCGCCTTTCTCGCCTCGCGGCATGTGGATCAAGCGCGAGACGGCGCGCGGCACCTGCACGATGGCGTGCATCGGTTCGCCGCCTTTCTTGACCCGCGCCCTAACGAGCAGGTTGTGGCTCTTGTTCAGGAGCTGGGGAAACGGATGGCTCGCATCGACCGCCAGCGGGGTCAGCATCGGGAAAACTTCCTGCTGAAAATAACGACGCGCCCAGGCGGCGCGTTTCGCGTTCAGGTCCGCCATGTGATGGAGAAAAATATGGTGCTCGCGCAGGAGCGGCTCGATCTCCTTGTTCCAAAGCTTGTATTGCGCGGCCACCATCTCGTGCGCGCCCCGCACGATCGCTTCGAAGGTCGCGGTCGGGCTCATCCCGTCGGGCCCGACGTCGCTCGTCTCACTCGCGATCTGTTGCTTGATGCCGGCGACCCGGATCTCGAAAAACTCGTCGAGATTCGAGCTCACGATCCCAAGGAATTTGACCCGCTCGAGGAGTGGCTGCGCCGGGTCCTCCGCTTCCTCCAGGACGCGGCGATTGAACTCGAGCCAGCTCAGCTCGCGGTTGATGAAATTCTTTTGGTCGGAGAAATCGTGCTTCGCCGCCGGTTCGTTAGGCGGAGGCATCGGCACGACGTTATCCGGCGGGGCGGGGTTGGAAGAGCTGGCGCGGTTCGGCATGGCGGTGGAAGCACGCGCGGACGGGGCCGGCGGCGGGGAACAAGAAAACCTCACCCGCCCGCGCACGCAAATCGCGCCCGCCGGGCCACCAGACCGGGCCTGAGCCGCGAATCCTTTTTGCGGCCGAGTTGGCCGCCACTACACTCCGCACATGGCGCGCACCCGGAAGAAAAAAAAGCTCGGTTTTTTGGAGTTGGAAATTTTCCAGTGGGTCGCGGTCGTGCTCGCCATCCTCGGCCTCGTCGCGGTTTTTTGCATCTTCTTCATCCGCCGGCACATCATCGAGTACCGCGTCGAGCATACCTTCGGGGTGAGCGCCCCGGAGTTTTTTGGCTCGGCTCTCGCGCTCGAGGACCCGGTCCCGCTGGCCGGGAACAAGGTGGAACTTCTGCAGGATGGCGACGCCTACTTCCCCGCCATGCTCGCGGCAATTCATGGCGCGAAAAAGACGGTCAATTTCCAGGCTTACATTGTTTATTCCGATGAGACCGGCCGGAAATTCCGCGATGCGCTGATCGAACGCGCCCGCGCCGGAGTGGAAGTGCGCGTCCTGCTCGATGGCGTCGGCTCCGGCTGGAGTCTCGACAATTCCGACGTCAAGATGATGAAGGACGCGGGCTGCAAATTCGCCTACTACCATCCGCTGCTGTCGTGGCGAATCGATCGGACGAACCGTCGCTCGCATCGCCGCGTTCTCGTGGTCGACGGTAAAGTCGGCTTCACCGGCGGCGCGGGGTTTGCCGATCAATGGTCGGGCCACGCGCAGGATCCGGAACATTGGCACGACGTCCAGGTGCGATTGGAAGGCCCGCTCGTGAGCGCGCTGCAGACCGCTTTCGAGGAACATTGGATCAAGACCTTTGGCGAAACGCTAAGCGGGGCGGATCAATTTCCCGCCCTCGCGCCCGCCGGCGACGTGAAGGGACAACTCATCGCCTCGCATTCTTTTTCGATGGCCCCGATCCCGTTGACCCAGGCGATCGCCTTCGCCGCCGCGGAAAAGCGGATCTGGATTACCAACGCCTACTGCACCCCGAGCGACGACCAGGTCGAGTTGCTCGTCAAAGCGGTCAAGCGCGGGGTCGACGTGCGTCTCATCGTGCCGGGCGCGCATAACGATCAGCCGCTGACGAAATCGGCCGGGCGCGCGGCTTACGGCAAAATGCTGGAGGGAGGGGCGAAGATTTTCGAATACGAGCCGACCATGATTCACACCAAGGGGATGGTGATCGACGGGATGTTTTCTCTCATTGGCTCGTCCAATCTCGATCCGCGTTCCTCGTCGATTAACGAGGAGCTGGACCTGGCGATTTACGACCGGAATTTCGGGCGGGAAATGGAAACGATGTTCGAGAGCGATCTCAAGAAATCGAAGGAATACACCTACGAGCAATTCAAAAATCGCTCGCTCTGGGAGCGGACGACGGAGTGGCTCATGCTGCCGTTCCGCTCGCAGCTGTAACACAGGCGTCTCGCCTGTCCTGTCGTCCGGGCGTCCCGCCCGGTCCCTGCAATGTCCGGGCGAGACGCCCGGACGACGCAACAGGCGGGACGCCTGTGTTACGTCGCTACCGCGCCACAATAGGTGTCGACAATTTCCAATGCCGGCGTCATCACCGCCAAATCCGCATCCATCCCTTCCGCGAGCACGCCTTTGCTCCCCCAGCCCATTGCCCGCGCCGGCGTTTCCGTCGCCATTCGCACCGCCTCATGGACCGGCGCACCAACATCCTCCACCATTCGCCTAACGAGATCGATCATACGCGAAGCGCTTCCGGCCAGCGCCGAGCCGTCCGCCATCCAGCAGGCGCCGTCGCGCACCAGGCATTCCGACGCCGCCGAGATCGAACCGGCTCTCGTTAGGCAAACCCGCTCCCGCGGTCGCGTCGGTCACCAGACAGATCCCTTCCGCGCCTTTGGCGCGGTAGAGCATCCGCATCAGCGTCGTGCCGACGTGGTGGCCGTCGGCGATCAGCTCGCAGAAAATCTCCGGTTCGCTGAGCGCGAACTCGAGCAGGCCGGCCACCCGCTCGCCGTCGCGCCGGCGGAGCGACGACATGCAGTTGAAGGTGTGTGTCACCTGCCGCATCCCCGCCTCGAACCCGGCCCGCGCCTCCTCCTCCCAGGCGTTGCTGTGCCCGCCGCTGCTCGCGATTCCGCTTTTCGTTAGGCGCGCAATCAGGTCAAGCGCGCCCGGCACTTCCGGCGCGAGGGTGAGGCGCTTGATCGCCCCGGCATTTTCGAGCAGCGCATCGACCAGGTCCGCCCGCGGCTCGACGATGAAATCGGTTCGCTGCGCCCCGTGTTTTTCTCGCGAAATGAAGGGACCCTCCACATGCGCGCCGCAGAGTTGGGGGATCTTCCCCGTCTCGCTTCTCGATCGCGCGCACCACGCGCACGATTTCATCCATCGGCGCGGTCACCGTCGTCAGGAGAAGCGAAGTCGTTCCCCCGCCGGCGTGGTAATCGCAAATCGCGCGAAAGGCCTCCGCCGTTCCCTCCATCGTGTCCCGCCCGAGCGCGCCGTGGACGTGCAAATCGATGAACCCGGGCGCGAGAAAATTGCCCGCCAGATCCACCACTTCTTCCCCGCCGGCGGGAGCGAGCGCGCCGATCTCGACGATCCGGCCGTCCTCCGTCCGGAGAGAAAGTCCGTCCGCGACCCGGTCGGGAAAAATCAGGCGTCCGTTGGTGAAGATCATCGCCGCCCGGCATCATTGCGTTTCCCGGGGCGGCAGTCCATCATCCTCCTGATGGTTTCCGAGTACGATGTCGCGATCGTCGGCGGCGCTTTTTCCGGCGCGGCCACGGCCCTGCTGATGAAGCGGCGCCGGCCCGAGACCCGCATTTTGATCCTCGAGAAAGCGACTGAGTTCGATCGCAAAGTCGGCGAATCGACGACCGAGGTGAGCAGTTGTTTCCTCACGAAAATTCTTGGCCTAACGAGTTATCTCGGACACGAGCAACTGCCGAAACAGGGGCTGCGCCTCTGGTTTGCCAATCGCCCCGACCAGCCCTTTGACGACTGCGTCGAAGTCGGCGCCCGCTACCAGGCCCGGCTCCCCACTTTCCAGGTCGATCGCGCAAAACTCGACGCCCACCTCCTCGAACTGGCGCGCGCCGCGGGCTGCGAAGTCTGGAAACCGGCCAAGGTGACGCGCTGCGAGCTGACCCGGCAACGGTGAGCGGCGAACGCCCCGGCACAATCGATTAGGCGTGAACGTCGACGGCGAAGAGCGCGAAGTGCGCTGCCGCTGGGTGGTCGACGCCAGCGGGCGCGCCGCTTTTCTCGCGCGCAAGCTCGGCCATTTCCGCCAGAACACCGAGCACCCGATCAACGCGGTCTGGGCCCGTTTCACCGGGGTGAAAGACTGGGACAGCTACGAGTGGCGGGAAAAATTTCCCGATTACGCCGTCGCCTCGCGCACCGGGCGGGCCTGGGCGACGAACCATCTCATGGGCCAGGGCTGGTGGTGCTGGATCATTCCGCTCAAGGGCGGCGATTTCAGCGCCGGGCTGGTTTACGACAGCCGGCTGTTCAAGCTCCCGGAAGGCGCCAGCCTCGGGGAGCGGCTGCACGATCACCTCCGGACGCACCCGGTCGGCCGCGAAATTTTTCGCGACGCGAAAGTGATCGAGCACGACGCCCGCGCCTACTCCGCCATGCCCTATTACAGCGCGCAGGTCTGCGGCGAGGGCTGGGCGATCGCGGGCGATGCGGCCAGTTTCATCGACCCGCTCTACAGCCCCGGGCTCGACTTTTGCGCCTACACCACTTCGATGGTGAGCGACCTCGTCGTGCGGTCGTTAGGCGGGGAAGAAATGGCGGAGCGGCGGCGCTATTACAACGAGCAATTTGTCACCACCTACCGCCTCTGGTTCGAGACGCTCTACAAGGACAAATATTTCTACATGGGCGAAGCCGACCTGATGTCGGCCGCGCTCCTGCTCGATGTCGGGACCTATTTTGTCGGGCTCGTTAGGCCGGTCTATGCCAATCCGGAACGGGCTTTTCTCGAATTGCCGTTTGAAGGCGTGCCCGGCCGGATCTTTGCCGGGATGATGAAATTCTACAACCGGCGCCTCGTCGCGCTGGCGAAAAACCGGATCGCGCACGGCGTTGTCGGCACGCACAACGCGGGCTGGCGCGAGCTCTACGACGGCTTCGTGCCCGATTTTCGGCTCCAGAAACTGATCCGCAAAGGCCTCTTCCGTTGGTGGGGAGCGGAGCTGCGCAATCTGCGCTTCCTCTTCGCCAGCCCGAAGCACGTTCCCGGCGCGAGCGCCCCGGCGGCCGCGACCGCCGAAGCCTGATGGCGCGCAGCTGGTGGCGCCGTTTTGCGGTTCGCGGCGTCGCCTGGCGGCAATACCTCGACTTCGGCCTAACGAACGTGCCGTTCTATCTCCGGCCGGTCATGATCTTCTTCTGGACGATCTTTTTCTTCTTCCTCGCCGCCCCGGCGCGCCGCGCCATCCTGAGCAATGTGCGGGTGATTTTGCCGGGCTCGAATCCGCTCCTCAATCTCGGCCGCGCCTGGCTCACGCTCTACAATTTTGCCTGGACGATTTCCGACGCGGCCGATCACAAGCTGGCGAAAACGGAGTTCGCCTACGAACTGGAAGGCGCGGAATTCCTCGAGGAGCTGGCGGCGGCGCAGGGCGCGATCCTGCTCACCGCGCACATGGGAAATTACGACCTCGGCGCGGCTCTTTTTGCAGAGCGTTTCCAGCGCGACATCCGGATGGTCCGGGCGCCGGAAGCGGATGCGGAAACGGCGAAACATCTCGATGAATCGCTGGAAATGGCCGGGGCGGGCGCGGTCAAAGTCGCCTACAACACCACCAGCATGTCACTGCCTTTCGAACTCCTGAACGCGATCCGGGCGGGCGAGATTGTTTCCATCCAGGGCGATCGCGCGGTGGCCCATGTCTCGCAACGCCCGGCCCGACTCTTTGGCGAAGAAGTGAAGCTGCCGGACGGACCTTTCATGCTCGCCTTCGTGGCGCAGGCGCCGATTTATCCGCTCTTCATTGTCCGGACCAAGTTCCATCACTACAAAATCATCGCGCGCGCACCGCTGCATTGCCGGCGCGATGAACGCGGACGCGAGGCGGTGATCGAGGAAGCGATGCGCGAGTGGTGCCGCACCCTGGAAAGCGTAATCGCGCGTAATTGGTCGCAATGGTTTTCGTTAGTCCCGATTTTTCCCGAGCGATGAACCCACCCGGTCCAGACCAGGTTGGTTACGCCTTCGCCCTCCCGCGGCTCGTCGCGCGGCTCGCCGGCCGCGAAGCGCGCAGGGCTGAACTGAGCCGCTGGGAAGCTTATGGGTTCGGCATCCTGGTTTTTGGCATGAGCTGCATTTTCGCGGCCCGGCTTGTTCTTCCTTTCGTTAGGCCAGGCATCCTGCAGGGACTGTTCCTTTTGCTCGTGCCGTTCGCGGTCTGGATCGCTTTTCTGCCGCTGTATTTCGTCAACGCCCAGGCCGCCGCGGTCCTGCGCCGGGTCGGGCTTTACGCCGCGCCGACGAACAACCCGTTCCAGCATTTCGTCATCATGTCGCTGACCAGCGGGATCGCGCTCCTCTTTCTGCGCGACCACTGCGACTGGATCAAATCGTTAGGCGTTTTCTGGTTCGGGCTCTTGTTCTGCAACCTCCTCGCCATCGTCATCCTTAAATTCCGGCATGAGCCGTAAGCTGATTCTCGGGTTCGCCTTCGTCGCGGCGATCTTCTTCGTCGCCGTGGTGGCGTTTCATCCGCTGCTCGCGTTTGGCGTGCTTTTTCTTTCCCACATGCTGATCCTCTTCCCGACGCTGGTCGCGAATTGCCAGTGGTGGGGGCCGGTTGTGACCCGATTCGAGACGACGGAATGCGAAGTCTGGCTCACGATCGACGACGGGCCGGATCCGATCCATACGCCGCGCATGCTCGAACTGCTTAAACGCTTCGACGCGCGCGCCACCTTTTTCATCATCGGAGAACGAGCGGCAAAATTCCCTAACGAACTGGCGGCGATCCGGGCCGCCGGTCATGAAATTGCGAATCACACCTTCTCGCACCCGAGCGGGACGTTTTGGTGTTTGTCGCCGACGAGGATTGCTTCCGAGATCGACCGGAGCGGCATCCCCGGACCTTATTTTCGTTCGCCCGCCGGGATGAAAAACTTCTTCGTCCATCCCGCGCTCGCGCGACGCAATCTGCGCTTGATCGGCTGGACGGTGCGCGGCCTCGATACGGTGAGCAACGACCCGGCAGCGGTTGCGGCGCGGATCATGAGGAAGGTGCGACCGGGCGCGATCCTGCTTTTGCACGAAGGGCATCGGACTGAAACCGAGCCGGATTTTCATCCGCGCTGCCTCGAATTGACGCTCGCCGCCCTAACGAAAGCGAATTACCGCTGCGTCCTGCCGGGCGAACACGCCCTGCCCGGGCCCGGCTCGTAGCGGGGAGGCTTTTCCGGGGAGCGCGGGCGCCTCGCCCGCTGTGTCACGCGCCTCGCGGGACACCGTGGGGCGCGATGGAATTCGGGCAGCGCTTGATTCACTCTGAACGCGGAGAGCTTTTTGGCGAGGCGCCAAAAAGTGCGGGCGGGGCGCCCGCGCTCCCCGGAAAAGGCCGAGCCGTCATTCAATCGGACGGCGGCGGAAAATGAAGAGGTGATTATTGAAAGGCGTCCGTCCCCAGAGCGGCGTGACGGTGCGGGTAAACTGCTCCTCGGCAAAAGGAGCGAAGAGCGCTTCACGGGTCGGGAAATGGAGGACGGCCTTCATGTTCCAGGTCGTGCCCTGGGCAAAGCGCTCCGCCAGGTTCGTTAGCCAAAAGCGCGCGTTCTGGTCGCGCGGGCAGTCGCGAATCACCAAAGTCCCGCCGGGCGCGACTCGTTCCGCGAGCCGGGTGAGAAGCTGCGCCTGGTCGGCCGGCGGAAGATAATGCAGGAGATCGAAGAGGACGATGTTGCCCGTGCGCGTGATCGGCTCGCTCACATCCCGCTGGAGGAATTCCAGATCGGCATAAACGCCCTGCGCCACGGCCCTGGCCCGCTCGATCTTGCGCCCGTCGCTGTCGAGCCCGCTGATCGGCGGGAGAAAATTGCGCTCCCGCAAATAAAAGGCGAGCAGCCCGACCCCGCAGCCGACATCGACCAGCGGCTGGTCCGATTGGCCAAACAACTCGTAGGCAGCAGGAAAGATCGGGTCGCTGCGCAATTTCCGGCCGGCATAAATGCGCAGCCAGCGTTCGCCAAAACGGGCGGCGACGCGGGCACAGGCATCTTCATGCGTGGCGGCGCACGATCCATTTTTCATTGCGTGACTCTTCTGCACTGACAAAGTGACTATTCCGATGCCCGACCTTTTTTCCCAATACAAGGTCGACGATTTTTTCGACGAGATGTTTTCCGCGCCGGGCGCGCCGCGGCCTCATTACAGCAGGTTGCTCGCGACCTTCAAGGAAATGGGCGCGGCCGATTTCGAAAGAAAACGCGACCTGGCGGCGGCGAGTTTTCTCAGCCAGGGCGTGACCTTCACGGTCTACAACGACGACCAGGGCACGGAGCGCATTTTTCCCTTCGACCTCATCCCGCGCATCATCCCGGCGAGCGAATGGGACCTGGTGGAGCGCGGCCTGACCCAGCGGATCACCGCACTCAATCTTTTCCTGCACGACATTTACCACGGGCAAAACATCCTGCGCGATGGCGTGATCCCGAAGCAGATCGTCTGGGAAGCGGCACATTTCCGGCCCGAGTTCATGAACTTCGATGTCCCCAAAAACATCTACATCCACATCTGCGGCACTGATCTGATCCGCGACGGCTCCGGCGATTATCTCGTGCTGGAGGATAACGCGCGCTGCCCGTCCGGCGTCTCCTACGTGCTTGAGAATCGGCAGACGATGAAGCGGATTTTCCCGACCCTGTTCTCGGAATACCGGGTGCGCCCGGTGGAGGATTACAGCCAGAATTTGCTTAACGCCCTGCGTCATATCGCGCCGACCACGGAGGACCCGACGGTCGTCCTGCTCACGCCCGGGATTTATAACTCGGCTTATTACGAGCATTCGTTCCTCGCCCGTTCCATGGGAATCGAGATCGTCGAAGGACGCGACCTCGTGGTCCAGGACGGCTGCGTCCACATGCGCACGACCAAGGGCTTGAAGCGGGTCGACGTCATCTACCGACGGATCAACGACGACTTTCTCGATCCGCGCGTCTTCCGGAAAGATTCCGGACTCGGCGTGCCGGGGCTGATCGATGCTTATCGCTGCGGCTGCGTCAGCCTCGCGAACTCGATCGGCACCGGGGTAGCGGACGACAAGGTCATCTACCATTTCGTCCCGAAGATGATCCGCTATTATCTCGACCAGGATCCGATCCTGGGAAATGTCCCGACTTACCTGGCCTCCGAGCCTAACGACTTGAAATACATCCTCGAGCACCTCCCCGAGCTGGTCGTGAAATCGGCCAACGAGAGCGGCGGTTACGGGATGCTGATCGGTTCGCAGTCGACCGCGGCGGAGCGGGAAGAATTTGCCGGCAAGATCCAGAACGAACCGCGCAATTACATCGCGCAGCCGATCGTCGCGCTCTCGCGTTCGCCCTCTTTCTGCGAGGATTCGCTCCAGGGGCGGCATGTCGATTTGCGGCCCTACATCATCTACGGCGAGAAAGTCTCGATCATCCCCGGCGGCCTAACGAGAGTGGCCTTGCGGGCCGGCTCCCTCGTGGTCAATTCCTCGCAGGGCGGCGGGAGCAAGGACACCTGGGTGGTGGACGATGAGGAAGGAAACTAAGCCATGCTAAGCCGGGTCGCTGATTCCCTTTACTGGATGAGCCGCTACATCGAGCGGGCCGAAAACGACGCCCGCATTCTCGATGTGAATTTGCAGCTCCTCCTCGATCTCGGGGGCGAGGCGGACGCGATGCAGCATTGGGCGCCGGTCATCGCCACGCTCGAAGAAACCGACCTCTTCGATACGCTCTATCAAACGGCCGACGAACGTTCCGTGACCGAGTTTCTGACTCTGCAAAAAAAGAATCCGAACTCGATCATCTCCTGTCTCACCCTTGCGCGCGAAAACGCCCGCACCACCCGCGAACAGATCTCGAGCGAGATGTGGGAAGAGATCAACCAGCTCTATCTTTTCGTGCAAAGCGACGAGGCGGCCGGAATGCTGCGCACCAGCCCGCACGAATTTTTCAAGGCCGTCATCACCGGTTCGCATCTTTTCCAGGGCATCTCCGACGCGACCATGACCCACGGCGAAGGCTGGGATTTCATCCGCATCGGCCGGCTTCTGGAACGGGCCGACAGCAGCTCGCGCATCCTCGACGTGAAGTATCACATCCTCCTCCCGACGGGGGAAGACGTCGGCGGCAACATCGACACCATCCAATGGATGGCGGTCCTGAAATCATGCAGCGCGCTCGAGGCTTACTGCAAACTTTACGTCAGCCAGGTGAAGCCGTGGAAGGTGGCGGAATTTCTCATCACCCATCAGGGATTTCCGCGCTCGATTCGGTTCTGTGTCGACTCGCTCGATGCCGCGCTCCATCGCATCTCGGGCGTCGATGAAAGCCGCTACGCGAACGAGGCGGAACGGCTCTCCGGCCGGCTGCGCTCGGACCTCGATTACGTCACGATCGGCGAGATTTTCGAGTTTGGTCTGCACGAATACCTGACCCGGATCCAGGAGCGCCTGGTGGAAGTGAGCAACGCCATGTATGCGACCTACTGCGCCAGCCTGAGCGCGGCGTAACACAGGCGTCCCGCCTGTCGGGTCGCGCGGGCGTCTCGCCCGGCGACTCTGACGCTGCGGGCGGGACGCCCGCGCGACGGGACAGGCGAGACGCCTGTGTTACTAGATTTTGCGCGAATCGTAGGCCCAGTGCAGCAACGCCTGGCGTTGCCTTGGGCGGCACTCGAGATCGCCGCGCCGGCAATTCTTTTTCAACTGCGCAATGTGGCGCCGGACGGCGCGCCAGCGCTTGATCTGGCGCTCGTCATCTGGACAGCGGCGGCCGAGAAAATAACGGCAATACCATTGAAACCAGCCGCGCGGATCCTCGTGATAAATCCAGCCTTTAGCGCGCCAGACCGCGAGCGGCTGGGAAGCGTTGACGCCAAAATAATTGAGCTTTGGGTCGTGACGCTCCGGAGTTAGTTTCGCCTTTTCAAACCAGTCGTTAGGGAATTCCGCCGCGCAATCGGTCATGTATCTCCCGCCGAAAACGCCCAGGCGCAGGAGTTGTTTCGGGGTCAACTCCGGACGAAAACCGGCAGCGAAATCCTTCCCCATCGGCTTGGTCAGGAAATACTCATACCCACGCTGCATCCGGTCCTTGACCCGGATCCGCTTCGGCTTCGATTTCGCCGGCATTAATCGGTATGCCGGATCTGCATTCCGACCACGCAGACATCGTCCGCGAAAGTTTCGCTCTGGGAATATTTGCGAATGTCTTCCAGGACCCGGTTGAAAAATTCCTCCGGCGCGAGGGCCGCATGACGGCTAACCGTGGCGCGCAACTGATCTTCGTTGAAGAACGCGCCGGTGGCGTCCTCGACCTCGAAGAGTCCGTCGGTGAAAAGCATGACGAGATCGCCTTTCGCCATCGGCCGGACGGCGGTGTGGTAAATGGCCGAGGAAAAAATGCCCATGGCCGGGCCGCGCGCGTCCTGGCCATCGAGCTTCTCCGCATGCGCGAGCTCGCGCCGGACGTGCAGCGCGCTCGGGTGCCCGGCATTGGCGAAACGCAACTGCGAGCGCTCAATGTCGGCCACGACATAAAAACAGGTCGCGAACATCGTCGTGCCGGCCTGCTTCAGGATGACGGTGAGCGCGCGATTGATCCGGGTGAGCAACTCGCCCGGGTCATGCGCGAGCTGGGAATGTTCCTCGACCAGGCCGCGGATCATGCCGGTGACGAGGGCGGAGCGCACGCCGTGTCCCATCACGTCACAGATCAGGACGCCGGCCGCTTTTTCGCCCACCGGAAAGACCGAGAAAAAATCGCCGCTGACGTCGCCGGTCGGAAAATAGAGACTGAGAAAATGAAGCGCGCTTTCCGCCGGCAAGACGCCGCGCGGAATGGTCGGAAACTGTTGCGGCAACAAGGCGACCTGGAGCTCGCGCGCCATCTGCAGCTCCTCTTCCATCTGCCGATTTTTCGCGGCCAGCTCGTGGGTCCGTTCCGTCACCCGACGCTCGAGCTGCGCGTTGAGCGCGAGCAACTCCGCCTGGGCGAAATTACGGGCCGCTTCCGCCCGGTCGATCCGTCCGCCGACGACGCGCGAGACCTGCGAAACGATGGCGGTGATCAAGGCGGCGAAGGCGAGCGCGCCGAGGGCGGAAATCACCGCCGGGTTGGTGTGAATCGTTTTTAAAAGCGTGGCGCTGATCCAGCCATTGAGAAGTGCGGCGGCGATGATGACCGGGACAAAGGCGCGCAGCAGGACCGCCCGCGTCGAGTCACCCAGAAAAATCCGCAGCGGCCACCCTTCCGCCCCTGCCGCGGCGACGATGGCGTTGCCGCAAAGGAAAAACGCCCACGCCGTCGAGAGCGCGACGGGAATGATGTTGCCGCCATAAAGCAGCGGCGTGCCGTACCAATATCCGACCAGCACGAGCGCGCTGATGATCGTCGTGAGCGCGCCCAATCCGCCCGCCCATTTTCGGAAGTCCTGCACCGCAAGCGCAAGCAAACCGAGCGCGGTGAAGACAAAGTTGAAGGCGGTCAGCGGCGCCATCCGGCCGGTCGGAACCTGCCCAAACATTTCCGGATTGCGCACGAACAAGGCGTCGATCGCGAAGTGCCGGCCGCTCAGGAATTCAAAAAGTTTGAGGAGCGCAAAGGCCAGGACCAGGAGCGCCAGGAACCGCGGAATCCATGACATGCGCGGCCGGAGCAAATGCATCACCAGCCCGAAGCCAAGAAGTGAAAAACAAAGCGCGGTGCTCGGCGCCATCGGAATGTAGCGGGCGCGCACGCTGGCCAGCAGTTGCAGCCCGGAAATCCAGCCGATGAAAGTAAGGAAAGCGAAGAAGACGGCTAACGAGGCGCAGACCAGCGCAAAGGCACGAAAAGCGCGGCCCGCATTTCCGTTTCCAGTCATGGCGCGAATCTGCCCGAAGCCGGCATGCAGGCCAAGATTCTTCGCAAGGTGAAGCGCGCTGTCGCGGGCGCTGCCTCAGCGGTAAAGATCCGGCCGCCGATGCGTCAGGACGGCCATGCGCTCGCGGACAGCGTCGACTACTGCGCGCGAAACTTCGGCCACGACCAATTCTTCGCGATCGGCCGAAGCGCCGGCCACGACCACGCCATAGGGATCGATCACCACGGACGAACCGCAAAAGGGCACGCCCTCATCTTTCCCGACCCGATTCGCGAGCACGACATAGCTCTGGTTCTCGATCGCGCGCGCGGTCGCCAAAATGCGCTGATGCTCGACCCGCGGAAACGGCCAGGCCGACGAAATGATGAAGACGTTTGCGCCCTGCTCGAGCGCGAGCGCGCGATAAATTTCCGGGAACCGCAGGTCGTAACAAATCGTTAGGCCAAGCTGGAGCGAACCGAGCGCGACGCTGACCAGTTCCTGCCCGGCCGTGCAGCATTTGTCCTCCTCGATCGGCGCGAAGAGATGCGTCTTGCGATATTTCGCGATGATCGCGCCGGTCGCATCGATCACGACCTGGGAATTGTAAATGGCGTCGCCCTCTTTCTCGGAAACGCCGCTGATGATGGCGAGCGAAAGAGTCTGCGCGATCTCTTGCAGCTCCGGCACGACTCCCTCGCTCCAGGGTTTCGCCTGTTCGCGAATGACGGCCATGGCGTAACCGGTGTCGGCCATTTCCGGGAAGACGACCAGTTCCGCGCCCGCCGCTTTCCCGCGCTCCGCGAAGTCGCGCATCTTGCGCGCGTTGGCGGCGAGATCGCCGAGCGTGCAGTCAATCTGGGCGGCGGCGATTTTCACGATCACCTTCTTTCGTCAATGCGGTCGATGGCAGCAAACGAAAACGCGCCACGCGCGCGGATTACTCCGCGCGCAACGCGACCATCGGGTTCACCCGCGTGGCGCGCCGCGCCGGGACTAAACAGGACGCCGCTGCCACGGCAGTGAGCAGCGCCGCCACGGTGAAATAGATGAAGGGATCGAGCGCGTTCACTTTGAACAAGATGTTCTCGAGCGCCGCGGCCGCGATCACCCCGAGGAAAAGCGCCGCGAAACCAATCCCGAGCCCGAGCCCGATGACCAACTGCCATGCGCCCTGCCTCATCACCATCTTGAAGATCCGCGCCGTATCCGCGCCCAGCGCCATCCGGATTCCAAACTCCTGGGTCCGCTGGTTGACCGAGAAACTCATGACGCCGTACAACCCGACCGCGGAAAGCAGAAACGCCACCACCCCGAAGATGCTGAAGAGCGAAGCGACCAGGCGCGGCCCGCTGAGAAATTCCGCGTGCGAAACCTCCGGCGTGCCGGGGAAATAAACCGGCAGATTCGAATCGAGCCGCGCGACCGCTTTGCTCAGGGCCGGTCCGAGATTGGCCGCGGATTGCCCGGGGCGCGGACGCACCACGATGGTGCAGAATTGCGGGGCCGGGCTCGCCCCGAGGAGCGGGACATAAAAGCCGGCGCTGTCGGTTTGAGTGTTAAACGGCCCCTGCATGAGGGTGTCCGGAACGACGCCGACGATCGTGCGCCAAGGCTGCGGCTGCGCCGGATTATAGATGCGGACGCGCCGTCCGAGCGGGCTCTCGTTGTTCCAATATTTCCGGGCAAAACTCGCGTTCACAATCGCCACCGGCTGTTTCGCGTCGCTGTCTTCGAGCGTGAAATCGCGGCCTTCCAGCAGCTTCAGTCCAAGCGTGCTGAAATAGCCGTCGGAAACTGATTCCGCGTTGCCGCGCGGCCGATCGCGATCGGTCACGTAAGTCTGGCCGTCGACTTCGTATTGACCGTAATAGGCGAAGGTCATCCGGAACCGGTCGCTCATCGCCGCTCCGGCAAAGGCCGGGTCGGCGCGCAAGGCTCGCACCGCCCTAACGAAGAACTGCCGGCGCGATTCTTCCGTCGGGTAATCGCCTTCAAACAAACCCATCCGGGCCGCGTAAACGCCGCTCTCATCGTAGCCGTAATCGAGATTCACCTGGTTGCGGATGGAGCGGATCTGGAGCGCGGAGGCAATAAGGAGCGCGGCGGTCATGGCGATCTGGCCGACGACGAGAACGCGGGTGATGACGTTGACCAGCCGGCTGCTGTTGCCGCGCCCGCCTTCTTTCATCATCTCGGAAGCGTTGCCGCGGGCGGCGAGCAGGGCCGGGATGAGACCGGAAACCAAAGTCGCGAGCAGGACCGCGCCGAGGGTAAAGCCAAGCACCTTGGCGTCGATCGAAAACACGATCCAGTAGGGCAACTGGAATTGCGGTGTGCCCGTGACGGCGGCCAGGAGATCGACCGCCCAGTAGGCGAGCGCGACCCCGACGACCGCGCCGAGGAACGCGATGAGAAAACTTTCCGTCAACATTTGCCTAACGATTCGCCATTGGGTCGCGCCGAGCGCGCCGCGAATCGCCACTTCCCGCGCCCGCAGCGCGGCCCGGCCAAACTGCATGTTCATCACGTTGACGCACGCGATCAGGAGCACGACCACGACCGCGCCGAGCATGGCGTACATGATCTGGCGCAGTTGCTGGCCGGTGAACGCACGGATCAGGGGCTGGACGCTGGCCGAGGTGAGTTCGCCGTTGGTTTTCGGGTTGTCCTTCGCGATGCGCTTGGCCAGTCCGGTAAACTCCGCATTCACCTGGTCCGGCGTCACCCCCGCCTTCAGCCGGCCCATGATCGCAGGCCCGATGCCCGCCGCGTCGCCCCGCGGCTTGAGCGGAAACTCGTTGTAAAGCGGGACCCAAAGCTCTTCGTTCACCGGGAACTTAAAGTTCGGCGGCATGACCCCGACGATGGTGGCGACCTTGCCGTTGATCCGGATCGATTGGCCGACGATCGCGGGGTCGCCGTTGAAATCGCGCTTCCAGATTTCGTTCCCGAGGATGGTGACCTTTTCCGCGCCCGGTTTGTTGTCCGCCGCGGTGAAGTCGCGACCGAGGATCGGTTTTACGTCGATGATCTTGAAGAAATCTTCCGTGACGTAACCGCCGGTATAACGCTGCGGCGTTTTCTTGTAGGTGACGTTGATGGTCGAGCCGTTCAGGTAGGCGCTCATCAGCGCAAACGACTTCTGGCCCGCGCGCAGATCCTCGTAATCCTGCGCGGACGGGATGTTGCCGTTGCCGAAATTGTTGTTCTGATCCGACGCCTGCGGATCGATCAGCCCGACGCTCATGAGCTGCTCGGGATGAGGGAAAGAAAAGCCCCGCAGGACAACGGCGTTGACCATCGTGAATTGCGTCGTCACCCCGCAAATGCCGAGAGCGAGGACGGTGACCGAGAGGATGAAAAACGTTTTGTCCTTCACCAGCATGCGCATCCCGATGCGGAGATCCTGAAAGAATGATTCAAAGAACATGGCGGTAGTAGGTTGTTGGTTGGATGACCTGGGCGGGCCGTTTGGATTCAGAAAAATTGATATTATTCGAGCGCATAGAGGTAGCCGTCGGTGCTGCCGAAATAGACGACGCCGTTTACGATCAGCGGGGAGGAGTAAATCCCCCCGACGCTGAGCTGCTGTTCAAGCGCGAGGAGCGGCGCCTCGCGCCAGTTGGAATGATAGAGAAGCGGATCGTTGAAGGCGCGATCTTTTGTCAGGACCCAGCCTTTGTTTTGTTTCGAAGTCTCGGTCTCGAAATTCCAGAGCGCTTCCCCGCTCTTGCGATCGCGCGCCTGGAGGGTGCCGTTGAGGACGCCGATGAAGACAACGTCGCCCGCGATCGCGGGTGAGGAAAACATGTAGCACTTGTCCTGTTGTTTCAGGATCGACTTCCCGGTCGCGGCATCGACGACGTGATAGAGGCTCGAGTCCGAAGTTGCGAAGTAGACTTTGCCTTCCGCCACCGCGGGCGAGCTGATGACCCAGCTCATCGCGTTATCGAAACGCCATTTTTCTTTCCCGGTCGCGGCGTCGAGCGCGTAGAGCTGCGCGTCGCGGCAGCCGGTGTAAACGACGCCGTCGACCACCGCGGGCGAGGATTGGAATCCGACCTGGTTGTGGATCACCGGATCTTCGCCGCCGTGGAAACGCCACTTCTCTTTTCCGCTCGTGGCATCGACCGCGTAGAAATAGCTGTCCCAACTTCCGAAAAAGAGCACGCCGTCGACGTAGGCGGGCGAGGAGTGCACGACATCGCCGGTCTGAAATTTCCAGCGCTGCTCGCCGGAAACCGCATCGACTGCGTAGAGGTTTCCATCACCGCTGCCGAAATAAACCGTGTCCTGCGCCACCACCGGGCTGGAAAGAAAAACATCAAACGCATCGGCGATGGTTTGGTTTTTCGGCTGCATCCCGTGCAGACCCTTCGCTTCAAAACGGCGTTCGCCGCCGGTCTTGAATTTCCACCGGGTGCCGCCGGTGCGGGCGTCGAGCGCGTAAAGTTTTCCGTCGTAACTGACCGCGTAAACCACGCCGTCACTCACCGCCGGTGTCGAGGGCGCGGGACCGCCGGTGGCGTGTTTCCAGAGTTGCCGCCCGCTCACGGCGTCGACCGCGTAAATGTTGCCGTCGTCGCCGCCGAAATAGATCGCGCCCTCATGCCAGACCGGCGAGGAAACGATCCGGTCCCCGGTCGGGAACTTCCATTTGATCCGGTGAAATTCGCGCGGCGCCGGACCCGCATAGACCCCGGTGTGCGCCGGGCCACCGCGGAACATCGATTGCGCCGAGGCGAGCCCATTCGTTAGGCAAAGCAGGCAAACAATGGCGCTGATTATTTTTTTCATCGCGTGCGTTTCAAGGTCAGGGGCGCCTCGAACGGACCGAGGGTGAACGTCCCTTTGATTTCGCCCGCTTCCTTTTGCAGGCGCCCCTCGTACGTGATCCCGAATTCAGGCGCTTCGAGGGTGAGCAAACCTCCCTCGTCCGTGACCAGCGCGATCGGGGGATTGTTCGTGCGCTTACCGACAATCACCAGCTGCGCGGCGGCCGCGCCCGAGCCCTGGTTCGCCAGCGTGAGCGTGACATGGCGCGGGTAGCCGGTCATTTCGTAGTCGCCCTTCCACTCGCCTTCCAGCTCCTTGCCGATGGCGGTGCTTGTCCGCGGCAGCTCGACTTGTGGCGGCCCCGTTTTCCGGACCGAGAATGGCGCGCTGTTTCCAGCCTGCAGGAAATTCCCGCGCAACACGCCGTCCGCACTCAGGCTGCCTTGGAATTTCGCCGGCCCGACGCGTTCACTTCCGAGCGCGCCTTTGATCGTGAAAGAAATTTCGGAGCCATTCACCGCGAAGTCCGTCAGCGGAGCGCCCTTCACTCCAAGCCCTTGGATAATGATCGAGCCAGCCCAATTTTTTCCGTCGGGTCGATCGAGATCGACGACCAGGGGAAATTCGCGCCCGGGAATCTGAATTACCCCTTCCCAACGCCCCGCCGCGTCCTCGGTCTTGGCGCAAACCGGAGCCGAACAGAAGAGAACAATGGCCGTTAATCGCAATAAGATGCTCATCGAAAGTGCTTAATCGCCGGTTCTGCAAGCCGAACGCCGGAGAGATATGCAGAGCGCGTACCAATCGAAAAGGGTTTATGTAACCAACTGACCAGGAACAACTTCCATTTCTAGCGCAGCGCCAGGCAAAACAAACTCCGTTCCACCTTTGGGATTCTCCCGTTTCGGTTCCGAGACCGCGCGGTCACGCCTTGGAATATGTAAAAATCGGCCGAAAAGAACGCAGTTACGAGCACGAGACTTGCTCATTTAGGGCGCATGCCAGCGACTCTCCCGCTCCAACTAACTGCCATGAACTTTCAAAAAAACAGCTCCAAAGCACCGGCCGCTCCCGCGACCGATAGCGCCTCTGTTGAAATTCACTCCTACCTCGCGGCCCGCGATCTCCTCCTCCGGGAAGTCGACGCCAACCCGAGCGAGACGAATGTGCGCCGCGCCTGGGCGGCCAACGAATTTGCGGAAAGCTGCCTCCGCCCCGCTCGCTCGCCTTACCAGGCGCAGTCGCTGCCCGAGGCCGAAGCCGCCCGTGAACGGATGCGCTGCAACGCGGTCAAAGTGCGGCTGACCAAACTCCGCGCCGGCCTGCAACGCCAGGCCGCCTGATTCGGCGGTCGTTAGGCTCAATCGCCGGAAACGATCCCGCTCGCGGGCTCGGATTTAAGCCGGCGTCATAATCGCGCGGAAGGCAGCGAGAAACGCTTCCATCTCCGCTTTTTTCCCAATCGTGAGACGCAAATGATTCGGCATCGCGGGAAATAATCGGCCGACCTGGATCTTGCGGCTCTTGAGCGTCTGAATGATCGGCACGACCGGGCGTTTCAAGTCGACCATGATGAAATTCGCCTGCGACGGGACGCTCTCGAAACCCATCTTTCCGAGTTCAGCCGTGGTGAAGGCTCGCGTTTCCGCATTGAGCCGCCGACCTTCACTCAACTGCCCATCGTCCTCCAGGCTGGCTCCCGCCGCGACCAGACCCATGATGTTGACGCTGTCCCACGATTGCTTTTCGCGCAGCCGCTCGACCGTGAACGATTGCGCCACGCAATAACCGCAGCGCAGCCCGGCCATCCCGTAGATTTTGGAGAACGTCCGCGCCACGATCAGGTTGGGATGATCTTTCACCAGCGGGATCATGCTCTCGTACTCGGGACTGTCGGCGTAGTGATGATAAGCCTCGTCGACCAGGATCATGGTGTCGTTAGGCACGCGCGCGATAAAATCGCGAATCTCCTTCGCCGGCGTGATGCTCGCGGTCGGGTTGTTAGGATTGCAGATGTAAACCACGCCTTTTTTGGCCGCGCCCAGCATCTTCGGCAGGTCGTGCGCGAAACTCGAAGTGAGCGGCACTTTCACTACTGCCGCGCCTCTGAGTTTGGCGTGGTAAAGAATCGCCTCAAAGGTGGGATCGGCCACGACGAGGGTGCCACCCAGGGTCTTTGGATCGCTCGTTAGGGGACCGGTGAAGACGTCGGCGCAGAGCTTGAGGATTTCGCCGGAACCGTCTCCGAGCAGGATCTGACCCGGCGCGACATCGTTCAGTTTGACGAGTGCTTCGACCAGGATGTCGGCTTGATCATCGGGATAACGATTGGCCAGGCCGAAAGCGCGGGTCATCGCCTGGAGCGCTTTCGCTGACGGTCCGTAGGGATTCTCGTTCGAGCTCAGACGAACAATGGCCGAAACAGCCGCGGGTGCGACCGCCGCCTCCCTGGCAAAAGAAAGCGCGGGACGCGCGACTGCCGCCGCCGCCCCCGCGCCTAACAATTGCGCAAACTTGCGCCGCGAGATGGTCATCCTGGATGAGACGATACGCTACTTCTTGCGGGTGTAGGCGATCTCCATCGTCTTCATTTCCTTGCCCCCGCGATCTTCAAACCACTCAAAGGTGTGGTGGTCTTTGTCCACCACCTTGACCGTTTCCCGGACCTTCATTTTCATTCCGGGCATCATCTCTACCTCGGAGGTGTAGTTGTAGGTCTTGGTCGCCGGATCGTAGGTGCCTTCGGCCATCATGATGCCGGTGCCCATGTTATCCATCCAGGTCGAAACGTATTTCTGCTTCGCGTTGTCGTAGCCTTCGATTCCCATGCCATGGAACTTCATCTTCTGCATTTTGCCGTCGGCGCCGGGCATCTCCATGTCGCCGTCGGCGTGGAATTCGTAGTAGCGGCCGTCCATCAGCGCCTTGCGCGTGGCGATGCCTTTGGAGGTCATGGGTTCAGCCGAGGTGTTGCCGTCCATCCACATTTTCACGGTGTAATCCCAGGTGCCCGCAAGTTCGGCGAGAGTCTTGTGACCCTCACTCAGCTTGGCCAATTCCATCATCTTGGCCATCATCTCCGAATCGTGCCCCTGACCCGCCGCCGGGGCGGCAGGACTGGCAACCGGCTCCTGTGCGAACGCGGGAGCGACAAAGAAAACCGCCGCGATCACGGCGGTGAACACTGCAAATGCATTCTTAAGTGTCTTCATGTCTGGATTCTTTGCGCCGGTTCGGGTCGGGTCAAGCTTATCCGCCTCCCCTCATCCGCGAGCCAGGAGCGGCCCAAGGGGTTAGGCCAGGGAAGCGAGGATGCGTGCCACCAGCGGGCCTGGCATCACCCCGAGCAGAAGCACCGCGGCGGCGAGAAACATCACGGTCATCTGGGGCACCAGGTCAGCGCGTCTCTCAAAATCGTAGCGCTGGTCAGTCGAGGCGATCGGTGCCGCCTCATCGAGGAAGACCGCCTTCAGCACGATGAGATAATAATAGAGTGAGACGAGGCTGCCGAAGAGCGCGAGCGCGACCAGCCAAAGCAAGCCGTGGTTCGGACCGGCGCGGAGCGCGGCGCTAAAAAGATAAAACTTGCCAAAAAATCCGGCCAGCGGCGGCAGCCCCGCCAGTGAGAGCATGAAAATCGCCATGCACCCGGCCAGCAGCGGCGAACGGGTCCGGAGCCCCGCGAAATCGCGCAGGTCATCCCCGCCCGTTTCGCGCCTAACGAAGCCGACGACGCCAAAGGCGCCGACCAGCGTGAGCCCGTAAATCGTGGTGTAGAAAAGCGTCGCGGCAAATCCATCGCGACCGGCTGCGACCAGCCCGAGCAGGGTGTAACCGGCGTGCGCGACGGCGGAATAGGCGAGCAACCGGCGCACGTTTTTTTGCACGAGCGCAACGAAGTTCCCGACCAGGATGGAAAGCGCGGCCAGGACGGCGAGGAGAGGTGTCCAGCCGGCGACCATCGCGTGCCAGCCCGCGTTGCCGTGCGCCGACCCGAATCCGACGAGGACGATTTTTCCCAGGACGACAAATGACGCCACCTTCGAGCCCGAGGCGATGAAGGCCGCGGTCGAGACCGGTGCGCCCTGATAGGAATCAGGCGCCCAGAGATGGAAAGGCGCCGCCGCAATTTTAAAAGCGAACCCGATCAAGGTCATGACGATGCCGGCCGCGAGGAGCGGCTCGATCGGCATCGTCGTTAGGCGTTCGCCGAGAGCGGCGAGCGCCGTTGTGCCGGTCAGGCCGTAAACGAAACTGAGCCCGAACAGCGTGACCGCGCTCGCCATGCTGCCAAAGAGAAAATATTTCAGGCCCGCTTCCGCCGACGATCGCCGCGCTTTATCGAATGCGGTCAGGACATAGAGCGACAATCCAGTGAGCTCGAGGCCGATGAAAATCATGAGCAACTCTTCGCTGCCGACCAGAAGCAGAAGCCCGATCGTCGCGAGCAGGATCATCGCGAGATATTCGCCCTTGTTCGGCAACGCAGATTCGCCGCGCACGAGCAGGACGGTGAAGAAGGCGAGCACCAGGCAAATGATCTTGAAGAGCGAATTCAGCGGCGAGACGACGAGCATGCCGTGGAAAAGGATGGCGTGCGGCGGCAACCGCAGAACCGCAAATGCGGCCACCGCCAAACCAAACGCCGCCACGAGCGAACAAAGCGCCAGCGAAGCTGTAGCGGCGGGCGTGTCGCCCGCAGGCCCTCGCGCAGTGTCGTCCGCATCCGGCCGGCCTGCGACCGACACGGTCGCCCCAACATTTCGTCGCCCGCCGACCAGCCCGATGGTCAGAACGACTAGCGCCGTCACCACCGAAATCGCCTCCGGCGCGGCCAGCTGGAGCAACTCGAGATAACTCATGGCCGCAAAAACCTCATCGTTTCCACCGCCGGCATGATCCGGTCGAGGAGCAGCCTCGGATAAAGCCCGATCGCCAGGGTGGCGAAGATCAGCAAACTGGCGCCAAGCATTTCCGCCGAAGTCGCAGGTTCGTCAGGCAGCTTCGTTTCAGACCGCGTGCTGCCATGGGCGTCGTCGCCGAAGAACGATTTCTTCAGCGCGCGCAAAGTAAAGGCCGCGACCAGGACCATGCCGCAACCGGTAACCTCAACCGCGAGCGGGAACGTCTGCCAGGCGCCGATCAGAATGATAATTTCCGCCGCAAATCCGCTGAAGCCCGGGATGCCCATCGACGCGGCCGAAGCGATGACAAAGGCCATGGCCAGGAACGGCATCTTGCGACTCAATCTCATCCAGGAGAGATCCCCGAGGTTGCGGGTGTGCGTCCGGGAATAAACCGCGCCGGCGAGCGCGAAGAGAAGGGCGCCGATCACGCCATGCGAGAACATTTGCAGGACCGCCCCGGAGACGCCGAGGAGATTGCCCGCAGCCAGCCCGAGCAGAATGAAACCCATGTGGCTGACGCTCGAATAGCCGATGACGAACTTGAGATCGTTCTGGCGCAGCGCCACCGCCGCCGCATAAACGATCCCGATGACAGCGAAGATCGCGATCCATTTGCTCCAGATCTGGAAGCCTAACGGAAAGAGATTGAGCGCGACGCGGAGCGCGCCGTAGGCCCCGAGCTTCATCACGATGCCCGCGAGCAACATCGAACCGGCCGTCGGTGCGGCGACGTGTCCGGTCGGCGCCCAGGTATGCAGCGGCCAGATGCCGGCGAGGATGGCAAAGCCGAGGAAGAGAACCGGAAAAGCCCACGCTTGCAGCCCGGGAGAAAATTGGAAGTGCGCCAGCCGCAAAAGATCGAGCGAGCCCGCGCTGGTGTAGATCGCGAGGATGCCGATAAAAACCAGCGCTCCACCGAGGAAAGAATAAAGCGTCAGCTTCATCGCGCCGTATTCCTTGTTGGTCGATCCCCAGATCGCGATCAGGAAATATTTCGGGACGATGACCAGCTCGTAAAAGACGAAAAAGAGAAAGAGATCGGCACTCAGGAAGACGCCGTAGGAGCCGCCCACGACGAGGAGCAGCCAGAAAAAGAACTCGTTAGGTCGAGTCTCGACCTTCCAGGAAAAGAGAACGGCGCAGACTGCGGTCAGGCCGGTCACGAGCGTGAGGGTGAGGCTGATCCCATCGGCTGCGAGGTGGTAGTTCATCCCCAGCGCCGGAATCCAGGGAGCGCGGACGATCGTGCTGAACTGTGCGAAGTCGGTCTGCCGATTAAAAAGCGCCGCCAAGCTGATCGCGAACCCGGCCGCAGTCACGGCCAGCGCGGCCCATCGGGTCAACATCCGCGGTAGAAAGAGCACCAGGACCGCGCCGGCAAACGTGAGGTAAACCGTCCAGGCGATCATCGGCCTTTGCGCGTCCCGTAGCGCGGCGCGGTTTCACGGACATGGAACCCGATTTCACGGGTTGGTTTCTTCGCCGGCGCCATTAGTTGGCGGATCGCGTTGAGGATGACCGCGATTTCGTCGTCATGCCTGCCGACCCGCTCTTCCAGCTCCGAAAACTTTTTCGCCAGCTCACGATTTGTCTCGAGCGTTCCGCGCAATTTCACAAACGCGCGCATGATCGCGATGTTCACCTTTACCGCCCGCTCGCTGCGGAGGACGCTCGAGAGCATGGCCACGCCTTGTTCGGTGAAAGCGTAAGGAAGATATTTTCGATGTTGGCCCTGCTTTAAGGTCACAATTTGTGACCTTAAAGATCGAGATTCTTCCGTGGTGAGCCGGAACCTAAAGTCGGTGGGAAAACGATCCTCGTTTCGTTTCACCGCTTGGTTAAAGACTTTAACCGTGACCCCATAGAGCGTGGCCAGATCCACATCGAGCAGGACTTTCTGACCGCGAAGGAGATGGATGGATTGGGTGATCCAATCAAAGTGAACAACTTCCTTACTCATAAGCGTTCAGCCTAACAATCGCGCCATTTGCGTGACGGTGGTGTTGAAGATCGCGAGAATGAACTGCGGATAGATCCCGACCGCGAACATGAGGAGGGTGACCGGGACGACGATCCACTTCTCGCCGAGACGGAGATCGGCAATCTGGCCGCAGCTCTCCGCCAGCGGGCCGCTGAAGAGCGCCTGCATCGCGCGAAGAAAAACAATCGCGGTGATGAGCAGCCCAAGGACCGCGACCGCAGTGAAGCCGGCGGCGAGTGCGAAAGAGCCCTTGAAGATGAGGAATTCGCCGACGAAGCCGTTCAAGCCAGGCAGGCCTAACGACGAAAACATCGCCACGCTCATCCAGCCGCAAAGCAGCGGGGTGCGCTGCATCAGGCCGCCGAAGTCGCTCAGTCCCCGCGCACCGCGCCGTTGCTCGAGCAGGCCGACAAAATAAAAGAGCGCGGCGGCAGTGATCCCATGATTGAAAATCTGCAGGAAAACTCCGCTGAGCGCGGCCTGCGCTTCGGCCGGCGGCACGACCGCGGTCGCGGTCACCGCGAAAAGCCCGAGCATGCAGTAGCCGAGGTGATTGATCGAAAGGTAGGCGACCATCCGTTTCAAATCCGTCTGCGCCCAGGCGGCGAGCGAAGCGAAGATGATCGAGCAGACCGCCAGCCCGAGAAGCCACGGCCCGGCGATTTGGAGTTCGTTAGGGAAAAGCGGCAGGAGGAGGCGGATGAAACCGTAAACCCCCATCTTCGAGAGCGCCCCCGTCAGGACCATCGAGACGCCGGTGGGCGCGGTTTCGTAGGCATCGGGCAGCCAGGTGTGAAAAGGAAAGAGCGGCACCTTCACTGCCAGCCCGAGAAAAATGCCAGCGAAGGCGAGCCAGGCCATTTTGCCGGACAGGATCCCGTCTTTTCCAAGCGCAGCGAGCTCGGCAAAATCAAATGTTCCCCTAACGAAATAAATATAAAGGAACGAGAGCAGCATCGCGACGCTGCCGAGGAAAGTGTAGAGGAAAAACTTGGTCGCGGCCCGGTCGCGCTTGGGTCCGCCCCAGATCTTGATGAGCAAAAATCCGGGGATCAGGCTCATCTCGTAGAACAAAAACCAGAGAATGAAATTCTGCGCGGTGAAGGTGCCATAGAGCGCGGCCTGCATCACCAGTATGAGTGCGCAAAACGCGCGGCCCCTGCGTTGCGCGAGAAGGGCGAAGGGGAAGACGAGCGACGTCAGAAGAACAAGGAGCAGGCTGAGGCCGTCCACGCCGACATGCAGGTCCGCACCAATCGCAGGAATCCAGCTGTGGCGCGCCACCAGTTGCAGACCAGCAATTGCCGGGTCGAACGCGCGCCAGAGCTCAAGCGCGAACAAGGCGGTGATGACGCAACTTCCGAGCGCGACCTGCCGTGCGTATTTTCGCGACGCCACGCTGACAAAGAGCGCGCTCAGAATGGGAATAAAGATAAGTCCCGCGATCAGGTGAGCCATGCGTAGAAAATGAGGAGCGCGAGCAGACCGACCGCGATGACCCCGAGATAAGTTTGGACCTGCCCGGAATGGCGCGCCGCAACCAGCCGGCCGACGCCGCGGGCGATGCCGGTGGCCTCGTTCACTCCGGCGTTGATCCCGCGCTCGTCGAAACCTTTCGTTAGGCTGCCGGCGAGCTGGCCGATTCCACCCAGCAGCCGGACAAGGCCGTCCCAGAAATAGCGATCGAGAAAATCGGAGAGCCGGGCCGCGAAACGGGCGACCGCTAGAATCGTCCAATCGTAGAGTTCATCGAGCCACATCCGGTTCGCGAGAAAACGAAAGAGCGGCGGTGCAGCCCTCTCCACTGGATCGGTCGCGCCCGCCCCGCGATAGAAAAACGCGCCGAGACCAATTCCAACGGCGACGAGAACGAGCGCAACGTAGAGCCCCGGTTGGATGAGCAAACCGACGTCAAGAGCCGCCCGCTCGCCCGACAAAAAATTGTGCAACCACGGCCACGCCGGCGTGAGCACGACACTGAAGGCGACCGTGCAGATCGCGAGCACAGTCAGCGGCCAGGTCATAACCGCCGGGCTCTCGTGCGCATGCTCCGCGGCCGCGCGGCGCGGACCGAAGAAGACGTAGATCATCTGCCGCGTCATGTAGAGCGCGGTCAGGACGACACCGGCGAGCATGAGGAAATGCGGCACGCGCGAGACCGACCAAAGCGAAGTGGCGTGCAGGATTTCCTCCTTCGTCCAGGCGCCGGCAAAAAAGAGCGGCACCCCGCTCAACGCCATCATGCCGATGGCGTAGGTCAGAAACGTCGCCGGCATGAGGCCGCGCAAGCCGCCCATTTTGCGAATGTCCTGTTCTTCATGGCAGCCGTGAATGACCGAACCGGAACCGAGGAAAAGCAGCGCCTTGAAAAAACCATGCGCCAGCAGATGCATGATCCCGGCCGCGACTCCGCCCACGCCTAACGACACCATCATGAGGCCGAGCTGCGAGACGGTCGAGTAGGCGAGAATGCGTTTGATGTCCGCCTGAGCGAGAGCGATCAGCGCCGAGATGAGAGCCGTAATAACACCGACCCAGACCACGACGGTGAGCGAAGTCGTGACGCCGTGAATCGCGCCTAACGAAAAGATGGGATAAACCCGCGCGACCAGGAAAACGCCGGCTGCGACCATGGTCGCGGCATGGATGAGCGCGCTCACCGGGGTCGGGCCTTCCATCGCGTCCGGCAACCAGACGTGGAGCGGAAACTGGCCCGACTTGCCCATCGCCCCGCAGAAGATGAGGAGGGCGATAAAAGTGGCAACCGCGCCTAACGAAGCCAGTCCCGCGCTCTCAAGCGCGCCGTTGCCCGCGTCGTAAAAAAGCAGGGTGCCGCTGCGGCCATAGAGCCAGAGCATTCCGAGAAAGAATCCGATGTCGCCGATCCGGGTGGTGATGAACGCTTTCTTCGCGGCCGCCGCCGCGCTCGGTTTGTGAATCCAGAATCCAATCAGGAGGTAGGAGGCGAGCCCGACCAATTCCCAGCTGACGAAAAGCAGGAGCAGGCTGTTCGCGATCACGACGCCGAGCATGGCGGCGGAGAAAAACGAGAGGTAAGCAAAGAAGCGGCTGAAATTTCGATCCGCCGCCATGTAGCCGACGCTGAAAACAAAAATGCAGAGGCTCACGAATGTGATCATGACCAGCATCACGGCCGTGAGCGGATCGAGAACGAAACCAAGTCGCAGCGTTTGTTCGCCGAAGGTGAACCAGGTGAAGTTGTGAACCGCGCGGAAACCGGGCGTTTGCAAAGTCGGCGCGAAGGCCAAGAGCGAGAGGAGCAGCGCGAGAACCTGTCCCGCGATCGCCAGGCCTGCGGCGGCGGAGCGGCGCGCGTTCGAAAGGCTCATGATCGCGAGTGATACCACCAACGGTAACGCGGGTATCAACCAGAGATGAGAGACGACCCAGTTGCTCATCCTTTTAGCTCATCGATTTGGTCGACGTTTGTCGTCCGATAATGCCGGTAAACCGCGATCACGAGTGCGAGCCCAACGGCGGCTTCCGCGGCGGCAATCGCAATCGCAAAAATCGTCACCATCACCCCGGTCGGCGGCGCCGCTTGCGCACCGAAGCGCCAGAAGGCGACGAAATTCAGACCGGCTGCGGCGAGCATCATCTCGATCCCGATAAGGATGAAGATGGCGTGCCGCCGGCTCAGGGCCGCGAGCAAGCCCACACAAAAAAGCGCTGCCGAGACGATGAGGAATAATTGGAGAGTCGGTGTCACGGTTTCCCTCCTCCGGGGAGCACGGGCTGCCAGCCCGTCGCATTGGGGGAGTCTCCCCCAATGCATTTTGCGCGCAGCGCAAACCGAGTCGTCAGCTCCCGGCGACGCGCATCCTGTCGCGAGGTTCGGTGCAGACTGCACCGAACGACGGGGTAACACCCCGTGCTCCCCGGAGGAAGATCCCGCCTCATCGCTTTTCCTCCAGCACGAGGACGAGAGCGCCGATCAACGCCGCGGTCAGCAAAATCCCGATGCATTGCAGGGGCCAGACGTAATCGGTCATGAGCGCGACGCCGATTTGCCTGACGTCGAGCACGGCCATCACCGGGGCTGCGATCGCGAGGCCGGATGTCCTCAGAATCGCCCAGAGCAAACCGCTGAAAACCGCCAGCGCGATGAGCACCCCGCTCCAGTGAAACCCGCTCTCCTTCTCCGGGGCGCGCGGGGTGAGAAGAATGGTGAATACGATCAGAACCGCGACCGCCCCGACATAGACAAAAACCTGGACGAGCCCGACGAATTCCGCGCCTAACAAAAAGTAAAACGCCGCCACCCCGACAAAGGCGAGCGCGAAACTGAGCGCGGCATGGATCAACTTCGGGAGCGTGGCGGCAGCGAGTGCCGCGGCCAGGGTCAGGACGGCGAGGGCAAAAAAGGCGACGCTGCTCATTCGGCGTAGCGGTAGGTACGCGGAGCGAATTTCTTCCCTGTCTCGAGGAATCGGGAAAGCGCGTAGTAAACGAGGACGAGCAGGCCTAACGACCAGAAATATCCGGCGAGACGGCGACCCTGGTAATGCCAGATCGCGGCCGCGATCACGCAGGTGAAAGCCATCGGGAGCATGAATTTCCAGGCGAAATTCATCACCTGATCAACCCGCGTGCGCGGGAGAGTTCCGCGGATCCAGATGAAGACGAAAAGCAGCACGCCCAGCTTAAGAAAAAACCAGAGGTAGGACGGCACGATCTCGAGGACGCGAATTGGCGCATGCCAGCCGCCAAGAAAGAGCGTCACCGCCAGCCCGCTGATCGCGAACATCCCGAAATATTCCGCCAGAAAAAAGGTCGCGTATTTAAAGCCCGAATATTCCGTCATGTGCCCGGCCACGATTTCCGACTCACCTTCCGGGACATCAAACGGCGTCCGATTCGATTCCACCAGCCCGGAGATAAAAAACAGAATGAAAGCCGCCGCGCCCCACGGCGTGAAAACGAACCAATGCGGCAGCACGCCTAACGAGTATCCGCCCTGTGCGGCCACGATCGCATCCGGCCGGAGCGACCCGACCACCATCACCACCGGGAGCACGGTAATGATCAGCGGCAGTTCGTAGCTCACCATCTGCGCGATCGCGCGCATCGCCCCGAGCATGGAGAACTTGTTATTGCTCCCCCACCCGGCCATGAAAACGGCTACCTCCGTGGTCGAGCCGACGGCGAAGAAAAAGAGAATCCCGCCGTCGATCGCGAAGGGCGTCATGTTGCGCCCGTAGGGGATGACGCCAAGGGCGAGAATCGCCGTCGCCGCGATCAATATCGGCGCGAGAAAATGCACCACCTTGTCGGCTCGCAGCGGCACGATGTCTTCCTTGATCAGCATCTTGATTCCATCGGCCGCCGGTTGCAGCAGCCCAAATGGCCCGACGCGATTTGGCCCGAGCCGATTTTGGATGCGGGCGAGAATTTTCCGCTCCAACAACGACATGAGCGCAAAGAGGGTGAGAAAAACCGCCAGCAGCGCGGTGATGTTGAGCAGGCTGGAGACGATCTGTCCGACCCACCCGGGCGCACCCGCGAAGAGCGAGAGGATTTGCTCCTTCGTGTGGACGAAGATCTGATCGAGAAAGCCGAGCACGTTGCGTTGAAGGAAAGCGAGGACTGCTTTCTGACGCAAGACATCAATCTCGCCGGCGCCCTTCGTTCCCATCCGAGCGGGCCTGCAGAAATTTTGTTTTGTTCGCCGCGCGAAGACGCTATTGCTCAGGGGAAATTGCAGCGCCCTTGGTTAGGCAAACGGACAAATCCTATGAAAGATGACGTTTTGGAGCTGATGCAGCGGGTCAAGGCGAAGAACCCCGGCGAAGTCGAATTTTACCAGGCAGTCGAGGAGGTAGCGGAATCGCTCGTCCTTGTCCTCGATCGCCACCCGGAGTACCGCGCGGCGAAAATCCTCGAGCGCATCATCGAACCGGAGCGGGTCATCATGTTCCGGGTGCCCTGGCAGGACGACAAAAACGTCATTCACATCAATCGCGGTTTCCGGGTCGAGATGAACAGCGCGATCGGGCCCTACAAGGGCGGGCTCCGTTTCCATCCCTCGGTCAATCTCGGCATCCTCAAGTTCCTCGCCTTCGAGCAGGTCTTCAAAAACAGCCTAACGACCCTGCCGATGGGCGGCGGCAAAGGCGGCTCCGATTTCGATCCGAAAGGAAAAAGCGACAACGAAGTGATGCACTTTTGCCAATCCTTCATGGCCGAGTTGTCGCGTCACATCGGGCCCTATCGCGACGTGCCAGCGGGCGACATCGGGGTCGGCTCGCGCGAGATCGGGTATCTCTTCGGGATGTATAAACGCCTCCGCAACGAGTTCACCGGCGTCCTCACCGGAAAAGGCATCGGCTGGGGCGGCTCGTTGATTCGTCCCGAGGCGACGGGCTACGGCGCAGTTTATTTCGCGGCTGAGATGTTGAACACGCGCAACGAAGATGTTTCCGGCAAGGTCTGTCTCGTTTCCGGGAGCGGCAACGTCGCGCAATACACGGTCGAGAAATTGATCGAGCTGGGCGCGAAGCCGGTCACTTTGTCCGATTCCACCGGCTACATTTACGACGAGGCCGGGATCGATCGGGAAAAACTCGCCTTCGTCATGGAACTGAAGAATATCCGGCGCGGCCGCATCTCCGAGTATGCGGATAAATTCAAGGGCGCGGTTTACACCGCTGACGACGGCAGCCTCGATCATAACCCGCTCTGGGACCACCCCGCGCAGTGCGCTTTCCCGAGCGCGACGCAAAACGAAATCAGCGAAAAGGACGCGGAGAACCTGCTCCGCAACGGCGTCTACGTCGTCTCGGAAGGCGCCAACATGCCGACCATGATCGGCGGCGTTCGGCGCTTCCTCGATGCCGGGATTCTTTTCGGTCCCGGCAAAGCGGCCAACGCCGGCGGCGTCGCCACTTCCGGCCTGGAAATGGCGCAAAACAGCATGCGCCTTTCCTGGACACGCGAAGAAGTGGATGCTCGACTGCAAGGGATCATGAAAGCGATCCACAAAACCTGCCGCGCGACCGCGGAACGCTTCGGGACACCGGGTAATTACGTCAACGGCGCCAACATCGCCGGCTTCCTCAAGGTCGCGAACGCGATGCTCGACCAGGGCCTGGTGTAGCCGGCCGGCCTCGGCCGGAATGACTAATTTTAAATGACGAATGACAAAGGAATGACCAATGACCGAATGACCAAAAATCGCCGCGACAGGTTTTCGTCATTCGGGCTTCGTCATTCCTTCGTCATTGGTCATTTGGAATTAGTCATTTCCACTTTCGCATGACCCCATCTCCCTACTTCTTCCTCGTCATCTTTTGCGGAGTTGCGCTCGTCTTCCCGATCATGCCGCTCATCCTGGCCTGGATGTGGCGGAGATTTTTCCAGCCGCCCAAGCCGGGCGTGGCGAAGAACGCGACCTACGAATGCGGCGTCGAGTCGTTAGGCGAGGCGCAGGTTCAGTTCAACTCCCAGTATTATCTCTACGCCATCATCTTCCTGATCTTCGACGTCGAATCGATCTTCCTCGTCCCGTTTGCGGTCGCGTTTACCGGGTTGCCCTTCGGCGCCTTCATCGCGATTTTGGTTTTTCTTCTCCTCTTGCTGGAAGGGCTGGTTTGGGCCTGGGGCAAAGGGTGTTTAACTTGGGCTAGGTAATGGCACAGCAAATCGACGACGGGCTTCGCAGCGAGCTGCAAAAGCAGGGCATCTGGGTCACTTCGATGCAGGAGCTCTACAACTGGGGCCGCAAGAATTCGATCTGGCCGCTCCAGTTCGGCCTCGCCTGTTGCGCGATCGAGATGATCGCGACCGCCGCTTCGCGCTACGACCTCGCCCGCTTCGGCGGCGAAGTCTTTCGCCCTTCGCCGCGCCAGGCCGATCTCATGATCGTGGCCGGCACGGTGACGAAGAAAATGGCGCCGCAAATCGTCCGGCTCTACAACCAGATGCCCGACCCGAAATACGTCATCTCGATGGGCGCCTGCGCCATTTCCGGCGGGCCGTTCAAGCAGGGCTACAACGTGCTGAAAGGGATCGATCGCTACATCCCGGTCGATGTTTACATCCCGGGCTGCCCGCCGCGGCCGGAAGCGTTGCTCCACGCTTTCATGGAATTGCAGCGCAAAATCGACGGACAAAAATTGACCGGCCAGGGCAAAGCCGAGTTCCTGAAAGCGAACACGCCAAGCGAGTATCCGGTGCCGGCTTTCGGTGCGCATGACCTCGAGCCGCCGGCCAATCCCGACCTTTTCCACCCGCCCGCGATCGAGCGCGCCTAACGATGGAGTCGCTCGAGGAGATCAAGGCCCGCGTCGAGCAGGCGGTGCCGGGCGCGCAACTCGAGATCGCAGCCAATCCCGGCCCGGCGAACCAGCCTTCGCTCGTCCTCGACCACGCTCACGCCACCGCCGTCGCGCGTTTTCTGCGCGATGATCCGGCGCTCCGCCTCGACTATTGCTCCAATGTCACCGGCGTCGACTGGCTCGATCGGACGGTGAAGAAAAAGGTGAAAGTGAAAAAGCTGGTCGAGGGGGAGGAAAAGGAAGTCGACGAGATGCAGGAGGAATTCTTTCCCGGCTATCTCGAGGCGGTTTATCACCTCTACTCGATGGCGCACAAACATGGCCCGGTCGTCGTTAGGCTGCGCACCGCGCGATCGCGCCGAAGGCACGCCGCTTCCCTCGCTCACGCCGATCTGGCGGAGCGCGGAATTCCAGGAACGCGAAATCTACGATCTCTACGGCGTCCATTTCGAGGGCCATCCCGATCTGCGCCGCATCCTGATGTGGGACGAATTCACCGATTTCCCGATGCGGAAAGATTATCGCGAGCCGGACGACTACGAATACGAGCCCACGCCGCACGACGAAGTCCTCGCGCGGGCGAAGGAACATTATCCACCGCGCCCGCAGCTCGACGGCGGGGAGGCGCTGGCCCCGGAAGCGCCGGGCAAAGGTTAGGAGGACGAAGCTGAATCCCTACCCCTCGAAATATTCTTCACCCGCGGCGAATTTGTGGGTTTGGGTTTGCAATCTGCGACAAGCCCGCTCATTAAGGAATGCAAATGATTCCCGTGATCGAGTGCGCCTTGGATCACACAGGCTTCAGCGTCATCGAGTGCCGGAGCGAATCGGGCCAGCGGGGTGCAGTGCGAGATGGACGTAGCCGCGAGACGGTGAGCTGCCAGGCGGCTGCGAATCAATGCGTCGAATTTTTTCCCGGCGCCTTCGAAGTCATTCCGGAAAAGAAACGGGGTAGCGCCGGACCAGCCACATTTCAGGTAATCAAACCAATCGTGCTCAAGGTCCTTCGCTCCGCCAAATGACGAGCAACGGATCCGACGCAAAAACGTATGAGTTCACGTGGGAGTTCAACCCGCGGCTGATCACAGTCCATCTCGGAAAAAACAAGTATTCTTCGACGGTCAAAGCTCTCCGCGAGTTGGTCGCCAACGGCTTCGACGCGGATGCGTCCGTCGTAAGGATTCAGCTTGAGCAAAACCAGCTCGGCGAGCCTTGTTCCCTGCGTGTCTCTGACAACGGGCATGGGATCGCTCCCGAGGTTATCCGAACGCGATTCCGCGAAATCGCAGCAGAGGACGCGGGCGAGAATACCTCTGTTTCTCGGTTAGGTAAGTTCGGTGTGGGGCGGCTCGCAGTTCACAGAATCGGTTCGATAAGCAAATGGACGACCGTCGCCAATGCGTCGGACGGCCGACGCGTGCGGAGCGTCTTCGAGCTTACGGACTCCGCGGCCCCGGTAAAAGTCGTAGAAGAAGTGATTCCCGCCGGCACCCCGCGTGGGACGACAGTGGAAATCTTCAATCTGCGCGACAAAGATAAAGAGCGTCCGATCCCAGCGGTGATTGCAAGCGATCTCGTTGGGCATTTCTGCGGGTATCTTCTTGGACACCCAGAGCGAGAAATCTGGGTGCAAGAGGAACGGATAGATGTCGCGCAGATCTTGGAAAGTCGCGAAAGCGAAACGATCGAACCGTCAGATCTGGTGCCCTACGAAGTCAAGATTGATCATCTTCTATTCCGGAGGCTATTAGACCGCACGCGTTTCCCTTATCACGTGATCTTTTCTGGGAATGGCCGGACCGTTGACACTCAGCAGATCGAATTTCCACCATCTGCTAACTACTTAGGCGTCGTTGAGTGCGCGTACTTGGACACTATTGTGACGGCGAATCGTGAGCTGCTGGTGGAGATGGACGATACCTTCGCGAATCTAAAGAATTCCGCTCTACAATGCGTAGAGCAATTTCGCGCGCGCCTGCATGCGGAACGCAGCCGCACTTTTATCGAGCGTGCGCGCGAGCAGGAATTCTATCCATACCGCGGCCAGCCATCCGATCCCGTTGCCACAGCGAAGCAAGCGATCTACGACGTTGTCCTCGAGAAACTAAACGAGACTGCGAACGTCGAAGGTATGACTAAACGTCAGCAGGAAGTTGTGTTTCGGCTGCTGCGTCGATCCGTTGAAAACGAAAATGTGCTCGAGGTGCTGCGCGAAGTCGCGCGATTGTCCGACGAGGATTTCGAAAGGTTTCGGAAGCTGTTAGAACGAACCACTCTCGATTCAATCCTAAAGCTGTCCTCCGAAGTGACGCATCGTTTGGACTTCTTGGAGGTTTTGCACCGGTTGATCTACGGAGAGACTAAGAAGTATTTGAAGGAGCGAACGCAGCTTCATAAAATCCTAGAGCCTGATTGCTGGATTTTCGGTCCACAGTTTCACCTTGCCACAACCGACAAAAGCTTTCGAGAGGTAGTGCGAAAGCATCGGAAACTCGCGGCCCTGCCTGACGTCGATACGAGCGATCTCTCGGTCGTCCACGGGGTCGCGGATATTCCCGATCTCTTCCTCGCCTCGACGCGGGATTATCCGTTCGCGCCTAAACATCGCCATTTGTTGGTCGAGATTAAAGCGCCATCAGTCGCGCTCGGTCCGAAAGAGCGCGATCAGATCCGACGCTATGCAGATACCATTATGAACTCCGCTGAGTTTGATAAGACGAACACACACTGGAACCTGTTCTTGGTCTCGGGGCGGTGCACAAAAGAGATCGAAATGGACCGCCGGCAGAAAGATAAGCCTCACGGCTGCCTCTGGGAATGGGATCGAATGACGGTGTGGGCATTCGAATGGAGTGAGATCATCACTGCCGCCAAAGACGAGATGGTTCTTGTGCGAGAGCACCTGAGACGTAAGTCCGAGGAACTCAGCGTGTCTGATTATCTAACGGAAAATTTTCCTGATGTACTCGCCACGTTAACGCGGAAGCTCGCGCCGGAACCGGTACTCTCCGGGTCTGGCGGCGGGGTGTCTCCAAACGAATGAAGAAGCCTTACAAATACATTTTTCGAAAACAGGGTGCGAACGTAGCACTGGTCGCGATCTCCACATCGAAGCTGAACAGGACGAAACAGCACCAGATTGTCTCCGATTACATCACTAACCGCGATCCCACCGAGTTTGTCACGCGCAGTGGAAAAATCGTCATTTACAACGACGTCAGAAAGACGACGTCACTGAATGAACGCAGGCGAGTTTCTTAGCAAATTCGCACCGATTTGCTTCTATCATTTCACCGACACGCGAAACCTTGACTCGATCCGAGCGTCTGGAGGGCTTCATTGCCTCAGAGTGTTGAGGGAACGTGGAGTTGAAATTCCAGCGGCTGGGGGAAACGATTGGAGCCATGAAGCGGACGAAGCCCGTGGACTTGATGACTTTGTTCATCTTTGCCTACGTAACCAACACCCAATGGAGTACGTCGCCCGGAAAGATGGTCGAATCATCGCCTCGAAATACCTTCGAATTGATCCACGAATTGTGAGCGTTGACGGCATCCGGTTTACTGAGGACGTCTCGAACAAAGCCGGCGTCCCACTGTTAACGTTGGCTGAGGCGGCTGAAAGGCTCGATTTTGAGGTGATCTATTCTTGGACGGACTGGCGCAAACCCGAGATTCAAAAGCGACTGCGGCAAGCGGCGAAGTATGAACTTTTGATCCCGGAGCGAATCCAGCTGGACTCAATTCTGAACATCTAAATGGCGGAACGTCCTATCTTCGTTCCCTGCACGGACGGCCTCCGGTTCGTGCGAGAAGTGAGCGTGCGGTTTCGCTGGAACCCGGGGTTCGCGCCAGTACAGAAGCGTAAAAACATCGCAGCTATGCATGAGGCGGCGCGGAGACTTGGATACGAGCCATTGCTGGAAGTGTCTACCAAGTCGGAGTCGACACTTGGGCAGCGACTCAGCGCCTTTCACATCAAAGTTCGCTTGCGCTCCGGCTCAGAGGTAGTCCTGGAATCCGCTTTTCAGGGCAGCAAGTTCTTCGAGCGTGGCGGCCCGTTCACTGACTTGTATGAATGCGATCCACGAACGGCGAAAAAGGATCCAAGAATCAGGAGTTCTGGCAGCATCAAAGGCTTCTCGTTCGATGGCAACCTTTTCCCCGCTGAACCCAAGACGGCATTTTACGATTGGCTATATGTCTGCGCGCTTATACCGCATCGCGAATACCTTAAGAAATTAGAAGCGTTCGCAGGGTTTACCGACGTCGAATTCAACCCTGCGCGTTCGATAAATTGCCAAGGTCGCTCCTGCGCACTTTTCGTATCACTCGCGCGTAAGCACCTCCTTGATTATGCGACTGAGCGTCCCGAGCAGTTTATCCAGACCGTAGCGGCCGACTCGTTTGCGCAGTCATTTTCGCGAGACGTTTCGCAAGGACGGTTGTTGTAGCGCTGCTGCATGAAAATGCGTTTCATTCGCTCGATCGCGCGAAGACGAAGTCATTCCAAGTCTAGACTGGTCTCGCGAGAACTCGGCGGGTGTCTGAAATATATGAAACGGCTTTCAGGTCGGCTGAGTTGGCGTGGGCTTGGTCGTCAAAAACAACACCAAGGTTCGATAGTTCACCCATAGTCACGCTCGAAAGGTTCAGCGCGGCTAACTCGGACGCAGGATCGAATTCCGCGCCCTGCACCTCAAGCTCCACCGGGACCGGAATGCCCAAGTCGATCGGCTGTAGAGCGGCCACTGGCCATATATTTCTGAGTTCGGTCACTGCGCGCTCAAATTCGCGCAGGTCGCCTTTACTTCGACCGACGAGGTACTCGAAGGTCGCGAAATTAACGCTCATAATATCTTCATTTGTTCCCCCGATTGTCAGATCGATCGCATCGAACCAAGTGAGAAGCCCACCGGCAACGTAAGAAGGCTGATGGAGATCTTTTCCAAAGATCGCTTTCATGTTGAGCTCGCCGGCGCTTGCAGCCCTGAGGGCATGCCGAAGCTGCTTTACAGCGCGAGCGATATTGACCTTGGCTTCCTCGAACCGGTGCAGAAGTCGTGTAGTACGGTGTTTGTCATACACCGTCTTAACCTCGCAAATGAGCAGGCTTCGGTCTCCTTCATCGTACAGCGCCAAATCGATATCGCCGCCTCCGCGGATCGTGCGCTGCGATGCAACGTGTAGTCGGTCGAATTTGGGGATGTTTCCTGCCAACACTGAAGCCGCACTCGCGAGAGTGCTGCCGAGGGTGCGGCTCCATTCCATCTCGTGCTTTCGGATCACAATCGTAAGTAGTCCCATGGTCGGGCTCATGATCCGAGTGAAACCGTGAAAGCGTAGGTATCGCTCGCCGATCCGAAAGAATGGTGTCGGCAAGGCGTATTCTGATGCTCGCGCTGGTTCGAGCGAAAATACGTCGAGCAATCGTCGGAACAGCTCATCCGACAACGCTACTGATTTGAACGATTCGCGGAAGAGTTCACACAGTTGTATGAGTTTTGCCTCATCGTACCACAAGCTGTGATTTGCGGCGACGGCCGCAAAGTCGAGAAACACGAGGAAGCCTGCGAATGCAGTCAGCGCATCAGAGGTGATGCCCGTGGCGTGTTCGAATTGGGGCCATGACTTGTCGCCCCTGAGATACTTGAGGTGCTCGGTGCTGCTCGCGAAGGCAAGGTAGATGTCGTCCATGTCGGACAGGGATCCGTTCACGACACCGTGAAGCGCCTGCTGTTGGGCGGCCGCGTCGATTTTTAGCAAAGCTGAATCGCGACCCGCCGGTGTCAGGCCGATACGGAATTTGTCCGCTTCGAGATCGTTACCAGCCGGTCCACATACCGCGGATTAAGCACGCCGCTTGATGTCGGTTCGTTTCGAGCATCAACTCGGTTTGAAACGCGTGAACAGCTGCGTAGTCGGGCAGAATAGCTTCGTCGTATGAGACGGCAACAGCTGGCGAGATGTGAAATGCGAGACAACGCGCAAGAGCGAGAAATACAAGCGCCTGGTCCAAGTCTCCTCGGTGGTTGCCTTCGCGCGCGAGATAGTCGGAGCGATTAGCTGCCAATTTCGAGAACATCAGAGCTGCTTGGGGATCTTTGACCGGCGGGACGGCGCACGCGTGGCGCCGGCCTTCCAAGTCAAGCCATTCATGCGTTCGCCCGACGAGTTCTGACGTGACTTCGATCACAGTCCAGTATCACGGTATTTGTAAGGTCGATCAATCGGCGGATTGCCCAATGGCTCGTCCCGCTGCCCCAGCGGCGGGTGCCGCGGCGCCTGAGGGCGCGGTCGATCCAGTAGCCGAGCTCGCGTTTTCCGTCCGACGACCAACTCCCGATGTTCCCGGCGACCGGATGCGCTGAGGAATCGGCTGAGACAGCCGACACTACAACGATGGTCTTTTTCAGACAGGAATCGGCGGCCAGGAGCTTCGCCAGGCGAACGCGGCCGGATGTTTGCACATCCGGACGCTTGGATTCGTCAGCTCGCTCGGATTTGCGCCGGGTCGCTCCAATCTCCGACGTCGCCGCCGGTGCCGATCTTGCGGCAGCGGCCCCAGAGAATGGTCCCGGGCGTGGCGCCGTCGATCACCGCGCGGCCGCCGCTGAAGCTGAACCGCGGTAACTCCAATTCGCCTCGACGCCCGGGTCGCCGGTGCAGGTTTGCACTTCGTACATGGAACGGCTGCCGTCGCCTTTCCAGCGCAGGATTTCCTGGCCGCTGACGGTGCCATCTTCCCAGCGCACGTTTTGCGGGATGAAGGTGACGCCGCTGTGGCTTTGCACCCGGTCGGTGGTGTAGCTCGGGAAACCGCTCAGGTCGATCGTGACCTGGTCGCCCAGGGCCTTGAGGTTTACGAAACTGCCGAGCTGGGCGAGCGCGTCTTCCAGCGCGACCCGGGCGTTGCGCTTCACGGTGGTGCGATCGGTCCCGCCCTTGAGCGAATCGGCCAGGGCTTCGTCCCAGGCATCGATGAGGGCCTTGAAGGCAACCGCGGTGAAGGGCGGGCCGGTGAAGGTGGCGGCATTGGCCACGAGCATCTGCTTGTGAACCGCGGTGGCGATGCCGTCGAGGTCGCCATCGAGTTCGCGTGAGAAATCGACTACTGCTTTTGCGTAAGACATGGGATTGAACTTTCTAATTTGGAGTGAACTGCATCGGTGAAATGGGTGGAAAAACGTCCGCTCTCTCGTGCGGGAGGGCATCGTTGCGCTCCTTCGTATTGGCGCTGGGCGACTTTGCGCCGGTGTTGTCCGGCAAAGCGTAATTGTTGGCCTGGATCGGGGTAATGCCGGCCTGCAATGAGCCGGCGCGAGGCAACATTGCGACGGCGCAAGGCAGCGGCGAGGCATTGTTGTACAACAACGCGCCATGAATGTTCTGCGACGGCCCGTTGTTAAGCAGCGGCGGCGCACAGAAGCAATGCGCCAGCAAAATGTTGTCCGACAATGGGCCGTGGTTGAGCAGCGACGGGCCGAGGAAGTGCAGCAATTGGCCTCGCGTCGGACTTGGATTTTCGCCGGCTGATAGCCAAACCCAGCCGCCATGAGAAAAGAGGCTCATGAATATTTCCCCGAAGATCCGGGATTCGCCCCCGCCTGCAGGCAGGCCACGCGGTCGCGCCAAATCCAGGCGAATAACTCGTTGCGGCTCCCGACCCCCGTCTTCTCGCGCAGGCTCTTCACGTGGGTGCGGACCGTTTCCAGCCCGGCTTCCAGAATCACGGCGATCTCGGGGTCGGATTTGCCTTCGGCGAGCCAGCCGCCCACCCGCTGCTCGCGCACGGTGAAATGCGGAGTCGCCGCGGGCTCTTCCGCGATCCGCGGCACCAGGTCCGGCGGATAAGGAATGGCGGGCGAACGAGTCGTGCCCGCCCCCTCGCGGGGCTTCTCCTTTCGGTATTTCACCGCGCGAAGTTTGGCGAATCGCTGCTCTTCTGAGTATCCCCAGAAGTGGGGAGGCGAGGCGGCGGCGCCATGCCCCGGCCAGCGGAGAAAGCGGGGACCAAAAACGAGCGAAGTTTGTTTGCCTCTTTTAACCGGGGTTTTATCCGTGTTAACCTGTGCCCGGGAATGATATTCGTTAGGCCATGACCACCGGATTCCAGGAACTCGAAGAGGCGCCGCTGCCGATGTCATCGCGCTTCGATGGCGAGCTGCTGGAAATTTCGATGGGTCCGCAGCATCCCTCGACCCACGGCGTCTTTCGCATGAACGTCGCGCTCGACGGCGAGGTGGTGCGAAAACTCAAGCCCGTCTTCGGTTACCTCCATCGCAACCACGAGAAGATCGGCGAGAACACGAGCTACCTCGGCTCGATGCCCTACACCGACCGGCTCGATTATTTTTGCTCGATGACGAACAACTGGGCCTACGCGCTCAGTGTCGAGAAACTGGCGGGAATCGAAGTGCCGGAGCGGGCCGAATACCTCCGCGTCATCCTGGCCGAACTGACCCGGCTGGTGAATCACACCTCATTGTTAGGCTTCCTCCTCAGCGACATGGGCGCGTGGGGCACGCCGCTCATGTATGCCTTCCGCGAACGCGAGCGGGTGCTCGACCTTTTTGAGTCGCTCAGCGGCTCGCGCATGATGTGCGACTACATGCGTTTCGGCGGTTGCCGCTGCGATCTGCCGCCGGGCTGGATGGAGCGCGCGCGCAAGATCGTCGACGGATTCCCGCGCTTTCTTGATGAGTTCGAGAAGCTGATCACCGGGAATGAAATCCTGATCATGCGCACCCAGGAGGTCGGAAAACTTTCCGCGGAGCTGGCGATCAACGCCGGCATTACCGGCCCCGGTCTGCGCGCTTCGGGCGTGAACTACGACATCCGCAAAGTCGACGGCTACGGCATTTACCCGCGCTTCAAATTCCGGGTCCCGTTAGGCGACCACGGCGATTGCTACGATCGGCTGATGATGCGCGTGCTCGAGTTGCGCGAGACACTCGGGATTCTGCACCAGGCGATGGACGGCCTGCCCGAGGGACCGATCATGAATCCGAAAGTAAAAATCCGCGCTTTCAAACCGCCGCTCGGTGAAGCCTACGGCCGGATCGAAGCGCCCAAGGGCGAGCTCGGTTTTTATTTAATCAGCGACGGCAGCGGCAATCCCTATCGCTACCGCGTGCGCCCCCCGAGCCTGATCAATCTCACCGTGCTGGAAGACCTGTGCCTCGGCCACACCGTCGCCGACGTCATGGTCATCCTCGGCAGCATCGACATCGTGATGGGGGAAGTCGATCGCTGAACGGCTGCGCTCAGAGCAACGGCGCCAGCGGACGAACCAGACTTTCCTTGAACCGCTGCCGGCGGGGACGGCGGAGAAATTCTTCCTCCACGATCCGGGAACTCCGCGCAAAATCATTCGTCAGCACCCGTTCCAGTTCCGTCGCCCGCTCGCGATCGCGGACGAGCGCGTTGAGTTCGAAGTTCAATCGCATCGAACGCACATCGAAGTTGGCGGAGCCAACCATGAGCCAGTCCTCGTCAACGAGGGCGACCTTGGAATGGTTTATCCCGGCTTCATATTCGTAAATCTTCACCCCGAAGCGAAGCAGCTCTTCGTAGTAGGACCGGCCGACATTCACCAGCATCGGGTGATCGGTCTTCTCGGAGACTAGCAACCGCACATCGACACCGCGCGCGGCCGCGAGCTGGAGTGCGGTCAGGAGCGGCTCTTTCGGAGCGAAGTAACCGGCGGTTAGCCAAACGCGCTGGCGGGCGCGGTTGAGCATGAGCACGATCGACATCTGGATCGGGTCGTCCTGATTGTCCGGCCCGTCGGTCATGGTCTGCACCACCAGGCGCTGCGGAGTTTCCGGAACCGGATAGTAATGGTGCTCGAGCAGTTTCTCCTCCGTCGCGAAGAACCAATCGTCGGCGAAAATCATCTGGAATTTGCGCACCGCCACGCCCGTGATCTCGATTTGCAGATCGCGCCACGGCCCGATCGCGGGGTCTTCGCCGGCGTACTCGCGGCCCATGTTCATCCCACCGACGAAACAATGTTCGCCGTCGATGATCTGGACTTTGCGATGATTGCGCAGGGTGAACGTCCAGCGATTGCGCAAAGGATGAGCGGTGCGAAACCAGGCAAATTTTCCGCCCGCTTCGGTGAGCGGCGCGAAATGCGAGCGCCGCAGGCGGAAGCAACCGACGCGATCGAGAAGCAGCCGCACTTCCACACCGCGTTGCGCGGCGGCCACGAGATGAGCCAGCATTTCGCGGCCACGCGCGTCGTTACGCCAGATGTAAAATTCGACATGCACGTGCCGGCGCGCCTGGTCGATGCGGTCGGCCAGGGCCGGGAAAAACTGGCCGCCATCGACCAGAAGACGGGTGCTTTCGGCGGCGGAAACGGCAAACTCATTCAGGCGCGACAGCAGTTCGACGGTCGGCTGTTCGGCCTCGGGTAATCGCTCCACCAGCGTCTTCGTGTGCGCGGTGATCTCTCTTTCTTCGCGCGCCCCGGCCCGGTCCATCGCCCGGGTCGCGCGCAGTTTTTGCCTAACGAGTCGATCGGTTCCAAAAACAAAATAGAAAAGCGGACCGACATAGGGAAAAAGAATCACCGCCCAGATCCAGGCCAGGGTCGCGGCGGGCGGTTTATTGCGCAGGAGGATGTGCGGAATGGTTGCCCAGGTGAGCAAATATCCGAGCCAGGCAAGCGACCAGTGCATCTTGCAGACAGTCCGGACGGTTAACGCGACCGCGCCCGTCCGGCGAGCGCATTACTAAATTGGTGGAACGACCAGCGCATAGCCTGACTTACTACTCGTCTTTGCCTTCGTTGACGACGAGCGAT
>CAVUGD010000003.1:0-178850 GCA_963740715.1 uncultured Verrucomicrobiae bacterium | reverse complement strand
CGCGATTTCTCGCCGGACTCGGTGCCTCACCTCATCCAATCGAAGGTCTTCCCTTCTCCGCTAAGGCTACGTCGCTTCAGTGATGCGCGATCGGAAGCGAGCGAAATTCTGAAGCTGACCCCGGTTTGGCTTCGCATGAGTCGATTGATTGGAAAAGCTGGGTTAACGGCCGGTTTTCCGCCAAGCTAAAGACGGTGGATTACAAAAGTTTTTTCTCCGAGCTGAAGCGGCGCAATGTTTACAAAGTTGCGGTCGCCTATGTGGTCGTGGCGTGGCTGCTGATCCAGGTCGCGACGCAGGTCTTCCCGTTTTTTGAGATTCCGAACTGGGCGGTGCGGCTGTTCGTGCTGCTACTGATCCTTGGCTTCCCTGTGGCGCTGATTCTCTCGTGGGCCTTCGAGATCACGCCGGAAGGAATCAAGCGCGAGTCGGAGGTAGCACCTGACAAGTCGATCACGCGGCGGACTGGCCGCAAACTTGTCGGTATCACTGTAGCGCTAGCCATCGTGGCCGCGGGCTTGTTCGCCTTTCAAATGTTCCGGCCCAGACTGATGAGAGACTCGGCCGCAACGTCCACGCCATTACCGGCCACGTCTGCGCTCGACCATTCCCGAAAAATCGATCGCAGTACTGCCGATGATCAATTCCAGCGATGATCCGGCTAACGAGTATTTCTCCGACGGCATGTCGGAAGAGTTCATCACTTCGCTCTCGCGTTTGCGTGACCTCAAAGTCATCAGCCGCACCTCCTCTTTTCAGTTCAAAGGCAAGACCGACGACAGCAAGACGATCGGCGAAAAGCTCGGCGTTTACTACCTGCTCGAAGGCCGTGTGCAGAAATCGGCCGATCGCGTGCGCATCTCGGTGGAGCTGATCAAATCCGGCGACGGCGCCACTCTCTGGGCAGAAAGCTACGACCGGGATTTGAAAGACATCTTTGCGGTGCAATCGGAGATCGCCGGTGCGGTGGCGAAGGAACTGAAGGTCGCGCTCCTCGGGAACAACGGGCAGCCCGCGCAGTTGGCGACCGCAGCCACGCCTTCGAACCAGAATGTCGAGGCCTACAACGCGCTCTTGCACGGAAATTTCTACAATAATCGCAACACGGCCGAGGATACGCGCAAAGCGATCGGCTACTACGAGGAGGCGATCCGGCTCGATCCGCGTTACGCGCTCGCCTACGCGAAGCTGTCCGCCGCGGCGAGGAATCTGGCGGTGGGTTATGGCTTGGTGGCGACGGAAGAAATAAAGGAGGTGACGGCAAAAGCGCGGGCCTCGGCGCAGAGCGCGCTGGCGCTCGATCCGAATCTCGCGGAAGCGCATTCGGCCCAAGGCGTGGTTCTAAGAGACATCGATTTCAATTTCGCCGGAGCCGAAGCGGAATACCGCCGCGCCTTCGAGCTCGCGCCGCAGAATCCGGCGGTCATAAGCAGTCTCGCCAACCTGAAGGCCCAGCTTGGCCGACTGGACGAAGCGGTCGCACTCCAGCAGCGAGCCATCGCGCTCGACCCCTTACGCATCCAATCCCACTTCAACCTCGCGCTCTATTTCGTCGCGCTTGGCCGGTACGACGAGGCCGAGGCGGGACTGCGTAAGGCCGTCGAGCTCCATCCGCAGTCCGCCCAGAACTACCTGTGGCTGGCGATCATCGAGATTCAGCGCGGCCACCCCGGCGCCGCGGTGAAATTCGCCAGGCAGGAAACCGATCCCTTCTGGCAAACCTTCGGATTGGCGCTGGCTCAGTTTGCCAACGGCGAGCGGGTCGAGGCCGACGCAGCGCTGCAAAAACTGATCCACGAAGATGCCGATGACGCGGGCAGCCAGATTGCCCAAATCTATGCCTTCCGCAAAGAGCCGGAGAAGATGTTCGAGTGGCTGGAGCACGCCTGGAGGACGCACGACGTCGGTGTGACCGAGCTACTTTCCAATCCCTTGCTGCGCGCCTACAAGGACGACCCGCGCTTCATCGCCTTCGCGCAAAAGATCGGCGTCATGCCCAAACCCGCCGCCAAGCCCTGAGCGCGGGAAATGCCGTCGACTTCCATCAGAGCAGAAAAGCTGAAACTCTGAGTTTGAGCAAAAGAGGAGAATAACAATCCGGTCGCCAAGCCAATGTCAGCTCCTGTTTTCTACCGTTTTCCGTCAGTTCGTCAGCGGAGACTTGTCAAGACTTGTTGCCTGAATCCTGCTTACGCTTTTCTTCTCCCTTTTAGCTGATCTCTTCGCCGGCAGGGACCTGGCCGCGTCGGAGGAACGTTTTCACCAGCGAGCCCTCTCCGCAGACGGCCATCTCAGGGAAGCGTTTGAACCACGCACCTGCGGGAACTTCCGGATCGGTATCCAGCCAGCGCGCAAACAACCCAAGTTGAGCGCTCGAAATTTCCCGTTGCCGAACGCGCTTCACCAAGTGCGCCATCAGCGCCTCCGGGATACGCTCGCGCTGAATGCGAGGCATCGCTTACCTGCCGTAAAACCCAGCGAGAATCTCCGCCTCAAGGCGATCTGCCTCGACCGGATCCTGCGCGGCCACCATTTGATCTGCCAATGCCACCAGTTCGTCAGGAGAGAGCCGACTCTTCCTTGTCTGCGAACGAAGTAAAACGCTCAGCACTTCCGCTTTCTCCTGCGACGGGAGCTGTTCGATTTCCTTGATGATCTCACCAGCAGTCACAGGAAGTGAGAATACTCGGCCGGACTGGAAAGATCAACCTTACCTGGAGCTCCGGAACGAGAGGAAGTTTGGGAATTGGGAAGGACACAGCCCGACGGTGGCCGCTGCTATTTCCGAGACTTCGCGACGGCATGCTTTCCTCCCGACTCCAGACATCGAGAGCGGCGTGACAACAGGGCACGCTTTGTTTATCCTCCTGCCATGAGCACAGCCGAGATCATTAACGAACTCCCCAAGCTCCCCGAGGCCGACCGGCGGGCAATCCGGGAAGTGCTCCTCGGGATTGCGAACGAAGATCCTGACGTGGCGCTTTGCAATCAAACGGCCATGGAGGGTGCGATGATGCTCGACCAGATGGAGAGCGACGATGCCGGTAATAAATCCCGCTGAAGTCTGGACCGTTTCTCAAGCCGGGCGCGTTCCATTTACAGCAAGCTCAAACAGTTTCGACGGTAAGATTGGAGCGCTTTCTCGCTCTTGGAAGTGGCAACATGCACGGACCGACTCCGTTTTACTCCTCACGATCGGAAAGTGAGCGATATTCTGAAGCTGACCTCGCTTCAAACTGCTCAGCTATCGCACAGACCCAGTGGCAGATGCTAGCGGAGGAGTAGGGCTCGTCTTCGCCGCTCTAACGATAGCACTACTCGTGGTCTGTGGCGGTCTATTCCTTCCGAGGAGCACAGGAAGCTGGCTAAGGGTCGCGCCTGCAATTCCGCCGATTATCGCAGCCAGCAAGACAACCCGAAGTTCCATTGCCTTCGAGCGCCGGTTTTCGAGAAAACCTACTAATGTAGTGATCTGTTTAGTTGGATACGGGAATGTATCTTGAATCTCGCGATCCACGAAGACCTCAACAAACCCGCCTCCGATGGGTAGGTATTCCGGTAACCCTCGTCGCGCTGACTCATAGCGAACGTCCGGCTCACGTCGAAATTAATCAATGCGGTGAAAACGTCATGCAGCTGCTTCGAACGTTTGAAACCGCTGATTGCCTTCTTCCACCAAATGGCCTTATTGGACCTGTTCATGAGGTCACTGACGTCATCTTGAATTCCTTCCCATAACCTTGCGAACTGAATGTCGGATCTCTTCAACTCTAGAAGAAACCCGAGTTCGTATCGAGAACGTTGCATAAATCGGTTATAGCCTCTTCAGCGCTGTTGTAACTTGGGTGGCTACTCTGTAAATTGAAGCGAGTCGTATCCAGTTTCCGCTACTCGGTTTATGCCGAATACTCCCGGTCGAGTCTCCGCAGCCTCAATCAACTTCAAGGAGCAATCTACATGGAACGGGCTTGGTCCAATGCACTCAAAGCGTATTCCGGTACGGGTCGGGCGCATTCGCGGCGTAAAAACTCCCTAACAACTCTGACTGCAGCTGAAGGGCCGCGCTCTCCCTCCAGGATCGCGCAGAATAATAAAAGCCACGGGTCCCTCGTATTCGAATTCAATCCATACCGTCAAATTTTCGGTTCCCGTTGAAGATGGAGCAAACTCATTCGCAAGTTCCGCTTGAACGCGGCGGGTACGAAGATGTCAAATCGAATTGAACAAACCGCCAAATGCGGGAAAGCGGGATAGCCATTTTCCAGCCCTTCAAGGGGAGTAGTTACTTCAAAGGTATCAGGGCTTGTCTCGGTTTGCGGCGCATCGATTTCGACATCCGTGATCGCCGGTATCGCCTCAAGAGTCTGCCTCAGATCGCCTAAATACTCCTCGCGACGATAAGTAAAGGGTGATTCTTTATGAAGACCGAAGTGGAAACATCCGATTCCGAACCACAACTCGTCACCGAGAGAGCGCGACGGCTTAAGATCAACCATGGGCAATAACGAATACCCGCTTTGCCTTAGAGTCGCAATAACTTAATCGGACCCAGTATAGAGCGCTCGGGTCTCGGTGGTCAGATCAGATCAGATGGGAACCGGGGTCAGTTTGGGCTTGCATTGTTTCTTCGGACAGTGAGGAAGGGTAATTTAGTTCAGTGTTGATTCAAAGGTGATGGGGCTGGAAACTGGCGAAACTGCGGTCAGCGCTTGAATGTTGAAATTGTGGAACACGTCAGACCAATCACCAGCCTCCCTGCTCGGCAATTTGTTTTTCGATAGCAGCTGCGACCGCCTCGAAGTGCTTGGAGATCTTCCTCGCCTCCTCGGCATCGGAGCACTCCTCGCAGATGAATGAATCGTCGCGGCTGTAGCCAGACTCCATGAAGTCGGCTGTCTTGCGCCATGATTCGGCTCGCGATTCCAAACCGTCGAGGAGTTGGCCGACGTCAATACTGTCCAACACGATCGTAAACTTTTTGCCCATAGTTGATGGGCGTAATTACCTGGCCAGGAATCGGCGCCAGAACCAGCTTTATTTTTCCGACGGAAATCCTCATCCTCCGCAAATGGCCGCGGGTAAACGGTGGACACGGGACGAGTTGCTGATCGCCTTGAACTTTTATCACAAGCTCACGTTCGGTCAGTTGCATGCGCGACAACCGGTCGTTGTCGCACTTGCCGGCAAGCTTGGGCGGGGCGCGAACAGCGTCGCGATGAAGTTGTGCAACTTAGCTTCGCTTGATCCGGCGTTGCAGCTTCGCGGGATCAAGGGCCTGCAAGGCGCGAGCGCGCTCGACCGTGCGACATGGGAAGAGTTTCACGCAGATCTCAATGAAACTGTGCCGGCCAGCGAACAAGCGGTGCGCGCTCTCTTCGCTGCGGATGAAGACAGCGCTTTCGAAGTGATCCCAAAGAAAGGCGTGCGAATCCGGCGGCGTCCGCCCGCTGGATCGACAGAGGTTTTCGCCACGGTGAAACAGCGGCGCGGCCAGGAGTATTTCAGGGATGCCGTGATCAACAACAGCGGCGGGCTTTGCAGCCTAACGGGTCTGGCCGTGCGCGAGCTACTCGTGGCCTCGCACATTCTGCCGTGGGGCTCGCATCCAGACCATCGGCTCGATGTCCGGAATGGTCTTAGCCTTTCGCGCCTTCATGACGCGGCCTTCGACTGTGGGCTGATCACGTTCGACGCTGGGCTTCGAATGCTCCTTTCGCCGCGGCTGAAACGTGAGCTACCGCAGCGAGCGGTGGCGGAAAACTTTGCGGCTTACGAATTGGAGTCGCTCCGCTTTCCCGACGACGCCGTCTTGCCTGAACTGGCGTTCCTCGATGAGCACCGGTTGAAGAAGTTTCGGAAATCGTGACGGGAGTTGGGGCCTGAACATTCTGGGGGGAATCGGGGTCAGCGCTCTGAATCTTGCAAATCCATTTGGGAAAGAGCCTTCAACTCGGGCGCGTGGAAGGGTTCCGGTTGCACGAACCCACCGCAACCAGATCGGCTAATTCGCGACCGTTCGTGATCGGCGCGATTTGGTTGGAACTGTTCTGTTCGATTGCGATGCGCTGACCGCGGTGGATTTTGAAGTTTGCTCCCAGACTTTTTCTTTTTCCTCCCAGCTCGGCGCTCGGGCTGGGAGGGATTTTGGTTTTTCCTCCCAGACTCTTTGAGTTTCCTCCCGGCTTTTCTCGCTGGTCTGGGAGGAATTTTTTGGGTTCCGGGAGGAAACTTTCTTTTTCCTCCCAGACCGCCGTGAGAGCTGGGAGGAGTTTCTGTTTTTCCTCCCGGAATTTTTTGCCGCCTGGGAGGAATTTCTTTTCTTCCTCCCAGACTTTTGATTTTTCCTCCCGGCTTCGCTCGCGCTCTGGGAGGAAGTTTTGTTTTTCCTCCCAGATTTTTTGAATTTCCTCGAGGAATTTTCTTTTTTCCTCCCGGAAATCTGAAATTCTTACGTCCTCAACCCACGGAACGGAGGCTCCCTAAGAAATATTTTCCTACCCGAAACCCCTAACGAATAAGGGTCTCAGACCCGCGCTAAAGCCTTTTCGCCTAACGAATTGTCGCCGATCTTACCGTCTGTAAGTAATTTAGGCTGAGGGACTTAGGACGATTTTTCCCCGCGGCGTGGCACGGTTCGCGCTAAGTCGGTGGCATGGAGCTTTTCTCATGATGAGGATCGCGACCTGACCCGCCGAAGGGCGCGTCGTTAGTGAAAGAAAGGGAAACTTATGAATACCATCATTAATGGATTCTATGTGCTCGTCTCACGAGCGTTTGGTAAGTATTCGGCCGCTCACCTGGTCATGTTCTTCCAGAACGTGATCGACCAGTTGACCGGCAACGCCGCCTTCGTCGGCATCAAGCCCACGTTGGCGGAAGGTCAGGCAGCGCTCGATGACCTGAAGCAGAAGGACATGGCCGCGACTAACGGCGGCAAGATGCAAATCGCGGAACGGATTGAATCCCGGGCCGACTTCCTCGTGATCGGCCGCCAGTGGGCGAACTTCGTGGAGGCAAACTGCGACGGGTTGCTCTCGACGCTTCTGAGCTCCGGTTTCGAGGCGAGGAAAGCGCCGACGCCGTCCGAACAGCCCGAGGTGCCTGGCAGCCTCGGAGTCGGCTACTGGAAGGAAATGAGCGGCTTGCTGCGCGTTTACTTCAAGGGTAACCGCAACAATCGCAATTACGCGGTGCAATACGCCGAGAGCGCGGATGGCCCGTGGATCGATTGGCCGCTGGCTTCTGCGACCCGGATCAAGGTCACCGGCCTGACGCCGGGCACGACCTACTGGTTCCGGGTGAAAGCGATCGGCGTGAAAGGCATGTCGAGCGATTGGAGCTCGCCCACGAGCAAGATGGCGATCTAGTCGACATACCCCGGCAGGTTTCCCCGTAAGAGGAAATTTCTCCGAGAAATAACCAGCCGCGACGAAGAGCGATCTTCGCCGCGGCTTTTGTTTTTGTAGGTGCGTCTCGCGGTCGGTCTTGTAGCGTCCGCTGTCCTCAGCGGATGTTTGTTAGCCCCGTTAGGCGGGGCGTTTGCGGAATGCGCTGGGGGCAGCGCACGCTACAGGGCTGAGCGACGAGCGGGAGCTTGTAGCGTCCGCTGTCCTCAGCGGACGTCTTGTTCGCGTGGGCGTTTTCCCGAGTGCGCTGGGGACAGCGCACGCTACAAGGCCGGGCGACGAGCGGGAGGTTGTAGCGTCCGCTGTCCCCAGCGGAATCTCTTGTTTTTTGTAGCGTCCGCTGTCTCAGCGGATGTCTTGTTCCGCGGGGCGTTTCCCGAATGCGCTGGGGACAGCGCACGCTACAAGGCCGAGGCGACGAGCGGGAGCTTGTAGTGTCCGCTGTCCTCAGCGGATCTTTGCCGGAGTGCGCTGGGGACAGCGCACGCTACAGGGCTGGGGGACGAGCGGATTGGAGGCTGACTTTTTCCGGCGCGTCACGCCGCGAAGTCTCAGCCGTGCGCGCGGGTGCGGTCTATTCGGCTACAACCGAAGAGCGTCCGCTGTCCTCAGCGGATGCTTTGAGTCTCGGTCGCGCGGATTGACGGCTCCGGCTTGCGCTTGGAAATGGATGGCCTAACAAGTCTTACCTTGATATGAAAACCCTCGGCATCGTCGGCGGGATCGGGCCGGAATCGACCATCGAATACTACCGCTTCATCCTCGATGCGCGGCTCCGATCCGCTCGCACGAGGCTACGGCGCGACAGCGGAAGCGCGCCGCACATCATCATCGACAGCATCGATGTGAACCGCGGCATCGGGATGCTGGACGCGAACGATCTCGCTGGCCTAACGAATTACATTTCCGCTTCGGTGGACCGCCTGGCGCGCGCCGGCGCCGAGGTCGCGCTGATGGCGGCGAACACGCCCCATCTCGTCTTCGACGAAGTGCAGGCGCGGTCGCCGATCCCGCTGCTCAGCATCGTGCAGGCGGCCTGCGATCATGCGCGCGAGCTTGGTCTCCGCCGACTCGGGTTGCTCGGCACCGGCTTCACCATGCGCGCCCGATTTTATCCCGATACTTTCGCCCGCGCCGGTCTCGAGTTGATCGCGCCGCGGGAAGACGAGCAGGCGATCATCCACGACAAATACATCAATGAACTGCTCAAGAATCAGTTCCGGCCCGAGACTCGCGCGACGCTCCTTGGGATCATCGAGCGGATGCGCAACGACGAGCAGATCGAAGCGTTCCTCCTTGCCGGAACCGAGCTGCCGCTTCTTCTTCGAGGTGCCGAACCGGAAGGGGTCGCGTTTCTCGACACGACGCTGATTCATGTGAAGGCTGCCGTTGACGCGATCGTGCAGTAAAAATTCCCGCCCGCTGTTTTTTTTGAATCCAAACGCCGCTCCGGCTGCATCCATCTAGTAGACACCATGGAAACTACCTACCCGACACCGCCACCACTGCCGCCTGCGCCCGCTCTCGCCAGCGAACGCACCTGGACTATCCTCACTCACGCGAGCGCGTTGCTCGGCGTTTTCTTTCATTTTCCCGGGCATGTCCTCGGGCCGCTCATCATCTGGCTGGCCAAGCGCGGCGACTCGCCCGAGCTCGACGCCCACGGCAAGGAGTCGGTCAACTTCCAGCTCTCGATGCTGCTCTACACCATCATCTCGGGGGTCTTTTGCCTGGTCCTGATCGGGTTCCTTTTCCTGGCCATTCTTTGGGTGCTGAACGCCATCTTTGTCATCATCGCCTCCATCCAGGCGAGCGACGGGAAATTCTATCGTTATCCGATGACGATCCGGTTCATCCAGTAAGCGCGCACGTCGGTTCCACAATTTTTCTGGACACCATGTGGCGCTCTGGCAACAGAATCTTGCCATGACAAACACACATCCCGGCACGTGTTATTGCGGAGCGGTCACGATCGAAGCGAGCGGTGAACCGCTTGACATGGGTTACTGCCATTGCGAAGCCTGCCGCCGTTATTCGGGCGCGCCGCTGAGCGCGTTCACTTTGTGGAAACCGGAGACGGTCAAAGTGACAAAAGGCGAGGAGTTCCTCGGCCGCTACAAGAGCAGCGACATCAGCGACCGGCGTTACTGCACGAAATGCGGCAGCCACATCATCGTCGACCATCCGACGATTGGCCTGACTGACATCCGCGCCGTCCTGCCGACCCTCGGTTTCAAAGCATCGGTGCACCTGAACTACGAAGAAACCGTGCTCCCGATCAAAGACGGCCTGCCCAAGCTGCGGGATTTCCCGTCCGCCATCGGCGGGTCGGGGGAGACAATGCCCGAGTAGCGTCCGCGCTAACCAACGTCGCGCTCGGTTTTTCGACTCATTTTGCGCCTAACGAACAAGAGACTGAGCAACGCCAGTAGCACCACCAGGCAGAGCCACGCGAACCAATCGCCCGTGCGCGAGTAAAGTGTCCGTTCGCGTGTCACGCTGAGTTGCCCGGTCACGGTGACGAAGTGTTCGGACACCGTCGGCGCCTCCGCCATCACCCGGCCGCGATTGTCGCTCAGCGTGAGGAGTCCATTACGCGCGGCGCGGGCGAGCGCGAACCCGTTCTCGACCGCGCGCAGCATCGCCATCCGCGAGTGCAACCAGCCGTCGACCTTGAAATCCCACGCCGGCACGAGGAGCAGGTTCGTGCCGTCGGCCGCGTAGTCACGGCTGAGCGCGGGGAAATCCAGGTCTTTGCAAATCTGCAGTCCCCACGTCCCGGAGGGTTGGCTGAGCACGACCCGCTTGTCGCCCGGTTGCTCCGGCTCGATCCCGGGGATGAGATGATGCTTGTCGTAGTTCGCCTCCAGCCGGCCGGCGGCGGAATAAAACCGCGCCGAATTGTAACTGCCCGCGGCGGTGCGACGGACGATCCCGAGATCGATCGCCGCGTGCGTCGCCGCGGCCGCCGCGGAGAACATCGCGTCCACTTCCGGCAACGCGCTCTCACTTACGCGCGCGATCTTTTCCGGCAGGACCACGACCTGCGTTCCGGCCGGCGTGGCGCGGCGGATTTCGTCCGCATACTCGCGCAAGCGCCCGAGCGCGGCCTTCTCGTCGCTGCTGATGTAGACACTCAGCGGGATATCTTTTCCGATCAGGGCAACCTTGACCGCTTCACCCGCCGGCGCCGAGCGCAACCGCGCGATGCCGAAGAGAAACACTGCGCAAAGAACGAGCCCGACCGTCGCGCAAAGAATCGTCCGCGCCCGCCGGGTTCCGCCGCCGCTCCAGAGCGCGGCGGTCGTCCCGGCAAAAAGCAGCGCCACGAAACTGATTCCCCAGATCCCGGTGAGCGACGCGATTTGGATGAGCGGCAGACAATTCATCTGCGTGTAGGCGAGATTGCCAAAGGTGCTGTGCGGCGAACCGACCGCGGAGAGATATTGGAAAGAGACCCAGTAAACCGGGAAAGCGAGCGCCGCCGGAAAGAGCGCACCGCGCCGGAGAAAACCACGTGCGAAGAGCACGCCGAGCGCGAAGACCAGCGCCGGCACGACCAACGCCACGAGCGTGATCGGTAACGGGACTTCCAGCACGCGGGTGAAATAATTCCACATGTTGAGCTGGCCGATGAAACAGGCGCCGGCCGCGAGCAGGAACGCCACCAAGCGGCCGAGCCGTGGGGCCACCGCCAGCACCGGCACCGGCGCCAGCCACACCATCCACCAGATGGGATTCAGCCCCGTTCCAAAATAGAAGAGAGCCGCCGACGCAACCCCGGCGAGAATCGCTTTTAGATTCCCGAAATGGCTTTCCTGTTTCATCGCGACCACCTGATGCGCGCCCTCCAACCTCCGACCTCAGCTTTCAGATTCCGGGAACGACGGTAGCCTTTTCCAGTTCCTCTGGCTTTATCTCGGCCTTGTCGGTGATCAGCTTGCGCAGGAACGGAATGAGCACGACGAGCGCGATGCCGACCACGAGCGCGCCCGCGCCGAGCGCGCCGAAGAGCTTCGCATACTCAGGATTGGTCGCGAGGGCGGTGGTGCCGTGCGGCTCGGGAATCATGCCCGAGAAATCGCCCGCGAAGAGCGAGGCCAGGCCGGTCACGAGCATCCAGCTGCCCATCATCATCGCCCTGATACTGCTTCGGCGCGAGTTTGCCGATCATGGCGTAGCCGATGGGCGAGATGAGTAACTCGCCGACGCTCTGCAGGACATAACTCATGAAGAGCCAGACGAACGCACTCCGGCCGTCGACGCCGGCCAGCTTGATCCCCACCGGGAGAATGAGAAAGCCCAGCGCCATCAGAATGAGCGACGTCGCAAACTGTTTCGGGATATCGATCCTCCAACCGCGCGCGCGCATGCCGGTAAAGGCCGACGCGAGCAGCGGCCCGCCGATCACGATGCAGACGGTGTTGATGTTCTGAATCCACTGCGGCTGGATCTCCATCTTGCCGACCAAGAGGTCGACGTTGTGGACGGCGAAGAGCATCAGGCCGCTCGGCGCCATTTGGTAGAGCGACCAGAAAGCGAGCGAGCCGACGGCCAGGATGAGGTAGGCCGTCATGTTCCGCCGCTCGCGGCGATCCGGGTGGCGGATCGTGAGGTAGAGCAGCGTCAGCCCGACCGCGCCGCAGATTCCCTTGATCAGCGTCTCGGTCCCGTCGGGCCGTTGCAGCAGCCACCAGACGGCGGGCACGCAGCCGAGGACAATGGCGATACCGGCGAGCAGGCGCAGCTGGAATTGTTTCGCCGTCACCTCGAGCAGCGGCGTGTTGCGATCGGTCAGCGTTTTCCACGACGCCAGGGCGAGGACGATGGCGATGAAATTGCCGAGCGTCGCGAAAATGAAAAGGCTCGCGTAGCTCTCCGTCCCCTGGAAATAACCGGCGACGGCGAACCCGACAAAGAACCCGACATTCATGCCGGCGTAGTTCCAGAGGAAAGCTCCTTCGCGCCGCGGATCCTCCGGGGTGAAACGCTGCGTCAGCATCATGTTGATGCAGGTCACATTCAGCCCGCTGCCGGTGAGGAAGAAAGCGAGCCCGATGTAGAACATCGCGAGCGACCCGAACGAGATGCATGCGCACCCGATGACCTGCGACGCCATGCCGCCGACGAAAAGATTCCGGTTCGAAAGAAACCGCCCGCCGAGATAGCCGCCGAAAAGATGCAGGCCGTAATTGAAAGCGCCGAACACGCCCATCAATGTCGTCGCCGTCCTTGACCGAGAGATTGAGATGCTTCGTCGCGTAGAGGACCAGCGTCGAATAAAGAACCGCGAACCCGAGCGTCGCGAAAATCTGGATAAAGAAGAGAACGGCCGTTCCTTCAGGAGCTTTGGAGAAAAGGCGTTTGCGCGAAGTCATGGGCAGCTCTTCTCGCTCCCCGTGCCGGCTGATGTCAAGCTCGCCGCCTTCACTCACCCCTTCGCCAACCGGATCAGCTTTCAGTTTCACTTTCAGCGTTTCAGCTTTTGCCCCTCCGGTTGCCTCGATTCCAACCAGCGCTAATGATTTCTCATGCAAAAGATCATGCCATTTCTTTGGTTCGACGGTCAGGCGGAGGAGGCGGTCGAGTTTTACCTCTCTGTTTTCAAGGACGGGAAGATTCTGACGAAGACGCGTTACCCGGAGGGCTCGCCGGGGGAGAACCGGGCGGGCACGGTCATGACGATCGCGTTCGAGCTGAAGGGCGAGCGCTTCATCGCGCTCAACGGCGGCCCGGGCTACCCCTTCAGCAACGCCGTCTCGCTGGTGGTGAATTGCGACACGCAGGAAGAGATCGATTACTTCTGGGAAAAGCTCTCCGCCGACGGCGGCGAGCAGATCCAGTGCGGCTGGATCAACGACAAGTTCGGCATGCCGTGGCAGATCGTGCCGAGCCGCATCTGGGATTGGCTAAGCGACGAAGATCCCGCGCGGGTGCAACGAGTCACCAGTGAAGTCTGGCAGATGGAGAAACTCGACCTGGCCAGGCTGGAAAGCGCGGCAGCTGGTAATTAGTCCTCAGAAACTGGCAAAAGGCTCGGACCCGACCCCCGTTTTGCGGGCGATTCGCGGCACATCATCTTTGAGGGGCTCACGCCGGGCGCGGTCTTTACGATCGAGATCGGGGCTCGACCGGGCAGAGTGACTGGAGCGATCCGGTGTCGCATCGGGCGATGGTAGAGCTCAGACTAACGAACAAAGGGGGCGGACGGGCGATGCCTCCGCCTGCTTTTTTGTAGGCCCATCTCGCCCGGATTTTGCTGGATTGCTTTTGCGGTGTGTTTCGTCCAAAACAAAATCATCTCTCCCGAAGCCCAGGAATTAATCGCGACGAAAGCGTTTCACCGCGAGGGTCTGAAACGCCTGGCGGCTTGTCTCCCGGCGGGTGAGGAGGAGCTTCACCTAGCGCTTGTCACCGCGGCCGAGGCGGCGGACCCGGCCGCGTTTCAAATGCTCTTCGCGGCGGCCGCGCTGGGGGGACGGAAGCTGGCGGCGACGCTGCTCACGCCGGCGCGGCTGATGCAGACCGCGGCATGGCACCTGGCCTGGATCGCGTGGCGCATGGATGGCAACGTGACGGAGGAGTTGCTCAGCGCGCTGGAATCGGTCGAACTCGGGACCGATGACGAACGGATGCTGTGCCTGTTTGTGGCGGCGGCGTGGTGGCGGAAGCATCGCCCTGGCGAAGAGTTGCCCAAGCAGATCCCGCGTCTCGCACTGCATCTCGGTAAGCAAAAAGATCTCGGTCTCAGGGCGCGGATTCATTTGCGACAGCTGGGTATCCTGATTGGGGGAGAGGCGATGGCGCGCGAGGCAGCCCGGATGAAGGTGAGACTCACTCCGGTGCAGCAAGGCAGGGAACTGGCCAGGATGTTCACTTTGCTCGATGGCCCTTTGGAACGGTTTATCCCAGAGCGAGCGATTCATCAGTATCGGGGGTCGCTTCCGATGCGGCGCGCGGTCGAAGCGATCGGTCGCAACGAAACCTGTCCCTGCGGAAGCGGCCGGAAATACAAGAAGTGTTGCGAAGCCAGGGACCGGCTCCGGCTGCGGCGTTCTTCTTCCGTGCCGGGGGTGACGAAAGAGGAATTGCTGGAGGATGAAAACGCTCTGCTGACGGAGGCTCGAATGCTGGCGATGGGGGTGGGCGACGTGCTGCGCTTTCCACTCGAACGAGTCCCCCCGGAGATGGAGGAGAAGTTTCTTGTCGGGCTGGTGGTGTTGAAGAAGTACGAGGAGGTGATCGCGGGGATGCGGCACTTCGGCATGAGCGAGCGTCTGCACAGCGTCTGGTCTTACATGTTTGATTTCGCGACCAAATCGTGGCGCCCGGATATTGCGCGTGAGCTGATGAAAGTGTTTCCCGACGCTTCGGAGAAGCTGGGAGTGGAGCCGCACGCGGGCATTCGCCTGCTTCTGGTGGGGGATGATCCAGCGCGGGCAATGCGCGAGCTGGAGGAAACGATCGAAGCCATTTTGCGCTCGAGGGATTTGGAGGAATTGCAACGACTGATTCGGGTGCTGGTCGATTCCCCTTATCGCGGATTTGGGATCATGCTCGGACGCAGCTCGCTGCCTCTGCTCAACGAAGAAGATGCCACCGGAGTCTTCGAGGCAATGCTCGATGCCCGCGCGAAATTGAATCTTCCGCCGGAAGACGAATTTGGCGATTGGATGGACGAGCGCGCCCTGCGCAAGGCGCGGCAGCATGAGACGGCCGCCGCGCAGGAGGCGCAGGATAGGCTCGAAGCGAAGATGAAGGAATTGCGGATCGCGATTGAGCAGCGAACGCTGGCGGAACGCGATTTGGTCCTGCACCGCCGGCAGGAGCGGCGGATCGACGAGGAGACGAAAAACGAACCGGTGCCGGTGCTGAAGAGCGCGCGGGAACGCGAGCTGGAGGCCAAGATTAAGTGCTTAAGCGCGCTCGTGACCCAGCGCGGTGAAGAGAAGTTGACGCTGCGCCGGGAACTGGAAGCGAACACCCGCCAAAATGAGACGGTCAAATCGGGTGCCGTCGCCAGCGAGGGCGCGAAGCCGGAGGAGGCCGGCGAAAGCGAAGCCTTCGAAGCAGTCGGGAATCAGCCGGTGCGCCTGCTGGAGTTTCCGCGGGGATTCATGGAGACGCTGCGGGGATTTCCGAAGCATGTGGGCCGGGCGACGATGAATCGGCTCGGCCGGCTGGCGTCGGGCGAGCCGAGCGCGTTTGATCGGATCAAGCAGCTCAAGGCCTATCCCACTGTCCTGCGAGCGCGGATCTCGGATAAACATCGGCTCCTCTTCTGTCTTGAGCCGGATCGCATCCGCGTCGTCGATCTCATCCAGCGGGCGGATCTCGATCGACGGATTGAGCGTTTGAAGGCCGGCGGGTTGCCGCCGGTCGGCTAGGCGTGCCCGGCAAGCGGGTACGGATTGATTTTTACAGATACGAGAGCCACGGGCTGCGGCTGCGCTGCTTTACCCCGGCGAAATATTTGCAGGGGAAATAGCAGAAGAGCACGATCGCGAGCCAGACGAGGTAAACGACCGGGAGGGAGAAGCCGTAGCCGGGCGGTTGGCCGACGAAGATGCCGCCGGTCGGCGGCAGGCTGATCCACCAGCGCCAGTTGAGGCCGAGCGCCGCGGTGGTGAGCAAGGCCGCGAGATGGATGGCGGTGAAATGCAGCACGTAATAGAAGAACGGCACCCGGCCGTAGATCGAAAGAACGCCGCGCACCGCTCGAAAATTGTCGCGCCGCTGCCAGGCTTCGAACGCGGCCATGAGACAAAGCGAAAGCCCGAGCGTGACGAGGACGAAGAGCAGCGAAGGCGGATATTTTTGCACGTCCATGAACGACATGAAGGTGCGCCCGGCGGAAGCCTGATGCGTCCAGCGCAGCGGGTCGCCGTAGAGATTGCTCCAGCGCAAGAGCGCGAAGACGAGCGACCGAGCTCGCGCCGATGAGAAGCATCGCGCGCTGGCGCGACAACGGCGGCCGTTGCAAGAGCGCGCCGAAGACAAAACCGAGCGCCATGATTCCCGGCCACGGAATGAGCGGATAGAGATTGAGCCAGAGATAGCCGGACGCCGGCGGCACGAGCGGACCGGGCACATGGAGCAAACGCCAGAGCGTTCCGGGGAATGTGCCTAACGAGCCCGGGCTGACCGAATCAAGCGCGTTGTGCCCGAGCACGAGCGCGGCGCCGAAGAGCGCGACCGCCCAGAGCGGCAGATAAATCAGCGCGGCCATCAGGATCATCGAGACGCCGGTGACCCAGATGACCTGGAGAAAAAGAAGATGAACGCTGGGATGGAAGGTGAGCATCGAACTCACCACGACCAGCTCCAGCAACATGAGCCAGAGCCCGCGCGTGACGAGAAAGCGCGCGAGCAGCGGGCGCGGCTTGCGTTGGGCCTGGAGATAGATCGAGGTGCCGGCGAGAAAGACAAAACTGGGCGCGCAGAGATGCGTGATCCAGCGGGTGAAATACATCAGCCCGGAGACGGTCGCGGCGTCGGTCGGGTTGCCGTTGTAGCTCGAGAAATAATCGCGCGTGTGATCGAGCGCCATGATCACCATCACCAGCCCGCGCAGGAGATCGACTGATTCCACCCGCACCCGCGGCTCGGTCCACATTTTCTCCGAAGAGGAAGGCATGGCCCTGCGCTTTATCATGGCCGGGGCCGGGCTGTCGATGACTGCCAACCGATAAATCCTGACGCGCTCCCGGAAACAAATCCGGCGCTGGCACAACGGCTGCTAAATAAAGTGCAAAGCTCGGAGGCTACATCTTACTAAACTTAACTTGACGTTTCCTTCCGTCAGCTTTTGAGCGGGGCCAGTAATGGCCCCGCGTTTTTTTTGCCGGTAATCTCCCCGCCGGTCTGCGATCTCGAAAATAAAAAGCGCGTGGCGCAGAGCCGGCCATACCCGCACAACGCCTACTCGATCCGATACTTAACCGGCGAGAATGCGGCTTAAGGATCGGTTGATGAAAAACCAAGGCCGGGCACGGCTCTCTCGGTTTTTCAGTTTATCCAAACCAGCGATGTCCACACAGGTCCAGTAATGCGCGCCAAACGAAACTCCTCGACCGCGGCCTTGGTCGGTATCTGGACGGTCCTGGTGACGGCGTTTGTCGTGACGGTGCTCTATGTCGGGCGTGAGCTGCTCATCCCGCTGGCGCTGGCCGCGATGCTCACCTTCCTCCTCTCGGGACCGGTCGGGCGGATCGAAAGATGGATTGGGCGCATCGCGGCGGTGCTGCTCGTCGTCCTGATGCTCTTCAGCGTGCTCGGTGTGGCCGGCTGGTTCCTGACCCGGCAGGTGATCGACGTCGCGGCCAAGCTGCCGGACTACCAGACGAACATCCAGGAGAAGCTCCATGCGCTGAAGATGCCGACGAGCACGAAGTTCCTGCGCTTTTCCCAGAGCGTGGAGACGCTGAAGAAGGAACTGCCGGTCGCGGACGAAAATACGGAAGACGCCGCGAGTCTCGGCGTGCCGGAGTCGCTCCGCCGGCCCTCGCCGAAAGCGAAACCGATCCCGGTGCGGGTGGTGGAATCGCAGAGCGGGATGGCGAGGATTCTCCAGGGATTGGGCACCGCTGTGCTCGGTCCGCTCGGTCACGCCGGGCTCGTCCTGCTCCTTCTCGTTTTCATGCTCCTGAAGCGGGAGGATCTGCGCGGACGGGTGATTCGGTTGATCGGCCAGGGTCACATCAGCACCACGACGCGCGCGATGGACGACGCAGGCCGGCGGGTCTCGCGTTATCTCGCGATGCAGCTGGTCGTGAATGTGGGCTATGGCGTTTGTTTTGGGATTGGTCTCTTTTTTATCGGGGTGCCGAACCCGATTTTGTGGGGTGCCTTTGCCGCGGTGATGCGGTTCATACCCTATGTTGGGCCGCTCGTCGGCGCGGTCATTCCGCTGGTTCTTTCCTTTGCTGTCTCCACCAGCTGGATGACGCCGGTTTATGCTCTCGGGCTTTTCCTGGTCCTGGAATTGATCAATGCCAACGCGCTTGAACCGTGGCTTTACGGAACGAGCACCGGGGTTTCCTCGATTGCGCTGATCCTGGCGGCGGTTTTCTGGACCTGGCTGTGGGGGCCGGTCGGGCTGCTCCTTTCGACACCGCTAACAGTCTGTCTCGCGGTGATGGGCCGGCATGTCCCGAGTCTCCGATTTCTGAGCGTCCTCCTGAGCGAAGAGCAGGCGCTGGCCCCGCACGAGGAATGTTACCACCGTCTCCTGGCGCAGGGACTGACCGAAGTGAGCGAACTCGCCGAAGCGCATCTCAAGGCGAATTCGCTGACCGCGCTTTACGACAATGTGCTCGTCCCGGCGCTGATCCTGGCCGAGAACGATGCGCGCAACGAGGAACTCGACCGGGAGCAACAAGGCCTGATCCACCAGCAGATGCTGGACATCATCGAGGACGTGGGCGAGTTGCCGCCGAGCCCTTCGAAAGTGGCGGCCGATGTGACCGTGGCGGAAGACACTCCGCCGGCCCGGCCGATGCCACGCGTCCGGGTGCGCTGTCTGCCGGCGCGCGCTTATCGCGATGAGCTGGCCGGGATCATGTTGACCCAGGTGCTGAATCAACAGGGCTTCGAAGCGGAAAGTCTCCCTGCCGCGCTCGCCACTGGTGAACTGGTGGAGAACGTGCGCAAAGCGCAACCCGACGCAGTCTGCATTTCGGTGGTCTCGCCTTCCACGCTGCTTCATGCGCGTCATCTCGCCGGCCGGTTGCGCTCCGCATTGCCCGATCTGCAGGTGGTGGTGGGAGTGTGGGGCGCCACGGAAAACCTGACCGAGGCCGGTGAGCGCCTGCGCTCGTCGGGCGCGAGCGAAGTCGTGGTCTCCTTCGCCGAAGCGGTCGTGCAACTTTCGAAAAATTCTTTCCAGGCCGGGGAAGTCTGGGAGTCGGCCCCGATCCCACCTAACGAGAGCGAGCGGCTCGCCATTTTGGAAAACCTGAAGCTGATCGATTCCGTCCCGGACCGGAACTTTGACCGGATCACCTCCAAGTTGACCCGCCTCTTCGAGGTGCCGATTGCGCTCATCACCCTGATCGATCGCGATCACCAATGGTTCAAGGCGCAGACCGGCTTGCCGGCCGATCTCGCCGAGAAAGGCAGCTCGCGCGATGTCTCCGTCTGCGGGCATGTGGTGGCCTCAAACGATCTCCTCGTGGTGGAAGACCTCGCACGCGACCGTCGATTCGCCGATAACCCGCTGCTGAAGGAGCGCGGCTTGCGCTTCTATGCCGGAACGCCGATTCGGATTAACGGCCAGCCGATCGGCTCGGTTTGCATCCTCGATACGAAACCGCGGCGGCTGACTGACAAAGAAAAACAGGCGCTCGAAATCGCGGCCGAAGACGTGGTCGACGAAATCCTGCGCCGTCATAGTGAACCGCCTCCGCAAGTTGCAGTGGCAGTTTGAATGGCGCCAGCGGCGCGCGGGGATCAGGTCCTGGGCCCACCCTTGCCGAGCGCGCCGCCGATCGCCGCGATGGCAAAACAAAGCGCGGCGAACAACAGGATGCCAGCGACCATGACGCTTCCGCTGCGGTAGAAGAAGAAGGCGAGCACGAGGTCGCCGAGCATGGCCAGAGAGTAAAGAAGTGTCTTGGACATGGCGGGGAGCATTCCCGGGCGGGGCGCGCTTTGTCGATGTCAAATTTCGCGCGCTGCGAAAGCTAGCGCGCGCCGGGCAAAGGCGCGGCCGGAATGGCGGCCCGGCCCTTGAAGCCGGCGGCATCGAGATCCGCCGCGCGGAAGCCGGGATTGATCGTCAGGCCCAGCATCGTCCAATGGTGAGCGTGGAGCTGGAACGGCACCCGGATGCGTTCGTCGAAATCGGTCGGCCAGACGATGCCGCCGATGGTGCGAAATTCGCGGAAGGTGACGTCGACCTCCGCGCCGCGCGTGCTTTCGAGGCCGTTCAAGGTCATGCGCACGCGGCGGAGCTGTTTGTTCGCGCGGTCGATGAAAAGGACGACGCGATCTTCCTCCGCGAACCCGAAGCCCGGGCGCAAAACGGCGAGCACTTTGTCGCAAACGGCGCCGTCCACGACTTCGTCGCCGGCGGAGGAAAGGGTGACGCCGGGCCGGTCGAAGTAAAATGGCCCGAGCAAAAACATGGTGTAGGCATCGGCGACGAGCGCGGCCGCTTGCTCCACTTCGGCATCGGTGGAGCGAACGCCGTTGTAGTTGACGGACACTTTTTCCGGAGTGCGGACGACGATTTTCTTGCCCGCTGGCCCGGTGTGTTCCTGCGCGATGAGGCGCGAGTCCAGGACCAGGCGTTCCTCCGAGCCGCGACGAAATTTCGTGTCGGAAAGGACCGGCTGAAATCGCGGGCCGATCGGCGCCCATTGCCCTTCGTAGCGCACGCTCAGGGTGCGGACTTTGGCGAAGGCTTCTCCGCCATGCGCGCGTTGCGAGGCGGCGAGGAGAGCGGTCGCTCGCGGTTCGGAGCTTTTGCGGGCGCTGGTGGAAATCTGCGGCGAAGCGCAGGAGACAAAGGCGCCGGCGAGCAGGCAGGCGAGGAAAAGGCGAAAGCGATTCATGTTTTGGCGTCCGAATTCGGTCGGCCGACCGACTGCTTCCCACGCGCTCAGCTCGCGTTCGGTCGCGGCCAGTTGCCGGCGCACTTTGTCGTGCGCGTATTTGCCGAGGACGAGCCGGAGCGGCGGCGTCTCCGATTCGACCGCGGCGATGATCGCCTCGGCCGCTTTTTCCGGGTCGCCCGGTTGTTTGCCGTCCATCGTTTCGAGCAGGCGCCGGAATTTGCCGCTGCTGCGCTCGTAGCCGGCGATCTCGTTTTCCGCGCGGGTGAGCGAACGCCTAACGAAGTCGGTCCGAAACGGTCCCGGCTGCACGATCGTGATTTTGATTCCGAAGGGCTGGAGCTCGAGCGCGAGGGATTCGGAAACGCTTTCGAGCGCCGCCTTGCTCGCGCCGTAAATGGAGAAGCCGGGGTAATTCGAGATCGTGGCCGCGGCCGAAATGTTGACGAGGTGCCCGCTGCCCTGCGCGCGGAGGATGGGCAGCGCGGCGCGAATCACTTCCAGTGCGCCGAAGAAATTAGTCGCGAAATTCTTCTCGATTTCGTCCGGGGTGAATTCTTCGAAAGCGCCGATGAGTCCGTAGCCGGCGTTATTCACGACGACATCGAGCCGGCCAAACATTTCCGCCGCCTCTGCGATCGCGGCCTTCACCTGCGCCACGTCGGTGACATCGAGCGCAAGTGCGCGGCAACTCTCGGGATGGCGCGCGGCGAGTCCTTCGAGGGCGGTCGCGTCGCGCGCCGTTGCGATGACTCGCTGGCCCTGTGCCAGGACGCGTTCGGCGAGGGCGCGACCGAAGCCGCTGGAGCAACCGGTGATGAACCAGACGCGGGAATTCGGTTCCATATCGTTGTCGTTAGGCAAAGTGAAATTGCGGGGTGGTTTTCTCCGCCCGCATAATGGCTTTCGCCGCCGCCCAGCCGGAGAGAGCCGCGCCTTCCACGCGCGGACCGGCAAACGCGTCCCCGGCGAGAATGAGCGGCGGAGTTTCGCTCAGGACGGCGCAGGGATCAGCGTCCACTTCCATCGGCTTGCTGTAACGCCAGCCGTGCACCTGGAAGGTTGTGACCTCCGCGCCTAACCATTCCCGGGCCGCATGCAGAAGGATCTGCCCGCTCTCCTGCCGGTCGCGCTCCCAGTGCTCGAGACTGAACGCAGGGCTGGCGTGAATGGTCACGGCCGGCTCTTCGGAAATTCCTTTCTGCTGGTTGTCCGCGATCCAGGAAATTGGGCCGGCCGGCGGCGCGAATCCGCCCGGCGCCGGGACGCGCGAAGGACCGGCCAGCACCGCCATCACCGCGAGACAACGCTCGTACCGGATACTCGTTAGGCGGGCGCGCATTTTCGCGGACATGGCGACCTTGCCGGCCTCGAGCAGGGCGAGCGATTGCGGGACCGGCGGCGTCAGCACGATTGCGCGCGCCTGGAAATTTTCCCCGGCGGCAGTCTCCACGATCCAATGGTCCTCAGCCCGGCGAATCGCCTCGATCTCAGTATCGAGGAAAATGTCGAACTCCCAGGCCAGCTGTTTCGCGACAGCGGTCATGCCGGGTCTGCCCCGCCAGCGCGGATGTCCATCCGCCTCTTCAGTGAACCCGCGCGACCATTCTTCGGCCACGCCGATTTCCTGCCAGTGCGCGATCGCGCTGGCGAAACGCGGCGTGCGCGCGGTGAAGAATTGCGCGCCGTGGTCGAAAGTGGCGGAGCCGATGCGGCGGGTCGCCATCCGCCCGCCGACGGCGCGGGCTTTGTCGATCAGGACGACATCGCGACCGGTGCGCTGCAACGCGGCGGCAGCGCTCAGGCCGGCCATGCCGGCACCCACGATCAGGGCGTCGAAAGGCTGGGCTGAGAATTTACGGGCGTCGTTCATCGTGCAGGTGATCCGCCCGAGAGCGCCGGGGAGACGCACTTTTTGGCCCGGCGATTTTTCCAATCGCAGCGTTTCCGCTGTAGCCTGTGCGGAGATGATTTTCACCGCTTCTTCGCCTAACGAGCAGCAGCGGCTGGCGGTGCGGGCGCGGCCGGCGGGGCAACCGGTCATGTATCAGCAGTGGCGCGATCTGCTTTTCCTGCACTGGGAATATCCGGTCGCGGCGATCGAGGCGACGCTGCCGCAAGGTTTGCACGTCGATACTTTTGCCGGGAAAGCCTGGCTCGGGATCGTGCCGTTTTTCATGCGGAACGTGCGCCCGCGTTTTTCTCCGGCGGTGCCGCGGCATTTCACATTTCATGGAGCTGAACGTGCGCACTTATGTGCACGACGACGCAGGTGTGCCGGGCGTGTGGTTCTATTCGCTCGATGCGAATCAGTGGCTGGCGGTGAAGATCGCGCGGCGCTTTTTCCATCTGCCCTACGAACACGCGGTGATGAAATCGAACCGCGCGACATCGGGCGCGATCCATTATCGCTCGACTCCGCAAGGGCAGCGCGAAGCCGACCGTGTTTCGAATATGCGCCTGGCGCGGAATTGCCGGCGGCGGCACCGGGTTCGCTCGAGTTTTTCCTGGTCGAACGCTACCGGCTTTACGCGAGCGCGAACGGTCGCCTGTTTCGCGGCGCGGTTTTCCATGCGACCGTATCCGCTTTGCCAGGCGGAAGTGACGGCGTGGGACGATCGCCTCTTCGCGCTCGATGGCTTCAGCCTCCCACCGGCCGCGCGCCTGATCACATCATCATGTCGCGCGGAGTGGACGTGACCATCTTTCCGCTTCGACTTCGGGAACGGCAGTAGGTAAAAGCTTGAGCCGAGTGGCCAACAGTACTTCTTCTCCCGCCGCGCCGACCAAGTTCGGCACGTTTGGCGGCGTCTTCACGCCCAGCACCCTGACGATTCTCGGCGTCATCATGTTCCTCCGCTTCGGCCTCGTGGTCGGCGAAGTCGGGCTTGATCCAGGCGGTCATCATCGTGCTCGCGGCGAAGTTGATCACGACCCTGACCGCGCTCTCGGTCTCGGGCCTCGCGACCAACACGCAGGTGAAGGGCGGCGGCGCCTATTACCTGATCAGCCGCAGTCTCGGGGTGGAATTTGGCGGCGCGATCGGGGTCGTGTTTTTTCTCGCGCAGGCCATCTCGGTCGCGCTTTACGTGATCGGTTTCACGGAGGCGTTTCAGAATCTGTTTCCCAATCTCGGCGCTCTCCGCGCGCGCCATCGGCACGATCGTGAACGTCGTCATCTTCATCTGCGTTTACATCGGCGCGAGTTGGGCGATCAAGGTGCAGTACGGCATTCTCGCCATTCTCGCGCTCGCGCTCGGCTCGTTTTTTGCCGGCGCCATCCCGGCGGCGACGGAGGCGACGCTGCGCGCGAATCTGCACTCCGCCTACACCGCCGGGCGACGAGCGTCTTCGTCATGTTCGCGCTCTTTTTCCCGGCCGTGACCGGGATCATGGCGGGCGTCAACATGTCGGGCGATCTGCAGAATCCGGCCAAGTCGATTCCGCGCGGAACGCTGGCCGCGATCGGATTTACCGCGGTCGTTTATATCGCGATGGCGTTCCTCTTCGCCGCCGCGACGCCGCGCGAGGCGCTTCTCGAAAGGCCGCTCGTGATTCTCGAAGTCGCCTGGTCGCCCATGCTCATCAACGCCGGCATTTTCGCGGCCACGCTTTCCTCCGCGCTCGGGAGCATGATGGGCGCGCCGCGCATCCTGCAGGCGCTGGCGCGGGACGATATCTTCCCGCGGCTCCGCCCGCTCGCGCGCGGCAGCGGCGCGAGCAACGAGCCCCGCCGCGCCACCATCCTCACCCTCATCATCGCGCAGGTCGCGATCGTCTTCGGCGACCTGAACGCGATCGCGCCGATCATCACGATGTTTTTCATGGTCACCTACGGCACGATCAACCTCGCCTGCTTCTACGAGTCGGCCACGCGCAACCCGAGCTATCGCCCGTCCTTCAAGCTCAGCCATTGGTCGACCGCGCTCCTCGGCGCGATCGGCTGCGCGGCGGCGATGTTGTTGCTCGATCCGATCTGGGCCGCGGTCGGGATCGGGTCGATGGTGTTTTTGAAATGGTGGATCTCGCGCAAGGAAATCCGCGCCGCCTGGGGCGATGTGCGCAGCGGGACGGCCTTTGAGCGCGCGCCGCCGCGCGCTGCTGAAACTGGAGGAGACGCGTTATCACCCGAAGAACTGGCGCCCGATCATCCTCGCGCTCAGCGGCGGCGCCTGGCGGCGGAATCATCTCGCGCAATACGGCTCCTGGCTGACCGCCGGCCGCGGGATCATGATTCTCGCGCAGGTCATGGACGAGACCGGCGAGAAAGCTGAACGAGCGCCGCGACGAAGAGGAAGACAAGCTGCGCAAATTTATCGCCGGGGAAGAACTGCAGGCGTTCCCCGCGGTCGTGATCGAGCCCGACCTGTTGAACGGGGTCGAGTCGCTGGTGGAATGTTGCGGGATCGGCGGCATCCGGCCCAACACGGTCCTGATCGGCTGGGCCGATAACCCGAAACGGCTGGAGCGTTTCTGCCAGGTCCTGCGGCGGATCGCCGAACTGGAGCGCAGCGCGCTGATCGTCTATTGCCCGGACGAAGAGAAACGGCTCGCGGCCGCGCCGCGCGGCTCGATCGACGTCTGGTGGCAGGGCGGCAAAAATGGCGCGCTCATGCTCCTCCTCGCCCACATGCTGGCGCAAAATCCGGAATGGCGGAACCATCCCATCCGGCTCGTCTTTGCCGTGGACGATCCGGAACAGGAAGCGAAAGCGCGGGAAAAATTGAGCAAGCTGATGGAAGCGGCGCGGGTGCCGGCCGCGCTCGAGATCGTCCTGGGCGACGACCCGATCGCGGCCATGCGCGACTGTTCGCAGGACGCCGCGCTGGTGCTAAAAGGATTCACCCCGCCTAACGAGGCGGAAGATCTCGCGGCGCTGGAAGCGATGCGGGCGGAGATCGGAGATCTCCGGCGCGTCATCATGGTCTACAGCGCCGGCGGTCACTCGCTCAGCGCGTGAGTTGTCGCAGCCGTTGTAGCCGGGATCGGTGATCCCGGCAGCGGCGGTAGCGGCGTTTTTCCCGGCCGGGATCAGCGATCCCGGCTACAACTCGGCCTAGCTCGCGGCGGCCGCGGCCTTGGCCTGGGCGCGCTCGTTCCAATCGGCCCGGAGCGTTTTCATCTCCGCCCGCAGCGCCATCATGCGCGCCGGGATGCCTTTGTATTTTTTCACGGTGCCGTTGACCTTGCGGTCGACCGCGCCCTGGCTGACGAGGCCCTGGAGCTTCTCGTAGGAACGGAGGCGGAGCATTTCTTCGCCGCCGCTGGCAGCGTTCCGCTCGCGCAGGTTGGCGAGGAGAATGTCGAAGAGCGGCTTGAACTCGTAGGAGGTCTTGGAAGACAAGACCGCGACCAGCTCTTCAGTGATGATATCGGGGGCCCGACGGGAAAAGAACGTACCGGATGGTTTAGCCATCGCGGACTATAGCGCAAAAATCAAGAATAACGACCCCGGAAATTGCCTAACCGAAAGAAAAATAGCTTGACTGGCCCGGACGCGACGGAGCGTTTCACTCCTCTTTTCGCCCGCTGTGGGCGTGCACAATGTGCAGCCCGACGAGGCGCGCCACCAGCACCATGAGGTAAATCTGCCCCGTCACCGCCTCGAGCGAGGCGAGGGTGCGGGCGGTCGCGCCCCGCGGCACGATATCGCCGTAGCCGACCGTGGTCAGGGTCATGAAGCTGAAATAACGCAGCGCCATGACGTGGGCGACGTACTCGCTGGTCGCGCGGGAAGCCCGGAAGTTGTAGCCGGGGGCGTGACCCCGGCAGGGATAAAATATGCAGGCGGCGCGAGGCCGGGGTCAGCGCCCCCGGCTACAACTTCTCGTAAATCCCGAGGAAGCTGGTTGCCCAGGTCTTGCCGTTATCCTTCGAGATCGACCATTCCTGGTGCACCTTGCCATCCGGCATCGGGGTAAACGAGATGCGGTTCAAGAGCGCGCCCGGGCTGCTCGCCGGCTCATCGCTCAGGACCATGACCCCGTCCTTCATCCCGCCGCGGAGATGCAGGATGGTGCCGTCGCCGCCGACCCAATCCTGGTGCCATTTCTTCTCCGCCGGATCGTAATAATTAACGCTCATCCCGCCCTTGCCGGAGGCGGCGGTCCATTGCTCGCGGATGGCGCAGCCCTCGGCCTGGCGGCTGATCTCGCTCGAGCCGACCTGCTGGCCGTTCTGGAGCGAGACCTTCCATTTGCCCAACCAGAAGTCGAACTGGCGAAACTCCGCCGCCTGGCAGGCGGGCGTCGGAGAAGGCCGAGCCGAGCCGGCCGGAGCGGGGGATTGGGCCCGGAGAGAGGAGGACAAGGCGAGCGAAACAAGAGCAAGACCGAAGGCAAATCGAGTCATGGCAGGAAGTTACCATGGCCGGTGCGCTGAGACCAGCCTCTGTGAGTGAGCGGCGACTGGAGGGCACCCGCTTTGTCGGTGCCGCGGAGTGAATTAACGGCGCGGCAGGTTGAGGCCACGCAGAGATCCTGGGAGCGACGAAGCGTTTCCCTGGAATTCTCTGCGGCCTCTGCGCTCTCGGACGGTTAATTCTGACCGTACGGGGCTGACCAGTGGCCAGCGCTACTGGTTTCGCATCAGTGGCGGAAGGAGCCGGCGGCCCGGGAGCGCCGAGCGACATAGCGACCAAAGTGGCGCCCTAACGGGCGCAAGCAATCCCCCGAACGTCCGGCCCGTCGGGCGGATTAAAAAAAAAGCGTAAAAAAAGCAATTGGTGCTTGCCACAGTTTCTCGAATCTGGGAATCTCCGCGCGCTCATCCGCAGCCGTTGTCGCCAGTCGAAAGCGGGCGCTCAAAATTCCCTAACGAAACTTATGCAAACCATTCGCGCGGTCTTTTTGCCCGCATTTCTCCTCTTCCTCGCCGGCTTCGCCCAGAATCTCTCCGCGAATACGGTTTCGCTTCAGTCCGCTACCTACTCTGTCTCTGAGAGTGCCGGTTCGGTAGCGATCGTGGTCCAGGTGACACGCGACGCGGGCAACCAGGACACAATCACCGTGGATTACACTACGGCGGATGGAGCGGTGGTTGGAATGGATGCAAAGCAGCCTTCGGACTACACCAAGACTTCCGGGCACATTGAGTTTTGCGCCGAACGAAACGGCCAAGCTGGTTGTGGTTCCGATCGTCGATGATTTCGCCGCGGAGAACTCGGAGAAGTTTACCTTTACGCTTTCAAATCCGACCAAAGCCACTCTCGGGACAAGCGTCGCGACGATCACGATCAACGACAACGACAGCAGCGGCACCACGATCGGGTTCAATCCTGCCACATACTCCGTGGCGGAGAATGGTGGCAGCATACAACTCACCGTCACCCGGACTGGAGTTACGACCGGAACGGACACGGTGCAATTCGCCACTGCTTCCGGCTCAGCAACTCAAAATGTAGACTATTTGGAGGCGAGCGGGACGCTCACCTTCAATCCCGGTGAAACGTCGAAGTCCATTCCCGTCACGATTCTCGATGACTCGGTCGTCGAGGGCGACGAGACGTTTACGGTCAATCTCTCTTCTCAAGGTGGCAATTATTCTTTCGGTCAGGCAACGGCCGTGGTCACGATCGTGGATAACGAGGCCAGCACGGTCGCTTTCAGCAACACCTCTTACCAGGTGGCCGAGAATGGGGTGAACGCCACCATCACTCTTTTGCGCACCGGTAATATCAACAGCGCCGTGCAGGTCAACATTACCACCGTCGGAGGCAGCGCCACCGCCGATCGCGACTACGCCACCGTCACGCGCACGGTCGCCTTCGCGCAAGGCCAGACCTTTGCCACCTTCGATGTGCCAATTTTCGATGACACGGAAGTCGAAGGCACTGAGTCTTTCTTTATCGCGCTCAGCGCCAGTCCTAACTCCGGAGTTATCGTGCCAGGCGGCACGCAGAACGCCGAGGTCTCGATCATCGATAATGAAAGCGCCAACACAGTCGAGTTCGTCAGCACCAGTTACTCAGCAAGCGAAAATGCCGGGACTGCGTCCATTACCGTGCGAGTAAATCGCGTCGGAGACCAAAACCAAGTGGTAACCGTGCAATATTTCACCGAGACCGGTTCGGCGACACCGGGCCAGGATTACACCGCCATCTCGAGCGGCTCGAACAAGAGGTTAACCTTCAATGCGGGCGAGACGCTCAAGACCTTCACGGTTACGCTTCTCAATGACACGCTGATCGAGAACACAGAGACGGTAGGCTTGGTGCTGGCGAATCCGACTGGCGCGACCTTGGGCAGCCTGTCGGTCTCCAGCTTGGCGATTCTGGATGACGACACCGCGGGCACGGTGCAATTCAGCAGTCCCACCTATTCCGTCTCCGAAAATGCGGGTGCCATTACCCTGACCGTGCTCCTGAATCGGACTGGCAGCACCACCTCTACCGTAAGTGTGCAGTATCAAACGGTCGCTGGGTCCGCGGATGGCACCCGGTTTGTTCAGACCAGCGGAACTCTGACCTTTGCCACGGGCTCGGCGGTCGGGACGATCACCGTGCCCGTTCTCAACGATACCGTGGTTCAACCTCCTCAATCCTTTACGGTGGAGTTAAGTAATCCAGTCAACGCTACCCTGGGACTTCCTTCCTCCGCGGTGGTCGCTCTGCAAGATGATGATGGCCTGAACACCGTGGAATTTGACTCCCCGGAGTATGGTGTCGTGGAAATCAACGGGGCGGTGCAGGTGCGGGTGAAGGCAACGCGGGGCGCCGATCCCAATCAGGTGCTGACTGTCGAGCTGTCGCTAGGTGCAACCGGGGATACCGCGATTCTAGGCGTTGATTACGGCCTGCCGTCTTCGACCACCATTACCTTTTCCGCCGGGGTGAACGTCCAGGATGTAACCATCCCGGTGGCAAATAATCCTGCCGCGCAGGGTGTGAAGACTTTTACGGTCGGCTTGATTAATCCTGGGCCCTTCACTTCCATCGGAGCCCAGGCTACCGCCCGGGTGACAATCTTCGATAATGCCGGTCCCAACACGGCTCAATTTCTCACCTCCGCCAATCGATTCAAAGAGGGTGACCAGCTGGCGATCGCCATCACCGTCGTCCGGTTTGGCGATTTCGATGTCAACGGCACTTCGGTGGATTACACGACCGAATTGCGCACGGGTGACACCGCCCAGGCAGAAGTGAACTTCACTCCGGTCTCCGGCACGATCTTTTTCGCTCCCCTGGTCGCGAAGATCAACGATGTGACCGTGGTGGTGGATAACGAACATCAAAAGACGATCATCATCCCGATCCCGAATAACACTCTCATCCAGGGTGACGTGACTTTTCACCTGACGCTAACGAGCAGCGACGTCGCGCAACTGGGCAGCATTTCCTCGACCCAGATCACGATCACGGATGACGATCTCGGGAATGTCGTGCAGTTCAGCAGTGCTACCTATAGCATTACGGAGGCAGGTGGCAATGCAGTCCTGACCGTTAATCTCATCCCCAATGGTGATGCTTCGAAGGCAACTTCAGTGAATTACGCCGCGACTCCGATTACAGCCTTCTCTGGCTTCGACTTTTCTCCGGTCGTCGGCACTCTCACCTTTGCGCCGGGGGAGACGAGTAAGACCATTCTGGTTCCAATTAACAATGATACCATCTCCGAAGACCCGGAGACGTTCCGGGTGACCCTGAGCAATCCCAGTCCAGGAGCGATCGTGGGTGTACCGGGCAGTTCCATTGTCACGATCATCGATGACGATGTCCGCAGCATTTTCCAGTTCAGTCCGGCCAATTATACCGTCGCTGAAAACGGTGGCTCCGTAAACCTGACGGTTATTGCCAATCGACAGGGCAACCCGAATGACGTTCTCACGGTCCAATATCAGACGATGAGCGGGACAGCCGCCCAAGGAACTGATTTTACTTCTACCAGCGGAACCCTAACCTTCGCCGCCGGAGAGACCCAGAAGACGATCAATGTCCCAATCACCAACGACCTCCTTATCGAAAGCACCGAAAGCTTCTTCGTTACTCTGAGTGCCCCTGGCACCGGGGCCGCGATTGGCACCAATAGCGTCGCTACCGTTGATATCGCTGACGATGATTCGCCCAATGCCACAATAGGCTTTAGCAAATCTTCCTTTGACGTGGATGAAGGCGCTGGCTTTGCCAATCTCACCATCACCCGGTCGGGTGGGCTCGGAGTGTCGGCAACAGTCAACTTATTCGACTTGCGATGGAACAGCGATCGCCGGCAGTGAATTATGCCGCCACCACTGGCAGCGTTACCTTCGCTGGACCTAAGCCCGGCGAGACTGCTGGCGAAGTTTCAAAGGTTATTCAAATCCCGATCATCGACGATCCGACGACTGATCCGACGCTTTTCTTCACCGTTACTTTGAGCTCTGCGGATGGGACCGGGTTCGTCGGCGGCATCGGCCAGGCAATCGTGAATATTATCGACAATGATGCGACTGCCTTCCGCTTTAACCCATCCAGTTACTCTGTCGACGAGGGTTCCGGGACTGTGACACTGACGGTGGAAGCACTGCGGGTCGGTGATCCTAACGAGACCATCACGGTCGATTACGCCACCAGCGATGGGACCGCAACGGAAGGCACCAATTACACTCGCATCTCGGGTCGCCTGACTTTTGGACCGAATATTTTCTCGCAAACCATCACTGTCCCGATCATCGATAACACCAGCACCGACGGCACAACGACCTTTAACGTCATCCTCTCGAATCCGCTCGGCGACGGCACGGGCGCGGCCCCGCGGCTCGGGACTCCGAGCACCGCGACGGTGACGATCATCGATAACGATGCGACGACGTTCCAATTCGCTTCGCCGACTTATACGGTGAACAACCAGGCCGGGGTCGTGAGTGCGACGGTCAATCTCTCGCGCATCGGCAATCCCGATACGACCTACTCGGTGAGTTATGCCACGAGCGACCTGACGGCGACGGCTGGGACCGACTATATCGCCGCTTCCGGCACGCTTACGTTTGGACCGGGCGTTACTTCCCAGGTCGTCAATGTCACGCTCATTAGCGAACCGGTGGGCTCGCCGACACGGCAGTTCCTGATCAACCTCTCGAATCCGACCAATGGCGCCTTCCTCGGGACGACGTCGTCGACGGTGGTTACGGTCATCAACCCGGATCTTTCGACCAAGCCGGTTAATATCTCGACCCGCGGTCTGGTCCAGAGTGGGGATGGGGTCATGATCGCGGGCTTCATCATCCAGGGCAATACTCCGAAGCAGGTCATCATCCGTGGTCTCGGGCCCTCGCTCACGCAGAAGGGCGTGATTAACGCGCTACAGGATCCGTCGCTGGATCTCCGGGACGGAGTCGGGACGCAGTTGGTCTATAACGATAACTATCGAGATAGTCAGGAAGCCGAAATCGATGCGACCAATCTGGCACCGACCGATGATCGCGAGTCCGCCATCGTCATTACTCTGGCCCCCGGTGCTTATACCGCGATTCTGCGCGGGACGACGAACGGGGTGGGACTGGTCGAGGTCTACGACTTGGACACCACGAGCGCGACTTTCCTGGTCAATATTTCGACCAGAACCAGCGTCGGCGCCGATGATAATACCGCTCTTATCGGTGGGTTCATCATCAGCGGCCAGGTGAGCCATCAGGTGATGATTCGAGCCGGCGGTCCCAGTCTGACCGCTGCCGGTGTCGAGGGTGCGCTGCAAGATCCGACGCTCGATTTCTATCGGGGATCGGAGTTGATCCTGTCGAACGATAACTGGAAGACCGACAACAAGGCCGCGATCGAGGCGACGGGCCTTGCGCCCACGAACGACAAGGAATCCGCCATTCTGGTGACGCTTGATCCCGGGAGTTACTCAGCCGTTGTCCGCGGGAAAGGCAAGACCACGGGAGTCGGCCTGGTCGAAGTCTACCAGATGCCTTAGTTCGTCAGGTTCGGTCGCATGCTCCGACCCGTTTACGGGTCGAGGGCGTAGACCTCCACCAGGGCTACGCCCTGGCCGGTGCCGGCATCGTGCACGATCGCGGTGTAGGCGCCGGGGGTGAGCGTGGCGATGATGGCCGATTCCTTGGCGTCGTTAGGCGCGAGACCCGAGTCGGCGATCTGCTGCGCCTGTTCACCCTGCCAGTTGTTGTTCTGGTAAATGAGCGACCCATCCTTGTCCCGGAGCTCGAGCACTGGATCGGGCAGGACTGATTTCAGGCCGAAGGCCGCCAGCGACGGACCAATGGCGCGGATCATGACTTTGGATGGCTGGACGCCGGCGACGATGAATCCCCCGATCATGACATCATCCCCGGAGCCGGCCTGGCCGCGAGTGGAGATGTTGCGCACGGTGGAATTCCCCGGCACCAGGTCGTAGAGCTCGCAGAGGGCATTGCCCTCGACGCCGTTCGCGCTACGCAGGACGGCGGTGTAACTGCCGGGCGCGAGGCTGGTCACGATGACGGATTCTGCTCCGTATTTCGGCTCGAGACCCGGCGGCACCGTCCCCGGCGGGAGGGTCGTCCAATTATCGTTCTGCTGCACGAGTGCCCCGGCGGAGTTGTAGATCTCCAGGCTCGGATCGGTCAGGATTTTCTTGACCCCGAGGTCGCCTAACGAAGGCCCGAGGGCGCGGAAGACGACGTCTTTACTGGCGACGCCATCGATGATGAAACCGCCGATCATGACGTTGTCGCCGCCGCGCACTTTGACGCGGGTGGAGATGTTAAGCAGATATTGAGGCGGCGGGGTCGGCGTCGCGGTCGGTGAAGGAGTCGGGGTTGCTTTTGGAGTTGCTGTCGGGGTCGCGCTTGGTTCTGGCGTTCCGACTGGAGTTGGCGTTGGGGTTTCAGTGGGTGTCGGCGTTGCGCTCGGCGTCGGAGTCGCGGTTGGCGTCGGCGTGGGTGTCGGGGTGGCCGTGGGAGTGGGGCTTGGGCTCGGAGTAGGTGTTGGTGTTGGCGTGGGAGTCGCCGTGGGACTCGGGGTTGCAGTTGGCGTCGGGCTTGGTGTCGGCGTCGCGGTTGGTGTCGGGGTTGGTGTGGCCGTAGGAGTGGGCGTCGCGGTGGGTGTTGGCGTGGGAGTTGGTGTAGCCGTCGGAGTCGGTGTCGCGGTTGGCGTCGGCGTTGGCGTCGCGGTCGGGGTGGGAGTGGGCGTTGGTGTCGGCCCCGGTACCGCGGAAACTTCTGTGGAGTAGGCGCTCTCCAAGCCTTCTGTGTTGTAGGCGGTGGCGACAAAGTAATAGCGCACGCCTGTGGTGAGAGTGGTCAGGGTGAGCGTCGTGGAATTCTGCGCGTCGCTGGACTGGGAGTAGGGTCCGCCAGAGGCCGTGCCCCAATAGAGCTTGTAGCCTTGAATGTTTCCTTCGTTGTTCGGGTCCCACGAGATGGTGACGTTGGCGGCAAAAGCGCCGCTGGCGAGAAAGGAAAAAAGGGCGACGGCGAAGAATTTGGACAGGAAATGCATAGTGACAATAGTTCTAGAGATTATGGTAATTACAGCAATGACTGTGCCGCTCCCGGTCCGAAATACGCCACCAAATCACCACGGACGGACCCCTTGGGCATGTCCCATCGGCCTCCGGACGACATGTCCGGCGCCCGTTTTCCCTAACGAACTACGACAGGGAAGCGCTCAGCTCGCGGAGCAGGCGCGGTCCGCGATAAATGTAGCCGGTGTAGAGCTGGAGAAGCTCCGCCCCTGCCTCCAGCTTCTCGTGCGCGGAAGACGCGTCGCAGATTCCACCCACTCCGATCAGCGGCAGACGCGTCCGGCTGCGCAGGAACCGGATGACGTCCGTCGAGCGCTGGCGCAGAGGGCTTCCGCTCAGGCCGCCCGCTTCGTCGGCGCCGGTCAACGCGCTGTGATCGAGCGTGGTATTGGTCGCGATCATGCCGGCCAAGCCGAACTCCTCACAGACGCCGACGATTTCTCCGAGCGCGTCTTCTGAAAGGTCGGGCGCGATCTTGAGCAGGAGCGGCTTCGGCAATGGCAGCCGAGCGTTTTCCTCCGTCACGACCCGCAGCAACGCGACCAGCGCATCGCGCTCCTGCAAACTCCGCAAACCCGGGGTGTTGGGCGAGCTGACGTTGAGCACGAGGTAATCGGCGATCGGCGCGAGCTGGCGAAAGCTGTAGAGATAATCTGCCGGCGCTTCCTCGAGCGGCGTGACTTTCGACTTCCCGAGATTGACGCCGATCGGAATCGACGGCGCCGAAGAGCTCGCGCGCAAACGTCGCAGTCTTTCCGCGATCACGTCGGCGCCGTCGTTATTGAAGCCGAGGCGATTGATCAGCGCCTCCTGTTTCGGGTAACGAAAAATGCGCGGGCGCGGGTTCCCGGGCTGCGGTTTGGCGGTGACCGTGCCGATCTCGACAAAGCCAAAGCCGAGTGCCTCCCAGGCCGGGATGGCGACGCCGTTTTTATCGAACCCGGCGGCGAGGCCAAACGGATTTCGAAACTGCAAACCGAAGAGGGTGCGCGGCTGCGGCGGCGGGGCGAAGGAGCGCAAAAGCGCGAGCCCGCCCGGAAGCTGGGGCGCGGCCCGGAGAAAGCGCATGGCGAGATGATGCGCCGTCTCCGGATCCATCCGGAAAAGGAATGGCCGGACGAGCTGCTCGTACCAATCACTCGTTAGGCGATTCATTTCCCGATGCAGAAAGTGGCGAAAAGCGCGTCGAGGATTTTCTCCATGTCGGCGTGCCCGATGACTTCGCCGACCGCCTGCAAGGCGCCACGGAGATCGACCGCGACCAATTCCGGCGCAAGATTTTGGGTGAACGCATCCCGCGCCACGTCGCAGGCCTGGAGCGCGCGCCGCAGGCAATCGCGATGGCGCGCGTTGATCGCGACCGCGCTCAGAACGTCCCAGCGTTGCGCGCTGATTCTGGCCAGGATCGCGTTCTCCAGGCCGGCGAGCCCGTCCTCGCTCGTGCAGGAAATGCGCAGCGCTTCGCACTCCGCCCAGTCGCTGTGCTCCGGCAGATCGTTTTTGTTTAAAAGCAAAAGCTCTGGAACTCCTTCCGCGCGCCCGCCGAAGTGCGCCGGTCGCGGCGCGCTTGCGTCGACCACATGCAAAACAAGATCGGCGCTGGCGAGCGAGCGCTCGGTGCGCGCGATGCCTTCGTTCTCGACCGCGTCCGTTTCGGTGGCGCGGAGACCGGCCGTATCGGTCAGGCGGAGCGCGATTCCGCGCAGGTTGACCACTTCCTCGATCGTATCGCGGGTCGTGCCCGGCGTTTCGCTCACGATGGCGCGCGGGAAACCGAGCAGGCGATTGAGCAGGCTCGATTTGCCGGCGTTGGTCGCGCCATAAATCACCACTCGCACGCCTTCACGAAAGATGCGGCCCTGGTCGGCGGTCGCGAGCAGGGTGTCGATCTGGAGGCGGATGGCGTCCAGACGCGCGAGGAAAGCCGCGCCGACATCGGGTTCGATGTCGTCCTCGGGAAAATCGATGTAGGCCTCGATGTTGGCGATCAGGCCGATCAGGTCCTCGCGCAATTTCGTGATCTTTTCGCCGAGCCGGCCCTCGAGTTGTTCCGCGGCCGAGCGCAGCGCGAGATCGGTTTGGGCCCGGATCAGATCGATCACGGCCTCGGCCTGGGTCAGGTCCATCTTGCCGTTGAGGTAAGCGCGCTCGGTGAATTCGCCCGGCCGGGCCGCGCGCGCGCCGGCCTGGAGACAGGCTTCCCAGACGCGCGCCGTGACCAGCACACCGCCGTGGCAACTGATCTCGACCACGTCTTCGCCGGTGTAACTGGCCGGCTTGCGATGAACCGTGAGCATGACCTGATCGATGACCCGCTCTTCATCCATGATCTCGCCCAACTGCTGGAAGTGCGGCGCAACGTCGGACGGCTTTTGCTGCCCGCGAAAAATCTGGTCCGCGACCGCGATCGCTTCCGGGCCGGAGAGCCTAACGAGCGCGATCGCGCCCTCGCCCGGCGGGGTCGAGACGGCGGCGATGGTCGCCGTGCTTTCGTTAGGCATGACTGCTCATCACCTCACGGAGGGCGGCGATGCATTGGCGATTTTGCTCCATCGTCCCGACGGAAATCCGGACCCATTCCGGCAGGCTGTAACCGCTCAGGGCGCGCACGATCACCCCCTTGCGCAGGAGATCTTTGAAGAGCGCCTTGCCGTCACCCACTTTGACGAGGACGAAATTGGCCACGCTCGGAACGAAAATGAGCCCGAGCGCGGCAAACTCCGTTTCCAAGTAGCGGCGGCCTTCGTCGGTCGTGCGTTTCGATTCCGCCTGGTGCGCCGTGTCCGCGAGGGCGGCGACTGCGGCAGCCTGGGCGACGCCGCTGGTGTTGAAAGGTTCCCTTGTTTTTTGCACGACCCGGATCAATTCCGGGCGCGCGATCCCGTAGCCGAGGCGGATGCTGGCGAGGGCGTGGATCTTGGAAAAGGTGCGCAGGATGATCACGTTGCGACCTTCCCTAACGAACCGGAGCGTATCCGGCGGAGCGTCCAGGTATTCGTGGTAGGCCTCGTCGAAGACGACCACGACGTGATCCGGCACGCGCTCCATGAAACGGTCGAGCGCTTCCTGCCTAACGAGTGTGCCGGTGGGGTTATTGGGATTGGCGATGAAGGCCACCCGGGTGCGCGGGGTGATCGCCTGCGCGATCGCCTCGAGGTCGAAGCAATATTCGCGGTCGGGGACGGCCACGGTCTTCGCCCCGAAAAGAGACGCGACAAGGCGGTAGGCGATGAAGGCGTTTTCTGAGGTCACGATCTCGACCTCCGGCCCGAGAAAGGCGTGGCCGATGAACTCGATGATTTCGTTCGAGCCGTTGCCGAGAATGAAATTCCCGGCTTCGAGCTGGAATTTTTTCGAGAGCGCGGCGCGCAAATAAAAGCCTCCGCCGTCGGGGTAAAGATTGGCGCCGGCGAGGGCGTCGCGCATCGCGGCCTGGACCGCGGGCGATGGGCCGAGCGGGTTTTCGTTCGAGGCCAGCTTGATGATTTGATCGGGACGCAGTCCGGATTCGCGGGCGGTTTCCTCGATCGGTTTGCCCGGTTCGTAAATGGCCAGATCGCGTAAATGTGGGTTGGCCAGGTCCCAGATGGAGTCCATGGCAGGAGTCTAACGAGGTTTGCGCCGTTGCACATCCGCGAAAGCGTCGTTGCCTATGCCAGGGCAGGCCGAGAGAAGAAATGAGCAAGACCGATTTCGATGCCGTGGTGGTGGGGTCCGGGCCGAACGGGCTGGCGGCGGCAATTACCCTGGCCCAGGCCGGCTGCTCGGTTCTCGTGCTCGAGGCGAATTCCACCATCGGCGGCGCCGCGCGCTCGGCCGAGCTGACGCGACCCGGGTTTGTGCACGATCTCGGTTCGGCGATTCACCCGCTCGCCTTTGGCTCGCCGTTTTTCCGGACGCTGCCGCTACAGCGGCACGGGCTGGAATGGATTCAGCCGCCGATCGCGCTCGCGCACCCGCTCGACGGCGGGAGCGCCGCCTGCCTGCGGCAGGATTTGCAGGAAACCAACGAGTCGTTAGGCAAAGACGAACGCGCCTGGCGCCGGCTGATGCGGCCGTTCGTACGCGACTGGGATAAACTGAGCGCGGAATTTTTGCAGCCGATGCTCCATCTTCCGCGGCATCCGTTTGCCCTGGCGCGCTTCGGTCTGCCGGCGCTCGCTCCGGCGAGTGCACTGGCGAAGTTCCAGTTTCGCGAAGCGCCGGCCCGGGCGCTCTTTGCCGGGATCGCGGCGCATTCCTTCCTTCGGCTCGAGGCGGTTGCTTCCGGCGCTTTTGGGCTCGTCCTCGGTGCGGCCGGGCACGCGGTCGGCTGGCCGCTGCCGCGAGGCGGCGCGCAGTCGATCAGCGACGCGCTTGCGGCGCATTTGCGCGAGCTGGGCGGAAATTGAAACCGATCGCCGGATCGAAAATCTCGGCCAGTTGCCCTCGGCGCGCGCTGTTTTGTTCGATACCACCTGTTGGCAATTTGCCCGGCTCGCGGCAGCGGAGTTGCCCGATCGTTACCGCCGGCGGCTGGAAGATTTCCGGCACGCGCCGGGCGTTTTCAAAATCGATTACGCGCTTTCCGCGCCGGTGCCGTGGCTGGCGCCGGAGTGCCGCGCGGCTGGGACGCTTCACCTGGGCGGGACGCTGGAGGAAATCGCGGCGGGTGAGCGCGAAGTCGCGCGCGGCCGGCACGCGGAGAAGCCGTTTGTCCTCGTCGCGCAACAAAGTCTCTTCGACCGGACGCGCGCACCCGAAAACCAGCACACGCTTTGGGCTTACTGCCACGTGCCGCATGGTTCCGATCGCGACATGACGGACGCGATCGAGCGCCAACTCGAGCGGTTCGCCCCGGGTTTTCGCGATTGTGTGCTCGCGCGTCACGCGTCGACAGCAAGCGCGCTCGAGCGCTCGAATCCAAACCTGATCGGCGGCGATATCAACGGCGGTGCGACTGATCTCTGGCACTTGATCGCGCGCCCTGTCGTTAGTCCCGCGCCATACCGCACACCTCGGCGCGGATGGTATTTGTGTTCGTCATCCACGCCGCCCGGCGGCGGAGTGCACGGGATGTGCGGTTATCACGCCGCGCGGACGGCGTTGCGCGACATTTTTGGGAAACGAATCCCGGCCGTTCCCGCCTAACGACTGGCGGCCCGCCAGGCGGCTCCGGCAGTGGCGGTCGGATCGCCGTTGCGCTCGACTTTGGCAAAGTCGCCGCGCAGGGCCTTGAGCGCGTTTTTCTCGGTCTCGATTTCTTTCCGGGTGCGAATCCCTTTGCGCCGAAAGAGCGGGAGGGGCGGGCACCAGCCATGGAGGGCGTGCTGGAGGAGAAATGGGAGAACGACGCAGGGGAGAAGGAGGAATTTCTTGTTCACGAAAACGCCGAGCAGCGTTCCGCTGAGGGCGAGGACGGAGGCGTTTGTTCCCAGCCAGCGCTCGATGTCCCATTCCTCATCGAGATCGGCGATGAGGCGGCCGAGCACCTCGGGGGGAGCGCCGGCCGCCCGCGTCAGGCGGCCTTTTGTCCGCGCGTCGATGCGATCGTTGATTTCTGTCGCGGTTTGGGCCCGCACCCGGTCGTTCGTTTCCATTGGGCAATTTCTCCGTTAACCAATCGCCGCCCGCATCCAGATCAGGCGCATCTATTTATTAACGGCCGGGCGGCGCTGGCTCCCGCGCTTCGCAGAGCGAAGCGTCTACAGGGCGCCCAGGACGTAGACTTCGACCAGGCCGGTGCCGGTGAGATCGCCCGCGCCGCGCACGATCGCGGTGTAGCCGCCCGGGGCCAGCGTCGGCAGAACGGCCGATTCGTTGGGGTCGTTAGGCGCGAGCATGCTCGCTGCGATCTCAGCCTGGTCGGGGTTGTCCTGCCAGTTGTCGTTGAAATCGATCTCTGTGCCCTGTGCGTCGTATAGGGTGAGGGTCGGGTCGGCCAGCGGATCGGCCACGCCGGAGCTGCCGAGCGACGGTCCGATCGCGCGCACCAGGACCTGTTGCGAGCCGGCACCGGTTACAATGAGACCGCCGATGAGGACGTTATCGCCGGTCTGGACGTCGCTCCGGGTCGAGATGTTGAGCACGCTCGCGCCGGGGCCGCTGTCGAGGTCGTACACTTCCACCAGGCCGACGCCGCTGCTGCCACCCGGGCCTTGCACGACCGCGGTGTAGGCGAGACCGCTGCTGCTGACCGGGATCGTGGTCAGGATCGCCGATTCGTTAGGCTCGGTCGGGGCCAGGCCGAGGTCGATCAGCTCCTGCGCGTTGGCGGCGTCCTGCCAGTTATCGTTGGAAGCGATCAGGGCGCCGGTGCCGTCATGCAGTTCGAGGGACGGGTTGGCGAGCGGGTTGCCGATTCCGGAACCGGCGAGCGAGGGGCCGATGGCCCGCACTGCAACCAGTTTGGGCGTGTCGCCGGCGACGATGAATCCGCCGATGAGGGCGTCATCCAGGGCGCCGACGAGGGCGCGGGTGGAGATGTTCGCGACCCGCACGGGGTTGGCGATCATGCTGACGACGAAAGATTGGGAGACCTGCGCGCCGTCGACATCCGTCGCCGTGACGGTGATGGTGGCGTCGCCCAGCGCCTTGGGCGTAATGAGCAAATTGGTGCCGCTCACGGTGACCGAGGCGAGGTCCGGCTGCGCGCTGCTCGCAGTGAAGGTGAGCGCCGAAATGTAATCGATCCCGGGAATCGAAATCAGGTTCGCGGGCGCAGGAAGGTTGGACGAGGTGTAATTCCGGAGCGGGATCGTGTCGAAGGGAACGCCAAAGTTATAGGTCGGAACGAGCGCGATGGCATCGACCACGGTCATGGTGTTGTTAACGACGCGGCCAAAAACGGTGAACCCTCCGTTTTGCGTGTCGAGATTGGCGTTATCGGCCAGATTGATGAACCACTGGCTGGTCGCGCTGTCGGGTTTCCCCTCCAGCTTCGCCATCGCGATCGTCCCGCGAATGTTGGAAATGCCGGGCTCGTTATTGACCGAGGGATAGGCCAGGACAGCGGTCGGCAGCACGTGCGCCGGATCGCTCGGGTTCACCGTTCCGACAAAACCGCCGCTTTGAATGACAAACTCCTTGATCGCGCGATGGAAGAAGAGCGGCGCGACCTCATGAGTGGTCGGATCGATCACAAAATAACGCCCGGTGTCGATGTAGTTCTTGAAATTGGCCACCGTCAGCGGCGTGCGCTGCATCGTATAAAGCGAGGTCGATCGCGCCCAGCACGGTCGTTAGGCGAACGACGGTCGTGTCGGGGTCGTTGAAATAATCCTGGAGCGGGACGAGCGCGGCCGGCGCACCGGCAAAATAGGTGACGTCGGGAATGGAATCGGAGACAACCGGCGGCACGTTTTGGGCAAAAGATTCGTGCCGGCAGAAGCGCGGCGAAAAAGAGAACGACGACAGCGAGCGAGCGAGCGGAAAACATCGCGGGATTCATACGTGATTTTTGGGTTATCTCAACCCGGGACGAATGACAAATGCCCTTGCCCCGGGGCTGCGAGGATAAGAGCTATTTTTTGATCTCGAGATAGCTGCGAGTGCGGACTTTGTCGGTCCCCGGTTCGATTTCCTCGATCCGCATTTGTTTGAGGAACCAGCGGCCTTCGATCTTCTGCGCGGAGACGACCTCGAAGCGTTTCACGAGCCGGTTTTTCAGGTCGTAGCCTTCCATCCGCATGAGCGCGCCGCTCTCCTGGTCGACCCAAAGGATCACGGTCTTGTAGGCCGCGTCGTTGGTCGGAGCGGTCAGGCGGAGTTTCCAGCACATCCGGCTGCGGATGGTGTCGGCTGTGAGCACTTCGGGGTTGGGCCAATAGAGAAACTTGAGCGCGAGATCGCCGTAGGTGACCGCGGTGCCGCCGATCTTTTCGTCGAGACGCGAGGCGGCAAACTTTTTCGTGCTGTTGAGAAAGACGAGATCGAGCCGGGCGCCGTCGTCCTCGAGCTTTAGCTGCACGGTCTCCGGCGGATTCGCGAAAGTGTAGCGAATGACCGGCCCGGTTTGGGTAATGCGAAAGGGCAGGACGGTGCCGTCGGAGCGCAGTTGGCCCTGGAGATCGAGCTGCTGTTGCGACTGTTGCAGACGCACTCGGTCGAGAATTTCCCGGGCCGATGGCGCGGGCGCGGCGCGCAGGATCGTGAGGGGAGCGGCGAGGACGAGGAGGAGGACGATGCGGTTAAGCACTTGTTTCGCGGCAGTGCGCTTCCTATCGTGCCGCACCGACCGGCGCGCGGCGGCCTCATGGATCAAGCTTTGTTTCATCTTATCAACGAGCAGTGGACGAGTCCGGCCCTCGACTTGTTCATGGCCGGGATCAGTAATGTCGATATTTGGATACCGCTGATCGTCCTGCTCGTGCTTTATGCGTTGATCTTCGCCGGTTTCAAGGGACGGGCGCTGGTTTTCTGCGTCGGCCTCGCGCTCTTCCTCAATGCGACCGTCACCTCGACCCTGAAAAATTTAGTCGACCGCCGCCGCCCGAAACAGGTGGAGCGGGTCCGGATGGTGGTGCAGGCCAAGGCGCGCCCGGCGTTCCTCACCCTCTTCAAACCGGTCACGATTCGGTATTCCGACGCGAAGGATCGCAATCGGTCCGGTCCCTCTTTTCCATCCGGCCATGTGACCAATAACGCGACCGTCGCGCTCGTCCTGGCCTTTTTCTTTCGCCGCTGGGGCTGGCTCTATTTTCCTTTCGCGATCGCGATTGCCTGGTCGCGGGTTTATCTCGGGGCGCATTGGCCGAGCGATGTGATCGCGACCTTTTTCCTGGCGATGGGCGAAACGGCCATCCTGCTCGCGCTCCTCGAGACGCTTTACCGCTGGACGATGTCGCGCTGGGCGCCGCAATTTTTCGCGCGACACCCGCGCCTCGTCGGTGATGCCATCGCATGAGTACGACGCGGGCAGTTTGGATTTTCATCCTGGTGCTGACGGCGATCCGTCTCGCCTTTTTGGGCGCGACGCAGCTCTCGCCCGATGAAGCCTATTACTGGATGTGGTCGGAGCGCCCGGCCTTTTCCTATTTCAGCAAAGGGCCCGGCGTGGCTTTCGCCATCCGCGCGAGCACGGCGATTTTTGGCGACACGGAATTTGGCGTTCGTTTCTGGAGCCCATTTCTCGCGGCCGGCACGAGTCTGCTGGTTTATTATTTTGCGCAGCGGCTCTTCAGCTCGCTGGCCGGTTTCTGGACGGTCGTGGTCCTGAACGTCACGCCCATCTTTAATCTCGGCAGCCTTGTTTTCACGATCGATCCGCTCTCGCTCTTTTTCTGGACCGCGGCGCTCTACACCTTCTGGCTCGCGATCGAACGCTCGCCGCGTTTTTCCTGGTGGTGGCCGCTCACCGGGCTGCTCGTGGGCGTGGGATTTCTCTGCAAATACACCAACGCGCTCCAGCTCGTTTCCATTTTTCTCGTGCTCATCCTGGCCCGGCGGCTGCGGCGCGAATTTCTCCGGCCGAATCTTTACCTGCTCCTGCTGGCCTTCGCCGTCTGCACGATTCCGCCGATCCTGTGGAACTCGGAGCACGCCTGGATCACCCTCGCGCACCTCAAGTCGCGCGGCAGTCTTGATTCCGCGCCCGGTTTTCATCCGCTCGAGCTCCTCACTTTCCTGGCCGAACATTTTGCGACCTATTCGCCGCTGCTCTTTCTCGGCCTGGCCTGGGCGACGATCGCGAGCTGGCGGCGCGCGCAGCGCAATTTCATCGTTCTCTACCTGCTCTGGTTTGGGCTCCCGGTGTTTTTTGTTTATCTCGTTCTCTCGATTAACGAAGCCGCCGCGCCGAACTGGGACGCGCTCGCTTTTCCCAGCCTCGGCATCCTCGCCGTCTCCTATTGGCGCGAGCGCGCCGCCTCGCGCACTCGCGCCCGCGCCTGGGCCAACGCCGGCGTTTTTCTCGCGCTCTTGATGAGCGCGGTGCTTGTCGTCCTGATGCTGAACCCGGTCGGAATCACCCGTCGTGGGCGCGACCCGACTGACCGGCTTCGGGGCTGGAGCGCGCTGGCGGAAGCGGTCAACAAAGTCCGGACTGATTTCGAAAAGCAGACCGGGCAACCTGTGTTCCTCATCGCCGACGAACGCGACCGCGCTTCCGAGCTCGCCTTTTATTTGCCCGACAAACGGGTGGAAGGGCCGGGTCATCCGCCGGTTTACATCCCGGAGTCGCAGGACATGGTGAACCAGTTTTCGTTCTGGCCGCGCTACGATGAATTCGTCCCGCTCCCGCCAAATGCCGCGCGCGATTCGAACGAGGTCTACACCGAAGAAGAGGGAGTCAATCTTTTCACCGGCCGGAACGCGCTCTTTCTCCAGCTCGGGAAACGAGACAAGGCACCGCGCAGCATCCGCGCCGGCTTTGGGCGGACCGAGCTCATCAGCACGATCGAGCTGCGGCTCGGCGGCAAGGTCCTGCGCGAGCTCCAAATCTACGCCTGTTACGATTACAGGACGATGCCGTTATGACCGAGGAGACTTCTCAGCCGGCCGTTTCGGTCGTGGTGCCGCTCTTCAACGAAGAGGAAAACGTGCCGATTCTGCAGGCGGAGTTGACCGCCGCGCTCGCTGGCATCCCGCACGAGATCATCTTCGTCGATGACGGCTCGACCGACCAGACGCTTGCTCGCCTAACGAAGACGCCGGAAATCCGCGTCCTGCGTTTCGAGAAGAATGCCGGGCAAAGCGCCGCCATGTATGCCGGGACCAACGCCGCCCGCGGCGCGACCGTCGTCCTGATCGACGGCGACCTGCAAAACGACCCGGCCGATATTCCCCGCCTCCTCGCCGAGATCGAGCGCGGGGCCGACTTGGTCTGCGGCTATCGCGCGCAGCGGAAGGACACCCTGGTCAAGCGCCTAACGAGTCGGATCGCGAACTTCGTCCGCAGCCGTTTTACGAAAGACGGGGTGCGCGACACCGGTTGCACGCTGAAGGCGATGCGGCGCGAATGCGTTCGCACCCTGGTCCCGTTCAAAGGCATGCACCGCTTCATTCCGGCGCTGGTCAAAGGCGCCGGCTATCGCCTGGTCGAGATCCCGGTCAATCATCGCGCCGCGGCAGTTTGGCCTGAGCAAATACGGCCTCGGCAACCGCGCCGTCCGCGCCACGGTCGACATGTTTGGGGTGCGCTGGCTCCTCTCGCGCCAGCTCACCTACAAGATCCGCGACTAACGAATCACTCGTAGCGCAGGGCGACGGTCGGGTTGACCCGCGTCGCGCGCCGGGCCGGTGGATAGGCTGCGAGCGCGGCCGCGGCGAGGAGGACGAGAGCCGCTCCGAGAAAAGCGAGCGGATCGGTCGCCTCAATCCCGTAGAGCAGGCTGCCCAGAGCGCGCACTCCGCCTAACGAGATCGCCGCGCCGAGCGCAAGCCCGATGAGCACGAGAAGGGCGACCTGTTTCAGGACCAGGCGCAGGACATCGAAGCGCTGCGCGCCCAGCGCCATTCGGATCCCGATCTCCCGCGTCCGTTGCGCGACGGAAAAGGCAATCACGCCATACAAACCGATCGTGGCCAGGAGCGTCGCGAGGACGCCAAACGCGGTCGAGAGCCAGGTAATGAGGCGGTCGCGCGAGAGCGATTCGTCGAGCTGGTTGGCCAGAGTAGTGATGTTGTAGAGCGGCACGTTTGGGTCGATCTGCTGCAAGGTCTTGCGCAATTGACCGGCGACCAGCCGATCGTCGGCGCTCGTCCGCACATGCAGGGTCATGTCGAAAAGCTGGGGCTGCTGCCCGGTCGGCACATAGAAATGACGCTGCGGCTGTTCCTTCAGGCTGACGTATTTCGCGTCCCGCACGACGCCGATGATTTCAATATCGGGAGGAGTGCTCGAGTCGGTCCCGAACTTTTTTCCGATCGGATTGCGGTCGCCGAAGAAATAGTGCGCCATCGACTGATTGATGATCCCGACGCTGCCGCTCTTCAGGTTGTCGCGCGCGTCGAAATCGCGCCCCGCCACGATCGGCATCTGCATCGTGGCGAAATAATCCGGCGAGACCAGGTTGGAATACGGGTTCATGTCTTCGCCTTCGCGCGGCTGATAATTTTCCACGTTCACTGTGATCGCATCCCAGCCGCCGGAAAGAACGACACCGGTGGCGAGCGCGGCCGAGCGAACTCCGGGCAAAGCGCGGACGCGCGCCAGGAAATCATCGTAAAGCGCCCGGGTCCGCTCCGGCGGGTAGCCGTTGAGCGATGGATTGAGCGAGGCAAGGACGACGTGGCTCTCGTCAAAACCAGGCGCGATCGTTTTCAGGTTGCGCAGACTGTGCAGGAAAAGTCCCGCCCCGATGAGCAACGGGAGGGAGAGCGCGATCTGGAGGAGGACAAGCGCGCCCCGAAAACGCCGCGGCGACATGTCGCTGCGCGCCAGGCGCGGATCGCTCTGTTGCGCCGAGAGCGCGCCGCGCGAAATCTGGAGCGCGGGGATGATCCCGAAAAGGACCGCCGTTCCCAACGCCGCGGCCAGGGCAAAGCCAAACACCATCGGGTCGAGCGCGGTCCGGCCCAGGTTCAGCCGCTCGTTCGCCGGCAGAAAATAAAGCAGCGCGCTCTGCGTCCAGATCGCGCAAAAGAGACCGAGCCCGCCGCCTAACGACGCGAAGAGCAGGCTCTCCGTCAGCCATTGCCGGACCAGCCGCCGGCGGGTCGCGCCGAGCGCGAGACGCATCGCGATCTCCCGCCCGCGCGCGGCGTTCCGGGCGAGAAAAAGGTTGGCCAGGTTGGCGCAAGTGATGAGCAAAATGATGAGGGTGATGCCGAACAGGATCAGGAGCGCGTGCGAAAACTGATCCTGCAGTTGGCGCAGTCCCTGGCTTCCCGGAAGCAGCCTGAGGTGGCTCGAGCGCGCGATCCGTTTGTTGTAGTCGCCCACGCGCGCGGGGAGCTGTTGAATTTCGCTTTCGTGAATCTGGCGATAGAGCACATCGAGCCGGGCCTGCGCCTGGTCCCGCGCCATGCCCGGCTTGAGCCGCGCCAGCACTTCCATCCATTGATGCCCGGAGTTCTGCAGACGGTTCGCCGGCACGGGGCGGAAAACCGTCGCCATCATCATCGGCACGCGAATGTCTGTCACCTCCGCCAGGTCCGTCCCGTAGAAACCGGGCGGCGTGATGCCGACCACGGTCATCGGATGGTTGTTCAGGATCAGCTTGCCGCCGACAATCGCGGGGTCGCCCCCGAAACGGCGTTGCCAGTAATCGTAGCTCAACACCGCCACCGGATGCGCGCCGGGTTTCTCGTCGTCGGCCTGGGTGAGGAGCCGGCCTAACAATGGCTGCACGCCTAACGTTTCGAAATAATTGCCGCTCACCAGTTCGCCGCGCGCCTTCTCGCTTTCGCCGGCAAAGGTCGCGTTCATTTCCGCGCCCGCCTGCGCGATCAGCCCGCTGAAGACCGTGTTCTGGTCGCGCAGTGCGCGATACATCGGATAGGAAAACGACCGGACGGAATCGGCGCGTTCGTTCGTCACATTCAGGACGACCAGCTGTTCGGGGTGTTGCACGGGAAGCCCGCGGAGCAGAACGCGGTGGCAGAGCGAAAAGAGAGCGGTATTGGCCCCGAGCCCGAGGGCCAGGGCGAGGATGACAATCGCACTGAAGCCGGGGCTCTTTCGGAGCAGGCGAAACCCGTAGCGGATGTCCTGGAGAAATTCTTCCAGCCAGCGGACGCCGCGCGTGTCGCGACAATCCTCCTTCCGCTGCTCGATCCCGCCCATCTCGAGCAACGCGACCCGGCGCGCTTCCCCGATCGGGAGACCATTGGCCACGCCCTCCTCCGTCCTGCGTTCGAGATGGTCGCGCAGTTCCTCATCCAGCTCGCTCTCCACCTCCCGCCGCTGGAAAATCGAACGCAGGCGCAGTGGAACGGAATAGAGCCAGCCTTCCGGGTCCATCGTTAGGCTTCTTTCAGTTGAGAGACGGCGAAGATCGCGCTCGAGAGCCGGTCCCACTCCTCGGTCTCGCGTGCGAGATGTTTCCGCCCCAGTTTGGTCAGCGAATAGAACTTGGCCCGCCGGTTATTTTCCGTCGGTTTCCATTGCGCCGTGATCCAGCCCTTATGCTCGAGTTTGTGCAGCGCGGGGTAGAGCGAGCCATCGCTCACCTGCAAGACCCCGCTCGAGACATGGCCGAGCCGCCGGCTGATGGCAAAACCATGCAGCGGCTCCACCGCCAGAATTTTCAGGAGAAGAAAATCCAGCGTTCCCTGGACCAAGGTGGAAGATCTGCTCATCACATATCGGTAACCGAGATGAGATTATCTCGCTTCCCCTCGGTAAGCAAGGGGAAGAAAAACATGCCCGGGACGCTGGCTTGCGTCCCACTGGGGCGAGAAGCATTCCCGGGATGGAAAAGAAGCCATCCTCACTCGTTAGGCGGTTTTGCTTTTCGACGGCTGGGAGCCTGCTTCGTGGCGATTGAACGCGACGATCGTCGTGCCGTGGCGAGATGAGACGCGACAGATCGTCGTGCCGTGGCGAGAGGATTGAGACGCGACAGATCGTCGTGCCGTGGCGAGAGGATTGAGACGCGACAAGATCGTCGTGCCGTGACAAGAGCTGAGACGCAATAAGATCGACGCTGCCGGGAGAGCCACACCCGCGTGTTTTGTTCTCTTTTTGCATCGTCCGATCCTTGTCGCGGCGGCCGGGGCGGGCCTCTCTGTTGGGCTCGGGTTTCGAGTCCACGTCTGGTTTTTCCCCGGCCTAACGGTGAGTGCGGCGCGCAAGCCGTATCGGGGTGTATCGGGGCGTCAGTTCGCATCCGCCTTGCCAGAGAACAGTCATGTCGGGAACGACATCTCGGTTACCGAGATGTCGACCGGCGTCCAGAGAGAGCGGTAGGGTGATGAGGCGGGCGGTAGGGTGATTAGGCGGGCGGTAGGGTGATGGAGGCGGACAGACGCAGGCGGACAAACGCGGAACCCTCGAAAGCCGACGTCCCGTTTGTCAATCACTGGTGCCAAGCGGAGGCGGCTTTTGTGAGGAATCTTCGGTTTGGTTTAAGGATGCCGAGTTGATGTGCATTCGGCGGTTGGATAGCCGGGCGTCCCCTGCCGATGAGGAACGACCGAGCGAGGAACACAGGGCGCCGGTTCGTCAGCGGCCGCCGCTCAAGCGGGATGAGGCCGGTTTCCAGGGTCGCCGCCTTGTGAAGCAGGCCGATTTTCATGGAAAGGAGAGGACTTCGACCAACGCGGAAACGCGGGTCTGCCCGCGACCAGGGAGATCGCTCGGCGCAATCGACGCTGGCCATTTCCAGACGCCTTCGCCGTCATTACCATTCAGCTTGTCATCCCGACCTCTGTCGCTAAGCTTCCGCTCCACTCGGAGCACCCGCATGTCTTTGGCCAGCCTTTTATCCTCCGAGCAGATCATTCCCGAGATGACGGCGACCGAGCGGTGGCCTGCCATCGTGGAACTGATCGATCTGCTCGTGGCCCAGGAAAAGATCGAGGCCGCCAGCCGCGACGGCATCCTCGCCGCGCTCAAACAACGCGAGGAAACGATGAGCACGGGCATCGGTTTCGGGATCGCCATTCCGCATGCTTCCTCCGAGGCCGTGACCGAGGTGGTGGCGGCCTTTGGGCGTTCCTCGACGGGGATCGAGTTCGACGCGCTCGATAATGCGCCGGTCAAATTCGTCGTCCTCTTCATCGTGCCGAAGAACCAGTTTCAAACCCACCTCCGTACCCTCGCTTCGATCGCGAAATTCTTGAACGATCGCTCCGTCCGCGAAAAACTTGCTGCCGCCGGGACGAAAGAAGAAATCCTGGCGATCTTCGAAGAGCGCGCGACGAAATAAGCGCTCCGCCGCCGCGCATTCTCCTTGCTTGTCATCCCGATCCGGCGCAGCGCGGAGAGGGACCTCCCAACTGCAATATACGTACGTTCTCGGGAGCGGACGGTGTCTTGCGAGAGCGTCGCAAATGACATCGCCGAAAAATGGGCCTGTCACGTTGCCTCACCGCCAATCACGAAACCGGCATCAATCAGCCAATGCAGAAATAGGCGCCCATTGCCGGTCAACGAGTTAACCGCGTCCTTCGTCCGCCGACCCTTGAAAGTCACGATCTACCATCGCGGCGGTCTGGATCTTACCTTTCCCGCAAAAATTTCGTCACCGCGGCGGCAAATCTCGTCGGGTTATCCATGTGCAAAACATGACCACCTGCGAGGGATTCGAGACGCGTCTGCGGTCGCCGTGTCGCCATTTGTTCAAGATGAGCCTGTGTCGTGACTTTGCTTTCCAGTCCGCGCAACAAGAGCGCGGGGCAATCGGTCGCGAGCCAGTCCTTCCAGTGGTCGCCATTGAGGTGCGACTGGGATGCCACCATATCCCGCGGATCGAAGGCGAGCCGCCAGCCAGCCGGCGTCTTCCGAAACGACTCCTCGAGGTATGGCAGAAATCGTGGACCAACCCGCTCGGCCAGCTCCTCCCGCGTCGCGAAGGTTCCGGCCCACGGCAGAGCGAAGCTGATGTCATCCGAGATTTCGACGCCAATATCCTCGATGATCAGGGCGCTGACGCGATCGGGAGACCGGGCCGCGAATTGGTAGGCGTTGACGCCGCCGAGTGAATTGCCGAGAAGGACGGCCGCGCGCAGGCCGAGATGTGTGAAGAGCGCTGCGATGTCCCCGAGATAATCATCGCGCGTATAGGTGGGCGCATGATCGGAATGCCCGTGTCCGCGCTGATCGAGCGCGATGACACGGAGGTCGGGCGCGAGGGCCGCTGCCAGCGGAGCGTAGGTTATTCCCTCCATCCAATGCGAATGCAGAGCGATGAGGGGCTCACCCTCGCCGTCCGCATCGAGATACGAGAAGGTCAACCCGTCGTGCTGGAATTCGCGCCGCTTCACCTCGTGAACTTGTCCGCTACGGCTTTTCGCTCTCCGCCTCGGATTCCAGAGGATCGGCGTGACGATGAACCATTTTCCATTCGCCCTCTTCGCGGCGGAATATTTCGGTGACGCGCAAGTTGAACGGCACTGCTTCCGGCTTCCCGACCATCCGCGTTCTAGCTCGCTGCAATCCGACGCAATAGCCAATCCCGTCGCTCGCGGCCATCTGCAAAATCTTAAAGCTCGTTTCGCCAGACTCGAAAAGCTTGGCGCCATGTTCGTGTGATGACGCCACCGGCTCGGCGCCTTGCTCGTAACCTCCCATCGGCCCGAAAAAAGTAGCGGGCGAAATATGGGTCACGATGCGGCTGAGCGGCCCGCCATCGCCGTTCACAAAAGCGCGTGACGCTTCCTCTCGCCGTTTCATGAATTCCTCAAAATCGTGCGTGTCGTTGTTCATATTTTTTGGATGCTGTTAATGGTTTTGCTTGGGGCACCAAGGCACGCCGTCCGCGTCCCGTCAGGCGTTCCGTTTGTGCATGCCGATCTTTAGGGATCATTTGCGACCGTTTGGGGGCCACCCGCAAAACGCGCTCACCGTCACATAATACCCATCCGGATCTCGCACCGAGAACTCCATCGCCTGCGTGTTCGGATTCGTATGCGGTTCTTCGGTGAAGGGCGCGGCGAGTTTGCGCGCGCGGCCCAGCGCCTCGTCGAAGTCGCTCACGCAAAAGAAGAGCAACAGCCCGTTTCCTGGCATCCCATCACTCGGACTCATCAACGAAGGATGCCCGTGATCGCCCCAGTGATGCAGGCAAAGGAGAATAGTGCCGTCCTGGTCCAAAATTTGAGCAAAGGTCGAATCTCCCGGGTGATTATGGTCCGCTTTCAGGAGGGTGCGATACCAAAGGGAGCTATTCTGCACCTGCGAAACTGCGATGATGGGCCAGGTCCGTTTCACCCTGATGCTTTTTCACGGCTGCGGCTGGTTGGCAAATCCAGGGCAAAATGTTCGCTTCGTCGGCCGTGCGGAATCTGTTCCGGCGGCAGAAAAGGAGTTCTTTTCTTCAGCGAACGCTTCCAAGTACCTCGCGACTTGGCGATTGATGACCTCTCCGTCGTTCGCCGGATCGGGATGACAGATGAGCGATCGCTGCCTAACCTTCGACTCTTGCCATGGAAACATTTCAGTCGCTTCTAAAACACGAGCTGGCGCGCGCCCTCAGCGACGCCGGTTTGCCGCCTGCGGGAGAAGTGACGCCCGCGACCGATGCGCGGTTCGGCGATTACCAGACCAATGCCGCCCTCATCCTCGCCAAGCAGCGGGGCGAAAATCCGAGAAATCTGGCGCAGAAGATCATCGAGCATCTCGCCCCCGGAGATTTGACGGAACCGCCGACGATTGCCGGTCCGGGGTTCATCAATTTCACGCTCAAGCCGGAGGCGATCTCGGCCCACGCGGCGCAGCTTTTACAGGACGATCGGCTTGGGGTTCCGCTGGCGGAAAAACGGCACCGGATCGTGATCGATTTCGGTTCGCCGAACGTGGCCAAGCCGATGCATGTCGGCCACATCCGCAGCCTTGCAATAGGCGACGCTCTCGCCCGGATCGCGAAATTTCTCGGGCACGACGTGATTCGCGACAACCACATCGGCGACTGGGGAACGCAGTTCGGGATGGTCATCTATGGGTGGAAAAATCTGCTCGACCGCGAGGCCCTCGAGCGCGGCCCGATCGCGGAGCTGGTCCGGATTTACAAGAAAAGCCAACGAGCTGGGCAAAAGGACGAAGCGGTGCGCGACGCCTGCCGCAGTGAACTCGTTAGGCTGCAGGCCGGCGACGAGGAAAATGTCCGCATCTGGAACGAATGCGTCGCGCTCTCGATGAAGGAATTTGAGGCCGCCTACGATCTCCTCGGCATCCACTACGACATCCAGCGCGGCGAAAGTTTCTACAACGACCGGCTCCCGGCGGTGGTGGACCGCCTCCTGCAATCCGGTCTCGCGGAAGTAAGCGAGGGCGCGGTCTGCGTTTTTTTCCGCGACATCCCGGAGCTGGCGGAACGGCCCTGCATCATTCGGAAAAGCGACGGCGGCTTCAATTACGCCACGACCGACATCGCGACGATCGATTACCGGGTGCGCGATCTTGAGGCCGACACCGTCTGGATCGAGACCGGCGCGCCGCAGCAGCTGCACTTCAAACAGATCTTCGAAATCGCGCGGCGCGAAGGTTTCACGACCGATTTCCGGCACATCACCCACGGCAGCATCCTCGGCGAAGACCGCAAGCTGATGAAGACGCGTTCCGGCGAAAACGTGCCGCTGCGCGATGTGCTCGACGAAGCGATCGTGCGCGCGCAAAAGATCGTCGAAGAAAAGAATCCGGAGCTGCCGGACGCCGAGAAGAAGCAGATCGCGAAGACGATCGGGATCGCGGCGGTGAAATACGCCGATCTCTCGCAGTATCGGATGACCGATTACATTTTTTCCTGGGACCGGATGCTTTCCTTCCAGGGAAACACGGCGCCCTACCTGCAAAACGCCTACGTCCGGATTCGCTCGATCTTCCGCAAAGCGGGCGAAGAATTTGTCGCGCCTAACGAATTGGTCCTGACCGAGCCGGCCGAGCTCAACCTGGCCAAACGCCTGGCGCAGTTTGCCGAAACCGTGCCGCAGGTCCTGAACGATTTCCGGCCGAACCTGCTCGCGAATTACCTCTTCGAGCTGGCCAATTCCTTTCACTCCTTCTACGAAGCGTGCCCCGTCCTGAAAGCCGACCCGCCGATTCGCGCCAGCCGGCTCGCTCTTTCCGAGCTGACCGCGCGCGTTCTGCGTCACGGTCTCGATCTGCTCGGAATCCAGGTGCCGGAGAAGATGTAGACGCTTCGCTCTGGAAGCGCGGGGTTGTTCCGCTGCGAATAAACTTCCGCTCTTGCCGCCAGCCGTTTCAGGCCGCCCAGAGGCCTACCTGTTCATCCCGTAAATCCTGTCTAAGTTCCCCCTCCTGTGAGCAACCCGCAGCCTCGTATTCCCAGCTCCACCTACCGGCTCCAGTTCAACCGGGAATTCACCTTCGCGCAGGCGCGCGCGATTGTGCCCTATCTGCATGCCCTCGGGATCAGCGATTGTTATGCGTCGCCTTATTTCCAGGCGCGGGCGGAGAGCCTGCACGGCTACGACATCACCGATCACAACAAGCTCAATGACGCCATCGGTTCGCGCGCGGAATACGACGCCTGGGTCGCGGAATTGCGGGAACGCAAGATGGGCCAGGTGCTCGATTTCGTGCCGAACCACATGGGCATCGGCGAACCGACCAACGCCTGGTGGGCCGATGTCTTGGAAAATGGTCCGAGCTCGGAGTTTGCGCCCTATTTCGATGTCGACTGGCAGCCACTCAAGTCGGACCTGCGCGACAAGGTCCTGATCCCGATCCTGGGCGACCAATACGGCCGCGTCCTGGAGCGGGGCGAACTGAAAGTCCACTACGACGGCGGCCGCTTTTACCTGCGCTACTTCGATCACGAATTTCCGATCGCGCCCGGAACCTACCGGCACATTCTCGAGATCGCGCTCGGGCAGTTGGGCGACCACAAGGAAGAAGATTTCTACGCGGAATTGCAGAGCATCCTGACCGCGCTGGAATATCTGCCCCGCCGCACCGAGACCGATCCGGAACGGATTGCGGAAAGGGCGCGGGAAAAGGAAATCATCAAGCGCCGGCTCGAGCGCCGCTGCCAGGAAGCGCCGCGGTGCAGGAAGCGGTCGAGAAAGCCCTAACGATCATCAACGGCACCCCGGGCGATCCGCGCAGCTTCGACGCCCTCGACGCGCTCCTGACCGACCAGGCCTACCGCCTCGCTTTCTGGCGGGTGGCGGCGGAGGAAATCAATTACCGGCGGTTCTTCGACATCAACGATCTGGCCGCCATCCGGATGGAGTTGCCGGAAGTTTTCGACGCCGCGCATCGACTGCTTCTCGAGCTGGTCGGCGGCGGCGCGGTCACCGGGCTGCGGATCGATCACCCCGACGGCCTTTATTTGCCTAACGAATACTTCGTGAAGCTGCAGCGCCGCGCCGCGGAAGCGCTCCAGCTTCCCTTCCGGGACGACAAGCCGGCCATCTATCTCGTGGTCGAGAAAATCCTGAGCGGCGACGAGCAGTTGCCAGGCGATTGGCCGGTCCACGGCACGACCGGCTACGATTACATGAACGACGCCATCGGCGTCCTGGTCGACACCGCGGCGGAGCGCGCGATCACGACTGCGTTTCATAAATTCATCGGGCACACCCTGCATTTCGGACATCTCGTCTACGCCAAGAAGCGCCTCGTCATGCGGCTCTCGCTCGCCAACGACGTCAATGTCCTGGGCGCGATGTTCGACCGGATCTCGGAGAAAAATCGTTGGTACCGCGATTACACCCTCGATGCCCTGACCCTCGCGGTGCGCGAGACGATCGCCTGTTTTCCAGTTTATCGAACCTACCTCGCGCCTAACCGACCGGTGAGCGAAGCCGATCGCGCGGTGATTGAGCGCGCGGTCGCCGCGGCCAAACGTCGCAACCCCGCGCTCGAAGAATCGGTCTTCAATTTCCTCCGCGACATCCTGCTCTTCCGTTTCCCGGAAAATCTCGACGACGAAGCGCGCGAAGAGCACATCCATTTCGTCCTGAAATTCCAGCAGACGACCGGGCCGATCATGGCGAAGGGGCTGGAGGACACCGCCTTTTACATCTACAACCGGCTGGTCGCGCTGAACGAAGTCGGCGGCGAACCGCAGCGCTTCGGGCTGAGCGTGGAAGGTTTTCACCGGCACAATCGCGAGCGCCAGGAGAAGTGGCCCGCGACCATGCTCTCCACTTCCACGCACGACACGAAGAAGAGCGAAGACGTGCGCGCGCGGATGGCGGTCATCTCGGAAATGCCGGAGCTGTGGCGCCGTTCGATCAGCCGCTGGCGCACCCTGAATCGTCGCTGGAAAGGGCGGCTGGAAGAGAGCGAGGCGCCGGACCGGAACGAGGAGTATCTCCTTTACCAGACGTTGCTCGGGAGCTGGCCGCTCCAGCCTTACCGCGAGCTGAGCGACGAGGCGCGGGCCGATTATCTCTCGCGCATCCAGCAATACATGGCCAAGGCGATGAAGGAGGCGAAGGTGAACACGAGTTGGGTCCAGCCTAACGAGCAGTGGGACGCCGCGGTCGCGACTTTTATCGAGAAAATTCTCGATCCCTCGCCGCGCAATCGTTTCCTGGAAAGTTTCCTCCCGGTCGTGGAAGACGTCGCGCGCGCCGGCGCAACCAACTCGCTTTCACAGGTCCTGCTCAAACTCACCTCGCCCGGGGTGCCGGACATTTACCAGGGGAATGAGATCTGGGACTTCAGCCTGGTCGACCCGGATAATCGACGGCCGGTCGATTACCAGCGGCGCCAGGAGATGCTCGACGGTCTGGCCGGCGCGACGCCGGAGGATTTGTTAGGCAATTGGCGCGACGGACGGATCAAGCTTTTCCTCACCCACCGGCTGCTGACTTTCCGGCGCGAGAATCCGGAGCTTTTCCGCGACGGCAGTTACGTCCCGCTCAATGTGACCGGGGAATTTGCCGATTGCTGCGTCGCGTTCGCGCGCGAGCGGGAAGGCCAATCGATCGTCGTCCTCGCGCCGCGCCTGAGTTTGCGGTTCGGGGTTTCGCCGGTCGGCGAGGCGTGGCGGGATACCGCGGTCCAGGTGCCGGAGGGTTTTGCCGGCGGGAGAGATTTGTTCACCGGAACGACAATCGGGCAAGGCGCCTCGCTGCCATTGGCGCAGGCGATGGCGCAACTGCCTTTCGCAGTCCTCGTTGCTACGCCCCGCGGCTGAAGCGATCGAGGAGCGTGACGATGGTGTGCGAGAAATTCGCGAGGTTGCGCGCGAGATCGCTCCCGAAACTCTCAAACGTGATCCGCGGCGAGGCGATCACGAGCAGAACGCTGAGCAAAAGAAGATTCATCAGGTAAATCACGACGAGCGAAAAAATCGTCCCGTTATCGCTCAAGTCGGTCTGGTTCTTCGGGATCATCCAGCAGGTAAAAGTGAGGTGGAACGCCCAGGTGACCCCGAGGAGCGCGTAGAGAAGTTGGCCATAGGTCTGGAGGTTTAAGAACAGGCTGAGCCCGCCGTAAATCGCCAGCACGAGGATGCTGTAGAGCGGGAAAAAATAGGGCGCGAGCGCGATGAGGAAGTTGTTCTTGTCGGTCATGATGTGCCCGCCGTCCCGGCCCACCTTGAATTGGCTGACCCGTCCGCCCATCATCCAGACCCAGAGCGCGTGGGTCAGCTCATGCCCGAAGACGTAGATCAAAAGCGGGCGCGGCAAACCAAAAAAAGCGATCAGCCAAAGGACCGCGCCTAACGAAAAGAACCAGAACTCTTCCCCGGCCCAGAGCCGTTCCGCGACCGTGGCCCGGGCGAAAGAGGTAAAAAATGTTTCGCTGAGGAGGGCGCAGACCGGGAGAAGGAAAAGCGCGACGATGAACTTGACCCATTTCGTCGGCACCATGAGGGAGCCGCCGGGAGGAGTGCCGCGCCGGGTCGGGACGACGTAGGGGGCAACTTTGACGCCACCCCGGACCGGCCTGCGCCGGGTCGAATGCCGGGGAACGCGCCGTGAGGCCATTCGTTAGGCACGGCCCATATAGGCGCCGGTGCGGGTGTCGATTTTGATCTTTTCGCCTTCCTTGATGAAGAGCGGGACGTTGACGGTTTTGCCGGTCTCGAGCAGGGCGGGCTTGGTCACGTTGCTCGCGGTGTCGCCGCGCAGACCTTCCGGCGCTTCGACGACCTTGACCTGGACGGAGGAGGGCAATTCCACCTGGACCGGCCGGCCTTCCGTGAAGAGGACTTCGACCGGCAGATTCTCGACCAGGTAACCCTTCGCCTCGCTCAGGAGGTGCTCGTCGAGCGTGATCGTCTCGTAGGTGCTCGGGTCCATGAAATGGTAACCGGTGTTGTCCTTGTAGCTGAACTCGAGCGTGGTGCGCGAGACGTCGACCAGTTCCACCTTGTCGGTCGAGCCGAAGCGGACATCGGCGCTTTTGCCGGTGTTGATGTAGCGGATGATGGCCTGGACAAAGGCGCGCAGGTTGCCCGGGGTGCGGTGCTGCACATCGAGGACGATGGCGGTATTCCCGTTGTATTTAATTGCTTGTCCTTTGCGGAGATCGTTCGCGGCGGCCATAGAGGTGAGATTCTTAGTTGAGGGCGGCGAGTTACAAGTCAGCGCCGAGAGCGGTCGCTTTTCCATTTGTCATCCCGAGCCGCGCAGACGGCGAGGGACCTCGCAATATGCGATCAGTGTCCTCGTCGCCTAACGATCCGCCAGAAGTGCGATCACATCCGAGGCGGAAGCCGATCGACGCCTGCGAGGTCCCTCGCCGTCTCCGCGGCTCGGGATGACAAGATTTCCTTTGTGCGGACGCCGGTTTTGCGATCGGCGTGGGTGCCTAAAGCAGCTTCAGCTTCGTCAGGTCCTGCGAGTCGACAATCCCGACCGGCACGCCTTTGTCGTCGACCACCACGAGATCATCGATCCGGTGGCGCTCGAGCAGGTTGAGCACTTCGACGGCCAATTTGTCCTGGTGCACCACGACCGGGTTGAGCGTCATCAGGTCGGCCACGAGCCGTTCGCCGACCCGCGGATCGGTCTGGAAATGCCGGACGAAATCGCCGTGGGTAAAAATCCCGAGCAATTGTTCATCGGGTCCGGCGATAACCGCGGCGCCGGCGCGGAGCGAAGTCATCAATTCCAGGACGGCGCGAATGTTATCCTCCGGCCTAACGAGCGCGAGAGCGGCGCGCGGCCGCATGATCTGGTGCACGCGCAGGAGCAGGCTGCGCCCGACCATTCCGGCGGGATGAAACTTGGCGAAATCCTCTTTCTGAAAACCGCGCGCCTCGAGCAGGACCATGGCGAGCGCGTCGCCGAGGGCGAGCATGACGGTCGTGCTCGAGGTCGGCGCGAGGTTCAGCGGACAGGCTTCCTGTTCCACGTTGACGTCGAGCAGGACGTCGCAATTTTGCGCGAGGGTCGAGTCGGCCGCGCCGCAGATCGCGATCACGTCCACCTGGAAACGGGCGATGGCGGGAGAATGCGGAGCAATTCTTCCGTCTCGCCGCTGTAGCTGAGCGCGAGGATGACGTCGCCATCCGCGACCATCCCGAGATCGCCGTGGAGGGCGTTGAGCGAATTCAGGACGACGGCGGGCGAGCCGGTGCTGGTGAGGGTGGCGGCGATTTTTTCCCCGATGTGCCCGGATTTCCCGACGCCGAGGACGATGACTTTGCCGCGGGTCTCGACCGCTTTTCTAATCAGATCGACCGCCCGGATGAAACTTTCGCCCAGGCGCCCGCGGAGCCGCTGCAGCTCAGAAATTTCTAAATCAAGGACACGTGCGGCCTTTTCAATGTAATCCATCGAACTATAATTGTGGGGTGAGGGCAGGGCGTGAGCAAGCCATTGCGCGCGCGGCCAAACCTCGGGGAGAACAATTATGAAGAAAGCATTCCTCAGTATTTTCCTGGCCGCCGCGAGCAGTGTCGCGTTTGGGCAGGAGTTAACCAACGACGGTGACCACGACACACCGCAGGCCGCGTCGAGACGGAGCTGCCCAAGCCAAGGCCGCCTTCGGCCGCGCCGATTGTTCCGACCGAAGGAGCAGTGCAGATCGCGCTTCGCACCGGCCAGCCGATTCAATTGATCAATCCGGCCGCGCCGGCCGAATACGGAAATGGGAACGAGCGCGTCTCCCACGATCCGAACGATCCGGGCAAACCAAAGGGCATCGTGCTCTTTGCCTGGAGCTGGTAGATGCGAGCCGCTCGATCGCATTGAGTTGAACGGCGCACGCTTGCGTTGAACGTTAGGCGTGCCTGATTCTCCGCCTGTCGTCGCCTCTTATTGCGCGACGTTTCTCAAGCCGGAGATGCTGCACATCTACCGGCAAATCACGGCGCTGGAGCGCTTTCGCCCCATCGTGATCGCGCAGAAGCGCGAGGAAGCGGAGCGCTTTCCGTTTGAGCCGGTCTTCGTGGTGGGAAAACCGGCGACGCATTTTCTGCGACGCTTCTGGTTTCGCACAATGCGGGACGCGCCCTGGCAGATGTCGCACCGGGAGGTGATGCAGATCCGGCGCCTGCTGGACGAGAACGAGGCGCAGTTGCTCCACATTTATTTCGGGCACATCGCGGTCCATCTCCTGCCGCTCATCCTGCACTGGCGCAAGCCGACCGTCGTCTCCTTCCACGGCGCCGACGTCATGGTCGAGCTCGACAAACCGCATTACCGCGCCGCGACCCGCGAGATGCTGGCGGCGGCGCGGCTTGTCCTTGTTCGCTCGGAATCGCTCGCCCGCGCTCTCGGCGACCTCGGCTGCCCGCAGGAAAAGATCCGGCTGCAACGCACCGGCATCCCGCTCGACGATCTTCCCTTTCGGGAGCGCGTTTGGCCTAACGACGGCGCCTGGAAATTCCTCCAGGCCGGCCGGCTGATCGAGAAAAAAGGCTTCGCCACCAGTCTGCGCGCCTTCGCGAAATTTCAGGCAGCAAAATCCGGCGGCCGTCTTTACGATCGCGGGCGAAGGGCCGATGCGAGACGAGCTCGAGGAACTGGCGCGCGAACTCGGCATGCAGGATCGGGTCCGTTTCGCCGGCTTTCTTTCGCAGGCGCAATTGCGCGAGGCTTTTTTCGAGTCGCACATTTTCCTGCACCCGAGCGAACTGGGCGCGGATGGCAACCAGGAAGGCGTCCCGAATTCCATGCTCGAAGCGATGGCGAGCGGCCTGCCGGTTTTCGCGACCAGGCACGGCGGCATCCCGGAAGCGATCGAGGATGGCGTGAGCGGCGTCCTGGTCGAAGAGCGCGATCACGCGGCGCTGGCCGAGGCGTTGCGAGAATGGACGAGGCAGCCGGAGGACCTGAGCCGCCTGGCGCAAGCCGGCGCGCACGCCATCGCGGCGAGGTTCGAGCAGACGCGCGCAGGTCGGGCGCTGGAGGAGATCTATCGCGAAGCGATCGAATTGTAGGGCAAGCGCTCTGCCGCCTGCGACGGTCGCGAACGAAGCCTCGGCAGGCGGAGCGCCCGCCCTACAATTTGCGAAGAAAGCTCGAGTCTGCTCGCGCGACGACGCGAAACCGCTGCGCTCGCGCGCCGACTGCGATTCGTCGATCTCGTCGTGAAATCCGGCTCCGCAGCAGCCGCTCCGCCAGGTCGGCCAATTCGCCTAACGAGCGCCCGTGTCCGCAGGTCGCGGGAAAGGCGATCCGTTCGATCGCGCCATCGCCGCCGACGCAAGGCAGGCGACAAAGCAAGGCGTCGCCCGCCACCTGCCCGGGCACGCTGCTTTTGTCGGCTTGCAGGACGATCCTGTGCCGCGCCATCTCGGCCAGGTAATCGCGATAAGGCAGGCGCTTCTCGAGAATCCGCAGCGAATCGCGCGGGACCCCCATCGCCCCCAGGATTTTGCGGCAACGCTTCGGTTCCTCGTCGAAAACCGTGATGGGTTCGCCCAGTCCGGCGGCGAGGACGAGCGCGGCCAGATGGTGGCGCGAGGGCGTATCCCATTCCCGGGTCCCGACAAAAATTCCGCGGCGTTCGCCTAACGGCCGCGAAAAATCCCAGCGCGAATCGTCGATCGGATAAGGCGTCGGGATGAATTCGCCCGCGGCCGTAAAAGGCGAGCGCATCGGGCGTCGCGGCCAGGCAACCGTCGGCCGCCTGCACGATCTCGCGGAAACGCGCCGCCCGTTTCGGGTCGCCCAGTTGTTGCGCGATCTGGTGCAGGCCGGTTTCCTTGAAGGAAACCGCGACCGGCAGCTTCGCCTTTTTCAGTTGCACGGAGCGCGCGCTGCGTCTCCTTGAAATCGCCGCGCAGGAGAAGCAGCACGGGGCGCCTGGCCGCGATCGCGCGCGCGACATCGCGCTCGAAAGACGCCGCCGGTGCAGGCGGCGTAGCCGTGGAAATTGACCGGCGCATGCTCCTGCTCGTCCGGCGCGATTGCTCCCTAACGAAAAATCCTGCGCCCGATCGCGGCCCCCGGGATTGAGGACCGTGAGACGAAAATCGCGCTCCGGCCGTCTTTCATTGTCGTCACCGAAATCGAGCGGCGCGGGCGGCTCGTTTTGAATCAGAGGCTCGCCATTGGTCGTCGATCGGTCGCACCGGTTGCGCGCGGCGCACTTCGATCGTGTCTCGGGCTCGGGCGCGACCGGGATGGCGCGCTTGACTGGTTTATCGGGATCGAAGCCAGGCTCGTTGCGGCCTCCTGTCGCGGCCACCGTCTTCGGCTTAAAGGTCGAGCCGATCGCGTCGTAGGGATCGTCCTCCGCCAGCAGCGTCGGTCCCTGCATCGTGACCGGGCGCGACTTCGTTGGTATCGACCGCGAGCGCGGCCCGCGGCCATTGGCCTTCTTCAAATTTTTTCACCAGCTGCGTCCGGACCGAATCGCCGTGGACGTCGCAGCCATCGGCCGGCATCTGTTCGTCGGTCGCGAATTCCATATAGCTGGTCCGGCGTTTCACGAGATCGCCGCTCGCGCTTTGCACGTCTTCGTAGCATTTGTCGGTCGCGAGCAGGCCGGACTTGGAACAGATCTCGACCTTGTGCAGGCCGGGCGGGACGGGAAACGGCTGCGGCGGATAGCGCGCGAGCGAAGCGTTCATGACGTCCACCCAGACCGGCAGCGCGATGACGCTGCCGAAGGCGCCGCGATAAATTTTCTCCGGCTTGTCGAATCCCGCCCAGACCGCGCAGGTCACGGCCGAGTCGTAGCCGGCAAAAAGCGCGTCGGTGAAATCGTAGGCGGTGCCGGTTTTGCCGGCGGCGGGGAATTTCTTCAGCCCATATTTTTGGTAGGCGAGCTGGCCGGTTCCTTCCGTCAGCGCATCGGTCAGGCAGGAGGTCACTTCGTAGGCGATCTCCGGCTTGATCACGGGTGCGTGCTGCTCGTCGCGCTCGGTTTGCCAGACGACGTGGCCCTGCTTGTCCTCGATCCGGTCGAGAATGTGGGGCGCGGGCGGCGCGCGAGCCTTCGTTAGGGAAAATGGTGTAGGCGCGGGCCAGCTCGGCCAGGGTGATCACGCTGCTCCCGAGAAAGGTCGCGGGGTAGGGGCGCAATTTGCTTTCCACCCCGGCGGCATGGACGAGCTGGGTGACGGCGTCGAGCCCGGCGTTGGTGCCGATGCGGACGGCCGCGCCGTTCTTCGATTTGGCCAGCGCCTCGCGCGCGGTGATCTGGCCTTCGTAGCGGTTGTCCGCGTTCTCCGGTCCCCATTCGCCGAGGATGCCGGTCGTGCCGCCGATCATGACGGTGCGATTATCGAGCGCGGAATCTTCCACCAGCGAGCCGGGAAAAAGTCCTTTCGCGAAAGCCGCGGCGTAAACAAAAGGCAGCATCGCGGTGCCGGGCGGGCGGCGCGCCTGGAGGGCGCGGTTGTATTCGTTATGCTCGAAATCGCGCCCGCCGACGAGGGCAAGGATGCCGCCGCTTCGGTTGTCGAGCGCGATGACCGCGCCCTGCAGATATTCCGGCGCGGCGGAGCGCTGTCTTTTCGTTAGGCGATTTGCTCTCGCGCGTTCCTGCAGGAGGGCGGCGTATTGCGCGTAGGTTTGATGCTCGTAGCCCGGGGTCTGCTCGGCCGCGTCGAGCTGGGCGCGGAGCGATTTCTCGGCCGCGGCCTGCATCTCGGCGTCGATCGTGGTGTGGATGCGGAAGCCGTCGCTCATCGCGCGATCCCAGCCGACGGCGGCGATGACCTGCTGGCGGATGTAATCGATGGCGTAGTTTTGCCCGCGCGCGTTTTGCCGGTTGCCGGTGACCAGCTCCTGCGCCTGCGCGCTCGCGGTATTGCCCATCGTTGATGAAACCGAGCTCGAGCATCCGGCTGAGGACGAAATTGCGCGCCTCGCGCGAAGCCGTCGCGGTCCGACCAGGGCGAGAGTTTGTTCGGGCTTTTGACCAGGCCGGCGAGAGTGGCGCATTCCGCGAGCGACATCTCGCGCGCCGGTTTGTCGAAGTAGCCGCGCGCGGCCGCTTCCGCGCCGTAGAGCCCGCCGCCGAAATAGATCCGGTTCAGGTAAAGCTCCATGATTTTTTGCTTCGAGAAATTGTCCTCGATCCGGCGGGCGACGAACATCTCGAGCAGCTTGCGGCGGAAAGTTTTGCCCTTGAGCTCGAAACTGTTGCGCGCCAGCTGCTGGGTGATCGTGCTCGCGCCCTGGCGGACGTGGCCGGCGACCAGCGTTCTTGAGCGCGGCGCGGACGATGCCTAACAAGTCGTAGCCGTGGTGCTGGTAAAACTTGTTGTCCTCGGTCGCGATGATGGCGTTGACGAGATTCGGCGGGAGCTGGTCGTAGGGGACGGTCTCGCGATTCTCGACGTAGATCTGGCCGAAGATCTTGTTGTTGCGGTCGACGATGACGCTGGCCGATTCCATCTTTTCGAGATGGGTCAGGTCGAGCGCGGCGGCCTGTTGTCTGAGCGAAGCCGCGACCGGGAGAAAGGCGAGGAGACCGGCGAGGACGACGACGAGGACGAGGACGAGCGGGAGATAAACCCACGGGCGCGCGTACCAAGGGCGGTCGTAGCGGGAAAATTCCGTCGGCGTGAAATAATCAACAGGCATGCGGCGAGCGGGCGAAGGCCCAGATCGAGATCGCGCGCAACCTAGCGGCAAACTGCTGAAAAATGCCAAGTGCGTTGAGGGGTGGAAGAGTTCGGTCGGACAGTGCGGACGCGAATCCCCTCGGTTCAGGAGCGATGGAAGGAAACGAGGAACTGATTCACGAAATCCGCGACGGGATCCGCGCGCGCGGTCCGGTGCCGTTTGCCTGGTTCATGGAGCAGGCGCTCTATCATCCGGAGCACGGGTATTACAGCTCGGGCCGGTGCGCGATCGGGCGGCGGGGCGATTACTTCACGAGCGTGAGCGTGGGGCCGCTGTTCGGGAAATTGATGGCCGGGCAATTTGCCGAAATCTGGGAAACGCTCGGACCGGCCGGACGATTTCGTGATCGTCGAGCAGGGGGCGCATCACGGGGAGTTCGCGACCGATGTGCTGGAGGCGTTGCGCGAGCAGAACCCGGATCTTTTCGCGACGCGTGCGTTACCGGATCGTGGAGCCGTTCGCGATCTTGCGGAAGCGGCAGGAGGGCGTGCTGCGGCCGTTTGCCGAGCGCACGGAATGGGTGGAATCGCTCGACGCGATGGAGCCGTTTTGCGGCGTCCATTTTTCCAATGAACTGCTCGACGCCATGCCGGTGCATCTCCTGGTCGCGACCGGGGAAGGCGCGGAGCGGCGCTGGAGCGAGCGGATGGTGGAGCGAACCTCGTGCGGTTTCACCTTTGGTCGATCGACCGATCTCCGACGCGCGCCTGGCGGAGCGCCTGACGAAACTTCCGCCCGTGCCGGAGGTCGGCTACGAGACGGAGATCAATCTGGCGGCGCTCGATTGGATCGAGGCGCTGGCGGGCAAGTTGCAGCGCGGCGTGGTGCTGCTGGCCGATTACGGCCTGCCGCGAGACGAGTTTTATGCGCCGAGTCGCCGCACCGGGACGCTGCAATGTTATGCCGATCATCGGGTCCTGCCCTCGATCCTGGAACGAGTCGGGCAGAGCGACCTCACGACGCATGTCGAATGGACCAGCCTGGCGGAGCAGGCGGAACTTTGCGGGCTGCGCGTCGCGGGCTTCACCGACCAGCATCATTTTCTCACCGGGCTGCTCTCGACCCACGCCGCGCTCGCCTCCGCCGGGGCGGAAAAGAGCCGCGCCTTGCAGACCCTGATTCACCCGGAATTCCTCGGGACGAAATTCCAGTTCCTCGGCCTGACGAAGGACTTCCCGGCGGAGGAATCGTTAGGCGGATTCAAGTTCGCGCGCGCGACGCGCGCAAGGCGCTCGGGCTGGAGTGACTAGAGGAGCGGCGAACCCTCGCTCTCGACGTGCTTCAGTTTCCCGCCGGCCTGTTTGATCGCGGCCAGGAGCGCGTCTTTGGTCGTGAGGGTCGGGTCGTAACAGAGCGAGATTTTTTGCGAGCCGATGTCGCAGGAATCCAGCGCGTGCGCGTCGAGTTTTGCCAACGCATCGCGCAGGTTTTTTTCCTGCTCGGGATCGAGCGGCTCGGACAATTCGATCTCCGCCGCGATGTATTCTTCCGCGCCGGAAAGTTTGTCGGAGTCGTCCGCCATACTTAAAGATCGTCAGCGGTTGCCGATGTGGATGGCGTGCTTGTCGACCGCGAGGGCGGCTTCCTTGACCGCTTCGCTCAAGGTCGGGTGCGCGTGGACGGTGCGGCCGAGGTCTTCGCTGCTGCCGCCGAACTCCATCACGGCGACGATTTCCGCGATTAATTCCGAGGCGGCGTGGGAAAGAATCGAGGCGCCGAGAATGCGATCGGTCGCTTCGTCCGCGACAAACTTCACCAAGCCTTCGACGTCGGCGTTGGCGAGCGCGCGGCCGTTGGCGCGGAAAGGAAATTTGCCGACCCGGACCTTGAGGCCTTTTTCTTTCGCGAAATCTTCCGTGATGCCGACGCCGGCCAATTCCGGGTTGGTGTAGATGATTCCGGGAATGACGTCGTAATTCACGTGCCCGGCTTTACCCGCGATCAGTTCGACGCAGGCGATGCCTTCCTCTTCCGCTTTGTGCGCCAGCATCGGGCCGGGGATGACGTCGCCGATGGCGTAGATGCCGGGGACGTTGGTGCGGTAACTTTCGTCGACTTTGATCCGGCCGCGGTCGTCGAGCGCGACGCCGATTTTGTCCGCGCCGACGCCTTCGGCAAAGGCGCGCCGGCCGACCGAGACGAGGACTTTGTCGGCCTCGAAATTGAGTTCTTCGCCGCCTTTGTTGGCGGTGGCGATGGCGCGGCCGTTCGTGACCTTGACCGAGCCGACCTTGGTTTCGAGATGGAATTTCATCCCCTGCGCGGTGAGGGCGCGCTGGAGGAGATTGGAAACTTCGAGATCGAACCCGACCGCGATGCGCGGGAGAAATTCGAGCACGGTGACCTCGGATCCGAGGCGAGCCCAGACCGAGCCGAGCTCGAGACCGATCGCGCCGGCGCCGATGACGAGAAATTTTTCGGGCGGTTTTTCGAAGCAAAGCGCTTCGGTGCTGCTGACGATCGTTTGGCCATCGAAGGGCATGCTCGGGAGATTGATCGGCACGCTCCCGGTCGCGATGACGATGTGCTCGGCCGCGACTTCGACCGGCTCGCCTTCGTTAGGCTGAACCCGCACTTTGCCCGGCTCGGTGATGGTGCCGAGGCCGGTGAAGGTGGTGACTTTGTTGCCTTTCATCAGGGCGCGGACGCCGCCGGTGAGGGTTTTTACGACCTTGTCTTTGCGGCTGAGCATGGTCGCGAGATCGAGGCCGACCTTGTCGAGGACGATGCCGTGCTTGGCGGCTTCGTTTTTCGCAAAAGAGAAATGGTCGCTCGAGGCGAGGAGCGCTTTGCTCGGGATGCAGCCGACGTTGAGGCAGGTGCCGCCGAGTTCGCTGTCTTTCTCGATGATGGCGGTTTTGAGTCCGAGCTGCGCGGAACGAATGGCCGCGACATAGCCGCCCGGGCCGGAGCCGATGATGATGACGTCGAATTTATCCATGATGGGAAAGGTTGGTTGGCGGGGGAGGTATTATCTAAGCGCACCGCTCCTCCTTGTCATCCCGATCCGCCGCAGGACGGAGAGGGACCTCTCTGGCGACGTGCGATGGCGTCTTGGGAAGCGATGTCGCACGTCGCTTGGGAGGTCCTTCGCCGCGCTTCGCCGGGCTCAGGATGACAAACAGGAGAAGGGTTCGCCTAACGAAGGCGACTACAGGTCGAGGAGGAGCGCGGTCGGATTCTCGATCGCTTCCTTCACTTTGACGAGGAACGTGACCGCTTCCTTGCCGTCGACCGCGCGGTGATCGTAGCTCAACGCGAGATACATCATCGGCTTGACGACGACTTCGCCTTTCACCGCGATTGGGCGCTGCTGGATGGCGTGCATGCCGAGGATGCCGCTTTGCGGCGGGTTGAGGATCGGTGTGCCCATGAGTGAGCCGTAAACGCCGCCGTTCGAGATGGTGAAGGTGCCGCCCTGCAAATCCTCGATCTTTATTTTGCCGTCACGCGCCCGGGCCGCGAAATCCGCGATGTCGCGCTCGAGGTCGGCGAAACTTTTCTGGTCGGCGTCGCGCACGACCGGGACGACGAGACCGCGCTCTGTCCCGACCGCGACTCCGATGTCGAAGTAGTGATTGAGAATGAAATCGTCGCCTTCGATGCGGCTGTTGATCGCCGGGACGGCCTTGAGGCCTTCGACGACGGCTTTGATGAAGAAGGACATGAACCCAAGCTTGACCCCATGATCGGCCTGGAATTTGTCCTGCGCCTTTTTGCGGAACGCCATGACCTCGCTCATGTCGCACTCGTTGAAGGTGGTGAGCGTGGCGGTGGTCTGCTGCGACATGACCATCTGGCTCGCGATCTTGCGCCGCAGCGGCGACATTTTCTTGCGGGTGAATCGCTCTTCGCCTGAACTCTCGGCCGGCTCGGGGGTGACGGTCTTTTTCGAGAGTGCGCGGCTTTTCCTGGTCGTCGGTGGAAGAAGACTCCGGCTTCGATTCGAGATGAGAGAGGACGTCGCCCTTCGTCAGGCGACCGCCTTTGCCGGTGGCGCTGATGGCGGCGGGATCGAGCTTTTCTTCGGTCGTGAGGCGTTTCACCGCGGGGGAAAGAACCTCGGCGTTGGGCGAGCGTTTCGCGGCGGCCTTGGCGGGGGCGGGCTTGGAGTCGTTAGGGGCGGCGGCGGCTGGCTTTGCTTCTTCTTTGGCCGGGGCGCTCGCCTTGTCATCGATCGTGGCCACGACTTCGCCGATTTTCACTTCCTGGCCCTCGTCCACTTTGGTCTCGAGGAGACCGGCTTTTTCCGCCGTGATCTCGGTCGAGACTTTGTCGGTCTCGAGGGTGAGGAGCGCTTCGCCCGCCTCGACGTATTCGCCCGACTTCTTGTGCCAGACGGAAACGATACCGCTCTCGATCGATTCACCGACCGCCGGGATTTTTACTTCGATGCTCATCGTTGTTGCACTAAAGCCGAAGAGCGTTCCACCCGCAATCGATCAGGCGCCTTCGCCTAACGATTTCTTCGCCACCGCGGCCTGGACAAACTTGCCCCAGCTCAGGTTGTCGCGCCCCGGGACGTGCTCTTTCGCTTTCCGGATCGCCATTTCCGAGACGGCTTCGACGACCCAGTCGAAGTTAGCCTGGCCGACCGAGGCGATCTCGGCGTCGGGCGCGGGATTGCAGAAATCGATCGCCATCGGGACGCCGTCGCGCATCGCGAACTCGACCGTGTTCAAGTCGTAGCCGAGGTATTGGTTCAGGGCGAGCACGCCTTGCTCGACTTTTTCGAGGACGTCGCGCGGGGCCTGCCAATCGGTCTGGTAGCGCAGGTGATAAGGATGGCGCGGCTCGTAATTCATGACCCGCACATGCCGCTGATCGATCGAGTAACAGCGGAAATACATATCAAATTTCACTTCCTCCTGCAGCATCATGACGAGTTGCCCGGTCTCGCTGTAGGCCCGGAAAAATTCGTCGGCATTATGCAGCTTGTAGACGTTTTTCCATCCGCCGCCGGCGAACGGTTTGAAGAACGCAGGCCAGCCGACGTAGGCGAAAATGGCGTTCCAATCGAGCGGGTAGGCGAGGTTGCGGAAGGAGCCGTCGTTGGTGTCGGGCGGGAGCGAGTGCGAGGGAAGCAGAACCGTTTTCGGGACGCCGACCCCGATCTTGGTCGCGAGCGCGTTGTTGAAAAACTTCTCGTCCGCGCTCCACCAAAACGGATTGTTCACCACGGCGCAGCCGGTGAGCGCTTCGTTCTTGAGCCAGGCGCGGTAAAAGGGCACGTCCTGCGAAATGCGATCGATCACGACATCGTAGCCGCCGGATTCGCCCTGGATGACTTTATCGATCCGGACCGGCTCGGCCATGATGCCCTGGCCTCCTGTCTTTTCATTGACTCGCGCGACAAAGGCGGGTGGAAAGCTGTGTTCCTGGCCGTAAAGAATTCCGATTTTTTTCATAAGCGTAGTTGGTGGTTGCGGGGTGAACGGTGCTAAAGCTTGGAGAGATAAAAGGGCAGCATGTCGCGCCAGTAATTCCAATCGTGGCCGCACCATTTGCGATCGTCGAACCAATGCTGGATTCCTTTTTCGTTCAGGAGTCCGCTCAGGCGGAGGCTTTCGTGCCGGGTGTTATCCCATTCGCCGGTTCCGATGATGATCCCCATGTGGTTGAACTTCCACGTATCGGGCATGTTCGGGAGGTACTGGTAAGGGCTGTTAAAATAAATATTCTCGTCGTGGTAGCCGTTAAAGAAATCGCTGATGTCGAACGCCCCGCTCATGCTGATGAGATGGCTGACGAGATCGGGATGCCGAAACGCGATGTTGGCCGCGTGATAGGCCCCAAGGCTGGCCCCGCAAACCGCGACCCGATGGCAATTGGCTTCGCGCCGCGCGAAATCCATCACGTCGTGCACGATGACGTTTTCGTAGGCGTTGTGGGTCCGCATCCGGTCCGCCGGGTGAATGGATTTGTTATAGAAACTTTCGAGATCGATCGCGTCCGGGCAATAGAGCGTGACCGCGCCGCTGTCGATGAAGTGCGCGCAGGCGTCGACGAGGTTGAAGTCCTTGCACTGGCGGAAATTGCCGAAGGAGGTGGGAAAAAGAATGAGCGGCAGGCCGCCGCCGTTGCCGAAAACGAGCATCTCGAAGTCACGGCTCAAATGAGGGGTAAACCAGCGGAGGTAACGTTCGTTCATGCGCGAGGCCGAATAAAAGCGAGGGCGGGCCGGTTGGCGATGAGAATTTTCGGCGACTCCGGTGCAACCTCCAGCGTTTGCGCAGACGATTCTCCTCGCCGATAACATCCGGCTTCGATGGACGAAAAGCACACATTAACCGGCAACATCCAGTCGCACCCGCAGTTTGAGTCGCGCATCCTGCGGAACAAGCGGGACGTGCAGGTTTATCTGCCGCCCGGCTACCGGCGTTCGCGGACGCGCCGTTACCCGGTGCTGTACCTGCACGACGGGCAAAACGTTTTCGACGCGGCGACTTCGTTTGCCGGGGTGGAATGGGGCGCGGACGAATCGGCCGAGCGCCTGACAACGAAGCGCCTGATCGAGCCGCTCATCATCGTGGCGGTGGCGAATACGGGCGAGAAACGGATCCACGAATACGCGCCCAGCCGCGGGATCATCGACACCAACGCCCCGCGCAAGAAACGGAGCCGCGGGATGCTGAGAAAATATGGCGCCTTCCTCCGCGACGAACTCAAGCCGTTCATCGACGGCACCTACCGGACCCGCCCGGAGGCGGAATTTACCGGCCTGGGCGGGTCGTCGTTAGGGGGCCTGGCCACTCTCTCGCTCGGCCTCTGGTTCCCGGAGATTTTTAACCGGCTCGCCGTCATGTCGCCCTCGATCTGGTGGGACGACTGCGTGATCTACCGGATGCTCGACAAACTCAAAGAGAAGCCGCCGCTCAAGATCTGGCTCGATACCGGAACGAACGAGCCGGGCTGGGAACGGGCGCGCGATTTGCGCGACCGACTGGTCGAACGCGGCTGGCGAGTGGATGACGACCTGCAATACACCGAAGTCGAGGGCGGCGATCACAGCGAAGGGGCGTGGGGGGCGCGCTTCGAGGCGGTGCTGCGTTATTTGTATCCGCCGCTGCCGCCGGGGATGAAGGAACGGCCGCCGAAGCCGCTCCTGCTCGAGGCGGCGCTGTAGACGCTTCGCTCTGCGAAGCGCGGGGGCAGGGCTGGCGGCAGAACAACTCTCGCGCTTCCGAGAGGGAGACGTCTACAGCGTCGTGCTGGTCGTGAGCCGTTAGGCGCCGTTTTTCACCTTCGGCTCGGCGAAGTTGCCGAGCTTGCGGAATTTGGCGTAACGCTCTTTGAGCAGCTCGTCGATCGGCGTTTCCATCGCCCGCTTCAGGTTCCGGCGCAGCACCCCGCCGAGATTGGCCGCGGCCAGGTCGTGGTCGCGATGGGCGCCGCCTTCCGGTTCCGGGACCACTTCGTCGACCACGCCGAGTTTCATCAGGTCGTGGGAAGTGAGCTTGAGCGCCTCGGCCGCTTCCGGGGCGTGCTTGCGATCTTTCCACAAAATGGCGGAGCAGGCTTCCGGGCTGATGACGGAATAATAAGCGTTCTCGAGAATGAGGACGCGGTCGGCCACGCCGATCCCGAGCGCGCCGCCGGAGCCGCCTTCGCCGATGACGCAGGCGATGATCGGGACGCGCAGCACCATCATTTCGCGCAGATTGACCGCGATCGCCTCGGCAATGTGGCGTTCCTCCGAGCCAATGCCCGGATAAGCGCCAGGGGTATCGATGAGCGCGATCACCGGGAGCTGAAATTTTTCCCCGAGCCGCATGATGCGCAGCGCCTTGCGATAACCTTCCGGGTAAGCGCAGCCGAAATTGCGCTTCACGTTTTCCTTCGTGTCGCGGCCCTTTTGTTGCGTGACCACGACGCAACGCTGCTGGCCGAGTTTGGCCAGGCCGCAGGGCATGGCCTTGTCGTCGCCGAAGACGCGGTCGCCGTGCAGTTCAATCCATTCGGTAAAACAGCGGCCGATGTAATCGAGCGCGAACGGCCGCTGCACATGGCGCGCGATCTGGACCCGCTGCCAGGCGGTGAGATTGTCGTAAATCATCCGGCGGGTTTCGCGGATCTTCAGCTCCATCGATTCCACTTCGGAATCGAAATCGATCGAGTGCTTGTCGGAATGCGACTTGAGCTCCTGGAGCCGGCGCTGCAACTCAAAGATCGGTTTTTCAAAATCGAGCGGTTGCGAATCCATGTGGGCGAAAATCTTAAACCGGGAAGCGCTGATCTTAAATTACGAATGCGTCGGACGATGCACGTTTCACTGCACAATCGTGACAGCCGTTTTCGTGTTTACAAGGCTGCTCAACTCTTCCACGTCGGACGCCGCCATCCCCAGGCCCTCGCTCGGCGGCGGCACGTCGAGAATGGGATGGGCATCATCCGGCTCGGAATAAATCACAAAACCGGGGGCGCCAAGCCGGACCCAGCGCGTGCTGTTGAGGAACTGCGGGCTGGCCAGGCCGACCCGTTTGCCATTCTTCCAGGCCATGATTTCCACCACCCGGGTGTTGATTTTGGCCGCGGGTTTGCCGGGCAGTTTCTCGTGCAGGATGCGATAACGCTTAAAGAAATGTTCGCGATCGAGCAGGTAAAGGTATTTCGCGGTGCGCTGGAGGAGAATGGAAAATTCCGGATGCGAGATGAGTAGCTTCTGGCCGATCCGGAGCATCGTGCCGCTCAGGTTATTGGTCCGCATGATCAATTCCGGGGTCGATTTGAACTTGTTCGCGACCCGCGCCAGGACGTCGCCGCTGCGCACGGTGTATTCCTCTTTTTCCGCCGCCGGATAATCGGAGAGGAGGACGCGGACGTTGATCTCGCCGAGCAGGTCCTGCGCTTCGCCGACATGCTGACCGCTGGGATATTTTTGGATGAACGCCGTCAACGCCGCGCGCGCCTCGGTCAGCTTGCCTTCGTTCTTCAGTTTCTCCGCCGCCTTGAAATTCCGGCAGGCTGATGTCCGGGGCCGGGATCGGCGTGGCGGTCGATTTGAGCTCGGCCCGCATGACCAGTTCCGGCCGGATAAAGATTTTGTAACTAAAGAGCGCCGCGCCGCCGAAAATCAGGACGGCGAGCAGAAGAGCGAACAACCATTTCATCAAGCAATCAAAACACGGCTTCTCACGGCACGGACCAGCGGCGGGGCCGGGGTCGTTAGGCGATTAACCGCGATCCTGTGACCCTTCGTTTTCCGGGCCGGAGAAAAACCGGTTCCAAAAACGATAGCGCGGACGATCCGGCTCATTCGTCCAGGTGAATTGACAATCCTGACAATAAAATTCCTTCGGAAACATCTTGATCGCGAAAAGAATTCCGGCCAGCGCCGGGGTCAGGAATTTGCGGGTCAGCTGCGGATATTCGATTCGTGGCGAGTTGCATTGCGGGCAACGAATCGCGCCGATGTCGGGATCGGCCGCTTCCCATTCCACCATCAGGGCCTGGGCGCGCGGGAAATCCGCTTCCTCCACCATCACCTTGGCGTTGGCCTGCGGTTTCGACATGAAAGCGAAGGTCTGGAGGTTGGCTTCGTTATGCAGATCGGCCTTCACCCCGGCCGCCTGAAACTTCTCCTTCAATCGTTTCGCCTTCGCCGGTTCGTTATAGGTCGCGATTGTCACCATAATTTGCCCACACTCGTTGGGCGTGCCTGATCAAACATCAACTAGCGCCCGAGCGCAAGACTGGCCGGCGGGAACCATTGATAGAGGATAAAATAAACCAGCACCCCGGTGACCGAGACGTAAAGCCAGATCGGCATCGTCCATCGCGCGATCCGCCGGTGTTTATCCCAGCGCCGGCGGAAGACCGGGATCAGGGTCATGATCACGAGCGGCAGGGTGACAAAGGCGAGGAGGACATGGGAGATGAGGAGCGGGAAATAAAGCCACGCGATCAGCCCGCTGTAGCCGGAGGATTTCTCGCCGGCGTAAGCGTGATAAACGAGGTAGCCGGCGAGAAAGAAAATGGAGGAAACCAGGGCCGTGATCATGCAGGCGATGTGCTGCCGCCAAAAGCCGCGCCGGATGAACCACCAGCCTAACGAAATGAAGATCGTGCTGATGGCGTTGAAGGAGGCGTTTACCGCCGGCAGATCCGAGATGGTCATTTTGCAGCCGTGACCCTAAGCCGAAACGGCGCGCAAGTGTAGACGCTTCGCTCTGCGAAGCGCGGGCCTGCTCCTCGCGGACGGGGAAACACCGGGAGCGGGGGCGAACTCCCGCGCCTCCCAGAGGGAGGCGTCTACAGACGCGTCTCCCGCTTGAAATAACCCGCCCTGCCCGTAGGAATCCCCATGCCTGCCACCCTCGACCAGCCGCCGCCCCGGCCCCGGCTGCATCGCGGGCGCCTGCGCCGCCCGGCCCGGGTCCGGCTGATCCACAACCTCATTCGCCTAACGATCGTTCTCGTTCTCGGCGGCCTCGGCGCCGGCGGGTGGTACCTGGCGAAAAAAGGTTTCAGCCGCAACTGGCGCAACATTGTCGTCGAAGAGCTGCACAAGCGCGGAGTCGAGGCCTCCGTCCGCCGGCTCACCCTCGATCCTTTCCGCGGCCTGATCGCGCGCGATGTCCGCATCTACGATTACAAGAAGCGGGAGAAAACTCTCGCGCTGGTGAGCGAGATTTCGCTCGATATCAATTACGCCGCGCTTTTCCATCGCCAGCCTTTCCTGAACGCGCTCGACATCCGCAACGGCGACCTCACCATCCCGCTCCCGCCGGTCGCAGGGAAAGTTTCCAATGCCGAGCTGAAACATTTCCGGGCGCACGTTTATTTTCCGCCGGAACGGATTGAGGTCAGCCAGGCCGAGGGCGTTTTCGGCGGGGTGCGCATCTCGGCCAGCGGGCAGCTGATCAAGCGCGCAGATTACCAGCCCTCGCCCGATTCCGCCGAGGAAGCAGCCCGCCGCCTCCGCCTGCTGCAAAATCTCGTCACCCTGCTGGAGGGTTTTCAACTACCCGGCGACGCGCGCCGGAATTGCAGGTGAAATTTTCCGGCGACCTCTCCCGGTTGGAGGACGCGCACGTCGAGGCCACGCTCCGCGGCGCGCGGATCGTGCGCGACGATTACGAGGCGCGGGATTTCTACCTCGCAGCGGAGTGGAAGGATCACATCGGCACGATCCCGCGACTCGAGTGGAGCGACGCGAGCGGGGACTTTGCCGGCAGCGCGAGCTGGAGCCGGGTCAACGGGCGGGCCGACTTCAACGTCCGGAGCAGCGTCGCGCTCAAGCAATTGTTAGGCAGTTTCGGTCTCGGCGCGATGTTGCGGGACGCGAAATTCCATTCGCCGCCGCAAATCGAGGCTTCCGGTTCGGCCACGATCGGCGCGCCGGAGAAAAAATTCGAGGTCGTGGGCAAATTTGCGGTCGAGAAATTTTCCTGGCGCGCGATCGAATTCGAAGGCGCGACCTGCGATTTCGCCTGGGACGGCGCGCGCACCATGTTGCGCGACATCCGCCTGCGTCATCGCAGCGGGCAGCTCAGTGCCGACCTTTTCGATGCGCCGGACGACTTCCGTTTGAATCTCGACAGCTCACTCGTGCCGAGCGTTTTCGAGCCGCTCCTCCCGGAAAAGGCGCGACCCTTTTTGCGCGAGTGGGGCTGGCAGCGTTCGCCCAACATCCATCTCAGTCTGCGCGGCACGAGCCGCGAGCCGGCGAGCTGGCAGGGCGAGGGCACGCTTCGCGCTCGGGCGGACGCGTTTTCGCGGCGTCTGGATGAACAGCGCCAGCGCCAACCTGCGTTTCGGCGACGGCGTCATCGCGGTCGAAGATTTTCGCGTGACGCGCGAGGAAGGGACCGGCACGGGCTCGGTCGCTTACACTGCCGCCAAACGCGAACTTCGCCTAACGAATGTGGAGACAACCCTGAAACCGGCCGAAGCCATCATGTGGATCGAGCCCCGCTTCTGGGAGCACGTCGTGCCTTATCGTTTCCATCGCACGCCGCACGTGAAGGCAAATGGCGTGGTCCAGTTCGGCCCGGGCAAGCAGACCCATCTCCAGCTCGACGTCGATGCTCCGACCGGGATGGATTACACCTTTCTCGACCAGGTCCTGCCCTTCGACCGGATTGCCGGCCAGTTGCTTTTCACCGATGACCGCCTCCAGATCCTCGGCTTGAAGGGAAAACTATTTTCCGGCGACCTGGCGGGCGGTGCCGATATTTCGTTAGCCAAAAACGATCGCCACTACAGCGCGAAGATCGAAGTGGAAGGCGCTGACTTCCCGACCCTGACCGATCTCTATTTCAAATACAAAACTTCGGAGGGCGACCTGAGCGGCCGATTTGATTTCACCGGCGTGGGAAGCGACGCGCGTTTTCTCAAGGGCACCGGCTCGGTCAAGGTGACGGATGGCAACGTCTTCGCGATTCCGATTTTCGGTCCGCTCTCCGAGCTGGTGAGCAAGATGTTCGCCGGCGCCGGCTACAGCGTGGCGCACGAAGCGAGCGCGCCTTTTTCGATCAAGGAGGGCGTGATTCACACCGACAAGTTGCGCGTCTCGGGCAAGCTTTTCGCGATGGTCGGTCACGGCGACGTCGATTTTCTCAAGAACAAACTCGACTTCGATATCCGGATCGATGCCACCGGGCCGGGCGCGCTCCTGACGCCGCTTTACCAGCTCTTCGAGTATCACGGCGGCGGCACCCTCACGAAACCGATCTGGCGTCCGAAACGGTTCTGATGGCGGGGAAAATAGCAGCCGCGCGCCATTTGTTAGGCGCGCACATGTCGATCGGTGGCGGGGTGCATCGCGCGATCGAGCGAGCGCGTTCGATCGAATGCACGGCGATGCAGATTTTCGTGAAGAACAACATGCAGTGGTTCGCGCGGCCTTTTGCGCGGGAGGAAATCACGGCGTTTCTCGAGCACTCGCAGCGGGCGGAATTGTCCGCCGTTTTCGCGCACGCCAATTATTTGATCAACCTGGCCGCGACCAATCCGCAGTTCCTGGCCAACTCCATCCGCGCCTTGTCCGAGGAATTGACCCGCGCGGACCAGCTCGGGTTGCCCTTTCTCGTGCTGCATCCGGGCGCGCATCTCGGCGCGGGCGAAGAGGCCGGGCTGGAGAAAGTCGTGAAATCGATCGACCAGGTCTTTCGCCGGATCCCGAAAGTGAAAACGCGGATCGCGCTCGAGACGACGGCCGGCCAGGGCTCGTGCCTTGGGCATACGTTCGAGCACCTGGCGGCGATCATCGCCAACGTGCGCGAGCCGGAACGGCTCTGTGTCTGTCTCGATACCGCGCACGTCTTCGCGGCCGGTTATGACCTAACGAGTGAGGCGGGGACGCGGAAAATGTTTCGCGAGTTCGAGCGCACGATCGGCTTGTCGCAGCTCGTCGCCCTGCACCTGAACGATTCCAAGACCGCGCGCGGCTCGCGGGTCGATCGTCACGAACACATCGGGAAAGGCCAGATCGGGTTGGAAGCGTTTCGCTTCATCATGCGCGACCGGCGTTTCCAGAAAATCCCGAAGGTCCTCGAGACCCCGAAAGGCAAAGAGCTGCTCGAGGACGTCGAGAATATGAAGACGCTCTGCGCGCTGTAGACGTTTCGCTCTGCGAAACGCGGGGGGGGGGGTTGATCGCGGTGGTAAACTGTCTTCCACCCGCACATCCGCGCCTCCCAGAGGGAGACGTCTACAACGCTCCGATGAAATATTTCCGGCCTCCGCGACGACTCGATCGCATCTTTGTCGGATGCCCCCGTCTTTTTCGTGACCTGTTGCACCTATCGCAAACGGCCGAGGTTGGCTAACGAGCGGTTTCACGGCGCCTTCGTTGCGTTTCGCCGATCGCGCGGCGACCGATTTCCAGATCGCCGTCGGCCGCTATGTCATCATGCCGGATCATCTGCATCTGTTTGTCGCCGGGCCTCAGGACTTTGATCTCGGGAAGTGGGTCGGTGTTCTGAAACGGACGCTGGAAAAAGCACTGCCGGCAACGAACTCCGAAGATCCCTTCTGGCAGCGCGGATTTTTCGATCATGTCTTGCGCAGCGACGAGAGCTACGATCAGAAATGGGATTATGTGCGGGCGAACCCGGTGCGCGCGGGCTTGGTCGACGATCCCGACACCTGGCCGTTTGCCGGCGAAATCGTCGCGCTGCGCCTGTAGACGTTTCGCTCTGCGAAACGCGGGGGAAAGCTCCGCTCGGGAACCAAAGATGTCCTCCGCCCGCACGCCCGCGCCTCCCAGAGGGAGGCGTCTACAACAGCCGGTTCCCGCAGCTACTTGATGAACCGGATCGTGAACGGGTAGCGGTAAAGCTCGCCTTCACTCGCTTTGATCGAGGCGATGATGACGAAGACCGTGTTCAGGATCCAAAGCAAAACCAGGATCGGGATTCCGATCAGGACAAAGCAAAGGATGAACGCGACGACGTCGTAGATCAGCATCGAGAGCTGGAAGTTGAGCGATTCTTTGCCGTGGGCGTCGATCTCGGGCGACTCCGGGCGTTTCACCATCCAGACGATGAGCGGCCCGAAGATGTGGCCGAGGAAGTGGAAGAAAAGACCGAGCAACGCGCTGGCGTGGCAGAGGACCAGCCAGGTGCGGGTGTTGGCCGAAGTGGCTGGAACAGAAGGTGGTATCGTTTCCATGCCTTATTCTTTCACACGTTCGATGTGTGCGCCAAGCTCACTCAACTTTTCGTCGAGATGCTCGTAACCGCGATCGATGTGATAAACGCGGTGCACTTCCGTCGTGCCTTCCGCTTTCAAACCCGCCAGAACAAGGGCGGCGGACGCGCGCAGATCGCTCGCCATCACGGGCGCGCCATAAAGACGCTCGACGCCCTTGGATGACCGCGGTCGCACCTTCGATCTGGACCTGGGCGCCCATCCGTTTTAACTCCGCGACGTGCATGTAGCGCTGCGGGAAAACATTTTCCGTGATCACGCTGATCCCTTCGGTGGTGGAAAGAAGCGCGCACATTTGCGCCTGCATGTCGGTCGGAAAACCGGGATACGGTTCGGTCACGATCTCGAGCGGCTTCATCTGGCTGCCGTTAGGCGAAACAGTGATCGAGTTCGCGGTCGTTTCGATTTTGAATCCGGATTCCGTCAGGGCGGTGGTCACGGCGGTGACGTGCTCGGGTTGCACGCGATTGAGAGTGATGCCCTTGCCGCAGATTGCGCCTGCGACCAGAAACGTGCCGGTCTCGATCCGGTCCGGGATGATGTCGTGTTCGGCGCCGTGCAATTCGCTGACGCCTTCGATGATGATGCGGCGGGTCCCCGCGCCCTCGATTTTGGCGCCCATCTTGTTCAGGAAATCGGCCAGATCGCACACTTCCGGCTCGGCGGCCGCGCCTTCGATCACGGTCACGCCTTCGGCCAGGACCGCGGCCATCATGACGTTGTCGGTCCCGAGAACGGTCGGGCCAAATTTTCCGCGCAGATTGATCACCGCGCCGGTCAATTTCGGGGCGAAGACTTTGACGTTGCCGTTTTCGACCCGGACCGCGGCGCCGAGTCCTTCAAAACCTTTGAGATGGAGATCGATCGGGCGATCCCCGATAACGCAGCCGCCGGGAAGCGAGACGGTCGCTTCCTTGCAGCGGCCTAACAATGGCCCGATGACGCAAACCGAGGCCCGCATTTTGCGCACGACTTCGTAGGGCGCAACGGAATTCACCTTCTCCGCCTTCACCGTCACCGTGCCACTGGCCCGTTCCACTTCCGCGCCGAGATGCATCAGGATCTGGAGCATGTAATTCGTGTCGCTCAGGTCGGGGACGCGATGCAGGACGCACGGCTCACGCGTGAGCAAAGTGGCGGCGATGATCGGCAGGGCCGAATTTTTCGAGCCGCTGATCTTGATCGAGCCGGAGAGCGGATGACCGCCATGTACGAGAATTTTATCCATGCCGTGCGAAGAGGAACCGTGGACCTAAGCGCCCATCCGTTTCAACTCCGCCACGTGCATGTAGCGCTGCGGGAAAACATTTTCCGTGATCACGCTGATCCCTTCCGTGGTGGAAAGAAGCGCGCACATTTGCGCCTGCATGTCGGTCGGGAAACCGGGATACGGTTCGGTCACGATCTCGAGCGGCTTCATCTGGCTGCCGTTAGGCGAAACCGTGATCGAATTCGCGGTCGTTTCGATTTTGAATCCGGATTCCGTCAGGGCGGTGGTCACGGCGGTGACGTGCTCGGGTTGCACGCGATTGAGAGTGATGCCCTTGCCGCAGATCGCGCCCGCGACCAGGAAAGTGCCGGTCTCGATCCGGTCCGGGATGATGTCGTGCTCGGCGCCGTGCAATTCGCTGACGCCTTCGATGATGATGCGGCGCGTGCCCGCGCCCTCGATCTTGGCGCCCATCTTGTTCAGGAAATCGGCCAGGTCGCACACTTCCGGCTCGGCGGCCGCGCCTTCGATCACGGTCACGCCTTCGGCCAGGACCGCGGCCATCATGACGTTGTCGGTCCCGAGAACGGTCGGGCCAAATTTTCCGCGCAGATTGATCACCGCGCCGGTCAATTTCGGAGCGAAGACTTTGACGTTGCCGTTTTCGACCCGGACGGCGGCGCCGAGTCCTTCAAAACCCTTGAGATGGAGATCGATCGGGCGATCGCCGATGACGCAGCCGCCGGGAAGCGAGACGGTCGCTTCCTTGCATCGGCCTAACAATGGCCCGATGACGCAGACCGAGGCCCGCATTTTGCGCACGACTTCGTAGGGCGCGACGGAATTCACCTTCTCCGCCTTCACCGTCACCGTGCCGCTGGCCCGCTCCACTTCCGCGCCGAGATGCATCAGGATTTGGAGCATGTAATTCGTGTCGCTCAGGTCGGGGACGCGATGGAGGACGCACGGTTCGCGCGTGAGCAAAGTGGCGGCGATGATCGGCAGGGCCGAATTTTTCGAGCCGCTGATCTTGATCGAGCCGGAGAGCGGATGACCGCCGTGTACGAGAATTTTATCCATGCCGTGCGAAGAGGAACCGTGGGGTCCCTGCATAGTCCTTTTTAGAGCGAATGTCGTGGTAATTCTGCGCGGCGAGGAAGTCGGAAAGGCCGCGTTCCTGGTCGATCCCGATCTCGAGCGCGAGGGTTGCGCCGTTGTTCAAATGAGGCGGCGCGGTGGCGATCAGTTCGCGGATGAGTTCGTCGCCGACCGGGCCACCGTAAAGCGCCATCGCCGGGTCGTGCCGCACCTCCGGCGCGAGTTGACGCGGCGTCGCCCGCGGCGACGTAGGGCAGGTTCGCCACGATCAGGTCGAATTTGCCTTCGATCGGCTCGAGCAGATGGCCTTGCATGAAATGGATTCGGTCCGGGATGCCGAGGCGGTCCGCATTTTCGCGGGCGAGGGTGAGGGCGTCGGGCGAAAGATCGACTGCGTGCAGTTCCGCGCTGGGAAAATGCGCCGCGAGCGAGAGGGCGATGACGCCGCTCCCGGTGCCGACGTCGAGCATGCGCGGGTTCTGCGGCCAGGTGAGGTCGCAGAGGTATTCGACCAGTTGCTCGGTCTCGGGACGGGGGATGAGCGCGCGTTTGTCGGAAACGAAGGTGTGGTCGGTGAATTCGACCGTTCCCGAGAAGATGCTGCAACGGCTCACCCTGGCCGCGGCGCCTAACGAGTTCGCGAAGCGGCGCCAGTTCGGTCTCGGCCAGCGGGCGCTCGAAATCGAGATAAAGCTCGATCCGTTTCTTCCCTAACGAATGCGCGACAAGGTGCTCGGCATTTAGCCGCGGGCTCTCGATCGCGCGCTTTTCGAAATAGGCGGTGGTCGACTGCAGGACTTCGAGGACGGTCATTTCACATTGTCATCCCGAGCCGGCGAAGCGCGGCGAGGGACCTCGCAAGCCATCCCGGACGTCGTTTTGGAACCGGATCGCACGTTGCTTGGGAGGTCCCTCGCCGTCCTGCGGCGGCTCGGGATGACAAGACGAGGTGCACGTCTCACTCGTTAGGCCAGGGCCGATTCCTTGAGCCGCTGCTCGAGGTCGGCGTGCTGGAGGGTGGAGAGCAGTTCGTTGAGGTCGCCTTCCATGACGCGGTCGAGATTGTAAAGCGTGAGCCCGACCCGGTGATCGGTGATCCGGTTCTGCGGGAAATTGTAGGTCCGGATTTTTTCCTCGCGGCCGCCGGAACCGATCTGGCTTTTGCGATGGGCGGAATATTTCGCTTCTTCTTCGCGCTTTTTGTCCTCGAGGAGGCGCGAGCGCAGAATTTTGAGCGCTTTCTCCTTGTTCTTCTGCTGGCTGCGTCCGTCCTGGCAACGGACGATCCGGCCGGTCGGGATGTACATCACTTGGACGGCGGAGTCGGTTGTGTTTACGCCCTGCCCGCCGGGGCCGCCGGCGCGGCAAACTTCGATCCGGAGATCCTCTGGTTTAATCTCGAAATCGACCTCTTCGGCCTCGGGCAGGACGGCGACGGTCGCGGTGGAAGTGTGAATGCGGCCCTGCGCTTCGGTCGCGGGCACGCGCTGGACGCGATGGACGCCGCTCTCGTAGCGCAGTTTCCGGAAAACCGATTCCCCCGAGATTTTGAAAATGGCTTCCTTCAAGCCGCCCAGTTCGGACGGACTCAGTTCGAGGTCTTCGATCTTGAGCCCGGCGGCTTCGGCGTAGCGGTTATACATCCGGTAAAGGTCGGCCGCGAAAATAGCGGCCTCGCTGCCACCGGTGCCGCCGCGAATTTCCACGATCGCATCGCGGTCGTCGGCTTCATCCGGCGGCAAAAGCGCGACCTGAATCTCAAATTCAAGGTCGGCCACGCGTTTCTCGAGCGCCGGGATTTCCTCCTGCGCCATCTGCGCGAGATCGGCGTCCTGGGAGGCAGAGAGTTCCCGGTTGTCGTCCAATTGCCGGCGCGCGGTCACCAGCTCTTCCCATTTGGCGAGCAATTCCTTGATCGAGGAATGCTCGCGCATGGTGTCGCTGGCCTTCTTCCGGTTGTCGAAAAGGTGCGGATCGGCAATCTCGCTTTCCAGTTGCTGGAAGCGTTCCCGTTTGCGCGCGATGAGGGATTGGAAGTCCATAAACAAAAACGGCGACTCCGAAAGCGTTCGGAGTCACCGTTCGTTAGGCGGAATGAGCTAAGCTTTTTTGGCGACGCCGGCGCGGGTCGCCTTCGTGCTGCCGTAGCGGCGGGCAAATTTCTCGACCCGGCCCGCGGTATCGACAAACTTTTGTTCGCCGGTGAAAAACGGATGGCAGGCGGCGCAGATGCCGATCTTGATGTCCTTGCGGGTGGAACGGGTATGGTAGACCGCACCGCAGGCGCAGCTAATATCCGTCTGGTGATACTCAGGATGAATGTCCGTTTTCATAGGAAAAGAGCCGGCAAAGTAGCCGCGAAAGCAGGCTGCCGCAAGTGACGATAGCGGAAGATCCCTTGCTCGCGGCCTGGGCCGAGACGCTCGGTCGAAACGCCGGTGCGCCCGCTATTTTCGATACCCAACGGAAGGTCCTCTGCCGTTTCGAGGAAGTGGAGGAATGGAGCCGGGCCTATGAGACCGGCGCGCTTCAAAATCTGAGCGCCGGGGAGATTCTTGCGGTCCAGATTGGGAATCACGCGCATTGGCCGGCCTTGCTTCTCGCGTGCCTGCGCCGGGGGATCGTGGTCTTGCCGCTCGAGCGCACGGTGAGCGACCAGGAACGCGCTTCCGCCCTGCAAACCTGTCGCGCCACGGCGCTCATCACGACGGTGGAAAGCGGAGTCGAACGGCTGCCGGACCAGCCGGCGATCGATTGGAGCGGGCGCCCGCCGGTTCTGCTCAAGCTTACGTCCGGCACGACCGCGGCCCCGCGCGCGATTCGATTCCGCAGCGCGCAACTCCTGGCCGACGCGACCCAGATCTGCGACACGATGGGCATCACCGAGGCGGACCTGAATTTCGCCGTCATCCCGTTGTCGCATTCCTACGGGTTCAGCAACCTGATCACGCCCCTGCTCGTGCGCGGAGTGCCGATGGTGATGAGCAACGATCGCATCCCGCGCGCGGTGCTCGATGATCTCGCGCGCACCGGCGCCACCGTCTTCCCGGGAATGCCGCTCTTTTACCAGGCCTTCAGCGAGATGAACGATGCGCCGGCGCTTGCCGAAACTGCGCCTTTGCATTTCCGCCGGCGCGCCGCTCAGCCGGCGGGTCGCGGAAAATTTCCAGGCGAAATTTGGCCTGCCGATCCACTCTTTTTACGGCGCTTCGGAATGCGGCGGCATTTGCTACGACCGGGCGGCGACGAGAGCGCCGGAAGGTTTTGTCGGAACGCCGATGCGTGGCGTGGAATTGGAACGTCTCGATCCGGAGGCCCCGGCGACACAGGTTCGGGTTCGGAGCGCGGCGGTGGGCGACGGTTATTTTCCGGAACCGGAGCCGACGAAACTGGGCGAAGGATCTTTTTTGCCCGACGACCTGATCTCAATGAACGACCAGGGCGTGCGGATCGTGGGGCGGCTCTCGGACGTGATCAATGTCGCGGGGAAAAAAGTGAACCCGGCGGAAGTGGAGGCCCATCTTCTGGCGCATGCCGATGTTCGGCAGGCGGTGGTATTTGGTCGCGCGTCCGTCCTGCGGAATCAGGAGGTTGTCGCCTGCGTGGTGGCCGCGGAACAAACGGACGAAGCGGCCCTGCTGGAATATTGCCGGACCCGCTTGAGCGGGTGGCAGGTCCCGAAGCGTATCTTCCTTTTGGAAACCCTCCCGGCGAACGAGCGGGGAAAAATCAGCCGGCGCGAGCTGGCCGAACATTTTGCGGCCTGAGGCGAGTCGTCAGGCAAAAATTTGGTTTGAGACGCTCACTCGACAAGCCGTTTACGAATATTAGCTAAACCAACATCACAATTATTATGCGAACCATTCTTCTTTCCACACTCGGCGCCATTCTCATGCTTGCGGTCTTCTCCAGCTGTTCCACGACGGTCCGGACGGACGACGGCCACGCGGTCACGACCGGCGTGCATACGAACTAACGGCTCTGCTTGGGCGACCGCCGGCACAGGCTGGCGGTCGCCTGCTTTTGCGACTGCGGCGCTGGGCGGGTTTTCGCTCTGCGCGAAAAAATACTTTCCATTTCGCCGCGGTCAGTCATTTCTAGGGCGAGACAGGGGTGGGGCGGCCATGGTGGTTCGCCACTTGCTCCATCTTCGCCATTGTGAATCAAGGTACCGCCAGCACTCCAGCACCCTCTCCGTCATCTCGTCTGCAAGTCCTCGTCCTGGAACCGGATGAGACCCTCGCCGCCGAAATTCTCTCCGCCGTGGAGGAAGCGGCTCCCGGCACGATAGCGCGGCGCGCAGCTTCGTTAGGCGAAGCGCAACAACTCGTCGTCGACCAAAAGCCGGCCCTCTTCGTCCTCGATGTCGATGCGACCTACGATCTGGCGCAGGAATTCATCTACGACCTGCGCACCAGTCATCCCGACGCTCGCGCCATTATCCTGACGGCGATTCATTTCGCGGCGCAGCGCGAGCAGGTGGCCGGTCTGGGCGCGATTCATTTTCTCGAGAAACCGTTTCCGCGCGCGGATTTCATGACGCTGGTCGAGGCCTTGCTCGCTCCGGCCGACACGAGCGAAGGCGAACGCTTCCAAGGCACGCTCAGTGACCTGCACATTGCGGATATTATTCAGCTCAAGTGCATCAGCGGCGCGACCTCGATGCTGGAGTTCACCGGCCCGCGCGGGGAAAAGGCGCGCGTTTATTTCGAGCACGGCCAGGTGCGCAACGCCACTGCCCCGGGCAAGGAAGGGTTGGCCGCGTTTAACGAAATCGTCGACTGGAAAGGCGGGATGATCTCCGAAGTGCCGGTCCCGCCCGGGATGCCGCACACGATTGAGCTCGATTGGCAGGTGCTGCTGATGGAAGCGGTGCGGACGATCGACGAGTCGCGCCATACGGAAGTTCCTGTCGCGACGGAGACGGCTTCGCCGGGCGAAGCGGCCCGGACCATTCTGGTGATCGACGACAGCGCGATGCTGCTCAGTTTCGTGAAGGAAATTCTGGATGAGCAGAAATATCGCGTCCTGACCGCGCCGACCGCGGCGGAGGGGTTGGAAATCAGCCGAAGCGAGAAGCCCGATCTGATTTTGCTCGATTTCATTCTGCCCGATATGAAAGGCGACGAAGTCTGCCGGAAACTGGTGGCCGACCCGGAGACAGCGAAAATCCCGGTCTTGTACGTGTCGGGGTTTGGGAGCGATCTACAGCCCAACAGCGCGGAAATTCCCAATGTGATCGGCGCCTTGAACAAACCGTTTACCTCCGAAACGTTGATCAACTCCGTGCGCAGCCACCTCCCTGGCCAGGAGAATGCGCCTAACGAATTTAAACCGGCCGCCCCGGTCCGCCCGCGCCCGACGCCGCCGCCGCGCCCGGCCCCGAGCGCTCCGCCATCGGTGGTCGCCAGTTCGTTAGGGCAGGAATCGAAACCGACGCCGCCGCCCGCTGCCGCCGTCGTCTCCAAACCCACTCCGCCTCCGGCACCGGCGCAACCCGCTCCTGCCTCTGCTCCAGCTCCGTGCCGACGGAAGACGAAATCGAGCGCGCCTCTCGCGGTGCCTATTTCTGCGGCGACTCCAGTTTCTTCTCCCTGCACTGGGCACTGCAGACAATCGCCCGGGAAAAACTCACCGGCACGCTGCGCGCCTTTTGGAGCCGGGACTCGGTCGAATTGCTGGCGCGCGAGGGCGAGGTCGTCCTCGTCACGACCCGTAATCCGCAACTCTATTGCGAAGAAGCGCCCGTCACTCTCTTAAACGTGGATCGCGAGCGGATCGAGGCGGCGCGGGCGCGGCAAACGAGCGACGGATGCCCGATCTTCATTACCCTGGCGCGCGAAGGGCTCATCCTGCGCGAGCCCGCCATGCAGCTCGTGCAGCATTACGGGCAACGGTTGTTCTCGCAGCTCTGGACGGAGCGGGTTCGATTCATGTTTGAGCAGCAGGTATCGCCCGAATTTGCCAGCGAACTGCCCGCCTCCGACGACAGCATCGACCAATGGGCGCTGAGCACGCTTCGTTTTGTGCAATACCAGGCGCTCGACACGAAAGAGCTTTCCGATTCCGGCTCGATCCCGGCCTACACCCGCGATGGTTTCGATCGCGTGCAGGAGTTGCGTCTGACGGTGGCGGAAGCGCAGTTTGCCTCGCAGTTCAACGGCAGCCGCTCGATCGCGCAGATCTCGAAAAATCTCCGGCTCGACATCAAGTTTGCCCGGCTCACCCTCTTCCGCTTTCTCGCGCTCGAGATCGTGGAATGCTGGCCGGCGCAGGTCGGGCAAAAGCCGGAGTCGCGGGGCGGGCTGCGCGGTTTCTTCGGTCGTTAGGTGTAGGGCGCGCCATTTTGGCCGCCCGGGGGAAAAAAGTCGTCGGAGCCAACCCCCGGGCGGCCAGAATGGCGCGCCCTACACGCCGGGCCGCAGCCGTGGAAGCGCGCGCTGCTCACGAGAGGAGTCGAACCTCCACGGGTTTCCCCATACGGTCCTGAGCCGTACGCGTCTGCCATTCCGCCACGTGAGCGCTGCGCCGAGCGGCCTGTAAATTGCCCGCCGCGGCTCTGACCGCAAGCAGCGATTCTGGCCGCGCTTACCTGCGCGCGCGTATTTTCCGGGCGCGCGATTCGATCGCCCCGGCCCGGCGGCTTTTGCCTAACGATCGCAGGAGATCGGCGTAATTGGAGGCGACGATTTCGTAGTCTTCGGAGGGTTTTTCGACGCCCTCCCATTGTTGCAGCGATTCCTGGTAAAGCTCCCCCGCGCGGGTGAGATCGCCGCGCGAATGGTAGACCACGGCAAGGTTGCACTTTGATTGCGCGATGTCGGAGTGGCCCTTGGGATTTGTCTTGCGGCGAATCGCGAGCGCGCGCTGGTGCATCTGCTCCGCTTCCTCCAGCCGGCCCTCGCTGGTGTAGAAAACACCCAGATTGTTCAGGACTGCGGCCACATCCGAGTGCTCGGGGCCGACCTGCTTTTCGTAGAGCGCGAGCGCCTGCAGGTAATACGGCTCGGCCGCCTTCTGCTGATCGCTCCGGCGATAGATGAGCGCGACGTTGTTCAACATCGTGCCGAGATCGGAGTGCGGCACGTTGCTGAGATCGCTTCCGGCCTGGATCGCTCTCTCGTAGTAACTGATCGCTTCCTCTTCGTTTCCGCCCAGATCGCAGAGATAGGCCAGCCGGCGCGAGAGGCGAAAAATGGCTCTCTGATCGGGCGGGTCGACTTTTTCCATGATCCCCAGTGCCTGGCTGAGGTAGGCCTTGGCCTCGGGCTCTTTATCGCGCTGGTCGTAGATCTGCCCGAGCCGCTCGTAGCTCAGGGCGAGCGAGGGATGGTCCTCGGGAAAGATGCGCTGCGCCATTTCGAGCGCGGTCTCCGCCACGCGCAACGCTTCCGGCCGCTGATTGCCCGCCAGGAGCATCTCCAGCTTGTCTTGAAGGATGCGCCAGAGTTTTTCTTGGCCAGTCACGTTCACCAGCCTTCGCTCAGCTGGCTGACGAGCCGGATGGCCAGCTCTTCCGCGGCCAGGGGGAGCGCCTGTCGTTCGTCGGAGGTGATGTCGGGCCCGACAAAAAAGCTGGTCGTTCCCGAAACTTCCACCGGATTGGCCAGGACTTTGCCGGTCCCGCGTTCGACCAGAGTGTAGCGCACGCGCAGGGAGAGATTGAACTCGTTAGTCGCCAGAACATTGCCCCGCACGGAACGCGCCGGCGAACGGTAAATCCGGGTGATCTCGCCTTTCAGGATGGCGTCGGCGGTCTCGTCGCTGGCAATGCGATAGGTGCCGTCCTGTTGGAATTGCTTGATCACGGTATCGGTCACGAGCACGGCGATCCGCGGGACGAGCGTTCTGTTTTCAAACGTCGGCACCGCAATGCTGTGCACCTCGCGCAGGGCGTAGGGCTGGATCGGCCCGACGTGATAACCGGCGCATCCGCCTAACGAGAGGACGAGCAGAGCGGCGCCGAGAAGTTTATTCACCGCTATGGGGTCGGCGATTCCTCGGGCGTGGGGGAGGGCTCCGCCGAAATCGAGGTGTCGGGGGCAGGAGAGCTGTCGGTGGTGGCCGGAGGCGGCAGGGAATCCGGTCCGGGCGGCGGCAAAGGTGCGATCTCGTCCGGGTTGCCGCGCATCTCGGGCGCGGTGGGCGGGCGTTCTTCGCGCACAGGCGGCTCGTCCAGGGACTTGGCCACGGTCTTCTTCGGAACGGCGTCTTTGGCCCGGCGCTCCGCGATTTCGGCGGCCGATTTGATCGCCTCGTCGCCGACCTTCGAACGCAGTTGCTCGATCCGGGTTTTCGCGACTGCGCTCTCCGGTGAGCCGGGCTGTTGCCGGATCACTTCATTGTAATAAAGGACGGCGGCGCGGTAATTTTTCGCCTTGTCGTAATACTTCGCGATTTCGAGCGAGCCTTTGGTCAGGCGATGATTGAGCAGGCCCAGGTTCTCACGCGCCTGGGCGGCTTTTTCGCTTTTCGGATAGCGGAAAAGGAAATCCTGGAAAGCAGTCCGGGCATGATCAGCCGCCGCCGGATCGTAGGTGCCGGCCCGGGTCGCGGCCAGCCAGATGTAGCCGATCTGGTACTGGGCATCGATCGCCAGCGGGTCGTTAGGGAATTTTTCCACGACCGATTGGTAGGCGTCGATCGCGAGATCGGGCGAGCCCTGTTTCTCACGCGCCCGGCCGATATCGAACTGCGCCCGCGCCGTGTAGCGGCCATAGGGCGCGCTGCGCACGATGGCGGCGAAGATTTCGACCGCCTCGTCGAGAGTGGAGCCGACCGGAACGCCGAGAATTTTGCGCTTCTTTCCGTTCAGCAGAGTTTCGCCGATCCGGAATTGCGACTCGATCGCTTCCTGGAATCGGGGCGTCTGGGGATAGCTCTCCATCAGCCCGCGATAGATCGCGGCCGCCTTGATCAAACTGCCCTCGAGCTCAGTCAATTTGGCGGCGCGAAAGGTCGCCTCCGGCGCCTTGTCCGAGCGCGGGTAGCGCTTGACCAGGCGCTTGTAAATCTTGATCGCCCGGCTGCGGTTGCCGCCGTTTTCCGCGGCTTCGGCCTGGGCGTAAAGCTCATTTGCGTTCCCGCTGATCTCTTCTTCGCCCGGTGCTTTATATTTTACCTTCTCGCTCGGGCGGAAGATGACCGGAGCAGGGCTGCGCTCCGGAAACGCCACGCAGGCGGCGGCGAACAAGAGGATGAAGCGAACGCGATAGGTCATTGGGATTCGCAGGGTAATGAACGATGCGCAGCCCGTCAAGCCGGGCCGGGGCCGCTTCCCCCGCGTAAAATGCGCGAGAAAAGGCGCGACCGCACCCCGGAATCCGATACGTTTTAAGAGCGCAGGGTGACCCTGGCGACAGCGCCGGTCGGCCCGCTCGCATTTTGAATCTGACCGAGCAGCAGAAAATCCGGATCGGCACGTGCGCCTGGAGCTTCGACGAATGGAGCGGGGTGCTTTATCCGAAGGATTGGCCGTCCAATCGCTGGCTGGAATATTACGCCCGCTATTTCCCGGCGGTCGAGATCGACTCCACCTTTTACAGTGCGCCTTCCGCCGCCGTCGCTCAGCGCTGGATGGAAATGACCCCCTCGCATTTTCGCTTCAGCTGCAAACTGCCGCGCGAGATCACCCACCAGCGCCGGCTGCGCGATTGCCAGACGGAGCTGACGGCTTTTCTCCGCGCCCTCGAGCCGCTCGCGCCGAAGCTGCGCGTCGTCTTGATTCAATTGCCGCCGTCCTACGGACCGAAGGAGGAAAAGATCGGGCTGCGGGAATTTGTCGCGCAGTTGCCCTCGGATTTTCGGTTCGCGATTGAATTTCGGGACGCGGCTGGCATCGGCCGAACTTCATCCGGCTGCTCGAGAAACATCGCGTCTGCTGGGTTTGGTCCGACATGAGCCCGCTCAACGAACGCAACCAGGCGCCTTTCGAATTCCAGCCGATCACGACGGATTTTCTTTATCTTCGCCTCCTCGGCGATGCCGTCACGAAATACGACGAACAGGGTCAGCGCATTCATCGCTACGGGAAGCTGCTCTGGAAACGGGAGGCGGCGCTCGACAGCTGGGCGCTGCGCATCCAGCACCATCTCGACGAGATCCGCAGCGTCTGGACCTTCGCGAATAATCACTACGAAGGGTTTTCGCCCGAGACCTGCCAGCGTCTCGCCCAGCGCCTCGGCTTCGAATTGCCGCTGCCGACGGCGGAATCGGTCGCCCCGCCTAACGAGCGCGGCCAGCTCGATCTCTTTGCCGAAACGCCGCCTCGCCTAACGAATCTCGCGCGCGCGCCAAAATAGCGCTGCGATCGTTCTCCGGCAGGCGAACCGATCCGATCCGCCTGCTGATAGGCCTCGACCAGCGCGGCGAAGAGCCGCGGCAGGGCGGTGCCGGAGCCGTTCAGGGTATGGCAGAAGCGATTTTTCCCGTCCGCATCCTTGAAGCGCAGATTCATCCGGCGCGCCTGGAAATCCTCGAAGTTCGAGCAGCTCGAAACTTCGAGATAGGCGTTCTGGCCCGGCGACCAGACCTCGAGGTCGTAGGTCTTGGCCGAGCCAAAGCCGAGATCGCCGGTGCAAAGTTCGATCACGCGATAATGCAGGCCTAACGATTGCAGAACGCGCTCGGCATCGGCCGTCAGCGCTTCGTGTTCGGCATAGGAATTTTCCGGCGCGGTGATTTTGACCAGCTCGACCTTGTCGAACTGGTGCACGCGAATGATGCCGCGGGTCTCGCGCCCGGCCGAGCCGGCTTCGCGCCGGAAACAGGGCGTGTAGGCGGTGAATTTTTTCGGCAAATCACCCGCGGCCAGGATCTCTTCGCGATGCAGATTCGTCACCGGCACTTCCGCGGTCGGGGCCAGAAACATGGCGCCGTCCTCGAGGCCGTACATGTCCTCCTCGAACTTCGGCAGTTGCGTCGTCCCGACCATGCAGTCGCGCCTAACGAGAAAGGGCGGGCTGACTTCGAGGTAGCCGTGCTCGCGGGTGTGCAGATCGAGCATGAATTGAATCAGGGCTCGCTCCAGCCGCGCGCCGGGCCCGGTGAAACAAATGAACCCGCTCCCGCTCAGCTTCGTCGCCCGTTCCGCGTCGAAGAGTTTCAGCTTCGCGCCGAGCGCGACGTGATCGAGCACCGGAAAATCAAACTGCGGTTTCTCGCCCCAGCTCCGGATGACCGGGTTCTCCGCCGCGGTCGTTCCCACCGGCGCGTCGGCATGCGGGAGATTCGGAATGTTGAGCAGCAAATCGCGCTGACGTTCCTCCGCCGCGGCGGCTTGCCTGACGAGTTCCGCGGCCTCGTCCCCGATCTGCCGGACACGTTCCTCCGCTGCGGCCGGAATCTTCGCCCCGGCCGCGCGCGGCGCCGATCTCTTTGCTCAGCCGTTTCCGGTCGGCGTTGCATTGCTGCAGCGCGGTTTCCAGCTTGCGTCGCTCGGCATCGACCGCCAGCACTTCGTCGATTTTGAGCTGATCGTCGCCGCCACGGGTCGCGAGCCGGCTTTTGACAAAGTCGGGCTGTTCACGAATGAGGCGGATGTCGAGCATGGGCAGGAAAGAGACAGGATTAAGTGGATTAACAAGATTTTTTTAATCCTCCCAATCCTGTGAATCCTGTCAAAACTTCGACGTCGAAAGCGCGTGACTTAGCCCGCTCCGCTCGCATAGTTCCGGCGTGGACCAGCTCAAGCTGCTCGGCGTCGCCCTCGGTCTCGCTTGCCTTGCCGGCGTCAATCTTTACCTGACGGTTTTCGTCACCGGCCTCGCGATCAACCAGCACTGGATCGTGCTCGCCCCGTCCTATCAATCGCTCGCCATCCTCGGCAACCCGCTCATTCTTTGGATCGCCGGCACTTTGTATGTGCTGGAATTTTTCGCCGACAAAATCCCCTGGGTCGATTCGGCCTGGGACACGGTCCACACCATCATCCGGCCGATTGGCGGCGCGCTGCTCGCGATCCGTGTCCTCGGTCAAACCGACCCGGCCTTCGACATCGTGGTCGCGCTCGCGGCGGGCGGCGCGAGCCTCGTCACCCACTCCGCCAAAGCCTCCACCCGGCTCGTGACGAACGCTTCGCCCGAGCCGTTTTCGAATATCGGGCTCAGCCTGCTGGAGGACGTCGCGGTCCTGGCGGGATTGGCCCTGATCCATTTCAACCCGCTCTGGGCGCTCGGCGTCTTCGTCCTCCTGCTTTCCATCCTGCTCTATTTCGCCCCGAAAATCTGGCGCGCCGTGCGGGTGAAACTCTGGCTCATCTGGAAAAAGCTGAACGGGCCGGCCGACCGCGACACCACGCCGGATTTGCCGACCGCGCTGCCTTCGCGCTACGCGGCGGCGTTCAAGAAAGAAAATTTGTTAGGCGAAACGATCGCCTGGGCCGTGCCCTGCGTGACGAAAAAGCTCCGGGGCGTGCCGGCCAATTCGTCCGGGCTCCTGATTGCGACCCTGGAAGACCCGGCCAAGCTCATTTTTGTCGCGCGCAAAAGCTGGGGTTTGCGCACGCAAACGATCCATCTCGAAGGCTGCACCGTGGCGCGGGAACCGAAATTTCTCTCGGAGAACCTGGTCATCACGCCGGACGGCAAAGGCCCGGCCACCATCTTCATCTTCGAGCGCGGAACCGGCGCGCGCGTGCAGCAGATCGTGGATTCCCTCGCGCCGCGAAGCCCGGAGCCCTTAGTTGAGCCAGTCCCGGCGCAGGAAACGACGAATTTGGCCTAACTACGGCGGGGCAGCCTTCGCTTTCCGCTGCGCTCCAAGAAGGCTGGAGGTAAGGGGATTCGAACCCCTGACCTTCTCATTGCGAACGAGACGCTCTACCAACTGAGCTATACCCCCTTGGCCTCCGGAAAACGGGGTCTACTATGCTCCGCTTCGCTGGGAGGGCAAGAAAATCAAACGTCGATGCGGGCCGCTTTCCGATAGGTCTTTTCGACGTCGTTAGGCGAGGCCGCGGGCGGTGCGGGCTTCGGTTTTCGGCCGAGAGTGCACTTGAGCAGAAGCTGTTCGTTTTCGCGATCGAGAAGCAGCGTCTTCAGGACGATTTGCTGCGCTTTTTCAATTGAGTGCCGGAAGTGCCGCGTCTCGCTCCGGTCGGCCTCGGTGATCGCGCGATGAGAGACGTCGAAGCGCAGGACGAGGCCCTGCTTTTCGCGCAGGAACTCGCGGTCGGGCGGTTCCCCGGTTTGTTTCAGGATGCGGTTCTCCTCGAAAAGAAGCTGGTAGGTTTCTTCGCAGAGAGCGACGTGTTCGTTCAAGGTTGCTTCGACCGTTTCGTACATGTTTGCAGGCGGTTAATGCGACTGAGGTGGTTTCGCGGAGTGTTCAAGCATCTGTCGAGCCAGCGCGCGCTGCTTTTTTCGTCACCCTAAGCTTTGCAGGCGACTTTGGGCTGCATCTGGAGAAGCGCTTCGACTTCTTGGAAAGCTTCCCGCGTTTCGTCGGACAAGCGAGGAAGATCATCCGCACCCAATTTCAAGATCCCGAGGGCGGCGGCGCTGGAGAGGGAAATATCTGCCGCGTCCGGGCATTTATCGAGGAACTGATGTGCAAGATCGTTCGCCAGGTGGACGATGGCGGGAAGCGGCTGGCTCGGCGCTTCGGCCATGGCGCAGGAATGATGGTACCGGACCGCGGCGCAGACGTCGGCCGGCAAATTCCAACGCTCCAGGAGTCGTGCTCCCAATTCCGCGTGGTTGAAACCCAGATTTGCTTCTTCGGCAGCGACCAGAACAGGCCCGGACGGGGACGCACCCTGCATCAGATTGGCGTAGACAAGGCGTTCGACGGAACTGAGAACGAGCTTTCCAATATCGTGCAGCAGCCCCGCAGTGAAGCTCATCGCTTCCGGCACCTGAACCCGCTTGGCCAGGGTCGCGGCGGCGGCGGCGGTCGCCACGGAATGTCGCCAGAGATCTTCGGTTTTGAAGCCGCTTTCGGCTTGCAACATCAGCATCGAGCGCGACCCGACCGAGGCGATGACGATGCAATAGACTTCATAGAAGCCGAGCTGAAAGACGGCTTCAAACATGTCGCGAACCGGCCGGGCCAGACCCACGGAAGCACTGTTGCAACGCTTCAAGACCTCCGCCGTCAGGGACGGATCGACGCCGATTAATTCGACGATCCGATCGACGTCGCGATCCGTTTCGGCGAACAAGCTGAGCAATTGCGTGGCGACAACCGGCGCTGGCGGGAGACATTTCACATGAGCGATGTAGCGGTCGAGCGCCTCAGTGCCATTGGCCGCGACCTCGGGCGCGGGCGAGAGACGAATTTGGGATACCGCTTCTTCTTTCATGATCTGGGAGAGAGGTCTGGGAACAAACACCCGGCGTATCCGGGGGGCATCCTCATAGCTCTTCGTTTCCATGTTAGTTACTTCATTATTTAATCGCGAAAACTCGAAATTCGTGATGACTCAAGGTGTGGATGAGACTTTGATCGCCTCCGGGATATCCGGACCGCCGAGCAGCGCCTCGAGGCGTCCTTCGGTCTCCTTCCTCCAGTCGAGTTGTTGATTGCGCCAAGTAGCCATCTTGACCACCTGGGTGAGTGCTTCGGATGGGGCGGCCTTAGTTTTCTTCGATTCGTCGGTGATGAAGGCGTAAGCCTCCGCCGCGCGGACTGGCAATTGGAGACGCTCGAAGCAAAGCCCCATTTGGTAGATGACCGGCCAGAGCCAGTCGGGCGCATTGTTCAGCTTGCCCAGTGCCTGGTAAATCGTCAGTGCGCGCTGAAAGTCGCCATGGAGATAGAAATCGTTGGCGACTTGGTTACCCGCCTTGCTTTGCCAATAGGCAAAGGTCTTGGGATCCTGTTCCTGCGATTTTTGCTCCACTTGCATGAGCTTCAGCACTTCGTCCATCGCCTCCTGCGGGCGCTCCAGCGCGGTCAGCGTTCGCGCCAGGAGGTAACGGCACTCCGGAGCGAACTTGGTATCTTTGTAATCCACCAGAAACTGGCGCGCCGATGATTCGGCGCCCTTCTTGTCATCGAGGAGATAGAGGCAATAGGCGGAGCGAAAAAGCGCGCGCGCCTTGTCGTCCGGAGTGAGATCGAGTTTACCGAGGAGGGTGAAGAATTTATTGGCCTGGGCGTAATCGCCGGAGGCGAAGTAAGTTTCGGCGATCTCAAACTGCGCCAGTTGTGTCGAGTCCTTGTATCGCTCGAGCGTGGGCTGGCTGATCTTTAAGGCGGAGTTCAAAACGCCGTAATACCGGGAGATGGCGGACTGGTAGAGGCCGGCTTCGCGATAGAGACCGCCTAGCCGGAGGAGGAGTTGTGGCATGTTCACCTCGCTCGGATCCAGGTCGCGAACGGCTTCGAGCACCGTGATCGTCTTGGCGATCGCATGTTGTTTCTCGTATTCGTCGGCCATCTGAAGCAGGGCCGAGATCTTCATGTTTGACGGGGCTTCGAGCGAAAGGAGGCGCTGGAAGAAGGTTTCGGCGAGTTCGAGATTACCGCGCGCGATAGCATCACTCGCCAGGCGACGATAGCCGGCGATCTCGCTCTGGAGGCCGGTGGCGGAGGCCGCGGCCGGCGGTGCACCAGCAGTGTCGGTGGCGGAAGTCGTATGCTCGTTAGCCAGCGCGCACGGCGCGGCCACGACAAAGGTAAGAAATAGGAGCCGTCGGGTGAGAGTGATCACGGCTTATCGGTTACCTCGTAGCTTGCCTTACTTTTTGGTCCCTCGTGATAGCCAGGCTCGAAGATTGGGTCGAAGAGGTGCGGACCTCTGGGGCCGGAATTGTAGGGATTCTTGAAATAAGTCACGACTTCGTCCGGCATCTTGGTCAGGTCAGGACCCCCCGCGGCGGGAGCGTCGACCGGTGGCGGAAAGGCTGGCGGCGTGGGCGGAGCGACTGGGACAACGGTGACAATGGGAGCGGGTTCCTTGTTCTCCGGAAGATCGACAATCGGACTGATGGCGGGAGCGGGCGTGGCGGCCGGAAGCGGAGGCGGATCACGATGGGCGCATTCCGCGATGGCGCGGGCAAAGCGCATTTGTTTCGGGCCTCCGGTTTCGAGATAGCTGACCGGCACGAAAATGTAGGGATAGACGGTGCTTTGGCGAAATTCCTGGCGCGGGGCCGGCGGCCCGCCTCCGTCCCCGGCGGGCAGGCGGCTGGGGAAAAGTGCGATCGCCAGCAACGCGAAGAGAAAGATGGAAGCGCGAAGCTTTGGCATGGTAGTGACTTAGCAATCTTCCTGCCAATGGGGCGCAGGTTTATGAAAGGCTCAAAAAAGTTCGGAGCCCTTCCGGTTTGGACAGAAGGGCTCCGGGATTTGGATCGCGCTGGAAGCGCGGTCGCTTACTGCAGGAGTCTCAAGACCGACTGCGCGCTGGCGTTGGCCTGCGCGAGCATCGTGGTGCCGAACTGCACCAGGATGGTGTTCTTCGCGAGGTTGGTCGATTCCTGGGCCACGTCCACATCGGTGATGCGGCTGTTAGCGGCCTGCAGGTTCTGACCGTTGGTCGCGAGCAACTGCGCCGCGAAACCGAGGCGGCTGCTTTCCGCACCGTTCTGAGCGCGGGAGCCGGCCACGTTGGCGAGGGCGTCAGCCGTATCCTGGACCGAGAGGTCCGAGAGGGTGTCCGCGTCGGTGATCGTCGCGACGTTGTCTTCGAGGTCCGCTTGGGTGATGTCGATCGTCTGCTCGCCGTCTTCCGAGGCGTTGATCGTGAGCGAACCGCCGCCGAAGAGATCAACTCCGTTGAACTTCTGCGAGGTGATCGCCGTCAGCTGTTCTTTAAGCGCAGTGAACTCGGTGTCGTAGTTGGCGAGGTCGGTGTCGCTCTTGGTTACGTCAGTCGAGAGCAATTTAAGCTCCGAGATACGGCTCAGGATGTCTCCCGCCGTCTTCATCCCGCCGTCCTGCACCTGCAGGAAGGATCCGGCGTTGGCCACGTTGGTGCCGGCCGCGTCGGTGCGTTTGATTGCTGCCGCCAGTTTCATCGAAACCGCCAGGCCACCGGCGTCATCGGCCGGGTTGACGATCCGTGAACCGCTGGACAAGCGGGCGAGGCTCTTTTGGAGCATCGAGTTACTGTTACCGAGGTTGTAAGCGGCGTTGATGGCCGCACTGTTGGTGTTAATGAATAAGCCCATGTTATCTATACCTTTCTTGGTTTTGTTTGATTGCGACATCCGTGTCGCGGGCGGGCCATTTTGAAATCGGTGGCTGACCTCACCTGCCGGGCATTCGCTCGACAAGGAAAGGGATCGGCAAAGAAAGGAATCCCTTTAGCGATTTTCTTTTCTTTTTGAAGAATCGCTCCGGCCAGGAAGGTATAACCCTCTTCCCGACTAACTATCGGCCGCTGGCCGCTTAATGAGGCGCCGGAGTGTAGCGCATGCTGAGGAGACGAAAGGCGAGCGGCTGGCGCTCGGCGGAGTAAAAAACAAGGTCCAGCGCCTGCTTGGGCTGTTGCCAGCGATAACCCACTACGGTCTGGGAGACATCTTTTTCCGGCCCGCGCGAGTGGGCCAGGACCACGCCGCGGCCATACTTGAGATCGAGCTCTTGCTTGATCTGCTCCATGAATTCCCCGAACTGGCCCAGGGTCCAGGCTCGGATCGCGGTACTGGAGCTCGAGCTCATCAAGGTTATCCCCCGCAAAGGTGAAAAGAACGGCGCTTAGCCCAGGCTGATCGAAGCCATCCACCGTCCAAACTTCACGGCCATCGATCTTTTCTTTCTGCGCCAGGCGCACATTCGCTTCATCGATCAACTGCGCGATCCGGGCGCGGTTCTCGACCCACGAGAGGCCGAAAGGCGGCTCGATTGACTCGCGCCCGGCGGCGAGCGCGGCGCTGAAGTTCAGGAAAAGGGCGACGGCTATGAGCGCGATCGATTTCATTCAGCTTCCTCACTAAGCGATTTGCATTCCAGCCCCCTATTCAAGGTGCGAAAGAGCGATAGCGGCAAAATTTGCCGGAATAATGTTCCAGGTCCCGCGCAGCGCCGTCATGGGTGAATCCCGCCTTTTGCCTGCTCTTGGCAGCGCTCGGCACGGCGACTGCTTAACGTTCGCACCAAACCTGCCTGCTGAGATGAAACTGGGTCAAAAAAAACGCTTAAGCTTTTCCGGATTCTGCCGATTCCCTAGGTAACCCTCATTCTCGTTATGCCAGGTATTTTTCTTTCCGGATTGGCGTCAGGCCTCGACTGGCAGTCACTGATCACGCAATTGATCGCGGCCGAGCGCATCCCGCAGACGAACCTGCGCGCTCAGCAGGCGGTCGATACCAATAAGATCAGTGCCTTCGCCACCATCAATACCAATCTCCTGGCCCTGCAAACCGCGGCCAAGGCGTTGGGCGACGGCAATGTTTTCCTCACGCGCGCTGCCACTTTCGCCGATGCCACCTCCAGTTGGTCGGTCACGGCCAATCCGGGAACGGAAGTGGGACAACACACCTTCAACGTTCTGAATCTTGCGACCAAGGCGCAGCGGGTCGGGGCGGCCGATGCGGGCGCCACCATCAGCGCGACGAGCGATGTAAGCGGCGTCACACTCGCGACGATGAATCTGCAGAGCGCAATTACCGCCGGGAATTTCACCGTTAACGGCGCGCAAGTGGCGATCGCAACGACCGATTCGCTCCAGGACGTGTTTGAGAAGATCTCGACCGCGACCAACGGCGGCGTGACGGCGAGCTACGATCCGGCGACCGATAAAATCTCGTTCAACAGTGGAAGCGAAATCATTCTCGGGAGTGCGAACGACAGCAGTAACTTCCTCGCCGCTGTAAAACTCTATAACAACGGAACCGGCGCCGTCTCGAGCACTGGTTCTCTCGGCGTGGTAGACATCAATGCCGCGCTCGTAAACTCGCGGCTCAAGCAACTTCCGGTGGTGGATTCGAATGGTGACGGCACCTTCGTGATCAACGGCGTGACCATCGGCTTTAATGCCAACACCGATTCCATCCAGGGTATCCTGACAAAGATAAACCAGGCTGGAGCCGGCGTGACCGCGAGTTATGACAAGGTCTCCGATAAGTTTACCCTGACCAATAACGCCACGGGCGACATTGGTCTCTCCGTCAGCGAAGACGCCGGCGGATTACTCGAGGCGATGGGGCTAAACACGACCGGCTCCCTCGTCCGCGGGCAAAACGCGAACGTGCAGGTTGATGGTGGCTCCACTCTGATCAGCAGCAGCAACGTCTTCGACGCGTCGCTGACCGGCCTCACTGGGCTTTCCGTAACGGCTAACTCTACCGGCACGCAAACGGTGACGGTCGCCAATGACACGAGCAGCGCCCAAGGAAAGGTCCAGGCTTTCATCGACGCTTACAACGCCGTCCAAAGCTACATCGACTCCCAGACCCTGACCACGAGCACCGGGACCACGGTTCAGACCTCGCTTCTCTCGAGCAATCGCGAGGTCACGAGCCTCGCTTCGTCCTTGCGCAAGATTGTTTTTGACGCAGTCCCAGGTCTGACCGGCACGATTCAGCGGCTGGACGGAATGGGGATCGGCTTTGCTGGCACAAGCTCGCAGCTCCAGATCACCGATCAAACCAAGCTCGACGCAGCTTTACAGAATCAGCCCGACGGCGTGCAGGCACTTTTCAACAGCACGGGGGGACTAGTCTCTTCGATCAATACTTTTGTCACCGCCGTCACTGGCACAAACGGCTTGATCGCGATCGAAACTGCTCGCTTCACTGCTGACTCAACTGCGATTGATCAGCAGATCGCGGCCATGGAACGCCGGATTCTCCAGGAACAGGACCGCTTAATCGCCAGCTTTGTCGCAATGGAGCAGGCCCAAAGCCTCATCCAGCAGCAATCGGCCGCCTTTGCCAATGCTTTTGGAAGCAGTTCCACCTCCAAATCGTAGTGAAAGCCTCCTTCAAAATTCTAGTCTTTCTCGGAGCGGTGGTGCTTCTCGGCGGTTGCCTGCAAACGCAAAAACACGTCTACAAGCCGCTGCCACCGATGCACAGTTTTCATTCCGACGTTTCGGGAGTCCAGATGCGGCGCGTGGCCGTCCTGCCGCTCGCCAGCGAAACATCGCTCGAGGCTGCGCTGAGCGAGCTTGATGCGGCCATCAGGCAGGAGTTAGCCAAGACTTCGATGTTTGAGTTAGTGCCGATAAGCCGTGCCATGCTCGAGGCGCGGTTCGGCCGCAGTCATTTTTCCTCTGTGGAAGTCTTGCCCGGCTGAGCTTCTCACGACTTTGCGCGTCGAATTTGGAGTCGACGGTGTCCTTTTCACCGATCTGACTCATTACCGTCCCTACAAACCGATCTCAGTCGGTGTCCGCTCCAAGCTGATTGATGTCCAGACAGGAGAGGTGCGCTGGTCGTTTGATCACCTCTTCGATGCCGGAAACCTGGCCACCGCCAAGGCGGCCGAGGGTTACTACGTGGCCAGCACGCCGCCTCCTCCGATCGCCAAATATGGCGACCCGGGCCTCGCGGTGCTGCAAAGTCCTTCGCGCTTTACGAAGTATGTCGCCTGGGAAGCATTCCGCAGCCTTTTGACTCCGACTGTAATTATTAACTAAGACCGAAAAACAAAAACCAAAGCAGGAGAAATAGAATGAACATAAGACCAACAACGACTGATAGTGTGTCGCAGAACCCGATGCCGCCGACAGTGAAACCGGCCTCGACGCAGGGCAAACATGCTCTGCACCAGTTCATGATCGACGAGTTCCAACCGGAACAATTCAAGACCATCTCGGAAGCGTGGAAAAACAATCCCGATGTGCGTTCTGAAGTAATGGCCGCCGCCAAGCAGTTCGCGACCGATCCAAATTACCCGACTCCAGCGCAGCTCCAGCAGCTCGCGGCCATGATCGTCGGTGGCGAGCCGATGCCGCCTGTGGTGGAGCCGCCCGTGACGATGCCTCCGATAACGGAGCCGCCAGTCTCAACGACTGATCTCGGTTAATCGAGGTCGCCTTACCGTTCCGGCGCCGGGCAAACAAGCATGGACAAAGCTGAATCGGCGAAGCGTTATCAAGCTGTCGCGGTCGGGACTGCGCCCCCGGCGCAGCTCGTCCTCATGCTCTTTGACGGAGCGCTGCGTTTTATGGCGACGGCCGGGGCGGGGTTTAATGAAGAGAGCCTGCCGAAGCGGCTGGAGATCGTTCATAACAACCTGACCAAGGCGCAGAAGATTCTGCGGGAGTTACAGACTACTCTCGACCTGGAGAAAGGGGGCGAATTTTCCGAGAGGATGTTTAGTCTCTATGACTTCATGATCACGCAGTTGACCGACGCCAACCTGCGCAAGGATGCGCGGCCGATTCGGACGGCCGAAAGATTGCTCGGGCAGATCCGGGCCGCCTGGGCGCAAATGCTGGCGCAGTCGAGCAGCGCCGCAGCATGAAGACCGCCCGGAAATTCTGGCGTTTGCTGGCGGATTACGAGCGGCTGGCGACGGACGAAGGGGTCGCCTTGCGCGAGATTAATCTTGAGGCCCTGGCCCGGCTGCAAAGCCAGAAAGCGGATATTTCCGAAGCTGTTCTCGCTCTCGCCGCGGACAGTGGACTTACACTGCCGGTCGATCGTTTTCAGCGCCTGCTCGCGCAGCAGGAAGAAAACCTCGCGATCGCGCAGGAACAAATCGCGCGCATGAGTTGTGAGCGCCAAGACCTAACGAACGCAAGTCAACGCCTGACTCATGTCGGCCGCGCTTATCAACAGGAAGCTGGTAGCGCCACAGCCTTCCGGGCCAAGGTCTAGTGCCATGATCAACCCGCATTCTAGGGCGGCGATCCTTGTGGTAGATGATGACTCTGCGGTGCTCGAGTCGCTTTCCGAGCAACTGAAGTGCGAAGGTTACGAGGTGGAAGTCTCGTCCACCGCGCCGCGAGCGCTCGAGCTCCTGGCCACGCATTCCTTTGCCGTGGTCATTAGCGACCAAAAGATGCCCGGCATGCTGGGCACGCAATTGCTGGCGGAAGCGAAGCGTCTCCAGCCGCATTCTTCGCGCATTCTGATCACCGGAATCCTCTCGGCCGATGCAGTCATCGAGGCGATTAATCATGGCGAAATCTTCCGCTTCCTGGCCAAGCCCTGGTTGCGTGCAGAACTACTCGCGACGGTGAATAACGCGGTTAATCGGCATGATTTGCTGACTAATAATGCCGCGCTCCAGACCCAGACTGCACAACTCAATGCCGAGCTGCAAGCAAGGCTCGAAGAGTTAGGCGCCAAGAATCGAGCCCTGGATGAGGCGCACGCCGCGATGCAGGCCAATTTCGATCACTCACTCGAACTGGGTTACCGCATTATCAGCACGTTTTATCCGCTTCTTGGGCAGCACACCAAGCAGGTCGTCGCGATTTGCCAGAGAATGGTCAAGAGCGGCCACTTCTCCGCGGAGGAAGAGCAGGTGCTGATCGCCAGCGCCTGGCTCCACGATATTGGCCTGATCGGTTTTGAACGCACCTTGCTGCATCGGTTCTTCGCCAACCCGGGGGACCTGACGAGTGACGATCGAAAGCTGCTGCAGCAGCATCCGATTTACGGCCAGACTCTGGCCACTTTTATCGATCAACTTAGCGGCGTGGGCGAAACGATCCGCGCCCATCATGAGCGTTTCGATGGTCGCGGTTATCCCGACGGTATTGCGGGCGAAATGATTCCGCGCACCGCGCGCTGCCTGGCGGTCGCGGTCCATTTTGTCGAATGCGGCGTGCCGAAGGACTCGGCCATGGAAAGCCTCCTGCAGCAATCGGGCAAGGCCTTTGACCCGGAGGCAGTCCGACTTTTTCTCCGCTCGATTCCATCTGCAGAAGTGCCGCGAACGATTCGCGAAGTTCTGGTGGAAGAGTTATGTCCCGGGATGCGACTCGCGACCGGCATTTACAGCCCGAGTGGTCTCCTTCTCATGGGTGAAGGGCAGGAACTCAATCCGCCCACGATCGAGAAAATCAAGAACCACAACCTGCGTACTTCAGTCACGCAGCGCTTGTTGGTTTATAGTTAGGCACGCGCCCGCGGCGCGATCTCGTTAGGCCATTTCCGGGCCGTGGCATGTCCGGTGCTTAGCACTCGCGGATATGGCACCACTCATCATTTCCGGCATTACTTCGCTCGCCAGTAACATTCTCGAGAACTGGAACAAGGCGAGCCAGGCCCAGCCCGCGGCCCAGCAGACGCCGCGGGTCGAGTTCGATTCGCTCATGAAGACGCGCAGCCTCTCGGGCGCGTTTGTCGTGCAGCCATCGCAGCTCGACAACACGACCGGCGCACTCATGCAGCAGCTCCTCTCCGCTCCGGAAGTCTCGTCGATGCTGGCCGGGCAAAACTTGCCGCCGGGGACCAACCTCGAAATCGGCGCCGATGGCAGCCTCGCTTTGCATTCCGCCAATGGTTTCACCCAGTCGCTCCAGCTCCGCCCGGAGACGCAAATGCTGGCCGCGAATGTGCGCGCGTCGATGGCGATCGGCCACTGATTCACTCGAACGTTCGTCATGATTCCGATCTTTGCTGCCATCACCATGCGGGTCTTTTTCCCGCGTCTCGTCCGCTCCCGCCGAGCCGGCCGGTCCCGTGGCATAGGCGTTGCTTAGCCTTGTTGCATCATGATTGAAGCGCTCTTCTCCGACGCCAACTACGTCGCGCAAAAGAAGCTGCTCGACGCGACCATCATCCGCCATCAGGCGCTCGCCTCGAACATCGCCAACATCGAGACGCCCGGCTACAAGCGGGTCGATCTCCCGAAGAATTTCAACGACGAATTCGCCGCCCGGCTGCGCGCCGGCGAACCGCAGGCGATCCCGCGGCCGACGATGGTGGAAGACAGCAGCGCCGTCGCCCAGCGCCCGGACGGCAACACCGTCAACCTCGACAAGGAACTTCTCACCATGAGCGGCAACTCGATGCAATTCGAGACCCTCGGCGAGTTCGTTAGTGCGTCGCTCCGCCAGCTCAAGCTCGCCATCACCGGCCGGCAAATCTAAAAATTTATGAACATCATCACCGGCGTAAACATGACCGCGAGCGCGCTTTCCGCGGAGAAAGCGCGGATGGATCTGGTCGCGCAAAACATCGCCAACGCGCACACCACGCGCGATGTCGATGGCCTGCCTTACAAACGCAAAGTCGTTTCCTTCGAGTCCTGCATCCAGCCCGATTGCGACGGCGGCAAAGGCGTCCGCATCGCTCAGGTCTCGAACGACAACTCGCCCGGGGAAACGATTTACAATCCCGGCCATCCCGACGCGGACAAGGACGGCATGGTGCAGATGCCTAACGTCAATATCGCGACCGAAATGGTCGACCTGATGAGCGCCTCGCGCGCTTTCGAGGCCAACCTCTCCGTCATCCGCAACGCCAAACAAATGGCCATGAAGGCCCTCTCCATCGGGCGCTAATTGTGATCAGTAATATCTTTAATAACGCTGCTGCCCTGGCCAGCCGAATCCTGCCGCGGGCGGAAAATTCTGCCGCCCCGCTCGGGAACGATCTCAACATCGCCGGCGCGCTCGGCGCGAGCGATTCACCGCTCCGGATCCACAAAACCGACGCCAGCGGCGCCACCCAGTCGGGCTCCTTTTCGAACCTGATCGAATCCGCCGTCCATGAAGTGGACGGCAAGATGAAGACCGCCGCCGCCGACCAGACCAAGGTCCTGACCGGCGAAACGAACAATCTGCACCAGGCAATGATCTCGATGCAGGAGGCCAGCCTCGCCTTCTCGCTCATGGTCGAGGTCCGCAACAAACTCGTCGATTCCTACCAGGAATTGATGCGGATGCAGGTCTGACGCTGAAACTCCAGACCGCAGCCTAACAAATGAAAAGCTTTCTCGATCAGATGAAACGAATCTGGGGCCACCTCGGCCTCAACCAGCGGATCACGCTCTCGGTGGCCGCGGCCTGCGTGGTCGGCGGCATGTTTGCCCTCACCTACTGGGCGCATCGCCCGTCGATGCAACTGCTCTACGGCCGCCTCGGCGAAAAGGATGTCTCCGAAATCGCCGCTGCCGTCCAGGAACAGGGCGTGCAATACGAGATCGGGACCGGCGGCACGTCGATCTACGTTGCTTCCGATCAGGTGCACAAACTGCGCATGGTCCTGGCCTCGAAAGGCATTCCCGCCGGTGAAGGCGTCGGCTACGAAATCTTCGACCGGAGCAATTTCGGGATCAGCGATTTCGTGCAGCGGACCAATTATCTCCGCGCGCTGCAGGGCGAACTTTCGCGCACCATTGCGCAGCTGCGCGGCATCCGCTCGGCCCGGGTCATGATCGTGATGCCGGAAAACCGCCTCCTCTTTTCCGACCAAAAAGCCAAGCCGACCGCCTCCGTTTTCATCGACACGACCAGCTCCGGTTTGCCGCAGGAGAACGTGAACGCGATTCGTTTCCTGGTCGCAAATTCCGTCGAAGGCCTGCACGCCGACGACGTCGCGCTGATCGACAGCCGCGGCAATTTGCTCACCGAAAATCTGAAGGAAGACGGCGCGCTCGCCGCCGCCTCGGGGCAGATGAAATATCGCAAAGGCGTCGAAGATTATTTCTCGAGCAAAGTCGAAACCATGCTCGCCAAAGTGCTCGGCGCAGGCAACGCGGTCGTCCGGGTCTCGGCCGAGATCGACACCGAAAGCAGCACGCGCACGCAGGAAGTTTACGATCCGGAAGGCCAGGTATTGCGCAACGAATCGACCACCGAAGACAGCACCACGACGAACGAATCGGATGGCGCGGGCAGTGCCCAGGGTTCCACCGTCGGAGTCAGCGGAAACACGCCGACCAGCGCGACCAGCGACGCGAATAAGACCGGGAAAAACAGCGAGCAGACGCGCAAGAACAAAACCAACAGCTACGAGCTGAACCGGACGACGACCAACGCGGTCCGGGCTCCGGGCGGAATCACCCGTCTCTCCGCCGCGGTCTTCATCGCGCCGAAAGAGAAGCCGCGCACCCCGGAGGAAATCGAATCACTGCGCAAGATGGTCGCGAACGCGCTCGGCGTGAAATCCGACAACGCCCAGGAGGTCGCGCGCTCGGTCACGATCGAGGAAACGGCTTTTGAAAATCCGCCGGTGCCGAAGAGCGGCGGGATGGGCGACCTTCTCACGAGCTACAGCGGCCTCTTGAAAAATGCCGGCGCTGCCGTCGTCGCACTCTTCCTTGTCTTTTTCTTCCTCCGCATGCTGAAGCAGACCAAGCCGGACGAAATTCCGTTTGAGCTCCTGCAAGCGGCCGGGGGCAATCGCACTACCGGCAGCAATGCCAACATCACACCCGATCTGCTCAACGAAATGATTCGCCAGCGGCCGGCTAACGTGGGCGTTGCTTTGAGCGGCTGGATGTCGAACGGCAACAGCAAATCGTGAAATGGCCGCGATCGATTATAGCGCCCTAACGAAAACGCAAAAGCTGGCCGCCTTCCTGATCGTGATCGGTCCGGACGCCGCCGCTGAGGTGGTGAAGCATTTTGCGGATCCGCAGCTCGACCTCATTTGCCGCGAACTCGCCACCTTGAACGTCCTCGACGATGCGACCCAGCGCGCGGTTGTGCAGGAATTTGCCGGCGTCGTTTACGAGGGCGCGACCTCGCTCCTCGGCGGGGTCGATTTTGCCCAGGCTACCCTCGAAAAAGCGAAAGGCGGTCAGGCCGCGCTCCGCATCATGGAGCGCGCCGCACCCGGCAATCGCGTCCGCGACGACGGCGACATCCAGGAGTTGGATGTGCGCGAGGTCCTGAACCTGGTCAAGAACGAGCAGCCGCAGACGATCGCTTTCATTCTCTCCAATCTCGAGTCCGCGAAAGCGGCCGAAATCATCAAGCTGCTCACGCCGGAACAGCGCGAGCAGGTGGTCGAACGTCTCGGCGCGATGGATGAAACCTCGCGCGACATCGCCACCCGCGTGGCGAAGAATCTGCACCGGCGCCGCCCGCCGACGAGCGCTCCGCAAAGCCTGCAACGCAACGGCGGAGCCAAGGCCACGGCCGACATTTTGAACCTGCTCGACAAGGAATCGCGCAAGGCGCTCCTCGCCCGCGTCGATGAACGCAACGCCGCTCTCGGCGCGGCGATTCGGAAGGAAATTTTCGGGTTCGACGATCTCGGCCGCCTCGCTCCGGCCGACTTGCAGCGCCTGATGCGCGAGATCGATACCGCCGACCTGGCCAAGGCCCTGAAGAACGCCCGGCCGGCCGTCGTCGACGCCCTCCTCAAGTCCGTCTCGAAACGCGCCGCCGAAAGCGTGCGCGAGGAAATGGACATGCTTGGCTCGATCAAGGCGAAGGACATCAGCGCGGCGCAGGATCGGATCATCCTGGTCGTGCGTAAACTCGAGGAGGCCGACGAAATCAGCCTCGAAAACGAGGACGAATCCAATGCCGGCAACTGAGGCCATTCGCTTTTCCCGGCCGCTGCGCAAGGTCACGTTGGTGAGTCCGCCACTCCCTGTTTCGCTCGAAACAACGGAACTCGAGGCGGTGAAAAATGAAAACTACCAGCGCGGCTGCGCCGACACTTCCGCGGTGATGGAGCAACACCTCGTCGAACAGCGCGCGGAGCTTCTCCATTTGCAGGACAAGACTTTTGCCGCCCTGATCGACCGGAATAACGATCTCGTCGATCAACTGCGCCGCGCCCTGCCCGAGTTGACCCTCGAAGCCGTTCGGCGTGTCCTGGCCAGGACCGAGATCGATCGCGAAATGGTCCTGCGCCTGATCGAGGAATTGCTCAGCGAAATCAGCGAAGGCCGGCAAACGATCGAGGTCAGCCTCTGCGCGCGCGATCTCGCCTTGATCGAGGGTGCCGACGCGCGTTTCCGCGAAAAATTTCCCGAGATTGAATTCCGCGCCGAGAGCGAACTGACGCCTGGCGACTGCATCGTGCGCAGCCGCCATGGCGCGATCGACGGCCGCATCGCGACCAAGCTCAAGACTGTGGAGCAGGCTTTCCGATGAGCGCGATGCTTGATTTTCAGCCCGTGCTCGACCGGTTCCGCCACCAACTCGGCGCGGTGAAGTTATCGCAAAAAATCGGTCGCGTCGGCCAGGTCACCGGCCTGGTGATCGAGTCCGACGGCCCCGATGTCGCGCTCGGCGACGTCTGCCGGATTCAATCGCAGCGCGGCGGAGCCGCCAGCCTGGCCGAGGTGGTCGGGTTTCGCGATCACCGCATTTTGCTCATGCCGTTAGGCGAGATGAACGAAGTCCACGCCGGCTGCGAAGTGGTCGCGGCCAGTCTCTCCAGCGCGGTGCCGGTCGGCGCGGGCTTGATCGGGCGCGTCCTCGACGGGCTTGGCCAGCCGATCGACAACGGCGGGCCGCTCCGGGCCGAGTTCACTCGCGGTCTGAAAAATTTGCCGCCCAGCCCGATGCTCCGGCAGCAGATCAACCGCCCGTTCCAGACCGGCGTGAAAGCGATCGACGTCTTTGCACCGATGGGTCGCGGACAGCGGATGGGAATTTTCGCGGGCAGCGGCGTCGGGAAATCGACTCTCCTCGGAATGATGGCGCGCGGCGCGGAATCGGACGTGAATGTGATCGCGTTGATCGGCGAACGCGGCCGCGAATTACGCGAATTTATCGACAAGGATCTCGGCGAAGAAGGCATGGCGCGTTCCGTCATCGTCGTCTCGACCTCCGACCAGCCGGCGCTGGTGCGCCTGCGCGCGGCCCAGCTCGCGACCTCGATCGCGGAGCATTTTCGCGACGCGGGGAAGAACGTTTTTTTCATGATGGACTCGGTCACGCGCTTCGCCATGGCGCAGCGCGAGATCGGTCTCGCGGTCGGCGAACCGCCCAGCAGCCGCGGCTACACGCCCTCGGTCTTCTCGCTCCTGCCGCGCCTGCTCGAACGCACCGGCAACGGCGAGCGCGGCTCGATCACCGCCTTTTACACCGTGCTGGTGGAAGGCGACGACATGAACGAGCCGATCACCGATGCGGTTCGCGGTATTCTCGACGGACACATCGTGCTCTCGCGCGCGCTCGCCACGGGCAACCATTTCCCGGCGATCGACGTGCTCGAAAGCGTCAGCCGTCTCGTGCGCGAGATCAGCTCGCCTAACGAGTCCGAGCTGGCCGGCAAAGCGCGCGACCTGCTCGCGCTCTACCGCAAGCATGAAGACCTGATCGCGATCGGGGCCTACGCCAAGGGAACCAACCCAAAAATCGATCTCGCGATCGAGAAGTACGAGCCGCTCATGCAATTCCTCCGGCAAAAGATGGGCGAGAAATTCAGCCGGGCGGAAAGTTTCCAACAAATCGGAGCGCTCCTGAAATGAAACGCTTCATTTTTCGACTCGAGTCCGTGCTCGAACTGCGGGCCGCCAAGGAGCGCGAAGCGCAGGAAGAATACGTTCGCGCTTCAAACGCGGTCTCGCGTGCCCTGCGCGATTTGTTCGATGCCCAGGCGGAACTGCACCGGTTGCATGAAATCCTGGCCGCGACCCGGGGCCAGCGCTGCACGAAAAACGATCAGCTCATCTCGCTGAACGCGATCAGCTATCAGCAAGGCATTTGCGAACGCAAGACCGAGCGGCTCGAGCATTTTCAAAAGGCGGCCGCGGTCTGCCTGCAGACTCTCCTCGCGGCGAATCGGGCCCACGAAGTCTTGTTGCGGCTGCGCTCGAAGCAGCAGGCGAAACACCAATCCGAAGCGGAGAAGCAGGAGCGGAACGCAGTCGATGATTCTGTCATGGCGCGGTTCGCTCGCAAAAGGAGTGAGGCAGCGGCATGAAATCACGTGGTTCCATTTTTATCGTCGCAATTCTGGCGACGATCTTGAACGTCGGCACCACCGCCGGTCTGATCTATCTCAACGGCGACAAGTTCAACGCCTCGGTCGGATTGCTCGAGGAAAAGCCGCTCCCGGTCACGCTCTGGAGTTTCAAGTCGTCGGCCGTGGATGGCATGGTCGCGGAACTGAAAAAAGAGCAGGAGAAACTCGACCTGCGGGAAACCGACCTCGGAAAACTCTCGGCCCAGATCAAGTCCGAGAAAGCGGAACTCGAGAAAGTGCGCGCCGACATCGAGGCCATCCGCGATCAGATCTCGCAAACCATTCCCCGGGTCGAGGAGTCGGAGGCTCGCAACATCAAAAGCCTCGCGAAAACCTATGCCAGTATCAAACCGACCGCGGCGGTCACCATTTTCAAAGAGATGGATGACAACACCATCGTCAAAATTCTTTCCTTCATGAAAGCGGAGACGGCGGGCGCCATCCTCGCGGAAATGTCGAAGGAACAGGACAAGGACGAGAGCATGGCGAAGCGTGCGGCGCGCATTTCCGATAAACTGCGCCTGCTCGAACCGCTGAAGAAAGCAGCGCCCCAGGCGTGAACAACCTGAAGGCGATGACCCCTGACATCGCCGGCGCGGGCGCGGCCCGGCCAGCCGATCTTCCGGCCTCGTTAGGCCCGAAAGCGGAGATTGAGGAGTTCGAGGGTCATTTGCCGGCGGAAAAAAAGCCGGGCTTCGTTCGGACGCAGGTCGGTCCCGGGCCGGAAACGGAAAAAACCAGACGAAAGCCGGATCTACCGGACTTGCCGCTGGCTGAGAAACGCGCCGGCAAAAACGACAAGGGAAAGATCAAGCCTAACGAACCGACTGGCGCCGAAATCAGCTCGACGAGCATGGTCGACTTGCGAGTGCAGCCGTTGCCGCTGCCGCCGGTTGACCGCAAATCTGCTCCAGAGCGCTCGGAAAACCCGAATCCTGTCCCAGTTCCGTTGCGCTCGCAGGTAGCGGGAGCGGAAACAGCGCCAGCGAAAAGCGCTTCATCCATCCCCGGCGAAAGCGTCGCGCCAGGAACGGATCCCGTTGAACCAACTGCATCGGAGGCGGCAAAAACTTCCCCCGACGCGAAGCCCGCGCCTCGCGCGGACCGGCCGGCGGAGGAAACGGAGGCGCCGTTCTCCTCTGGAAACAAGCTCTTTAGCAACCTGACGCGATCTTCTGGCACAGACGCTGCTAAGCAGCATGTCGTAATGTCGAAAGCGGAACTCGAGACGAAGACAAATAGCAGCCTGCACGGTGCGCCGGAGTTGCCGCCACAGGTCGAGGTCGCCGTTTCCCGGGTGGTCAAGACTTTCGAGGAGCCGAATTTTTCGTCCAACAAGCGCCCCACCGATTCCGGTTTACATGGGGAGACAAACCCCGGCCCGGCCCTGCCCGTCAGTGCAGAGGCCACGGCATCGAACACCCTAATGGTCGATCGGCCGGAGAAACTTTCTCAGACTGAACAGGTCACGCGGGTCTTCAATGTCGTGACCGAAGCAGCCGAAAGGCTGCGGAGCGACGGCCACACCAATGTGGAGATGCAAATCAAGCTCCGCGACGGCGAACAAATAACGATCAAGCTGCAACTGCACGCCGGCGAAGTCCGGGTCGTATTCAAAACCGAATCCCGCGAATGGCGGGAAGCGATCACTCGCGGCTGGTCGGCTTTCACGAGCAATTCCGCCGAGCGCGGGTTGCGCACTACCGCGCCGGTCTTTGAATCACCGACCGCGCAAAACGAAACGCCCGACTTTAACCGTCGCCACCAGGACGGCAGCGACCAGCCTAACGAGATGAGGCGGGATAACTCCCTCACCTTGCCGCCGGGGACGAAACGTCGCCCAGCCACACCTTCTCCAGCCAGTTCCGCTCCGGTTGGTTCGCCTTTGCCCCACGCTCCCATGCCCAAGCGGGGCTTGGCGACCTGGGCCTGAAACTTTATTATGAACATCACAGCCATCACTAACGCCGTCGGCAGCCAGCCGACGGTCGCGGCCCACGCGGCACAAGCCGGAACTGCGGTTAACCCGGTCAGCACCTTAGGGGTGAACGACTTTCTCAAGTTGATCACCGTCCAGCTGCAAAACCAGGATCCGCTTAAGCCGATGGACGACACCCAGTTCATCTCGCAAATGGCGAGCTTCACCAACCTGCAACAGACCCAGGCTCTGACCGCGGACTTTGAAGCCTACAGCCAGCAGGCGGCCATTAACTCTGCCAACGGCTATCTCGGCGGTTATGTCACCGTGGCCGACGCCGCCTTTGGTAGTGTGACCGGGCAGGTAGCTTCAGTGACCATCACTAACGGCACGCCCAAGATCGTGATCAACGGCGTTGCCTACGATCTGAGTGCTGTGCAGAAAGTCACAATCGCACCGCCGGCCCAGTTGCCGGTGGCGCCGGCGCCACAACCCTGAAGTAAAGCGCCAACTTCCTTTTACCGAACCACCAAATAGAAAGCAGAACCGTATGTCTTTAATCGACTCATTAACCAGCGGAGTGAGCGCTTTGCGCAGCTTCGAAAAAGGTCTCAGCGTCATTGGCAACAACATTGCCAACGTCCTCACGATCGGCTTCAAGTCCAGCACCACCACTTACTCGGATAACTTCAGCAATCTGCTGCAGCAGGCGGCGCCCTCGTCGGGCGGGGGTACGGGCTCAAACATGCCGAGCATGCAAGTCGGCACCGGTGTCCAGATTGCCGGGATCACGGGTAACTTTACTCAAGGGACACTCTCCCCGACTGGAAACCCGACTAACCTCGGCATTTCCGGTTCCGGTTTCTTCCAGGTGCATGATTCGGCGAACAATGTCGACTATGTAACGCGTGCCGGAGATTTCCGTCTCGACGACCAGGGCTATCTCGTGACCACCGAAGGATTCCGAGTCCAAGGCCTGAGTGACGGAGCGGTGAGCTTCGAGGCGACCGTGGTTGACGGCGTCCTTACCTACACTCCGACCCTGACTCCGCCGGCCGGCGTCGGCGACGTTAGAATCGATTTCGAAATCGGAATCGGCAACGGATTGACGAACTCGACCAATGGCGCCTTTACCGATGCGGAAGTGGAGGCGGGTAAGCCTACGCTGCAGTCCTACAGCATCGATCAGCAGGGGAACATCGTCCTCAGCCTCTCGACTGGAGACAGCTTTGCCCGCGGACAAGTCTTGCTGAAGAACTTTAACGATCCGACCGCGCTGACCCGGGAAGGGGGCAACCTGTTTAGCGGTCTTGCGGCAGCCGGCCCTCTCGGCGGCTCCGCTCTGACCTCCGCCAACAATGGACCCGGCACCAACGGGCTTGGCCGAATCCAAAGCGGCACCCTGGAGTTATCCAACGTTGACCTGAGCGCGCAGTTTGCGGAACTCATCACGACGCAGCGTGCCTTTCAGGCCGGATCGCGAATCATCACCGTTTCCGACACCGTCCTCGAGGACGTGATCAATCTGAAGCGCTAACTCTCTCCATTTCATGGCTGAGGAAGAAAAGAAGGACGCAGAGTCAAAAGAAGGCACCGCCGCTCCGGCGAAAGCGCCCAGCGCGTGGCCGCCGATTATCGCCGTCCTGGTGCTCATGCCGGCGATTTCGTTCGGTGTCACGCAATACGTGCTCATCCCGAGGATCAAGTCCGCGGTGATGCAGCCAGGTGGCGCGGCACCCGAGGCGGCCGCTCCGGCGCACAAGGAGAAGAGTCACGATAAGAAAGGCGAAGGCAAGGCGGCGCCTTCCTACGAATTCAGCAACATCGTCGTGAATCTGAATGGTTCCGGCGGTACGCGCTATCTCAAGGCCAGTTTTACGGTGACCGGTTCCAAGGCCGACCTGTCGGAGGTCATGGCGGAAAATAAAAACCAGCTACTGGACGTCGCGATCAATGTGCTCGGCTCAAAATCAATGGCGGATCTGGAAGCCTCGGGATCGAAAAACATGGTCCGGAATGATTTGCTCGAGAGCTTTAACCAGGCGCTCAAGGACACCGTTGTCGAGCAGCTTTACTTCACGGAATTCGTCGTGCAGTGAGCATGGAACCGAACGTCGACCAGCCCACAGAGGCGAAATTGGAAACGGAAGAAAACGCCGCTCCGATGTTTCGCTCCAATGGCTCTCGTTTTACCGGGGACGTTGCGGTGGAACCTTACGACTTCCGGCGTCCCGCAGCGCTGAGTCAGGTTCATCTGCGCCAGGTAGAACTGGTGCACCAGAAGTTTGTCGAGCACCTGGCGGCGCGTCTCTCGGCCTTTCTGCGTCATGGAATGCAGTGTGAAGCTGGTCAAATTTGAGACTCCGACCTACAAGGCTTTCGTCGAAAGCATCGAGTCCCCGGCGGAGGTCGCTCTTCTGCAAGTGGATCCTTTGATTGGCGTCGGAGTCTTGAATCTTGGACTTCCCCTTTGCCACTCGATTGTCGACCGTCTGCTCGGCGGCCGGGGGATGGTGGAAAAGTCGGATCGAAATTTGAGCGAGATCGAACTCGCGCTGCTGGAGGATGCGACTCAGGTCATCATGGATGAATGGTGCCAGCAGTGGCGCTCGGAAAGCCCGTTGCAGTCTCATGGCATTGGTCACGAGTCGAGTGCGCGTTTTCTCAAAACCGCGTTGCCTGACGCCGTCATGCTCGCGGCCTTCGTCGAAGTCCAGCTTGGTGAGAGCCAATGCCAGTTCCAACTCGGTATTCCCTATTCGATGGTCGAGTCGATGGTCAAAGACGCTGAGGAACGCGAGGCCAGCAAAGGGGCGGAGGCTTTGCAAAAGAAGCCGCGCTGGCGTTCCTCTTACGGAGATATCGTGGTGCCGGTTATCGCGCAATGGAAAGTCAGGGAAATGCGCGTCCAGGAGCTGATCTCTCTCTCCCCGGGAGATATTCTGCCGATGGATCCGGACCTGATTGCCCGGACTCATGTGCAACTGGCAAACAGCCGCGAGTTCATCGGCCTGGTCGGCGTCCAAAACGGACAAGTCGCGGTCCAACTTACAAAACACCTTGCCCTGGAATAAGTCATGAATGCCCTCGTAGAAGATCATAAGTTAAATCTCGTCCTCGACGTCAAGGTGCAGCTCACCGTCCGTCTCGGTTCCTGTGAGTTACCGATGCGCGAAATGCTCGAACTGGGACCCGGCGCGGTGATTCAGTTGAATCAGCGGGCGAACGACCCGGTAAGTCTTTACGTGAACGACAAGCTGATCGCGCGCGGAGAAGTCGTAGTCCTGGAAGAAGCTTTCGGGATTAAGATCACCGAGCTCATCGGAGATAAGTCGTGAGGTCAGCGGCGCGCCTCGCGCTCTATGGGGCGCTAATGTTACTCCTGACGGCCGGCGTGGATGCGCAGACCGGGTCCGCTCCATCGGCCACGCCTGATTCCGCGGCCAGCGCGGGGCAGGTGATCGTCCCGTCCCCACGCTCGAGCGTGAGCGTGCCGGCGTCGAGCCCCAGTTCCGGGGTGCAACTGGCAATCTATCTCTGTCTCCTGGTCGCGCTCCTGGGCGGCGGCACCTATCTCATGAAGAACGGCTTCAATTTTCTCCAGCCGAAAAACAAAGGCGTGCGCAAACTCAACGTGGCCGAGACGCGCATGCTCGGGAACCGGCAGTTTCTCGTCGTCGCTGAATATGAAGGACGCAAGATGCTTCTCGGCGTCTGTCCCGGCCGGATCGAGTTGATCAGTGACCTTGGCGGCAAAACCGACGAACCGTTCTCCGACCACCTGAGCCCTACCCCATGACTACAAAACTTACCAAACCGCGCCGTTGGTTGCGTGTGAGTCTCGTCGTTCTCGTCCTGGCCGTGCTTGCCTTACCGGCTCTCGCGCAGGCTCCGGCGGCTGCGCCGGCGACCCAGGCGATGCCGATTAACATCACCTTTGGCAATGGCACCGAGCAGGGAAATGTCTCCTCGGCCATTCAGATCCTTTTCGTCATGACGCTGCTCACGCTGGCGCCCTCGATCATGATGCTCATGACCAGTTTTACCCGGTTGGTCATCGTTCTTGGCTTCGTTCGGAGCGCCCTCGGGGTGCAGAACGCGCCCTCCAACCAGATCATCGTCGGCCTCTCGCTTTTCCTGACCATTTTCATCATGTCGCCGATCGCCACGCGGATTAACACCGAGGCGCTCCAGCCTTACATGGCGAAACAGATCGGATCGGACGTGGCGCTGGAGAAGGCCTCCGTCCCGCTGCGTCAGTTCATGCTGAAACAAACGCGCCGCAGTGAACTGGATTTCTTCCTCGGCATTTCCGGCGCGGGTCCGACAAAGATCGAGGAAGTGCCCATGCGTGTCGCCATCCCGGCCTTTGTCGTGAGTGAGTTGCGGACCGCTTTCCAGATGGGCTTCCTCGTCTTCATCCCGTTCCTGATCGTGGATTTCCTGGTCGCCTCCACCCTGATGTCGATGGGCATGATGATGATGCCGCCGACCATGATCTCGCTTCCGTTTAAGTTACTGCTCTTCGTGCTCGTCGATGGCTGGCACCTGGTCATACGTTCGTTAGTCGAGAGCTTCGGGATATGAACATCGAGCAAGCGGTCGAGATCCTGCGTTCTCTCGTTGGGACCGCGTTGCTCGTGATCGCGCCCATCCTGATCGTCGCGGTGCTGGTCGGCGTGGCGGTGAGCCTGTTTCAATCCGTCACCAGTATCCAGGAACAAACCCTGACCTTTGTCCCGAAGGTAATCGCGATCGGAATGGTGATCGTTTTCACGGCGCCCTGGATCCTGCGACAGCTGATGCAGTTTGCCATCGCCTATCTCTCTCATCTCCCGGACATGGTGAAGTAGGAGGCGCATGTCGCTCGATCTGATTTACAGCGGGATGATGGTCTTCGTCAGGGCCGGCGGTTTGCTGGCGCTCCTCCCGGTTTTTTCGGGGCAAAACGTGCCCATCCAGATCCGCCTCGCCATCGCCGTCCTGCTCGCCTATCTCGCGGGCGCCCAGGTGCAGATGGCTGCCGCTCTGCCGGCCGATGCGCTCGCACTGGTCACGGTGGCCGCGCGCGAACTCTTCATTGGCCTGCTCATGGGCTTTGCGATCCGGCTCATCTTCTACGCGGTCGAGTTCGCCGGGCAGGTGATGTCGACCGAGATCGGCCTGACCGTCAGTTCGCAGATCGATCCGATTTCACGCAGCAGCACTTCACCGGTGGGAACCGCGCTCTTTTACCTCGGGTCGCTTTTGTTCCTGATTTCGGGTTGTCACCACGCGGTCTTCCTCGCCTTTCTCCGCAGCTTTGAAATTGCCCCGATCGGCGCGCTCGGCTGGAACCGCAGCGTGGCGGAGATATTGGTCGTCGCGACCGGCAATATTTTCCTGGTCGCGCTGCAGATGGCGGCGCCGCTCCTGGCGGTGAATTTTATCGTCACTTTTGCCTTCGCGATTTTGGGCAAGGCCGCTCCCAGCATCAACGTCTTTTCGGAGAGTTTTTCGGTCCGGGTTTTAACCGGAATGATCCTTCTCGGCCTCACTCTCGGGCTCACGGCACAAGCCGTGCTAAGTGCCTTGCGGGCTTCGCCGGAGCTGATGCTTCGCGTGATTCCTTAAGCAGGCAAAAATGTCCGAGAAGAGTTCCAAAACAGAGCAACCGACAGAGAAACGACTGCGCGAAGCTCAGGCGGAAGGCCAGTTTGCGCGCGCGCCCGACCTGAACGTCGTCTTCGTCCTGGTAGCGGCGGCGTTGATGTTTCTTTTCACCGCCCGGGAATACACCGAGCGGATCGCCACCATTTCCGTCGGCATCTTTGGTCAGCTGGGGACATTCTCCCTTAATCCCGACGGCATGGCGCAGTGGGTCTCCACTTCGGTCATGACCATGTTTGGTTTTGTCGTTCCGATGGGTGCGGCCTGCGCGGGGGCGAGCCTGCTCGCGGGCGGCTTGCAAAGCCGATTCCGGTTAGCGCCCAAGGCACTCGAGTTCAAGCTTTCGCGGCTGAATCCGGCGAAGGGTTTCTCGCGCATCTTCTCGGCCCAGGGCTTGGTCAAGCTCGCGACTGATTCCGTCAAGCTCGCGGTCGTCGCGATGATCGTCTGGAGCGCCCTGAAAAAAATCATGGCCGATCCGCTTTTCTACACCCCGGTCGCGCCTTATCGCCTCGGCGGTTTCATTTACGAAACCGCTCTTACCCTGATCTGGCGCTTCGTCCTCGCCCTCGGTTGCATCGGCGCCTTCAACTACATCTACCAGCTCCGCAAGATCCAAAAGGATCTCATGATGTCCAAGCAGGAGGTGAAGGAGGAAAACCGTTCTTCGGAAGGTGATCCCCACGTCCGGATGGCGCGCCGGCAGATGGCCCGTCGCCTGATGCAGAAACAGATGCTCACCGCCGTCCCGACCGCCGACGTGATCGTGACTAACCCGACGCATTACGCGGTGGCGTTGAAATACCAGCGCGGCAAGGACAAGGCGCCGATCGTTCTCGCCAAGGGCGAAAGACTTTTTGCCAAACGAATCAAGGAACTGGCCGCCGCGCACAAGGTGCCGATGATGGAGAACAAACCGGTCGCGCGGATGCTCTTCAAGTACGGCCGCGTCGGCCAACCAATCCCGGCCGAACTCTACCAGGCCGTGGCCGACATCCTGGCCTTCGTCTATCGCACCCATCGCCTCTACTTCCACGAGCTGAAACAGCGCCGGGCGGAGTTTGAGCGCAGCCAGGAGACTTCGAGTTAACCGGGAATGGACGCGACTACTACTTCCAGGCCACGGCAGCTGATCGACCTTCTAAAAAAAGGCGACCTGATTTTCGTCGCGGCGCTTTTCGGCACCGTCGTGCTCCTGGTCATGCCGGTGCCCGCCTTTGCGCTCGATCTCCTGCTCGCGGCCAGCATCGGTTTTTCGCTCCTGATGCTGCTCATCATCATCTACGTGAAGGACCCGCCGGAGTTCTCCGGCTTCCCGACACTGCTTCTCGCGATCACCCTTTATCGCCTCTCGCTCAACGTCGCTTCGACCCGGCTCATCCTCGCGGACGGACACGCGGGTAACATCATCGACGCTTTCGGCAGCTTCGTGGTCCGCGGCAATTATGTCGTCGGCGGCGTTGTCTTTCTCATTCTGGTGGTGATCAATTTCATGGTCATCACCAAGGGCGCCGGCCGCATCGCGGAAGTCGCGGCTCGTTTCACCCTCGACGCCATGCCCGGCAAACAGATGGCGATCGATGCCGAGATGAACGCCGGCATCATCGACGAAGAGACCGCGACCAAGCGCCGCTACAAGATTCAAAAGGAAGCCGACTTCTACGGCGCGATGGACGGCGCGAGCAAGTTCGTTAGGGGCGACGCTGTCGCGGGCATTCTCATCACGCTGATCAACATCATCGGCGGGTTTGCCATCGGCATCTTGCAAAAGGGAATGCCGATCGTCGAAGCGCTGCAAAAATTTACCCTCCTCTCGATCGGCGACGGCCTCGTCGCGCAGGTCCCGGCGCTCATCGTCAGTGTCGCGGCCGGTATCCTCGTCACGCGGGCTTCCGGCGACTCAAACCTTGGCGTCCACATCAGCCGGGAACTCGTCCTCTATCCGCGCGCCATCGCGGTCGCGGCGGGCATGCTCTTCGTTTTCGGACTGATGCCCGGCATGCCGGCGATGCCCTTTTTCGCGCTCGGTCTCCTGGCCGCCTTCACCGCCAGGCAGATCAAGAAATCGCGGCGCAACGAGGCGGCCAAGGCCGCCGGGACCGAAGCGCAGCCCAGCGCCAAGGCGAAGGAAAAAGCGGCCGCTGCCGCCGCCGCGCGGCCGGTCAGCGAAGATTTCCAGAAGCTGATCGAAGTCGACGTCTTTGCCATCGAGCTCGGCTACGGCCTGCTCAATTTGGCCGAGAAGAAGAATGGCGGCGACCTGCTCGACCGTGTCACGGGCGTGCGCAAGACGCTGGCCCGCGAGATGGGCCTGATCATCCCGCCGATCGCGATTCGCGACAGCCTGGAGCTCGAGCCTAACGAATATAGATTTCTCCTGCGCAACAAGCAGGTCGCGCGCGGCCAACTCCTGGCCAATCGCTGGATGGCCATGAACGTGACCAACAGCCCGATCTCGCTCCACGGCGTCGCCACGGTCGAGCCGGTTTTTGGGATCAACGCCATCTGGATCGCGGAGGAAGAAAAACGGAACGCCGAAGTCAACGGCTACACCGTGGTTGACCCGGCATCGGTCCTGATCACGCACCTCTCCGAAAGCTTGAAACGCGTCTCGCACCTGATCCTTGGGCGGCAGGACGTCCAGGCCCTGATTGATCACGTTAAGGAAAAGAATGCGACCTTGGTTGGCGAATTGATTCCCGATCTGGTCAACATCGGTATCATCCAGCGGGTCTTCCAAAATCTCCTCCGCGAAGGTGTGCCGATCCGGAACTTGAGTGTGATTCTCGAGTGCATCGGTGACTTCGCGCCGACTACTAAAAATCCCGACGAACTCGCAGAACAGGTGCGGCGGCGGCTCGGTGTTTACTTCATCGGCGAATACGAATCCGAGCCCGGAGTCATCAAGGCGATCACTCTCGATCCGCGGCTGGAACAGTTCCTCATCACGAAGGTCCAGCGCACGCCGCACGACATCGGCTTGGTCCTCGATCCGTCGCTGGCCCAACACTTACTGACCGAGTTGACCGATCGGATGACGAAAATGTCCGAACAGGGACTGACCCCGATCATCATCATCACTTCCGAACTGCGCCTCGCCTTCAAGCGCTTCTTCGAGCCTTCGCTGAACAAGCTGGTCGTCCTCTCCTTCCAGGAGCTGCCGACGCAAACGGAGATCCAAAATGTCTCCATCATTCTTCAACCTCAAATTCAACGTGCCGCCGCCTAACGAACAATGCCGACTCTAACTGAAGAACCGAAGACGGGTGAGCAATACCGTTTTGTCGTCGCGAGCGCGGATGAAGCCGTCCGCATTCTGCGCGAACGCCTGGGCGAGAGTGCACGGGTCGTCTCCGTGCGCCAGGTGGAAGGAGCGGGCCTGGCGAGATTTCTGCGCGCGCCGAAGCTCGAAGTCATCGCCGAAGTGGTCGGGCCGGAGGTGCCGGAAGAGAGCTTCCCATTTAACCCTGACGCCATCGGTATCGATCCTGAAAACCTCGATGAAGCCGCCGGGATCGACGACGCTTCCATCGCGCTCGAGGAAGAGGAAAACGAAATCATTCCGGAGCCGAAGCCCGGCAAGGACTTGTCGCGGCTCCTGACCCGGGGCGGATTGCCCGCCCTCACTCTGGCCTCAATCGGGACCGCTCCCGCCTGGCCGAGTATCTCTGAGCTCCCGCTAAATCTTGCGTTGAACGAAGTTGCGCTCCTGTTGCGGGACGAATATCGCCACCAGCCGCAGCGGGAACTCGATCAGCGAGTCGCCTTTATCGGGATGGCCGGCGCTGGGAAAACCACCGCGCTCTGCAAATGGCTGGCCGCGGAAGTGTTTGTCCGCCGGCGCCAGGCCGCAGTCTTGAAAGTCGATCTCGACCGCGCCAATCCGAGCGACGGGCTAGCCGTTTTCTGCGAAGCGCTCGGTGTTCCGCTTTCGCGATCGGTCGAGGACCTGCCGGCGAATTTTGCGAGCCGACGAGTTTATGTCGATCTGCCAGGGATTGGGCTGGGTGACGACAATGAAATCGCTCTTTGCCGTAAGGCGCTGGACGGCTTGTCGGTGACGAGTCGCGTTCTTGTTATCAACGCGGCTTACGAAGCGAGCGTGATCAAGCAGATTTACGAGGCCGGCGAGCGCCTTGAGGCCACTCATGTCGTCTTCACTCACCTCGACGAGTTATCGCAATGGGGCAAGCTGTGGGAGTTCGTCCTCAACCACGATCTCACGCCTCTTTTCCTCAGCTCCGGACAGAGTATTGCCGGTGATTTCGTGGAAGAAGTTTTTCCCTCGATTTTAGCGCGAACGTTTCCGCCCACTGGCTCGGCGATTGCTAAGACAAACATCGAGCCATGAAGTTCTTCCTATCTCTTGGCGGCTCAGTTGGTTTCCTGGCCGCATTTTTCAGCGCACTGCACGCCGGGAGTGAGATCGGTTTCGCTTTGCGCGACGGAGCGATCGGCTGCCTCGCCGGAGCATTTCTTCTCCGTGGATTTCATTATGTCGTGATCCTTTGCATCAAGAGTCTCGTCCAGGAACAAGCGTCCGGGCCTCCGGCTCCCGCTCCGATGAAAGTCTCTGGAAATGGAGTCTAACTAATATGAGCACTACCGTCGCGAGTTCAAAAACCGATGCCGCTAAAGCGTGGCGCGCCTACCGGGCAGTCAGCTCGCCCGATGCCGAGCAGGCTTTCATCGAGCGACATCTCCCGCTGATTAAGACCGTCGTAGGACGGATGCGGATGACTCTGCCTGAGACACTTGATTTCGACGATCTCCACAGCGTCGGGTTTACTGGACTGATGACGGCCGTGCGAAAGTACGATCCTACTCAAAGCTGCACCTTTCCGGCTTTTGCCATGACGCACATTCGCGGTGCGGTGCTCGATGAATTGCGCAGAATGGACCTGCTCTCGCGCGGCGGTCGCGGGAAAGCCAAGAAGTTACAGGAGACGATCAACGCCGTAGAACAACGCCTGGGACGCGCCGCGACGGAGGAAGATATCTGTGCGGAACTCGACGTCACGCCTGAGGCCTACGGTCAAATGCTCGAAGAGGTCAAGCCGGTCAGCTTTCTCCCGCTCGATTCCGCGGCTTATGCCGACGACCCCGATAATGTCGCCCTGCACGAGACGATCGAGGACGAGGAGCAGTTATCCGCCCGCGATCAATTGGAGAAAAAAGAGCTCATTTCGCTGGTGACGGCGCGATTGCAGCAACTGCCGGACGTCCCGAAAAAGATCATGGCGATGTACTATTTCGAGGATATGCGGCTGGCTGAAATCGCGGAGGCCTTTGGCTTAACTGAAGGCCGGATATCGCAAATTCATACCCAGACAGTGCTGGGCTTGCGCGCGTTTTTGCAACGCATGCTGGCCGGCTCGATCCAGCCGCAGCCATGCTCCTAATCATCGGCTTTATTATCGTCCTGGCGGCGACGCTGGGAGGCTTCATGCTCGCCGGCGGACAGCCGATGGTGCTGATGCATGTCTCTGAGTTTGTCGTTATCGGGGGTATCTCGATCGGTATTCTGGTGGTCGCGAGCCCGGTCTCAGTCCTGAAGGCAATGCTCAAAAAAACCATCGGTGCCATGAAAGGAAGTGGTGGAACCAAGGAGGAGTATCTCGACCTGATGAAGCTCCTCTACGAAGTCTTCATGCTGGCGCGGAAGAATGGCTTGATCGCCCTGGAAGATCACGTCCTTGAGCCGGAGAAAGAGCAGTGTCTTTCAAAAGTACTCCACCTTCCTGCGCGACAAGAAACGTGTCGGATTTCTCTGCAACGGTCTAAAGCCCCTGATCGACGGGCGGATCAAACCGGAACAGCTCGAAGGCTTGCTGGAGTCGGAAGTGGACGCAAAACACGAGGAAGCCGGGGCCCCCGTTCACATTCTCCAGCTGATCGGGGATTCGTTACCCGGCGTCGGAATCGTCGCGGCGGTCCTTGGCATCATCAACACCATGGCCGCAATCGCGGAGGGTCCTGAGAAAGTAGGCGAGCGGGTAGCCGCGGCCTTGACTGGAACCTTTCTCGGAATTCTCGGTGCTTACGGGTTCATCAACCCGCTAACTAACCGGATCAAACATAACAACGTTTCCGAGCTGCAGTATTTCAGCTGCATCGTGAAAGGACTGGCCGGTTTCGCCAATGGCATGGCGCCGATCATGGCGGTGGAAGTGGCGCGTCGCTGCCTCGATCCCCACGTGCAACCGGATGCGGACGACCTCGAAAAAGTCCTTAAGACACTGGGCAAGGATAAATAGACATGCGCAAGAAAGAAGAAGCCCATCACGGAGGCGCCTGGAAAGTGGCCTACGCTGACTTTGTGACCGCGATGATGGCGCTGTTCATGGTCTTGTGGATCAGCGCACAGGACAAGCAGATCCTTCTCGCCACTTCGAGTTACTTTAAACAACCTTTCAACGCCTTGACCAAAAGCTCGGTCGGAATCATGAAGACCGAGCACGGCGGATCGCGCGGCAAGGATAAGTCGCGGGATAGTGCCGCGGCGGCGAACCTTTCGTTTCTGACGGCGCTGGCCCGGGAGCTCAATCGGATGCTCAACGTGAGCGATGTCACGCAGGAAAAACCGGTGGAGATGGATGTGACCTCCGATGGTCTGAAGGTCACTCTTTATGACCGCCAGAGTCAGCCGCTCTTTGAGAAAAACTCGGCGAAACCGACAGAGTGGGGGACCTTCGTTCTTCAGAATCTCGCCTGGCTGGCGGAGCGGAATGACCTGCACGTCACGATCGATGGACATACAGCGACCGGTTTCGTTTCCACCGTTAAGGATTACGGTCCTTGGGAACTCTCGGCCGATCGCGCCAATTCCTCGCGTCGCCTGATGGAATTCTACGCGGTCGAGCCGAATAAGATCGAGCGCGTAACGGGCTACGGTGATACAAGACCGCTTCCTAATCTGCCGCCTGAGTCGGAGTCAAACCAGCGCATTACAATCAGCCTGAACGTGAAAAAGTAGCATTTATGGAAAGCTTTTTGCAAAACCGGCCGGCCCTCGCCACCGCCAACCGTTACGTCCTGCAGCCTCCGACCGAACCAGGTTTCCAGCCCTTCCTGCGTCCGGCCGGGCCTAACGAAAAAGAGAATCCGTTACTCTCGGTCCAGGTGACAGATGAGGGTCTGGTGCATCCCGGCGGCGAGCCGAAGATCGAGTTGATCGAGCTGGACGGGAGCGTCGAGCGGATTGTCATTACCTGCAGCTGCTGCAAACGCATCGAGCTGCAGTGTGAGTATTAAGTCAGGGATTTTCCCTGTCTGACCTTCCCTCGAGCCTTTCGCCGAGGCGTCGCGGCATTTCTTGCCGGGCAAAATGAGGCCTATCTCCTTGATCGAGAATTCTTTTTCCCCGGGCGCAAAGCGCTGGGCATGGGCATTGCTATGCCACATCCCGACCAATGAACATTGGCATTTACAAAGGTGCAGCCGCCCTCGGGGCCTACGAGAAATGGCAGGAGATTCTTTCTCAGAATCTTGCTTCCGGATCTGTGCCTGGGTTCAAGAAAAGCGATATCTCGTTTGATTCCATTAGCGACGATGGCGGGAAGCTAAACGGACATGGCCGGCCCGGCGAGGCTGGGCAGGGAGTGATGCCGCGGGCCTCGGCCAAGATCAATTTTTCCCAAGGCGAACTGCGACGGACCGGCGCCGATTACGACTTTGCCATCCAGGGCGACGGTTTCTTCCAGGTCCAGCGCGCCAATGGCGAGATGGGCTATACCCGCAACGGGCAGCTCCAGCTCAAGTCGGATCGCACCCTGATCACAAACCAAGGCCTGCCGGTGATGGGGGAGAGTGGGCCGATCATTTTTCCGCCGGGGGCGGGGCCGATCTCGATCAACTCCGACGGCATGATTTTCCAGGGCGAACAACCAGTGGCGAAGCTGGCGGTCTTTGAATTCAAGGATCGGCAAAAATTGCAGCGGGTCGACAGCGGCCTTATGGCCCCGTCCAGCAAAGGGGATCAACCGGCACCAGTCGAAAAGCCGACCGTCCTGGGTGGTTATATCGAGCAAAGCAACGTCTCCCCGACCGCGGAGATGGTGAATTTGATCGAGGTTTCCCGGGCCTACGAAGCCACCCAGAAGGTGATCCAAAATCACGACGACGACAGCGATAAAGCTATCCAAATCCTTGGTAACCCGACGGCATAGCCGTCCTAACTCTTATGATCCAATCACTCTACTCCGGCGCGACCGGCATGGCTGCCCAGCAGCTCAACCTCAACGTCATCGCGAATAACCTGGCCAACGCGAACACGAGCGGCTTCAAACGCAGCCGGATCGAGTTCCAGGATCTTCTTTACCAAAAACCGCGCGCGGCCGGCGCTGATGCCGGCGCCGGTAACGTCGTCCCGACCGGAGTCGAGGTCGGTAATGGCAGCAAAGTGGTATCGACGGCCAAGCTTTTTACCCAGGGGCAATTGACGCAGACCGGGAACAAACTCGATCTCGCGATCGACGGCGATGGCTTTCTCGAGGTGCAAAAGCCGGATGGAACTTCCGCTTTTACCCGTGATGGCTCACTCAAAGTCGACGGTCAGGGTCGAGTCACCACCAGCGACGGGTTACCTGTGTTGAGCGGCTTCCAGCCGATCGCTCCCGGCACCACGGCTATTTCAATTTCCGGCAATGGCCAGGTCACGACCGAGGGAGCTGGCGGAACGCAGACTTTCCGGATGCAACTGACCCGCTTTAACAATGCCAGCGGCCTGCGGAGTCTCGGCGGCAACATTTACGAAGAAACAGCGGCCAGCGGTTCGCCCGAAACCGGTAATGCCGGTGAGAACGGTTTCGGTTCGATCCAGCAAGGGTTCATCGAATCGTCCAACGTCAATATCGTCGAGGAAATGGTGAACATGATCGAGGCCCAGCGCGCATACGAGATTAACTCCAAGTCAGTTCAGACCTCGGACGAGATGCTGGCCAAGATCTCGGAGATGAAGCGCTAATGAGGCTTCTTCTACTTAGCATCCTGGCGTCTCTCTTCCTCTGCGTCGAGGCCTCCGCGCAACTGGAGAAAGTCCTGGCGCCGGTGGTTTTCGCGGCGGCGGTCCCGCCGTCTCCCGCCGATGGCAAGGTCGCGGCGAAGTCAGCACTGCATGCTCTGACTCCAACCGAAATCGCCCCGCGCCTCGAGAAGCAGTTACGGGATCGCTTTTCTCTCGAAGGAGAATTGAAACTCGAGACGACTGGATCCTGGGGCCGGATCCTGGTTCCGGCAGATTACGAAATCACGATTGCTGATTTTCCGGGTGGCGGAATGAGCAGCGCATTTGCCGTGCGCTGCAAGCTGACCGCGAACGGTGAGGCGCTCGGGGATTTCCGAGTCCCATTGCGCGCCGAACTATGGCGCGAGGTCTGGGTGGCCGATGGCCGTCTCGACCGCGGCCGGGCGCTCGATCGTTCGCTTGTGACCGCGCAAAAAGTCGACGTCTTGCGCGAGCGTGAAACGCTCATTCCAGCGGATGTCGACCCTACAATTTACAATCTCGCACAAAGCGTTGCACCCGGTCGTCCGCTCACCCGCCGCGACATTTCGGAGCGTCCCGTCATTCACAAGGGTGAGGTGGTCGATGTGGTCGCCAGCCAGGGCGCGTTTGCGGTGCGGATGAAAGCGCAGGCGCTGGAGAACGGAATCGCCCGCGAACTGATCAAGATGAGAAACCTGGAAAGTCGCAAGGACTTTACCGCGGAAGTTATCAATGAAAGCCAAGTCCAAGTTCACTTTTAAGCTGGTCGTCTCGAGTCTTAGCCTCGTCTGCCTGGCTCACGCCGCCAGCGCCGGTTCGCTCTGGCGTGAAGGTCTGACCGAAGAGCGCGGAATGTTTGCCGACAAGCGGGCGAAACGGGTGGGGGACATCGTCACTATCGTCGTGAGCGAGACTGCCTCTCTCAGCGACACGCTGAATCTTAAGACTAACAAGGAAAGCAAGGCCGGGGTGGAGGGCTTTCTGAGCAATGTCGTCAATCAATTCATCACCGGCCTGCCCAACGCTCTCCTGGGCAAGGTCCAAAAAAATACGAGTGACATCATCATTCCGAGCCTGCCGACTCTGCCCGTTTCCGGTGCGAACAGTTATACCGGCGGCGGAGAAATCAGCGCCAAGCAGACGATCACGGCCCGGACTGCGGTGCAGGTGATCGATGTCCTGCCGAACGGCAACCTTGTCGTCGAAGGCACCCGTGAAGTTTCATTCTCCAAGGAACGGCAGTTTGTTTCGCTGCACGGGATTATTCGGCCGTATGACATTCAGCCCGATAACACCGTCGCCTCGAGCAATGTCGCCGATGCGCAGATCCAGGTTCTCTCCGAAGGCAGCCTTACCGACGCGCAAAAGAAAGGCTGGCTCCTGCGCATGAACGATAAAATCAGTCCTTTCTGATGAAGCTCTACGTTTCCCATTTACTCTCCCTCGTGCTGGTCATGGCGTTGGCCATTACTGCGCCGGCCGCCCGGATTAAGGACGTGACGGTAGTCGAAGGCGGCCGAAGTAACCAGTTGGTTGGTTATGGCCTCGTCGTCGGCCTGGCCAAGAAGGGTGACAGCAAGCTGGCCTTTACCGTCCAAAGCATCGCCAACGCGCTGCAACGTTTCGGAGTTAACGTCCCGGCCAACACGATCAAGTCTGATAACGTCGCCGCGGTCATGATCACGGCGGACATCCCGGCTTTCGCCAAACCCGGCACGAAGATCGATGTCACGGTGTCGTCGATCGGCGATGCGGAGACTATCCAGGGCGGTGTCCTATTGCAGACTCCGCTCCTCGGCGCGGACGATATTGTTTATGCTGTCGCGCAAGGGCCGGTGGCGGTGGGTGGATTTATCGGAGGCGCCGGCGGACCGGGCGGCGCAACGGTGCAGAAGAATCATCCGACCGTTGGCGTCATCAGTGGCGGCGCCTTGGTGGAACGCGAGATCGCGTCGGAGATTGTCTTTAATAAGAGCGTGGAGTTACTCCTGCTCAATCCCGATTTCGCCTCGGCGGCGCGCATCGCTGAGGCGATCAACAATGTTTTCCCGAAGACGGCCCTGGCCAAGGACTCATCCACGGTCAACGTCTGTTTGCCCGATGAATACAAGGGCTACGAGGTGAACTTCATTGCCTCCCTCGGCGCGATCGAAGCGGAACCGGACAACCTGGCGCGAGTGGTGATCAACGAACGCACCGGCACGATTATCGCGACTTCCAACGTTCGTATCTCAGCGGTCGCGGTCAGTCACGGGTCACTGACGATTACTATCGCCTCGACCCAGGGCGTAAGTCAGCCGGCGCCGTTCAGCAAAGGGCAAACGGCCGTAGTGCAGGGAACTGACACTCAGGCCAACGAACAGAAAGGCGGATTCAAGATCGTGGAGGAACTGCCGACTATTCAAGAGGTCGCCTCGGCCCTGAACGCGCTCGGATTATCCACCCGCGATATGATGGCAATTTTTCAAGCAATGAAGAAGGCTGGCGCGCTTCAAGCTGACCTGGTGCTGGAGTAACGATGAATATAGCCGCCATTTCCAGCGATCTCACGGCCCCGGCCTTGTCCTCCGCTAGCGCGGAAGGAGCGCAAAACGACCCGGTCAAGATCGCAGAGGCCGCGACGCAGTTTGAAGGAATCCTGCTCCGGCAAATTCTGAGCGAGTCAATGAAGCCGCTTCTGGAAAACGGACCGGGCGCACAGGTCTACGGATACTTTTTGACTGATTCACTTGCCGACAGCATTGGCAAAGCCGGTGGTTTAGGGCTGGGACACGTCCTGCAAACGCAACTGACGAAAGGAAGCCATGAACAGTGATTGGGAACTCTTAGTCCAGCCCCTCCGCGACGAGATGCAGGAGCACGGCGCGCTCCTTAACCTCTTCGAGGAGCAACAAAACGCGATCCTGCGGCGCGAACCCGATCTTGTCCTCAAGGTAGCGGAAGCCATAAGCAGCCAGGCGGAAATCATCCGCGACTGCCAAAAACGGCGTGTCGCGGCAGTGCGGGCGGCGGCGCTCGCAGCCGAGTGTGCGGAAGACACATCCTTGCTCAGGCTGATTCCTCATTTTCCGGCCCCAGCCGGGCCATTGCTCGAGGCGCTGGTGAGCGAGGTCAATCGGCTCGTTAGGCAAACAAAGCGACGGGCGCGACAAAATCAAATGCTGCTCGCCCGCACGATTGAAGTTTCACAGGAGATTTTACAACGGCTCAACCCGGGCAGTTTGTCCAAGACCTACTCTGCCCAAGGCCGGGTAGAAATCGGCGCAACCGAAAGACGCACCAGAGCAAGGAGCTGATCATGTCACTGTTTGGAGACCTTAACAACGCGGCGCAGGCCCTTAGCACTCACAGCCAGGGCGTGGCCTTGGCGGGAAAAAACCTCGCCAACGCAACGAACCCGGCTTACGCCCGCCAGCGACTCATCCTGGGCGATCTCGGCACGGTTCAGACACCGACCGGTCCGCAAAGCATGGGGATCCAGGCTTTGGGCATCGTCCAGATCCGCGACCAGTATCTGGACGCGGAACTGACGCGGGAGATTTCCACGACAGCCCTGTATCAAGCGCAGCAGTATAACCTGGCCAAGGCACAGATTGATCTCGGGGTGCAGGTCAACCGCACGACGGATTCGTCCGCGATCGGCGATACCTCGCAGACGACCACCGGTATTGGTTCCGCCCTTAATAATTTCTTCGGCGGCTTCCAGGAAGTCTCCGCCAATCCGACCGATGCTGGCGCGAAACAGGTGCTCCTGCAGCAAGCTGGTACGCTCGTGAGTCAGTTTAATACGACCGATAGCCGGCTCGCGGCGCTGCAGAATGACATCACGACGCAAATCGGTGCGGATGTAAATTCGGTTAACGGCATTCTCAAGTCGATCGCCGACCTCAATAGTCAAATTCAACGGCTAGAGATCACGTCCCCGGGCGCGGCGGTTGATCTGCGCGATCAGCGCCAGGGCAAGCTGGAAGAGCTCGCGCAATACATCAACTTCTCGGCCCAGGAAGTTCCCGGATCGCATGGTCAGATTCAGATCACGACTTACGATGGCGCGAGCAATCCCATTGTGCTGGTGGACAAAGCGGCCGCATCCACTATCTCCTTCGACGGGACCGGTTTTACAACGGGAAGTCCGGCGGTTACTCTTGCCTTTCAGGGCGGAGCGCTCAAGGGAGCGCTGGACGTGCGCGACGGTGCCATCCAGCAGTTGCGCGATGACATCCAGGCGACGGCCGCTCAGTTCGCGCAGGCGGTTAACGACGCCTACAACCCGACCGGGACGACGGGTAACTTCTTTAAGATCCCGCCGAGCAACGGAATCATCGAGCTCGATCCGACCTTGAACGTTAGCACGCTCAAGACGACCGACGGAGGCAACGCGGGTGGTAATGAGCTAGCCCTGGCCGTCGCTCAGTTGGCGACCAAGCAATTTTCAACCGCCGGCGGCGATTTGATCAACGGCACCATCGGCGGCCACTTCGCGCAAACGGTGAGCGGGTTCGGACAAACCCTCGCGAGCGTGAATGACCGGGTCGACAGCGAGTCGATCCTGCTCCAGGCGGTGCGCAATCACCGCGACTCGATCAGCGGAGTGTCGCAGGACGAAGAGCTGACCGACCTGATGAAATACCAGCGCGCTTTCCAAGCCAGTTCGCGGGTGATCAACATCGTGGATAACCTGCTCGATGTGGTGGTGAACGGCTTGATTCGTTAGGTCAAATTTATGCGCATTCCATCGAGCACATTTTCGGACACGGTCGCGATGCAGCTGCAGAAGCTTTTCGCCCGGCAAGTGGGGTTGCAGAATCAGATTGCCACCGGTCAACGGGTGACGGACCCGTCGGACGACCCAGTCGCGATGTCGCGCCTGCTCGCGCTCGAATCGCAAAAGCGCGAGATCCAACAATTTTATCGCAACCAAGGCCGGGCGATGCAGATCAGCCAATCGACTTTTGGTTCCTTGAGTGGGCTGAAAACCATTTCTGACCGGGCGGGCGAGCTCGCCGTGCTCGGCTCGGGCTCGGTCAACGCCGATGCCTACGGGGCATACGCGGCGGAACTCAATCAGATGATTGAAGGAGCGGTCCAGAATGCCAATGCGCGGACCGGATCGGAGTATCTCTTCGGCGGCACAAAAACGGACGCGCCGCCCTTTCAAGCGACGCGCGATGCCTCCGGGAATATCACTTCGGTGAGCTATAACGGCGCCGCCGAAGGCGCACAGATGCAGACGGGCGAAGGCACGCTGATTTCGCCTTTCACCAACGGCGAAGTGAACGGGCAGATCGGCGATTTCATAAATAACCTCGTCGCCCTGCGCGATGCTTTAACGAACGAAGATGCGGCCGCGGTGCAGACGGCTGCGACCAGCCTGCATGGCTCGGAGGATAACCTGATCAGCGCGATCAGCAGCGTCGGGGCGGTGCAATCCAGGCTGGAGGCGGATAACGCCCAGCTGGCGTCGCGTTTTAACGATCTGGAAAAGTTGATTTCCCAGGATGCAGATGCCGATCTGGCGCAAACGGTGGTCAAGTTTCAGCAGACACAACGAGCCTACCAGGCGGCTCTGCAGAGCGGCGCGCAGGTCATGAACCTTTCGCTACTGGATTACCTGCGTTAGCCCTCTTGGTGCTACGCTCTCCCTTCATCATGAAACTAGCGAGTCGAAAAGTAAGCGAACCCGGAGCGCACAAGGGACAGATTCATCTTCCCTATGGGCTGATTGGATTACCAGAAATGCAGCGATTCCAGCTCGCGTCGATCGAGGGCAGCTGGCCGCTCCTCTCGATGAGTGCTTCTGAAAGCGAAGAAGTCCGCTTTATCGTGGTCGAGCCACAGACCCTGATTGCCGGCTACGATCTGGAGATCGGCGACGAGGACGCGGAACTGCTGCGGCTGGAATCGGCGGAGGACGCGTTGATCTACAACATCGTCACCATCCACTCGCTCCAGCCGCAATATGTGACGGTAAATCTTGTCGGGCCGGTGGTGGTAAATCGACACACCTTGCTCGGGAAACAGTTGATCATCGCAAATTTCGAGCAGTATTCGGCCGAGCATGTCTTGATCGACGAGCGGTAAAGGCGAGACTGAGCTCATGTTGGTCCTGACCCGCAAAGTTAACGAAGGAATTATGATTGGTGACGAGATTGAGATTCTCGTGAGCCGAATCGATTCCGACACGGTCAAGATCGGGATCCAGGCGCCGCGAAATCTGATGATCTATCGCAACGAGATCTATCGCCAGATCAAGGCCTCCAACCTGGGAGCGGCGCGCAAGGACGCGAAAGACCTGCCGCGCCTCAATTTTGTCCCGCCGCCGGCCTAACGAGAATAAGCAAGCGGCCCTAGGGCGCCGTGTCCTCGATCTTGTATTCGTGCAGCTTGTTGCGCAGGGTCCGGATGCTGATCCCGAGAAGAAGCGCCGCCTTGGTGCGGTTGCCGCCGGTGCGATCGAGCGCACGCAGGGTCTGCCTCTTCTCCAGCTCCGGGAGGGATAAAAACGTGTCCCCATTTTGGGATTCGAGCTCGGCGAGCGGCTCCTCGCGCGCTGGCGTCCTCGGCGCCTCTGAACGGCGGGCGCGGCCGGTTCCTCTGCAAACGTTCCCGCGGTGTGGCCCTCGGGCATGAGGAAAAGGGACGAGCTTTGGATGGGCGAGCCATCTTCTGTCAGGATGACGGCGCGCTCGATCGTGTTTTGCAGCTCGCGCACGTTACCCGGCCAATCGTGATTCAAAATACCAGCGAGCGCCGCCTTCGAATAACCCGGAATCTTCACTCCGTGCCGGCGTTCGAAACGCCGGAGGAAATGTTCGGCCAGGGTGGGGATATCGGCGGCCCGGTCGCGTAACGCGGGCATTTGGAGCGGGAAAACGTTGAGCCGATAATAGAGATCTTCGCGGAACTCACCCGCGGCCACGGCTTTCTTCAGGTTGCGATTGGTCGTAGCCAGCACGCGGACGTCCACCTTCATGGTGTGCGTGCCGCCGACCCGCTCAAACTCGCGCTCCTGCAGGACGCGCAGAAGTTTGGCCTGAAGCCGGACTGGAATTTCGCTGATTTCGTCGAGCAAAATGGTGCCGCCATTGGCCAACTCGAACCGGCCTTCCCGGCGCTCGGTTGCGCCCGTGAACGATCCCTTTTCGTGGCCGAAAAATTCACTTTCGATCAGGGTCTCGGCGATCGCCGCGCAATTGACCCGGATGTAGGGCGCGCCGGCGCGGCCGCTGGCCTTGAAAATTTCGCTCGCGGCCAGTTCCTTGCCCGTGCCGTTTTCGCCGGTGATCAAGACCGTCGCTTCGGTCGGAGCGACTTTTTTAATCAGCTGCTTGAGCTGGAGAAAGGCCGGGCTGCTGCCGATGAAATCGTCGCTCGCGCCAGCGCTCTCATGGCTCAGAAGCTGGCTGACTTTCAACACCTGCCCGAAGGATTCCACTTTTTTTACCAGGACCTCGACCTGGGCGAGAGCGAATGGTTTGAGCAGGTAATCAAACGCGCCGAAACGAATGCAGGCGATGGCCGACTCGAGCGTGGCCGCGCCGCTCATCATGATGATGAACGGTTTTTGCGGAATGCGCGAAAGCCGTTCCAGCAGATCGGTGCCTTTGCCGTCGGGCAGATTTACGTCGAGCAGGACGAGGTCAAAGGTGTCGCGCTTGAGCAGGCGCTCGGCCTTGGCCAGCGACTCCGCAGTCGAGACCGAGTAACGTTTGAGGCGAAGCGTTTCAGCGATGCTCTTGGTGATGATTGGTTCGTCGTCGACGACCAGAATCTTTTCGACAGCCATGAAGTATTCGGACCCGCCTCGGAATTACTGCTCGCTCTGCTTCTGAAGTCTGGGTGTTCTCACAAAAAAACGCGGTTCCCGAGGCGTTCTCCGCAGCCACTCTACACTCGTTTATCCGTTGCAGGCTGAGCGCGATGGTTCCTCTGGACGAATTCTCTGCACCACCGGGCTATCATTAGCAAGGTGGAAAAGTGCCTTTCCAGCGTAGCGCCTCGGCCGGATTCAAGAGCGCAAAGAGCTCCAGACTCCGCCGGCTTTCGCGCTCTCCACCGCGGTCGCGAGGAAGGCCATGCCGGCGACGCCGTCGTCGATCGTGGGGAAGTCGCAGTCGGGCGGGATCGGATTTCCGTCCGCCACGGCGTGGATGGCTCGCGCGACTTCCAGGTAGATGTTGGCGAATGCTTCGATGAATCCTTCGGGGTGCCCGGCCGGAATTCGGACGAAACGTTTTGCGGCCTCGCTCAGGTAACCGGTCCCGGGTCGGTAAATACAGCGCGGCGCATCGGGATACTTCACCGCCAATTCGTTAGGCTCTTCCTGTCGCCATTCCAGGGAAGCCTTCGAGCCGAAGACTTTGATCGCAAGGGCGTTTTCCTCGCCGGCGCACACTTGCGACGCGTGCAGGACACCCTTGGCGCCGCCCTTGTAGCGCAGGAGCAGGCTCGCGTCGTCTTCCAGCCGGCGCCCCTCGATGAAGGTGGTAAATTCGGCGCAAAGCTGATCGATCTCGAGGCCGGTGATATAGCGGGCCAGGCTTTCCGCGTGGCTCACCGATATCGCCCAGGCAACCGGTAGGCCCCGGCTAGTTCCGGGTCGGTCCGCCAGGCCGCCTGCTTCTGGCCTTCCGCATCGATCGGCTGGCCTAACCAACCCTGGGAATACTCCACCACCACCTTCCGGATTTCGCCGAGCTCGCCCTTTCGCACCAGGTCCCGCGCCTGTTTCACCAGCGGGTAGCCGGTATAGTTGTGGGTCAGAGCAAAGATTTGTCTCGTTTGCCTAACGACTTCGCGCAGGGCCACGGCCTCGGCAAGATCAATCCCGAGCGGCTTGTCGCACACGACATGAAACCCGGCCTCAAGGAATGCCCGGCTCACCGGCACATGCGTCCGGTTGGGAGTGACGATTGAAACGAAGTCGATCCGTTCTTCCGGCGGCAGCTTCGCTTCTTCCGCCGCCATCGTTTCGTAGTCTGGATAAACCCGCTTCGGGTCGAGCAGGAGGTCTTCCCCGGAAAGCCGCGACTTTTCTGCACCGGAAGAGAAAGCTCCTGCCACCAGATCGATCCGGCCATCCAGGCGCATGGCCATGCGGTGGACGCCCCCGATGAACGCATCGCGTCCACCACCGACCATTCCAGCTTTGAGTCTTCGTTTCACTCGGGCACTTTTCCTCGCCGCGTAAGGGGGCCGGCCTCGCCGGCTCATTCGCTCCTCCTTTGTTGTGCCCAACCGGAGGCGTGTCAATGCGACGACGCGGCAAAAGCGCAGGCCGGGAAGGCCCGCAAACCACTCCTGCCCGACGCGGCGTGAAAGGCTCGTTAGGCTGCGATTGCGACGGAGACGCCCTTGGTCAGGACGGCGACGGCATTCTGGATCTCCCCGAAGTCGAACGGCTTCGACATCATCATGTCGACCTCCAGTTCCTCGTAGGCCTGGATGTCTTCGTCGGAGAGGTGCGCGGAAAGGACGAGGATTTTGCCCTCGAAGTTCCGCGTCCGGAGCCGGCGCACCAGTTCCAGGCCGCCCATTCGCGGCATGCGGTGATCGGTGATGACGACGTCGAACGGCTGCGCGGTGGCGGCGATTTTAATCAGCGCCTCCCAGCCGTCGGCCGCCCGGGTCACCTTGGCCATCGGTCCGCCCAACACCACGGCGAGAATCTGGGCGACTGCTTTTTCGTCCTCGACCGCCAATATCTGCAACGCTTCTCTCATAATATTGCCAAATATAGGAGCAAGAGGCAGGCCGCGCGGATGGCAGAATTAGCCCAAACGGTCGGACGCGACCGGCACCGGCGGCTGGGGACGCCCTTTGGGCGGAAGGGTGGGGATTGTAGCCAGATCGGCGGCCGCACCCATCAAGCACGCCAGCGGGGCTGAGAAATTCCCGAAACGCAGCATTTCTAGTCGTATCCCCGAGCGTTACCGTCCCGACAAGCCTAACCAAATCAGCGGGTACCCGCCGATCCGGAACGCATTTTATCCGAAAGCTATTTGCCTCGATTCCCATGCAATGCCATGAGGAGGCACGAGCCCTGCTTTATGGTAATTATGGTAAACCTCGTTTGTTCGAAAGTCCCCGCCCGCCTCTTCCTCTGCGGACTGCTCCCTTTCTTCGCCTCCATCGCTCAGGCTTTGACCGTTTCCCTCGCTTGGAACGTCAACCAGGAGCCCGATGTCGCCGGTTATCGCGTCCACTACGGCACGGTCGCAAAGCCGTATAACTCGACCGCGGAAGTAACCACCAACGCCGCCACCATCACCGATCTCAAAAAAGGAGTCACCTACACTTTTGCGGTCACCGCGTTCAACACCGATGGAGCGGAAAGCCCGTATTCGGTTCCGGTTTCCTACACACCGGGCGTCAGCCGGGTCATCCCGCCGTCCGCCCTCGCGAACATCTCCAGCCGCACCCAGGTCGGCACGGGGAGTGACGTTCTCATCGGCGGTTTCATTATCGACGGCATCGTGCCGAAGAAGGTGGCTCTGCGCGCGATCGGCCCTTCGCTTTCCTCCTTTGGCGTCGTCGGCGCGATGAACGATCCGGTTCTGCAAGTGCTCGACTCCGCCGGGACGGTCGTCGTTTCGAACGACAGCTGGAATGTGCCGGGCCAGGAAGTCAGCGCGCTTGGTCTCGCGCCGGCCGACGCCCGCGAAGCCGCGCTCGTCGCCACCCTCGATCCGGGTGCTTACACCGCGATTGTCAGCGGCAAGGATGGCACGCGAAGGCGTGGCTTTGTTCGATCTCTACGATCTCGATACCGAGAGCGGGCGGGTGGCAAATATCTCGACCCGCAGCCTGGTCGAGACCGGCGACAACGTCATGATTGGCGGATTCATCCTCGGCGGCGCAAACGCCACGAAGGTAATCGTGCGCGCGATTGGTCCGTCGTTAGTCCCGCTCGGCGTCGCCGATGCGCTGGTCGATCCGACGCTCGAACTTTACGACAGCAACGGCTCTCTTCTCGCAGCCAACGACAACTGGCGAAGCGACCAGGAAGCGGCCATCATCGAGACCGCGGTCGCGCCCGTCGACGATCGGGAATCGGCCATCGTGCAGACCTTGATCCCGGGGGCCTACACCGGCGTCGTGCGGGGTGCACGAAGCACGACCGGCGTGGCGCTGATCGAGGTCTTCGCCCTTAACGAATAGCGACTCTGCTCGCCACTGCCTTAGCCTAACGAATCTTGCCCGGTCCCCAAAGGGCGCGGCCGGGTTTGGCGCCGGTATGTTCGCCGTCTTTCAGGACCTGCTGGCCGTTGACGAAGACGTGCTTCATCCCGACCGCGTACTGATGCGGTTTTTCGAAGGTGGCGCGGTCGCCGATCTTCGCCGGATCAAATACCACGACATCGGCGAACATCCCTTCCTCGAGCAGGCCGCGATGATCCAGACCGAGGTTGGAGGCCGGCAGCGCGCTCAGGCGGCGGATCGCTTCGCCTAACGAGATCACTTTTTCCTCGCGCACGTATTTGCCCAGGACCCGGGCGAAATTTCCGTAGGCCCGCGGATGCGGATTCGATTTCAGGAAAACCCCTTCCGGCGCCTGCGAAGCTTCATCCGAGCCGAAGGAAATCCAGGGCTTGGCCATTTCCTTGCGGATGTTTTCTTCCGACATCAGGAAATAAATCGAGTCGATCCGCGACTCGTCTTCCGCGATCAGGTCCATGACGGTTTCGACCGGATCCTTGCCCCGCATCTTCGCCACCTCGGCGAGCGATTTGCCGGTGAGCGGCTTGAGTTTCTCCGACTTGAAACCGACGAGCAGAATCTTCTCCGGCGAGCCCGCGGCGAGGTAAAGATTTTCCCAGGCATCGCTCGGCGTCTTCACTTCGTGCGCGATTTTTTCGCGCTGCGCCGGGTCGCGCAGCCGCTTGAAGAGCGCCGGGTAGCCGCCCTCCTGCGTCCAGGGCGGGAGGCAGGCGTCGAGGCCGGTGCCGGCGGCGGTGTAGGTGTACATGTCGGCGGTGATCTTGAGCCCTTCTTTTTGCGCCGCTTCGATTTTGGCCAGGAGCGGGTCGAGCTTCGACCAGTTCGATTTCCCGGCCGCCTTGATGTGATAAACCTCCGCCGGGATCTTCGCCTCGCGGCTGATCTGGATCAGTTCGTCGAGCGCCTCGAGGAGCTGGTTCCCCTCGCTCCGCATGTGCGAAATGTATTTGCCCTGGTACTCCGCCGCGACTTTGCAGAGCTCGATCAACTCCGGCGTCTTGGCGTAGAAAGCCGGCGGATAAATCAGCGACGTCCCGATCCCGAGCGCGCCCGCTTCCATTTCCTGCCTAACGAGCGCGCGCATTTCCTCCAGCTGCTCCGGGGTGGGCGCCTTGTCGTCGAGCCCGATGACGTGCTCGCGAATGGTGGTCGCGCCGATGAACGACGCGACGTTGCAGGAGACGCCGCGCTTCTCGAGGAAACGCAGGTAATCGGCCAGCGTCGTCCAGGTGATCTCGTAACGAATGTCTTTCTGATCGCGCAACATCCTCTCGCGCACGCGATCGTTCACCGGGCCCATCGAGACGCCTTCGCCCATGATCTCGGTCGTCACGCCCTGCCGGATTTCGCTTTGCGAACGCCCATCGGCGATGAGCGACTCGGTCGACCACGAGAGCATGTTGATGAATCCCGGCGCGACCGCCAGGCCCTTGGCATCGATCGTTAGGGCGGCTTTCGCGTTTTTGAAATCGCCCACCCCCGCGATCTTGTCGCCGCGCAGCGCGACGTCGGCCGTTGCGCCCTTCCCCGCCGCTCCCGTCGTAGACCGTGCCGTTCCTGATTACGACATCGAATTCCTCCGCCGGCGCCGGCGACTGGCCGAGCCCGGCCGTGACCGAAAAGAGAATTGCGCCTAACGAGATGAAGCTGCGAAGAAAGTGGGACATCGCGCGATTGAAAAAGCCGCGCGCCCGGTTGTCGATGCCAAAGTCGTCTTTACTCGTAGCTCACCGCGACGATCTCCAGCTCTTCCTCGCCGGACGGGAAGGAAAACGGAACGCGCTCGCCGCGCCGCGCGTTCAGGAGCGCGCGGGCGATGGGCGATTGCCAGCTCACCCAGCCGCGATCGAAATCCGTCTCGTCCACCCCGACGATGCGGTAAGTGGATTCTTCGCCGCTGCTGTCGCGCACCGTCACCGTCGCGCCGAAGCGGACCGTCTCCGGTTCGCCAGCCGGTGGCGCGATCACCTCGGCGGATTGCAGGCTTTGTTCGAGCTGGAAGATGCGCTGATCGAGCGCGGCCAATTGCCGCTTCGCCTCGGGATCGTCCGTCGCGCCTGCGAGCGCGGGCCGTTTCTCGTCCACCATTTCCGCCAGGTCCCGGCGCAAACTCTCCGCCCCCGCCGCTGTGATGTAATTCCGCGCCCCTTCCGGCAAAATCGAAACGGGCGGCGGCAGATCGGGAAGGTCCGGTCCGTCGTTCTCTTCCCGGGTAAAAGCCTTGCTCATCGCAGGAGAATCTGGAGCCAAAGCTCCCGGGTGGAAAGCGCCTACAAATCGATCGGTCGCCCGGGCGCCTGCCGCTCCGTGTCAGACTGTCCGGCGGAAGATTGTCCGGCGGCGGGAGGAAAGAGTCGTTCGCGCACCCGCTTTGCAGGAACGCCGCGCCGAGCGCGAGCCCGGCGAGCGTCAGCCTGATCGATCGACGCCAGGTGGCGCGTGGGATTGAGAAAAGATGGTCGGCCATAAATTGCGATTGAGTTTGCTGTAAGACCGCGGTGACACGGCTAGGGCGGCAACATCGTGCCAACTTGGGTTTTGACGATCGAAAAATCAATCTCGTCGATCCGGCCGTCGCCGTTGACGTCCTCCCGGAAATTGCCCGCGTCGGCTCGCTTCTTCAGGTCTCGTTTGGTCTGGCGCACGTCGGTCGAGTCGACCACGCCGTCGCCGGTCACATCGCCCAGGAGCAAACCCATCGTCACACTGGCCGAGGGCAGCACGCCCGCCTCGTCGTCACGCACGCCCGTCGCGGTGACGGTGACGTTCCCGGCATTGCAGGTGACGCCGCTCAGACTAACGAGAAGCTGGGTGTCATCCGCCGGGTTAACCACCACCCCGCTCACCGTGCCGCAGCTGGTGGCCGCGCTGTCGACCGAGATCAGGTGATTATTAAAGGTCATTACCACCTTGTATTTCCGGTTCGCTCGCCGTCGCGGCATTCGATTCCGGGCGGGCCGGTCAACGGCAAATCGATATCGAACCGTCCCCTGGCGCGAGGCCGCCGCGAGGAATCGGATCTCTTCGCCCTGGCCGCCGTTGGTCGTGCGCAGGATCGTCCCGTTCGCGCCCACCGCCAGCCCGGTCAGGCCGTCGCTCGCGAAATGCACATCGAGCAGATCGAAAGTCGTCCCGCTATCCTGCGGCGACCAGCTCAGCCCGAGGTCGGTCGACTTGATGATCTGCCCGAAATAGCCGACCCCGAAGCCGCTCGCCGGCTGCGGAAAATCGAGGCCCTGCAGCGGTTGCAGGAAAAAGGTCGAGTTCCAGGTCGCCCCCGTATTGGTCGTGCGCGCGATCGCGCCCGTGCCGTCCCAGACCACCCCCGAAGTCAGCCCCGTCGTGCCATCGAAAAAGTGGACATCGTCCGCGCTGCCCTCGTTGTTGTTGAAATAGAAAGTGTGAAACGTCCAGTGCGCGCCGCCGTCGACGGTCGAGCCGAAGATCCCCTGGAAGATCGCATTTTGCCCGGTCAGAAACCCGACCGTCGGACTCAGCATGTGGGCGCCGAAGAAGCCGGTCGCGAAAGAATTCTTCTGCGCCACCTTCCAGCTCGCGCCGGAATCCGACGAGTAAAGGATATCGAGCGCGCCGCCGCCGCAGATGCCATTGGCCCCGCTGAAGGAGACCGCCCGAAGCGCATCGCGCACCCCGCTCGTGATCGCGACCCAGCTCGCGCCGCCGTCGGTCGTGCGCAGGATCAGGCCCCCGTCGCCCACCGCGACCCCGGTCGAGTCGTTAAAAAAGTAGACGTCATAGAGAGTGCTCGTCGTCCCCGAGGACAGCGCGCTCCAGGTCACGCCTGCGTTGGTCGATTTCAGGATCGTGCCGGCATCGCCGACCGCGTACCCGACCCCGGAATCGAGCAGAGAGACCCCGCGCAGCAGATTCGCCGTGCCGGAAGAGACCGGCGCCCATTGCGCGAGCGCGCTGCAGCTCATTAGAATTGTTATCGCCAAAACCGCGCCGGCAATCGTCCTCTTAGACATGCTTCTTCCTCCTTTGGTTCGTGATTAAAAAAAAGCCGGGACGAAGCCATTTGTTCCCTCCGGCAGGCTGAGCCTGCACGAAAACGTCCGCGCAAATCAAGCCTGGAGACACCGTCGCGGGAAAAAGATCTCACCGCAGAGAGTCGTAACACAGCCGTCTCGGCTGCCGGGTCGAGCGGGCGTCTCGCCCGCCGGCTCCGGATCGGTAGGCGAGACACCGCCTGCCGCGGCATCCACCCCCCGGCATCGACAAAGCGATGCCCTCCAGCCCCTTCGTGATCTGGACGCCCTCGTTCCCAAACTCCAGAGGTTGTCCCGTTTTAATGATCATGAAACACTCCTGCAACCCGGCCGGAGGAATTAAGAGACACGTCCACTGTACAATAGCGAAATGGTTTGCCGTAACTCATCTTCAATCCCCCTCTTGCAAACTTGTTTTCCGCGATGGGCTGGCCAAGCAAACCGACCACCTCTTCGCGTCTCATGCCTTTTGCCACGCGGCTTATCCCATCGGCCGTGACGCAGTGAGGAAAGCTGTAGATGCTGATCGCCAGAACGAGGCTCGCGGCGACGGCCAGCGCGCTCCAGAAACGCTTCGGACTCTTCCGCTGCGAAAAGACGATCGCCACCAGAGCCAGGACGAAGAGGAGGAAAAGAGCCACGGGCCGCGGGACCTAACGAGAAAGAAGTGAGCTGCCGCCACCGGGGGCGAGCGTGGTGCGAGGTGAAAGTGTTTTGGTCATCTGAAATGTGAACGCGCGGCGGGTGGCGGTTAGCTCCACTGACTGGTTAGATGCGTTGAACATACATGGCGCGTCGCAGCCGACGAACACTGACGTAGAGAAGCGCCACAAGGCTGGTCCAAAAAAGCGTGTTGAAGAATACGAGAACCGTTCCCGTGACTCGGCCGAGGTCAGAAGGCGGAGTGCCCTCGCAAATGATATATGCGTAGCGCGTGGGAAGGACAACCGACGACAGTAACCACGCAGGACGAAAGAGCTGTCTGTTCAACGGTGCCGAGCACGGTTGGTGGATCCATGTACGAGTGCATCCAATAAAGGCTAATCACATAGTGCACGCCCATCGCCAGCGAAAGGAGCGCTCCTAGCAAACAAGCCCGGAACAGTGTCACGACGCGCAGCATCTAACTACAATTAGACGAACCTTCGCCTTGAAAGGCGAACATTATTTCCTCTAACCCCGCCCGCTGTTTCCCGCCCGCCTTACGGCACCGTGCCGCTGACCGGCGCGCTCGGGCCGCTCTCGCCGCCCTTCTTATTGCGCGCGCTCACCACCACCGCGATCTCCGTCCCGCTCGCCAGCGCGCTCAGGGCGAAGGTCGCGTCGCTCTCCTGCACGATCACTTCCGCCAGTTTGTTTGGTGGCGTGGCAGTGTCGTTCACTGTCACCCGGTAGCTCGTGCCGCGGCGCGCATCGTCCCAATCGACGAAGAACATCTTGCTCCCGATGCTCCCCGCGGTCACGACCACATTCTCCGGCACCTCGGGCGTATCCGGGTCGCTCGGTTTCTCAAACCCAAAGGTGTACCAGAGATCGTCCTCCGGCTCGAGCAGCTCCGTCAGCTCGTTGCGCAACCCGCTCAGGCGCGACCGGCCCTTGTCGATCCCGGCTTCCAGGTTCTTCTTCGCCAGCCCGGCGTTCGCGTTGCTCTGGTTGCTCGCCGTCTCGGCGGCATTGATCGTGGCCACGGTCGCGGTGCAGGCGGCGGCGGTGGCCGAGATCGTCGGGGTCAGGTTCGGCACCTCGTGGGTCGGGTTGGTGCTGAAATAAGAGGCGATCTGCCCCAGGAGCACATCCGGGTTGGTCGGCACGGCGAGCGAGTGATTGGTAAACCCGGCCGTCTGCCAGGCATTGGTCCACTTCTCGCCCAGGCGCGGCTTGAGCACGCCGATGCAGGCCCGGGCCAGGGCGCGCCCGTTGCTCACCGCGCTCCGCACCGCGCCCGTCGCGGCGGTCTTGGCCGCCTTGGCCAGGTTCCATTTGTCTTTCAAGCCCGGGACGGCGGGCGGGACGTTGCCCGGGCCGGCCGGGGTCCCGACGAGGTCCGTCAGCGCGGCGCGCAGGGCGGGTTCGTCGTTTTGTTTGAGGCCGATGGTGGGGCCGTGGCTGTTGGCGCCGTCGGCGGCGTCTTCGAGGTGTTCGACGACGAGGTCGTAACGATCGGGTGTTTCATTGGATGCCATAACCGCTGATTCCTTTCATGTCTGAGTTGGGTGGTTTTTGCCCGGGGGAATGGGAGGGTGGGATGAAAAGGCGAGAAGCGCGCTCCCGGGAGAGGCCGGGACGCAGCTGCTGAGAGCGATGGGGAGCGCACATTTTGGGGATGGGAATGGGTTGGTTCACGGCTGTTTTTGCGAATGTGCGGGCTCCTGTCGAGGAAAAAATTCAGCCACCAACAAAAAGACCTCGCCGCTCTCCCGATGACTCTGCCGCTCCCAAAAATCTCGTCCCCGGTGTCGGGACGCCTCCGCGCGCTCCAAAAAAAGTCATCCCGGGGGCCGGGACGACCCTTCCGGGGCCAAAAAAAGTCATCACCAGGCTCCGGGCCCGACATTTTACTTCCAAACCAGTCATCCCCAGCCCGGGGGCGAGACTGACGGCTCCCCGAAGAACCATCGCCGGGCTGGGGGCGACCCTTGCGGGAGCAAAAGAAAGGGCCGGGAGGCTCCGGACGAAGCAAAATGATCCGGGCCAAGGGATCCGGAGACCGGTGACGACATTTTTGGCTTCGCCGAAACCTGTCCGGACACCGGCGACGACATTTTCGGGCTCCGAAAAAACCGCCCCCGGCACCCGGCCCCGGCAAAGACGCGGAAATCGTCCAGTCGATGCAATCCTCCCCCGCTGCGCGCCGCCACCGCTCCGGCCACCGGCTCGCTGCCCACGCCCGGCCCCAAGCTTCCCGCTGGGACATACGCACGGTGCAAGAAGTGTTTGGCCACAAAGACCTTGCCACCGCCATGATATTTACTCACGTTTGCGGCCAACTGGGCCTGAACATCCGCCGCCCGCTGGACGAGCCCGAACCGACAACCAAGCCGTGATAGACGAAAAATTGTTCGCCTTTAAAGACGAAGGTTCGTCTAATCGTAGTTAGGCCTCATGCACGCACGAACGCTTCTCTGCTTGGCCGTCATGTTGGCAACGCCTGCGCTGGTGACGGCACGTCTCACACGTGCATGGACGTATCAGGAGATGTTCGACAACGCTGACCTCGTAGTTATCGCACGGTCAACTTCGACGAAGGACACCGACGAACGGAGCAAGGTTCTCGAGGACATTCCGGTCGTGGGCGTCCTCACCGAGTTCCAAACTCTTCTCATCCTCAAAGGCGCGAAGGAGATCAAAGCGTTCACTCTTCATCACTACCGACTCGCATCGGCCGATGACTGGAACATCGCGAACGGCCCTGGTCTCATCAACATCCAAATAGATCCACATCGGATCTACACGTTCTTCCTGTTCCTGCGGCGAGAGAAAGACGGGGTGTATGTTCCCGTGACAGACCAGACGGACCCTGCTGGCACTTCTGTTATTGAGCTACAGGGCGGGGCGTTGTAAAAGGCCTAACCCAATCGCTGGAGCCAACCGCTGGCCGCTGTGAAGTCCACATTTGATTTTTTGACACAGTTCTGGATGTTTGCCGTGCTCGCTGCCGCCAGCGGTGGCTCAGCTCCGTCTCGTTAGACCCATGCCGCATCGCGTTCTGTCGTGGCCGAAAATGATCGCACTGCTCGTCGGCGGTTTCGGACTCACGGCTCTATTTGCCGCCTGGCCGATGTCCGAGAGAGAGCAGGACGTGAGAATTGTGTGCGACTGGACAAACAGCATCATTGGCGTCGCCCTTGTCGCCCTAAGCTGCCTGATTGCTACGGGTCGCAATTGGGCGCGATACATTGTCATCGTTCTCGTGGTTCTCGTCGGAGGCTTTTACACACTCGGTGGCGGCCTTCGGATAGTGATGCCGCCCTCGGTAGCCGACGCGTCTCCGCAACAGGCAAAGGTGATTGGGCTTTCTGGGTGGCTCTACGATCTGAGTTGGTTCACCTTTACTCTTACCGTATTTGTATTCGCCATGCTGTTGCTATGCCATCCGGACGTTGTCGCCAGTTTCCGCGGTAGATCACGTCGCGAAGAAAAGGTCTAACCAGGCGATGCAGACATGTGGTTAAGTCAAGTTAGCTCTTAGTGGTGGCATAGAAGTTTCTGTTCCCCTCGAACCGAACTCGCCCTTAAGGGTAGCTTTTGAGGAGATAGAGTTTTTGTTGGATGAAGGCATCCTTGCTTTCGTAGCCGAGGGCTTTGATCGCGGGCAGGCCGAAGTCGGTCGCGAGTTTGCAGAGCTTGGTCTGCAGGCGCGGAAGCGGTTCGAGGGTGCCGATGACATGACCGCGCAGGACGTACCAGATGGCGACGCAGAGTTTTCTCGCGACCGCGACGGCGGCTTTGTTGCGGCCCCGACGGGCGGCCACGCTCAGGCCCCACTTTTGCAGCGGGTTAGAGACTTGGAGGAGTTTCTTGGCCTATTGGATGAGGAGCGCGCGCAAGGGGCCGCGACCATGACGCTTCAAAGCGGTTCCTCCTTCGTAGTTGCCGCTCTGGCAGACGCTCGGGTTCAGTCCGAAGTAGGCGACCAGTTTGTGACTGTGAGCAAAACGCTGGATGTCGCCAATGGCGGCTTGCAAGCCATAGATAGTGACCAGACTCAGGCCGCAGAGGCGGGCCAGACGGAGTAGCTCCGGGTCGCTCAGGATTTCTCCGGCCATGTGCCGGCGCAGTTCGCTGCGGCGTCCGCGCGCGGCGCGCAGGCCGCGATGGAGCTGGCTCAGTAACATCGTCTGGACCGGGCTCCAAGAGCGCACTTTGGCCAGGCGATCGAGGGCGGTGGGATGACAGAGGCGGAAGCCCTTGGGCAGGCGCACGCAGTGTTCGTTGAGCATGCTTTTAAGTTGTTGCTGGAGCCGGGTGCTTTCTTTCACCACCCCCTGGTAGGCGCTAAAGACTTCGCGCCATTCCAAGGTCTGCGCATCGGGTTGCCAGACTTGCGCGGAGAGGCCGCTCAGATGGATCCGCGCGATCTTGACCGCGTCGATCCGGTCGTTGGCGCAATAGACCTTGCCGATCTTGCCCGCCTGGTGACTGTCGAGGATCGTGACCTGGCGCCCGAGGGCCCGGAGCCGCCCCGCGACGGCAAAAGCGTTCCCGCTCGCTTCCAGGACCAGCACGTCCTCTTTCGTGGTCTGGCGCTCGGCCCAACGCTCCAACTCTTTGAGTTCCACCCGCGTGGAAGTGCTTAAAACCCGCGCACTGGCCGGATCGCGCCCCGCCAGGATGGCCCCGGCGAAGCTGTCAGGGTGGACATCCAGGCCCACGATTCTTGATTGCTTATCTTCATTGTTTTTGGTTCCTTTCTTTTCTTGTGTTGTTTTGCTCTTTGCTGGATGGAAGGCGCGGCCGGGCGCCGACGAATGCCTCACACGCAGACATCCGAGGCTGGCCGGCTTTGACGCCGACCACCTCACGAGGGTTCATCCGTCAGGACTCACTCAGCCTTCAATCGGAGACGCCCCACAGGCGCTCCACTGCATCGCTCGAGTCCCTGCCGGCTCGGTCTTCCGTTGGATTGGATCGTCACCAGTCCCATCGCAAGACCATCGAACGCTCCGACCGCGCCTCCCGTCCAGCGCAATGCTTGTCATTAGCCACATTCCCTCAGCGAACCGCTGGCCGGCGTGGCCCCTCACTTACCGTGACTTCCACACTCAACCTGCAGCAACTCTCGCTCTCGCCAGCGGTAGCTGATCTTGTGTCTCGTTAGGTCTCATGCGGGAGTTCATCGAACGATTCAGCTATCGGTTTAAGCTCTGGCGAAACGAACGCTATGGTGACCACTGGGGCGCCGATCCGGCAGCGCCCCGAAATCCGCTCAGAATCATGGCGGTGCTTTGCGTGTTATTCCTCGTCCTCGATGCCATCGACCCGTTTTTCTTCCACCGTGCGCCCGACGCACTCGCCTTCGTTCGCATCCCTGCTACTCTGTTGTTCCTCGTGCTTTACTCGTCACGGTCCCGGTGGGCATGGCATGTTCTAGTGGGCTGGTTCGCCCTCTCGTTTGTGGTCTACTGGACCTTACGGGCCACGGGATACTCGCGTTTTCAGCCGCGCGTCGGAGCGGCGCAGTTCCAGCTTGCATTCGCTTTGTTCGACGTTGCACTCACTGCGGCCGTACTCATCTGGCTGTTTTGTATTCGCGATCGTTACCTTCGCTACGTTGAGGACTTTCGTGCCCAAAAGACCTAGCCATGCGATAGAGCTGACCACGAGCCGCCGTACGACCTTGCTTTCCGTGACTACTTTCCTTCCACCCGCTGCCACGCGCGTTCTCGCTCGTGGCAGCTCATCTTGTTCTCGTTAAGGGGGAGAATAGGGGGGAGAATAGGGGTCGGTCCGTGCATGTTGCCAATTCCCTCGATTCAAGCCGTTCGAATGGTTCTCGCTAGGAGATGGAGTTCTACCTGACACCTTTGCTATCTGCCCTCTTCGGAGTGGGCCTGGCGTGCTTTCGGTGTTTGCCGGTTAGGCTTTACTTCGGGGTGAGCTTTTTCGTTCCCGCGATCGCTTTTTGCTGGCTGCTCGCTCAGCGAGAGATTCTCCCCACGAGTCTTCCCGCTGAGATGAAGTTTCTTCTCTTTTATCTCCTTCCGTTCGCGCTCTTTTACTATCTGCCTGTCCACCTTGGCTACTTCTCGGCGTCGCTCCTGCGGCGTCGCTTTCGCAAGCGCGGGGAAACCAACTAGCCTTGGGCGGAGGCGGGCCGCGAGCCGGCGGTTAATCCCAGTTCAAGGCGTGCCGCCACTAGCGGTGCCTTCCTACTTTCTCGTTAGGCGTCTGCTCTCGCATCCAATTGACCGGAACCGTCGACATCACTAGTTTATTGGCATGTCCACGGAGCAGCTCACCAGCGAGGCGATGGCGCTGCCACTCTCGGAGCGGGTTTCGCTCGCACAGGCGCTCTGGCAGAGTATTCACGCCGGTCTCGCCGAGAGCGACGAGCGCGAGGCTGTGCGCGAGGCCATTCGACGCGACGAAGAGCTTGCTTCCGATTCGGTGGTGGGCCGCACCCACGAGGAGGCCATGCAGGCTGCTCGGCGCGCCATCGGATGCGACTGATCTACCACCCCGATGCCGAAGCGATGGTAACGCGGTTGTAACTATCGGTCGGGGGAGGAATAATTTAACCGCAGAGAGAGGAACTTGATTTCTGCCGGCCTCTGCGCCCTTCGTGTCCTCTGCGGTTTAAATTCCCCCTAACGAAACTGGCCGAACCAGCGGTAAGGGAAATCGTCGCCCGGACAATCGGTCGCCCAGCGCGGCGGGTTCATCTGTTTGTGCGGCCGGACCGGGATGTCGCGCCGCTCCACTTTGCCGCAACGATCGCGCAGGTAGCGGATCAGTTCCTCGGCGCTGTCGAGCTGGGCCCGGGTCGGCTGGGTGCGGTTGAAGTCGCCGACGAAGCAAATGCCTAACGAAATGTTGTTGAGGTAATCGCTGTGGACGTGGCCGCCGTTGATCTGGCGCCGCCAGCGGTCGCCGATCTCGATCTCGCCGTCGCCGGAGGAGGTGCCGTTGCCGATGACGAAATGGTAGGCGAGGCCGTTTTTCATCCGGCGCACGTTCTTGTGATAGTAATTGAAGATGCGGGCGTTGCCCTGCCGGGTGCCGCTGTTGTGCACGATGATGAAACGCCAGCGCTCGCGCAGGACCGGGGCGCGGTCGATCTCTTTGCGGACGGAGTTGGTCAGGTATTTGTAGCGTTTCCCGAAGAGGTGGAAGGGGAGGAGGGAAAATCCGCGCGGCTTTTGGTAGCCGGATTTTTTCACGTTCACCTGGGCGTCGGGCTCGCTGGCGCGGCCGGGTGTCGGGCAGGGCTGCGGGACCGGGGTGGCGGCGGCTCTGCGGCGGGGCGTCGATTCTTCCTCGGGGGTGGGACGGCGCGCGGGGGTTTCTTCGGCTTTCGGCCGCTTCGTTCGCCGGGGCGTTTCCTCGTCTTTCGGCCGCGGGGTGCGGGCGGGGGTTTCTTCTTCCTCGGGCTCGGGCGTGGGTTTCGGGGTCGACTTTTTCTTTTTCGCCGGCGGCTTTTTTGCGGGCTTCGGTTTGGCCCGCGGGGTGGCCGATTCCTCCGGGGTCGGAGTCGGGACAGTGCGCATGCGCTCGCGCGATTTGAGGAAGAGCTGCTTCTTTTGTTCCTCGGTCAGCTCGGCGTGGGTCAGCGTGCCGGCCAGCCCGGCGAAGAGCAGCAGGGCGCAGAGGAGGAACTGCCAACGGAAGATTGTTCGCGGACGGATCAAAGCGCGCGAAACGTTAGGCCGGCTGCGGTTCCTGCTCGGCCTCGGCAATTTCGGCGCGGGCGGCGGCGCGTTCGCTCTCGCGGCGCAGGATGGCGTTCAATTTTCCACCGAGCAGGAGGAGAAGGCAGGTGAGATACATCCAGGTCAGCAACATGATGATGGAGGCGAGGGCGAGGTAGGTCGGGTTGTAGCGGTCGTAACGCGCGACGTAAAACTGGAAGAGCTTGGTCAGGGTCATCCAGCCGACCGAGAAAAAGATCGCGCCCGGGAGGGCCTGCCGAATGGTGAGGTAATTCTGCGGGGTGAGCAGGTAGAGAGCGAGGGCGAGGAGGACGAGGGCGAGGGCGGTAAAGGGGACGCTGAGGGCGGCGACCCAGCTCTGGAGCGGGATGCCGAGCTGGAAATTCACCTCCGCGACGCCGGCCATGGCCTCGCCGAAGACGGTGATATTAAAGGCGAGCAGGATGGTGATGCCGAACCAGAAAAGGAGGAAGAGCGAGATGATGTATTTCGACCACCAATGCTTGTCCTCGGTGATGCCGTGGGTGCGGCTGAGGGCGTGCGAGATGGTGGAGATAAACATCGTGCCGAGGTAGATGCCGAGGAAAATGCCGGCGGTGGCGAGCGCGCCGCCGCTGCCGGTGACGATGACGTTGGCCACCACGCTATCGAGAATTTCCTGCACCTTCGGGTCGGGCGGGAGAAAGGCGCGCACGATCGCGAGCATTTTGTGCAGGGTGGCGGGGTCGGTCCCGAAGAGGCCGAGGAGATGCCAGAGAAAGAGGAGGCCGGGGGCGAGGGTGAAGAGAAATTGGTAGGCCATCTGGGCGGAGAGCCCCAGTGTCTCGTCGGTCGCGGTCTCCCAGAGGAGGCGGCGCACGACGCGGCCGGTAAGTCGGAGGAATTTCATCGTCACGCGAAGTTTACTTTGCCACCCGGGGATTGCCATTAAACTCTCCGCCAGCCTCTTTCCCTAACGAATGGAGAAACGAATCCTGATCCTGACCGCCGGTTTCGGTGAAGGTCATAACAGCGCCGCCCGCGGGATGCGCGACGGGCTGGCGGCGGTCTCGGGCGGGGCGGCGACGGTCGAGTTGCACGATATTTTTTCCGAGACTTTCGGTTTCGCGAACGACTGGGCGCGGCACGGATATCTCACCATGATTAATCGCGCGCCGCGGGCCTGGGGATGGCTTTATCAGCGGATGGATGGGCGGGATAATTACGCCGCGCAACTGCGCTGGCTCTTCCTCGCGAAAGGGCGGCTGAGCCAGTTGCTCGTCCGTTTTCAGCCGACGGTGGTGGTCTCGGTCTACCCGGCGTATTCGCATATGCTCGGGACGATCCTGAACGGCGCGCCGGCGGCTTTCCGGCAGGTCGTTTGCATCACCGACTCGATCTCGGTCAACGCGATCTGGTTTCGCGGCCCGAGCGATCTGTTTCTCGTTCCCAACGAACAGACCGCCGCCGTCCTCGCGGAGGCGGGCGTGCCTAACGAGAAGGTGCGCGTGAGCCGGATTTCCCGTGACGCCGAAGTTTGCCGAGCTCGGCGAACTGCGGCAGCCGCCGGTTCCCGGAGGCGAGCGCAAGATCCTTTACATGATCAACGCCGGCGGCCGCGCCGCGCCCGAGGTCATTCGCGGCCTGGCGCGGTTGCCGGACGTGCGCCTGACCGTGACGGTCGGGCGCGATGAGCGGCTGCGCCGGGCGGTGGAGGCCGTGAACGCGGAAGTGGAGCGGAAGTTTGAGATCGTCGGCTGGAGCGATCAATTGCCGCGCCTGATGCTGGAAAGCCATCTGCTCGTGAGCAAAGCAGGCGGCGCGACGGTGCAGGAAACCATCGCGGCGAAATGCCCGATGATCATCAGCCAGATCGTGCCCGGCCAGGAGGAAGGCAACGCGCGGCTAATCGAAGAATCGCGCTCCGGGGTGGTCGCGACGACGCCGGCGGCGATCATTGCCGCGGTGGAGGGAGCCTTTGCGGACGACGCGAAGCTCTGGCGCGAGTGGTCGGCGAACATCAGCCGCATCAGCCGCCCGAAAGCGCCACTTGAAATCGCCGAGCTACTCCTCGCGCTGTAGACGCTTCGCTCTGCGAAGCGCGGGGGAAGGCGACGCCCGCAAGTCTGCGCGCTCGCCAGCTTTGTCATCCCGATCCGGCAAAGCGCGGAGAGGGACCTCTCAATTGCAATTGAAGCGTGCTCAGGAAAAGAAAGCGTGGACTGCGATTGCGAGGTCCTTCGCCGTCTGCGCGGCTCAGGATGACAAGTCTGCGCAGATCCGCGCACTCTGCGGCCGACACGGCCGCCGCTACACTACTTCTGCCCGGCTTTTTCGTTCAGCGCCGTCGTGAATTCCTGCAGGCTGGTGACGATTTGGGGGGCTTTCGCGAGCACGGTGCTGGCCAATTTCTCGGCGTAATCCGGCCGGCGCTGCGACATTTCCGAGAGCGCCATCATGACCGCGAGCGCATTGTTAATGGAATGTTTGATCTCGCTGAATTTCTTCTGCAATTCCGCGATTTCTTCGGCTGGAATGGTGCTGACTGGCTCGGTCATGATTGGTTCTAAATCGCTGGAGAATTCGGACGTGTGTGCTTGACTGATGGGTTCTAGGAATACCGCCCGATGCCTGCAAAGAGTATCAAGATCAGTGGTGCGCGCCAGCACAATCTAAAGAATCTCCACGTCGAGATTCCGAGGGAAAAACTGGTCGTGATCACCGGCCTGAGCGGCTCGGGGAAATCGTCCCTCGCCTTCGATACGCTCTACGCCGAAGGGCAGCGCCGTTACGTCGAAAGCCTCTCCGCTTATGCCCGGCAATTCCTCGACCAGATGGAAAAGCCGGACGTCGATTTCATCGAGGGTCTTTCCCCCTCGATTGCGATCGAACAGCGGACCGCGGGGACGAATCCGCGCTCCATTATCGCGACCACGACGGAGATTTACGATTATCTGCGCGTCCTTTTTTCGGCCGTCGGCCAGCCGCACGATCCGCTCACCGGCCAGGCGATTTTCCGGCAGACGGCGCAACAGATTGTCGATCAGATTCTCGTTTATCCGGCGGAGACGAAGATCATCCTGCTCGCGCCGCTGGTGCGAAACGCGGTCGGCGAGTTTCGCGACGTCATCGAGAAAACGAAACGCGAAGGTTTCGTCCGCATCCGGGTCGATGGCGAGATCGTGGAGCTGGGCCGGCCGGAACCGATCCGGCTGAAGAAAGGCGAACGGCACACGATCGAGGCGGTAGTCGATCGGTTGGTGGTGCGCGAAGGAATCCGGACGCGGCTGGCCGACTCGGTCGAGACGGCGCTGAAGTGGGGTGAGAACCGGATCGTGGTGCTGCGCGAGGGGAAGGGGGAAACGTCGAACGTCGAACGTTCAACGTCCAACGTCGAACGGGGGAGCGCATGGGAGGAGGTTCGTTATTCGACCGATTACGGCAATCCCGAGACTGACTTTTCGTTAGGGCAACTGACCCCGAAACATTTCTCCTTCAACAGCCACTTCGGCGCCTGCCCGGCTTGTCACGGGCTTGGGACGCAACTGGTCTGCGATCCGGAGTTGATGATCACCGACACCTCGAAATCGCTCGCGGAAGGTGCGGTCGTGCCCTGGCGGCGCGGGACAAAAAGGATGCAGGCCTATTATCGCGGGCTGCAAACCGCGCTCGTTAGGCATTTCGATGTTGCGGACAACATCCCGTTTGAAGATCTGCCGGAGAAATTCAAAGCGGCGCTTTATTTCGGCACGGGCGATCAGCCGATCGAGATGAGTTTTGGCAGCGGCAACGGGCGCACCGCGACGAAGACGGCGCGGCCGTTCGAGGGATTGCTCCCGCAGCTGGAGCGGCTCTACTCGGAAACGGAAAGCGAATTCACCCGCAGCCGCATTCGCGCCTTCATGAATCGCGCGCCTTGCGCGGTCTGCCGCGGCGCCCGCTTAAAACCGGAAATTCTCGCCGTCACGATCAAGGAAAAAGGCGGCCAGGAATTGAACATCCATCAATTCTGCGAGCTCACGATCGCGGCCGCGGCCCAGTTCGTTAGGCAATTGGACCTGGCGGAAACGCAGCGCGCGATTGTTTCCGAGGTGGTGCAGGAAATTCGTTCGCGGCTCGAGTTCCTCCTCGAAGTCGGGCTCGATTATCTCACCCTCAACCGCGAAAGCGGCACTCTCTCCGGCGGCGAAGCGCAACGCATTCGGCTCGCGACCCAGATCGGTTCCGGGCTCGCCGGCGTGCTCTACGTTCTCGACGAGCCGAGCATCGGGCTGCACCAGCGCGACAACGCGCGCCTCATCGGCACCCTGCGCCGGCTGCGCGATCTTGGGAATTCCGTCATCGTGGTCGAGCACGACGAAGAAACCATCCGCGCGGCCGATCACATCCTCGATCTCGGGCCCGGCGCCGGGCCGCGCGGCGGCGAGATCGTGGCGGAAGGAACGCTCGAGGAAGTGTCTGCAGGCTCAGAATTCGCCGACGGCCGCGTATCTTTCCGGCCGCTCGCGAATCACCGTCCCGCGTCAGCGGGTCGCGCCGCGCCCGGCGAACGATTCCTCCGACGGCTGGCTCACGATCGTGGGCGCGACTGAAAACAATCTGAAAAACGTGACCGCCGCCTTTCCGTTAGGCTGCCTAACGTGTGTGACTGGCGTGTCGGGCAGCGGCAAGTCGACCCTGGTCGACGACATCCTGCGCCGCGCGCTCTTCCGGCATTTTTACAATTCCAAGGACAAGCCGGGCGAACATCGCGCCCTCCGCGGGCTCGACCAGATCGACAAGGCGATCATCATCGATCAAAGCGCCATCGGCCGCACCCCGCGCTCGAATCCTGTCACCTACACCGGCGCCTTTACTCCGATTCGCGATTTGTTCAGCCAACTGCCGGCCTCGCGCATTCGCGGCTACAGCGCGGGGCGTTTCAGTTTCAACGTCAAGGGCGGGCGCTGCGAGAATTGCCAGGGCGACGGGCTGATCAAGATCGAGATGCATTTCCTGGCCGACGCCTACGCGGTCTGCGAAGTCTGCCAGGGCAAACGCTACAATCGCGAGACGCTCGAGGTCACTTACAAAGGGAAAAACATCGCCGACGTGCTCGAGATGACGGTCGACGAAGCCTCCCGTTTTTTCCGCAACGTCCCGACAGTCGCCGACCGCTTGAGCGCGCTCCAGGATGTCGGGCTCGGTTATTTGCGGCTCGGCCAGGCGGCCACGACGCTCTCCGGCGGCGAAGCGCAGCGGGTCAAACTCGCGACCGAGCTGGCAAAAAAAGCGACCGGCCGCACCCTCTACATCCTCGACGAACCGACCACCGGGCTCCATTTTGCCGACATCGAAAAACTCCTCCAGGTGCTGATGAAACTGCGCGACGCGGGCAACACCCTGGTCGTGATCGAGCACAACCTCGAGATGATCAAGAGCGCCGATTGGGTGATCGACCTCGGCCCGGAAGGGGGCGAAGGCGGCGGCCGCATCCTCGCCGCCGGGACGCCGGAAGAAATCGTGCGCGTGCGCGGCAGCCATACCGGCCAACATCTGCGACCGTTGTTAGGCAAATGAAACCAGCGCGCCTTTTCGCTCTCGCGGGACTGCTTGTGCTCTCGTTAGGCCAGGCTCTCTCCGCGCAGGAGAATGTCGCGCTGCAGGCGGCGATCGCGCCCCTCCGAGACGGGGTGCCGGAAGTGGCGGTCGAGCGTTTGCAAAATTTTCTGAAGCAGAATCCACCGGCCGCGGACCGCGCCAACGCCCGGCTCAAGCTGGCCGAGGCGCTGACCCGCGCCGGCCGCCTCGACGAAGCGCTCAAGATTTTCACCGATCCCGGCCTAACGAAAAATGCGGAAGCGACTTTCTGGCAGGCGCAGGCCCTGGCCGGTCTCGATCGCTGGCCGGCTGCGCTTCCGCTTTATGCCCAGGTCGCGGCGGATGGGAAGTCGGCTTTCAGGAGCGAGGCCGCGTTCGGGCAGGCCGAGGCTTTGCGCGCGCTGGGCCGCAAAGACGAGGCGGTGCGCGTTCTCCAGTCGCTCGAAAGCTCCCCGCCATGGACCACCCGGGCCAAGCTTGGCCAGGCCCAGTTGTTACTCGAACGGGGCAATCTGAACGCGGCCGATCGTCTTCTCCGCGAAACGAAACCGCAACTTGCGACGGAGCGCAGTGAGCGGCGGTTCCTCCTCGGCCGGCTCAGTCTCGCGCAGGGACATTCCGCGAAAGCGATCGAGACCTTGAATGTCCTGTTGAAAAATCCGGAAGGCGTTTCCCATCGGTTGCTCGTGGCCACGCTCTTCGTCCTGGCCGACGCGCACGTGCAGGAAAAAACGCCCGAAAGCGGCGACGACGCGCTCGAAGACTTCATCGATCATCACCCTAACGACAGCGCCTTGCCCTCCGTTTTTGCCCGGCTTGATGAGCTTTATCGAATGGAACGCAAACCCTCGACGAACGAGCTCGAGCGCTGGCTGCGCGACCCGGCCCAGCCGCGCCAGGCCCTCGCGCAATGGTATCTGGCGCGGAGCCGCCTGCGGGCGGGCGACCAGGAAAGTGCGATCGAGTTGCTGACCCATTTGCGCGAGAGCGGGGTCCGTTCGGTGTCGTTAGGCGAAGCCAATCTGGAATTGGCCCGGCTGCATCTCGCCCGGAGGCAGTGGGACGAAGCGATCAAGGCGGCGGAAGCGGCCCGTGTGCTAAATCCCGCTCCGGCGTTTCTGCGGCAGGTCGACTGGCTGATCGCGGAGGCAAATTATCGCAGCGGCAAACTGGAGCAGTCGGCCCGGACCTTCGAAGAACTGGCCGAGCGCTCGCCCGCACTTTCCGGCGACGCGCTTTTCAATGCCGCGCTCGCCTGGTTGCGGCTCGAGCGGGCCACGGAGTTTGCAAGCGACTACCGCAAGATCAGCAACGATCCCGCGAAAAAGGGAGTGCAGGGCGATCTTCTCCTCGAGGAAGGCTCGGTCCAGGCCGCGCAGGGCAAGGCCGGAAGCCGAGGAGACATTTCGCAAATTCATTCGCGATTTTCCGCAGAGTCCGCGGGTCTCCGAAGCGTGGGTCGCCCTGGCTGAGCTGGCTTTCCACGCCGCCAAGCCGGACCTGACGGCCGCGCGCAAATATCTCGCCCAGGCCCGCCAGGAAAATGCCACCCCGGCCGCGCGCGAGCGGGCCGATTACCTCGAGATCTGGATCGAGGACGCGACGCCCTCGGCCGCCGAGACCGCGGTCGTGACGGCGGCAAACAAGTTCCTCCAGCAATATCCGGAGTCGCGTTTCGCCGCGGAGGTGCGGATGAAACTGGCCGAGGCTTATTTCCGGCGGCAGGATTTTGCCAACGCGCAGACCCAGTTTGAATTGCTCGCGCAACAAAAACCGGAAGCGCCGCTGGCGGAGAGGGCGCTCTTTTTCGCGGCCCGGAGCGCGACTTCGAGCATGGGTGCGGGCTCGCTCGATCACGCGCTCGCGCTCCTCGACGAGGTGGTGAAATTGAACGGCGACCTGAAGTGGGCGGCGCGCAACGAAGAGGCGGCGATCGAGCGCCGGCTCGGGAAAAACCGCGAGGCGCAGGCGCTCTACGATGAGGTGCTGAAAAATGAAACCCGGCCAGCCGAGCGGCGCGAGGCGCTTTGCGGGAAAGGCGATATTTTTTACGAGCTGGGCGCGACCGATCCGGAGAATTATCGGCGCGCGATCGAGTTCTACGAGCAGCTCGCGGCCGATCCCGGGCGTGCCGGCGCATTGGCGCAACCAGGCGCAATTTAAAAAGGGCAAGGCGCTCGAGAAGCTGGACGACAAACCGGCCGCCCTAACGACTTATTACGGCGTGATCGAAGACGGGATGCGGAGCGATCGGCCGCGCGAGTTTTTTTGGTTCTACAAGGCGGGCTTCAACGCCGCGCATTTGCTCGAAGAGACGAGCGACTGGAAGGCGGCGGTGGCCGTTTACCGCAAGCTGGCCGCGGTCGGCGGGGCGCGCAGCGATGAAGCCAAGGCGCGCTTGACGCAGTTGCGGCTGGAGCATTTTCTCTGGGACGAATAGCCGGAAAGGTCGGTTCTTTGTCCGACGATTCATCTTGCGCCGAATGGTCTCACGGGCGGAGACTTACGGCATGAAAACAAGAAGCGGATGGTTCCATCTGCGCGGTTTGTTTCTGCTGGCCGTGGGCGTCGCCCTCGGTTCCATGCTCTGTGCCTCAGCCAACGCCGGCCCGATGACCTATCGGGACTCGACCGCTGGCCGTGCCCACAGCGCGCAGGACATGCCCGCGCAAAAAACAATCAAGGTCTTTATTCTGACCTCAGCCTCGGCGATCCCGAAGCCGATCAACTACGTCATTGGCGGTATCGTTACGACCGCCACACCGGTGCAAATCATCGGTCGCGGACGTAGCGTGAATCGTTAGGCCAGGCGCGAAACAAGGTCGTTTCGTCTCGAGCCGGGTGCCGCGATGACGGCACTCGGGCGGGCTAGGTTTTTTTATCCAGCCACGGCATCCGGGCGCGCAAGCGCTCGCCCACTTCATCGATCGGGTGCCGGGCCGCTTTCTCGAGCAGGCGCTGGTAGCGCTTTTTTCCCGTGGCTGTTTCCCGCAGCCAGCCTTTGGCAAATTTCCCCCGCTGAATTTCGCCCAGGATTTCTTTCATCCGCGCCCTGACGTTCTCATCGACGATTCTCGGGCCGACGGAGATGTCGCCCCACTTGGCCGTCTCCGAGATGCGGGCGCGCATCCCGCGGATACCCTCTTCGTGCATGAGATCGACGATGAATTTCAATTCGTGCAGACACTCGAAATAGGCCATTTCCGGCTGGTAACCGGCCTCCACCAGGATCTCGAAGCCGGCCTGCACGAGCGCGCTCATCCCGCCGCAGAGGACGGCCTGCTCGGCGAATAAATCGGCCTCGGTTTCTTCGCGAAAAGTGGTTTCGATGACGCCGGCCCGCGTCCCGCCGATGGCTTTGGCGTAAGCGAGCGCGACCTGCCGGGCGCGGCCGCTCGCGTCCTGCTGGATGGCGATTACGCAGGGCACGCCCTGGCCGGCTTCGAACTGGGTGCGGACCATCGGGCCGAGGCCTTTCGGCGCCACCATGACAACGTCGACATCGTTAGGCGGAACGATCGTTTTGTAATGGATGGCGAAGCCGTGGGCGAAAAGAAGCGTCTGTCCTTTACGCAGGTGAGGCGCGATCTGCTCGCGGTAAATTTCGGCCATCTTCGTGTCGGGCAGGGCGAGGAAAATGACATCGGCCTTCCGGACGGCGGCGGCTGTGTTCGTTAGGCGAAGTCCATCCCTCCGCGCCCGGACGCGCGACCGGCTTTTCGGAAGGAGGCCGACGACGACCGGGATGCCGCTGTCGCGCAGGTTGAGGGCGTGGGCCCGGCCTTGGGCACCATAGCCCAGGACCGCGCAGGTCTTATCGAGCAGCGGACCAAGTTCGACGTCTTTATCGGTAAAAATTTTCGCAGGCATAGGCCGCGGCGGCGGGCCGATGGTAACGGCGTAAAACGGGCTGTCAATTCCGCGCGCGGCGGCGAAGGCTAGTTTGGCAGAACCGTTGCGCCGCGACCGATGGCCTTGAGACGCGCGACGTTTGCGATCGCGTCCCTGGCCTCCGCAGTCTGGCCCATTCTCTCCAGGATGTCGGAGAGCAGGATGTATTGGCGGGGAGCATCCGGTTGTCGCGCGACCGCACGCTTTTGCGCCTGGCAGGCGTCGTCCAGGCGATTTTGCCGGAGCCGCATGTGGGCGATCAAATTAAGCGCGTCGACTTCGTGAACATCGAGCCGGCTGGCATGTTGCAGGGCGGTCACGGCGCGTTTCGGGGTCGCCTGCTTCGGCGTAAAGCCGGCCGAGGGCGAGCGAAGCGCCGTAGTGCCACCAATGACGGCGCGCGAAAGCCGAGACGAGCTTGAGCGCTTCGCCGGGAGTATTGTTCTCGCGCAGAAATTCCGATTCCAGACTCGTGATTTCCCAGGTCTCGGGATAGTCGGCGCGGGCCTGGGCCAGAGTTTTCAGGGCGGCCGGGAGATTGTCCTTCTGGCGCTGAATGCCGGCCAGGTTGACCGCAGCGAGCCAGGTGCGGGGATAGTCCTTACGGTCGTTAGGCGCGGCCGCGGTGGCGGCGGCGAAAAGAGCTTCCGCTTCATTCTTTCGCCCCTGCTGATAGAGGACATTGGCCAGGTTGCTCTGCGCGATCGCGAAATTCGGAACCGCGGCCAGGATTCCGCGAAAAGTCTTCTCGGCCCGGGCATAATCGCCGCGTTGCGCGTAAATCTGCCCGAGATTGACGCCGACGCGGACGCTGGTCCCGCCTGCGGCATTGGTGCGCTCGTAGAAGTGTTCGGCGGTTGTCCAATCGCTGCTGCGCTCGGTCGAACGGAGACTGAGAGCGACGACCGCGAGGGCAGCGCAGCCCGCGAGGATGGGCCTGCTGCCTTTAGGCAAATCCAGGGCCACCCCGACCGCAAAAAGCAGGACGCCGACGCTCGGCAGGTAAAGCCAATGCTCCGCGACCGTGGCATTCAGATCGAAAAGATTCGAAATCGGGAGGAACCCGACGAGGAACCAGCAGGCGCCGAAGATCCGCGCGCGCCGTCCCGGACCGGGCCAGGAGCAGCCAAGCCCGAGAAGGGCGGCGAAGGCCAACCCGAAGATGGAAAGATATTCGGTGGCGGCAGATTGTTTCCAGGTTGCGTTGGTCTTGTAGAGATCGGGGTTAAAAACAGTTCGCTCCATGTGCAGATTGGCGGGGAAAACAAGGAGCCGGCCATAGTCGCCGAGCGCGCGCATCATGAGCGCCGCCCGCACCGAGTTATCCCAGCCGGGCTTAGGACCGGAGCCGGGGCGGCGTTCAGGCAGCTGTCGCAGCCCCCCGTAGATCGCAACCAGTGCGAGGCACGCGCAAAGGAGAGCGACTTTTCCGCGGATCTGCCATTGCTTCGCGAAAAGGAGCGAATGAAGGAGAAAAATAACGAGCCAAAGGCAGGCCGTCTCGCGCGAACAAAGCGCCAGGAGCGCAGTGACAGCGGCGAAAGCGTAGTAGAGAATGCGCCGCCCAGGGGGACGCGTTTCCACGGCGCGCAGGAATAGCAGCCACGCCCCGCTGGCGAAGACAAAGGCAAGGCTATCGGCCCGGCCGGAGATGTAATCCACGGCGGCGCTGTGGACGGGGTGCACCGTCCAGAGGAAGGCGGCGAGAAAAGCCGCCGTCGACAGACTCGAAGGCGTTACTTTGCCGCTGAAGAAAGAAGTCAGGAGCCGGCGGAGAAGAAAGTAGAGCAGGACGCCGCCAGTCGCGTGCAGGAGGACATTGGTGAGATGGAAGCCGTAAGTGTTATCGTTCCAAAAAAAGTAATCGACGATGAAGGAAAGGTTTTGGACCGGGCGATAGTGCGCGGAGTAGGAATCGAGGAAGAGGTAGTGCCGGAAAGTCTCCAGGGCGAGGAGGGGACTTTTGATGAAGGGATTGTCGTGCGCGAGATAGATGTCATCCCAGATCAACTCACCCGAGAGTGCGGGAGCGTGGATGACGATCGCGAGAAGCGCGAGGAAGCCTGCGCGCAGCCAGTCCTTTGCGGCAAATTGCCCGAGGCGCTGGATGAAGGTTGGGGCTGGTTGTGACTTAGGTGACTGGTGGCCGTCAGGGTTTTCAGTCATGGAGACCTAACAGAGGCGGAAGGCGAAGGTCGCTAGCTCATTCCCTGCCACCCTCGAATTACTTCGAGGATGACAGGTGTATGAATCAGCTCCTAGTAGTGACCGTAGGGCGAGAAGAATTCGGTGCCGGCAACGTCCGACAGCGTATTCCAGGTGGTTGCCGGAACTTTCGGCAGCGAGTCGACCGTCTGAATGCCGTAGCCGTTACCATAAAGGTCGGCGCCGGTGTTGTAGATGGAAGAACCCTTCTTCATGTAAACGATCCAGTCGTTAGTCCCGGCATTCGATCCGGTGGTTTTGTTGTTTTCGATCGCGTATTGGTCGACTGCGGAGTCGATCAAACGAAGATCGTTCACAACACGGCTAGCTTGCGAGCGCTTACGAGCCCGGAGGAATCCCGGAACTGCGATGGCGGCCAGCAAGGCGATGATCGCAACTACGATCATGATTTCAACGAGGGTGAAGCCCCCGCGATTTTTGTTGAGTTTTCTTAACATGCTATTGCTTTCTATTGCGTTTGTTTGTTTTGATTGCGTCCGCCGTTCCATCGCGGATTGGGTTTTATAGAGCAGCCTCGATGCCAACCCGCTTCACTTTGTTGGTTAACGCCCCGGGGGGCTGTTTTCGGGGGAAACTGCGGGTAATCGCTAATAAAGAGAGAGTTGGCGCGGAAGTTTCTTCGTTCCCCGGCGAGTGATTGCTGATTTGGAACCCGAGAAACAGGCAGAGACGGTTATGATTCCCAGACAGAAGAGCCTGGCGGACAGTCGCAGCAGGGAGAAGAGCGATTGGGCGCGCTCTCCCGGGCTGTATCTCTTCCTTGGCGTCTTCCTCGTCCGCATTTTCGCGCTGGTGCGGCTGACCGACAGCCAGTTCCTCCTGCCCAGCGGGGGCGACATGCAGTTCTATAACGAGTGGGCGCTACGCATCCTGCACGGACAATGGACGGAGCACACCGCCTTCTACGGGCTGCCGCTCTACGCCTATCTCCTCGCGGGGATTTACAAAATCTTTGGCTACAGCCCGTTTGTGCCGGGGCTCCTGCAGGCCGCGTGCGAGGGAGGAACGGCAGTTCTGCTCTATAAATTGGGAGGCTTCGTGTTTGCCGCCGCCGGAGAACGCGGTTTTGAACGGCACCGCGGGAAAGTGATCGGGGCGATGGCCGCGATCGGCTGGGCGTTTTTTGTTCCGGCTCAGGGTTACTCCATCATCCTCATGCCGACGGCGTGGCTGGTTTTCGTTTTTTGGTTTGTCGTCTGGCAGATCGTGCACCGGCGGGAGACGCCGCGGCCTTGGGTGCTGCTTGCTTTGGGGCTCTTGATCGGTTTCACCGCGATGGGGATTGCGACGATCCTATTCCTTGTCCCGCTTTTGCTGGCTGCGCTGTTGTTTCGCTGGCGGGGCGGGGTTTCGCAGCGTGCAATCGGTGCCGCTCTGATCCTGGCCGGTGTCTTGTTGGGCGCCGCTCCGGCCTCGCTTCACAACTACCTGTTGGCCCGGGATCCGGTTTTCTTGTCCGCGCACAGCGGGGTCAATTTTTGGATCGGCAACAACCCGGTCGCGACCGGTTACCCGAAGTTTCCGCCCGGCTTGCACGCGGGGCAGGAGGCGATGCTGAAGGACTCGATCACCTCCGCGGAGAAGGCAGCCGGTCATCCGCTGAAGCGGTCCGAGGTTTCCGCCTTTTGGTCGCAGAAAGCGAGCGACTGGATTCATGGTCACCCGGCGGAATGGATACAATTGTTAGGCAGGAAGTTCATGAATTTCTGGAGCGCTTTCCGCTATGACGACATCAGCGTGATCACTTCGCTGCGCGAGCAAGGGATCATCCTGCCGGGCGTGGGTTTTGGCCTGGCCGCCGCGCTCGGTCTGGCAGGACTGCTCTTCGCCTGCTGGAGTTTTCCGGCTTCCCGATGGGTGGCTGCTGCGGTCTTCCTCCACATGGCTTCGCTCATGACCGTCTTCGTGACCGAACGCTACCGGCTGGCCGCGGTGCCGGGTCTTTTGCTCTTCGCTTCCTTTGGGATCTGGCAATTGTGGCTGGGATTGGCGCGTGCGCGTTACGGATTGGCGGCTCTTTTTCTGGTCGCGCTTTTTGGGACGACCGCGTTTGTTTCGATACCGCAAAAAGATTCAACGCTCTGGGCGCTCGACACCTTCAACTCCGGACTGCAGGCGCTCGACGCCGGGCAGCTGCCGCTCGCCCGGAAAAAGCTCGACCTGGCCTACGCCTACTCGCCGGATAACGCGGAGATCAATTTCGCCCAGGGAAATCTGCATCTCGCGCTCGGCGAAACGAACGCGGCCAAAGGTTATTACTTCGCCGCCCTCCGCCTCGATCCCACGCATTCCGGCGCCTTCAATAACCTCGGTGTGCTGGCGCTGCAGGAGAGCCGCTGGGAACTGGCGAGCCGTTTTTTCCGTCACGCGATCGAGGTCACGCCTAACAATGCCAAGGCCTGGTTCCTCCTCGCCCAGGCGGAGTTTAAGGCCGGACATCGCGCGGAAGCGGAGGATGCGATTAACCGCGCGCTCGCGCTCGAGCCCGATCGCTCGGAATTTCAGGCGCTGCGCCAGGAGCTGAACGAGGCTTCCCGTTAGCCGAGATCAGAGGGCGATCGGTACCAAATCTGCTAAGGCAGGTGGCGATGAATTTCCCTGGCTTTTCCGAGGCCTGAAATTCCCGACCAATCCTCATGGCAACCACGCTTTCCGTTCCTGAACTCACCGCCGCCATTCCGCAGGCCGCGACACGCGATCGTGATGCACTTGGCCGCCAGGCTGTGCTCGTCGCGGCGGGCCTCGCGCTCATCGTTAAGCTTCTGATTGCCTGGAACACGATCGGCACGAACGACGTCATCGCCTTTTACCACTTCGGCAAATCGCTTACCCAGTCAGGGCTGGAGGCCACCTATGTGAGCCAGGTTTCTTTCAACCATCCTCCGATCGTGGCCGCTTTCCTCAACGGGATCTACCAGCTCGACCACATGCCCTGGGTTCACGCCAATGGCATCGCTTTTCCATTCCTCCTCCGCCTCCCGGGCATCATTGCCGACTTTGTCGTCGTCCTGGTTCTGTTGGCCGCGGCAAAGACCTTGCGGTTGCCGATCTGGTCGCTTCTTATTCTCGCCTTGAGTCCGGTCTCGCTCATGGTCTCGGGCTTCCATGGCAACACGGATTCCGTGATGGTCATGTTCCTCGTTTTGGCGGCTTACATGTGTTTGCGGGAACGGCCAATCCTTTGTGCGCTCTTCCTCGCCTTGAGCTGCCAGATCAAGATCATCCCGCTCCTGCTGACTCCGATTTTCTTTTTCTATTGGCTGGATCGTCGAAAGGTCCTGACTTTCACTCTTCCGCTCGCGGCGGCCTCGATCATTCTCTGGATCGAGCCGCTTCTCCACTTCCCGGCCATCTTCATCCACCGGGTTTTATTCTACGGAAGCTTTTGGGGGATTTGGGGAGTCACTTATTGGCTGAAACTAACCGGCATCCGGGATTTTGGGCCGGTGACTTATCATGACTTTCTCCCGTACCAGCAGCTCGTCGTGACCGCGCTCAAGCTGGCGATCATCGCGGCGGTGCTTCTTCTCGCCTGGCGCCGGCGCAAACAGGATGCGCGGGGATTGTTTGTCTCGCTCGCCTGGGCCTGGGTGGTTTTCTTCATCATTTCCCCAGGCGTCTGCGCGCAATACATGGTCTGGCTGATGCCTTTCGTGCTCGTCCTTTCACCGCGTTACTTTGCCTGGGTGACCGCGACCAGTTCGCTCTTCCTTTTCTTCTTCTACAACAGCATCAGTCACGGTCTGCCCTGGTATCTCGGGATCTCGAACGGAAACCTGAACGTGGAATGGGTCCCGTGGAGCGTCTGGCCGTGGGCGGCCTTGATCATCGGCGCCCTGCTCCTCTGGAAACGCGCCCAGCAAGCGGACCCGACGTTGCGGCTTTGCAGTTTGCGTTCTGTCGGTCAATCTCTCTGATGCCCGTTCAGCGATCTCTCGCCGACAAGCTCGTCCTTGTCGCTCTTTGCCTGGTGCTTCTTTTCGGCGCCTTTCTTCGCCTGCCGCCGACTCTGTTCGCGCCGTCGGCGCCGTTGCACGCGGTCGAGGCCGTTCATCCGGAAGCGGCGTTCAAGGGAGTTGGTTTCGACGAAGGGCTTTATCGCAAATACGTCAACGGCGTCATCAAGGTAGGACTCGGGAATTATCCCGCTATCGTCGATAACTACATCGAGGTTCAAAAGACCCTGACCGGCTCGATCCTGCCGCCGATGCGGTTCCTGTTCATTTTCGCGGCCTATCTCTGGCATTGCGTTTTCGGCACGGAAGCACTCGCCGCCCTGCATGATGTCGCGTCGTTTTTCTCCATCCTGACGCTGCTCCTCGCGACCACGCTGGCCTGGCGGCTAAAGGGTCCGCTCTGGGCTCTCGGTGTTGCGGCTTTGATGAGTTGCGCACCGACGCAGATTCACATGTCGCAGCACGCCCTGGTCGACGGCTTCTTCACCTTCTGGGCGCTGCTTGTCCTGTGGCTGCTCTGGGAAAACCTGCGCGCGCCGCGCAAGCCGTGGCTGCTTGTTCTCTACACCATCTCCCTTTCGCTCCTCGTTCTAACGAAGGAGAACTCTTTCTTTGTCTTTGTCGCGCTCCTGGCCTTGATGGTGACGAATCGCTGGTTCGGCTTCGGATCGGTCACGAAAGAACTTCTGGTCTGCACCTTCGCCGGCCCGCTCTTCGGCGGTGTCGTCCTTGTCTTCCTGGCCGGTGGATTCGAGACCCTCCTCACGGTCTACAAACTTTCCGTGGGGAAGAATTATTCGCTCAACTACGCCATCATGACCGGCGACGGCCCGTGGCACCGTTACCTGGTCGATCTCTTACTCGTTAGTCCGGTCGTTCTTCTGCTCGCGATCGGCTCGGCCTTCCGGCTGAACCGCACCAAGACCGCCGAGCTTTACCTGGCTGTCTTCATCGCCGCCAGCTACGCCATCATGTGCAACGTCAAATACGGAATGAACCTCCGTTACGCCAACATGTGGGACATGCCGTTGCGTTTCCTGGCTTTCAGTCAGCTTGTGAGCTGGGGAAGTCTCGTCAGGAAATATCAAGACGGCTCTCGTCGCGACCGCCGTGGTCTTGATCTGCGCGTTTGAGTTGCGCCAATACGTGACGCTCGCGGTGCAATACCCGCTCTACGAATTGGTCACCGAAGGATTGATGCGGGCGTTGAAGATTCTGAAATCTCCGCTCGCCCCGGGACCGTAGTCGCGGGCTTAGGCCGCGCGGCGCAGCATCTCGGCGCTCAATTCCGCGCTGCCGGAAATGGTTTCGACGAGCAGGTTATCGACCGTCGGCATGGCCTGGGCGCGGACGTAGATCTGGTAAGAGAAAAGTCCGCGGCTGAGAGTAATCAGAAGCGCATTCAGCCTAACGAAGAGGCGCGAAAGGAAGTTTTGCCCGATCGCTTTCGGGAAAGGCGCGGGCACTCCGCGCAGTTCGAGAATCTTGTAGCCGGATTGAGCGAGCAATTCCCTTAACGAGCGAAAGGTAAAGAGGCGCGTGTGAGTCGCATCGAGAATGCCCTTCTTGCCGTAGTTGAAATGCCCGAAGAGCAGCATCAGCCGCGTCACGAGAAAGCCGACGTTCGCGGTGGTGAGAACGATCTCCGGCCGTTTGCACGCGGCCGCCGAGCGCAGCGAATCCATGAACTCCGCCGGCTGTTTCAAGTGCTCGATGATATCGAGGAGAAAAATCTGGTCGTAAGCCGAGACGTTGACCGGGAACTCGCTGCTATCGAGATCCCAGCGGATAAATTCGAGCTGATCTTTCGCGGTCGATTGGTCCGGGATCAGTCGATCCATCCCGGTGACGCGACATCCTTTGCGCACCAGCTCGCCCGCGAGATAACCCTGGCCGCAGCCGACATCGAGAATCCGGCCGTCCGGCTTGGCGGCGTCGATCGCCATCGTGTGCGACGACTGAAAGCCGAGCTTGAGATCGTAGTTCAACTCCGGCGGATCGACGTCGAACTTCGGATCGTAGAAAAGATTGATCTCGCACAGGCGCGCCTTGGTCGTGGCCTTGAAGACATCCCAGGCATAGCGCATCCCGTTCACGTGGCAGATTTCGTCGCCGTAGTAGGTCGGGATCGGCAGCTCTGCGATGCGGAGTTTTTTCAAGACGAACTGGATGATGATCTCGGTATCGAAATGAAAATCCTGCGTGTTCCTTTCGAACGGAATCTGGGCGAGGGCGCGGGTCGAGTAGAGCCGGTAGCCGGAATGAAACTCTGAGAGACCGGTGCCGAGCATCCAGTTTTGGAAATTGGTCAGGACCTGGTTGCCCAGCCATTTGTAGAGCGGCATGCCGCCGGCGCGGGCGGCGCGTTTGTCGATCATGCGCGAACCGAAGACCGCTTCGGCTTCGCCGATTGATGAGCGGCCCGAGCAAAGCCGGAAGTTTCTCCGGCGCGTATTGGCCGTCGCCGTGGACGAGCGCGACGATGTCGAAGCCGTGATCGATCGCGTAGCGGTAGCCGAGCTTCTGGTTGCCGCCGTAACCCTGGTTCTCCGGCGTGCGCAGGACGGTGATCTTGAAAGCGGAATGTTCCTGCTGATAACGCAGGCCATTGAGGAAAGTCCCGTCGCGCGAAGAATCGTCGATGATCAGGACCTCGACGCCGTCCTGGTGGAGCGACGACGGGATCCGGCCGAGCACTTTCTCGATCGTCGTCTCCGCGTTGTAGGCGACGATGAAGATGAGGACGCGCTGGCCGCGCAGGTCGACCGGCGTGGAAAGCTCGGGGCGTGATTCTTTGACGAACACCCTGCCTTGGGGAGCTAAAAACGCGCCAAGCGCTGCGGAAATTCCGCCTCGAACGAGGGCGGGGAGCTGCCGGCGCGGAGCGGGTAGTAGATCCAAAGGTCGCCGCGCTGGATTTTCTCGATCAGCGCGAACCCGTAGGCTCCCGCATCGGGCCACTGCCGCGGGAAAACGACGTAGCGATAGCCCGGAGGCGCGCAGAGCCGGCAGGTCCGGCGCGAGGAAGAGGATATACATGTCGGGATGCACCAGGCCGCCCTCGACGGCATCGCGGCCGCCCTCGCTGCGGCAGTTCGCAGACGATGTTGGCGTAGCGATTGTAGGTGAACTCGTTCGCCGCCCCGCCCTCGAGCAGGTGCAGGAACGGCAGGTCGGGCACGACTTTGGTGCCGTTGAAGATCGGGGCGCCCGTCGACTTGATCAGCTGGGCAAAATAGCGGGAGTGGAAGACGATCCATTTCCCTTCCGGATCGGCCCGGTGCAGGCGCTCGACGGTCTTGAACGTCTCGGAATCGACCAGCGGCGCGAGGCCCGACATGAGCGGGTTGATCCCGGCATTGCTGAAGATGAGAAGAACGCTCAGCACGACCGGCAGAAACCGGCGCAGGCTCTCCCAAAAGAAGAGAACGATGACCGCGGTGTTGATCGCCAGCGGAAGGAGCAGCTGGAATTTGTCGGCGAAAAATGTCGGATCGCGCAGGCTGAGCGACCACAACAGGCCCGCCATCGCGAGCCAGCTGGCCGCGCCCATGCTGACAGCGGCGGAGTTCGCCAGGATCCGCTCCCGGTAACGATCGAGGAAGAGGCAGCAGAAAAAGATGTTCGCCACCCCGAGCGCGAGGAGCGCCCGGCGTTCGGTGGAAAACGAAAGGAGCGTTCCGTGCAGCAGCCAGCTCGGCCACGGCAGCACGCAATAAAGGCTCAGCGCGATCAGGACCACGCCCAGCGCCAGGAGCAGCGGCTCCACCCGGACGCGATTGCGCAGCGCGACGAAGGCAATGACCAGAGCCGGCAGCGGCCAGAGCGGATAAAAATTACTCGCCTCGGCGATGTTGTGGTAAATCCGCGGCCCGACCTGCTCGCTTTCGAAGAAGCCGATCAGGCCGGAGAAAAGTTTGAAGAGCGAAAGATCGCCGCCGAGCGCGCGGCGCGATCCGGGATAAACCGTCTGCCCGACGAGCGCGAGCGTCGGGCGCACATCGATCCAGAACGGAATCAGAACCAGGACGACGAGAAGCATTCCAAGGGCAAGCCGCGAAAAGACCACCCGCGCCGGGGCGACGTTCCGTTTCCCGCCCGACGCCGAAAAGAATCGCCGCGCCTAACAAGAGCAGCGGAATCTGGTAGGGCGGGTAGAGGCAGAGGACGAAGTTGATCGCGAAAAAGACGAAGCCGGCGAGCGCGGCGGCCGTCCGCCAGCTCGTTAGGGGTCGCAGCATCTGCGCGGCGCAGCCGAGGCAGATCGCCCAGCTCGCGACCATCTCCGGCAACATCGCGGGCGAGGAAAACCACCATTGCGTGAAGCTGGAAAAGAAAATCCAGACCGCGCCGAAGATCGTCAGCCACGGGCTGCGCAATCCGATTTGCCGCAGGCACCAGCCGACCGCAAAGAGCAGCCCGAAAACTTTGACGCACCAATAAAACGAAAAGCCGCGCTCAAAATTGAAAATGAAAAAGCCCCAGAGCTGCGGCCGGAAAACCGTCGTGTAGTACGCCACCGGCACGCTCATGATCAGCGGCGTCCGGCCCGCGCCGAGGCTCGGGTTCTCGATCGGGAACGGCGGCGTCTGTTGCGCCTGCGAGAGCATCGCCGGCGTCCAGACCGTCCACTCGTCGCCGCGCACGCGTTTCGGCGAGGAAAATAGGAGACCTTCCGGCGCGGTCTTTTCCGAGAGCAGATTGCTCCACATCCCGACCGACGAGCCGTTCAGCTCCCACGCCACCGAGGCGAGGAAAAGAACGAGCAATCCCAGGCTGCACCAACGCAGCAGGGAGCGCGGCGCAGGATCAGGGCCCGCGGAGTTTGGAGAAGCCACCACTGGCCTCCCCGCAAAGCGGAAAACGTGCCCAGCGAGTGGCGCTTACTTGCCGTTCTGGCCCGCGGCGCCCGTCTTGCCGAGCACGGCGTTCGCGGTCGCGAGAATGGCGTTGTCGTCATTGTCGCCCAGCCCGCGGAGATTTTCGCGGATGTGGCGAAGCGAGCGCCGCATGAAAAGATCCGCCGCGACGTGATCGCCCGCGTCTCGCCCGTTGCTTCCGCGAGTCGACAACTCCGAATCCCAGCGGCTCAGCACGCAGGTCGCGGCGAACATTTCCATCGCCGCATTGGCGATGCGCTCCTGGATGAGCTGCATGTCCATGACCGGCTCCCGGTAGGTGATGAGCGCTTTGTTGACCGCGAAATTAAAACGCCAGACCAGCCGCGCGAGCTGTCCGGCGTACGATTTCAGCCGGTCGTTGCGCACCGGCACGGTCGGCACCTTGACCGCCGCCGTGAGCCGCTTCATGCCCGCGCCCCACGCCGCCTTCGCGCCATCCGGCCGCATCGGCTTGAGCAGGGTGTCGAGGATTTCCTTGAACTCCATCCCCGGCCCGCGCATCCCGACGAGCGCGATGAAGGAAGTGAGCACTTCGTTGCTGCCCTCGCCGATCTGGTTGATCCGCGCGTCGCGCAGCATCCGGCCCAGCGGTGAGTCGTCGAAATAAGCCGACCCGCCGTGGATCTGGAAACAATCGTTGACCGCGTCCCAGAGGCGCTCGGTCGTGAACACCTTCAGCATCGCCGTCTCGAGCATGTAATCCTCCAGCCCGCGATCGATCAGCGACGCCGTCACCTGCGTCATCGCTTCCATCGCGTAAACGTCGGAAGCGGTGCGGGCGATTTTCTTCTTCACCAGGTCGAAGTTGCCCAGCGTCTTCTCGAATTGCTTGCGCGAGTTCGCGTGCTCCACCGACATCCGCAGACAAGTCTTGGCCGCGCCCGTGCAGCAGGCGCCGAAAGTCGTGCGGCCAAAGTCGAGCACCGTGAGCGCGACGCGCAGGCCTTTGCCGAGCGGGCCGAGAATATTTTCCTTCGGCACGCGCACGTTGTTCAGCCGGAAACGGCCGGTCGCCGTTCCCTTGATCCCGAGCTTCGGCATGCGCGGCTCGAGCATCTCGAAGCCTTCCATCTCGGGCGTGACGAGAAACGCCGTGATCGCCGTCTTGCCCGGCTTCTTCGGGTTCGGGGTCCGCGCCATCACCGTCAGCACCTGCGCGATCGAGGCGTTGGTGATGTAGCGCTTTTCGCCGTTGAGAATGTAATGCGAGCCGTCTTCGCTCGGGTCCGCCGTCAATTGCACGTTGGCCGCATCGGAGCCGGCTTCGCGTTCGGTCAAAGCGAAGGCCGCGAGATGCTCGCCGTTCATCAATTTCGGGAGCCATTTTTCCTGCTGCTCTTTCGTCCCGAAAAGCAGAAGCGCGCGAATCCCGATCGAGTGATGCGCATTGGTGAAGACCGCGGTCGAAGCGCAGCGCCCGCCGATTTCCTCCAGCACCTTGCAGTACTGCATCTGGGAAAAACCGCGGCCGCCCACTTCCTTCGGCGCGGTCATGCCGAGCACGCCGACGCGGCCGAGGCCATCGATGACATGGCGCGGGATATCGGCCTCGCGATCGATCTCCTCGGGATCGAGATGTTCATCCAGGAAAACGCGCAGCTCATCCACCGCGCGATCGACATCGGCCTGTTGCGCATCGGTAGAGGCGCGGGTAGGGCATGGCCCAGTCGGCCACGAAATTTCCGAGGAAGAGGCCCTTGGCAAAACCAAGTTCCTGCCGGCCGCTGAAGAGGAGCTCCTCGGCCTGTTGAATTTCCTTCTGTCGCTGGATGTCGGTTTCGGTGAGTGCCATAAAATAAGGTGAGGAAGCCGGCGAGTGCCGGGGACACGCAGTGTAGCGAAAGGCGCCCGGTTGTCCACTCGCAGGCGGAGCCGCGGGCGCCAAATCCCCTAACGAATTCGTGGCGTCAGCCCGACCCGCTAGGATATGGGTTGCGTCGGCGGTGGCCCATTCTTCGGACGTGGCGGCGGGAAAAATCCGATCCGGAATTTCTCGCGCTGCGAGCGATTGGCGGATTCCCGCTCCGGCCAGCTCGCATCCGCTCCGAAAAGCATTTCGACATCCCGCTCGGGGGCTGGTAATTTGATCGTCGTGGCGCAAGATCCTGACTCTGCTCTCTTGGATGCCGTGCATGCCCTTCCGGTAGAAGCACAGCGAGCGGTGCTGAGTTACGCTCGCTTCCTGCGCGAGGAGGAAGAACGGAGCCGGGTACGTGAAGATGAAGCCGGCTGGGACCAGCGTTTTCAGGATCCCGAGCGCATGGCGCGCTTTGCCAGTTGGGCGGAAAAATCTCTCGCCAGCGACGACCCACTAAAGCCGCTCGACGAATCGACCCTGTGATATCGCGCGGGACGAAGGAGTTCTGGGCGCTCTACAACGCGCTCTCACCCGAATCGCGCGGTCAGGCGCGCAAAGCTTTTCTGCTCTTGCCGAGAACCCGGATCATCCAAGTCTTCGCTTCAAGAAGCGAATTTCCTTGGGGTTCTCCTCGCTCTCGGCCCCGAAACGAGGAGAAATTCATGCCCTCTAGATGAAGAAGGCAATCTGCACAGACCGACCCCGGTTTTCCTCAGCCTGCCTCAGATTTTGAACGGGGTGCGCGGTGAGCGGACCGGTTTCTTCCGCCGATACAACTCCAGATGCGCCAGAAAAGCTTCTGGCACTTTATCGGAGCCCGCCGACTTGCAGGCTTGGGTTTGAAAATCGATGGCACGAGTGTAATCGCCGTTTTCTGCATAGGCTGCGGCGAGCGTGTCGATAAGGCCCGGATCGCGCCAACCGCTCAGTTCATTGGCGCGGCGCGCGAGTCTAATGGCTTCCTCGCCGTCACGCGCGGCGGGGTCGGGCGCCGTGGCCAGCAGCCAGGCGACGGAGTTAAGAAAGATCGGGGAAGCGGGGTCCCTTTCGAGGGCAGCGCGGTAGTCGCGCAACGCGCTGACGTAGTCATTAAACGCCAGGAAGAGATTGCCGCGACGGTGATATTCGTAATCGTCGCTCGGGGTAAGGGTAAGCGCCTTCCGGGCGTCGGCCAAAGCCAACTTCAGGTTACCTTGTTTAAAGTAGATGTGGGCGCGATCGGCATAAGCGGGCAGGTATCCCGGGTGTGATCGGATGAGGCTGGAGTACGCACGAAGCGCCCGCGGCCGGTCGCCGAGGTTGGCGTGGCAACCGGCTCGATTAAAAGCGGCTTCTACGTTTCCAGGATTGAGGCGGAGGCATTCCTCGTAATCACGCAGAGCTTCTCGATATTCGCCGCGCCGAAAATGGATCCGCGCACGATTGCTGCGAATATCGAATGCCTCCGGCGCAAACTGCAGCGCGATCGTGTAGTCGCGGATCGCCTGCGCGTCGAATTGCAGGTCGTCTTCGAGATCGCCACGGTTACGGTAAGCGCGGGGGTTTTCAGGATCGAGCGCGATCGCGCGGTTGTAATCGGCCATTGCCTTGGCCTGCTCTCCCAGTCTGGCGTAGGCGAGGCCGCGATCTATGTAGAGCACGGCCCAGTCGGGAGCGAGGCGTGTGGCTTCGCTAAAGTCGTGAATCGCCAGATTGTCCTGTTTCAACCGAACGTGGATGAGCCCCCGATCATAAAACAGCAGGGCAGGCGCCTCGGGGTAAAGCCGGAGCGCGTCGTCAGCCAATCGTAAGGCCTCTTGGTAATGCCCCCGCAATGACTCTCGCTCTACGTTTTCGATCAACTCCTGCAGCATCGTCTGTTGACTCGCGGCGGCTATCGCAGAGCAAATGAAGGCGACGAGAAACAGGGTGAGCAGTTTCATGAGCGGGCAAAAGCGAACTCTACAACCTAAGACGCTAGCAAGCAGAAACTGAAGTTTTCCATCTCGTTCCCGAAGCTGAGCTTCGAAGACTACATCCGCAGCGGCGTTCCCGCAGACGGCAGTGCAACTGCCGGGGACAAGAGCGTTCCCAAGTTCATGAACCTGTCCCGATATGGTGGACATGGTGGGGAAGAGAGGAGCAACATGAGGAGCTAGCATGGACGAGCCAAAACCGAAGCGGATCAGGAAGCAGTATGACGAGGCCTTTCGGCGCAACGCCGTCGCGTTGGTCGAGAGTGGCGGCCGTTCATTGAAGGAGATAGCGGCCGAGCTGGGCGTATCGCACTGGAACTTGCGTGACTGGACGAAGGCGCACGGACGCAACAAGCCCAAGCCCGCCGCGACCCCGGCGGAGATGCAGCGTGAGATGGCGCGGTTGCGACGCGAGAACCAGGCGCTGCAGGCGCGCTGTGAGGTTTTAAAAAAAGCGTTGGGCATCCTTGCCGAACCTTCCGGGAACGCTGCACGCGGATGAAGCTGCTGCAGGACCAATACCGGATCGGCGATCTGTGTGCGGCCTTTGCGGTCTCGCGCAGCGGTTATCACCGCTGGCGCACGGCCGGGCCCAGCGCACGCCGAAGCGAGGATGCCCTGATCAAGGCGGAACTGCAACGTGCCCACGGGCAAAGTCGCGGCACCTATGGGCGGCCGCGGCTCTGCGCCGCCTTGCGCCAGAGCGGACGGCGCCACTCCCCCAAACGCATCGGGCGGCTGATGCGCGAGCTGGGTTTACACGGAGTGCGCCGCGGCCGTTTTCGTCCCCAGACGACTGACAGCAGCCATCACTTTAAGCGTGTCCCTAATCGCCTGCGCCAGGCGGCCGCGCCGAGCGCCTGCAACCAGATCTGGGTGGCTGATATCACCTTTGTGGCCACGGCCGAAGGCTGGCTCTACGTCGCCGGCGTGCTCGATCGCCACAGCCGCCGTCTCCTGGGTCTGGCCTTTAGTGCACGCCTGGATGCCACTCTCCCAGAGGCGGCCTTGCGCCAAGCCTTGGCCCGAGGTGGAGCACTCAGGCCCGGCCTCCTGCACCACAGTGACCAAGGGGTGCAATACGCCAGCCAGAGCTACCAGCACCTTCTCGCCGGCCAGGAGATCACCCCAAGCATGAGCCGCCGGGCCAACCCCTACGATAACGCTCATATGGAAAGCTTCTGGGCCACCCTCAAAGCGGAAGCCTTGTGTCGCCGTGCCTTCGCCACTCGCACGCAGGCCCGCCTCGCCATCTTTGACTACGTCGAAACCTTTTATAACCGCCGGCGGCTCCACAGCGCCCTCGGTTACCAATCCCCTCTGGACTTTGAACAACGAACCAACTAAAACCATCCTGCCTTCCCAAATCATGTCCACTAAATCGGGACAGGTCCATCAACTCGGGAACGAGGGAAGTTCAAATGTTAACGTCCGAGACGGGCGCTGGTCCTTGTCTAACTCGCCGCCTTAGGCGCGCTCAGGCTCTTATCGTAAAACCCCGACCGATCGAAGCAGCAAGGCCGGCGTTTGCCGGAGGCGAGCATGGAGCAGGCGGTTTTGATCCGGCGGGTGCGCGTTTCTTCCTGCTTGGCGGAGGTGATCCAGTGGATCCAATCCCGGCGTGCGACGGTCGTGATGTCGGCCCACACTTCCCGCGCTTTCGGGGCGGCAGCGCCTAACGCTTTCTTCAACTCGGGCGGGACGGTGGGCTCCGGTTCCTTCGTCGCGGGCGCGATCTCGAGCGTAACTTCGTCGCCGGGCTCGGCGGCGGCGGCTTGGCGCAGTTTTTTTTCGACCTTGAGCCAATGGCTCTTTTGGCCGTCGGGCTCGAGCGTGGCCAGGAACGGGGCGCCGTTGAGGGTGCCCTCGACCGCGGTCATGGCGCGGGTGGGGAGCTTGGCGCTGGCTGCCTTCGGCAAAACGAGAAAGGTCCAGGTGCCGGGGGTCTCCGCCGGGCGGTGGAGGGTCGCTTTGAATCGGATCTTTGAAGCGGACTTGGTCGCTTCCTTGGTTCCAGCCAGGCTCATGGCGCGACTTTATCCCTGGCCGCTAATTCCGACAAGCGTGATGCACGCGGAGAATGCGGCAGGGGAAACGTGAAACCTCTGGTCGCAACCGGGGACGGCGACGCTCGCTTTCCCGACCGGCTCTTGGTAAGGTAATCCCATGAGTTTGAACGAAATTTTGGAAGCGATCCCGAAACTTTCGTTTGCGGAACGACAACAACTAGTCCGGCGAGCGATCGAAGCGGATGACGACCTGACGCCCCGCGAGGAAGCGGTCCTCGAGCAGCGCTTGAAGGACTTTCGGGCGGACTCGCACGATGGCGTCGCGGCGGAGTCGCTTAAGACCGTGGTCAGAGAGCATCTCGAGCCGCGATGATCCGTCAGGTTATCTTTCGACCGGACGCGGTCGAAGATATCGTAGCGGCGGCCGCATGGTATGAAGGACGATCTCCGGGGCTAGCGGTGGAATTGGTCGACGAAATCCTTCTCGCAGCGAATCGCGCTTCACAGGACCCACCATCTGTTCAGGGTGATCCGATCCAAGGGCGAAATTCGTCGCGTCCTAACGGAACGTTTTCCTTATCGCGTCTTCTTCTCGGTGGTTGACGAAGTGCTTTACGTGCATGCCGTCCTGCATGGAGCACAGCATGATCGTCGCTGGCGCGAGCGATTGTGAGTTTTCCGTCTGCTCGTTAACTGCAGCCTTGGCTCGTCCC
>CAVUGD010000002.1:0-15555 GCA_963740715.1 uncultured Verrucomicrobiae bacterium | reverse complement strand
GTGGGGCGCTCGCCCAGATCATCGTTAGGCGCTCCGGGTTTGGAAATGGAAGCGAGCGCAAAAGGACGGCGTCGATCACGCTGAAGATGGCGCTATTCGCACCGATCCCGAGGGCAAGGGTGAGGACGGCGACGAAGGTGAACCCGGGCGACTTGATCAGTTGCCGGAGTGCGTAGCGGAGATCAGTAAGCATGGGCGTAATTCAGGCGTCTCGCCTGACAAGGTCGCGCGGGCGTCTCGCCCGCAGTTTGGGTTGCAGCGTGCGGGCGAGACGCCCGCACCACGGGACAGCCGGGACGGCGATGTTACTCATAACGAAGCGCGACAATGGGATCGACCCGGGTGGCGCGGCGGGCCGGGAACCAGCAGGCGAGGACGGCGACCGAAGCGAGGGCCACGATGGCGGTGACCAGGGCCAGCGGATCCAGCCCGCCGGTGTCGTAAAGCAAACTCGTTAGGGCGCGGCCCGCCCCCATCGCTCCGAGCAAGCCGAGCGCGAGACCAATCCCGACGAGCAACAAGCCGCGCCCGAGCGCGAGCCGGAAAACATCTTTGCGCGGCGCGCCTAACGCGAGCCGGATCCCGAACTCGCGCGTCCGTTGCGTCACGCTCAGGGCCATCACGCCGTAAAGCCCGACACTGGCGAGAACGAGGGCGAGAACGGCGAAGGAGCCGAGCAGAGTCATGGTGAGGCGGCGTGTCGCCAGGCTCTGCCCGATGTTTTTTTCCATCGTCGAGATGGCGGCGACGGGTTGATCGGGATCAATGCTCTGCACTGCCCTAACGACGGCCGGCGCGAGCGCCAGCGGGTCGGCCGTGGCGACGCGGACGAGCAGGGTATTCTCGTAGCGGGCCATTTGCTGCGCGGCGAAATACATCTGCGGCAACTTTAGCCGGTCGAATTCTTCACCCGGGACATCAGTGCGGACCCGCGGCACCACGCCGACGATGGTGAGGGGCGGCGCCTTCTCGTCGTTCGTTTGGTTGTCGTCGATGTGTTGCCCGATCGGGTTTTGGTTGGGGAAATAGCGGGCCGCGAACGAGTCGTCGATGATGACGGAGCGCGGCTGGTTCAGCCGGTCCTCCGGACCGAAATTGCGCCCGCGCAGCAGCGGCAGCTTGAGCACCTGGAAATAGCGCGGGGAGATGACGTTGATCTCGGCCGAGGGCTCCTGGCCGGGAATGGCCGGCGGCGTGCCCGTGATGTGAAACGAGCTGTCCCATTCCGTGTTGTCGAACGGAATATTCTCGCCGATCGCGGCCGCTTCCACGCCGGGCAGGGCGGAGACCTGTTCGGTCAGGCGCGCGTAAAACTCCGCTACTTTCTCGTTCGAATCGTAGCGCGCCTGGGGGAGCGAGAGCGTCATGGTGAGGATGCCGCGCGGCTCGAAACCGAGCGGCGCATTTTGCGAACGCCAGAAACTTTTCAAGGTAAGCCCGGCGCCCGCCAGGAGGACGAGCGCGAGCGCGACCTGGACCACGACCAGCACCCCGCGGGCGCGCTGCCGGCCCGCGCCGTCGCTCCCGCCGCGCGTCCCGGCCTCATGCAAAACACCGCTGAGCGAAGCCAGGCGCGAAACCCGCCAGGCCGGCCAGACGCCGACAAGGAGACCACAAAGCAACGCGGTCGTTAGGGCGAAACCAAGAGTCAGAAAATCGAGATGCGTTTCCTGGAAGCGCATCACATTGCGCGGACTCAAAGCGTGGATGACATCGAGACTCCAGACCGCGATGAGCACGCCCGCTCCGCCACCGACCAGACCGAGGACCGCGCTTTCGATCAGGACCAGTCGCATCAGGCGCCAGCGATTTGCCCCCATCGCGGCGCGCACCGCCAGCTCCTTGCCGCGCGCGAGAGCGCGGGCCAGTTGCAGGTTGGCCACGTTGGCGCAGGCGATGAGGAGGACGCAGCCGACCGCGGCGAGGAGGAGGTGGAGGCTCTGGCGATAATCGCCCACCGTCGCCTCGAGCAGGTTGCGCGGGTTAATGCCGCGCCCGGTATTCGACCCCGGATAACGCCGCGTCAGGTCGGCCGCAATATGATCCAGATCCGCGGCGGCATTCTCCAGGCTGGTGCCGGCTTTGAGGCGCCCGAGGACAGAAAAACCAGGGTGATTATCGCGGTGGAGCACGCCTCTGTCGGCCCGCAAATCGCCTAACGGGAGGTAAACCTGGGCCGAGCGCATCACCCGCATCTCGTTAGGCAAGACCCCGATGATTTCGCGCGGGACGGCGTCGACCACCAATTGCTGCCCGAGCACCTTGGGCGATTTGCCGAAGTGCCGTTGCCAAAGTCCTTCGCTGATCAGCGCCACCTTCGGCCCGCCGGCCACGTCCTCCGCCTCGGTAAAATCGCGGCCGATTAATGGCTTCAGCCCCACGATTCGCATCATGTTCCAGGTCATGACGCCGCCATCGATTCGTTCCGGCGGCGTTTCCTCGCCGCGGCTGGAGAGATTCATCGAGTCGCGCCGGTAGAGTGCGAGATCGGTGAAGCTGCGCTGCTGCGCGCGCCAATCGAGGTAGTTCGGATAACTGACCGAGCCCCAGTCAAAGATCGGCATCCGTTCCCGGATGAGGACGAGCTGCTCGGGATTCGGATAAGGCAGCGGGCGCAGGAGAACCGCGTCGACCACGCTGAAGATGGCGGTATTGGCGCCGATCCCGAGCGCGAGCGCGACGATCGCGATCACGCTGAAAGCCGGCGACTTGAGCAGCATCCGGATGGCGTAACGAAGTTCGGTCAGCATCGTGGTGTGGTTTCGTTAGGCAGTTATTCCGCTCGTAAAGTGATGATGGGGTTAACGCGCGCGGCGCGGCGCGCGGGAATCCAGCAGGCGACAAGGGCGGCGCCGGCGAGGACGAGGGTGACGGTGGCGTAAATCAGGGGATCGCTCGCGCTCACGCTGAAGAGCAGGCTCTGGATGACGCGCGCCGCCAAAAAAGCCCCGACGAAACCGATCACCAGGCCGGCGCCGAGCAGACGCATTCCCTGGCGCAGCATCATCGCGCGGATCTGCGCGGGCATCGCGCCAAGCGCGAGGCGGACGCCGATTTCTCGCATCCGATGCAAACCATGGAACGCCATCACTCCGTAGAGGCCGACGACCGCGAGGGTCAAGGCAAGGACGGCAAAACAAACCAGCAGAAAACTCATCAGGCGCGGCGTGGCCCACGTTTCCTCGACCCGTTCCTGCATCGTCATGAATTCAAACGCGGGCTGCGCCGGATCGAGCGCCGCCACGATTTGGCGGACGGGTTTCTCAAATGATTTTGGCGGAAGCGATGTGCGGAGCAGGACGACCAACCCGGTCTGCGGTTGCTGGGTCATGGGCAGATACGCCTGCGGCAAAGTCGTTGCTTCCTCGAATCCGTAGACTTTGAGGTGCGGCACGACGCCGATGATGGTCCGATATTCGCGCGCGCCTTGTTCCCCGGTGGACATGCGCAGGCGTTTTCCGACCGCCGATTGCCCGGGGAAATAACGGTCCGCCATCAGCTGATCGACGATCAAAACCGGCGCCGCGGCTTTCGTATCATGGGCGTTGAATGTCCGCCCTTGCAGGAGCGGGGTCTTGAGAGTTTGGAAATAGTTCGCCGTGATGACCGCCATCTCGGCCGAGGGCAGTTGGCCCGGCTTCGGTTCCGGCGCGCCTTCCGGCAGGAAGGAAGTCTGCCATCCCGTCATGAGCGGCGGATTAGAGGCAAGCGCGGCATTGTCCACCCCCGGCAACGCAGACAATTTTTCCTGCAACGCGGCGGAAAAATTCAGGAGCTTGTTCGCATCGGAATAGGTCGGCTCCGGCAGGTCAACGCGCGCGGATAACAAGAGATGCGGATCGAACCCGAGCCCCAGCCCGCGGGCGTTGGCGAAACTTTTCAGGACCAGACCGGCCGCGCTCAAAAGCATGAGCGTGACCGCCACCTCCGCGATCACGAGCAGATCACGCGAACGGCGCGCCCCGGGAGCTTCCGAACTGCCGTAGCCGCCGGATTTCAAAGCGAGCTGGATATCGGCGCGCGAGGTCTGCCAGGCGGGCCAGAGGCCAAAGAGAAGACTGCTCGCAAAAGAGAGAGCCAGGGTGAAAACGAGCACCCACCCGTTCAAGGCCAAACCCTCGAAACGCGCCACGCCCGGGGGCGAAAGCGCGACGAGCAAATCACGGCCCCAGGCCGCGAAACAAAGTCCGAGCCCGCCGCCGAGGACGGCGAGCACCAGGCTCTCGAGCAAAAGCTGGCGAATGATTTGCCAGCGCGAAGCTCCGACCGCCGCGCGGATGGCGAATTCGCGCGCTCGGGCGGCGCCGCGCGCGGCGAGCAGGTTGGCCAGATTCGCGCAGGCGATGAGCAGAACAAGCGCGACCGCGCCTAACAATAAGCTAAGACTGGCGCGATAATCGCCGACCTGATTTTCGAGCAGAGGAGTGGCGTTCACGCCAACGTTCGAGTTGGAATCGGGATATTGTTTCGCGAGACGCGCCGCGATCTGTTTCAAATCGGTTCGGGCCGTTTCCAGGGTGACGCCTTTCTTGAGGCGGGCCCATCCGAACAATCCCGGGTGATTGTCGCGTGTTTGCCACGCGATATCGTCCGTCCGGCGCATGATCGGGAACCAAACTTCCGCCGTGCGAGGCGAGAACATTTCCGGCGGCATCACCCCGATCACGGTGTAGGGCTGATTGCCGAAATTCACGCTCCGCCCAAGGACTTTTGGATCGCGCGCGAAAATCCGCTGCCATAACCGATCGCTGATCACCGCCAGCAGCGGACCGCCGACCCGATCTTCCTCGGCCGTGAAGACCCGACCGAGCTGCGGCTTCAGCCCGATGACCTTGAAAAAATTCGCGGTCACAATCGCGCCGCTGATTTGTTCCGGCGCGCGTCCTTCGAGGCCGCTCAGGTTAAATGATTCGCGCCGCGAGATCGCGATCTCCTCGAAAGAAGTGCTGTCGCGCTTCCAGTCGACATAGTCCGGGAACGAAACGGAAATTTGCGGCTGGTTCGCGTCGGACTCGGTCAGGATCGTGATCTTGTCCGCTTCCGGGTAGGGCAACGGCCGAAGAAGCACCGCATAGATCACGCTGAAGATGGCGGTGTTCGCGCCGATCCCGAGGGCGAGCGTGAGAACGGCGACGAAAGTGAAGCCGGGCGATTTGCGCAGTTGGCGAAGAGCGAAGCGGAGATCTTTCATGGTATGGACGGCAACGAAAGAAAGACCGGGCGAGACGCCCGGTCGACCCACAGGCGAGACGCCTGTGCTACGGCCGTGTTCTGCGTTTGCCGGGGCAAATTCATTCTGTGCGGAGGGCGACCATGGGGTCGACTTTGGTGGCGCGGCGCGCGGGGATGAGGCAGGCGACGAGTGAGACGGCGGTCATGACCAGGGCGGTGCCGAGAAGAGTGGCGATGGGCAGGGTGGGCACGTCGAAGAGGATGCTTTGCATCGCTCTTCCGGCCAGCCACGCACCGAGCAAACCGAGGATCGTTCCGGCAGCGAGGAGGCGCAGGCCTAAGGCAAGGAATTGGGTGCCGATCTGTTTCCTTTGCGCGCCGAGCGCCATGCGAATGCCGATTTCGCGGCGGCGTTGCGCGACCGCGTAGCTGAGGACGCCATACGTTCCAAGCGCCGCCAAAAGCAGCGCGACGCCAGCGAAAATCCCTGCGAGCAGCGCCGGGGAACGACGCGCGATAAGGCTGTCGGAAATCCGCGTATCCAAGGAGCGAACATCAGCGATCGCCAGGTCCGGATCGGTCTTGCGCACCAGTTTGCGCAGCGTTTCGGCAAACGCTTCCGGGCGCTGACTCGTGCGGGTGACGACGAAAAGACTGCCGTTGTCTCGATGAGCGAAAGGCAGATAAATTGCGCCCTGCCCATCTGGTTCCGTCAGCTCCGCTTGTTTTACCGAGCCGACGACACCGACAATGGTGAAGAGGTTGCTGTTGTCTGCATCACTGCCCTTTCCGGTGAAGACAATATTGCCATGAAACACTTGTTGGCCGAGCGCGCTCCCGTGGGGCCAGTAACGACCGGCGAAATCTTCGTCCACGACACAGACCCGTTCCGGGCGATGCGAATCTTCCGAGGTCAGAAACCGTCCTTCACGCAGCGGAATCCCGAGGGCCGAGAAGTAATCGCCGCTGACACCGTAGGAATAGTGACCGTGCAGTGATTGACCCGGCGGCGGCACATACCCTTTTGGGGTAACCGCGGTTTTGCCGTTATCTCCGCTCAGAGGCAGATTCGTAATCGTTCCGGCGGCGGCGACTCCCGGCTGCTGGCCGATCAATTCCAGCAAGCGATCGACGACGGCGACGCGGTCTGGATAAGGTCCCCACGGGAGAGTGAATTGGCCGGTGAGAACGTGATCGGCGCGGAAGCCGGGAGAAACGGCCATCACTTTTTTCAGGCTCAGCCCGAGCAGCGCTGCGCCCGCGAGCAAAACAAAAGCGAGCGCGATCTGCGCGATGATGAATCCATGGCGCAAGCGTTGCGCGGCGAGGCTGATCGTGCCGGAACGCGATTCCGCTTGGAGCGCATGTGCAAGATGATTGCTCAGGTTGAACCAGGCGATCGGCACCGCGAGCACAACGCCGAGAACGACCGCGCCGGCCAGGCCGATCGCCGCCAGCCAGCCGTCGAACGCGATCTGCGCGCCTAACGGCAGGCGCTCCGCGCCGAGCACTTCGAAGAGCCGAATTCCCCACGCGCCCACGACGAGTCCGAGCAAGCCGCCGGCGAAAGTGAGCACGACGGTTTCCACCATCACTTGTTTCACCACATGCCGCCGGCTCGCGCCCATCGATTGCCGGATCGCCATTTCTTTGGCGCGGCCGCTCGCGCGGATGAGGAGCAGGTTGACGAGATTCACCGCGCCGATGAGGAGGAGGAAAAAGACGCCGCCCTGCATCAGCAGCAGCGTCGGGCGAATGGCACGCACGTGATCCGCATGGAGTGAAACCACCGGCGAGCGGAAACCGGCCTCGGCCATCGCTTTCGCCTCGGGGTCATCGCGTTCGACCGCGGCGTTGTGCGCGTCGATCTGTGCTTGCGCCTGGGCGATCGTCGCGTCCGGTTTCAGGCGCGCGATCATCTGAATGGCGCCGCCACCGGAATGCCGCTGCTTCGGCGTGCGCAGCTCTGCTCGGGAAGTCAGCGGCAGAAAAAACCGCGCTTCCGAGGAGAGGAAATGAAAGCCCGGAGGCAGGACGCCGATGATCTTCCTGGGCACGCCATTTACGCGGAGTTCCCGGCCGAGAATTTTCGGATCGGAATTATAGCGCTGGCGCCAGTATTCGTTCGTTAGGATGGCGACGCCGCGGTCTTCAATCGGGGTGATCGTTTCCGGCTCTGCGAAGGTGCGACCCATCGCCAGGTTGACCCCCAGCGTCTGGAAAAAATCCGGCGAGACGCGCATCAGTTCTACCTGATCGGTCGAGCCGGTTTCGCCGACGACTTCGCTGCCGTAGCGATAGATCGAGAGGCTGGAGAAGACCGGGATGTGACCACGCCGCTCGTAGTAATTGGTCAGCGACGAGCCGTCGTTCTCGACCCCGGCTTTCGGATAGGTGTTAAAGATCGTGACCAGCCGATCGGATTGCGGAAACGGCAGCGGCCGCAACAAAACCGAATCGATGACCGCGAAGATGGCGAGGTTCGCCCCGAGACAAATCGCGACCGTGGCGAGCGCGGTCAGGGTGAAGGCCGGAGATTTGCGGAGTTGGCGGAAAGCGTAGCGGAGATCGGTCAGCATTAGGTTCAGTTAGTCGTTAGGCGTGATTGTTGAGAGACGCGGGGGCTGCTTCCGGGTAGCGCACACGTCTCGTGTGCTGGCGACGGTGTCCCACCGTCGCGAACTTTTCCCGAAGGCGTGATTTTCTGGAGTGATGCCGCGGGAAGAAAAGTTCGTCGCGCCGGGACAGCGCGACCAGCACTCGGGACGAGTGCGCTACCCGGAATCATGAGCGATGCGCCTTGGTTATTCATAACGAAGCGCGACCATGGGATCGACGCGGGTCGCTCTGCGCGCCGGGATCCAGCAGGCAAGGAGCGCGGCGAACGCGAGGAGGAGGCTGACCCCGAGATAGATCGCAGGATCGAGGGCGTTGACTTCAAAAAGGAAACTGCGCAGGACGCGCGAGAAGACGATCACGCCGGCCAGCCCGATCGTTAGGCCAACCACCAGCAGGCGGAGGCCCTGGCCGAGGATGAGGGTGCGAATGTCGGAGCGTTGCGCGCCGAGCGCGAGCCGAATGCCGATCTCACGCAGGCGACGCAGGGCGTTGTAGGAGAGCACGCCATACAGGCCGACCATGGCAAGGAGCAGGGCCAGCCCGGAGAAAATCAGAAGGAGAAAGCTGATGAATCGGGAGGCGGCCCACGTTTCCTGCACGCGCTCGAGCATGGACCGGACTTCGAAAACCGGTTGCGCGGGATCAATCGAGGCGACGATTTCGCGGATCGGTTTCTCGAGCGAGCCGGGCGCGACCTGGGCCCGGACGAGCAGGACGTAGTTGGTCCGCTCCACTTGCCGCTGCGGAAAGTAAACGACCGGGAGCGTGTCGATGTCGTCGAAGGCGCGGGCTTTGATCCGGTCGACCACGCCGACGATTTCCCACATCTGATTTTTGCCGGTGTCCGCCGGATCCATCCGCAGTCTTTTCCCGATCGGATTCTCGTTAGGGAAAATTTTCTCGGCCAGGAGCCGGTCGATAATCGTGACCGGAGGAGCGCTGGCGGTATCGCGCTGGTTGAAGCCGCGTCCGCGCAGAAGCGTCGCCCGCACGGTCGTGAAGTAATCGCTCGTCACGACTTCGGTGTCGGCGGAGAGCGCCTGTTCGGGCGGCGGTTCGGTGGTGCCTTCGCGCAGGAAAGCGGTTTGCCAGCGCGAGGCGAGAGGCGGACTGGAATCGAACGCCGCCTGGGTGACCCCGGGCAGCGCGCGAACTTTCTCGAGCACACGCTCGGAGAACGTGGCGATTTTATCGGTCGACGTGTAAGTGCGAAAAGGCAGATCAAGACTCGCCGTGAGCAGTCCGCGCGGCTCGAATCCAAGGGGGAGCGATTGCGCGCGCGAAAAACTTTTCAGGACGAGAGCCGCGGCGACCAGGAGCGCGAGGGTCAGGGCGATTTCGCCTGCGACCAGCCAGTCACGTGTCCGGCGTGCCCCTAACGAATCAGAACTTCCATGCGCGCCCGCTTTGAGCGCGAGCTGCATATCGGCCTGCGCCGAAAGTCGCGCGGGCCAGAGGCCAAAAACAAAATTGGTCAGGAGCGCGAGCCCGAGGGTGAAGGCAAGCACCCGGCCATCGAGTGTGACCTCCTGCAAGCGCGGCACGCCCGCGGGACTGAGCGCGACGATGGCGTCTCGCCCCCAGAAAGCGATCAGGAATCCGCAGGCCCCGCCGAGCAGCGCGATGAGCAAACTCTCCATCAGCAGTTGACGAATGATCTGGCCGCGATCGGCGCCCAGCGCCGCGCGCAACGCGAATTCGCGCGCCCGCCCCGCGCCGCGGACCGCGAGCAGATTCGCGAGATTCGCGCAGGCGATGAGCAGGACGAGAACGACGGCGCCGAGGAGCAGCCCAAGATTTTTCCGATAGGGACCGACCTGGCTCTCGAGCAGCGACTTCACCACCACGCTGATGCCCGCGTTGTCTGCGTAATACCTTTGCTCCAGGCCCGCGGCGATCGTCTTCATTTGCTGCTGCGCCTGCTCGACGCTGACGCCGGACTTGAGCCTGGCCCAGGCATAGAGCCCGGGATGCATCCCTCGACTCCAGCCGTCGGGCACGCGGCGCATCAGGGGTAACCAGACATCGACGCCACTCGGCGAAGTCATCTCCGGCGGCATCACCCCGAGGACGGTGTAAAACTGATCGTGCAGGTTGATGGCACGGCCGAGCACGGCGGGATCGCGGTGAAAGGCGCGCTGCCAGAGCCCGTCGCTGATCAGGGCGAGGCGTTGACCGCCCGGTTTGTCTTCCGCCTCGGAGAAAGCGCGCCCGATTTGCGGTTCGAGACCGATGACTTTGAAAAACGCGGCCGTGACCACGAAGCCGGAAATCCGCTCCGGGCCGCGATTTTCGAGGCCGCTGAGATTGAACGATTCGCGGCGCCCGACCGCGAGCGACTGAAAGACGGTGCTCTCGGTTTTCCAGTCGAGAAAATTTTGCCACGAGATCGAGATCTCCGGCTGCTCCGGCAGCGATTCCGAGAGTGTGACAATGCGATTGGCTTCCGGATACGGCAGCGGGCGCAGGAGGACCGCATTGATGACGCTGAAGATGGTCGTGTTGGCGCCGATCCCGAGGGCGAGCGTGGCAATCGCGACAAAAGTGAACCCAGGCGATTTGCGCAACTGACGAAAGGCGAAGCGAAAATCAACCATGGTTCATCCTTATTCGTGAGGGATAATCATTGTTCGCGGAGAGCGGTCAGAGGGCTAAGGCCAGCGGCGCGCTGGGCCGGCAACCAGCAGGCGAGCAAAGCGATCGTCCCCAGGAGGAGCGCGACCGCGCCGAGGGTGACGGCGTCGAAGGATCCGACGCCGTAGAGCAGGTTGTTGAGCACTCTCGTTAGGGCGAAAACGGCCGTCAGGCCGATCAGCACGCCGAGCCCGGTCAGTTTCATTCCACCGCCGACGATGAGCCGGAGGACGTCGCCGCGCTGGGCGCCGAGGGCCATGCGCACGCCGATTTCCTGGCGGCGTTGCGCGACCGAATAAGCCATCACGCCGTAGATGCCGATGGCGGTGAGGAGGAGCGCGACTCCGGCGAAAATCGAAAGGAGCAGCGCGTTGAAGCGCGGACGGGCGAGCGATTGCGCGAGATAATCTTCGAAGACGCGCACCCGGGTAAGCGGGATGCCGGGATCGATCTGGACCAAGTGCGTCGCGGATCGCGGCGGTCAGCGCGGTCGGCTGCGAGCTGGTCGGTGCGCACGACGAGCGAGAAGAAGCCCATCGGAAATTGCGTCGCCGGCACATACATCTCCGGGGTGAAATCGCGCCGGAGCGATTCGTGTTTCACGTTGCTCGACGATGCCGATGATTTCGCGCATCGGGCCGTCTTCGTCGGTCAGCGACATCCCGGGCCGGATGCGTTTTCCGATCGGATTTTGGCCGGGGAAGAATTGCTCGGCGAAGCGCTGGTTGATGATGATGACCGGTTTCGATTTCAAGTCGTCGCTCGCGATCGAAAAGCCGTCCGCGCTGGAGCGCGATGCTCATCGTGTCTGAAATAATCGCGGCCGGCGATGCGGACCGGGCTGACGTCCTGCTGACCTTCCGGTTTCGGATGTTCCTCGATGTCGAAGGAAGTGGTCATGTTGCTCCCGCTCAAGGGCAGCGGCATGACCAGGCTGGCCTCGCGCACGGCCGGGCAAGGCCCGCACTTTGCTCAGAAGCTGATCTTGGAAGAGCGCGATTTTTTCCGGGCTCGGGTAGGCGGAGTCGGGCAAAGTGATGCCGGCGGTGAAGAAGCGCTCCGGTTGCATCGCCGGGATTGACCTGGCTGAGCCGGGCGAAACTTTGCAGCAACAATCCGGCGCCGGTGAGGAGGAGCAAGGGCGAGCGCGACTTCCGCGACGACGAGTGCGTTGCGCAGACGATGTTGCCCGCTGCCGCCGCTGGTGCCGCGGGAGGTGTCGTTCAGCGCGGTGCGCAGATCGAGCCGCGAAGCCTGGAGCGCGGGGGCGAGCCCAAAGATGACGCCCGTGCCTAACGAGGCCAGGAAAGTAAAGGCGAGGACGACGCCATCGAGATGAATTTCGGCCGCGCGCGGAATCGTTTCCGGAACGAGCGCGATGAGGAGATCGGTCCCCCAGAGCGCGAGGAGTAATCCGCTGAGGCCGCCGATTCCCGCCAGGAGTACACTCTCGATGAGCAACTGCCGGATGATCCGGGCGCGGCTCGCGCCGAGCGCGGCGCGGAGGGCGATCTCTTTCCGTCGGACAGTGGCGCGGGCGAGGAGGAGGTTGGCGACATTCGCGCTCGCGATCAGAAGCACGCAGCCGACCGCGCCGAAGAGAACATAAAGTCCGCGCGCGACTTCGCCGACCATGTCCTCGCGCAAGGACGCCGCCCCGGCGCTGAAGCCGGTGTTGGATTCCGGATATTGCTGCGCGAGCCGGGCCGCGATGGTCCGCAACTCGGCGTCGCCCTGCGCGACGCTCACGCCCGGCTGGAGGCGGCCGACGCCGCGGATGCTGTGATTGCCGCGCTGTTCCGTGACTGGTTTGGTGCCGTCGCTCGTCCGCGCGTCGTTCGCGAAGGTGACGAAGATATCGGTCGGATCCGAGTCGAGCGGGAACTGAAAACCGCGCGGCATGACGCCGACCACGGTGTAGGGCAGCCCGCCGAGCGTGATCGATTTTCCGATGATCGTTCCGGTCGCTCCTGAACTGCCGCGCCCAGAGCTCGTGACTCAGGACGGCGGTCAACCCACCCGGGCCGCCGCCGACTTTTTCCTCGTTGCGACGGAGAGTGCGGCCGAGTTCGGGGCGCACCGCGAGCGCGTCGAAGAAATTGCCCGAGACCGTGATGCTGCGGAGGCTTTGCGCGGGTCCCTCACCGGTGAGAGCGAGAGAGCTTTGCCGGATAAGTGGCGAGCTGCGCGAAACTCTTGCTCTGGGCCGCGGAAATCGAAGAAGTCGGGATAACTCACGGAGTCAAACCCATCCTGCGCGCGCGGACTGCTCCTCGACCGAGCCCCACGCGACCAACTCGTTAGGCGTGGGAAAGGGGAGCGGCTTGAGCAGGACGGCATTGACCACGCTGAAGATGGCGGTGTTGGCCCCGATGCCGAGGGCGAGAGCGAGGACGGCGACGAAGGTGAAGCGCGGCTCTTTCCAGAGCTGGCGGAAAGCGTAACGGAGATCGTTGATCATAGCGCTCCTGCTCGGCTGGCCGTGGGCGCGAGCGCGGTGTAGGATTCGTTAGGCGTCAAGCCACAGGGGTGCGATCGCGTATTCCGGAACGTCACCGGGAGAGTCTGGCCGCAGGGAAGCTGATTGTAATTTGGCGGGAGATTGGGGCCGCACTTCTGCACGTCGAAATGGAGGTGTGGTCCGCCGCTTTGGCCGCTGTTGCCACTGCGGCCAATCACCTGTCCCTGGCGGGCGGCTTCACCCTTGTGCACCGCGGCGCCGTTTTCCGTGAGATGGAAATAGCGGGCGATCGTGCCGTCTTCGTGCTTGATGAAGACGTAGTTTTCTTCCAGGTCCTTGTCGTTCCCGTCAGGAAAACCTTCCTGCACGGCCGCCACCACGCCCGCTCTGGCGGCGACGACCGGGGTGCCCATCGGCAGATCGAAATCGATCGCGTAGGCGCCGACCCCGCCGTTCCCCGGCGTGTAGTGTTCGGTGGTGCGGATGACGCGGAACGCTTTGCCAACTTCGTAGGGCAGGACGTAGGGGGACTTCGCTTGCGGGGGAAAGTCGGTGCACGCGGCCGGCGGCGATATTTCTTTCGACGCCGCGCGCTGCGACGCCGCCTGTGCATCGCACTCCGGCGCAGAGGGGCCGGCCAAGACCGCCCATCCCCCGAAAGCCACAAAGGCAATCCTCATCCAGGCCATGGCGGTCCGGAGGACGGACTCCAGTTTAGACTTGGTTGTCATTCGGGGACTTCGTGGCTGGCCTACTGCTGGGCGGTCTCCTTGTCGGCGGAGACGATGTTGATCGAACCGGCGCTGCTGCGCAGGACGAGCTTGGTCCCGCCGCCGTTGATCGTGCCTTGCAGTGAATCGTCATCGCGTTTCATGTTGGCGATCGGCAAATCGCTCCGCACACTGCCGGCGCTGGTCTCGGCATCGATCGTGAGGGCGGCGTTCGCCGGTGTCACGACCGTGATGCTGCCGCCAGACGTTTCGAGCCGCACGTCGCCCGCCAAGGGCGAGGGCAGAATCGCGGAAACCGAGCCACCGGAAGTTTCGGCGTTTAGTTTTCCACTGATGTTGCCGAGGCGAAGTTTGCCGCCGCTGCTCTCCACTTTCGTGTCGCCGACGCGGTTCAGGACGGTGACGTTGCCGCCGGAAGTATCGACGTTCAATTTGCCGCGGCCGCCCGTGACTTCGATTCGGCCGCCACTGGTGTCGAGATTGGTCGTGCCTTCGCAATCCTTCGCGATGATGTCGCCGCCGCTGGTGTCGGCGTGAATGTCGCCGCGGATCTGGGCGAAGTTGAGATCGCCGCCGCTGGTGTCGGCTTTGAGGTTTCCGGTCAGACGACTGACCGAAATGTTGCCGCCGCTGGTATCAAGATCGGTCCCGAAATTTGCCGGCACGCGAATGGTGTAGCGGGCTTCGGTTCGGCTGTGCTTGCCGAGCAAATTCCAGACCTGCGTGCCGAACGATTCGTGCTTTTGCACGGCCCGCACGATCACCTTGTCGCCTTCGGTCGTGATCGTGATCGGCACTTTCTGGAAATATTCCTGCTCCTTTTCCTTCGAAGAAGCCGAGATCTTGCGATGGGCGTCGATCACGACGTTGTCGGACTCGCCTGGCGCGACGTCGATCGAGCCGAAGTCGACGTCGACCACGAGGGTGCCGCCCGGTTTCGCGGCGCGGGTTTCGTGAATGTTTTCCTCCGTCGTGGCGGAGGCGGCCATGACGGTGAGACTAAGGATTGCGGTAGTGGTGAGTAGGGTTTTCATAAGTAATACAGGCGTCCCGCCTGCTGGGTTTGCGCGGGCGTCTCGCCCGCAGAGTCGGACACGCCGGGCGGGACGCCCGCGCGACGTGACAGGCGAGACGCCTGTGTTACGTGATCCAGCCATCGCGGAGTTGAATGATGCGGTTGCCGTAGGCGGCGTTGGTTTCGGAATGGGTGACCTGGATGATGGTGGTGCCCTCGGCGTTGAGCTTCTTGAAGAGCTGCATGATCTCGTCGGCCTGGCTGGAATGGAGATTGCCGGTCGGCTCGTCGGCCAGGATGAGGCTTGGCTTGGCGATGATTGCGCGCGCGATGCTGACGAGCTGTTGCTGACCGCCGGAGAGCTGGCGCGGGTAGAGATCTTTTTTCCCGACGATCGAGAAACGATCGAGCGTGTCGGCCACGAGCGCGGTCCGCTCCGATTTGCTGTAACGGCGGTAGGAGAGCGGGATGTCGAGATTCTCGTAAACGGTCAGGTCATCGAGCAGGTTGTAGTTTTGGAAAACGAAACCGATCTGCTCATTGCGCAGGGTGGTGCGCTCTTTCGGCTTGAGCTGATGGACGGCGACGCCGTTGAGGAAATATTCCCCCGTCCAGCCGAAGTCGTGCATGCCTAACAAGTGGAGGAGGGTCGATTTACCGGCGCCCGAGGGGCCCATCACGGAAACGAAATCGCCTTCCTCAACCGCGAGATCGATGTCGCGCAGGACAAAGAAGAACTGTTGTTTGCCTAACGGATAGGAGCGCTCGACGTGCTGAAGGCGGATGAGTGATTCAGTCATGAGCTTAACCGCGGCCGAGGGCTACCATGGGATCGGCGCGGGTCGCGCGTCGGGCCGGGATGTAACTCGCGAGCAAGGCCACCGCCGCGAGGATGAAAGTGACGAAAAGAAAAATCGGGACGT
>CAVUGD010000001.1:0-175073 GCA_963740715.1 uncultured Verrucomicrobiae bacterium | reverse complement strand
CTCCCCTTCATAATGCACCCAGCGTTTCGAGAGCTTGAGTTGCAGCATCGTTAGGCCAAAGACGACCAGGAACAGGAACCAGCCGAGGGCGGAGGCGTAGCCCATCTGCAGAAAACGGAAGGCGCTGTTGAAAAGATGGTAGGCGTAGAAAAGGGTCGAATTGACCGGGCCGCCCTCGGTCATGATGAAGGCCTGGGTGAAAATTTGCAGAGTCGCGATCAGCCCCATGATGAGGTTGAAAAAAATGTAGGGCGAGAGGAGCGGGAGGGTGATGTGGCGAAAGCGCTGCCAGGCATTCGCGCCGTCGAGTTCGGCCGCTTCGTAATAGGTCGCGCTGATTCCTTTCAAGCCCGCCAGCCAGATGATCATGCCGCCGCCCGCGCTCCAGAGTCCCATCAGGATGAGCGCGGGTTTGCTCATCTGTTCGTCCTGCAACCAGTTCGGTCCGTGCACGCCGAAGCTGGCGAGGAACGCGTTCAGCATTCCGGCGTTCGGATTGAAAATCCAGATCCAGAGAATGCTCGAGGCCACCACCGGCATGATCGAGGGCAGATAAAAAAACGTGCGCCAGACGGCGACGCCCTTGATCTCGAGATTGAGCAGGAGCGCGATCCCGAGACTGAGCGCCATGCCTAACGGAATCCCGATGATCATGTAGAGGGTGTTCCCGACCGATTTCCAAAACAGCGGGTCGCCGCTGAACATCCAGTGGTAGTTGGCGAAGCCGACAAAGCGCGCCGGATTCAGGATGTCGTAGTCGCAAAAGCTGATGATGATCGAAAACAGAATCGGCCCGCCGGTCAGGACGATGAAGCCGATGATCCAGGGCGAAGCGCAAAGCCAGCCGCCGCGCCATTGCGAACGGAAATAGCGGCTGCGCGTGCCTTCGATCGCCGTCGCGCCGCGCGGCCCTTTCGTTTCCCACCAGTAAATAAATCCCGCGCAGAGCGCGACGAGGCCGAGATAAACCGCGATGAAATATTTCCACGGCACGAGCGGCCCGCGCGGCGGACTGAGCACGCGATCGAGTTGTCGCTGCACGGTTTGGTCCGCGTCGTCGAGCGCGGCCTGGGGCGAGAGCTTGTGGAAGATGGCGTTTTCCGTCGCGCGTTTTTGTTCGTTAAAAAGCAACTGCCCGACCGGCGTGACCGGCCGGATAGGCGAAGTGTCGATCAGGTCGTTCAACAGCCGCACGCCGTCGCGCACCTTGGCCGGGATGGCGGGATTGCCGGCGACATATTTCTCGAAGAGCCACTCGTTGATTTTGCGGTTCGCACTTTGCGTCGGGACATAGACCAAGCCCTGGCTGCCGAGCTGCAACCGGTTTGCCTCACCCATCACGACCGCGGCCCGCTGGCTGGAAAGATATTTCAGCAGCGCCCAGCCGCCCTCCTTGTTCCGGGCGGTCGAGGGAATGGCCAAACACCATCCGCTCACCCAGCTCAGCGCGGGCCGGCCCGCGGCCACGGCCTTCGCCGGCAGAGGCGGGGCGGCGACGCCGTAATTCAGATTGGCGCCGTACTGGGCGAGGGCTTCGGGAAAGGTCCAGTAACCGTCGATCTTCAGCGCCACTTTGCCCTGGAGGAAAGGATCGAGCTGGCCGGTCTGGGCGCTGCTTTGAAACGCATAAACCGCGGCCGCCCCGCCTAACGAATCGTAAACCCGCGTCATCCATTGCAGTGCTTCGACCACCGGCGGCTCGTTCAGGGTCACCTGGCGACGGTCCGGGGTCATGAAACGCCCGCCGTTCATCCAGGCGTAGAGGTAAAGCCAGGCGTTGCCATAGTTAGGCGCGAAGCCCAGCCGGGTGAGCGCGCCGCGCGGGTTGTGCTCGGTTAATTTCTCCGCCATCTCCGCCAGTTCCTCCCAGGTTTTGGGCGGGCGCGCTTCGCCATTGCGCGTCGACAAAGCCGCCGCGCTTGAGCAGGTCCTTGTTATAAAAAAGGGCGCGGTCATCGACCCGCTCGGGCACGCCGTAAGTGCCGCGCTCCCCGGTGATCGGGTCCGTGTAAACCACTTCCTGCCAGCAGGAGCGGTAGTAATTTTCCGCACGAATGGCGTCGGGATCGCTGCTCTGGGCCTCGCGGGCGAGGAACGGATCGAGCTTGGTGAAAGCGCCGCGCGCAGCCCATTCGCTCACCGCATAACGATCGAACAGGATGACGTCGGGCGGCTCTCCGCCGGCCACGCTGACCAGGAAACGCGTCGGGTCCGACGGTCTGATCGCGCGAGGCGCTCTGCCCCGCGATGACGCGATAGATCGGGTGGCGCGGATCTTTTTCGTGCAGCGCCCGGCTCTCCGCCTCGAACGCGAGAAAGGCCTCGTCATAGGCCGCCTTGTTCGCCCCGGCGTCGCCGGTGTAGTTGATTTCGACCACGCCCGGCTCGTTAGGCGCGATCGCCCGCTGGGGCGCGAGGAACCAGAGAAGACCGGCCAGCGCGGCGACAAGCAGAGCGATTTTCCACGGTGACATCGAGCTGGCGAATCTGGCAGCGCGATATGAAACTGACCAGCATTTTGCGCCCCGCTCCCCATGGGGCGCGATGCTTCAACGCATGTCATTCACTTATCGAAATCACGAGCTCTGCTGCGAGCAGGTCGGGGTCGCGAAGATCGCGGCCGAGACCGGCACGCCGTTTTATCTCTATTCCGCGGAGCGCTTCCGCGAAAATTTCAACGCCTACGCCCGCGCTTTCTCCGAAGCGGAGGCGACGATTTGTTTCGCGGTGAAATCCTGTTCCAACATCGCGATCCTGAAGCTGCTCCAGGCCGCGGGCGCGGGCGCCGACACCGTTTCCAGCGGAGAAATCCGGCGCGCGCTCCTCGCCGGCATCGCGCCGGAGAAAATTATTTTCTCCGGCGTCGGCAAGACGAAGGAAGAGATCGCTTTCGCGCTCGATTCCGGCATCGGCCAGCTCAATGTCGAGTCGCCGGAAGAGCTGGAGATGATCAACGAAATCGCCGCGGCCCGAAACGTTAGGGCGAAAATTTCGGTGCGGGTGAACCCGGATGTCGATGCCGGCACGCACCACAAAATTTCGACCGGCCGCAAGTCCGACAAGTTCGGCATCCCCTGGGAGGAAGTGCGGGAGACGTATCGCAAAGCCAAGACGCTGCCGCATCTCGAAGTCCAGGGTGTGGCCTGTCACATCGGCAGCCAGATCACCGATCTCGTTCCCTTTCATGAAGCCTTTGCCAAAATCACCGAGCTCGCGCGTGAGCTTCTCGCGGACGGTTTTCCGCTGCGCCGGATCGATCTCGGCGGCGGCCTCGGGATTCGCTACAAGGACGAAACGCCCGTGCCGGTGAGCGATTATGCCGGCGAGGTTTTGCGGCACGTGCGCCCGCTTGGCCTGCATCTTTTTCTCGAGCCCGGCCGCTCCATTTCCGCCTCGGCGGGCGTGCTCATTTCGGAAGTGCAGTTCATCAAACACACCGCAGAAAAAAGTTTTGCCGTGCTCGATGCCGGGATGAACGATCTCGCGCGGCCCGCGATTTACGGCGCCTACCACGAGATCGTGTCCGTGCGCGAGGGCGAGCCGGACCAGAGTTACGACGTGGTCGGGCCGGTCTGCGAATCGTCCGATATTTTCGGAACCAATCGCCGGCTCCCGAAACTGCAAGCGGGCGATCTCGTCGCGATCCTCAACGCCGGAGCCTACGGCGCGGCCATGTCGTCGAACTACAACACGCGTGGGCTGCTTCCGGAAATCCTGGTGGAGGGCAACGAGTTCAAGACCATCCGCCGTCGCCAAAGTTTCGAAGAAATAATCGCGCTCGAAAAATATTAGTGACCTCTTTTCTCCTAACGAACTGATGGACGCCTTCGCCTGAAACTCGTGAGCAAAGAAACAAAAATCCTCGTCGCGGAAGATGAACCGGCCGTGCTTCGGCTCATCCAAAGCAACCTGAAGCGGGCAGGGTTTGCCGTCGGCGAGGTCTTGCAGGGCGATGAAGTCATGGCCCGCGTCTTTAGCTGGAAACCGGCGCTCGTTTTACTCGATGTCATGCTCCCCGGCGCTTCCGGGTTCGATCTTTGCCGCCGTTTGAAAAGCGATGCGCGCAGCCGGCATATCCCGATCATTCTCCTCACCGCGAAGGCGCAGGAACGCGACCGCGTCCACGGCCTGGAGTTGGGCGCGGATGATTATGTGACGAAGCCGTTCAGTCCGCGGGAACTCGTCCTGCGGGTGCAGGCGCAGATTCGTAAACTGCCCGGGCACACCGCGGCCAGCGACTCGATCCAGGTTGGCGAGATCGTCGTCGATCGCGTGCAACCGTCGGCACAAGTCGATGGGCGTCCGCTCGCCCTGACCGCGACTGAGTTCAAATTGCTCACCGTCCTGATGGAAAGAACCGGACGCGTGCAAAGCCGCGAGCGTTTGTTGAGCGATGTCTGGGGCTACGAAGCGCCGATCGAGTCGCGCACGGTCGACATCTACGTCACGCGGCTGCGGGGCAAACTCGGTCGGGCCGCGGGCCATCTCGAGACGGTGCGCGGTTTTGGTTACCGCTTCGTCGAAGCCCCGGCGAAATGACGGAAGACCTCTGGCCGGAGATCCTGGCGCGGATCGGGGAAGGAGTGCTCCTGCTCGACGCAAAGGGAGAAATTGTTTTTGCGAACGAAGCGGGCCGGCCGTTTCTCGAAGTCGTCAGGCAGGCGCTTCCCGGGATGGAAGAAGAGGGAGAGCGCGAAATCACCGTTCCCCACGCCCCGGAAACGCGGCGACTGTCGGTTCGCGTTAGCCGGCTCGGCGCTCATCGGCTTTTTCTCCTGCGCGACGTGACCGCGCAGCGCGCGCTCGAAGAATGCCGGAACGGACGTGATCGCCAAGGTCTCGCATGAATTGCGCACCCCGATCTCGATCCTCACCGGCTACATCGAAAACCTGGTCGATTTTCCGAAAATGACGCGCCCGGAACAGACCGAGATTTTCGCGATCATGCAGGAACACGCGACCCGGCTGAAAGCGCTGCTCGACGATCTCCTCACGCTCGCCTGTTTCGATTCGCGCAGCGAAGTGCTCGATTACGAGGAGCTCGACTTGCGCGTTTTCCTGCGCCGGCTGGCGAAAGACTGGCAGCCGGCGCTGGCGAGCAAGGAAATGGCGTTCGTGCTCGAACTCGCCGACGACGTCGCTTGCGTCCGGGTCGATCGCTTTCGTTTCGAACAAGTGATGCACAACCTTTTCGACAACGCTTTCAAATACACGCCGCTGGAAGGGCAGATCCGGGTCCGGGCCGCCCAGGTCGAAGATCGGGTCGAGATCAGCGTGGAGGACAACGGCGCGGGAATTCCGGAAGACGATCTGCCGCACATTTTCGAACCGTTTTACCGGGTCGATAAAGCGCGCAGCCGCAAATACGGCGGGACCGGGCTGGGATTATCGATCGTTAGGCACATCGTCGCTCTGCATGGGGGATCGGTCCGGGCCGAGAGCACCTTGCAGATGTCGACCCGCATTATCCTCTCGCTCCCCTTGTAGACGCTTCGCTCTGCGAAGCGCGGGTGTGCGGGCGGATTGCAGCTGCATGTTCCTGGCGAGGACAACTCCCGCGCCTCCCAGAGGGAGGCGTCTACAGGGCCGCTCACGATCGCTTTTTTTACAAACTTGAAACGTCGTTGAAATAAAATTGAAGCATCGCCGCCCCAGCTTCAGCGATCAGGCGAATCAAGGTATTCCGGCGCATGGCCGGCCCGCGCCCGTCGATTTATGAAAAAACTCGAAGCCATCATCAAACCATTCAAACTCGAGGAAGTCCGCGAGGCGCTCATGGCGCTCGGGATCGAGGGCATGACCGTGAGCGAAGTGCGCGGTTTCGGCCGCCAGAAAGGGCACACGGAAATCTATCGCGGGAGCGAATACACGGTCGATTTCCTGCCCAAGCTAAAAGTGGAGATCGTTCTTCCCGACGCCCTCCTGGAGAGCGCCTCCGCCGCCGTCATCGAGGCCGCCAAGACGGGCAAGATTGGCGACGGCAAGATCTTCATCCTGGATGTCGAACGTTCCGTCCGCATCCGGACTGGCGAAGAAAACGAAAAGGCCCTCTAGGTTGCTGGAGCAAGCCAGCCCTGCGCCGGGGCAAAGGCGGCGTCAGGTCACGAGCACGGTGAGGGAGGGATTCGAACCCTCGGTACCCTTTTGGGGTACGACGCTTTAGCAAAGCGTTGCTTTCGACCACTCAGCCACCTCACCCACTCTGCCGTCGAAGTTGCGAGAATATCGGGGTCGTTCCATGCTCGTCAACCAATTGACTCGCTCATGCGCCCCGGATTGCTCCTTTCATTTTTTTGCCTGACGAGCTGCGGCCTGCTCCTTCTCACCGGGTGTGCCTCGGCGGCCCGGTCAAAGGCTGTCCCGACCGGGAACGCTGCGGCCGCAGCCGCGCGTCGTCGGAGAGGTGGCGGTGGTGGATGAAGAGAAGCGTTTTGTCCTGATCGATCTGCAATCGAATCTCTACGTGCCGCCGCCCGGGACGGAGTTGCGCACGACCAGTGCCGCGGGCGAAACCGCGCACCTGAAAGCGTCTGCCGAACAAAAGCGGCCTTTCATCGCGGCCGACATCGTCGATGGCGAGCCCGCGGTGGGCGACGAGGTTCTGAAATGACGAGCGAAGCCGAAGCTTTGGCCGCGGTGCTGGCGAAGATCACGCCTTTGCCGGGTCAAACGGTGGCGCTGTCTGATTCGTTAGGCCGATTTGCTGCGCAGGATTTGCTCGCCCGGCGTGCGCTGCCGCCTTTCGATAATTCGGCCATGGATGGCTACGCTGTCCAGGCCGCGTCCAGCCAGAAGGGCGCGTGTTTGCGCGTGATCGGCGAGCAACCGGCCGGGGCCGATCGCGGCCTGAAGATCGGCGCGAGCGAGGCCATCCGCATTTTTACCGGCGCGCCGTTACCAGCGGGAGCGGACGCCGTCGTCATGCAGGAGGACGTGACACGAGAGGAGCAATCGATCGTGGTGGAGTGCGGTGTGGAACGCGGGGAATTTATTCGTCGCCGGGGCGCGGACCTGGCTGAAGGACAAAAAATCCTGGCTCGCGGCGAACCCATCGCCGCGCAAACCATGGCGCTGCTCGCCTCGCAAGGCCGGGCGAAGATCGAGGTCGGCGGCGTGGCGCGCGTGGCGATCGTTTCGACTGGCGACGAGCTGGTCCCCGCCGGGACAACGCCGCAGGCGGGACAGATTTTCGAAAGCAATGCGCTCATGTTGCGCGCCCTCGCGCTTGGTTCCGGCGTGCAAGTTCCCCTGGTCGAACATTGCCCGGATGATCTCGAGAAGATGACCGAACTTTTCCGCCGCGGAATCGAACACGACGCGCTCATCGTGAGCGGCGGCGTTTCGGTCGGTGATCACGACTTCGTCAAACCGGCCCTGCGCGCGCTCGGGGCCGAGATCGATCTTTGGCGGGTCGCGATCAAACCGGGAAAGCCGTTTCTCTTTGGCCGCGCCGGCGGTTGCGCGATTTTCGGGCTGCCGGGAAACCCGGTCTCGGCTTTCGTCACCTTTTTGAAATTTGTCCGGCCGGCGCTGCGAAAAATGAGCGGAGCAGGGGACGAACACCTCGGCTTACGCGAGGTTTCGGCGCGCTTGTCGGCCGAGGTCGAGAACGACGGCGAGCGCCCGCATTACCTGCGTGGCCAGCTGCAGGGTGGCGTCTTCCATGTCAGCGGCCTGCAGGAGTCACACGCGCTGTTTGGTTTAAGTCGGGCGAACGCACTGCTGCGAGTGGCGAGCGGCGAAAAGTTTGCCGCGGGCGCGATCGTCGGCGTCGAATTGTGGGATTGAGCCGGCCGTTTTCGCCTCCGGAAATTCCTGATTTCTTTTTAAGAATCGGCCATACGCGCAGGCAGCTGGCCCGATCCGTTTCAAGTTTGCACGGCCATTCCAGATAAAGAATTTGCCGGCCGGGTTTGTCGTTAGGCAAACCCGCAAACACCCAAACAAAAGGAAATAAATTATGAAATTGGATTCACTCCGCACCCTCTGGATTGAAGAAATGCGCGATCTCTACAACGCCGAGAACCAACTCCTCAAGGCGCTTGCCGAAGATGGCGAAAAAGGCGAGCACGCCTGAACTCAAGGAAGCCTTCACGAGTCATCTCGAGGAAACCCAAACCCACATCGAGCGGCTCGACGAAATCTTCGTCAAGCTGGGCAAAAAGCCGACCGGCAAGACCTGCAAGGCGATGAAGGGCCTGATCGAAGAAGGTTCCGAGATGATGAAGGAAGAAGGCCCGGAATCGGTCATCGACGCCGGCCTGATTGCCGCCGCGCAGCGAGTCGAACATTACGAGATGGCCGGTTACGGCGTCGTCCGGACGTTTGCCTCAGTCCTCGGTGAGGACGAAGCGCAGGACCTCCTCCAGGAAACGCTGGACGAGGAAGGTGCGGCCGACGAGAAGCTGACCGAGATCGCCGAAGGCTTCGTCAACGAAGAAGCCGACGAAGAGGAAGAAGCCGCAACGGCCAGCGCGGGCAAGTCCCGTTCCCGTCGTTAGGCAGTCGCTCTTTGCGAAATTATCGCCACCGCGATCCGTGCGATCGCGGTGGTGTTTTCGTTTTTTGGTGGGAGCCTGAATAAGAAATGGGTCTGACCGAGTACCAGCGGAAACGGAATTTCTCCGTCACCGCCGAACCGAGCGGGGCGAAAAAGCCGCGGCCGAAGCGGGTCGCGGGCGCGTCGCGTTTCGTCATTCAGAAACACGACGCCAGCCGGCTGCATTACGATTTTCGCCTGGAGATGGACGGTGTCCTGAAATCCTGGGCGGTGCCCAAGGGCATTCCCTGGGAGCGGGGCGAAAAACATCTCGCGGTCGAGGTCGAGGATCACCCGATCGATTACGAGGATTTCGAAGGCGTCATCCCGGAGGGCAGCTACGGCGGCGGCACCGTCATGGTCTGGGATCGCGGGAATTATTATGTGCACGGCGAGAAGCCGCTCCAGGCGCTGAAGGAAGGCCGCCTGCACCTCGTTCTTGAAGGCGAAAAATTAAAAGGCGAATGGGCCTTGATCCGGACTCGGCTCGACGGCGCAAAAACCCAATGGCTCCTTTTGAAAAGCGACGCCGACGTCAAAGCGATCTCGAAAAAGCGCGACGACGAATCGGTCAAGACCGGCCGGACGATGAAACAGATCGCGAAAGACCGCGACGCCGAATGGCAGTCGAACCGCGACGAGCCTGACGACGCGCAAAAAGGCCTTCGCGCGCGGGTGCGGAAGGCGGTCGCGCGCAAGGAAACCAAGCCTAAAAAAAAAGTCCCGCGCGCGCCAAAAGTAGAAAAAGCCGCGCTCGCGCTGCCTGATTCGCTCCCGGCCGGGAAAGTGCGTTTCATCGATCCGATGAAACCGAAGCTGGTCGAATCGCCCCCGGCTGGCGAGGTTGGATTTACGAGCTGAAGTTCGACGGCTTTCGCGCCCTGGCGCTGAAGAGCGGCGGGAAAGTGAAGTTAATTTCGCGGAACGAAAACGACCTCACGAAAAAGTTCCCCGAGATCGCGGAGGCACTCGAGGCTTTGCCCTGCGAGGAATGCGTCATCGATGGCGAAGTGGTCGCGCTCGATGAAGAAGGGCGCTCTTCCTTCCAACTCCTGCAGGGGCGCGAGATGGAAGGCTACGATTCGCCACTTTCCTATTACGTCTTCGATCTCATGCAACTCGAGGGCAAAAACCTCGGCGGATTTCCCCTAACGACACGGAAGGAAATGCTCCGCCAGCTTAGCGCCGGACTGGGCGAGCCAGTTCGCTATTCCGGGGAACTGGGGGACGACCCCAAGGCGCTGCTCGCGGAAGTGAAGCGGCGCGGTCTGGAGGGGATCATCGGGAAGCGGGCCGATTCGGTCTACGAAGCCGGCCGCCGGAGCGGCGCCTGGATCAAGCTCAAGACGCAGAACGTGCAGGAATTTGTCATCGGCGGCTATACTCCGCCGGCCGGGGCGCGGAAACACTTCGGCGCCTTGCTCGTCGGCTATTACGAAAAAAAGAAGCTGCTTTTTGCCGGCAAAGTCGGGACCGGCTTTAACACGAAGACGCTCGAGCTGCTGCACAAGAAATTGCAGGCAAAAGCGCGCGACGATTGTCCCTTCGCCGACCTGCCGTCGAAGCAGGGCGGGCAATGGACCCAGGGCATTACGCCCGGCATGATGCGCAAAATCAGCTGGGTCGACCCGGTCTTCGTCTGCCAGGTGAAATTCGCGGAGTGGACCCGCGACGCGAAACTGCGCGCGCCGGTTTTCCTCGGCCTGCGCGAGGACAAGGCGCCCGCCGCGGTCAAACGCGAGACGCCCGCCTAACGAATCAGACCGGCTCGGTCACGCGGCCCACGATCGTGCCGGTCGCCTGGAGGGCGGCGGCGCAGACCGTTCCCTCGCTGTCGTAGGAGGGATCGTAGCTGGCGATAGTGAGCGCCTGCACCGGAAGGTTGCCGGCGATCGCGGCCAGCAGGGCCTGCAATTTTTCGTTCGTGAATCCGCCGCGCGCGGTATAGCCGTTCGCCTTTCCTTCACTTGGATCGAGCGCATCCATGTCGAGATGGACATAAAATTTGTCCATCGTCTGGGCGACCGATTGGAGCGCGGCCTCGATCGCGGCGGGCGCCGCTTCGGCCCCCAGCCTAACGATCCCGGAGCGGGCCAGGGCGGGGCCTTCACCCGGGTCGAGATCGCGGGTGCCAAACATCAGGACCGCCTTGTCGAGGACCGGTTCGAAACCTTCAATGCTACGCGCCAGCTCGACCCAGCAGCGCCCGGTAGCGGTCGCCAGCGTCATGCCATCGAGGAAACCGCTCGTGGTCGTCTGCGGCGTGTTGAAATCGCCGTGCGCATCGATCCAGATAACGCCGAGCGGCGCGCCGAGACCGGCGATGACTCCGACCGCGGAGAGGCAATTGCCCGAAAGCACAATCGGGAAGCGACCGCTGGCGCGCGCGGCCCGCACGTGTTCCGCCACCGAGCGCATCAATTCGAAACTGGTCTGCACTTCAGCCCGCCAATTTATCGACGCTGGCTCGATCACCTGCAGGTCCACCTCATGGCCGAGGCCGGCGAGGTGCGCTTCGAGGCCGGCCGCGCGGAGGTGCTCCGGGCCTGCGCCCATGCGCACGTTGCGTTGGCCGGAGTCGTACGGGACGAGTAATAGACGGATTTGCATGTGACTCAGTATGAAACGGCCGCCGGTTTCTATTTGAAGCGTTGCCCGTGCTTCATCACGACATCGACGCGCTGCAGAAGATTGATCGAACGCAGGACGTCGCCTTTGACCGCGATGATGTCGGCGAACTTGCCTTCGCTGACCGAGCCGTAGTCCTTGTCCACTTTCATCATCACCGCCGGCCAATAAGTCGCAGCCCGGATCGTCGTCATCGGATCGACTCCGAGCTTGTTGACCCAGCCATCCATCTCGTGCCAGGTCGAGTTGCTGTGAAATTTCATCGGGATGCCGCTGTCGGTTCCGATCAGGAGGACGACGCCGGACTGCTGGAGCTGTTGGAATTTCTTCGCCACCGTCGTCGCGCGGAGCGGGGTGATTTGATAGTAGCTAAGCTGCCCGGGGTGGAGGATCGATTTCTTGATGTCCTGCACGATGTCGTTAGGCACGTCGAGCTGCCAGGCGGGGTCGTCGAGCGCCTCGGGGTTCTCGATCAAGTGCTCGTAATTCAGGAAACCCTCGATCGTTGGGCACCAATAGAGCGGGCCCAGGCTCATCTTCGCCGTCCGTTCCGCGATCGCCTTCAGGATGTCTTCCGGATAACCGGGCGCGGTCGAGAGCCCGGTGTGCTCGAAGTCGTCGACCCCGGCCGCGAGTCCGCGCCGGATTTCCTCCGGGCGATGGCCGTGGGCCACGACCGGAAGTTTGTGCGCGTGCGCTTCGTCCACTACCGCTTTCACTTCCTCCAGCGTCATTTCGTCCTGGTCGATCAGCTTGATGATGTCGACCCCGGCCTCGGCCAGTTTCTTGACCTTGGCCCGGCCGTCGGCCGCGCCTTTGACGCCCCAGCGAAACGCTTCCGTCCCGGGATAGGGCGCGTGCTGAATGAACGGCCCGGAAACGTAAAGCGTCGGGCCGGGGATCTCGCCTTTATTGATCCGGTCGCGCACTTCGATGCTTTCCTTCAAGGGCGCGCCGAGATCGCGGGCGCTGGTCACGCCGGCCATGAGAAGCTGATGGGCGGCGGCGGGCATGATCTCCGACCCGAAGCGGTCGGGATAGGTTTTGTCCCAATGATCGTAGTCGCTGTGCCCGAGGAGCATGGTGTGGACGTGGCAATCCCAGAGTCCGGGGAGCACATCCATCCCTTCGGTCGAGATGACCTCGGCCCCTTTCGGGATTTCCATTTTTCCCACCTGCCCGATGGCGGTGATGCGCTCGTTCTCGACCAGGATGACGCTGTTCGCGAGCGGCGGTCCGCCAAAGCCATCGATCAGGCGGCCGCCGACCAGTGCCTTGAGGCCGGCGGAAGCGGAAGCCGCGAAAGCGCAGCAAAGAACGACGAGACCAACGAGCGTGCGAAAACGATTCATGGTCGCGACTGTAATTGTGCGCCGCGCGACCTTCCAGCGTGGAGCGCAGAAAAAATGCGCCGCCGCGCAATTGCCTAACGAGGCGGCGCGAGCAGGCGTTGAAAAAGAACCCGCAGCGCCGGCGGGGAAAAGGCTGCAGGCAGGGCGGCCACGAGAATGCGGCGCACTTCTTTGCGCGGCACTTTCACTTTCGGCGACCGCCGGCCCGGCGGCGCGGAGAAGAGCGATGGTGCGGGCGCCGATCAATGCCGGCAGCGCGCTGGCGAAACGAACTCGCCAGTTCGTTAGGCTGGAACAATAGTCGATCCCGAGAGCGATTTTTTTCTCCGCCTCTTCCAGCCAGCGCGCAAAAACATCCTCCACCGGGGAGAGCGCCAGTTCCTCGGAGGGAAGATAGCCGCGCCCGGCCGCGGCGTCGGCCGCGCGGTCGCGCAGAACGTTGATCAATTGCAATCCTTCGCCGTAGCGAATCCCGAGTTCCGTCATCTCGTCAGGCGGGCGGGTGGCAAATTTCGGGAGATGCCGGAACCCGAGCCTGGTCCAGAATTCACCGACACAGCCGGCGACGAGGTAGGTGTATTCATCCAGCTCGGCGGCATGACGCAGCGGTCGGGCCGTCGCCGGGTCGCCGAATCTTTCCAGGTCGAGTTCCTGTCCGCGCACGATCGTTTTCAGGACGGCGCGGATATCCGCCTGGTCCGCGGGTTCGAGGCGGGCCAACCAATCGATGCAGCCGCGCAGATTTTCGATCAACTTGCGCTCAGCTGGGTCGGTTTGCCGGGTGGCAAAATCGCGGAGCGATTCTTCCACCGGCAGCGAAATCCCGTTCGCCCGCAATGACGCCGGCAAAATCGCGTAAAATCGTTAGGCGAACGTCCGCTGGAATTGTCGCGGTGTCCGCCAGTGTGTCGGTCGCGCGCGCCAGAAGGTAAGCGAGGCTGACCGGCTCGCGCAGAGCGCGCGGGAGAAACTTGATCGACAGGTAAAACGATCGCGAGACGGATTTGAGAATCGCTTTCACGGCCGGACGTCGCGGATTTCGATCCGGGAAAGATCGGCATTCCCGAGGCCGAATTCTCCCGCCACCTGGATGTGGGCGCCGAGCCGCTTGATCGGCGGCACCTTCCGTTTCTTGCGCCATTCTTCGAGTTGCTTCAGCGCGATGGTGTCGATCGCGACCGGGTCTTTGCTCGCGTAGAGGGTGGCGAAGGGAAAAGCGTAACCGGGTTGCGACTCCGGCCCGCCGGCGTATTGCGCGAGGAGGCCATCCATCAGGTTGAGCACCACTTTTTGCCCGATGTACGGGTCGTTATAAATCTCGGGAATGCTCGAGGCGCCGTAATCGGGCGGGACGCCGAAGCGCCGCCAGTTGTCGATGTTGGGAATGGTGACGTTATAGAGACAGCCGGCGACGCCATTGCGCGTGCTGTCGCTCAGGACCGGCAGGTTGATGATCTTGGTCACTTCGTTGGCGACGATTTTCGAGAGGTGACTGACGCTGCTCGTGTTCTCGGTCTCGCTTAATAACGGCATCTGCCCGAGGCCGCCGAAATATTCAAAATCGCCCCAGATGAGGTTGCCGAGAAACGGCGCCGAGATCGATCGCCTTCGCGTCGTAACCGTCGCGCGGTGGGATCGACTTCAGCTGGTAACCTTCTTTGCCGGTGTAGCCCGCTTCGCGAATTCCGCCGAGCGATTTGTCCCAGACGATGATGTCGCGGCGGGAATGGCCGGCGGCGACGAGGCCGTCGACGATCGTGTTCACGATGTCGCGGTGGGTGGTGAAAAGTTCGCCGCCCGCGGCCGAGATTTTGATTCCGATGCGGTCGTTAGGCTTGACCAGCGAACGCCAGGCGCTGGCGATGTCGGGCTGGCGGGTGACGGCGAGGATGAGCGCGTTGGTCATTCGCCTAACGAGTTCGGGGTTCGTTTCGTAGCCGGCGATGGCGTTCGGATGGTAAGCGCGATAGACGACAGAAGGAGTCGGCGCCGGGGGCGGCGGCTCCGGTGGCGGAAGGCCCTGCGCGGCGGCGCACCCGACGCTGGCGACCAGAAAAGCGATTGAGCGAAAGAGGCGAGCGACGATGGTGGACTCTATGGGCGAGGGGGCGAATGACAACTCCGCGGCGGCCGTCGCCGCGGTCCGGCACATCTATGTGCACATTCCGTTTTGCGCCCGGATTTGTCCCTATTGCGCCTTTTACAAAGAGCGGGCCGATCCCGCGCAGGCGATGCGCTTTTGCGAGGCCGTTCTGGCCGAGCTTGTAGACGCTTCGCTCTGCGAAGCGCGGGGGGAAGCGACGCGGCAGGATAACGGAAGCGACGCGCACGCCCGCGCCTCCCAGAGGGAGGCGTCTACAATGCTTCGTCCGGCGACGATTTTCTACGGTGGCGGCACGCCCACGGCCCTAACGACGGATCAGCTCGAGTTCCTGCTCCGGGGTTTTCACTCGCAACTCGATTTGTCCGAACTGGAGGAGTGGACCTTCGAAGCGAACCCGGGGAGCGTTTCGGAACGAAAGGCGCAGCTGCTGCGCGCGCGCGGCGTGAACCGGATTAGCCTCGGCGTGCAGTCGTTCGACGATGGTTTGCTGCAGTTGCTCGGGCGCGAGCATTCCGCCGCGCAGGCGGAACTTTCCTTCGCTCTTTTGCGCCGGGCCGGGTTCGAAAATCTCAATATCGATCTGATGTTTGGATTACCGGGCCAGACGCTGGCGCAATGGGAAACAACCCTGCAGCGCGCGATCGCGCTCAAGCCCGACCATATTTCGGCCTATTGCCTGACCTACGAGGAGGACACGGAATTTTTCCTTCGCCATGCCCGGGGCGAATTCCGGACGGATGCGGAAGCGGACGCGGATTTTTTTGTGCGGACAGACGAGTTGTTAGGCGAAGCCGGCTTCGAGCATTACGAGGTCTCGAACTACGCGCGGCCTGGGTTCGAGTCGGTTCATAATCGCGCTTACTGGAGCGGGAGCGATTATCTCGGGCTGGGACCGAGCGCGGTTTCCACCGTCGGGTTGCGGCGCTGGCAGAACGTTTCGGATTATCGCGTCTATGCCGACCGTTTGTTAGGCGGCGGATCGGCCTCGACTGGCGACGAACTTCTCACCCCGCAGATGAAACGCTCGGAATCGATCGCGTTGTCGCTCCGAACCAATTGGGGCATCCCGGCCGCGTGGATCGCTGACCGGCCGAAGGAAGTTGAAGAATTCGTTAGGCTCGGATTGATGTTGCCGCAGGCCGAGCGCTACGTGCTGACGCGAGAGGGCCGCTTCCTCGCCGACTCGGTCGCGGAAGCGTTTATCTAGTTCTCTGCTGTGCCCTTCTGTCGGGTTTGCCGTTCCCCCTCCGTGTCATGTTGAGCGGAGCGAAACATCGCTTGCACCATTTCGCCCCTTCAAAAGCGAAACGGAATATTCGCAGTTGAGAGGTCCTTCGCCTTCGCTGCGCTCCGCTCAGGATGACAACAATGATGGAGCGCGGAGAGCGCGCCTTTTCCGCGCGGAGCGTCCGCCGCCCTACACCCCGCCGTAACGCCGCTGGCGGCGGCTGAATTCGTTGACCGCTTCGAACAAATCTTCCTTCCCGAAATCGGGCCAGAGTTTCGGCGTGACATACATCTCGGTGTAGGAGAGCTGCCAGAGGAGAAAATTGGAAATCCGCATCTCGCCCGAGGTGCGGATGAGCAGATCGGGATCGGGATAATAACGGGTGTAGAGATGTTTGCTGAACATCTCGACGTCGATCATCGCGGGATCGATGTGCCCCTGCTCGATCTCGTGGAAGAAGGCTCTTGATGCCGTCGATGATCTCGAGCCGGCCGCCATAACTGAGCGCGAGGATGAGCGTGAGCCCGTGATTGTTCGCCGTTTGCTCGATCGATTTGTGGAGCTGCTTCTGGCAGGCCTCCGGCAAATCCGTCAGGCGACCGATGGCCTGGAGCCGGACGTTTTTTTCGATCAACTCCGGCGTCTTTTCCTTCAGAAAACGCTCGAGCAGGTTCATGAGCGCGAAGACTTCGGTTTTCGGGCGCTGCCAGTTCTCGGCCGAGAAAGCGTAGAGGGTGAGATACTCGATCCGCAAATCGCCGCAGCCTTCGACGCAGGCGCGGACGGCGTCGGCGCCTTTTTCGTGGCCTTTGATCCGCGGGAGACCGCGTTCCTTCGCCCAGCGCCCGTTCCCATCCATGATGATCGCGACGTGACGAGGGACCGCCTTGCGACGGAGCGGGCATGACTAGAGCATCAACGTCTGGCCGCGGGCGGGTCCGACGCTGATCATCGTTAGGCGCGCACCGGTCAGTTCTGCGATTTTCTTGGCGTAATCCCGCGCTTCCTTCGGCAAATCGGAAAGCTTCTTTGCCTTCTCGGTCGATTTTTTCCAGCCGGGAAATTCGAGATAGACCGGTTGGCAGCGGGTAAGTTGCGCGGCGTCGCTCGGCGGAACTTCGAGCTTCTTGCCATCGAGCTTGTAGGCGACGCAGACCTTGATCGGGTCGACCGTGTCGAGTCCATCGAGATTGGTGATGGCCAGCTCGTCGATCCCGTTAATCATCGTGGCATAACGAGTCGCGACCGCGTCGAACCAGCCGCATCTGCGCGCCCGCCCGGTGGTGGCGCCAAATTCCCGCCCCATGTCGTGCAGCATCCCGGCGATGACCGGGTCTTCGGTCGGGAGCGAGCCTTCGCCGACGCGCGTGGTGTAGGCCTTCATCACCCCGAGGACGCGATCCATCCGGTGCGGCGGCACGCCGGTGCCGGTGCAGGCGCCGCCGGCGGTCGTGTTCGACGAAGTCACATAGGGATAAGTGCCGTGATCGATGTCGAGAAACGTTCCCTGCGCGCCTTCGAACAGGATCTCTTTTCCCGCCTGCAAGGCGCGATGCAGATAAACGACCGTGTTCGCGACGAAGGGCCGCAGTTTCTCGCCCGCGGCGAGGAAATCGCGGTTCACTTTCGCAAACGAAATTGGGCGCGCGCCGAGCGCTTTCAGGATGCTGTTGTTCTCCCGCATCTTGGCCTGGAGTTTTTGGGTGAAAAGCTCGGGCTGCATCAGGTCGGCGATGCGGAGTCCGGTGCGGGCGGCCTTGTCGCCGTAGGCGGGGCCGATGCCGCGTTTGGTCGTGCCGATTTTCGCGTCGCCTTTCCGTTGCTCGCGCTGTTCGTCGAGCGCGCGGTGATAGGGCAAAACAAGATGGGCGCAATCGCTGATGAGGAGGTTCTTCCCGATCTTGACCCCGACTTTGCGCAAGCCCTCGATTTCCTCCACGAGCGCAATCGGGTCGATCACGACGCCATTCCCGATGACGCACATTTTTCGCGGGCGCAGAATGCCGGAGGGAATGAGGTGCAGGACGTATTTATTGCCGCCCTGGATGACGGTGTGGCCGGCGTTATTTCCGCCCTGACTGCGGACGACGATGTCGGCGTTGCCGGTCAGGACATCGATGATCTTGCCCTTGCCTTCATCGCCCCATTGCGCGCCGACCAGTATCGTATTTGCCATCGGTTTTTGCGGGTTAAAAAAACTCGCCGCGAGCCTTCACCGGAAGTCCGCGGCCACCGCGCCCGAAGATAGGATGGCGACCCGGGGGCGCAAGCTGGTTTTCTTCTGTAGACGTCTCCCTCTGGGAGACGCGGGGGGCTAGTGCCTGCAAAGCTTCACAACTCCCGCGCTTCGCAGAGCGAAGCGTCTACATCAGGCCGTCTTGACCTGGATGACCGGCAGCGGAAAGCGCAGCTTCAACTCGTCGCCGAGATAAATCTCGACGTGATGCAGACCGAACTGCTGGAACTGCACGCCGCCAAAATAATGGACGTTGGTGGCGTGGCCTTCCATTTCCTTGAGATCGAAATCGACCTCCGCCTGCGCGATCGTTTGGTTGTCATCCGGGCCGACGATTTTTGAGCGCTGATGGAACCGGCCCGCGCCGCTGCACCAGCGGGTCCAGATGCAAAGCCGCATGTAATTCACCGGCAGTTTCGGCGTCGGGACGATATTGAGCACGCCGACCAGGGTTTGCATGCCGTTGAATTCACAGCGCACGTCCTCGCACAACACGCAGCTCTGGAGATCGGGTAACATGGTCTGAGTCTGCACAATGGTGAGTTTACCCCGTTTCGCCTCAGCGGCCAAGCAATCCGCGCCAGAGGGCGAAGAGAAGCACGAGCCCCACCACGATGCGGTAAACCGCAAACGGCACGAAGCCGTGCCGCCTCACCCAGTGCAGAAACCAGGCGACGACGGCATAGGCGACGATAAAGGCGGCGACAAAACCGATCGCGAGCACGAGCCAAAGATGCGGCGTCATGACGAGAGGAGCGACCGCGTCGGCCGCGCCGTGCGGCTTCAGTGTTTTCAGCAAATCATAGCTGGTCGCGACGAACATCGTCGGGATGGAAAGAAAGAACGAAAACTCGAGCGCGGCTTCGCGCGACATCCCCGCCACCTGGCCGGCAGCGATCGTGGACATGGATCGTGAAGTCCCGGGAAAAACCGCCGAGAGCACCTGGACGGCGCCGATCCAGATTGCGGTCGGAAGATTCGTCTCCTCCATCCGCTGGACTCGCGGCCTAACGAAAATCGAATCGACCAGCCACATCACGATGCCGCCAATGAGGAGCGCCCACGCCATCACGTGCAGGCTCTCGAGATTTTTCCCGATCAATTTGTCAGCAGAAAAGCCGGGATCGCCGTCACCAGAAAAGCGATCGCCACCAGGCTCAGGGGATGATTAAAGATGGTCCGGTCGCCGTTTTCACCGCGCGGGAAGGTGCGGAGAAATTTCAGGATCCGGCGCCAGAAAAATGCGGTCAGGGCGAGGATCGCGCCGAGCTGGATGACGACGCTGTACATTTTCCAGAAGCCGTCTTTCAGATCGATCTGCAGGAGCGCTTCCGCGATCCGCAGATGCGCGGTCGAACTGACGGGCAGGAACTCGGTCAGGCCCTCGATCACGCCGAGCAAAAGGGAGAGGAGATAGTCATTCATACAGGTGGAGAATCGGAGGCGGCCCGAGCTTTAGATCGCTTCCGCGCCGCGTTCATTGGTGCGGATGCGGACGGCCTCTTCGACCGCGCTGACGAAGACTTTGCCGTCGCCGATTTTCCCAGTCTTGGCCGCGCGGGAGATCACTTCGACCGCGCGCTGCGCGTTTTCATCGGTCAGGACGATCTCGAATTTCACCTTCGGGAGGAAGTCGACGGTGTATTCGCTGCCGCGATAAATTTCGGTGTGGCCTTTCTGACGTCCGAAGCCTTTGACCTCGCTTAAGGTCATGCCTTCCACGCCAATCTCAGCGAGTGCGTCCTTCACGTCCTCCATCTTGAAGAAGGCTTCACGATCGCCTCGATTTTTTTCACGCGGTGATACTAGGACCGGCGACTTAAAGCGCAAGCCGCGCTCAATCGAGGGCGGCCAGTTCCGCTTCCACCATCTCGCGGACCAGCGCGGCGAAGTCCTTTTGCGGCTTCCAACCGAGGACGCGACTAATTTTCTCCGGCGATCCGACCAGCTTGGAAGGTTCGTTAGGCCGCTCGAACGAGACGTCGTGTTTCACGTACTTTTCCGGCGGTAAATCGACGACCGCGAAAGCCGCTTCGACGAAATCCTGGACGGAATGCGTTTCGCCCGTGGCCACGACATAATCGTCCGGCTCGGGATGTTGCAGCATGCGCCACATCGCCTCGACGTAATCCTGGGCGTGGCCCCAGTCGCGCCGCGCGGAAGTGTTTCCGAGCACCAGTTCCTGCTCGAGCCCGCGGCTGATCCGCGCCACCGCGCGCGCGATTTTGCGGGTGACGAAATTTTCGCCGCGGCGCGGCGACTCATGATTGTAGAGAATGCCGTTGCAGACAAAAAGTCCGTAGGCCTGCCGGTAAACGCGAGCCAACTGGGTCGCGAAAGCCTTGGCGCAGCCGTACGGGCTGGCCGGGCGGAAAGGTGTTTCCTCGGTTTGCGGCGACTCGGCCGCGGCGCCGAAAATTTCCGAACTCGAGGCGTGATAAAAGCGCAACGGCTGCGGCTGATCGCGCGAAATCTCGAGCAGCCGCAAAGTGGCCATCGCCACCTCTTCCGAAGTCGACTCCGGGATTTCAAAACTCAATCCGACGTGGCTCTGACCGGCGAGATGATAAACCTCGGCCGGCTGCACCTTGGCAAAAATGCGACGGAGCGTGGTGCCGTCGGTCAAGTCGCCGTAATGGAGAAAGAGTCGCTGGCCATAGAGCGAATCGTCGGCGCGCAAATGCTCGATGCGCGAGCGGAGGAGGTTGCTCGTCCGCCTAACGACACCGTGAACGTCATAGCCTTTCGCCAGGAGCAGCTCGGTCAGGTAAGAACCGTCCTGACCGGTAATGCCAGTGATGAGAGCGCACTTCGCCGCGGCCATGGCGGATGAATGGACGATGCGCGCGGTGCAGACAAGAGGAAACATGCGGGCCTCGCAGGTCCGGCCAAGTCGGATAACTTGTGCGGTTTCATGAATCGACAGCTCGTGCTCGCCCAATTCGAAAGGCTCATCCCGCTGGCGGCGCGCTGGGCGGAAGCGCTCGAGACGCGCATCCTGCGCGAAGGCGTTCCGCTCTCGGAGGAGGAAACCGCGGATGCCCGAGCACTGGGAGTGCGTGAGCCGGAGCGCGTCCGGTTGCTCTGTCTCGCGAGCGTTCCGACACCCGAGGATCTCACCTTGCGCGCGGCGGCGGCGGCGCGTGCAGTTTCTCACCCCGGCCACGCGCGGTCTTGCTCTGCGCTACGGAATTTTCGTGCGCGCGGATTGCTGGCGGGAGCGCGGGCTCATCGCGCACGAACTGGCCCACACTGCGCAATACGAACAACTCGGCGGGATCGAGCCCTTCCTGCGCCAATATTTGGGCGAATGTCTCAGCATCGGTTATCCGGCGGCACCGATGGAGCAGGAGGCAATCGCGGCCGCCGGCCGGCTCGAAAAAACCCGGCCCGCCTAACGAACTACGCGGCGGCTCGCGTACAGCTTTTGATTGCCGCCGGGGCCTGGCTTGTTAGCATGCGCGAATCGTGCGTGTCTTCGTCCCAAAAGAAATCGAGAGCGGAGAGACCCGCGTGGCCCTCGTGCCGGAAGCGGTTAAAAGGCTCGTCGCTCTCGAGGTGGAAGTCCTGATCGAAGCCGGCCTCGGCGCGTCGGTTTCCATTTCCGACGAGGCCTACCAGGAGGCGGGCGCGCAGATCACCGATGATCGACAGAGCGCGCTTGGGTGCTGCGGATGTCGTCCTGCGCGTGCGCAAGCCGCCCGAAGGCGAAGTCAGCAACCTGAAGCCCGGCTGCATCCACATCAGCCTGCTCGATGCCTTCAACGAGCGCGACCTGGTGCGCGCGCTCGCGGCGGCGAATGTCACCGCGATCGGACTCGAGATGCTGCCGCGGATCACGCTCGCGCAAAAAATGGATGTGCTCAGCTCGCAGGCCAGCCTGGCCGGTTACGCCGCGGTCATCGCCGCCGCCGGCACGATCGATCGGATCTTTCCGATGATGATGACGCCGGCCGGGACACTCAAGCCGGCCCGCGTTTTCGTCATTGGCGTCGGCGTGGCCGGCTTGCAGGTGATCGCGACCGCGAAACGGCTCGGGGCGCGGGTCGAGGCCTTCGACACCCGCCCGGCGGTCGAGGAACAGGTCCAGTCGTTAGGCGCGAAATTCGTCAAGGTCGACCTCGGCGAGACCGGGCAGACGGCGCAGGGTTACGCGCGGGAACTCACGCCCGAGCAACTGGAAAAGCAGCGCGAGGTGATGGCGCAACATTGCGCCAAGGCCGACATCGTGATCACGACCGCGCAGGTTTTTGGGCGAAAGGCGCCCTTGATCGTGACCAACGCGATGGTCGACCAGATGCAGCCCGGGAGCGTGATTGTGGACATGGCGGTGGAAAGCGGCGGCAATGTCGAATGCTCGCAGCCGGACGAGACGGTGGAACGAAACGGCGTCCGCGTCCTGGGCCTGCGCAACCTGCCCGGGCCGCGTCGCCCGCCACGCGAGCGAGATGTATTCCAATAACCTGGCCAGCCTGCTCGAACATTTCTGGGACAAGGAAAGCAAGAGCTTCCGGATCGACCTGACGGATGAAATTCTGAAACACTGCGTCCTGACCCACGACGGCAAGATCGTGAACGAGACGATCGAGAAACTCTACCAGACCTAACGAACATGTGTCTCCGTCAAACAGGAATGCGCCCTTGGAGGGACGATCCGCCTCAGGCGGATGTCGTCCGAGTTTCTGAAACACGGACGGGACGGCGCCCGTCCCTCCAACGAGATCCCAATTTTCAAACCAACTTATGATTCTCCTGATTTTCATTTTCATTATCTCGGCCTTCCTTGGTTTCGAGTTGATCGCGAAAGTTCCTTCGCAACTTCACACCCCGCTGATGTCGGGCTCGAACGCCATTTCCGGGATTACCATTGTCGGTGCGCTCATCGCCGCCGGCATGGAGGGCGGCTTCATCGCCACGACCCTCGGCACGCTCGCGGTCATTTTTGCCACCGTGAACGTGGTCGGTGGTTACCTCGTGACCGACCGGATGCTCGCCATGTTCAAGTCGAAAAAGAAATGACATGCCAGTCCTGATCGATTGGGCCTATATCGCGGCGGCGATCCTGTTCATCCTCGGCCTCAAGCTGCTGGGGAAACAGGCGACCGCGCGCAAAGGCAACCTGCTCTCCGCCGTTGGCATGCTGATCGCGATCGTCGCGACCTTGCTGGTCAGCGGCCTGCACTATCAATGGATCATTGTCGGCCTCGTCATCGGGTCTGCCATCGGCGCGGTCGCGGCGCAGCGCGTGCAGATGACGGCCATGCCGGAGATGGTCGCGCTCTTCAATGGCGCGGGCGGTCTCGCCAGTCTGCTCGTCGGCTGGGTGGAATACCACAATCACCCGGACCAACCCGTCTCGACCACGATCCCGATTTTTCTCGCCGTCCTTATCGGCGGTGTGACTCTGACCGGCAGCCTGCTGGCCTACGCCAAATTGGCGGAAAAGATGCAGAGCCGGCCGATCCTGTTTCCCTATCAGAAGACGATCAATGCCGGCTTGCTTCTCCTGGTCCTGCTCTTTGGCATCATCTTCTGCGTCCATCCCACGACGACTTACTTCATCTTCCTTCTCATCCTTCTGCTCGCCCTCGTCCTTGGGGTTTTGGCAGTCATCCCGATCGGCGGCGCGGACATGCCGGTCGTCATCGCCCTGCTCAATAGTTACTCCGGACTCGCGGCGGCGGCGGCGGGTTTCATTATTCAAAACACCGTCCTGGTTGTGGCCGGGTGCCTCGTTGGTGCGAGCGGGATCATTCTCACCCAGATCATGTGCAAGGCGATGAACCGTTCGATCGCGAATGTTTTCCTGGCCGGGTTTGGTGCGACCGCAACAAGTGGCGGAGAGTCAGTCACCGGAGAAGCGAAAGCGATCACTCCAGAGTCCGCCTACTTCGTCCTGGAAGCGGCTGCGCAAGTCGTGCTCGTCCCGGGTTACGGGATGGCCGTGGCCCAGGCCCAGCATGTCTTGCGTGAGCTGGCCGATCTCCTGGAAGCGAACGGCGCGGAAGTCCGCTACGCCATTCACCCGGTCGCCGGACGCATGCCGGGTCATATGAACGTCCTCCTGGCCGAGGCCGATGTGCCTTATGAGCAGTTAGTCGAAATGGACGCGATCAACCCCACGATCGCGACGATGGATGTAGCGATCGTGATTGGCGCCAACGACGTCGTGAACCCGGCCGCGCGCGAAGACAAATCGAGCCCGATCTACGGCATGCCGATCATCAACGTCGACGAAGCGCGCACTGTCTTTGTGCTCAAGCGCTCGATGGCTTCCGGGTTCGCCGGGATCGAGAACCCGCTCTTCTTCAAGCCGAACACGCGAATGCTCTTCGGCGACGCCAAGGCCAGCCTGCAGGCGCTGGTGGCGGAGTTCAAATCGACCTAACGAAGAAGGTTCCCCCGCGGAGAAAAGAGCGCAATTCTGGAGCTGACCCCGTGAATTTCCGTGAATTTTCAGAATGGCGCTAAGATAAGAGCCTTTAGGATCAAGCGGCAGCGCCTTGCTCTGGCCCGGAGGGCCAGCGGAATTTAGCCGGTGGCGTGAAGCCACCGGATCTCATCGCAGATGAGCCAAGCCCCGGCAGGGGCGGCGGAAGTTCCCGTGCTGTTCTGCCGCCCCGCCGGGGCTGGATGTTTGCTCTAACCGAGACCGGTGGCTGACGCCACCGGCTAATCTCTCCCAGCCCTTCAGGCTTGAAGAAAACTACCCAAAGGACGCTGCAGTTCCGAGAGCTCAGCCTGAATGGCGCTATGCGTCACGGGGGTCAGCTTCGGAAGCCGCGGTTCGATTGTGGCCATCTAATTCGAAGCGTCTCAGAACAAGCGAGCGAAATTCTGAAGCTGACCCCGATCCTCCTGCTGCCCGGATGTTATTCGGCGACGCCAAGGCCAGCCTGCAGGCGTTGGTCGCGGAATTTAAGTCAAGCTGAGCCCGACGTTACTTCGCCGGCACGGCGGAATCGAGGTTGTAAATCTCCACTAAAGCAACTCCGGTCGTGTTACTCTGGCCCCGAACGATGGCGGTGTAAGCACCCGCGGACAAAGTCGCGACGATAGCGGATTCTCGATCGTCCCTTGGCGCGAGGCCCGTGCCTGTGATTGCTGCCTCCTGCGTCGCGCGCCAGTCGTCATTCTGAGAAATGAGTTCGCCGTTCCCGCCGTATAACTCTACAACTGGATTCAATAGAAACCCGGAGACACCTGCATCGAAGAGCGTAGGACCGATCGCCCGCACGATAACTTGAGTCGGGGTCGTTCCGCCCACGATAAAGCCGCCAATCAGGACATCATCTCCGGTTCCGACTCTACCGCGGGTCGATAGATTGGCCACTCTCGAGGGACCATCTCCGGTCAGATCGTAAAGTTCAAAAAGCCCGACTCCGCGGAGCACATCGACATTTTCTATGACCGCGGTGTAGGGCCCCGGATCGAGAGACACCACAAGTCCGGACTCCCGATCGTCCCAGGGATCAAGTCCGCGGGCCACCAACTGATCGCGGTAGGTGTTCCAGTTATCGTTGGTCGCGACGACCGCCCCGGTGCCATCGTGGATCTTGATCGATGGATTCGAAATCGGAGTTGGGACTGGCAGCGAGGGACCGAGAGCGCGCAGAATGATCGTCTTCGGATCCTGCCCGGTAATGATGAAGCCACCGATCAGTTGCTCATTGTCGGTTCCGACGACGGCGCGGGTCGAGACATTCACCAGTGTCTTTGGTGCCGGCGGAGGGAGAGGCTCAACCGATGATTTAAGAGAGTAGGAAGAGATAGAAAAGCCGTTATAAATGAAGAGCAGGTCTCCGATGGAATCATCGCAGATTAACCCAGGGCCCGAGGGTATCGTCCAGCGATCCACCGGCAGCCCGTTCGTTATACTGGTCACGTCCAATCCGGCCTGCGTTATCTGGTAGATGGCCGAGCTATCATACCTCCACGCCCAGGTGTTTAAACCGTCGTAGGAGGGCCTCAAATCCGTTTGTGGCCCTTGCAGGTTTCCAGTGGAGACGACGAAAAGATGACTCTCCAGCGGGTACTAACTCGGAGTCCTCGTAGACGAGGCTCTTCCCATCCGGGGAAACAGCCATGTCGCCGACGTAGCCCAGGGCGGTCCTCTGTTCGAGGAGCACGGGGATGGGAGCAGCAATGTCGTAGTGGGCGATCATTCCGGGATAATGATCCTGAAACCCGAGGTAGAGGTCCCGATGGTCCGCGCTCACCGCGATAATGAAAGGAAAATTGACGTTTGGCGGCGACATCAGGAGACGAACAGCGCCGGTATTCGTGTCCAGTTGAAAAAGCCCATTGTAATTGGTGAGGTAAAGCTTGTTGTTGACCCCCGCTCGAACTTGCTCCGCGATAAATGGTCCGTTGGGGATGGCCGGCAGGGGGTTGAGTTCGGGCAGACTGAAGCCACTAATTACTCCCAGGTACTCCCTCTGTTGCTGCAATCCAAAGAGCCGACCCGTCCGCCGAGACGGTCATATCCAAGCCGGAGCCGGTCTCGATGGCATGAAGGACCGCCAGTGTCGTGGCATCGATCACTGTCACGCCGGAGTCGGTTAGGAGGTAAAGCAATCCCCGCTCCGGATCGGGAATCATTTTGCGGATGCCGAAGGAGAACGTTGCGCTGGCGATCGCATCCTCATAATTTGGATCGACGATCAGAGTGACGGTACTGGCAGCGTCGTAGCTTGGGCCATGCGCGGTGATACCCGCGTAGTAGAAACCCCTCAGCGTCGGCACTCCGCTAACGATTCCAGTCTGTGGATCGATCGATAGTCCGGGGGGAAGCCCGGCCGCCTCGAAACTGGTCGGATCATTCGGGCCCTTCGCGACGAAGGAAACGGCGGTGCCGACCTCGAATCGAGCGAAGTACGGCGGATCGAAAGTGAGCGGCTTTAGAGCAAAGGTAAGCGTGAGAACCGCGGTCACGTCCTCAACAGGACCATAGGCCGTGATGGTCACCTCGAAGGTGCCGGACTGAGTGCAGGTTCCCGTGATCAGGCCCGTGGCCGGGTCCAATTGCAGCCCCGGCGGCACCCCGGTCGCGGCATAGCTGGTGGGATGATTGTTGGCTTGGATCTGATAGGAAAACTTGTTTCCCACCGTCAATCCTTCCTGAAAGAGCGGGCTGATGACGCGATAGCCGTAAAGAAAAACCGCACCCGCTATGTCGTCATCGGCGAGATGATCCAGATTCGTAATGAAAGGCTCCATCAATGCCTGCCCTTCAGGATCGTTAAGGGAGTGAGCCAGGCCGAGAAGGTGACCAAACTCGTGCAGCGCGACGCGATGGAAATCGTAAGTTCCGGGAAGAAGCGGTCCGCGATAGGAGTTAAAATTCTGGGCCGTGTTAAACACCACATCGGCTTCAGCCAGGTAAACCGGATACCCGGTCGTATCCCACCAAACCGTTACCGCCAGAGTGTTCGCTCCAAAGCCCTCACCGAAGATGGTATCGGAGTAGAAGACCGTGTTGAAGCCATCGGGCGACCCTTTGGGCGCGGAAGAGTCCGAGACCCAGGTCAGACTCAGGAAATCGAGGTGCGGATTCCAAAGAGAAAGCGCATCAGCTGCGGAGTTGTTCCAAGTGCCGAGACCATCGAGCAGCGTCTTGGTGGTCGGGCCGAGTTCTAGTTGGATCGTAACGGAGGTGTCGGGAGGCCATTTCGCGCCGGTCAAGGAGAATCCACTGCTCGTTCCTCCGGAAAATTGGAGCAAGATCAAGCCAACCAGACATGGAAGGACCGGGGAGATTTTCACGTGCGTCGGAGATTGGAGGAGATGCAGGGAAGAAACAAGCTCTTTTTTCCACTTAGTAGACGCCCGGGATCAGGCGGCGCGTGCAATTGGCGTAGCTCTGGTATTGCGACTGAAAGGCCGAACGGAGCGCGTTTTCTTCCACGTGCATTCGCCAAAGGAAAGCGCCGGTGATGGGGAGAAAGACAGCCGCGAGGGAGAAGATGTTGAGCATGCAAAGCCCAAAGCCGAGGAAGATCATCAGCGTCCCGGTGTAGGAAGGATGGCGAACGTAGCGGTAGGGGCCGGTGGTGATGAGCTGATGGTCTTCGGCAATCGCGACGTTGACGGTGAAGAACCGGCCGAGATGAACGATGGCGATCCAGCGGATGATTAGGCCGGCGATGAACAGGATGAGGCCTGCGACGTAGAAGGTTTGTGGATAGGGCAACCTTCCTTGTGGCAAAGCGCTGCGGAGAAAGAAGCCGGTGAAAATGGCGGAGCAGATGACCGTCCAGAGGAGCGGCAGGGTCCAGCGATCCTTCCCGCTCGCGCCGCGGCTGCCGGGTAACTTGGAACGCTTAGCCACCGCCAGGGCTATCTCGGAAGCGAGCAGCAGCGCGCTCAGGGTGGTGAAGCTTGGTAGTTTCATGCGGCGCGGCCGGGGTCAGCGCCCCCGGCTACAACTACGAGACCGGCTGGGGCGCGCGCTTCGAGCGCAGGGCGTGCCGGACGAAGTTGTTGCCGATCTCCCACATCGGGCCGGGGAATTTTCGACACTCAGTCAAGGTCGCGTCGAGCGCGTTAACGAACATGTCGACTTCCTTTTCCCCGATCATGAGCGGGGGTAAAATCTTTACCACATCCATGGCATGACCCGCGACCTGGGTGAGGATGCGATGCTGGGCCAGCATCTGGGTCACGACCATTTGCGCGAAGAGAACCTTGTCGACCTTGTGCAGGAGTTTCCAGGCCATCTTGAGCTTAAACTCGTTAGGCTCGTGGAACTCGATCGCGATCATGAGTCCTTTGCCGCGCACTTCCTTGATGAAGGAATGTTTCGCGCGCAGAGCGTCGAGTTTTTCGACCAGGAGTGCGCCCATTTTGGCCGCGTTCTCGATCAGTTTCTCGTCGTCGAGCACGTCGAGGGCAGCGAGGCCGCAGGCCATGGCGAGATTGTTGCGGCCGAAGGTGGTCGAGTGCACCACGCAGCGGTCCATCCGGCTGAAGGTCTTCTGGTAAATCTCGCGCCGGGCGACGATCGCGCCGCAGGGGACATAGCCGCCGCTCAGGGTCTTGGCCAGGGTGATGATGTCCGGTTCCAGATTCCAATGCTCGAAGCCGAACATCTTACCGGTGCGTCCGAGGCCGGTCTGGATTTCGTCAGCGATGAGAAGGGTACCGTGTTTGCGACAGAGTTCCTGGGCGCGGTTGAAGAAATCGCCGCGCGGAAAATTGACACCCTTGCCCTGGACGGGCTCGATGACGAAGGCAGCGACGTCGCGTTTCGCCAGTTCACGTTCCAGTGTTGTTAGGTCATCGAGCGGGATGCGGCCGTCGAAGCCCTGCATGAGCGGCCCGAACCCTTCGGTGAAACTTTCGCAGCCCATCAGCGAGAGCGAGCCCATGCTTAACCCGTGGAAAGCGCCGCCTAACGAAAAGACGCGCGGCCGCTGGGTGGCGGCGCGGGCAAACTTGAGCGCGCCTTCCATCGCTTCGGTGCCGGAGTTACAAAAGAAAACCGCGTCGAGATGTTTCGGAGTGCGCTTGGTCAGGGCTTCGGCGAGGAGGCCGCTGAGGAGCGAGCAATCCATCTGCACCATGTTGGGCAGATCGAGATCGAGCACGTCGCGGATCGCTTTCTGGATCGCGGGATGGTTCCGCCCGATATTGAAAACGCTGTAACCGCTGAGGAAGTCGAGGTAGGCGGCGTTATCCATGTCGTAGAGATAAGCGCCTTCCGCCCGGGCATAGACTTTGTCGAAGCCGATGACGCGCTGGGCCGCGACGAGGGTGCGATTGAGATGCCGTTCGTGCAGGTCGTAGTTTTCGCCCGAGCCGCGCCGCGACCAGTTCCTTGAGATCGATTGCCACGGGAGAATGCTCTGCGATTTGCCGCCCGAGCGCAACCGCCGGCTACGGTTTCCAGTCGCGATGGGCAACGGGGGCGCCCACCTTCAGACTGGTCTTACTTTTGCCGTGGCGATCGAGTTGTTCCGCCAGCCATTGGAACCATTCCCAACTTTTCTGGGTCCCGGTGCGCTCGCGTTCTTCTTCGACAAAGGGCCGGAACTTGCGCCAGGCGACGCGCGCCATGCCGCCGACCAAATCGTCGGCGACGGAAAGCGGCACGATCCGCGCGAAGACGGAGTAGCCGATGCCTTCCATGATGGTGGCGATCTTGAGCGCGGCCTCGAGCGTGCGCGGGTCGTTGGCCAGCTCGGCTGCGGTTGTGCCGTCCGGGATGGAGGCGACGATCATGGAAGAGCTCATCCATTCCGGCGTCATCAGGGCCTGGACGGCGGCAAAGGCGGCGCGTTCTTCGCGGTCGCGCCGAGCCCGGCGCATCTCGATCAACCCGAAGGCGACGCCGGTCAGAACGGTGAGGGCGGTAGCGACGTTGGCGATGGTCGATAAATCCACCCTCCGACCTTAACAGGATCGCGCTCTCCTTCAGCCTGGAAATTTGTTTGGCAATTGCGCTCCGCAGTCGTGCCATTAACGTGCGCTTCTAATGCCTGCGGCCGAACCGAAAATCACTCCTGAGATGGTCGCGAAACACGGCCTGACCCCCGACGAATACGAGCGGATCGAAAAGATCCTCGGACGCGCGCCGAACTTCACCGAGCTCGGGATTTTCTCCGTGATGTGGAGCGAGCATTGCTCCTACAAAAACTCGAAGAAGGAGCTGAAGAAATTTCCCACCACCGGGCCGAACATCCTCGTCAAAGCCGGCGAAGAGAACGCCGGCGTGGTCGATATCGGCGACGGCTGGGCGGTCGCGTTCAAGATCGAGAGCCACAATCACCCGAGCGCGATCGAGCCGTTCCAAGGCGCGGCGACCGGTGTCGGCGGGATCATTCGCGACATCTTCACGATGGGCGCGCGGCCGGAGTTTCTGCTCAACTCGCTCCGCTTCGGGCCGATTGACGGCGACTCGAAGAATGTCGCGACCAACCGCCGGCTTTTTGAAGGCGTGGTCGCGGGCATCGCGCATTACGGCAACTGCATCGGCGTCCCGACGATCGGCGGCGAGATTTACTTCGACGAAAGCTTCGAGGGCAATCCGCTGGTCAATGTGTTTTGCCTTGGCGTTTTGAAGCACGAGCAGCTCGCGCGCGGCGCGGCCAGCGGTGTCGGCAACCCGGTCTTTTATGTCGGCGCGGAGACGGGCCGGGACGGATTGGCGGGCGCGGCGTTTGCCTCTCGGGAACTGACCGAAGAGTCGAAGGAAGATCGGCCTGCCGTTCAGGTTGGCGATCCGTTTAAGGAGAAACTGCTTTTGGAAGCCTGCCTCGAATTGCTCGCGACCGATGCCGTCGCCGGTATCCAGGATATGGGTGCGGCCGGGCTCACTTGTTCGACCTGTGAGACCGCCAGCCGCGGCGGGACCGGCGTCGAGATCGATCTCGCGAAAGTGCCGAAGCGCGAGACCGGCATGACCCCATACGAAACGCTCCTGAGCGAATCGCAGGAGCGGATGCTGATCATCGCGCACAAGGGCAAGGAAGATGTCGTTAGGCGGATTTTCGAGAAATGGGATGTGCCCTGCGCCGAGATCGGGCGGGTGACGGACGACGGCATGATGCGCGTGCTCGATGACGGCGCGACGGCGGCGGAAATCCCGGCCAAGCCGCTGGCGGATGAGGCGCCGCTCTATTCGCGGGAAGCAAAAAAGTTAACCGCAGAGGACGCAGAGAGCGCAGAGGAAGATTTGTTGAAGAAAATCTCTGCGCCCTCTGCGAACTCGGCGGTTGATTCTCTTCGGCAGCTGCTGCGCGATCCTTCGATCGCTTCGAAGAACTGGGTTTACCGGCAGTACGACCACATGGTGCGCACCGGCACGGTCGTTAGGCCGGGTTCGGATGCGGCGGTTTTTCATGTCCGCGCGGCGAATAAATTTCTCGCCGCCACGACCGATTGTAATTCGCTTTATTGCCGGCTCGATCCGCGCGAAGGCGGCCGCATCGCGGTCGCGGAGGCGGCCCGCAATCTCGCCTGCTCCGGCGCCGTGCCGCTGGCGGTGACCGATAACCTCAACTTCGGCAATCCCTACAAGCCGGAAAATTTCTGGCAGCTGCGCGAAGCGGTCGAGGGGCTTTCCGAAGCCTGCCGCGCTTTTGGGACGCCGGTCATCGGCGGGAATGTCTCGCTCTACAATGAAAGCCCGGCCGGCGTGGTCGATCCGACGCCGACGGTCGCGATGGTCGGCCTGATCGAGCGCGAGGAATGGATCACGACGCAATATTTCAAGGCCGCCGGCGACGTCGTGATTTTGTTAGGCGACTTCGGCGATGAGCTGGGCGCATCGCATTTCCTCAAAGTGATCCATGGCCGCAAAGCCGGGCTCCCGCCCCGGCTCGATTTCGAGCGCGAACTCGCGCTGCAAAATGTGCTCCGCGAATTGATCCGCGCCGGCCTCGTCCGGAGCGCGCACGATTGCAGCGAGGGTGGCCTGGCGGTGGCCCTGGCCGAGGCTTGTTTCAATCCAGACGCTCGACTCGGCGCGGAGATTGACCTGAGCGCGGCCGGTCCGCAGCGGCTCGATCAAATCCTTTTCAACGAATCGCAATCGCGCGTTGTCATCTCTACTGTGCCCGGGAACGCCGACGCAGGTGATGCAGTTGCTGGAGGAGCGCGGCGTGCCTGGGCATCGCCTTGGGACGGTCGGCGGCGACGCGCTCGCGATCAGGGCGGCAGGCGAGACGCTGCGGTGGCCGCTCGACGAGATCTACGACGATTGGTTCAACGCCATCGCCCGGGCCGTCGCTGAAACGTGAGGATTCTCGATGAAACAACAACGGCTCTACGAAAAGCTCATTTTATCTCTTGAGCTGCTCGGCTTTAGCGGCGTCCTGTTTGTCGTCTGGCTCGATGAATATATCGATTTCCCGTTCCGCTATTTTGGCGCGCCGAAAACGCCGCCGCGGCCGCAGGAATATTGGTTCGAGACCTTTTGCATTCTTCTCCTCGCCATCGGGGTGGTCGCCGCGACGCTTTGGGTTTTCCGGCGGCTGCGTTTCCTGGAGGATTTTATCCGGGTCTGCGCCTGGTGCCGGAAGGTGGAGGTCGCCGAGGAATGGGTCAGCTTTGAGGATTACATGAAGGTGCGACACGACGTGAAATCGACCCACGGCATTTGCCCTGAATGCCGGGCTAATGCCTCGAAGCGCCCGGACACAGAGCTCGCCTCAGCGCCCGCTTAGTTTTCAAAGGACAGCACCGGGTCGAAAACGCGTCTCATTTGTCGCGGGCAGGTGACGTTCGGCTGCGAATGAGTATCTTTCCCGCCTCGATGGTCATGGACGAATTTTTCCCACCACCGCAGCCACCTTACCCGATGCACGAATGCGGCATTTTCGCCGTCTTCGGGCATCCGAATGCGGCTGTGCTGACTTATTACGGGCTCTTCGCCCTGCAACACCGCGGGCAGGAAAGCGCCGGGATCGTGACCACGAACGGCCCCGGCTCGACTTTCCAACTGCATCGCGACATGGGCCTGGTCTCGCAGGTTTTCGGGCCGGCGGAACTGGAGCGGCTGAAGGGGACGCGGGCGGTGGGCCATACGCGCTATTCCACCACCGGCTCGAGCACGGTGAAAAATGCGCAGCCGTTCGTGGTCGATTGCTTCCGCGGCCAGCTCGCGATCGCGCACAACGGCAACCTGATCAACGCCGACGTCCTGCGCGACGAGCTCGAGCGCAAAGGCTCCATTTTCCAGACCACGGCGGACAGCGAGATCATCCTCCATCTCCTCGCCCAGCCCTCGAACAACGGGAGCAACATCCTGACCGCGCTGCGCCGGATCGAAGGCGCCTTCTCGCTCATCATCATGAGCGAGCGCGAGATCATCGCGGTGCGCGATCCGTTTGGTTTCCGGCCGTTGTCGTTAGGCAAACTCGACGGCGCTTACATTCTCGCGTCCGAGACCTGCGCCTTCGATCTCATCCATGCCGAGTTCATCCGCGAGGTGGAACCGGGCGAGGTCCTCATCATCAGCGAGGACGGCATTCGCTCGGAGTGGCCGTTCAAGGAAGAAAAGCAGGCCTTCTGCATGTTTGAGTACGTCTATTTTGCGCGGCCCGACAGTATCATCGGCGGCGTCAACGTGGCCAAGGTCCGGACCGAAATGGGCCGCGAACTGGCGCGGCAATTTCCGGTCGAGGCCGATCTCGTCGTGCCGGTGCCCGACTCCGGCAACTACGCCGCGCTCGGTTTCGCGCACGAGCTCAACATTCCCTACGAGCACGCCTTCGTCCGCAATCACTACATCGGGCGCACCTTCCTCCAGCCGAGCCAGCTCATCCGCGACTTCGACGTGCGGGTGAAACTCAATCTGATCAAGGAAGCGGTCGAAGGAAAACGCGTCGTCGTGATCGATGACTCGATCGTTAGGGGAACGACCGCGCGGGCGCGCGTCGTCAACCTGCGCGAGGCCGGCGCGAAGGAAGTGCACATGCGGGTGAGCTGCCCGCCGCATCGTTTCGCCTGCCATTACGGGATCGATTTTCCCGATCCGGAAAAGTTGATCGCGAACCAGAAAACGATGCCGGAGATCTGCGAATATCTCGGGGTCGACAGCCTCGGTTATCTCGATCTCGAGGGAATGATCCGCGCCACGGGGAAAGATCCGAACAGCTTTTGCCTCGCCTGTTTCACCGGGAAGTATCCGCTCCCGGTCGATCCCGAGCTGGACAAATTCATCATGGAAAAACGCGGCACGCGGGCCAAGGCGCTGGCCGACGAAGCGGAGCAGCCGACGCTCTTCGCCGGGCTGAAATAAGTGCGGTCCGCAGATTACGCAGATTTCGCAGATGGAGAGAAAAGCTGGTTTCACGGATGCGAACTCCGTTTCGCAGAGCGAAACGTCTACAGGATCTGCGGAGCAACGCATGACAGAAAAAGCCTACGCCCGCGCCGGGGTCGACGTGGATCTCGGCAACCTCGTCAAACGCAAGATCCAGGGGCGCGTCCGGAGCACGCACGGCCCGGAAGTGCTGGGCAAAATCGGCGGCTTCGGCGGTTTGTTCGCGCCGAATTTTTCCGGGATGCGCGAGCCAGTTCTGGTCGCGAGCGTCGATGGCGTCGGGACGAAACTGAAGATCGCCTTTGCGCTCGACCGCCACGACACCGTCGGCGCCGATCTCGTCAATCATTGCATCAACGACATCGCCGTCCTCGGAGCGCGGCCGCTTTTCTTTCTCGATTACATCGGCGCGGAAAAGCTGGAGCCGCGGGTTTTCGATCAAATCCTGCGCGGATTTACCAAAGCCTGCCGGGCCGGCGGCTGCGCTTTGATCGGCGGCGAGACCGCGCAAATGCCGGGGATGTATCGGCGGGGCGAGTACGATCTGGCGGGCTGCATCGTCGGAGTGGTCGATCGCGCACGCATGATCGACGGCGCACGCATCAAAAAGGGCGACGTCATTCTCGGGCTCGCCTCGAACGGGCTTCATACCAACGGCTATTCTCTGGCGCGGAAGATTTTCTTTGAGCAACTGCGCCTGAAACCGGAACGCCCGGGTGTCCGGCCTGAGCTTGTCGTTAGGCGAAGAACTGCTTCGCACTCATAAAAATTATCAGCCGGCGCTGGCCAAAGTTCCGCGCGGGAAGTTGAAGGGGCTCGCCCACATCACGGGCGGGGGATTGCTCGACAATCTGCCGCGGGTTTTGCCTAACGACTGCGACGCGATCATCGACACCGGCGAGTTGGAAGGTGCCGGCGATTTTCCAGATCATGCAGGATCGCGGCCGGGTCCCGCGGGAGGAGATGTATCAGGTGTTTCAACATGGGCATCGGGATGGCCGCGATCGTTTCGCCTAACGACGCGCAGGCGATCGCGAAACAGCTGCGCGCCAAATTCATCGGCCGGATCGAGCGCGGACGCGGCACAGTTATTTTGTCATCCTGAGCCGGCGCAGCGCGGTGAAGGACCTCGCAATTGGAATTTCGATATTCTCGTCGCCAGGCGATGCGTTCGCGCGAGCGATCTGCAACCTGGGGCGAAAGCCGTTAACCGCTTGCGAGGTCCCTCGTCGTCTGCGCGACTCGGGATGACAAGATGGGGGATGACGCGCTAGTTTCGCGGCATGGAACAGCGCCCCTTCGGCCAAACCGACATGCAGGTTTCCATCCTCGGCTTCGGCGGATCCGAGATCGGGATGGAAGGGGCGGATGAAGCGACCGTCGCGCAATTGTTAGGCAGCGCACTCGACGCCGGCCTCAATGTCATCGACACCGGCGAATGCTACGGCAACAGCGAGGAGATGATCGGCAAAACGGTCAGCCAGCGTCGCGATGAATTTTATCTTTTCACCAAGTGCGGTCATCCGCACGGGATGGAAAGCGGTGCTAATTGGACGCCGGAGTCGATCCTCGAAAGCATCGAGCGCAGCCTGCAACGGCTCCGCACCGACCGGGTCGACCTCGTGCATCTGCACAGTTGCCCGGAGGCGATTTTGAAAAAGGGTGACGCGATCGCGGCGCTGCAAACCGCGCGGGAAAAGGGCTACACCCGCTACATCGGCTACAGCGGCGACAGCCATGCCGCGCGTTACGCGGTCGAGTGCGGCGCGTTCGATTCGCTCCAGACTTCGATCAACATCGCCGACCAGGAAGCGCTCGAATTGACCCTCCCGCTCGCGCGCGAAAAGAAGATGGGCGTGATCGCCAAACGGCCGATCGCAAATGTCGCCTGGAAGAGCGGCCACAAACCGGAAAATTCCTATCACCAGATCTATTGGGACCGGCTGCGGACGTTGAAATACCCATTCCTGGAGAGCGCCAACCCGGAAAAGACGATCGCGGTCGCGCTCCGCTTCACCCTCACTGTGCCGGGAGTTTGCACCGCCATCGTCGGCACGAAAAATCCGGAGCGCTGGGCAGAAAACGCGCGCCTGCTCGAGGCCGGTTCGTTAGGCGAAAGCGAATATGAGGAAATTCGCGAGCGCTGGGAAGACGTCGCGCCCAAGACCTGGATCGGCCAGACCTGACGCTACTTTCTTTCTCCTGGCTTCGACCACTTCGGCCCGCCAGACCGGGCCCTTTTCCAAAAACGGCGGCAACTTTTGGCCTGACTTCAGGGCCGGCATCTTCCCTTCCGCGACGCGGAAGATGGGCAGGATGGGGGAGCCGTGGCTTTCTTTTTCGTAGGTCGTGCCATCCTTTTCGATCAGGAGGTCGGCAAAAAATTCGCCGCCCGGTTGTTCGCCGATGAGGATTTCCATGTCGTAGAAATTCCCCGCTTTGACCGAGACCGCCGGCCCTTTGACGAACTTGTTTGGAATCTTGCTGAAGCCGTAATCGTAATTGGCCGCCGTGCTGGAGACGCCATGGGGATTCCACGAGCCGTCGAGCACGATCTGGCCGTTGAACCTAACGACTAACAAGTCGTCCCCCGCGCCGACGAAATGGTAGGTGCCGCTCTCCGGCGGCGAGACTCGCCCGCGATAAAGCGCGACCCAGAGGCTGGGCTTCACTTCGCCGGAAACGCGGAAGGCGCGCGGTCCTTCATCGGCCGACATGTAGGGGGTGAAAATCTGCACGTTATAGAGAGTCTCCCGCGCGCGGTAAAAATTTTGGAACGCGCTCTCGTTCCAGCCGCCCTTGATGAAGCCGGTCACGATCTCGCCGTATTTCTGCTCGGTCATGTCGGTCGAGCGATGGGTCTGGGTTTGTTTCAGATCGTAGAACGTGCCCGCGAAGGAGCCGCTGCCGGTCTCGCGCAAACCGAAAAACGAGATCGGCCCGCCGCCGCCCTGGCTGCCTTCCGCCCCGCTCAAGGCCGTCGGCGCGCCAATCCCGGCGCCGCCGACGCCGGCCATTTTCATGGGCGCGGCGTCATTCGTTTTCGGCATGGCCGGCATCTCCGGCAGGGTCACCTTGGCGATGCCGGTGGTGACAATGCGTTTCGTCACCGCGGGCGCGCTCATCGTGCTCTGCTTTTTCGCCAGCTGCACTTTGTGTTCGATGGAACGCTCGGAGCGATTAGGCGAAGGCGGCCCGCCCTTGAAAGTGAGTTTGCGCGCCGGGCTGTAGACCTGCACGACGTAAATCGCCGCCACCAGACCGAAGAGGAGGTGGACGACGATGCTGATAAAAAGGAAGCGGCTATTCCGGATGCGCGACCAGAGCGATCGCTTCGCCGGCGAAGCTGCGGCAGCCGGGAGGGCGTTGGATGTTTTCTCGTCGAGAAGCGGAGTGGCCATCGATGTGGAGGAGCTTTTAGCGTGAGAGAGCGTGCAGGTAAAGCAGCGAGCGCGCGGCAACTCGACAGCAGGAGCGGCTTGGATTAACAGTCGGGGCGCGAACGGGCAGTTAGCTCAGCGGTAGAGCGGCACGTTTACACCGTGTTGGTCGGGGGTTCGATCCCCTCACTGCCCAGGGCTTTCACCTAACGACCGCGGGCCGGAAGGATCGCGAGCGCGATGAAACTTTGCACCACTTTGTCGTCCTGATTTTTCGTCAGGCTGCGATAACGGATGAGGCCGAAGCCGGGTTTGGAGAGCGAGAGTCGCGCCTCGAGAATTTCCACCTCGACCCGCAATTCGTCACCCGGATGGACCGCGAGCGGCCAGCGCAGCTCGTCGATCGCGCGCCCGACAATCCCGCCCTCGACCTGCATCGTATCGACGAAAAGCCGCATCGAGATGGCGGCCGTTTGCCAGCCGCTTGCGGCCAGGCCGCCGAGGAGATTGTCGTTAGGCTCGGAATCGATGTGGAAGGGCTGCGGATCGTAGCGGCGCGCGAACGCAATGATTTCTTCTTTCGAAATCGTCTGGCGGCTCGAAACAAATCGGCTGCCGACTGGAAAATCTTCAAAGGCGCGGCCCATGTCCGGGAGCATCCGCGAATTGCCGGGGCGGGCGCAAGGTGTAAGCTGCGCCTAACGACACGATATGAGTGAAAAAGAATTAATGGACGCGGCCATCGCGCAAGCCCGAAAAAGCCTGAGCGAAGGCGGCATCCCGATCGGCTCGGCCCTGGCCCGGGGCGGCGAGCTGCTCGCGGTCGGGCATAACAAGCGCGTGCAGGACGACGACCCGGTGACGCACGCGGAGATCGATTGCCTGCGCAACGCGGGACGAATCGGGAGTTTCCGCGACACCGTTCTCTATTCAACGCTCATGCCGTGTTATCTCTGCAGCGGGGCGGTGGTGCAGTTTGGCATTCCGAAGGTCATCGTGGGCGAGAGCCGGACCTTTCCGGGCGGCCCGGAATTTATGCGGGCACATGGGGTGGAAGTGATCGATCTCGACCTGCCGGAGTGCAGCGAGATGATGGAGCAGTTCATCGCGGCTCATCCCGAGCTCTGGAACGAGGACATCGGTCGATAAAATACGTAAAATTGGAGCTTGACCTTATCCGATATATTTTTGAGACTCGCCCCCACGCGAAATTAGATCGCCATTAAACACATGAAAAAACTGCTCTCCGGACTTGCCGCCGCCCTTCTCCTCTCTTTCGCCAACTTAGCCGGCGCGGGCACGCTCACGATTCATGATGGCCAGCCGAGTTTTCAGCCGGAGAGTTCCTTTACCGACAACGATATTTCCGCGGACGTGTTCCACAATCCGCCAGGTGTGATGGGTGATGTGGTCCGCTTGATGGGCGACTCGCAGGTTGCCCCGGCGGCGGAATCTCCCCGCATCCTGATTGGCGGCGATTTCTCAGCCAACGCCGGCGATCTTTTTTCGGTGATTTATGATTTCACCATCAATCTCGGCACCCCGGACCCGATCACGCTGACGATCGGTGCGTCGACGATCGTCGACGGCGTGCAACAGATTTTCAACACGGTGCTCGATCGTGACCCCGGGTGTCGGGCATTACCAGGGCCAGATCAACGGTCCTCTTTTCACCCTGGCGACGAGCGGCCTTTGGAAGGGGCGTTTGTTCTTCAACTTCACCACCGCCGATGGAACGACCAATCCTGCCCCGGATGGTTTACTCCTGAAACTGCGGGCGGTTGACTATCAACTGGCCTCGGTTCCGGAACCTTCCTCCTACGTCCTTCTCGGGATGGGAATCGCGGGCCTCGCGTTCTTTTCCCGGCGCCGCCGGCAAAGCGCCTAACGGCTCGACTTACGAGTCCGGCTGGCCTCGGGCAGGTCGCGCCTTGGTTGAGTCCCTCCTCCGCTATTGGGCAGGGAAGGGAATTTGCAGATCGAGTTCGAGATGCAGCGCCTCCGCCAGCTCGGGATATTTCTGCGCTGCGTCGTGGAAATAAAAATCGTTGACGCAGGAAGCAAACAATCCCGGCGCCTGGCCCGCGCGCGCCTGCAGGATGAGCTGTCGCGCCTCCTCGATCTTCCCGCCGCGGATTTGCAGCGCCGCCGAGGTCATCAGCCAATCGACCGAGAGTGGACCGGCCGCCTCATTCCTGGCCAGCTCTTCGCTGACGGCTGAGCCTTCCGCCGCTTCGATCCGGCCCATCCGGATCTTGAACTGGCAGACGGTCGCGTCCTGTTCGGTGCGGGCGAGCAGGATGGCCTGCTCGTAGTGGGGAAGCGATTGCTTCGGCTTGAGATCGAGCCGCAACGTCTCGCCCCAGTAGTAGTGATAATCGGAAACAAAGGGCGCGGCGTTGACCGCTTCCTCGAAGAAGCGTTCCGCCGCCGTCAGGTCGCGGCGCCGGACCGCAATCAAGCCGCGGTAATAATTTGCCGCCTCGACGTTTTCCCCGAAAGCGATCGCGCGTTCGAAGGCCTCGTCGGCCGGCTCGAAATTGCGCTGGGCGTAGAGGATTTTTCCGACCCGGAAAAGGATCCCGCGGTAGCGCAGGTCCTTCCTTTTCGCGGCCAGGAGGCGGTCGGCCGCGTCCTGCCATTTGCCGGCGCGTTCGTCGAGCAGTGCCTGCCTGACCAGGTCGGGTGCGGCGATTCCAGGGTATTGATCGGGGGCGTTCTCGTCCAACTTGGGGGTGTTGCGCGAGGCGACAAGGAACTTGATGTAACTGAGTTTGGTTCCGCCGTAGAAGGCCAGCCCGAGAAGCAAGATCGCGCCCAGGATAAGGACCGCCTGCTGCAGCTCGATCGCGCGGGAACCCTTGTCCACCTGCTGGACGACTGCCACGCCCGCTGGTGCCTCGTCGGCCTCTTCCGGGGCGCTCGTCGCGTCCGATTTTTCCGCAGCTGGCATTCCCGGCCTGGCCAGCGCCTCGGCCCAGGGTGGCGCGGTCGTCTGGCTCTCCGGTTCCGCTTCATCCGCCGGTTCGTTAGGCACGGAACGCGGCTTGTTCAGGAAACGCCGTTGCTCGGGAGTCAGGCCGCGCCGGCGACCGCCGGGCTGGCCCGAAGGCGGCCGCGCTTCCGCGTCGCTGCTGGATGATTCTGGTTCGATTGGGTTTTCGTCCGCCATAAATGCGCCGTCTGCTGGGTGGTCGAGCCGCGATGATGCGGGAATCAGTCGTTCAGTCGATGATATTTTTGCAGGAGCTGACGCAACCGATTCTGCGGCAGCGCCTCCACCAGGTGATCGTCGCGGCCGGTCATGTCCTGGTTATTGACCAGTGCGTTGACGATCGCTTCCTCGACGGCCTGGACGGTGGCCTCGAAAATCGGATCCATCAGATCGTTAGGCACAGTCTGCACCGTGTGCGTCGGTTTTTCGGGATTGGCCACGTTGGGATTCGCGGTGGAGAAGGCGAGAAACAAATCGCCCGAGCCGTTGCCCGAGACGCTGCCGGTGCGGGCCAGGCCGAGGCTGGCGCGGCGTGCGAGGCGTTTCAATTGCCCCGGCAGCAGCGGCGCGTCGGTCCCGACCACGATGATGATCGAGCCCGTCTCTTTCGGATAAACCGAGCCCGGAATTTCCTTCCCGACCGGCACGCCGGCGATCGTGAGCTGCGCGCGCCGGCCGCAGTTTGCCTGGACGAGAGCGCCGATGGTGTAGCCGCCGGTTTTCTTTTCCAGGACGCGCGAAGCCGTGCCGGTGCCGCCCTTGAATTCATAACAGATCATCCCGGTCCCGCCGCCGACGCTGCCCTCGGCGACCGGCCCGCCCGCCGCGCTGTCGAGCGCGTGCGCGACGTCTTCCGCTTTCACGTGGAAGCCGTTGATGTCATTCAGCCAGCCGTCCCAGGTCTCGGCCACGACCGGCAGGCTCCACCAATAACCGGTCTTGTCCGCCGCGCCGTGCGCGAGCCGCCAGGCGATGACCGCGTCGCGCGCGACGCCGACGCTGTGGGTGTTGGTGATAACGACCGGCCCTTCCAGAAATCCGCTCTCTTCCATCCAGGCCGTCCCGGTCATCTCGCCGTTGCCGTTGAGGCTGAAGCTGGCGGCGTAAACCGGATCGTTGAGCGAGTCGTGTCCGCGCGGCAGGATCGCGGTCACGCCGGTCCGCACCGGCCCTTTGCCGACCTCGAGTTTTCCTTCGCCGCTGATCAACGTCGTGAAACCAACCTCGACCCCGGCCACGTCGGTGATCGCATTCAGTTTTCCCGGCGTGCCGTCGAATGGAACGCCCAGTGCCCGGGCCCGAACGGCCGGCTTCGTCGGCGGCGAGGTTTGCGGCTCGCGGGCGAGGAGCGCCGAGGAAGAAACCAGCAATGCCAAACCCACGCCGAAAATTTTCCTCATCATGTTGGGACAGGATTAACAGGATTTTACAGGATTGAAAGAGGCTCGGGCATTCTCCTTTCCGTCTCCCCAAAATCCAAAAAATCCCGTTAATCCTGTCTCTTTTCCGAATTTCTGTTTTCGCCTCCACAGCGACGCACTAGATTGGGCGCGTGAGCTACCAGGTTTTTGCGCGAAAATACCGGCCGCAGACCTTCGAGGATCTCGTCGGCCAGGACCACGTCACGCGCACCCTGCAAAATGCGGTCGAGCAAAACCGCCTCGCCCACGCCTACCTTTTCGTCGGTCCGCGCGGGATCGGGAAGACCTCGACCGCGCGCATCCTGGCCAAGGCGCTCAATTGCATCAACGGCCCCACCACCACGCCCTGCGGCGTCTGCGACAACTGCAAGGAAATCGCCGCCGGCAACAGCCTCGACGTCCTCGAGATCGACGGCGCGAGCAACAACGGCGTCGAACAGGTGCGCGAGCTGCGCGACAACGTTCGTTACGCGCCGGCCAAGGCGAAATACAAAATCTACATCATCGACGAAGTGCACATGCTCACGTCGCAGGCCTTCAACGCCCTCCTCAAGACCCTGGAAGAGCCGCCCGAGCACGTAAAATTCATCTTCGCCACGACCGAGCCGCAGAAAGTCCTCCCGACCATCCTCAGCCGCTGCCAGCGCTTCGATCTCCATCGCATCCCGGCCAACCTCATCGCGCAGCATCTGCAATTCATCGCCGGGAAAGAAAAGATCACGCTCGAGCCCGCCGCCGCCCACGCCATCGCGCGCGGGGCCGACGGCGGCCTGCGCGACGCCGAGTCGATGCTCGACCAGCTCGTCGCCTTCTGCGGAGAAAAAATCGCGGAGGCCGACGTCCTCAATGTCTTCGGCTTCACCAGCGAGCAAACCGTCGCCGGCTTCACCGAAAAAATCCTGCGCGGCCAGACCTCCGAAGCGCTCGCCCTGCTCGACGAGCAAGCCGCCGCCGGCAAGGAAATGATGAAGCTGATGGGCGACCTCATCGCGCACCTGCGCGACCTGCTCGTCTTCAAGGTGCGGCCCGACGCCCTGGCCGACGAAGCCGCGCCCGAAATCCAGTCGTCGTTAGGCGAAGAAGCCGCCCTGGTCGAGACCGACCGGCTGCTCGAATTGATCGAACAATTTGCCGGCGCCGAAGGCCGGATGAAATGGGCGCCTAACAAGAAGCTGCATTTCGAAGTCGCGGTCATCAAGGCGATCCAAACCCTGAGCCAGGTCACCCTCAGTGAAGTCATCGATAACCTCACCGCCCTCCGCAGTGGGGGCGGAGGCAGTCCTTCCGTCCCATCAGTCCCTTCTGTCCCCAAACCCGCCGCTAAACCCGCCCCTCCCGCGGAAAAGAAACTCCCCGCTACTCCTGTAGCCGTCGCCGCACCTGCACCTGCACCTGCACCCGCGCCCAGCGCTCCACCACCAGCCGCCGCCAGCTCCGCCGACATGGCAGCTGTCTGGCCGAAAGTCGTCCAGCTCGCCTACACCCGCCGCCCGTTAATCAAAACCTGGATCGCGGTCGCTCATCTCCTCGGCACCGAAGGGCGCCACGTCCTCCTCGGTTTCGCGCCCGGCGATAAGACGGTCATGGAATCGCTCGCCCGCCCGGCCAACCGCAGCTTCCTCGAAGAACTGCTCAAGGAACTGACCGGCTCCGAGTGGACGGTGAAGCTCAGCCTCGTCGACGGCATGCCCGCCGCGCCGCCCGAGCCGCCGGCCGCGAGTACGCCGGCCAAATCCGCGCCTAACGAGTCGCGCGACACTTTTAAAGACGACCCCCTGATCAAGGAAGCCCTCGAAATTTTCAAAGGCGAAATCAAATCCGTCACCACCTGACCTAACGAACTCATGAATATCAACAAGTTGATGAAGCAAGCGCAGAAGATGCAGGAGCAAATGGCCAAGACCCAGGCCGAGCTCGAGGAAAAAACCGTCGAGGTCACGGCCGCGGGCGGCAAGGTCACGGTGGTCGCAAACGGCGCCGGCGATGTCCTCTCGATCAAGATCGCGAAAGAAATTGTCGACCCGGAAGACGTGGAAATCCTGGAAGACCTCATCCTGAGCTCGGTGCAGCAGGCCATCGCGCAAGGCAAGGAAATGGCCAGCGGCGAGATGTCGAAAATCACCGGCGGCATGAACCTCGGCGGCCTCGGCGGCCTGGGGATGTAGAGCCGCTGCCGCTGCGGGGAAATTTAACCGCGGAGGACGCAGAGGACGCAGAGATTTGCAGGGCGGGCGCTCCGCCTGCCCATTGAGCTGCATTTCCCCTCTGCGCTCTCTGCGTTCTCTGCGGTTAATTTCCCGTCCCAACCAGCCCCGGAAACTGCGGAAACCCTCCCGCCTGCGCAATCGCCGCGGCTTCGCTCCGGGAATGCACGCCGATGAGTGCCCCCTCCGGGTTATAAACAAAGACGCGATCGTAATTCAGTGAGGTCACGTCCGACTCGTGGATCACTGTCGTAGTCAGTGCCTTTTTCTTCCGGAAACTATCCGGCAGCACCACCGTCCACTGAACCTTGTCGCCAAAAGATTTCCGCACAAAACCCGGCACCGAAAACGGCTGAAACGGAAGCGTCGACCCGATGCACCAGGACCCGATCACCAGATTTGGTTTTCTGCTTCAGGATCGGCCATGAACTCAGGAGCAAGCGCTCAGATTGTTCCTGTTCCCGCAGCCAGCCAGCCATGCCTTTGTGAACCGAAGTCGCGTATTCCGCCAAGGTCAGCGCGCAGAGCACGATCACGATCAGGCCTGTCATCGCCAGAGCCAGCCCGCGCCGGGGCAGCAAAGAGTCCGCCAGGAGCAAAGGAGTGAAAAAGAAGGGCGCGCCGAGCCAGGCGTATTGGTCTTCGAGATGATTCGGCAGAAGCGCATGCGGGAAGACCGTGGTCAGGACAAAGAGCAGCGCCGTTAGGCCGATCCAGAGCGCGCGCCGATCCTTCAGCGCCAGCAGCGCGAGCGCGCTCAGCACGAGTAAGGCTGTGCCCGGGAAGACGAGATACTGCAGGATCTGATGGTACCCGTGCAGAATCGAGAGCGGCGACCAGTTCTGGTAATAGGGCGCCGTCGTCGCCGCCGCGACATCGACAAAGACCCCGCGCTTTCCATTGAAATACAACGAGAGCGCCACAATGAAGAGATTGGCGACTAGCAGAGCCGACGCCGCTTTCCTGTGCCGCGCCGCGAACAGCACCTGCAAACTAAAGAAAGCGAGCAGCGTCCCAAAGTAGGTCTCCTTCACATAACTCGCGAAAAACGACAGCACCACGATCCCCGCGATCGCCCACGCTTTTCCCGACTCGAGATAGCTCTGCCAACAGTGAAAGATAAGAAGGAGACAAGTGAGACTAACGACCGCCAGGATGTCCTCTTTCACATTCGCGTAGGATTGCGGGTTGGCGAAAAGAAGGAGGAAAAACAGAGTCACGCCCCACACGCTGATGCGGCGGCCGCTCAGGCGCTCGAGATAGCGGATGAGTAAAGCACAGTTGACCAGGGCGAGCGCAAACACCGGGACCAGCATCCCGCGCGTCCCGAGACGCCCGAGCCAATCGAAAAGCAGGTTTCCGATCGGCCGCGGGTATTTCTCGAAGTAGCGCATGACTCCGTAGCCTTCCGCGCTTCGCCCGAGATATTCGAAGTGGTCGACATGAAACGGGACGAACGGGTCGAGATACCCGGGAAAGAAAAAGCGCAGACAGAGCAGCCAGACGACCGCGCCGAGGCCACAGGCGAAAAAGAAAGCGCAACGCGGTCGAATTGGTTTCGGTAACGCGGTTTATCACATGATTATCAGTCTTGGGCGGAGAGACAATTTCCCGGATTCGCCGGTGCGGCGAGGGAAACTCTAACCGCAGAGGCGCAAAGAGCGCAGAGAATTGTAGGGCGGGCGCTCCGCCTGCCTCCGCCGGCGCTAGAGTGCCACGACCTGGCGCTGGTGATGTTCGAAAATGCAGACTTCATGAATGCCCATTTGGGCCATCTTTTCCGCCAGCCGCTCGAAGTTTTCCCCCTGTTGCACATGCGAATGCCCGTCTGATGCGGTCGTGAAGGAAATCCCCTTCGTGATCGCCAGATGAATGATTGCATCGGATGGATAGAGCTCGTTCACCGGTTTGCGCCAGCCAGCGGTCGAGAGTTCGAGGCAGAGACCTCGCGCCGCGATGAAGTCGAGTGTCTCTCCGACCAGAGTCTCGATCCCGGCTTTGGAACGATGGCCGTGAATCTTAATCAGATCGAAATGCGCCAGGCAATCGACCAGGCCGGTCGCCGCGACCTCGCGGACGCGCCGGAAATAATCCGCGTAGATCTCATCGATGTCGCGACCGGCAAATTGCTCAGCACCGGCCGGCACGCTGTCGAACATCTGATCTGGCCGCTCGAGAAAGTGAACCGACCCGAGGACGAAATCGAGCCGGTCCCAATTCTTCTCGACCCAGGCGCGCCCGGCCGCTGAGCGCTCGGGGTCGTTATCGAGTTCGATCCCGGCGCGGATTTTGAGGTCGGGATTTGCCTCGCGCAGCCGATCGATTTCGTCGAAGTCGACGCCGGCGTGATAGCGATCGTGATCCGTGAGGGCGAAATCGCGCAGCCCGATTTGGCGCGCGTGATCGGCCCACGGCTGGAGCAGTTGCTGGGTGTATGGCTGGTCACGATGCCCCTGCGGATGCAGGTGGTAATCGGAAATAAGTTTTATTCTTTTGCCTGTCATGTTGAGCGGAGTGAAACATCTCCGACTATTTCTGCGCGCTGGGTGTCCGGAAGAGTCAGAGATCCTTCGCTTCGCTCGAGGATGACAATATTAGGACAGAGCGCGAGGCGTTAGGATGAGGAGGGCGCCGCGATGCGATCACGACGTCAGGGCGAAGCGATCGACTTGCGTTGCCCGTCGATCTCCGGATAGGCCGGGATAGTCACTTCCACCGTGAAAACTTTTCCTGGCGTGAGTTCGCGCGTCGCGATCGTCTCGTAGTAGTCGACGTGTTCGCCGGGGTTAATCAGGAGGGTGCCGATCTGTTCGGCGAAGGCGCGATTGTCGGACCAGCGGGTCACGACCTGGCCGGTGGAATCGTGGAGCAGGATCTCGATTCGCTGCTCGGTCGGGAAGTTCATCTCGACCGCGCGCTCGCCGCGGTTGGTCAGGATGACGTGCACCGGCAGCTGCCGGACTTCGGAAAGTTTCACCGGCTCGGAGGGCACCTCCACCGTCAGGACGAGCCCGCGAATTTTCGGGTTCTTGTATTGCGGGATTTTTTCCGAGGAACTGAAGGGATGGAAAAGGCGCCCCAGCCAGCCGCGCTTCTCCTGCGCGGGCGCATCCGTGACGGCGCAGAGCAGGATGAGCGTGGCGCAAACGAACGTTAGTCTCATTCGCTCCAAAGAGGCCAACGTTGCAAAAACTGTCAAACCCTTTATCAATCCGCCATGAGGACTTTGCTCGCGCTCGCGCTTTTTTTTGCCGTGGCGGCGGGCGCTGAAGCCAAGTCGGGGCATTGCGTCTTCCGGGTTCACATCGTGGCCAATCAACAGGATGGCGAGGTCTTCGCGCAGCCGATCCGCTCGCTCTCGGGCCGCGATGTTTTCATCCAAAAAACCGCCTGGCTGAGCGAGCGCGACGTGAAAAGGTATTATCCGTACCGGGCCGCGGATGGCAGCTACGGGGCGTTGCTCGAGCTCGACGAGCACGGCCGGACGGTGCTCGATACCTTGAGCGTGGAGCATCGCGGGGCGGTGCTTTATGTGTTCATGAACGGACGGCCGCTGACTGAATTGCAGATCGATCGGCGGAACAAGGACGGCAAAATCTATCTCGCCTCCGGCCTGACCGAGGCGGACATCAAGTTGATGCACAAGGATTGGAAATTGATCGGCGGGAAGAAGAAGAAATGACCGGTTGGATGCGCAGGTCCGCGCTGCTTTTACTCGCCATGTCCGCTCTTGCTCGAGCCGAGGACGTTCCAGTGAACCTGAAGTTGCCGACCGAGAACACCGCGCTTCTCAGCGGCGAGAAAGAGAATTTTTACCAGGTCATCCAACGCAATCTGCGCGGGGTGATTTCGTTTCCGTGGCAGGGCGGGCAATATGGTTTCGTGCGCGACCCAGTGGAGACGGCGGGCGGGCCGGTTTACACGCGGTTTCACGAGGGGATGGACGTCCGGCCGGTGCGCCGCGACGCGCGCGGCGAGCCGCTCGATGAGGTGCGCGCGATGGCCGAGGGCAAAGTCGTTTACACGAGCCAGGCGGCGGGCGCCTCAAACTATGGCCGCTACGTCGTGGTCGAGCATCGCTGGGGCGGCTCTCCTTATTACAGCCTCTACGCGCATCTGAGCACGATCGCGGTGGCGGAGGGCCAGGCGGTCGGGCAGGGGGAAAAACTCGGCATCATGGGGCACACCGGGAGCGGGATCAATCGCGAGCGGTCGCACGTCCACGTCGAGCTCAACCTGCTCCTGAACGATCATTTCGAAGGGTGGCACAGCACCTTTTTCAAGGGCGAACCGAACCGCCACGGCATTTACAACGGGCTCAATCTCGCCGGTCTCGATCTCCCGCGGCTCATCCTCGCGGCGCGGGGGAATTCCGCGCTCACGCTGCCGGCGTTCCTCGGCCGGGAAGAAATTTTCTACAAAGTGATCATCCCGAATTCGCCTAACTTTCAATTGCCCCGGCGATATCCCTGGATGACGGGCGGCGCGCCTAACGAAAAGCCGGTCTCGTGGGAAGTCTCCTTTACCCGTTCCGGGCTGCCCCTGCGACTCACCCCGAGCGACCGGGCCGTGAGCGCGGCCGAGGTTTCCTATGTGAAGCCGGGCCCGGGCGATCTGCGCAATCTCACCCGCCACCTCGCCGGGCGCGGGAGCAGCGCGCGCCTGACCGACAGCGGGAAAGCCTACATGCGCCTGCTCACTTTCCCGGACTAACGAACGTGCGGCGGCTCACCCGGCGTCAATTTCTCGGGCTCGGCCTCGTCGCCCTGCCGGCCGCGGCCGGGATCGACGGCCGCTTCGCCGAGCCGACCTGGCTGCGGGTGACGCATTTCGATCTGCAGCCGAACCCGACCTGCCGTTTCGTGCAATTCAGCGATTTTCATTACAAAGGCGACGCCGAGTACGCGGCCGAAGTCATCCGCACGATCAACGGCGCTCGCGCCCGACTTCGTTTGTTTCACCGGCGACCTGGTCGAAGACAAGCGATTCGCCCCGGCCGCGCTCGATTTCATCCGCCAGATCAAGCGTCCGGTTTACGGCTGCCCGGGGAACTGGGATTACGGCTGCGGGGCCGATTTCGCCGACTACGCCAAAGCCTACCGCGCGACCGGCGGCGAGTGGCTGGAAGATCGGAGCGTGCTGCTGCCCCGGCAAAATCTCGAGCTCATCGGGATGGGATTGCGCGGGGTGCACCGGCTGGAGGAGGCCAAAGCGCCGCGCCGGGTGCTGCTCATCCATTACCCGATCCAGGCCGATCGGCTCGAAGGGCGTCGCTACGATCTGATCCTGGCCGGCCATTCCCACGGCGGGCAGGTGCGCATCCCGTTCTACGGCGCGCCGGTTCTCCCCTATGGCGTCGGCCGTTACGAGAAAGGCCGCTACGAGTCGTTAGGCGGGCCGCTTTACGTGAACGTCGGGATCGGCACCTACATGTATCAGGTGCGGTTTAATTGCCGCCCGGAGCTGACGGTCGTGCGGATCTAGGCGCGAAAAAAAATCGCCCGGGCCGGAAAAAAGGCTTGTCAGCCTAACGGCAAAAGCGGTTAGATCGCGGCCACGAACCTCCTGCGACGTGAAAGCCCCAGCTTCATCCCCGGCTTCGTCTCCTAGTTCACCGGCCGCCGGCCGCGGGCGCATTGCGCGCCGTCTCGGGACCCCGGCGGAGGCAGGCTGGAACGTCCGGGATCTCCCTTGGAACGATCCGCACCGCCGCTGGAACCAGCCGGACGGTGGCTGGAAAGACGCGGACCCAGGCTGGAAGAACCGGGAGCCCGGCTGGAACGAGGCGCACGCCGGCTGGAAAGGGGCGGAGCCCGGCTGGAAGCATCCGGCGCCAGGCTGGAATCAGCCGTCCGCCCGCTGGAGCCTCGCGGAGCTGCGCTGGAACGTCGCGTCCGCTCGCTGGAAACCCTTTTCACCCGGGCAGGGCCGCCCGCGCCGCCTTCGATTTCGTCCGTTTCCCCGGGTCCAAGCCGGGGTTTACCCCTGTCCCGGAAGCCTGCGCTTCCTCCAACCACAAAGCAGAAACCTGGAAAGAACAAAACCATGAGAGATACCGTAGTGAACAAGATCAACAGCTTCGTCGCCACCCTGGAGGTGGCCGACGACGCGCAATACACCGGCCTCTGGCAGGGGCAATCGCCCACCGCCTTCGAGGCCGGCCTCACCGCCATCCGCCCCCTCGTCACCGCGATCAAAACCAAAGGCGCCGCCCAAAGTGCCAGCACCAAAGGCGCCGCCCAACAACTCAAAAACCTGCGCCTCCTTTTCCAGACGCAGCTCCACGCACTCAGCCGCGGCGTCTTCCGCGCCCTCACCGCCACGGGCAACGTCGAAGATGCCGCCAAGGTCGACCTGACCCCCTCCAAACTGCACGACGCACGCGGCCTCGCGCTGGCCCTGACCGGCGAGACCGTCCTCGACTTGGCCGAACCGCTCCTCAGCGGCACCCCGCCGCCGGCGGCAGCCCACTTCAGCCAGGCCCTCTACGACCAGGTCGACGACCTCTGGGAACAATTTGGCACCGCCGTCGGCGCGCCCAAGAGCGCCCGCTCCAAGAAAAAGGGGCTCACCGGCGAGCTCCCCGCCGACGTCCGCGCGATCGAAGCAAGATTCGACGAATGCGACGACTACCTGCCGCAATTCGCCCTCGTGAGCGACCTCGGCCGCCAATTCAGCGACGCCTGGTTCGCCGCCCGGCATGTGGATGACCTGGGGCGAAGAGCAAGCAAGCCAGCCAACCCACCAACGCCTCCCAATTCCTAGATCTCACCCGAGCCGCCCGCCGCTTGCGCGCCCAAGTGCAAGGTAACGCGGCGGGCGGCTGCGGACCCTGTTGGCGGGTGCACAAGACCGCCCACCTGGGCGAGACATTAGAGATTGGCAGACCCGGAGGGCTCCGGCAATCTGAGGGGCATGATTTCGTTTTACCCACGGCTTCACCTGGCGATCAGCCGAAATAACTCTGTTTCTTATAAAATCTGTTAGAACCTCATGCGCATCATCTGTCGCTTCGCTTCGGCCTTTTGCCTTCTCGCCTCCGCCTCGTCGTTACCAGCTGCGGAGCGTTGTCAGGAGATCTCCGACATCGTCGCGGCATCAGTCGTCGCCAAACCGAAGATGATTGAAGTGCTTAGGAAAAGCCCGCAGAAAGGCACGTTGGGTGATGCGTGGCGGTTGGATTGGTTTACTAGCTCCCAGCAACTCGACAAGTTGCGCGTCCCGACGGCAGAGCAGGAATATATGTTTAGGACCATCTATGCGCTCAGCTTCTCCAAGAACTTGGAGGTCGATATGGACATTTTTCGAGATTACTTCTATCTCCGCTGCAAGCGCAGGGAGCGAGGCTTATCCAGTGTTCCGCTCGAGTCGATTCCGAAAGGATCCCTTGTTCACTGCTGGGACACGGTCGCCAACCGCGCGCAGTTCCAAGCCTGCGAAGAAAAGCTCATGGAAACCAAAAAGAAAAATGCACGCTGAGAGTTTGCCATGTCCGGTTCTAACCATGCGATGGAGCGAACGACGGACCGCTGTACGCTCCACTCTTGAGATGACTTCCACCCTTCCACTGCGAGCGACGCGCGCTCTCGTCCGCCGTCGCTCATCTTGTTCTCGTTAGGTCTCTACGCGCGAGATGAATGCACAGCTATCCACCGACAGAGTCAGCATCGTCAGCGACGACACGGAGGCTCAAGCGCTCATGCTTGAGTATGACGTCCTCGGCCAAGTCTCAAGTCAGGCACATCCCGACGACACGACCTCAGCGTGCATCGTCGAGCACCATCCCACCCATTGGCTTCTCTGCGCTCGTTTCTGGCGCAACCCCGACCCAGCCGAGAACGGCTTCATGATAGTGGCATACCCAAAGGACGCGGTGGACCGTTTCACGGTTCAACTGAAACTGCATGAGTTATTGTCGGGTGCTGCACGCGTTGATGTCCGCCCATTTGGCATAGGAGGTGGCGACAATTGATCAAAGACCTAGGCTCAACTTTGAAGTGCAATAGTTTAGTTCGCGCACTCCGAGTCAAGCTAATCGGCGCGACGTTCGACCTTCTCCCACAGGACGGCCAGTTCGGCGGCGGTGTCGGTTTTCCATTGGTTGATCTCTTCGATCGGGGCTTGGTTAAGGCGGGCGCGGGTTTCGGGGTCGAAGCGCTCGGGCCAATCCACTTCCATCGTCGCGAAGGCTTGATTGTATTCGATTTCGTATTCTCCCTCCGCGGCTTCGGCTTCGCGGTAGAAGCGTTCGGCGTCGAACTCGTAGCCCATTTTCTCGCGGAAGATTCTTTTCAGTTCCGGCAGTAACTCCGGAGGCGCCGCTTGCATGATTTTGATATGGTCGAGATCGAGCTTGAAGATGAGCGGCTCGATCAGCACGCTGTGGCGCTTCTCCAGAAGGTCGGCGAGGGCTTCGAGATATTTCACTCCAAGCAGGCGCCCGATCTGCTCGACGCAGGGCCGGAGTTCGACGAAGGCGTCTTCAAATTCGGGAATGCGAAGCCTGCCTTGCCAGCGATCGAGAAAAGCGAGCAGGTCGGCATGGGTGAGCTGATTTTGCACCACGTCGCCATCCCTGACGCTACGCATGGCCCAGTCGAAGCGTTCGCGGAAAGCGGCGTATTCGCGGAAGAATTTTTTGGGCGGGCGTTTCATGGCGGTTTGTGGTGGAGCCGGACGTGAGGTGGCTCAGGCGGGTGGGCTGGATGTGAGCCGCAGGTGTTTGATGGCGGTGTCGAGGTCTTTGCGATTAACGAGATCGATGACGCGGAGGTTCTCCGGGGTGAGTTGGAAGAGGAGGCGGTAGTCGCTCCCGATGCGCTGGCGCAGGACTTCGTGGCAGGCTCGGAGACGCACGACGCCGGCGTAGGCGCCGGGTTCGCCGGCGGCGAGCCGGCCGATCATGCTGACGGCGGCGCGGGCGGTGGGGCGCGGGTAGCGGGCGAGGGTCTGGCCGAATTTTTTCGGAAATTCGATCAGGCGCACGGGCTGGTTGCCATCGACTTCGCCCGGAAGGAGAAGGTCTTGCTCGGGGTCGGCCTCCGGGGTGTCACGGCCGTTGGACGAATCAGTGGCCGGGTTTGCTGGAGGGCGGCGAGGTGGGCCTGGGCGGTTTGCAATTCGCGCCGGAGGGTGGCGCGCTCTTCGTGGCGTTCGTTCAGGTTGGATTTGAGCTGGCGCACTTTGTCGCGCAGGTCGCTCAGGATTTGCGGATCGGCCGGGGCCGAGGGTGTGGGAGTGGTTGGGGCAGTGGGTATCTCGTGGCGGGCTGATTTCGTGCCGGGTGCGCTGGAGGGTTTCCTTGAGACGCCGCACTTCGCGCGCTTTCTCGGCTAGCTGGCTCTGGGCGTGGCGGACCCGGTCGGCTTCTTTGCCCTCGTGATGGCTGGCTTCCTCGGTGAAGCGTTCGTCCATGATGTCGCTGAAGGGGTCGTCGGGCGAAAGATTCAGTTCGTCGCGCGCGGCGAAGGATTTCGTTGAAAAGATAGGCCGGCTTCGCGCTGGGGAACGATCGAGAGCATGCTGCGGGCGACGAGGATGCCGAGCGCGCGGTGAGGGGAGTAGAGCAGGCCGAGGGCGAAGTGTTCGAGGTAATCCTTGTCGGTCGCTTTCGACGGCTTGGCGGGCGAGGCGCTCCGCGCGCCTCGAGGAAGCCGGCCGGCATCGCGGTCAGCGAGGAAGAGTTCGTAGCCGGGGTATTTCTCCAGCGCAGTCGTCTGGCGCTCGGGGTGAACTCTGGAGCAGGCGCTCGGCGATGTCGCGCCGCCAGGACTTTGGCCAGCCCAGAGCATGGCGGCCCACCAGTTGGCTGTCGCGGTCTTCTCCTTCCCAGGGAAGCTTTTCGTAGGCTTCGGCCAAATGCTCGAAGAGGCCGGCGACGGCGAGGCCGCATCGAAGTACTGGTCGAGCAAAGTCTGCGGGGACTTTGACGCGGGTCGAGCCGGGCGAGGTCGGGGACGCCGATCTTGCTGGAGACGTCGCCAGGGTGAGATGGGCTTCGGGCTCGGCGCGAAGGTCGGCATAGGTTTTTCCGGCGACGCTGGTGGAGCGATGGAGCCGGTCCTGATCTCGCTCGTAGCAACAGCGCTTGTATTTTTTGCCGCTGCCGCAGGGGCAATCTTCGTTCCGGCCAATCCGCTCGACGCTGCGGCGCATGGTGGCCCCGCGGGCCAGCTCGCGAGGCGGATGTGACGGGGATAAGTTCGAGAAGAGGCGAGCGACATCGTTCGGAGGGTTTCTTCGATGAAGGGATCGAGCTGTGGGAGGACTTTGGCGTAGGCCTCGGCGCCGAGAATCGTTTGGAGGGGCTGGTCTTCGGTGAGTTCGGCGAGGGCAAAGAGAGTGGCGCGCACGACGGCGGGGCGGTCCCCGCGGCGGGCGAGCTGACGCGCTGCCGGAATCAGGGTGCCCGGTAATCGGGTGATCCGGATGTTCCCGACACCAGGCGGTGACGAGAAGAAGCGCGACCGCTTTATGCTCGGCGGGAAAGGTCGGTCCCGCCAAGGCTTGCGCGACCGCGGCGGCGACGTCGCCGGCGGCATTCCAAACGAACCAGCCGGTCAAGAATGGGTTTGGCCACAGGTGCAGGCCGCGCTCGAGATGGAGGGCGTGAAATGGACGGGCTGCGGTCCCGACCGCGACGGAAAGATAGGTGAAGAGCATCGGATCTTCGGCGGTGATCGCCTCGGAGAGCCATTGATCGAGTTCGGCGGGGTCAGGCGGCAGGAGAGTCGGCAACCGCATGGATCGAATCCTGGCAAAAGCGCGAGCCATAGACCAGGTCGCGGACGGATTGTGGGATCATGCGTCGGGGAAGGCGGCGGCGGCGGTTGGTTGGCGAATCAGTGCGAGCCTACAGGTGAGCTTTGCCTTTTGACAACCGGGAAAATGCCTCTAGCTTCACGTCCCTCCTCGCCGAAGAGCGGGACTTAAATCAGGAGAGCCAACCGGCTCGTTGGAACTGAAATCATCATGCAAAAAAATCGCAGCAAACGTTATCGCGCGGCCGCCGAGCAGGTGGATCGCAACAAAGCCTACAGCTTCGCCGAAGCCGTCAGCGCTCTGAAGAAACTCCCGGCGACCAAGTTTGACCAGACGGTCACGATGTCGTTCCGGCTCGGGGTTGATCCGAAGCAATCCGACCAGATGGTCCGCGGCACCTGTCCGCTCCCGCACGGCAGCGGCAAGCAAGTGCGCGTGCTCGTTTTCGCGCAAGGCGCGGCGGCGCAGGCGGCCAAGGATGCCGGTGCGGAATACGTCGGCTTCGAGGATCTGGTGAAGAAATGCCAGGAAGGTTTTCAGGATTTCGACGTCGCGATCGCGACCCCGGGGACGATGTCGGAAGTGCGCAAGCTCGGCAAGGTGCTCGGACCTCGCGGCCTGATGCCGAACCCGAAAATCGGCACGGTGACCGAAGATACCGCCAAGGCCGTGGCCGAAGTGAAGGCCGGCCGGGTCGAGTTCAAGCTCGATAAGAACGGCAACATCGCGGTGCCGCTCGGCAAATTTTCTTTCGCGGAAGACCAGCTCGTCGAAAACGGGACGGCGATCATCGAGGCCGTGGTCAAGGCTCGGCCGGCGACGGCCAAGGGGCGTTTCGTCGAGGGCATGACGCTGGCCGCGACGATGTCACCTGGTTTGCGCGTCGATCCTTCGCCTTATCTCAGCTTCTAAATTTTATGAGACCCGAAAAAGCCAACATCGTTGAGGACCTTTCCGAGAAGCTGAACGGCTCACCGTTCATCCTGGTGACCGATTACCAGCGGATGAAGGTCGACCAATTCGGCGAACTGCGGAACCGGCTCGCCCCGACCGGCGCCGAAGTGCACGTGGTCAAGAACAGCTTTCTCAAGCGCGCCATGACGGCGAGCGGAATGCCGGACCTGAGCGAGCAATTGACCGGTCAGACCGCGGTCGTGACGGGCAACTCTGACGTCGCCCCGGTGGCGAAAGTTTTGAAGGCCTTCGCGGCGGAGTTCAAGATCGCGGCGCTCAAAGTGGGCGTGGTCGACAAGGCGGTGCTCTCGACCGCAGAGGTGGAGTCGCTGGCCGACCTGCCGTCGCGCGACGTCCTGCTTTCGCAGCTTCTGGGCGTGCTCCTGGCGCCGGCGACCAAATTGGTCCGCACTTTGAACGAACCGGCCGCTTCCCTGGCCCGGCTCCTGAACGCGAAGGCCGAAAAAGAAGGGCAACCGGCCGAGGCCGCAGCCTAACGATTAACAAATTTCGTCCCGCCGACCGCGGGTCGAGCAACAAAAAACAAACACTGTCCGAGTCGACGGCTGTCGGCTGTAATTTTCCGGGGGCTTCCGGGAGCGGCAATTGGAGGAAACTAAAATGGCAGATACAAATACAATTGTGGAGCAACTCAGCGGCCTGACCGTTCTCGAGGTTGCTGGATTGGTGAAGCAACTCGAAGAAAAGTGGGGCGTCAGCGCAGCGGCTCCCGTGGCTGCGGCAGCTCCTGCCGGCGGTGGCGGCGCAGCAGCTCCGGCGGCTGAAGAGAAGACCACTTTCGACGTCATCCTGAAGGAAATGGGCTCGAACAAGATCGGCGTGATCAAGGAAGTTCGCGCCGCAGTCCCCGGACTCGGCCTGGCGGAAGCCAAGGCTCTGGTCGAGGGCGCGCCCAAGACGATGAAGGAAGGCGTGACCAAGGAAGAAGCCGAAGAGATCAAGAAAAAGGTCGAAGCGGCCGGCGCCAAAGTCGAAATCAAATAATTTTCCATCCTGCGGCGGGCGGAGTGCAAAAGAAAGCACTTGCGCCCGCCGGCAGGATGTGAATATTTACGGCCCCCTTTTTCTGACTCAGGACGCCCGACGTATTTTTAACTCGCTCTCGACGGCAGATATCAAGATTGGCAACAAAACGGTGGAGGTCTCTTTGACAGACCGCCGTTTTGCTGCCAGTTTTTTCGCCCGCTATTTCCGGAAAAAACCGTAACCCTCGTACTCCTCGCGACCTGCATCCAGGGTCGCTGCAGGTTTTAAACCATTGGAGATTGGTGCACCAGTTATGTCTGACCGTACTGCAATAGAGCGTATCCACTTCGGCAAAATCAAAGAGGCGATTGAGCCACCGAACCTGATCGAGGTTCAGCTCAATTCCTACGTCGATTTTCTGCAAAAAGACGTCCCGCCGAGCAAGCGGAAGAACACCGGTCTCCAGACCGTGTTCAAGGAAGTTTTCCCGATCGAGAGCTACGACGAAAAGGCGACTCTCGATTTCAGCCAATACGAAATCGGCGAGCCGAAACTGAGCGCGCTCGAAGCGCAGCGTGAAGGCCAGACCTTCAGCGCCCCGCTCCACGTCACTTTCCAGCTCAAGGAAGAAAAGGGGACCAAGGAAGAAAAAGTCTACATGGGCGAAATCCCGCTCATGACGCCGTCGGGCACGTTTGTCATCAACGGCGCGGAACGCGTCGTCGTTAGCCAGCTCCATCGCTCCCCGGGTATCGCTTTCGAGTCCAGCATCCATCTCAACGGCAAAGTGCTCTACAGCTTCCGCATCATCCCGGATCGCGGTTCGTGGATCGAAGTGCAGTTCGACACCAGCGACCTGCTTTACATCTATCTCGACCGGCGCAAACGCCGCCGGAAATTCCTCGCCACCACCTTCCTCCGCGCTCTCGGCTACGGGACGGACGAAGAGGTGATCAATCTTTTCTACACGATCGAGAATCTGAAGCTGAGCGAGAAGCTCGACGAAGAGAGCCTCGCGATGAAGGTCCTCACCGCCGACGTGCTCGACGGCGAAGTGACCGTGGCGCGCGCTTTCGAGCCGCTCACCCTCGCGGCCGTTCGTGCAGATCATGGCGTTAGGCCACAAAGAAGTGAAGGTGATCGACATCACCCACGACGACACCGTCGTGAAGGCGCTGAAAAAAGATCCGGCGCACGACCAGGAAGAAGCGCTCAAGGACATCTACCGCAAGCTGCGCCCTGGCGATCCGCCGACCGTGGCGAACGCCCGCGCCCTGCTCAAGCGTCTCTTTTTCGACCCGAAAAAATACGATCTCGGCCGCGTCGGTCGCTACAAGCTGAACCAGAAGCTCAGCATCGACGTCGATCTCGGCGAACGCATCCTGACCGACAAGGATTTCATCGCCGCGATCAAATACCTCATCAGCCTCCGCCGCGGCGAAGGCACGCTCGATGACATCGATCATCTCGGCAGCCGTCGCGTCCGGACCGTGGGCGAATTGCTCGCCAACCAGTGCCGCGTCGGTCTCGCCCGCACCGAGCGCCTCGTGAAAGAGCGCATGACTTTGTTCGACGTGAACATCGACGGCATGACGCCGCAGAAGCTGATCAACCCGAAAGCGCTCAGCGCCGTCGTGCGTGATTTCTTCGGCCGCTCGCAGCTCTCGCAGTTCATGGATCAGACCAACCCGCTCGCCGAGTTGACGCACAAGCGTCGTCTCAGCGCCCTCGGGCCAGGCGGTCTGAGCCGCGATCGCGCCGGCTTCGAAGTGCGCGACGTGCATCCTTCGCACTACGGCCGCATTTGTCCGATCGAGACGCCGGAAGGTCCGAACATCGGTCTCATCAGCTCGATGAGCACCTTTGCCCGGATCAACGAATTCGGTTTCATCGAAACGCCTTATCGCAAAGTCGAGAACGGCCGCGTCACCGACCAGGTCGATTACCTCACCGGCGATCGCGAAGAAGCTTTCATCGTCGCGCAGGCAAATGCGCCGATGGACGCGAAAGGTCATTTCACCGGCGAAAAAGTTTCGGTCCGTTATCGCGGCGACTTCCTCGAAGTGGAGCCGGCCAAGGTCCATTACATGGACGTCTCGCCGAAGCAGCTCGTTTCCGTGGCCGCCGGATTGATTCCGTTCCTCGAGCACGATGATGCGAACCGCGCATTGATGGGCTCGAACATGCAACGCCAGGGCGTGCCGCTGATCGTTTCCGAGTCGCCGCTCGTCGGCACCGGTCTCGAAGGCAAAGTCGCGCGCGATTCCCGCGCCGTCGTGGTCTCGACCGAAGCCGGCAAAGTCGCTTCCGTCACCGCCGACCAGATCGTCATCACGAAGGATGGCCACATGCCGGAAGGCCGCAAAAAATTGAAGACCGACGAAGAAGCCGGCATCCACGTTTACGAGCTGCGCAAGTTCATGCGCTCGAACGCCGGCACCTGCGTGAACCAGAAGCCGATCGTGAAGAAAGGCCAGCACGTGAAGCGCGGCCAGGTCATCGCGGACGGCCCGAACACCGAACACGGCGAGCTCGCGCTCGGCCGCAACGTGCTCGTCGCCTTCATGCCGTGGAACGGCTACAACTTCGAGGACGCGATCATGATCTCGGAGAAGGTCGTGAAGGAAGACATCTACACTTCCATTCACATCGACGAATTCGAAATCGGCGCCCGCGACACCAAGCTCGGCCCGGAAGAAATCACCCGTGACATCCCGAACGTGAGCGAAGAAGCGCTCCGCAACCTCGGCTCCGACGGCGTCATTCGCGTCGGCGCGGAAGTGAAACCGGGCGACATCCTGGTCGGAAAAATTACCCCGAAGAGCGAGACGGAACTGGCGCCGGAAGAGCGTCTCCTCCGCGCCATCTTCGGTGAAAAAGCGGCCGACGTGAAAGACACGTCGCTGACCGTTCCGTCGGGCACCTACGGCATCGTGATGGACGTCAAAGTCTCCTCGCGCCACGAAGTTTCGCGGGAAAAACTGACCCCGGCCGAAACCAAGCGCCAGCTCAAGACGATCACGGAAGACAACCGCAAGAAGAAGGAAGAGCTGACGGAACAACTGACCGACGCGCTCTCCAACGTCTTGTTAGGCGAAAAAATTCCGCTCGACGTGGTCAACGCGCAGACCGGCGAAATCATCATCCCGGCCAACCGCAAGATCACCAAGACGCTGCTCCGCAAACTGGCGGTGGCTTACGATCACATCGAGATCGATCCGAGCCCGATCCGGAACAAGATCCGGGAAATCATTTCGCAGTACGAGCACAAGTTCGCCGAGCTCGAGCTCGAGCGGGAACGCTCGATGGATCGCGTCGAAAGCGGCGACGACATCGACCCGGGCATCATCAAGCAGGTGAAAGTGTTCGTCGCGAGCAAGCGCAAGCTGAGCGTGGGCGACAAGATGGCGGGACGCCACGGCAACAAGGGTGTTGTCGCGCGCATCGTGCCGGAAGAAGACATGCCTTACCTGCCGGATGGAACGCCGGTCGAGATCGTGCTCAATCCGTTAGGCGTGCCCAGCCGTATGAACGTCGGCCAGGTTCTTGGAAACTCACCTCGGCGTTGCTGCCAAGGCGCTCGGTTTCAAAGTCGCGACCCCGGTTTTCGACGGTATTTCCGAAGCGAAGATCCGTGAATACCTCAACGACGCCAAGAAGGTCGACGGGTTCACCTGGGTGCAGGAAAACGGCAAGGCTCGCCTCTTCGACGGTCGCACGGGCGACGCGTTCGATCAGGAAGTCGTGGTCGGTTACATCTACATGCTCAAGCTCGGTCACTTGGTCGCGGACAAGATCCACGCCCGCGCGGTCGGCCCTTACTCGCTCGTCACCCAGCAACCGCTCGGCGGCAAGGCGCAGTACGGCGGTCAGCGTTTCGGCGAGATGGAAGTGTGGGCGCTCGAGGCCTACGGCGCGGCTTACACCCTGCAGGAACTCCTGACCGTGAAGTCGGACGACGTCCAGGGACGCACCCGGATCTACGAGTCCATCGTCAAGGGCGACAACTCGCTCGAAGCCGGCACACCGGAATCTTTCAACGTGTTAATCAAGGAAATGCAGTCGTTAGGCCTCGACGTCAAAGTCGGCGGCCAGGCGCCGAGCTTTCTCGAAAACGTTGCCTAACAATTAAATAATGCATTGTCATCCTGAGTGAAACGAAGGACCTCACTGAGCAATTTGTAGACGTTCCTTGCCCAGGCAGAAGTCGAGCAGATTCTTCGCGCTGCTCAGAATCGACAGATCTGGCGGGACGATCCGCCTCAGGCGGATGTCAGTCCGAGTTTGCAGTCGAAGCTTAAAATTTTAGAAAAAATATTATGAACGAACATTCCTGGCGGGAATTGGTGGGTGAAGAACGCACCGTGGGTTTCGATCAGGTCGCCATCGGCGTCGCTTCCAGCGACACGATGCGGTCCTGGAGCAAGGGCGAAGTCAAGAATCCGGAGACGATCAATTACCGGACTTTCAAGCCCGAAAAAGGCGGCTTGTTCTGCGAACGCATTTTCGGTCCGACCCGCGACTGGGAATGCTCCTGCGGAAAATACAAGCGGATCAAGCACAAGGGTGTGATCTGCGATCGTTGCGGCGTCGAAGTGACGCTCGCTCGCGTCCGTCGTGAGCGCATGGGCCACATCGAGCTCGCCGTTCCGGTTTCGCACATCTGGTTCTACAAGTGCATGCCTTCGCGGCTCGGCCTCATGCTCGACATGAGCGCGCGCCAGCTCGAGCGCGTCATCTATTACGAGGACTACATCGTGATCGATCCGGGCAACACGCCCCTCACGAAATGCCAGCTCCTGACCGAGATCGAATATCGCGAAGCGCAGGACCAGTACGGCGAAGAATTCAAAGCCGGCATGGGCGCCGACGCGGTCAAGGTGCTCCTGGGCGAAATCGAACTCTCGAAGCTGAACAAGGAGCTCGAGGAAGCGATGGGCAACACCAAGAGCAAACAGATTCGCAAGAAACTCGCGAAGCGTTTGAAACTCGTGCAGGGCTTTGCCTCCTCGCATTCGCGCCCCGAATGGATGGTGCTCGAAGTGCTCCCGGTCATTCCGCCGGATCTGCGTCCGCTCGTCCCGCTCGAAGGCGGCCGCTTTGCGACCTCCGATTTGAACGATCTTTATCGTCGCGTCATCAACCGCAACAACCGTCTCAAAAACCTGCTCCAGCTCAAAACGCCGGACGTCATCATCCGCAATGAAAAGCGCATGTTGCAGGAAGCGGTCGACGCGCTCTTCGACAACGGCCGTCACGGCCGCGCCGTCACCGGCGCCGGCAATCGTCCGCTCAAGTCGCTCAGCGACATGCTCAAGGGCAAAGGCGGACGGTTCCGTCAGAACTTGCTAGGCAAACGCGTCGATTACTCGGGCCGTTCGGTCATCGTCATCGGACCTGAGCTCAAGCTCAACCAGTGCGGGTTGCCGAAGAAGATGGCGCTCGTTTTGTTCGAGCCGTTCATCATTCGCCGCCTCAAGGATCTCGGCTACGTGCACACCGTGCGCAGCGCGAAGAAAATGATCGAGCGCCAGACGCCGGAAGTGTGGGACATCCTCGAAGAAGTGACCAAGGGTCACCCGGTCCTGCTCAACCGCGCGCCGACGCTGCATCGTCTTTCGATCCAGGCTTTCGAGCCGCTCCTGATCGAAGGCGAAGCGATCCGCATTCACCCGCTCGTTTGTACCGCTTACAACGCGGACTTCGACGGTGACCAGATGGCCGTGCACGTGCCGCTCTCGGTCGAAGCGCAGATGGAAGCGCGCATGCTCATGCTCGCGCCGAACAACATCTTCTCGCCTTCCAGCGGCAAGCCGATCACGACTCCTTCACAGGACATCACGTTAGGCTGCTATTACCTCACGCAGAATCCGCGGCGCGCCGCGGGTGTGGCGGCGGAATTGCGCCTCCCGCTCTTCGACAACGCGACCGAAGTCGAGTTCGCGATGGCCGATGGCGCGGTCAAAACCCACGATCGGATTCGCCTGCGCAATCCGGATTTCGGCAAGGACACGATTTACGGCGACAAGGAAACCCGCGTCATGGAAACGACCGCGGGCCGCGTGATCTTCAACGAGATCTGGCCCGACGGCCTCGGCTTCTTCAACAAAGCCGCGGGCAAGAAGCAGCTCAGCGACATCATCTGGCGCTGCTACCAGGTCGCCGGTCAGGACGGCACCGTCGAAACGCTCGACAAGCTGAAGGAACTCGGGTTCCGCGAAGCGACCAAGGCCGGCGTCTCGATCGGTATCTCCGACATGATCATTCCGAAGGAGAAAGAGCTCCAGCTCGCGAACGCCTACAAGCAGATCAAGGTCGTCGAGCAGCAGTATCGCAAGGGCATCATCACCGATGGCGAGCGCTACAACAAAATCATCGATATCTGGACTCACGCTGGCGACGAAATCTCCAACGTCATGTTCCGCACCCTCGAGCATAACGAGGGTCGCAAGGAACTGAACCCGGTCTTCCTCATGGTCGATTCCGGCGCTCGTGGTAACCGCCAGCAGGTGAAACAGCTCGCCGGTATGCGCGGTTTGATGGCCAAGCCTTCCGGCGAAATCATCGAACGCCCGATCACCTCGAACTTCCGTGAAGGTCTGACCGTGCTCGAGTATTTCATCTCCACCCACGGCGCCCGTAAGGGTCTGGCCGATACCGCGCTCAAGACCGCCGACTCCGGTTACCTCACCCGCAAACTCGTCGACGCGTCGCAGGACGTGATCATCAACGAGATGGATTGCGGCACGGTCAACGGCATCACGGTCAAGTCGATCTACGAAGGCGACGAAGAAGTGGTCGATCTTCCGACCCGCATCGTCGGCCGCGTCAGTTGCGAAACCGTCGTCGACCCGGTGACGAAGAAGAAAATCATCAAGGCGAACCAGATGATCGACGAGCCGACCGCGGCCGCGATCGAGAAGATCGGCGTCGAGAGCCTGAAGATTCGTTCCGTGCTCACCTGCGAAACCGGACGCGGCGTTTGCGCGCTTTGCTACGGACGCAACCTCGCGACCGGACAGTTCGTCAAGCTCGGCGAAGCGGTCGGCATCATCGCCGCGCAGTCGATCGGCGAACCCGGCACGCAGTTGACCATGCGTACCTTCCACATCGGTGGAACGGCCTCGCAGACCTTCAAGCAGCCGATCATCAAGGCGAAGAACGACGGCCAGGTGCAGTTCAATGAACTCCGCACCGTGCAATCACTCGACGGCAACTGGATCGCGCTGAACAAAAACGGCTCCGTCAGTTTGCATAACGAAGACGGCCGCGAAATCGAGCGCTACAACATCGTCATCGGCTCGGTCATTTCCGTGGCCGACGGCGGCAAGGTGAAGAAGGGCGAGACCTTCGTGCAATGGGATCCGTACAACGTCCCGATTTTGACCGACAAGAGCGGCAAGATCGAATTCCGCGACATGATCGCGGGCGTGACGATGAAACGCGAAGTCGACGAAGCGACCGGCCTCATGGGCACGGTCATCATCGAGCACAAGGAAGACCTGCATCCGCAGATCGTGATCATGGGCGACGACGGCGAAGTGGCCGCGAGCTACTCGATCCCGGCCGGCGCGCACGTCATCGTCGAGGCGAATCACAAGATTCGCGCCGGCGCCCTCCTCGCCAAGACGCCGCGAAAAGTCGCGAAGACCAAGGACATCACCGGCGGTCTGCCGCGTGTGGCGGAATTGTTCGAAGCGCGCCGTCCGAAAGACGCGGCCGAGATCGCGAAGATCGACGGCATCGTCGAAATCGGCGGCACCGTGCGCGGCAAACGGAAGCTCATTCTGAAGGACACCGAAACCGGCGCCGAGGAAGAGCATCTCATCCCGATGAACAAGCACATGATCGTCTTCAAGGGCGACTTCGTGAAGAAGGGCTCGCAGCTGACCGAAGGTCCGGTTGTGCCGCACGAAATCCTCGAGGTCTGCGGACCGCAGGATCTGCAGGAGCACCTCGTCAACGAAGTGCAGGAAGTTTACCGCCTCCAGGGCGTGGAAATTAACGACAAGCACATCGAGATCATCGTTAGGCAGATGCTCCGCAAGGTGAAGATCACCGATCCGGGCGACACCTCGCTCCTCTGGGGCGACCAGATCGACAAGCTCGATTTCGAACGGGAAAACGCCACGGTCGTGAAGCAGGGCGGCAAGCCCGCCGAAGCGACCCCGGTCCTGCTCGGCATCACCAAGGCTTCGCTCGAAACCGACAGCTTCATCTCCGCGGCATCGTTCCAGGACACGACTCGTGTGCTGACCGAGGCGGCGACGCTGGGCAAAATCGACAAGCTGCGCGGCTTCAAGGAAAACGTCATCATGGGTCACCTCATCCCGGCCGGCACCGGCTTCCCGGCGGTGCGCGAGATCAAACTCGTCGAGCTCGGCGAACAGGTCGGCGCTCCCCTGATGGAAGAGCCCGAGCCGCAACCGGCGCTTGGCTAAACTAAATTCAATGCTGTAAAGATGAGGGCCGCACGCGAGTGCGGCCCTTATTGTTTCCAAAATGTCGATCGCAACCAAAACCGGCGACGCCGGCGAAACCTCGCTCATGTATGGCCGGCGCGTGCCCAAGACGGACGCGCGGTCGACGCCTACGGCTGCGTCGACGAGCTGAACTCCGCGCTTGGGCTCGTCCGCGCCGACCGCCGGCGCGGCGCCGCTTGCGGAACAAATTCTTTCGCATCCAAAAAGAGCTCGTCACCGTGATGGGCGAGCTGGCGACCGCGCCGCAGGATCTTGGCGCGCTACAAGAAAGACGGCTACGCCCTAACGACCGCCGCGATGGTCGATCGCCTGACCGCGTGCGATCGACGAACTGGAGAAAGACAAAACGCTCTACGGCAAAGGCTGGGCCATGCCTGGGAACACGCCGCTCGGCGCCGCGCTCGATCTCGCCCGCACCGTCTGCCGCCGGGCCGAGCGCCGCGTCGCGGCGCTCGACGTGACCGAACATGTCCAAGCCGAAATCCTGCGTTATCTCAACCGCCTCTCCGATCTCTGCTGGCTCCTCGCGCGCTTCGCCGAGAAGGAAAGCTAGGTCACGGATTCTTGCCCGGGTAGCGCACGCGTCTCGCGTGCTGGCGACGGCGTCCCGCCGTCGCGAACTTTTGTTGAACCTGAAACCTTCATCCGTGTGCCAGCAGACAGGAAAGTCTGTTGCAGCGGGACGCCGCAACCAGCACCCGAGACAGCGTGCGCTACCCGGATCATTCGTAGCGCAGCGCCACCATCGGATCGACCCGCATCGCGCGCCGGGCCGGGATGTAACTCGCGATCAAGCCCGCGCCCGCCAGCAGAATGAGCACGAGCCCGTGGATGGAAAGATCGTGCGCGCCGACTCCGTAAAGCAGGCTCGCCATCCATCTCGTTAGGGCAAACGCTCCGAAGCAATCCGACCGCCAGCCCAATCGCCAACGATGACCATGCTCTGGCGCAGGATCATCCCCAGCACGTCGCGCGCGCTGCGCGCCGAGCGCCATCCGGATCCCGATCTCGCGCGTCCGTTGCGCGACGCTGTAGGCGATGACGCCGTAAATCCCGATCGCGGCCAGGAGGAGCGCGACGGCGGCGAAACTGCCCAGCAACATCATGTTGAAACGCGGCTGGGCCAGGGTTCCGCCGATCAATTTCTCCAGCGGGACCAACTCCGGCACGAAAATGTCGCGATCCATGCTTTGGATGAGACGGCGCAGCGCCGGTTGCAGCCCGGCAAGATTCGCCGCCGAAGTCCGGAAGACGAGATGGCTCACCCGGTCCGGGTTTTGGCTGAGCGGCAGGTAATATTCGGGCCGGGGCGCGATTGCGAGCGATTCGTGACGCGAATTCCCCACCACCCCGATGATCTCGACCGAGAGCGGCTTTTCCTCCTCGATCGATCAAGAGATGTTGGCCTAACGGATTCATGTTCGGGAAAAACTTCTGCGCCAGCGCTTCGTTCACGATCACAACCGGCGCCGCGTCCTTCCCGTCGCGCGGCTCGAAGAAGCGGCCGGCCCGCAGCGGAATGCGCATGGTGCGAAAATAATCGCCGGCCACGAGCAGGTTGGAAGCGTCGGGATGATTGCCCGGACCGGGATCGGGCCGGCCGGCGATCCAGAATGTGTTCGCGCTGTCGTTATTCGAAAAAGGCAACGGCGCTGCGCCGCCGACCGATTCCACGCCCGGGAGCGCGGCGAGCTGCGGCAGAAAGCGATCGAAAAATTGTTGCTGCTTTTCCGGGTCCGGATATTTCCCGCGCGGCAAAACGAAATCCGCCGTCAGCACCCGGCTCGGATCGAACCCCGGATCGGTCGCGCGCAGGTTGGCGAAGCTTTTCATGAGCAAACCCGCGCCCGCCAGCAGGAGCAACGAAAGCGCGACTTGGGTGACGACGAGAACGCCGCGCATCCGCTGCGATTCCGGTCCGGACCCGGCGCGATTTCCCTCCTGCAACGAGGCGCTCACGTTAGGCCGCGTCACCTGCAGCGCGGGGATGAGGGCGAAGAGGAGCGTGCTCCCGACGGCCGCGGCAAAGGTGAAGAAGACGACCGCGCCATTGATCCGGACTTCGCTCAGCCGGGGCAGATCCTGCGGACCGAGGCCGCGCAAGAGATCGATGCTCCACCAGGCCAGAAGCAGGCCGCCGAATCCGCCTAACAATGCCAGCAAAAAACCTTCGGCGAGCAGTTGCCGGATGATGCGCACCCGGCTCGCCCCGAGCGCGGTCCGAATCGCGATCTCGCGTTGCCGCGCGGTGGCGCGCGCGAGGAGGAGATTCGCGACATTGGCGCAGGCGATGAGCAAGACAAAGGAAACCGCGGCCAGCACCACGAGGAGGGCCGGGCGCACATCGCCGGTCAGATCCTCGTGGAACGAGACGACAGTCGCGCTCCGATCGGTATTCGTGTCGGGATACTGCTTTTCCAGGCGCCCCGCGATGGCGGCCGCCTCCGCCCGCGCCTGCTCGGCGCTGACCCCGGGTTGCAACCGGCCGATGATGCGCATGAAATGGGCTCCGCGAGTCTTGACTGCGTTGGCCAGCAACGGCTGCAGCGGGAGGAAGATATTCGCTCCGCGCGTTGACCGGGAACTGGAACCCGCGCGGCATGATTCCGATGACGGTGTAAGGATTGAGCGCGAGCCGGACCTGCCGCCCGATGATCTTGGGATCGCCGTTAAAATAACGCTGCCAGGCCTCGTAGGTGAAGACGACGACGCGCGTGTCGGGACTGCTCTTCCGCCCGCGTCCAGGCGCGGCCGAGCATGGGCGCGACGCGGAGCACGTCAAAAATATCCGAGGTCGCGGCCAAGCCTTCCAGCTCGAGCGGGTCGGCGCCCGTGCTCAGGACCGTGCTCGCCTGGACATAAGCGGAGAGCGCGGCGAACGATTTGGCCTGGGCGCGGAAATCCTCGTAATCGGGGAAAGAATGCGTTTCGCGCCCGGCGCCCTTGTTCGGCGCGCTCCAGAGCATCGCCAATTCGTTAGGCTGGGGAAAGGGCAGCGGCCGCAGGAGGACGGTGTCGATCACGCTGAAGATGGCGCTGTTCGCCCCGATCCCGAGGGCGAGCGTGAGGATGGCGATGGCGCTGAAGCCGGGCGACTTCAGCAGCATCCGGAAAGCATAACGAAGGTCAGTAAGCATAGGTTTTGGTCGTGAGTTTCATTCGCAGCGCAGAGCAATGATCGGATCCACCTGGCGTGGCGCGGCGCGCGGGGATGAGACAGGCGGCCAGCCCGACGACGGCGAAAAGAAAAGTCGCCGAGCTCAGAAGCAGCGGGCTGTGCGCCGAGACCTGGTAAAGCTGCGAGGCGAGCAACTCGCCCGAGCGCCAGGGTCACGACCAGGCCGACGAGCAACCCCGCCACGACCGGGGCCATGGCTTGCGAGACGATCAGGCGCAGGACATCGCGCGCCTGCGCCCCGAGCGCCATCCGCACCCCGATCTCGTTTGTCCGCTGCTCGACCGTGTAAGCGACCGCGCCGTAAATCCCGACGAGCGCGAGGAGGAGGGCGATGAGGGCGAACGAAACCAGCAGCGTCATGGTCAGCCGTTCCTGGCCTAACGAATCGCCGACCACCTTCTCCATCGTCGAAGGTTGAATGAAAGGAAGCTGGCGATCGACCCGGTCGAGCGCCGCGCGAGCCGTGCCGAGAAGCGCTTCCGGCCGGCCGCTGCCCCGAATCGCGACCGCGAAAAACGTGTTCGCGCGCTGCGCAAACGGCCGATAAAACTTCACTTCGTCTTTCTTTGCCAGCTGCATCGAGCGGACATCGTTGACCACTCCGACGATCTGAACGCGCGCGCCCGGTGCCGTTGATCCCGCCGAGGAACAGCTCCTGGCCGATGGCATTTTTTCCGGGGAAAATTTTCTCCGCCGTCGCCTGGCTGATCAGGGTCACTACCTCGGGCTGATCCGCGGTGTCGTGTTCGTTCAGGTCGCGGCCCGGCGAGCAGGGTCATGCCGAAGGTGCGCAGATAACCCGGCGAAACACTGTGGGTGAGTCCGATCGGCCGCTCCGTCACCGGCGGCGCGCTGCCATCGGTCAGGGCGTAGGGCGTGCGCGAAAAACCGCCGCTTAACGGCACGGTATCGGTAATCGCGGCCGCTTCGACCCCGGGCATGTGTTGCAGCTCGGTCCGCAGTCGTTCGACGAATCGTCCCTGGGCAGCGTCATCGTCATAGTTGCGCCGCCGGCAGGCCGATCCCGCCAATCCAGATGCCGGCCGGGCTGAAACCCATCTTCTCCCGGCTCAGCCGCACGAAACTCGCGAGCAGCAGCGCCGCGCCCGCCAGGAGAATGACGGAAAATGCCACCTGGGCCGCGACCAATCCGCGCCGCACCCGGCGCTGGCCGACGCTGCCGCTAACCGACCGGCCCCCATCCTTCAGACCGCTCGTTAGGTCAGCGCGCGAACTCTGCCACGCCGGATAAAGCCCGAGAACCAGACCGGTCAGCAAGGAGAGCGCGAAGGCGAAAGCAAAGACCGGCCATCGCAGGGAAATGTCGGGTGCGATCGGGACATTGTTGCCCGCCAGTTTCGGCGCCGCGGAAATAATCCAGGAAGCGAGGAGCAGTCCAATCACGCCCGCCAGCAGACTGAGCAAAGTGCTTTCGAGAATGAATAGCCTAACGAGTCCGCGGCGGGAGGCCCCGAGCGCGACGCGGAGCGCGATCTCGCGCCGGCGCGCGGTGAAGCGGACGAGCAGGAGATTGGCGACGTTGCTGCAGGCGATGAGCAGAACGGCGGCGACGGCGGCGAGCAGAATGGCAAAGGCCGGGCGCAACTTGCCCGTGACATCTTCCGCCGCCGAAACCAGCACCGGCCGCCAGGTGGCGTCGAAGATACCCGGATTACGCGCGCGATAATTATCCTGCAACACCCCGAGCGCCGCCTCCGCCTGCTCGATCGTCACGCCCGGTTTCAATCGCCCGATCACGCGCAGGTAACCGACGCCGCGCATCAGCATTTCGTGGGTCATGCCCGGGAGCTCGAAAGGCCGCGGGGTCCAGACTTCGCAATCCGGTCCGAACCATGAGAGCGGCATGTTCGGGATGACGCCGATCACGGTCAGCGGAACGCCGTTCAAAGTCAGCGCGCGTCCCAGCACCTGCGGGATCGCTCGCCAGTTGTTTCCGCCAGAAATGTTCGCTGATCAGCACGACTGCGCCTTTCCCTTCCTCGTTAGGCAAAAAGAGCCGGCCGCGCAGCGGACGCACCCCGAGGAGGTCGAAATAATTCGCGGTCACGATCCCGCCGTTCAACTGCACCGGCGCGCCCATCCCGGTGAGGATGAAACCCATCCCGCTATCCGCCGCCGTGCTCGAGAAGACGCTCTGTCCATCGCGATAATGCCAGTAGCGCGGGATGGAAAACGGCATCTGCTCCATGTTGCGCTCCTTCGCTTCGCCGTAGATGCGGACGATGCGATTTTCTTCCGCGAAAGGGAGGCCGTGCAGGAAAAGATGCTCGACCAGGGTGAAGATGGCGGTGTTGGCGCCGATCCCGAGAGCGAGGGTGAGAATCGCGATCGCGCTAAAGCCGGGCGACTTCAGCAGCATGCGCAGGGCGTAACGCAGATCAGTGATCATAGGCGTAATTCAGGCGTCTCGCCTGACAGGTCGCGCGGGCGTCTCGCCTGCAGTTTGGGTTGCAGCGTGCAGGCGAGACGCCCGCACGACGAGACAGCCGGGACGGCTATATTACTCATAGCGAAGCGCGATCACGGGATCGACTTTCATGGCCCGGCGCGCGGGCAGGATTCCGGCGCAAAGCGCGGCGACACCGAGGAGCAGAATCACGGCGGCATAGGTCAGCAGATCGGTCGTGCCGACACCGAAAAGCAGCGCCTTCAGCAATCGCGTCGCGGCGAAGGCGCCTAACACTCCGACCCCGATCCCGATCGCGGCCATCGTTAGGCTTTGGCGCAGAATCATCGCCAGCATCTGGTGTTTTTGCGCGCCTAACGCCATCCGGATCCCGATTTCCCTCGTCCGTTGCGCGACGCTGTAGGCAATCACGCCGTAGATGCCGATCGCGGCCAAAAGCATCGCCACGGCCGCAAACGCGCCGAGCAGTCCGGTATTGAAACGCGATTGCGCGAGCGTGCGGCTGATCAGGCGCGTCAGCGGCCTCACTTCCGGGACGAACTGCTGCCCATCGATCTCGTGCACGGCGCGGCGGATCATCGCCTCCGCGCCGCTCAGTTCGGCGCCAGTCGTGCGCAGCACGATCTCCGTGTAGTTGTCGGGATTCTGCGAAAACGGGATGTAAAATTCCGGCGTCTCGTCTTCCGCCAGGCTGGTGTGCTTTGTCGTCCCAACCACGCCGACGATTTCCCGCGGCGGCTCCCCATTGGCTGGGTCGGCCCCGACGTTCACGCCGTTGCCCAATCGGATTTTGGCCAGGGAAATATTTCTCGGCGAAAGCGGCGTTGATCATGATGACGGGCGCGCGCCTCCTTCTTGTCGCCCGCATTGAAGGTGCGCCCGCTTTGCAGCGGAATGCGCAGGGTGCGGAAGTAACTGCCGTTCGTCGTTAGGCGAGAGGCCGACGGTTCCATCCCCTGCGGCGGCGCGGGTCGGCCCACGATGGTGAAGGTGCGATGCGAATCGTCTCCGCTGAACGGCATCGGCGAAACCATCCCGGCCTCCTCGATTCCCGGGAGTGATTTTAATTTTGGAAGCAGTTGCTCGAAAAATTGCAGCTGTTTTTGCGGACCTTCGTAACGCGCTTTTGGCAGCGCCTGCCAAAAAGTCAGCGACGCCATGCGGATCAAACCCCGGCTGGACCGCGCTGAGGCTGGCAAAGCTGCGAATGAGCAACCCGGCGCCGACCAGCAGGACGAGCGAGAGCGCAAACTGCGAGACCACGAAAGCGGAACGCAAACGCTGCCCGCGCGCGCCGGTCGAGCCGCGGGAAGTTTCCTTGAGCGATTGCTCGAGCTGTGGGCGAGAAGCTTGCAGGGCGGGGGCGAGTCCGAAAAGCAGACTGGTCAGGAGAGCGAGCCCGAAGGTGAACGCGACGACGCCGCCGTTGACGTGGACTTCTTCCAGCCGCGGCAGATCGGCCGGACCAAACGCGACCAGCGCGTCGATGCTCCACCAGGCGAGGAGGAGGCCGGTGGCGCCGCCGAGGAGCGCGAGGAGCGACGTCTCGAGCATGAGTTGCCTAACGATCTGGAATCGACTCGCGCCCAGCGCCGTTCGGATCGCGATCTCACGCTCTCTCCCGGCCGCGCGCGCCAGGAAAAGATTCGCCACGTTGGCGCAGGCGATGAGCAAGACGAGCGCGACGGCCGCGCTTAGAACCAGCAGCGCGGGCCGGACGTCGCCGACGGCATCGGATCGCAGATCGACCACGCGCTCCGTGCGGCCCGCGTTCGTCTCGGGATATTGTTGCGCGAGCTGGGCCGCGATCGTTTGCAAATCGGCCGTCGCGGTTCGCAGGTCGACTCCGGGTTTTAACCGTCCGACTACCGAAAGAAAATGGGCGCCGCGGTGTTCGAGGTAATTGTCCGAGGCCGTGGAAAAGAGCGGCTGGAGAGGCGCAACGTAATCGACCTCCTCGCGCTGGAGGGGAAACTTCCAGCCCCGCGGCATGACGCCGGTGATGGTGTAGACGTGATCGGCCGATTTGATTTGTCGGCCGATGATGTTCGGATCGCCGCCGAAACGCTTTTGCCAGAAGCCGTAGGTGATGACCACGACCCGGGGCGCGCCGGGAGCTTCATCCGCGCGGGAGAAACCGCGCCCGAGCAGCGGGCTGCTTCCGAGCACGGCAAAGAGATCGGCGGTCGCGGCGATGCCGGGGACATCGACCGAATCCTCGCCCGTGCCCCAGATGGTGGAAGCGCCCGTGTAGGCGGCGAGCGCTGCGTAAGTCTGATTGCGCGCGCGCAGGTCGACGTAATCGGGGAAAGAATGCACTCCTCGATCCTCCCCGGGATGTTGTGGGGCGCTCGCCCAGATCATCGTTAGGCGCTCCGGGTTTGGAAATGGAAGCGAGCGCAAAAGGACGGCGTCGATCACGCTGAAGATGGCGCTATTCGCACCGATCCCGAGGGCAAGGGTGAGGACGGCGACGAAGGTGAACCCGGGCGACTTGATCAGTTGCCGGAGTGCGTAGCGGAGATCAGTAAGCATGGGCGTAATTCAGGCGTCTCGCCTGACAAGGTCGCGCGGGCGTCTCGCCCGCAGTTTGGGTTGCAGCGTGCGGGCGAGACGCCCGCACCACGGGACAGCCGGGACGGCGATGTTACTCATAACGAAGCGCGACAATGGGATCGACCCGGGTGGCGCGGCGGGCCGGGAACCAGCAGGCGAGGACGGCGACCGAAGCGAGGGCCACGATGGCGGTGACCAGGGCCAGCGGATCCAGCCCGCCGGTGTCGTAAAGCAAACTCGTTAGGGCGCGGCCCGCCCCCATCGCTCCGAGCAAGCCGAGCGCGAGACCAATCCCGACGAGCAACAAGCCGCGCCCGAGCGCGAGCCGGAAAACATCTTTGCGCGGCGCGCCTAACGCGAGCCGGATCCCGAACTCGCGCGTCCGTTGCGTCACGCTCAGGGCCATCACGCCGTAAAGCCCGACACTGGCGAGAACGAGGGCGAGAACGGCGAACGAGCCGAGCAGAGTCATCGTGAGGCGGCGTGTCGCCAGGCTCTGCCCGATGTTTTTTTCCATCGTCGAGATGGCGGCGACGGGCTGATCGGGGTCGATGTTCTGCACCGCCCTAACGACGGCCGGCGCGAGCGCCAGCGGGTCGGCCGTGGCGACGCGGACGAGCAGGGTATTCTCGTAGCGGGCCATTTGCTGCGCGCGCGAAATACATCTGCGGCAACTTCTAGCCGGTCGAATTCTTCACCCGGGACATCAGTGCGGACCCGCGGCACCACGCCGACGATGGTGAGGGGCGGCGCCTTCTCGTCGTTCGTTTGGTTGTCGTCGATGTGTTGCCCGATCGGGTTTTGGTTGGGGAAATAGCGGGCCGCGAACGAGTCGTCGATGATGACGGAGCGCGGCTGGTTCGGCCGGTCCTCCGGACCGAAATTGCGCCCGCGCAGCAGCGGCAGCTTGAGCACCTGGAAATAGCGCGGGGAGATGACGTTGATCTCGGCCGAGGGCTCCTGGCCGGGAATGGCCGGCGGCGTGCCCGTGATGTGAAACGAGCTGTCCCATTCCGTGTTGTCGAACGGAATATTCTCGCCGATCGCGGCCGCTTCCACGCCGGGCAGGGCGGAGACCTGTTCGGTCAGGCGCGCGTAAAACTCCGCTACTTTCTCGTTCGAATCGTAGCGCGCCTGGGGGAGCGAGAGCGTCATGGTGAGGATGCCGCGCGGCTCGAAACCGAGCGGCGCATTTTGCGAACGCCAGAAACTTTTCAAGGTAAGCCCGGCGCCCGCCAGGAGGACGAGCGCGAGCGCGACCTGGACCACGACCAGCACCCCGCGGGCGCGCTGCCGGCCCGCGCCGTCGCTCCCGCCGCGCGTCCCGGCCTCATGCAAAACACCGCTGAGCGAAGCCAGGCGCGAAACCCGCCAGGCCGGCCAGACGCCGACAAGGAGACCACAAAGCAACGCGGTCGTTAGGGCGAAACCAAGAGTCAGAAAATCGAGATGCGTTTCCTGGAAGCGCATCGACATTGCGCGGACTCAAAGCGTGGATGACATCGAGACTCCAGACCGCGATGAGCACGCCCGCTCCGCCACCGACCAGACCGAGGACCGCGCTTTCGATCAGGACCAGTCGCATCAGGCGCCAGCGATTTGCCCCCATCGCGGCGCGCACCGCCAGCTCCTTGCCGCGCGAGAGAGCGCGGGCCAGTTGCAGGTTGGCCACGTTGGCGCAGGCGATGAGGAGGACGCAGCCGACCGCGGCGAGGAGGAGATGGAGGCTCTGGCGATAATCGCCCACCGTCGCCTCGAGCAGGTTGCGCGGGTTAATGCCGCGCCCGGTGTTCGATCCCGGATAACGTCGCGTCAGTTCGGCCGCAATGTGATCCAGATCCGCGCGCGCCTTTTGCAAGGTGGTGCCGGCTTTGAGGCGCCCGAGGACAGAAAAACCAGGGTGATTATCGCGGTGGAGCACGCCTCTTGTCGGCCCGCAGATCGCCTAACGGGAGGTAAACCTGGGCCGAGCGCATCACCCGCATCTCGTTAGGCAAGACCCCGATGATTTCGCGCGGGACGGCGTCGACCATCAATTGCTGCCCGAGCACCTTGGGCGATTTGCCGAAGTGCCGTTTCCAGAGTCCTTCGCTGATCAGCGCCACCTTCGGCCCGCCGGCCACGTCCTCCGCCTCGGTAAAATCGCGGCCGATTAATGGCTTCAGCCCGACGATTCGCATCATGTTCCAGGTCATGACGCCGCCATCGATTCGTTCCGGCGGCGTTTCCTCGCCGCGGCTGGAGAGATTCATCGAGTCGCGCCGGTAGAGTGCGAGATCGGTGAAGCTGCGCTGCTGCGCGCGCCAATCGAGATAGTTCGGGTAACTGACCGAGCCCCAGTCAAAGATCGGCATCCGCTCCCGGATGAGGACGAGCTGCTCGGGATTCGGATAAGGCAGCGGGCGCAGGAGAACCGCGTCGACCACGCTGAAGATGGCGGTATTGGCGCCGATCCCGAGCGCGAGCGCGACGATCGCGATCACGCTGAAAGCCGGCGACTTGATCAGCATCCGGATGGCGTAACGAAGATCGGTCAGCATCGTGGTGTGGTTTCGTTAGGCAATTATTCCGCTCGTAAAGTGATGATGGGGTTAACGCGCGCGGCGCGGCGCGCGGGAATCCAGCAGGCGACAAGGGCGGCGCAGGCGAGGACGAGGGTGACGGTGGCGTAAATCAGGGGATCGCTCGCGCTCACGCTGAAGAGCAGGCTCTGGATGACGCGCGCCGCCAAAAAGGCCCCGACGAAACCGAGCACCAGGCCGGCGCCGAGCAGACGCATTCCCTGGCGCAGCATCATCGCGCGGATCTGCGCGGGCATCGCGCCGAGCGCGAGGCGGACGCCGATTTCGCGCATCCGATGCAAACCATGGAACGCCATCACTCCGTAGAGGCCGACGACCGCGAGGGTCAAGGCAAGGACGGCAAAACAAACCAGCAGGAAACTCATCAGGCGCGGCGTGGCCCACGTTTCCTCGACCCGTTCCTGCATCGTCATGAATTCAAACGCGGGCTGCGCCGGATCGAGCGCCGCCACGATTTGGCGCACGGGTTTCTCAAATGATTTTGGCGGAAGCGATGTGCGGAGCAGGACCACCAGTCCGGTCTGCGGTTGCTGGGTCATGGGCAGATACGCCTGCGGCAAAGTCGTGACTTCCTCGAACCCGTAAACTTTGAGGTGCGGCACGACGCCGATGATGGTCCGATATTCGCGCGCGCCTTGTTCCCCGGTGGACATGCGCAGGCGTTTTCCGACCGCCGATTGCCCGGGGAAATAACGGTCCGCCATCAGCTGATCGACGATCAAAACCGGCGCCGCGGCTTTCGTATCATGGGCGTTGAATGTCCGCCCTTGCAGGAGCGGGGTCTTGAGAGTTTGAAAATAATTCGCCGTGATGACCGCCATCTCCGCCGAAGGCAATTGACCCGGCTTGGGTTCCGGCGCGCCTTCCGGCAGAAAGGAAGTCTGCCATCCCGTCATGAGCGGCGGATTGGAGGCGAGCGCGGCGTTCTCCACCCCCGGCAAGCGCGGCCAATTTTTCCTGCAACGCGGCGGAAAAATTCAGGAGCTTGTTCGCGTCGGAATAAGTCGGCTCCGGCAGATCAACGCGCGCCGATAACAAGAGATGCGGATCGAACCCGAGCCCCAGCCCGCGGGCGTTGGCGAAACTTTTCAAGACCAGACCGGCCGCGCTCAAAAGCATGAGCGTGATCGCCACCTCCGCGATCACGAGCAGATCACGCGAGCGGCGCGCGCCGGGCGCCTCGGAACTGCCGTAGCCGCCGGATTTCAAAGCGAGTTGGATATCGGCGCGCGAGGTCTGCCAGGCGGGCCAGAGGCCAAAGAGAAGACTGCTCGCGAAAGAGAGAGCGAGGGTGAAAACGAGCACCCACCCGTTCAAAGCCAAACCCTCGAAGCGCGCCACGCCCGGGGGCGAAAGCGCGACGAGCAAATCACGGCCCCAGGCCGCGAAACAAAGTCCGAGCCCGCCGCCGAGGACGGCGAGCACCAGGCTCTCGAGCAAAAGCTGGCGAATGATTTGCCAGCGCGAAGCTCCGACCGCCGCGCGGATGGCAAACTCGCGCGCCCGCGCCGCGCCGCGCGCGGCGAGCAGGTTGGCCAGATTCGCGCAGGCGATGAGCAGAACGAGCGCGACCGCGCCTAACAATAAGCTAAGACTGGCGCGATAATCGCCGACCTGATTTTCGAGCAGAGGAGTGGCGTTCACGCCGACGTTCGAGTTCGAATCGGGATATTGTTTCGAGAGACGCGCCGCGATCTGCTTCAACTCGGCCTGGGCCGTTTCCAGGGTGACGCCTTGCTTGAGCCGGGCCCATCCGAACAATCCCGGGTGATTGTCGCGTGTCTGCCAGGCGATATCGTCCGTCCGGCGCATGATCGGGAACCAAACCTCCGCCGTGCGCGGCGAGAACATTTCCGGCGGCATCACGCCGATCACGGTGTAGGGCTGATTGCCGAAATTCACCGCGCGCCCGAGGACTTTTGGATCGCGCGCAAAAATCCGCTGCCACAACCGGTCGCTGATCACCGCCAGCAGCGGACCGCCTACCCGATCTTCCTCGGCGGTGAAGACGCGGCCGAGCTGCGGCTTCAGCCCGATGACTTTGAAAAAATTCGCGGTCACAATCGCGCCGCTGATTTGTTCCGGCGCGCGTCCTTCGAGTCCGCTCAGGTTAAATGATTCGCGCCGCGAGATGGCGATCTCCTCGAAGGAAGTGTTGTCGCGCTTCCAGTCGACATAATCCGGGAACGAAACCGAAATTTGCGGCTGGTTCGCGTCGGACTCGGTCAGGATCGTGATCTTGTCCGCCTCCGGGTAAGGCAACGGCCGAAGAAGGACCGCATAGATCACGCTGAAGATGGCGGTGTTCGCGCCGATCCCGAGGGCGAGCGTCAAAACGGCGACGAAAGTGAATCCAGGCGATTTGCGCAGTTGGCGGAGAGCGAAGCGGAGATCATTCATGGAAAGTTTTCTCTAGTTCGTTAGGCTAAATTCGGCCCTCCCCGGCGGGGTCAGCGGCGCGTCGCGATTACTCATTGCGTAAGGCTTCGATCGGGTTCACCAGCGTCGCGCGGCGCGCCGGGATGAGGCAGGCGGTCAAGCCGACCACGCCGAGCACGGCAGCCGTCGCCGGCGAGCAAAAACGGATTGTGCGCGGAAACTTCGTAGAGCTGCGCCGTGAGCAAACGCCCGAGGGCGAGCGCCGCGGCCAGGCCGAGCCACAGCCCGATCACGACCGGCTCATTCCCTGCCTCACGACCAGCCGCAGGACATCGCGGGTCTGCGCGCCGAGCGCCATCCGCACCCCGATCTCGCCCGTCCGCTGCTCCACGCTGTAGGCGACCGCGCCGTAAATCCCGACCGTCGCGAGGAGCAGCGCAACGCCGGCAAAGACGCCGAGCAGAATCATCGTGAGACGCGCCTGCCCGAGCGCCTGCGCCACGATCGCGCTCATCATTTGCGGCTGGGCGATCGCGAGGCTGGGATCAATGCTGGCGAGCGCCTTCTGCGCCAGCCGCGTGATCTCGTGCGGCGGGCAGCTTGCTCCGCACCGTGAGGCTGAGGAACGGGAAATTTTCCTGCGCAAACGGACGGTAAAATTCCATCTCGTTGCGTTGCGCGACGCGCTCCGAGCGCACGTCGCCGACCATGCCGATGATTTCCGCCGGCATGCTCGCTGCTGGTCACGAGCAGCGTTTTGCCGATCGGATTTTCGTTGCCGAAAACTTTGCGCGCCCGGCCTGGCTGATCAGCATCACGTTCGGATGATCGGCGCAGGTCGTGCTCGTTGAAATCGCGCCCGGCGAGGAGCGGGATTCCCCAGGTTTTCAAGTATCCCGGCGCGATGTCGTGGACGGGCGCGGCGGCGCGTTCGGCGACCGGCAGACTTGCGCTCCGGTCGGGTGTAAAGCGTGCGGTTGCCGCCGGCGAGCGGAATATCTCCGCTTAACTGACTTGTTCGAAACCGGGAATGGCGCGCAGCGCGTCGTCCAGTTGCTCGCACGAAACGGGTGCGCGCCGCCACGTCGGGATATTGCGCGGCCGGCAGGGTGACGAAGCCGACCCAAAGATTTTGCGGGCCGAAAGCCGAGATTCTGCTGGCTCAGCCGAACGAAACTGGCGATGAGCAGCGCCGCGCCCGCGAGCAAGGTGACCGAAAGCGCGACCTGCGCCCCGACTAGAATCTTGCGGAAACGCTGTTGCCTCACGCTGCCGCTCGTGCCGCGACCGCCTTCCTTGAGTCCATCCACCAGATCGGCGCGCGAACTTTGCCAGGCCGGATAAATTCCCATGGCCAGACCGGTGAGGAGCGAAAGGCCGATCGTGAAAGCGAGCACCGGGCAGCGAAAGCCGACGCCGGTTTCCGGTTCAAGCGGAAGAAAATTCGCCGCCATTTTCGGGACGAGCGGAACCAATTGCCAGGCGAGGAGCGCGCCCGGCGATGCCGGCGAGAACGCTGACGAGCAGGCTTTCGAACACGAACAGCCGCAGGACGCTGCCGCGCGACGCCCCCAGCGCCATGCGCAACGCGATCTCGCGCCGCCGGCCGCTGAACCGAACCAGAAGCAGATTCGCGACATTGCTGCACGCGATGAGGAGAACGAACGCGACCGCGGCGAGGAGCGTGCCGAAGGCCGGGCGCAGATTGCCGTCACGTCTTCCGGCAGCGTTTTGACAAAACCGACGCTGTCCGCGTCGATCTTGCCGGGATTTTGCGCTGCGATAACCCTGCGCGAGCGGACGGCAGCGCGGCCGCACCTGGTCGATGGTCAGGCCCGGTTTCATCCGGCCGATGACGCGCAGGAACGCGGTCCCGCGCATCATCCGTTCGTAAGAGAACCCGGGGATGAAATGGTTTCGTCGTCCAGACTTCGTTGCCGTTCGGGCCGAACCATTACGCAGGCATGTTCGGCAGCACGCCGACGATGGTGTGCGCGACGCCGTCGAGCGTGATGCTGCGACCGATCACCGCGGATCGCCGCCCAGCCGGCTGCGCCAGAATTTTTCCGAGACGAGCGCGACATCGGCGCCTTCTTCTTCCTCGGGGAGAAAATTGCGCCCCATGAGCGGTTGCACGCCGAGGACATCGAAATAATTGGCGGTGGTGCGAAAGCCCGGGAGCAGCACCGGTTCGCCCACACCGGTGAGAGTGAAGGCAGTCCGTTTTCCGCCGCGAACCCGTCAAAGATCTGTCTGTCCGTCGCGGTAATGGCATGAAGCGCGGCGCGGAGAGCGGGTTTTCGAAGATTTCGCCGCCCTTCGGTTTGGTGAACAGATGGACGACGCGCGCCGGTTCCTGGAACGGGAGGCCGCGGAGGAAGAGATCGTTGACCAGGCTGAAGATCGCGGTGTTCAGCCCGATGCCGAGGGCGAGGGTGAGGATCGCGAGCAGCGCTGAAGCCGGGCGACTTGAGGAGTTGGCGGAAGGCAAAGCGAAGGTCTGTCATCATATCGTTAGGCGGAATTGTCCGGCAATGCGAAGAGATTATTCATGCACGAAGCGCGATCGATCGGGATCGACCTTGGTGGCGCGGCGCGCCGGGATGAGGCAGGCGACGAATGAGACCGCGCTCATGACCAGGGCGGTGCCGAGAAGCGCGGCGACGGGCAGCGCGGGCACGCCGAAAAGGACGCTCTGCATCGCTCGGCCGGCGAGCCAGGCGCCGATCAAACCGAGGATGGTTCCGGCGGCGAGGAGGCGCAGGCCTAACGAGAGGAATTGCGATCCGATTTGCTCCCGTTGCGCGCCGAGCGCCATGCGAATGCCGATCTCGCGCCGGCGTTGCGCGACGGCGTAACTCAGAACGCCGTAGGTTCCGATCGCCGCCAGGAGCAGCGCGACGCCGGCAAAAATTCCCGCGAGCAGCGCGGGCGAGCGCCGCGCGATGAGGCTCTCCGTCGATGCGCGTTTCCATCGAGCGGATGTCATCGATCGCCAGCTCGGGATCGGTCGCGCGGACCAGTTTGCGCAGCGTCCCAGCAAACGCTTCCGGACGCTGGCTCGTGCGCGTGACGACGAAAATGTTCGCGTCGTCTCGATAGACGAACGGCAAGTAAACCGCCCCCTGCCCCTGCGGCTCGGTAAGCTCCGCCTGTTTCACCGCGCCGACCACGCCGACGATGGTGAAAAGCTTCGCGTCGTCGGATTCGCTGCCGTGCGCGACGCGTTGACCGAGCGCGCCGCCGTTGGGCCAGTATCGCCGGGCGAAATCTTCGTCCACCACACAGACCCGTTCCGCGCGGTGAGAATCCGCCGAGGTCAGGAACCGTCCTTCGCGCAACGGAATGCCGAGAGCCGAGAAGTAATCGCCGGTGACGCCATAGGAATAATGACCGTGCAGCGATTCGCCGGGCGGCGGCACATAGCCCTTCGGGGTGACGGCGCGTTTTGCCGTTGTCCCCGCTCAGCGGCATGTTCGTGATCGTTCCGGCCGCGGCGACTCCCGGCTGCTGACCGATCGCTTCCAGCAAGCGATCGACGACCGCGACACGATCGGCTGATCCGTCGGATAGCTGCCACGGGAGGTGAACTCGCCGGTGAGAACATGATCGGCGCGAAAGCCGGGAGAAACCGCCATCACCTTTTTCAGGCTCAGCCCGAGCAACGCCGCGCCCGCGAGCAAAACAAAAGCGAGCGCGATCTGCGCGACGATGAAGCCGTGGCGCAGACGTTGCGCGGCGCGGCTGATCGTGCCGGTGCGCGATTCCGATTGGAGCGCGTTCGCCAGATGGCTGCTCAGGTTGAACCAGGCGATCGGCACCGCGATGACGACTCCGAGAACCACGGCGCCGGCCAGGCCGATCGACGCGAGCCAGCCATCGAACGCGATGTGCGCGCCGAGCGGCAAGCGATCCGCGCCGAGAATTTCGAGCAGCCGCATTCCCCACGCGCCCACCACCACCCCGAGCAATCCGCCGACCACGGTGAGGACGACGGTTTCGACCATCGACTTGCCTCACGACATGCCGCCGGCTCGCGCCCATCGATTGGCGGATCGCCATTTCTTTCGCGCGGCCGCTCGCGCGAATGAGAAGCAGGTTCACGAGATTGACCGCGCCGATGAGCAGGAGGAAAAACACGCCGGCCTGCAGCAGCAGAGCGTCGGGCGAATCGAGCGCACGTGATCCGCATGGAGCGAAACCACCGGCGAGCGGAAGCCGGCCTCGGCCATCATCTTCGCCTCGGGATCGTCCTGCTCGACCGCGGCGTTGTGCGCGTCGATCTGGGCTTGCGCCTCGGCGATCGTCGCGCCCGGTTTCAAGCGCGCGATCATGTGCGTGCCGCCGCCGCCGGAATGGCGCTGCTTCGGCGCGCGCTGCCGCAGCTCGGACGTGATCGGCAGGAAGAGCCGCGCTTCCGAGGAGAGGAAGCGAAAGTCAGGAGGCAACACGCCAACGATCTTTCTCTGGAGCCCGTTCACGCGGAGTTCCCGGCCGAGGACGTTTGGATCGGAATTAAAACGCTGGCGCCAGTAGGCGTCGGTCAGGATGGCGACTCCGTTGTTCTCCACCGACGGCCGTCTCCTCCTCGGTGAAGCTGCGACCCATCGCCAGGCCGACGCCAAGCGTCGCGAAAAACTCCGGCGAGATGCGCATGACTTCTACCTGCTCGGTCGAACCAGCTTCGCCGACGACTTCGCTGCTATCGCGATAGATGGAGAGGCTCGAGAAGGCCGGGATGTGGCCGCGCCGCTCGTAGTAATTCGTAAGCGACGAGCCGTCGTTCTCGACCCCGGCTTTCGGATAGGTGTTGAAGATCGTGACCAGCCGATCGGATTGCGGAAACGGCAGCGGCCGGAGCAGGATGGAATTGATCACCGCGAAGATGGCGAGGTTCGCCCCGAGACAGATCGCGACCGTGGCCAGCGCGGTCAGGGTGAAGGCCGGCGATTTGCGCAGTTGGCGGAAGGCGAAGCGGAGATCGTTCATCGTATCGTCGGCGCGTACATCCTCGGGTAGCGCACACGTCCCGTGTGCTGGCGACGGTGTTCCACCGTCGCGAACTTTCTTATGGCGGCGTTTCGTGCGAGGTGGAGCGGAGAAAAGTTCGTCGCGCTGGAACAGCGCGACCAGCACTCGGGACGAGTGCGCTACCCAGCGGTCGTGGCGAAGCGTTAGTCATGACGAAGCGCAATAATGGGATCGAGGCCGCTGGCGCGGCGCGCGGGCAGGAGGCAGGCGAGAAATGCGATTGCGCTGAGCAGGAGCGCCACTGCGCCGAGCGTGAGCGGATCGAATGCTCCGACCCGTAAAGCAAAGTATTGAGCACCCTCGTAGGGCGAAGACCGCTGTGATACCGATGAGGACCCCGAGCCCGGTCAGTTTCATCCCGCCGCCCACCACCAGCCGCAGGACGTCGCCGCGCTGCGCGCCGAGCGCCATGCGGATGCCGATCTCCTGGCGGCGCTGCGCGACGGAATAGGCCATGACGCCGTAGATGCCGATCGCGGTGAGGAGAAGCGCGACGCCGGCGAAGATGGAAAGCAGGAGGGCGTTGAAACGCGGGCGGGCGAGCGATTGCGTGAGGTAATCTTCGAAAACGCGCACCCGGGTGAGCGGAATGCCGGGGTCGATCTGCGCGAGCGCGTCGCGAATCGCGCTGGTCAGCGCGGTCGGATCGAGGTGTCGGTCCGGACCACGAGCGAGAAGAAGTTCATCGGGAATCTGCGTCGCGGGCACATACATTTCCGGGGTGAATTCGCGCCGGAGCGACTGGTGTTTCACGTTGCCGACGATGCCGATGATCTCGCGCATCGGGCCATCTTCGTCGGTCAGCGACAAGCCGGGCTGATCCGTTTGCCGATCGGATTTTGGCCGGGGAAAAATTTCTCGGCGAAACGCTGGTTCACGATCATGACCGGTTTCGATTTGAAGCTGGTCGCGTCTCGCTCGAAGAGCGCGGCCCTGCCGGAGCGGGATGCCCATCGTTCCGAAATAATCCGGCCCGCGATCCGCACCGGGCTGACGTCCTGCTGGCCCTCCGGCATGGGTGTTCCTCGATGTCGAAAGAGGTGACCATGTTGCTCCCGCTCAAGGGCAGCGGCACGATCGTGCTGACGGTTCGCACGCCGGGAGCGCGCGCGAACCGCGGCAGGAGTTGATCTGAAGAACGCGATGATGTTTTCCGGTCTTCGGATAGGCGGACTCGGGCAAGCCGATGCGCGCGGTGAGAAGACGCTCCGGGTGCAAGCCGGTATGGACCTGGCCGAGCCGGGCGAAACTTTGAATGAGCAGCCGGCGCAGATGAGGAGGACGAGCGCGAGCGCGACTTCCGCCATGACGAGCGCGTTGCGCAGCCGATGCTGCCCTGCGCCGCCGCCCGTGCCGCGGGCGCTGTCTTGAGCGCGGTGTTGCAGATCGACGCGCGAGGCCTGCCAGGCCGGGCCGAGCCCGAAGATAATGCCGGTGGCGAGCGAGACCAGGAAAGTGAAGGCAAGGACGACGCCATCGAGTTGAATGTCGCCGATGCGCGGAATGTTTTGCGGGACGGGCGAGAAGGACTTCGGTTCCCCACGCGCGACGAGCAATCCGCAGCAGCCCGCCGAGCGCGGCGAGGAGCACGCTTTCGGTGAGCAATTGGCGGACGATGCGTCCGCGACTCGCGCCGAGCGCCGCGCGCAGGGCGATCTCCTTCCGCGCGGACGGAGGCGCGGGCGAGCAGGAGATTGGCGACGTTCGCGTTCGCGATCAGGAGCACGCAGACGACCGCGCCGAAGAGAACATAAAGTGCGGCCCGGACATCGCCGACCAATTCTTCGCGCAACGGTTGCAGCGCCGGCGCCGAAATAGGTGTTGTGTGTCGGGATATTGTTTCTCGAGCGCGGCCGCGATGCGTGCGCAGTTCGGCCTGCGCCTGCGCGATGGGTACGCCCGGCTTGAGGCGGGCGATCGCCGGAGGCTGTGATTGCCGCGCTGTTCCGTGACCGGCTTGGTTCCGTCGGAGTCGACGCGTCCTCCGCGATCGTGACGTAGATTCGATCGGCTCCGTCTGGATCGGAAACTGGAAACCGGCCGGCATGACGCCGATGACGGTGTAGGGCCGCCGTCGAGTTCGAGCGATGCTGGCCGATGATCTTCGGTCGCGCCTGAAATGCTGCTGCCAGAAATTGTGACTCAGGATGACCTTGAAACCGCCCGGGCCGCCGCCGGCTTCTTCATCGGCGCGGCGAAAAGCGCGGCCGAGGAGGGGCTTGATCCCGAGGACGTCGAAGAATTCGCCGCGTGACTTCATTGCCGCGCAAGCTTTGGGCGTCGCCTTCATCGGTGAGGGCGAGCGCTCCGGTCACGATAAACCGCGAGCTGCGCGAGGCTGTGATTCTGGGCGCGGAAATCGAAGAAGTCGGGATAGCTGAGCGAGTCGAGTTGCCTGCGCGGTGCGCGGTCGCGCGTGATTGATGCGGCCGAAGGCGACGAGTTGTTCCGGCGCGGGAAAGGGAGCGGCTTGAGGAGAACGGCGTTGACCACGCTGAAGATGGCGGTGTTGGCGCCGATCCCGAGGGCGAGAGCGAGGACCGCGACGAAGGTGAAGCCGGTTCTTTCGCAGAGCTGGCGGAAAGCGTAGCGGAGATCGTTGAACATAAGCTTTTGATTCGTTAGGTCAGAGAGTTAAAGCGGCAGAGTTACTCATAGTGAAGGGCGACAATCGGATCGCCATCCGCGGCCCGGCGGGCCGGGATCCAGCAGGCGAGGAGCGCGGCGAGGGCGAGGAGCAGGCTGACCCCGAGATAGATCGCGGGGTCGAGCGCGTTGACTCCAAAAAGAAGCTGCGCAGGACGCGCGAGAGGGCGATCACGCCCACCAGGCCAATCGTTAGGCCAATGAGTCAACAGGCGAATGCCCTGGCCGAGGATGAGGATGCGAATGTCGGAGCGTTGTGCGCCGAGCGCGAGGCGAATGCCGATCTCGCGCAGGCGGCGGAGGGCGCTGTAGGAGAGCACGCCATACAATCCGACCATGGAAAGGAGGAGGGCGATCCCGGAGAAAATCAGGAGGAGGAAACTGACGAACCGGGAGGCGGCCCAGGTTTCCTGCACCCGTTCCAGCATCGATCCGCACTTCGAACACCGGTTGCGCGGGATCGATCGCGGCGACGATTTCGCGAATCGGTTTTTCGAGCGAGGCGGGCGTGATCTGAGCCCGGACAAGGAGAACGTAATTGGTCCGCTCGACCTGCCTTTGCGGAAAATAGACGACCGGGAGCGTGTCGATGTCGTCGAAGGCGCGGGCTTTGATCCGGTCGACCACGCCGACGATTTCCCACATCTGATTTTTGCCGGTGTCCGCCGGGTCCATCCGCAGTCTTTGCCGATCGGATTTTCTCCGGGAAAAATTTTCTCGGCCAGCGAACCGATCGATCATCGTGACTGGCGGAGCGCTGGCGTTATCGCGTTCGTTGAATGCTCGCCCGCGCAGAAGTGTCGCTCGCACGGTGGTGAAGTAGTCGCTGGTCACCACTTCGGTATCCGCGGAAAGGGCCTGTTCCGGCGGCGGCTCCGGTGCGCCTTCGCGGAGGAAGCCGGTTTGCCAGCGCGAGGTCAGAGGGGGACTGGAATCAAGCGCCGCGTTTGTCACGCCCGGCAGCGCGCGAACTTTTTCGAGCACGTGCTCGGAGAAGGCCGCGATCTTCTCGGTCGAGGTGTAAGTGCGGAAGGGCAGGTCGAGACTGGCGGTAAGCAGTTCGCGCGGTTCAAACCCGAGGGGGACCGATTGGGCGCGGGCGAAACTTTTCAAAACCAGAGCCGCGGCCACGAGGAGCGCGAGAGTCAGGGCGATTTCGCCCGCGACCAGCCAGTCGCGGGTGCGGCGCGCGCCTAACGAATCCGAACTTCCGTGCGCGCCTGACTTGAGCGCGAGCTGCATATCGGCGCCAGCGGCAAGCCGCGCGGGCCAGAGGCCGAAAAAAAATTGGTCAGGAGAGCGAGCCCGAGGGTGAAGGCGAGCACCCGGCCATCGAGAGTCACATCCTGCAAACGCGGCACGCCGGCGGGACTCAGGGCGATGATGGCGTCGCGTCCCCAGAACGCGATGAGGAATCCGCACCCGCCACCGAGGAGCGCGATGAGCAGGCTCTCGATCAGGAGTTGGCGGATGAGCTGGCCGCGACTCGCGCCCAGGGCAGCGCGGAGCGCAAATTCCCGCGCTCTCGCCGCGCCCCGCACCGCGAGCAGATTCGCGAGATTGGCACAGGCGATGAGCAGAACGAGAACGACCGCACCAAGCAAAAGGCCGAGATTTTTTCGATAGGGACCGACCTGGCTCTCGAGGAGCGAGCTTCACTACCACGCCGACGCCCGCGTTCTCCGCGTGGTAGCGCTGCTCCAGACCGGCGGCGATCGATTTCATTTGCTGCTGCGCCTGCTCGACGCTCACGCCGGTCTTCAGCCGGCCCCAGGCGTAGAGGCGGGATGCATCGCGCGCGTCCAGCCGTCGGGCACGCGCCGCATCATCGGCAGCCAGACATCGACGCCGCTCGGCGAAGTCATCGCCGGCGGCATCACGCCGATGACGGTGAAAGATGGTCGTGCAGATTGATCGTCGCGCCCGAGGACGGCGGGATCGCGATTGAAAGCGCGCGACCAAAGCCGCGTCGCTGATGACGGCGAGACGTTCGCCGCCTGGCTTGTCTTCCGCTTCGGAAAACGCGCGCCCGATCTGCGGATCGACCCCGACGGCTTTGAAAAACGGCGCCGTGACCACGAAGCCGGAGACGTGTTCGGGATCGCGGCCCGGCAGGCCGCTGAGATTATATGATTCGCGGCGGCCGACCGCAAGCGATTCGAAAACCGTGCTCTCGGCTTTCCAATCGAGGAAATTCGGCCACGAAATCGAGATCTCGGGCTGATCCGGCAGCGATTCCGCAGAGGTGACGATGCGATCGGCTTCCGGGTAGGGCAACGGGCGCAGGAGAACCGCGTTGATGACGCTGAAGATAGTGGTGTTGGCCCCGATCCCGAGCGCGAGGGTGGCGATGGCAACGAGGCTGAAGCCGGGAGACCTCAGCAGCATCCGAATGGCGTAACGGACGTCGCGCAACATGTTTGCTCTACTCGTTAGGCCAGATCTATTGCTGGGCGGTCTCCTTGTCGGCGGAGACGATGTTGATCGAACCGGCGCTGCTGCGCAGGACGAGTTTGGTCCCGCCGCCGTTGATCGTGCCTTGCAGTGAATCGTCATCGCGTTTCATGTTGGCGATCGGCAAATCGCTCCGCACGCTGCCGGCGCTGGTCTCGGCATCGATCGTGAGGGCGGCGTTCGCCGGTGTCACGACCGTGATGCTGCCGCCAGACGTTTCGAGCCGCACGTCGCCCGCCAAGGGCGAGGGCAGAATCGCGGAAACCGAGCCACCGGAAGTTTCGGCGTTTAGTTTTCCACTGATGTTGCCGAGGCGAAGTTTGCCGCCGCTGCTCTCCACTTTCGTGTCGCCGACGCGGTTCAGGACGGTGACGTTGCCGCCGGAAGTATCGACGTTCAATTTGCCGCGGCCGCCCGTGACTTCGATTCGGCCGCCACTGGTGTCGAGATTGGTCGTGCCTTCGCAATCCTTCGCGATGATGTCGCCGCCGCTGGTGTCGGCGTGAATGTCGCCGCGGATCTGGGCGAAGTTGAGATCGCCGCCGCTGGTGTCGGCTTTGAGGTTTCCGGTCAGACGACTGACCGAAATGTTGCCGCCGCTGGTATCAAGATCGGTCCCGAAATTTGCCGGCACGCGAATGGTGTAGCGGGCTTCGGTTCGGCTGTGCTTGCCGAGCAAATTCCAGACCTGCGTGCCGAACGACTCGTGCTTTTGCACGGCCCGCACGATCACCTTGTCGCCTTCGGTCGTGATCGTGATCGGCACTTTCTGGAAATATTCCTGCTCCTTTTCCTTCGACGAAGCCGAGATCTTGCGATGGGCGTCGATCACGACGTTGTCGGACTCGCCTGGCGCGACGTCGATCGAGCCGAAGTCGACGTCGACCACGAGGGTGCCGCCCGGTTTCGCGGCGCGGGTTTCGTGAATGTTTTCCTCCGTCGTGGCGGAGGCGGCCATGACGGTGAGACTAAGGATTGCGGTAGTGGTGAGTAGGGTTTTCATAAGTAATACAGGCGTCCCGCCTGCTGGGTTTGCGCGGGCGTCTCGCCCGCAGAGTCGGACACGCCGGGCGGGACGCCCGCGCGACGTGACAGGCGAGACGCCTGTGTTACGTGATCCAGCCATCGCGGAGTTGAATGATGCGGTTGCCGTAGGCGGCGTTGGTTTCGGAATGGGTGACCTGGATGATGGTGGTGCCCTCGGCGTTGAGCTTCTTGAAGAGCTGCATGATCTCGTCGGCCTGGCTGGAATGGAGATTGCCGGTCGGCTCGTCGGCCAGGATGAGTCTTGGCTTGGCGATGATTGCGCGCGCGATGCTGACGAGCTGTTGCTGACCGCCGGAGAGTTGGCGCGGGTAGAGATCTTTTTTCCCGACGATCGAGAAACGATCGAGCGTGTCGGCCACGAGCGCGGTCCGCTCCGATTTGCTGTAACGGCGGTAGGAGAGCGGGATGTCGAGATTCTCGTAAACGGTCAGGTCATCGAGCAGGTTGTAGTTTTGGAAAACGAAACCGATCTGCTCATTGCGCAGGGTGGTGCGCTCTTTCGGCTTGAGCTGATGGACGGCGACGCCGTTGAGGAAATATTCCCCCGTCCAGCCGAAGTCGTGCATGCCTAACAAGTGGAGGAGGGTCGATTTACCGGCGCCCGAGGGGCCCATCACGGAAACGAAATCGCCTTCCTCAACCGCGAGATCGATGTCGCGCAGGACAAAGAAGAACTGTTGTTTGCCTAACGGATAGGAGCGCTCGACGTGCTGCAGGCGGATGAGTGATTCAGTCATGAGCTTAACCGCGGCCGAGGGCCACCATGGGATCGGCGCGGGTCGCGCGTCGCGCCGGGATGTAACTCGCGAGCAAGGCCACCGCCGCGAGGATGAAAGTGACGAAAAGAAAAATCGGGACGTCGAGCGCGCTCACTTCGTAGAGGACCGAGCGCAGGACCGAGGTGCTGAAAAGGGCGACGATCAATCCGAGCAGCGTGCCCGCGCCGATCAAAGTGCCAGCGTGTGCGATAACGAGGCGCAAGACGTCGGAGCGCTGCGCGCCGAGGGCCATGCGCACTCCGATTTCGTGGGTTCGTTGCACGACGAGAAACGACATCACGCCGTAAATACCGACCGAGGCGAGGACGAGCGCGATCCCGGCAAAGACCGAAAGCAGAACGACCGAGAGCCGGCGCGGCGCGACCGAATCGGAGATGACCTGCTCGAGGGTGCGGACATGCGCGACGGGCAGGGTCGGATCGATCGCCTGGACGGCGCCGCGCAGGGCGTTCGTTAGGCTGGCCGGATCCTGCGCGCTCCGGATGGCGAGGATGACGGACGGGTAGGGGGCCTGCGAGAGCGGGACGTACCACTCCGGCTTGACCGGCTGATCGAGCCCGCGATGGCGGAGATCGCCCACGATCCCGACGATCGTGGCCCAAACGCGACCTTCCCGGGTTGGTATCTGCAAGCGTTTCCCGATTGGAATCTCGTTAGGCCAATAGCGGGTTGCGAGCGCCTGGTTGATGATCACGACGCCGGGGGCGTCGAGATTGTCGGCCGGCGTTGAAGAAGCGCCCTTGAATCAACGGCATCTCGAGCGTCCGGAAGTAGTCGTCGGAGACGAGGCGAATCTCTTCATCCGGCCCGGGATGCGCGTCGTCGGAGACGCGGCCTTCGATGTCGAAGGAGGAATCGCTGTTCGTCCCGCTCATGGGCAGGATGGTGGTGAAACCGGCGTGACTCACCCCGGGCAAGGCGGCGACGCGGCGAGAAAGTTCGGAGAGGAAATTGGCCTGGGCCGGCCGGTCGGGATAACGCAGCTCGGGCAGGGAAATCTCGGCGGTCAGGACGTTTTTCGGATTGAAACCGGGATGGACGCTTTGCAGCCTAACGAAACTTTTGAGGAGCAGGCCCGCGCCGGTCAGGAGGACGAGGGCGAGCGCGACTTCGGCGATGACGAGCGCGTTGCGCAGCCGGTTGTGGCGCCGGCCGGAAGTGGAACCGCGTCCGCCTTCCTTGAGCGATTCGGTCAGGTCGGGTTTGCCGCTGGCGAGGCCGGGGACGAGTCCAAAAACCAGCCCCGAGCCAACCGCGATCGCGAGGGTGACGAAGAGCACGGTGGAATCGATGCTCACTTCGCTCAGGCGCGGGATGGTCTGGGCGCCGATCGATTTCACGAGGTCGACGCCCCAGATCGCGAGCAAGACGCCGGCGCCGGCGCCGAGCAGGGCGAGGACGATGCTTTCGGTGAGAGATTGGCGGAGCAAACGGGCGCGGCTGGCGCCGACCGCGACCCGGATCGCCATCTCGCGTTCGCGGGCGGTGGCGCGGGCCAGGAGCATGGTGGCGAGGTTGGCGCAGGCGATGAGAAGGACGAGCGCGACCGCGCCTGACAAAATGAGAAGGAGCGGCTTCATCCCGCCGACGACCTGTTCCTGGAGCGGATAAAGGGCGGCGCCGAAGCTTTCGGTCTGCGGGTAGTTGTTTGGGAACCGGGCGCGCATTCCCCTAACGACGGTCTCGAGCTCGGCCTGGGCCTGGGCCACGGACGCGCCCGGCGCGAGCCGGCCGATGACGCCGTAACTGCGCGAGCCGCGCCGTTTCATCTCTTCATCCGTGAAACCGAGCGGCTGCCAGATTTCGACCCGCTCGCCGAAACTTCCGCCGGTGACATTGAAGAGCGGGAGCGGAAACTCGAAACTCGCCGGCATGATCCCGACGACGGTGAAGGTGCGGCCGTCAGCCAGCAACTTGCTCCCGAGGACGCGCGGGTCGCGATCGAATTTCCGCCGCCAGAGTCGCTCGCTGATCACGACGACGTCGTCGCGCCCGGCGGCGTTTTCCTCGGGGCGGAAAGTGCGGCCGCGGATGGGCTGCACGCCTAACAATGGAAAGAGATCGGCCGAAACGACCGCGCCGGAGACGCGCTCGGGGACGTCGCCCTCCACGAGGTTGTAGGTGGTGGTGTTGAAAGCCGCGAGCTTGTCGAAGCTGCGGACAGAGTTTTTGTATTCGAGAAATTCCGGCGGCGAGACCGGGATGGCGTCGAGGTGCTGATCCTTGAAGTGCTCGAAGAGGAGAACGAGCCGCGCCGGATCTTCGTAGGGGAGGGGGCGAATGAGGAGCGCGTTAACGAGGGTAAAGACCCCGGTGGTGGCGCCGATTCCGAGGGCGAGCGTCAGAATGCCGACGAGGGTGAAGAGCGGGTTTTTGACCAGCAATCGGAGCGCGTGGCGGATTTCCTGGAGCATTGTTCATTGCTTCGTTAGCGTGGCAGTGTTGTCCGGGGAGCGCGGGCGCCTCGCCCGCTCTTTTTGGCGCCCCCGCCAAAAAGCTCTCGGGGCGCAAAAGAGTGTCCCGCGAGGCGCGTGACACAGCGGGCGGGGCGCCCGCGCTCCCCAGTCCAGCGCTGCGACGCGCGCCTGCGAGCGCGAGGTTGGCGAGGAGAAGCGCGAGGATGAGAAGCGTTTTGATCGATCCGTCGCTGAGATCGTTCCAACGCATCTTTTCGTTCCTTCGTTAGGCGGCGATTTTGTCCTCGACCACGCGGCCGTCGAACAAGTGAATGGTGCGATCGGCGTGCTGCGCGAATCGCTGGTCGTGCGTGACCATGCAGATGGTCGCGCCGCCGGCGTGGAGTTCCTTCAGGAGATCCATCACCGCTTCGCCGTTGCGCGAGTCGAGGTTGCCGGTCGGTTCGTCCGCCAGGAGGATGGCCGGTTTGCCGGCGAGCGCGCGCGCGACCGCGACGCGCTGCTGCTGGCCGCCGGAGAGTTGGCTCGGGAGATGTTTCGAGCGATGGGCCATGCCGACACGCTCGAGCGCTTCGTTCACAAACGTCTTGCGCTCGCTCGCGCCCATCCCGCGATAGGTCAGGGGCAGCTCGACGTTCTCGTAAACGGTCAGGTCGCCGATGAGGTTGAAGCTTTGGAAAATAAAACCGATCTCGCGATTCCGGATCCGGGCGCGCTCGGGAAAGGAGAGGTTCGCGACCTCGCCGCCCTTGAGCGAATAGCTGCCGTCCGATGGCGTGTCGAGCAACCCGAGGATGGAAAGAAGGGTCGATTTTCCGCAACCGGACGGACCGGCGATGGAGACGTATTCGCCGCTGCGAATGTCGAGGTGAATGCCGGAAAGCGCGTGGGTCTCGACTTCGTCGGTCAGGAAAACTTTCGTGACGCCGTCGAGGTGAATCAGAGTGTGGTTGCCGTTAGTCATGTGGTGTTGTTGTGGTTGATTGGAAAACCGCCGACAGGTTGTAGGCGCCTCTCTCTGGGAGGCGCGGATTTAGGCCCGGATGGGATGGAGGATCACTGCGGGTAAAGGACGCTCCTCCCGCGCTTCGCAGAGCGAAGCGTCTACAGCGATGGCTTTCGCCGCTCTCTTGTTGGTCCGAGGTGAATCGCTTCATCAGTTCAAACGGATGCGGTCGTGCGAATCGTAGGCGCTGGTGTCGGAAAGGATGACCTGGTCGCCGGCGTTGAGGCCGCTCAGGATTTCGATGGTGTTGACCGAGCTGCGGCCGAAATGGACCGGGGTGCGCAAGGCTTCGCCGCTCGAGTTGAGTCGGAAAACCCCGACGGTCGCGCCGTCCTGGGCGAAGGCGGGGCGGCCGACAAAGAGGACGTTGTCGAGACGTTCGAGTTCGATGGTGCCGTCGACACTGAGGTCGGGGCGCGCGCCTTTCGGGAGCGCGCCGTCGAGCGCGACGTCGACCGTGACGGTGCCCTGCTCGACCGCGGGATCGACGCGAGTGACATGGCCGGCGACGACGCCGTTGCGGGTGTCGATCGAAGCGGGCTGGTTGATCTGGATGTCCTTCGCCTGGGTCTCGGCGATCTTGATCTGCGCTTTTAACTTCGCCGGGTCGGCGACGCGGGCGAGATTGGTTCCGGCGACGACGCGCTGACCCACTTCGACCGGCAGTTGTTGCAGCACGCCGGTCATGCCGGCTTTGACGTGGAGCGCTTCGACATCGCGCGCCTTCAATTTCGCGGCGGCGAGGAGCTGATTCACGGTCGCCTGTTTGGCGGCGAGCTGCGGTTCGATCGAGTCGCGGGCAAATTCCAGGCGCTTGATCTCGATCTCGTCGCGGTTCTTGAGTTCGTCCCGCTTGATGATGGAAGTCTTGTAAGCGAGGTCGGCGATGAGCCCGTTTTTCTTCAGGCTTTCGTTCGTCTCGGCTTCCATTTTCGCCTGCTGATATTCGGAATGGACCTGGGCGGTATTGGATTCCTGGTTGAGCAACTCGCGCTGCAAAGTGGCGCGGAGGGTGGTGAGCTCGGCTTCCGCGGCGGTGGCCTGCGACTGCGCGTCGAGCGCGGCTTGTTCAAGGTCGGGACTGGAAAGCTCGAGGATGACTGTCTCAGGTTCCACCTTGGCGCCTGGCCTAACGACGATCTTTTCGACCCGGCCTTCCTTGTTGGTCGCAATCCAGCGGATGTCTTCCGGCACGAGCGTGCCAAGCCCGCGGACCTGGCGGACCATCGGGCCGCGCTTGACCGTGTCGACCCAGACCGCGGCGCGATCGACGCTGACCGCGGCCGGTTTCAAACGCGAAATGGCGACCGTGATCAGGATCAGGCCGAGCACGGACGCGCCGCCGATGATGAGCCGCCGTTTCTTTTTCTTGCGGGCAACATCGGGGCGCGGGACATCCATGGACGAAGAGACAGGTGTGAAGCCCGGAGCGCGCGCGGGCTCAGTGCCACCGCCGATCACTTCGAAGCTTCTTTGCATGATGATGAGCCAGGAGCGCGCTTAAAGCACGTTCAGGGTTTGAATCAGCGTCGCGACGGCCTGGAGACCATTCACGATCGGGAAGAGCGCGGTCAGGATGAGCGCGGCGAAAACGCCGGTGTCGACGAGAAAGCCGCGGGCAGCTTCTTCGGCGAAATACTCGTTGCTGATCTCGGAGAAAGCGGGCCGGTGAAATTTCACCGGGGTTCCGCAGCTGCCGAGCAACTGTGAGCTTTGATAGCTGTGGCTGATTTGCGGGAAGCTCGAACCCTGGCGCTCGGTGCGCGGATTCGCTTCGTCCCGCTGAGTGAGGTCTTGGACTTGAGGTGTGTTTTTCATTTTCTTAGTGGTTGTTACTGGTGAGATGCGTTCAGTCTCACCGTTTGGATTCAGGAAACTTTCCCGAACTGCCGCCCCCTATTGCAATGGCCGTGCCAAGGGATTTTTATTTTTATAAGTCGTTGTCGTTAAGAGATATATCGAAAGCGACAATTTCGGACTGGCATGGCTTTTGCCTCGACGTTGGGATTGAGTCGTCCCGATTACGGGACGTCGCTTCGCTTGGCCCCGGTTGTCATCCCGAGCCGCGAAGACGGCGAGGGACCTCACGAGCGTCGAGCGGCTTGCGCCACGGGCAAAAAGTCACGTCCAGATCAGGTCGTTAGGCGGCGAGAGGATCGATCGCCCATTGGGAGGTCCCTCGCCGCGCTTCGCCGGCTCGGGATGACAAGAGGGGAGCGGCTCGGCCGCATACGGATTCGTTAGGCCCTAACGAGGCAAACGAAGGAGAGCTTCGCTGCCGGTGCGATCGGTCCGGTTGACGAGGGTGAGCGAGCCGTTGTGCGCTTCCGCGATCTGGCGACTGAGGGTGAGACCGATGCCCGAACCGCCTGGCTTGGTGGTGAAGAAGGGGACGAAAAGGTTGGCTGGATTCATGATGCCGGGCCCTTCGTCGCGGACGAAGACTTCCGCGCAATCGCCCCGTTCGCGCCAGCCGGCGGTGACTTTTCCGCCGGTCTCGAGCGCGGCGTCGACCGCGTTGTGCAGGATGTTGATGAGCAGTTGCTCGATCTGCGCGGCATCGGCCGGGATCGTGATTGTCCCTCCTTCGGCGAGTCGAACGGCGAGCCGGGTTTCGAGTCCGACCACCCGCCTAACGAGTTCGCCGAGATCGACCGGCTCCTTCTGCGGCGGCGGCAGACGGGCGAGCCGGGCATAGGCCTGCATGAAGCGGCTGAGCGACTCGGCCCGGGAGGCGATGACGTTCAAACCGCTGCGGGCGTCGTCCCGCCAATCGGCCGGCGGCGGATCGCGCCGGAGCAAACTCTCGAGGCTGCCCGCGATCGACTTGATCGGGGCGAGGGAGTTGTTCATTTCATGGCCGAGCACCCTAACGAGTCGCTGCCAGGCGGTCCTTTCCTCTTCGCGCAGGGTGCGGCTGAGATCGGTCATGACGAGCAGTTCGTGGGGGAGACCGCGTTCGCGGAAATTGCTTTTCCGCACGCCCCAGCGACCGCTGCCGCCGGGGAAAGTGAGGCTGAGGGGCGCGTCCTCGTTGGCGTCGAGACATTGGGCGAGGCCGAGGTCGCTGGCCCGGCGGCCGAGGAGTTTGTCGATCGGTTGGCGAAGCAAATTTTCCCCCGCGCGGTTGACGAGGCGGAGGCGGCGATCGGGATCGAAGGTAAAGACCGCGACATCGATCTCGGCCATGATGGTGCGGAGAAGGGCGGTGGCTTCGAAGGCGCCGAGCCGCTGCACGCGCAAAGTTTCGCCGAGCTGATTGATCTCGAGCAGCACTTCGCCGAGCGCGTCGTCCGCTCGCGCGCCGCGGGCGCGAATGGAGTAATCGCCTTCGCGGAGCGCGGCGAGCAGGTTACTCATCGTCTGGAGCGGACGGACGGTGTGTTCCCGCGCGCTGGCGAGGAAAGCGAGCGCACAACTGCCAAGAAGGAGGGTGAGAGTCCAGCTCACCTTGGCGCTGAAATCGCCGAACCAGAGGAGCGCGAGTGCGATGATGATGGCCGGGCCGGCCGCACCGAGGGTCAGCCAGGTGAGACGGGTTTCATGGGAGAAGCGTCGCGGATGTTTCTGATTCCTGAGGGCGGATTGCTGGTTTGCCGGAGCGGCCACGTTTTTCCTCCCAGTCTAACAATCAGAGGTCAGCCATCTCACAGGCCATAATGCTGGAGGCGGCGGTAAAAGGCGCTCCGGCTCAGGCCTAACGACTCGGCCGCCTTGCGCGCGTTGCCCTCGTGCCGGGCGAGCGCTTTTTTGATCAGGAACGCTTCCACTTCCTCGAGGCTCATTTCCTCGAGGCGGGGCGAGCCGTCCGAGCCGCTCGTTAGGCCGAGATCGTTCTTTTTGATCTGCGCGCCCTGCGACATGAGGACGGCGCGTTCGATGACGTGATCGAGCTCGCGCACGTTGCCGGGAAATTCATGGCGCATGAGTGCTTCGTGAGCGGCGGGCTCGAAGCCGGAAAGTTTTTTCCGATAACGTTCCGCATGCTGGCGGAGGAAATGGGCGGCGAGCGGCGCGATGTCTTCGCGGCGTTCACGCAGGGGCGGGAGCGGGACCTCGATCGTGTTCAAACGAAAGAGCAGATCCTGCCGGAAGCGGCCGGCGGCGACTTCCTCGGTGAGGTTGGAGTTGGTCGCGGAAACGATCCGGACGTTGGCGTGCAGAGTGCGCGAGGAACCGACGCGCTCGAACTCGCCGGTCTCGATCACGCGGAGGAGCTTGGCCTGCTGCGTCATCGGGAGGTTGGCAATTTCATCGAGGAAAAGCGTGCTCTCGTCGGCCAGCTCGAAGCGGCCGGCGCGGTCGGTCTTGGCATCGGTGAAGGCGCCTTTGACGTGGCCGAAGAGCTCGCTTTCGAAAACGCCTTCGGACAAACCGCCCATGTTGACCGTGATCATGATCTTGCTCGCGCGGGTCGAGAGGGAGTGGAGCGCCTGCGCGATCAAACCTTTGCCCGTGCCGTTTTCACCGGTGATCAAAACGTTCGCGTCGGAGGGCGCCACCCGGGTGACGAGTTCAATGACGGGCCGCATCCGGGGCGATTCGGAAATGATGTTGGGCATCTTGCCGCGGAGGAGCTCATTCTTCGCCTCGAGCTGCTGGCTTTTGCGGAGAGCGCTGCCGAGCGCGATCTGGGTGCGCTCGCGGGTGACGAGTTCAATGACGGGCCGCATCCGCGGCGATTCGGAAATGATGTTGGGCATCTTGCCGCGGAGGAGCTCATTCTTCGCCTCGAGCTGCTGGCTTTTGCGGAGAGCGCTGCCGAGCGCGATCTGGGTGCGGACGATGGCGAGGAGCCGGTCGTTATCCCACGGCTTGGTCACGAAATCGCGGGCTCCGAGCTTCATCGCCTTGACCGCGAGATCGACTGTGGCCCAGGCGGTCATGACCACGATCGGCAGGGTGTCGTCGAGGGCCTGGATGCGCGGGATGACCTCAAGCCCTTCCTGTCCCGAGGTGGTGTCGCGGGTGTAATTCAGGTCCATCATGAGGAGCGCGTAGGTGCGTTTCTCGAGGGAATTCATGACTGCGCCTAACGAAGTGACGGCGTCGGTCTGGTAGCCTTCGCCCTTGAGCAGGATGCGCAAGGCCTCGAGCACATCGGGTTGGTCGTCGGCAATCAGGATGCGACTCATGGCTTAACGATGAACCGCATTTCTGCGGGCGCGTCAATTCCACGAGGGAGGCAGCGGGACTGGCAAGGGCGTTTCTGCCTAACGAACAAGGCTAGTTTCGCCCGGTGGTGACGGCGTAGAGATACTCGGCAAAGGCGTCCACTGTGCCGGTCACTTTGTAGACTTGCCCCCATGACCAGAGTTTGATCTCAATCGGATCGTCGTCGTCCGGGTCGGATCCAAGATTGAAACCGCCGAGGTAAATGACCCAGTGATCCGGCGGGATGTCGTCATCCTTGCTGTGGACCTTGTTGCCGTACCCGGAAGGTTTCTTTCGCGCGATGTGCGCGGACTTGCGCCACCACATGTTTTCCTCCCGGTCGCTGTGTCCGTTTATGAGGAGGTTGACGTCGATCAGGAAACAGGCAACTCCGCCGGCGTTGACTGCGTTCTGCGCTTTGCGCATGCAATCGATCTCGCCCCAGGAAAAGCAGGTTTCCCAGCCCCCGTTTGGAAGATCGAGCACATCGCGGATCCAACTCCGTTGCTCGTCCCAGAAAGTCATCGACTCGATGCCATTGGCGTCGTCGTCGACATCCTCCCAGATGTTGGCGTCGTCGCGCATGGAGGCGGCGATCAACCAATCGACCTGCCCAATGGGACCGGCGGCCACTGGTTCCTGACGCAATTCTTCCTCGGCGTAGATCACCCGCCCATTGGGGCAGGTGAGCCGCCCGTGTTCGAGCAGTTCCTTGGCCGCGAGGACGTAGCGGTGCGGCCGCCGCCGGGCCAGCTCCACCATGATCGCGAAGGGTCCGCAAAGACCGGTCGGATTCTGGCACATGATGAGGGGATCCCGGAGGCGATCGCGCAGTTCCTTGACGATGGTGGCGCGACTCATATGCGCCCAGATATTGCGGCCGCTGCGGAGGGCGCGGAGTGCGCCGCCCGCGCCGCTGAAGCGGGTCGCCAGTTTGCGCACCGAGATGGTGCCATTATCGGGCAGGGCGGAGGGCGAGATCGGGATGTTGGCGGACTTTTTCAGGCTCCAGGACCCGGAGGTGTCATCCAAGGCATAGGCGGTGTTGCGCAAGGAGAGTGACATGAGGCCTCCTTATTGCAGCGCGACGAGCACTGGGACCAGACCGCAACCGCTTTCGAGCCCGGCCAGCGCTTTGCCGAGAACGGCGCCGAAGGCGCGGTCGCGATCCGTCGCCGCCATGGCGTGACCCGGTGTCTCGGAAGTGGTCAAAAGCGTTCCCGGGCGCACCGGAGAAGAGTTGGCTTCGACGCGGCAAAAAACTTTGCCCATGAGCGCGACCGGACGCCGACCTGCGCGCGAGGCTTTGCGGTCGAGCACGATACCGGGGCGAAATTTACCCGCGCCCGAAATGACGCCGGCAACGCGCGTGTCGTACGGTGCATCGCTGGGTCGCAGGCGGCCTGGCTCATCGTCGAGCACCAGGACCGTGCCGGGCTCGGCCGTCGGTTCGCTCATGTCGAATTCCTCGGCGCAATCGGCATTATTGAGCACGATGTCGCCGGTCTCGGCATCGAGAACAATTTGCGCGCCGAGATTACCCTTAAAGAGAGCGATCCGGCCCGGAAAGCGATCGGCGCCGCCGAGGGCGAGGCCACCGTAACCATCGAAGTTGCCAAGATAGGCAAAAGGCTTGCCGCTGGAATCAAACAACTGCAGGGCGGCTCCTTCCGCGGTGGGAAAGAAGCGGCCGCGCACACTGCCGTCCGCCGCCCGGAGCGAGACCGAGCTATCGGCGCTATCCAAAAGAATCCGGCCCTCGTTATTCCCGGCCCGGATGACGACGCGGCCGGGCAGTTCATCGCTGACCCCGACCCAGAGTCCCGCGGTCCCGCCATATTCTCCCAGCCTAACGAACTCGTTGAAGCTCTTGCGCAAGCGGAGAGAGATGTTGCCCGATTGATCGACCAACTCGATCGCGGGCGGTCCCATCGTAGGCTGGGCGACGTTCTTGAAATTCCGATCCACGCCCACCCAGTTGGCCGTTAGGCGCGGGAAGAAATCCGGCGAATCGGCTACCTCCAGGCCGCTCCCTGTGGAGAGGCCGCTGGTACCTTTGTCCGCTCCCATGTGCGTCTTTCGCTTCACCTTTCTCTTATCCCCGGCGGAACTCACCGAAAGGTCGGCGCCGCTCGCGGGACCCACTCCAACCCCGGCGTCGTTCCATTCCATGGTCGGCGTCGCGCGCATGATTTTGTCGATCGCCGCCGTCGTGGGACGCACCTGGAGACCGCGGGCTGCTTCTCGTTTACTGGACTTTTTCGCGATCGACGCGCGGGAAGAGGTCTTGTTTGTAGACGCGGCCTTTCCCGCCGATGTGGTTTCCTTTTTCTCGGCCATGCTCATCTTTTGCGCCTTCGAAAGCGTGACGACAAGAATAAACAAAAGTCATAACGAATGCGTCCGCCGGGGAGCGGAGAAGGGGCGGTGGCGAGCACGACACCCGCGCTGCTCTGTCGGCCGGTCATACGCCGTCTCGAGCGGGCTCCTGTTCCGCCGGGCGCGACGTGAGGGCGAGATCGTCGTCGTCGCAGGGCTGCGCTTACAAGGCGTTAAAATGCATCGGGACGCGGATTTTCTGCGCCACCGGTCGACCGTTTTTCATCGCCGGCGCCCAACGCCATTTCGAGATCGCGACCATCGCCGCGTAAGCGAAGGCGGGATTGGTCATCGTCTCGATCGCAAAGTCGCTGGCTTTGCCATCCACCCCGATGGTGCAGATGACGCTGACGAAGCCTTTCTCCCGACGATCGGCTTCGAGCTCCGGATATTCCGGGCGGGTTCCTTCCAGCACTTTGGGCGGCGTGTCGAAGTCGCTTGATTTTGCGTGCACGACCGACTGCATCGGCTTGAGCGGCGTCCGGGCGCGGTCCTGGTAGTTCATCCGCGAGCAACCGGCGACGAGGAGGGCGAGGAGAAGGGCGACTTCGGGCAGGGCTACTCTCCGCCGAGTCGCAGCCAGGAAATTTTTTTCAATCGGCGCCATGGGTCGCATCCGTCTCGGAAAGGGTAGACCGGCCGAGGTCGCGTGCGCAACCGAAACGCAATCGGCTGCGGGGCGTGATTTCACGATTGTGATCGGGCGCATTGTCGGCGACAAATGGCCGGCCCGAATCTCGCTGCGAAACCATGGACGTGCATTTGTTTCAACTCATCGTCGTTTTCGCGCTGGTCGTGCTGGTCTTCATCGCCTTCCTGCGGGAATGGATGTCGCCCGATCTGGTTGCGCTCTCGGCCATGGGCGTACTGGTGATCACCGGCATTCTCGGGACGGAGGAGACGCTCTCGGTTTTCAGCAACAGCGCGCCGATCGTGATCGGCTGCATGTTTGTCCTGAGCGCGGCGCTGGAAAGAACCGGGGCGATCGACGCCCTGGCCCGGGTCTTTCTCCGGCTCGCGGGAACGAGCGAGCTGCGCGCGCTGGCGGCGCTGGCCGTTCTGACCGTGCCGCTCTCGGCCTTCATCAACAACACCCCGGTGGTGGTGGTCTTCATGCCGGTCGTCCTCGCCCTCGCGCGCAGCACGGAACTTAAGGCTTCGCGCCTGCTGATCCCGCTTTCCTTTTTCTCCATCCTCGGCGGCACCTGCACGCTCCTCGGCACCTCGACTAATCTGCTCGTCGACGGCGTGACGCGGCAGCACGGCCAGGTGCCTTTTACGATCTTCGAGATCACGCCGCTCGGACTCTGCTATGCGCTCATCGGCATCGCCTACCTGCTCATCATCGGGCGCAAATTGCTCCCGCGGCGCGAGACGCTGGCGGCGCTCATCGGGAGCGGGATGGCGCGGCAGTTTTTGCTCCAGGCGGTGATCAGCCGCGAGTCGCCGCTGGTCGGCAAGACGCTCCCGGAGACGCCGCTGGTGCGTTTGCGCGAGGCGCGCATCATCGATGTCGTGCGCCACGGGCAACGGCTGAAAACGCCGCTCGATGAACTGCTTTTCGAAGCGGGCGATCTGTTACTCCTCGAGTCGCCGGTCGCGGGCGTGAAAGCGATCAAGGAAATGCCGGGAGTGATTTTCCGTTCGGAAGCGGAGCTGGATGAAAACGCCGAGCCGCGGGAGGCGATCCTGATGGAAGGCATCATCGGGAGCCGGTCGACCTTTGTCGGCAAGACGCTGCGGGATCTGAATTTCCGCCAGCGCTACGGCGTGCTGATCCTGGCCTTGCATCGGCAGGGGGAAAATTTGCGCGAGAAATTTGAAGATGTGCGGCTGGCCTTTGGCGACACGCTCCTGGTGCAGGGACCGGCGGAAGGAATTCACCGGCTGATGCAGGAACGGGATTTTCTTAACCTGACCGAGCCGAAACAGCGCGCCTTCCGCCGGCACAAGGCGCCACTCGCGATCGCCACCATCGGAGCCGTTATGCTGCTGGCGGCTTTCAATGTTTTCTCGATCACGGTCCTGGCATTGATCGGCGCGATCCTCGTGATCCTGATGAAATGTCTCGACGGCGAGGAGGCGTACGAAGCGATCGAGTGGCCGTTGCTCTTCATCATTTTCGGCATGCTCGCGCTCGGGCAGGCGATGGAATCGACCGGCGCGGCTCACCTCCTCGCGACCGGCGTGACCGGCGCTTTCGGGCGCTTTGGTCCGGCGGTCACGCTTTCGGTGATGTATTTCGTCGCGATGGTTTTGACCGAACTGATCAGCAACAATGCCGTGGCTGTGTTGCTGACCCCGATTGCATTTGAGATCGCGGCGGCGATGGGCGTGGACGCGCGGCCCTTCACGGTGGCGGTGATGTTTGGCTGCAGTGCCAGCTTCGCGACCCCGATCGGCTACCAGACCAACACCTATGTGTTCGGTGCGGGCGGCTACAAGTTTACGGATTTCCCGCGGGTCGGCGTGCCGCTCAATCTCATCCTCTGGATTGCGGCGAGTATTTTGATTCCGATCTTTTGGCCGTTGGTGCCCGTGAAATAAAAAACGCCCGGCCGGGAATCCCGACCGGGCGTTTTTGGTTGATTGATTTAGCGTTTAGCGGGCGTTCTTATTTCGCGACGGGGCTCGTTCCGTCGATGTTGTAGACCTCGACGAGGCCGACGCCGGTCTCGGCGTTCACTCCCTGCATGGTGACGGTGTAGGCACCGAGCGGCAGCACAGCGTAGAGGGCTGACTCGTTAGGATCGGTCGGAGCGAGTCCGCTCGTGACCACCGTGTCCATGTTCGGGTCATCCATCCAGTTGTCGTTCGTGGCGAGGGTGTCGCCGTTCTCGTTTAACAGGGAAATGACCGGATCGGCCAGCGCGTCGCTCACGCCGTCATCGGCGAGAGAGGGACCGATGCCGCGGACGATGACCTGGGCCAATCCGCCGCCACCACCGCTGAGGATGAAGCCGCCGATCATGACGCTATCGGCTGTTCCAATGAGGCCGCGGGTGCTGATGTTGGCGAGTTTCGAATCGGTTGTGCTGTTATCGAGATCGTAGGCTTCGACGAGGGCGACGCCGGTCGTTTCATCCACGCCACGGACGATTGCCGTGTAGGCGCCGGGATCGAGATTCGCAACCAGGGCAGACTCCGCGTCGTCGGTGGGATCCAAGTCGTTGGAGCTCAGGATGGTCTGGTCTTCCGCACTGTTATCCATCCAGTTGTCGTTCATCGCGACCAGCGCCCCGGTCGAGTCATACAGCTCGAGCGTGGGATCAGCCAGGACACCGTCCACATTCGAAATGGCGAGCGAGGGTCCGATGGCGCGGAGAACGACTTGTTTGGTGTCGGTTCCGGTGATGATGATGCCGCCGATGAGCACGTCATCTCCGAGGCCGACCAGGCCGCGAGTGGAAATGTTCTGCGACTGCGATGGCGGTTGCACGTCGGCTGGGAGCACGTCGAGTTGGAAATCGATTTGCTGCACCATGAGCGCAAGCGTGCCTGGAGCTGCCGCCGATGGGGCGTTCCCAGGTGTCGGCGATGCCGCACTGAAGGTTAACGTCAGGTCGCCTGAGAAGTTACCGGCCACTGGAAAAGGAAACGGCGACGGTTGTTGGGCCGTTCCTTCGTAGACGTGCAGGCCAGGCTCAATCGTCCCGGCGATGGGCGGAATCGGCACCCCGGAAACGCTCCCGTTCAGCGTGAAAGTGATCGGGCTGCCGGTGTTGTTATCCGCCGCAAACTTGTAGGCCACGGAAAACTTTTCGCCCGTATCGGCCGAATATGTTCCGCTGACTGCGATGGTGGCGGTATCGCCCTCAGCTGGTGACCAGGGTGGCGTTGCCGGTGAGGTCGATTAATCCACCGACGACGACAGTGTTGGCGACGATGGTGTTGTCGATGAAGTTATCCGGTGGCGTGAAGCTGGGGCTGCCGTCGTCGAGCGTGAGAATACCAGCCGTTGCCGGACTGGCCACTGTGAGAAGCGCCGCGAGGACGGCGAGAAGCGAACAGGTGATTTTTTTCATGAGGTTTATAGGTGGTTTTTGGTGCGTTTGGTCCCCTATTCTTCGGGGAATGAGTTAAAAACTATATCGATCCTCAGCGAGCTAGCGGACGTCTACAAAATTGGGACAAAGGGATTACATTCGGTGGCCTGAACAGTGCTTTAATAAAGGTCCATGAAAACGTTTCTGGTGCTGGTCTTGAGCGTCGTCGCGCTCTTCGTTTGGCAGCGGCAGGGCAACGAAAGCGTGGCCAAGGCGAAGGCGCCGACCGAGGCAGCGTCTCGCGGCGGTTACTCATCCGCGTCCGGTTTCCGAGCATAACTGGGCAAAAAATTCGCTCGATCGCGCGCACGAAGTAGCGGACCAGGTCCAGCAGTCGCGCGCGCAAAACGAGTAGCATTAATCGGCCGCCGGCATCCTGCTCGCGACCACTGGGCCGCCGGCTTCGAGGTTATAAGCTTCCACCAGAGCGACGCCGCTCGTGTCGCCCGCTCCGCGCACGATCGCGGTGTAAAGTCCGGGGCCGAGGGCAACCTCCAGCGCCGCCTCGCGGTCGTCGGTTGGCGCGAGGCCGGAGGCTTCGAGTTCGGTTTGCTGGGTCTCTTTCCAGTTGTCGTTCGTGGCGAGGAGCGCGCCGGAAATGTCGTGTAACTCGAGGACCGGATCCTGCAGGGCGTTGGCCACCCCGAAGGCTTCGAGGGACGGACCGATCGCGCGCACGACCATGGTGGAGGCGGTGCCTCTCTGTCCCGCCGACGATGACGCCGCCGATCATGACGCCGTCACCCGTTCCGAACCGAGCCGCGGGTACTGATGTTGCCCAGTTCGTGAAATGGCCGCTCCATCCAGGTCGTAGATTTCGACCAGCCCGACGCCGGTGCTGCCGTCGCTCCCGCGCACGATCGCGGTGTAAGCGCCCGGCTCGAGCGTGGTCAGGATGGCCGACTCGAGGTCGTCGCTGGGAGCCAGTCCCGACTCCATGAGTTCCTGCTTCCTGGGTTTCGCGCCAGTTGTCGTTTGTCACGACCGAGCCATCCGGCAGATGCAGCTCGAGCACGGGATCGGCCAGCGGCCCCTCCACGCCAAATCGCGCCTAACGACGGCCCGATGGCACGGATGACAACCTGCTTGGCCCCGACACCGAGCGGCGCGTTCTGGACGGTGGGCCGAAGCGTGTTGATAAAGCCGCCGATGCCGGCGTCGTCACCCGTTCCGACCGCGAGGCGGGTCGAGAGATTCCCAAACGGGACGGTGAAATCGGCCACCGGCGTGGTGAGATAGGCCGCGCTGGAGTTGTCGGTAAAATAAGCGGTGAAACCGAGAACCGAACCGTCCAGTGCGCCGGGGACTGGGAACCGAGTGTGCGCACCTCCTTGCCGTCGATGATTTCGCCTACCAGTGCGATCGCCTTGAGTTCCTTGGTCTCGAAAAGGTAGGCGAAAAGGCCGAGATACTTGAAGTTTTCGTCGAATCCGTCGAAGACCACCATCGCATCGGAGATCTTGCGGGCCTTGAGACGACGCTGAAAGTTCCGCCGCCCGGCGCGGCGTCGCCCTGCTGGACAATCTGCTCGAGCGAAAAGTCCGTTAGATTCAGGCGGAAAATGGTGCTCTTGAAATTGTCGTCCTGGCCGGCAATCACGCCGTAGTTGCCCGCCAGATGAAACAGATTTCCCGAAGCAAAGACTTTGCCCGGCTCGTATTCAGTCCCGTTGGGGAGAACTTGAGCTCGGCCGGCGTGGCCCCCTCGGCGTCGGCATGGTAGACGCCCGCGTCGGCGTTGAAGAAAATATCCCTTTCACCGGCGAGAAAGGCGCCCCAGATGAAGCCGAGATCCCCTTGCTGGAAAGTAAAGCTTTCCACCGCCGCGAAGAGCTCGCCATCGGACAACCTCCTCGCGTAAATGCCGCTAAAAAGATCGCCCTTTCCGTAGAAGGCGACGTAGCTGGAATTGATCGAAATGCCACCGGGATCGAACGAGGTGAAGGTCGAGCCCACGCCGCCCGGCGGTTCGACCGCGCGGGGCGGGACAGAGTCGCCTGCAACGATGGCGTTGGAGACGGAATCCTGGTAGATCAGCCCGATCGCAGGTGCGTTCGCGAGTGGGATTGCGGAAGATGAAGGCTCGTAATTCCAGGCCCTTTGCGCTCGGAAGATGACAGACGTGATGCCGATATTCGCTCTATACGGCTGGTGGTCAGTGTAGGATCCAGCCGGCCTGAAACTGCCCTTCAGACCGGGCCCGATCTGGGGAGATTCCGGCGTGGGTGCGAGCTGGATGCCGTCCTGATAACCCCTCAAAACTGAGGCTCTATATTCGGCAAACAAGTGCTCATTCACCGTCTCCATAGAGGCGCCCACTTCCGCGTCGATCCTGCGCTCACCGCCGGAGCCATTGATCAGTACCGAGTTCGAGAGCGCGTAGAGATTTCCGGTGCCCGAGAGCAACGTCGGGCCGGACAGGGCCGAATAAACTTCAAACGGACCGGAGAATGCGCCCATCGACTGCGGCAATTCCAGCGGAGGGTCGCCGGGATTGTATTCAACGACGAGCGCCAGAGAGCCCAGCCCGCCTGCTTTCGTTAGGATGCCGGGGTTCAGCAGCTGGGGCGTGACTTTCACGAAGAACTGCTGGCTTGTAATCTCGTTGTCGCTGTCCTGCGCCGTCACGGTAATCTGGGTCGTTCCGAATTTGTTCGAGGTGGGGTGATCGTGAGGGCTGCGACTGGCGAGCAAGGCTTCCACGGAGAGGTCGCCGTTCGAGATCAAATCGGTGTTCGACGATTCGGCGGTGACTGCGATTCTTCTGGCGGCGTAAAGTCGTCGATCACCTCGAAGTCGGTTCGATAGGGAAAGGAATCCGATTGACCTAATTTCGAGTTTCACGTCGGGGATTTCTGAGATCGTCGGCGGATCGGCGAATATGCGCCGGCATTCCTGCGGATGACATCGCGGCAACTGCCGGGCGAAGAAGTTTCGCGATCGACGGACCGCGCCGGATCGACATTTTCATGGCTGCACCTTTCTCTTGTGCGGGCGAATCCTCGCCCGCTGTTCCGATTTCGGCTGAGAAAAGGCTTCGGGGTTAACGCGCCGTTTGCTTTCCGGCGCGAGCCGATCCTTTCGATTTAAACTCCGGCGGTCAAGCCTTTTCCACCGCAGCTAGTCCAGATGGTAAGCCTCGACCAAGCCGATGCCAGTCGTCCCACCCACGCCCGACATGATGGCGGTGTAATTGCCGGCGGGGAGAGTGGCGAGAATGGCGGACTCCAGGTCCCGGGTTGGGGCGAGGCCGGTGGCCTCGATCGCGACTTGCTGGGTCCCTTTCCAGTTGTCGTTCGCCCGGACGAGGAGGCCGTTGCCGTCACGCAGCTCCAGGGTCGGATTGGCCAGCGGGTTGGTGATGCCGAAATCGCCTAACGAAGGGCCGATCGCGCGCAGCAGAATGGAGCCGCTCGGGGCGGCGTCGGGGCCGACGATGATGCCGCCGATCATGACGTTGTCGCCGGTCTCGACCAGGCCGCGGGTGCTGATGTTGGCCAGGGCGGAATCGAGGGCCGGAGCTAAGGTCGTAGGTTTCGACCAGGGCGACGCCGGAGCCGCCGCTGAACCCGCGCACGATCGCGGTGTAAGCGCCGGGGTCGAGGGTGGCGAGGATGGCGGATTCGAGGTTGTTGCCCGGTGCCAGGCCGGTGGCGAGGATTTCCGCTTCCTGGGTGTCGCGCCAGTTGTTGTTCGATCACGACGGTGGTGCCGTCCGGGATAGTTCAGCTCGAGCGAAGGGTTGGCCAGCGGATTAGCCACGCCGAAATCGCCTAACGACGGCCCGATCGCGCGCACGATCACCTCTTTCGGGTCGTTCCCGGTGATGATGAAGCCGCCAATGAGGACGTTGTCGCCGGTCTGGACCCGGAGCCGGGTGGAGATGTTGAGGAAGCGGCTGAGCGGCGGCACCACTGCGCTCGCGAGCGAGAACTCGGAGGTGTTGCCGGCCGGGTCGGTCGCGGTCGCGGTGATGAAGCGGCCGAAGCTGTCGCTTTCGAGCGGGAAACTGAAGCCGACCGTGCTTTGCGCGTTGGTCTGCACGTCGAGCGAACCCAGCCAGGTTTCCCCTTCGCCGTAGCCGGAGGCGTCGACCTCGGCGTTGCTGTAAAAGTTCAGCACGTAAGCGATGTTTGGATTGCTCGTTAGGCTGCCTTCCACCGTGCGGTCCGACCCGCGAGGTCGCGATCTCGCTGATGACCGGATAATTTTGCAGGTTATTGGCGCCGGCGTCGCTGTCGGGGAAATCATTCGCGGTCACGCCGGTGGCAGGGTCTTCCACGCCGCCGACCAGGTTGATCCCGATCCCGTCGTTCGCGAAAATCGAATTGCCGAAAATGCTGTTCCCGGTGCTGGTGCTGACGACCGCGATGCCGCCGCCGTCGCCATTAAACGCGATCACATTCCCCGAGCCGGCCGGCCCCCCGATGATGGTGCCCGAGCCGCTCACGAGCACGATGCCGGCGCCGAAAAAATCAATCCCGGCGCTGCCGGTGACGTCGGTGCCGATGAGGTTGCCCTGGATCAGATTGTCGGTCGAGGCCACACCCGCGACCCGGATGTTGTTGAAGTTGCCGGAAATCAGATTGCCCGCGCCCGGGACCGAGCCGCCAATCAGATTGCCGGGTGAATCCGCGATGCTCACCCCATAAATATCGTCGACCCCCAGGTCGATCATGCCGGTCACATCGGTGCCGATGTAGTTGCCCTGGATGGTGTTGCCCGTCGCCCCCATCGAGAGGAGCACGCCGATGCCGTTTGCGGTGATGACATTCCGCGCTCCAACCGTCGTGCCGCCGACGAGATTGTCGGTCTCGTCTTCAATCACGACGCCATTCTCTGCGTTTGGCAGCTCGTTCGTGCCGGTGACGTCGGTGCCGATCAAGTTGCCTTGCACGGTGTTGGAGGGGCGGACAATAAAAATTCCGTGCCGGCCATTGCCGGAAATGAGGTTGCCCGCGCCCGGTTCGGTGCCACCGACGGTGTTTCCTGCAACCGCCGAGTAAGATGCCATCCACGGTGTTGCCCAGAGCAACCGTGCCGGTCCGATCCGTGCCGATGTAATTTCCGACGATCGTATCGTTCCCGGAAAAGGCCGTGGCCTCGACCCCATTCTCAGCATTGCCGGAAATAAGGTTGCGCGCTGCCGGGGTCAGACCGCCGATGGTGTTGCTCCCTTCGAAGGTCGTCACTCCGCTGCCGCCGTTGCCCAGGTCGATGGTGCCCGTCGGATCGGTGCCGATAAAATTACCCTCGACCGTAGCGGAAAAGAAGGCGAGCAGGATGCCGTTACCGCCAAAACGGTTGATCACCAAACCCCGGATCGTGGACCCGGAGAGTGCTTGTCAGCCCAGTGGTAAAAGCGCCCGCATTGGTGCCGTTCAACTCGATCAACAGCACCGCATCGTTCCCGATCGCGAGGGTATTTTCCGAGGCGCCGGGCTGGGTGTAACCGTCGATCGTCACCGCCTCGGCGAGGGAGGGAAAAGCGCTCGTGGGCGAGATCGTCTTGACGCCAGTCCCCGGGATGTTGAAGACGATGGTGTCGGCGCCGGGGTTGTCGTTGGCGGCGGTGATGGCCTCGCGCAGAGTGCAGCCGAAGGCGTCGCAGGTGCCGTTGCCGGGATCGGCGGTGTTGTTGACGGTGAAGGTTTCGGCCGCAGCGTTCGCGACCAGGATGAGGGTGAGGACGAGAGTGACAAGGGTCGTTTTCATAGGCGTAAGTCTCCTTCGGTTCAGACGCCGGCCATCGAACCGTTCCCTTGGCGGAAGCGCCCCGCTTTCCCCGGCGCGACCCGATTTTCTCGAGCGGCCGCGGCAGGGTCAAGCCTATTCCGGCAGTTGCGTGAGGCTGGTCGCAGCGACAGCTTCGGGCATGAACGTGCTCCTCTTTCGCCTCGCGGCGGCGCTTTGCTTTTTGGCGGTCGGGCTGGGCGCGTTCGGCGCGCACGCCCTCAAGGCCACGCTTCTGACTAACGACACCACCGAGGTCTGGAAGACCGCCGTGCTTTACCACTTTATCCACGCCCTCGCCCTCCTCGTCCTGGCCGTTCTGCCCGCCGCGAGCCGGGCCTCTTCCAGCCTTTTCGTCGCCGGGATCGTGCTCTTCAGCGGCAGCCTTTACCTGCTCGCCCTAACGAATGTAAAATGGCTCGGCGCCATCACGCCGCTCGGCGGACTTTGTTTCCTTGCCGGCTGGCTCTGGCTTCGTCGTCTGCGCCGCCGCGTCTCTGAACTTTCGGTCGGCGCCCGGCGAAGCGCCTTGTCGGCCGGGCCGTGGCTCTGCTATGCTCCGGCCCTAACGAATGCTGGCCCTGGCTGACGCCCAACGATCGGTCGCGACGATCGCGGTTTTCATCGCGACTTTTCTCGTCACGCTCGCCCTCGGGCGTCTCCTGAAACGCCGCGCCGGCGTGCCCTTCGGAGTTTTCTTCCAGCTCTTCGCGCTGACTCTCGGATTTTATCTCGCGGCCTGGGTCTATGGGCTCGATCTGCGCTGGCGCAATCATGTCGGCGCCGCCGTCGTGCTGCTCAGCACCGCGGTCGTGATCGCGCTCGTCGACCGCTATCTCTGGGATTTCTATTTCGAACAGAAACGCCAGACCGTCATTCCGAAATTCCTCCGCGAGCTCGTTGCCCTCGTCATTTTCCTCATCGCGCTGCTCCTGGTGCTGAGTTTTGGTTACCACGCGGAGCGCGAATTGCGCGGCCTCCTCGCCACCTCCGGGGCCGCCGCCATCATCCTCGCCTTTGCCACCCAAAATCTCCTCGGCGGCGTCATCGCCGGGATGTCGCTCCAGATCAGCAAGCCCTACAAGGTGGGCGATTGGCTCCAGGTCGCGGACCGTTACGCGGAAGTGATGGAGATCAACTGGCGCTCGACCCGGTTGCGCACCAATGACGCCATTTACCTCGACATTCCAAATAACGAGATCGTTAGGCAAACGATCATCAACCTGCATTACCCGCAGCAGCTCCACGCCATGCGGATCGTCGTCGGGGTCGATTACAACACCCCGCCAAACAAGGTCAAGGACGCCCTCATGCAGGCCACCCTCCAGGCCGAGGGCGTGCAGAAGTCGCCCGAACCAAAGGTTTACCTGAAGGACTTCGGCGATTTTGCGATCTCCTACGAAATCAAATTCTGGATGCTCAATCACCAGGAGTTCAACAACGTCTGCGACGCCATCCGGACCAACATCTGGTACAAGTTCAAGCGCCAGAAGATCACCATCCCGTTCCCGATTCGCACCGTCGAGATGACGCGGAAACGAGTCGTTCGGCCAGACGAGGAGCGCGACCAGACAAAAGCGATCCTGGAAGGCGAGCCGCTTTTCAGTTGCCTGACGAGCGAGCAGGTCGACCAGCTCATCCGCGCTTCGCGGACGGTCCGTTTTGGGCGCGGGGAAAAGATCATCGAGCAGGGCGCGGACGGGAATTCCATGTTTGTCCTGCTTCATGGCGCGGCCGCCGTTTCCGTCTCGCAGGATGGCAGCCTCATTCGGGTCGGTTCGCTCCGGATGGGCGATTGTTTCGGCGAAATGTCCCTGCTTACCGGCGAACAGCGCACCGCCACGGTCCGGGCGGAGGATGATTGCGAAGTGATCGAGATCCAGAAGCCCGCCATGGCCAGCGTCCTGCGCGAGGCGCCGGAGTGCGTGACGCAACTGAGCGAGCTGCTCGCGACCCGCAAAATGGAAACCGAAGGCCTGCTCAAGGATCTGGCGCAGGGATTGAGCCAGGAAAACACCGCGCGCGAGTACCCGCGCCACCTTCCTTCGGCGCCTCCGCTCGGTCTTCGAGCTCTAGACGCTTCCCTCTGGGAGCGCGGGCACATCGGGGCCGCGGCGCTGGCTCCCGCGCTTCCCAGAGGGAAGCGTCTACAGCGAGCGCTCACTTTCCGTTAGGTCCTCTGAACAGCGCGCGGACGAGCGACATTGCGGTTGCCACCCGGGCAAATCCCTCTAATGTCCTGCCTTCCTCTCTCCGGGACCCATTTATGACTCTATTCGCCTTATCGTTTCTATCCTCGGGCATCACTCTTTCGATGCTCTGCGCTGTCGCGGGCCTCGTCTTCGCGTTCTTCCTCATCTTCGCGGTCATCAAAGCCTCCCCCGGCAACGCCCGCATGCAGGAAATCGCCGGCGCCATTCAGGAAGGCGCCAAGGCTTACCTCAATCGCCAGGTCATCACGATCAGCGCGATTGCGGTCGTCATTTTCATCCTGCTCTTTTTCTTCAAGGATCATCCGACCGCGGTGGGTTTCCTCGTCGGCGCCGTTTGTTCGCTCGCGGCCGGTTTTATTGGAATGCGGATCGCCGTTTTGGCCAACACCCGCACCACCCAGGCCGCGACCAAGTCGCGCACCGCGGCCATGCGCGTGGCGTTTAATGGCGGCGCAGTCACCGGCCTGCTCGTCGTCGGTCTCGCTCTTCTCTCAGTGGGAATTTTCTACACCATCGCGGGCAAAATGATCGGTCATGAGGCGGCCGTCCGCAGTCTCATCGGCCTCGCGCTCGGCGCGAGTTTGATCAGTGTCTTCGCCCGACTGGGCGGCGGCATTTACACCAAGGCCGCCGACGTGGGCGCGGATCTGGTCGGCAAAATCGAGAACACGCTCGACGAAGACGATCCCCGCAACCCCGCGACGATCGCCGATAACGTCGGCGACAACGTCGGCGATTGCGCCGGCATGGCGGCGGACGTTTTTGAGACCTACGCCGTCAGCTTGATCGGCGCGATCCTGGTCGGCGCCCTGACTCTCGTGAATGTCCCGGCGGCGATCGTTTATCCCTTCGTTCTCGGCGGCATCTCGGTGCTCGGCGCGATTTGCGGCATTCTTTTCGTGAACGTCAGCGGTGGAAAACCGGGCAACACCCTGATGGGTGGCGTCATGACCAGCGCGCTCGTCTCGGCCATCCTCTTCTGGCCCGCGACGCATTCTCTTTTCCCGGACGGCGTCATCATCGCCGACAAACTGCGCACGGCTAACGATCTCTATTTCGCCTCGCTCGTCGGGTTGCTCATGACCGGAATCGTGGTCGTGATCACCAATTACTACACCTCGATGAGTTTCAGTCCGGTGCGCAAGATCGCCAAGGCATCGGAAACCGGGCACGCGACCAACATCATCGCCGGCCTCGCCATCGGGCAGCACGCGACCGCCCTGCCGGTCGGCTTCATCGGCCTCGCCATTCTTTTCAGCTTCCACTTCGCCGGTCTCTACGGGATCGCGATCGCGGTCATGAGCATGCTCTCGATGGCCGGCATCATCATCTCGCTCGACGCCTTCGGTCCGATCACGGACAACGCCGGCGGTATCGCCGTCATGAGCGACCTGCCGAAAGAAGTGCGCGGAGTCACCGACGACCTCGACGCGGTCGGCAACACGATGAAAGCGGTGACCAAGGGTTACGCCATCGCCTCTGCCGGACTCGCGGCCCTGGTCTTGTTCGGTTCCTATGTGGAGGAATTGCACGCCCATTTTGCCGCGACGGGCCGGGACTTCCTCTTCCAATTCTCGCTCACGGAACCGAAGGTGATCATCGGTCTTTTCATCGGCGGATTACTGCCGTTTATGTTCACTGCCTTCAGCATGGACGCAGTCGGCAAGGCCGCCGGCGCGGTCGTGCGCGAAGTGCGCCGCCAACTCACCGCCAAGCCCGGCATTCTCCGCGGCGAAGACAAGCCGGACTACGGCGTTTGCGTTGACATCGTGACGAAAGCGGCCTTGCGCGAGATGATCATCCCGGCGCTTCTTCCGGTCGCGTTTGTGGTCGCGGTCGCGGTCATTCCTCAGCTCGGCCCGGTCGTCCTCGGCGGATTGCTCGTCGGCACGATCGTGACTGGTTTGTTCGTCGCCATCGCCATGACCTCGAGCGGCGGCGCCTGGGACAACGCGAAGAAATTCATCGAAGAAGGCAATCTCGGCGGCAAAGGCTCCTTCGCCCACGCGGCCTCGGTCACCGGCGACACGGTGGGCGATCCTTACAAGGACACCGCCGGTCCCGCGATCAATCCCATGATCAAGGTGGTCAACATCGTGGCCATTCTCATCATCCCGATTTTCTTTTAATCCTTGCCTAACGAGAACACGACCATGGACGCACCCGACTTTCAGCTCGTTCCCGCGCCCCAGCGCGAGCTGCCGGCGGTGGCCGATCCGGGCGCGAGCCCGTTCAAGATCGTGGTCGATCCGGAGATGCGGCAGCAACTGCGGCGCGCCCTGATCGAGTTGATCGATAATCACGACGAATCGCTCGCGGCGCATTACTCCGACGGCCGGCTGGCGCTCGAATCCTACAAGGAATACATCGAGGTCTTCGCCCGCAGTCTGAAGGAGACGATGGAAAGCAAAGAAGGCGTCTCCTATTTGCTCCGCGCGGTCGGGTTCGACGTTTCGCCGGAAGACGTCAATCTTCGTCCGGAACTGCGCTGGAAATCGGCTCCGCGCCCCTAACGATAAGATGGCGGCGGCTGTCTCGCCGCTGGGGCAAGCAATTCCAGCTTGTTTCCCGCTGCCGTCTGTGAAGAATCGGCCTCGCTACCCAATGGCTACCGTCCTGTTAATCGAAGATGATGCCGAAAGCCGCCGCACCACGGCGGAGCTTTTCGCGCGGGATGAATGGAGCATTCTCGAAGCCGGCGACGGCGAAGCCGGGATCAGGCTGGCCTTGGAAAAACGGCCGGAGCTGATCCTGTGCGATCTGCTCATGCCGAAAGTGAACGGCTTCCAGGTCTGCCGCGCCATTCGTCAGCAATTGCAGCGGACCAAAATCATCATCGTCTCGGGTCGCGATTACGGCGTCGATCGCAAGAGCGCGATCGAGGCCGGAGCCGATGAATACCTCGTCAAACCGATCTCCTGGGAAAAGCTCTGCGAAGTGATCGACCGCGTCATGCCCGGGGTCGCCGCCGGTCAACCGACAGGTCCCGTGCCGGAATTCACGCCGCCATCCACGCGGCTCCGTTTCTGGGGTGTGCGCGGTTCCATTCCCGTCCCGGGATCGTCCACTGTCGGTTATGGCGGTAACACCAGCTGCATCGAGGTGCGGGCGGACGGCGAGATCATCATCCTCGATGCCGGCTCCGGGATGCGCGAGCTGGGGATCGCTCTCGAACAGGAATTCGGCAGCCGGCCGATCAAGCTCACGCTTCTGATTTCGCACACTCATTGGGATCACATCCAGGGTCTCCCTTTCTTCCTCCCGGCCTACAACCAGAAAAACTCTCTCCGCCTCCTTGGTTATGAAGGGGCGCGGGCCGGTCTCGCCACCATCCTCGCCAGCCAGATGGAGACCTCGGTTTTCCCCGTTAGTCTGCGCGATATGCCGAGCGCGATCGAGATCGAGGAATTGCGCGACATGGAGTTCAACATTGGCAAAGTGCGCGTCGAGGCCCGCTTCGTGAATCATCCCGGCATCTGTGTCGGCTACCGTCTTTCCACCACGAACGGATCGATCGCCTATCTCCCCGACAACGAGCCATACGACGTTCTCAAAAGCACCCTGGCGGGGAAAGACAAAGAGGAGCGCGAGAAAGCCCAGGCTTATGCCGCGGCGGCGCGCGCCAAATTGGTGGATTTCCTGCGCAGAGTTGATGTCCTGATCATCGATTCCCAATACACCGACGAGGAATACGAGAAGAAGACAGGCTGGGGCCACGGCTCACTCAGCAGTGTCGTCTCGCTCGCGCTCGATGCCGAGGTGCACAAGCTCTTCCTCTTTCACCATGACCCGTCGCGCGATGACAGGGCGGTCGACGCGATGGTGGAATGCGCCCGCATGATCGTCCTGGAAAGCGGCAAAGCCATGGAAGTGGACGCCGCCCGCGAGGGCGCGGAAGTCTGGCTAGGCATCCGTAGCTAGCTTTTCGCGTGAGTCTTCAGCCGCGCAGGGCCGTGGTGAAACGGACTAACTCTGTCGCCACCTGCTCGATGCGTGTCGCGATCTTCTCGTCAGTCACCGTCTCATCATTGAAAGCACTGGCCGTCGCGAAGACAAAGCGAGGAATGATCACGCAGCGAAAATCCAGCATCAGGCTGTTGGCATAGGCCATAACTGACATATAACTGCCCATCCCGCCGGCCGCGCAGAGAAAGCCCACCACCTTGTCCTGCCACGCGCTGCCGGTCAGCTCGATCATGTTCTTGGCCGAGGCGCTGACATCGTAATTGTAAACCGGCGCCGACACGATGATGCCGTCGGCCGCCGCGATCGACGCACTGAGCTTCTTCGCCGAAGGATTCGCGTAACACGCGTCCGCGTCGCAGAGCGGCAGGTTCAGTTCGGCAAGGTCCAGCCAATCGCAGTCCACCTTCCGCTCCTGCAGGTGACGAAACGCGATTCGTCCCATCTTGCGGCTCCGGCTGGAAGGATTTCCGCTTGAGCTGACGACCAGATACTTCGGCATGGCAGGTGATAAGGTTGCTCCGTGGCTCGGTCAAGATTTGGCGCCTCACTCCTCTAGAGCCAGCGGCGCATCTTGAAATAGATCAGTTGTCCGAGGGCGATCACGACCATCGCTCCGACGCAGATGTAATAACCATAGGGCTTGGCCAGCTCCGGCATGTGCTGGAAGTTCATTCCGTAGATTCCAGCAATGAAAGTCAGTGGAATGAAGATGGCGGAGATGACGGTCAGGACGCGCATGATCTCGTTCGTGCGCAGACCGATGCTGGAGATATGTATCTCGGTCAGCCCCGAAAGGACGTCGCGGTAAGTCTCGACCACATCCATCAACTGCACGCTGTGATCGTAACAGTCGCGCAGATAGACCTTGGTTTCGGGCCGGATCAGACCTGGATCCTCGTGCAAAAGGAGGTTAGTCACATCGCGCAAGGGCCAGACCATTCTTCTTATCTGGGTGAGGGTGCGCTTATGTTCATGCAGGCTGCCGACCGGACGGACCAGCGGGTTATCGACTAACTCATCTTCGATCGTGTCGATTTCTGTCCCGATCGATTCCAGGACTGGGAAATAATGATCGATGATCGAATCGAGCAAGGCGTACGCGAGGTAATCGGCTCCCGCTTTTCGGATTCGGCCCTTGCCACTCCGGATCCGGGCGCGGACGGGCTCGAAGACGTCGCGTTCCGGCTCTTCCTGCAGGGTGATAAGGAAGGTCTTGCCAAGGAACATACTGACCTGTTCCCCGCCTATCTCATTGTCCTTATCGAGATAGATCATCTTGGAAACAATAAAGAGATAGTCGTCAAACTGTTCGACCTTGGGCCGCGCGTTTGTGTCCAGGACGTCTTCCAGCGCCAGCGGGTGAAGGTTGAATCGTTCCCCGAGGATGCGGAGAACGCTGAGATCGCCCAGGCCGTCAATGTTGATCCAGGTCACGAGCTCGTTGTTGAGATGGGCGAGGAGCTCGTCGCATTCGACATTTTTGCGTTCCTCCAGGCAGTCGGGCCCATACTCAATCAGAGTAATGATCGGCGGTACTTGTTCCGCATCCTTGGAAAGCTTGAGCAGACCGGGCGCTTCGCCCGGCACTACCTGGCGTCGTCTCTTAAACATTCCGCCATGGTGTGCTGGCCGGCCATCGCAGCGCAAGCGCGAAGGTGTAGCGGCGGCCGTGTCGGCCGCAGGGTGGAGATAGCCGCGGCGGTTTAACCCCGCGGGCGACACGCCCGCCTCTACACCTTGAGCTTCCGCTCGAGGATTTCGCCGACCAGCGCCGGGATTGGCCTTGCCGCGCGACAGCTTCATCACCTGCCCCTTGAGAAAGTTGAGCGAGGCCGCGTTCCCGGCCCTGAAGTCAGTCACGGGCTTGGGGTTTTCTGCGATCACCTGCTCGCACAACGCCTCGATCGCCCCCGTGTCGCTTAACTGCGCGATGCCCTTCTCCGCCACGATCGCCTGCGCTGCCCGGCCGCTGGCAAACATCTCGGCGAAAACTTCCTTCCCCTGCCGGCTGCTGATCTTGCCCTCCTCGATCAGGTTCACCAGTTCATCGAGCGCGCCTGGTGCCAGCGGACTTTTCTCGATCGTCAGCCCGGCACTCGTTAGGGCGCTGAGCAAGTCGTTCAGGATCCAGTTCGCCACGCTTTTCGGTTTGCGCGCGCCTTGCGCGGCGGTCTCGAAATAGCGGGCCAGCTCGAGATCATTCGCGAGCACGCCGGCGTCGTACGGACTCACCTCGTATTGCGCGATGAAGCGGGCCCGCTTCGCCCCGGGCAATTCCGGGACGCGTTTGCGCACTTCCTCGAGCAGACTTTCGCTCCGCACCGGGAGAAGGTCGGGATCCGGAAAGTAACGGTAATCGTGCGCCATTTCTTTTGTGCGCATGACGAAAGTCTTGCCTGCATCGTCATCCCAGCGGCGAGTCTCCTGGACGAGCGTTTCCCCGCGGTCGAGCGCCGCGCTTTGCCGCTCCACTTCGTAGGCGAGGGCGCGTCGCACGCCGCTGATCGAGTTCATGTTCTTGATCTCGATCTTGGCCCCCAATTCCGTCTGTGATTCCGGCCGGAGCGAGATGTTGCAATCGCAGCGCAACTGCCCCTTCTCCATGTCCGCGTCGCTCACTTGGCCGTAAGTGAGGATTTGTTTGAGCGCGGTCAGGAACGCGAATGCTTCCTCCGGCGAATTGATTTCCGGCTGCGTCACAATCTCCATCAGGGGCGTGCCGGCGCGATTGAAATCGATCCCGGTGCTGGTTTCGAAATGGAAGCTTTTCGCCACGTCTTCCTCGAGGTGAATCCGGACCAGGTGCACTTCTTTCCCGGGCCCGGTCAGCTCCTTCTGCGCATCCTTTGGATAGGCCGAAACGTGGAGCGGGACGCGTCCCTTCGCGCAGAGCGGCGTCTCGTACTGCGAGATCTGATAATTCTTCGGCATGTCCGGGTAGAAATAATTTTTCCGATCGAACTGGCAGACCGGGGCGATCTCGCAGCCGAGCATGAGACCGGTCAGAGTCGTTAGGCGAAGTGCCTCCTCATTCATCACCGGAAGCGCGCCGGGCAGGCCGAGACAGGTCGGGCAGGTGAGAGAGTTTGGTTCCGCCCCAAACTCCACCGCGCACCCGCAAAACATCTTCGAGCGCGTCTTGAGCTGCACATGCACCTCGAGGCCGATGCTGGTCAGATAACGCGTCTTCATTTTTTCAGCGCGTAATCGAGCGCCTCCTGGAATTTAAACTTTTTCACCTGTCGGGCGAGTTCCGGGTCGTTCATCGCCTCGATCAGCTTCGGATTTTGCAACAAGTCGAGGTAACGCTGCTGCTGGATCAGCTCCATGATCTCCGGGTCGTCGCGCAAGGCGATGATCCGCGGGTTTTCCGTCAGCTCCTGCGCCCCGGGATAGCCGAGGAAACGCTCGGCACTGCGCGGATTCGACGCCACCGTCCCCACCTTGCCCAGGGTCTGGTAAGTTTGCGCGGGGACGACATCAACCGCCTTGACTGTTCTTCCGAGCGGTCCCATTTCGATCGAATTTTTCAATTTGGCGAGCGACTGAATCATCGCCGCCGGTTCGTTAGGGGGAGTGCGCGGCCGGGCCGCCGGTGGCCCCGGGGATCGCGCCGCGACCGGTTCGGGCGCGCGCATTTCGGCGCTGGCGATGGCGCCGGTCGAGCGGATCGCCACCACCACCAGCCAGACGCTGAAAAGACCAAAAAATATTCCCAGGACGGCGCCGCAAATCCCGTAAACCAGGCGCACCACTCCGGCGTTTTGTTCTCCGGTGCGCTTGAAAAGAATTGCGCCGAGCGTGCTGACGACCGCGTAAACGAGCAGGGCAAGAATCGCCCCCGCCGCGATCGAGATGAAGAGATCGGGCACGCGCAGAAACGGGCGCAGGACCGGGAGCAGGAGCCGGCCGCCAAAAAAACCGGCGCCGTAGGCGGCAGCGAGGGCGAGCAGCCGGACCAGCTGCCTAACGACTCCAAGGCGCCAGCCGCGAACGATTTCAAACGCGATCAGGATGAGCGCGAAAGAAAGAAAGACGATTTGCCAGAGGACGGAGCCGTTGGTCATGGAGTTGCGGATTTCAAGCAGCTAAAGCGGCCACATTAACAGCACTGTCATTCTGAGCGGAGCGAAGAATCACTGACCATTTCCGGTCGCGGGGGCGGAGGGAAAGAGAATAGTGAGAGATCCTTCGCTCCGCTCAGGATGACAAGCTGCTCCAGATCAGGAGAAATTTGAAATGCTGCGCTGGCGCAGGGCGTGATCGCACAAGACCAGCGCCGCCATCGCCTCGACCATCGGCACGGCACGCGGGAGGACGCAGGGATCGTGACGGCCGCGCGCCGCGAGCGTGGTCTCTTCCCCGGCGGCGGTGACGGTTTTTTGTTCGCGCGTGATCGTCGCGGTCGGTTTGAACGCGACTCGGAAAATAATGTTTTCGCCATTGCTAATCCCGCCTTGGACGCCGCCGGAGCGATTCGTCGCCGTCCGCACCTTGCCCTCCCGCATCTCAAAGGGGTCGTTGTGTTCCGAACCGCGCATGCGGGTGGCGGCAAAGCCGGAGCCGATCTCGAAACCTTTCGTCGCCGGCAGGCTGAGCATCGCTTTGGCCAGGTCGGCCTCGAGCTTGTCGAAAACGGGTTCGCCCAGCCCGGGCGGCACGCCGCGCGCGACGCCCTCGATGATTCCGCCTAACGAATCGCCGTCGGCCCGGGCCTGTTCAATCGCTTCGATCATTCGCGCGGCCGCGGCTGCGTCCGGGCAGCGCACCATATTTGCTTCCACCTCTTCACGCGTAACGGTGGTTGGATCGATCGCGGCGGATAGATCATATACGTGAGTCACGTAGGTGATGAACTCGAGCCCGGGATGAAAGTGCGCCAGGACCTGGCGGGCGACCGCGCCGGCGGCGACGCGTCCGATGGTCTCGCGCGCGGAGGCGCGGCCGCCGCCCTGCCAGTTGCGAATGCCATACTTGGCTTCGTAGGTGAAGTCGGCGTGCGAGGGACGGAAAGTGTCTTTCATCTCGCGATAGGCTTCCGGACGCGCGTCCTGGTTGCGGACGAGGATGGCGATGGGCGTGCCTAACGTCTGGCCTTCGAAGACGCCGGAAAGGATTTCGCAGCGATCGGCTTCATCGCGCGGCGAGACGATCGCGCTCTGGCCGGGCCGCCGGCGATCGAGCTCGCGCTGGATCTCGGCTTCGCCTAACGGAATCCGCGGCGGGCAGCCATCGATCACCACCCCGACACCGCCGCCGTGCGATTCGCCGAAGGTGGTGATGCGGAAAAGTTGTCCGAAGCTGCTGCCCATGTAGCGCGGAGCTTAACGAGCGATCGGTGAAATGGAAGGCGCAACGCGCGGCCAGGTCACGGATGTAGACGCCGCTCTCGAGAGGCACGGGGGTTGGTTGGCTGCCGGACCGATGCGCCGCGCTTCGCAGAGCGAAGCGTCTACAGCGGCGCCGTCGAGCGCGCGTGCCCTTAAATCGCAGCGAAGGCGGTTTTCAGGTCGTCGCGCAGATCTTCCACGTCTTCCACCCCGACCGATAGCCTAACGAGCGACTCGGTGATGCCGAGCTCGATGCGTTTCTCCTCGGGAATCGCGCCGTGGGTCATGATCGGCGGGTAATTGATCAGGCTCTCGACCCCGCCCAGGCTTTCGGCGAGCGAGAAAAGATGGGTGTTCTCGAGAAAACGCCGCGTCCCGGCGAGATCGGTGTCGAGAACAACCGTGACCATGCCGCCGAACCGGTCGCCCATCTGCTTTTTCGCCAAAGCGTGCTGCGGATGACTCGTTAGGCCGGGGTAACTCACCTTGCGCGCCTTCGGTTCCTTCTCCAGCCAGGCGGCGAGTTCGGCCGCGTTTTCGCAATGCCGCTCCATCCGCAGCGCGAGCGTTTTCAGGCCGCGCATGGCGAGGAAACTGTCGAACGGCCCGGCGATCGCGCCGACCGAGTTTTGCAGGAACTGCATCTGGTCGCCGAGTTCCTTGTTCTCACCGACGACCGCGACGCCGCCGACCATGTCGGAGTGGCCGTTGAGATATTTGGTCGCGGAATGAATCACCAGGTCGAAGCCGAGTTCGATCGGCCGCTGAATCCACGGGCTGGCGAAAGTGTTGTCGGAAACCGAGATCGCCTTGTGTTTGCGCGCGATTTTCGCGACCGCTTCGAGATCGATCAATTTGAGGAGCGGGTTGCTCGGCGTTTCCACCCAGACCATGCGGGTGTTGGGCTTCATCGCGGCCTCGACTTTCGCCGGGTCGCTCATGTCGATGAAGGTGAAATCGAGATTGGCGGAACGGCGCCGGACTTTTTCGAAAAGCCGATAGGTGCCGCCGTAGAGATCGTCGCTGACCAGGACGTGCGAGCCGCTGTCGATCGTCTCGAGCGCGGTCGACATCGCGGCCAAACCGGAGGCGAAAGCCCAGCCGCGGGTGCCGCTTTCGAGATCGGCCACGCAACGTTCGTAGGCGCAGCGGGTCGGGTTGATCGAGCGCGCGTAGTCGTAGCCTTTATGCCGGCCCGGACTTTCCTGGACGTAGGTGGAGGTCTGGTAAATCGGCGTCATGACCGCGCCGGTCGAGGGATCGGGCGATTGGCCGGCGTGAATGACGCGGGTGGCGAGATGATGCTTCTTTTTCATAATAAATTCAGGAATGGTCCGCAGATTACGAGATTTCCGCAGATAAAAGGATCGCAACAGCTCCCCGATAATCTGCGAAATCTGCGGATGAATCTCCCCCTACTTCGGCATGTGGAGCCGGAGATAGGAAAGGAGATCGGTGCGGGTGATGAGGCCGAGAAATTTATCGCCTTCCATCACGATCGCGACCCGGCCGCGGTCGAACACGCCTAACAAATCGGGGATTTTTGCCGCCGGCGAGAGCGTCTCGAGACGATCGGTCATGGCCGAGTCGACGAGGTCGTTAAATTTCGACGGATCGTGGTGCACTTTCACGAGCAGATCGGATTCATCGACGATGCCGACGGCGCGGCCGTCGCCGTTCAGGACCGGGAGCTGCGAGACATCGGCGGAACGCATTCGTTTGAAGGCGGTCAGGAGGGTGTCGTTAGGCCCGACCGAGATGACCTCGCCCTTTTCCGCGCGATGAGAGATCAGGTCGCAGAGATCGCCCTGGGTCGGGCGCGAGGCGAAGCCCTGCTCCGCCATCCAGAAATCGTTGAACATCTTGGAGAGATATTTGTTCCCGGTGTCGCAGATGAAAGTGACGACCCGTTTTTTCTCCGTCTGCTGGCGGCAATAACGAAGCGCCCCGGCCAGGAGCGTGCCGGTGGAGGAGCCGGCCAGGATTCCCTCCTTCGCCAGAAGTTCGCGGACGACTTCGAAACTTTCCACGTCATCGATCTCGAACGCGTCGGTCACGAGCGACATGTCGGCGATATCGGGAATGAAATCCTCGCCGATGCCTTCGACCGCCCAGCTTCCGGCCTGCTCCAGTTTGCCGGTTTTGACCCACTCATACAAAATCGAGCCGGTCGGGTCGGCCAGGATCATCTCGAGCTTGGGATGCACTTTCTTGAAGAAACGCCCGAGCCCGGTCAGCGTGCCGCCGGAGCCGACGCCGATCACGACGGCGTCGACGTCGTGGTTCATCTGCTCCCAAATTTCCGGACCCGTAGTGGTCTCGTGCGCGAACGGGTTGGCCGGATTGCTGAATTGGTTGACGTAAAACGCGCCCGGAATTTCCTCGGTCAGTTTCGCGGCCACGTCCTGGTAATATTCCGGGTGGCCGCGGGTCACGTCGCTTCTCGTTAGGCGAACTTCCGCCCCGAGGGCGCGGACATGAGCGATCTTTTCCTGCGACATCTTGTCCGGGATAACGAGGATGATGCGGTAACCCTTTGCGCCCGCGATGAGGGCAAGCCCAAGGCCGGTGTTGCCCGCGGTCGCTTCGATGATGGTACCGCCGGGCTGCAATTTCCCGTCGCGCTCGGCCGCCTCGACCATGGCGAGAGCGACCCGGTCCTTGATCGAGCCGGTCGGGTTCTGGTTCTCCAGCTTGACGAAAAGCTGGCAGGGCCCGGTATCCATCCGGGTGATCTCGACCAGCGGCGTGTGGCCGATGAGCGAGAGAATGGCGGGCGGTTTGGCAGACGAAACAGAGGAAATAGTCATGAAGCAAAAGCGGGTCGAGCGGCGGCGGGCCGCTCGACCCCTGCTATGCAACACCGTAGCGAGGAAATATTCAAGCACCCCCGCCTGCCCTGCCTCATCGCGAGGCTGCTCGAGCGGCCGACTAATTCAGCTCGACCTTAAACATCTCGACCAGCCTGTCCGGGTTAAAACCCCAGCCGTAGACGGTGTTGCCGTCCGCCGAGATGAGCGATGCGACCTGGAAGTCCCAGCCCGCGGGCACCACGACCCCGCGATCGGCAAGATATTTGGCCAGGATGATGACACCGCGGCCGTCTCTCCAAAGGAAGGCGCGCTGGTGACCGCCATGTGCTCCTTCCCTGGTAAAGCCGACCGCGGTTTTTCCATCGTCGCTCACATCCAGCAAGATAAAGCTTTTCCCTCTTCCTTCGCCGATCCGTTGCACCCCCGTGGCCGGACGCCAGATCCAGGCGCCGTCGCGAAGATTGTAAGCCGCACCCACAATGGCGTTGCCGTCGCCGCTCACCGCCAGTGCCTCGCCATTCAATTCCCCGCTCGGGGTCAGGATGAGTTCTTCGACCCCGTTGACCCACTTCGCCGCGCTGCGCGTGCCGTCGGGTTGATCCTGCCAGCCGACGATCACGCTGCCATCATCGTTAATCCCATTGGCGCGCGAAGAGGGGCCGTCGAAAAGCATCGGCAGAACGATTGCCGGGCCGCCATTCACAAGGTCCCAGAATCCCGCATTGGCGCGGCAAACCTGGGCCCGCCAGAGCAATCCAACCGCCAGCGTGCCGTCCTGATTGACGCCCCAGGGACCGCTCAAAGAAGTGCCGCACGGAACCGCCCCCGCTTCCGAGCCGAGATCGAGCCAGCTCGTGCCGCCGAGCCATTTCGCGGCATTTTCGTGGCCCTGTGCGTCGACGTGACAACCGACCACGGTCATGCCATCCCCCGAGATGGAAGGTAAACCGTTAAAGCAGCCGTCGCCGATGACCGAGGCGCCTGCGGCTTCCGTGTAATAGAGATTCGGAACCTGGAAAAACCCAGTCCCGACGACAATCGAGCCGTCGTCCGACAGCGAGGTCGGCATCATGTCGATGACCCCGGTGGGAAAGAACCCGACCTCGGACCTGGCGGAGGCGACGGAGAGAAAGGTGAAGATCGCCAACAGCGCGAGGAGGTTATTTGTCCCCGAAAGATGAGATGATTTCATTCCATAGAGTGCCGGAGATTCCTCTTGGCGGTCAATGCAAAACCCACCAAACCGATGATTCGTTAGCCGTTAATGCGGGGCGCTGAGTTTCTCGAGCGACTTGCGATCGTCCTCCGCTTTGGCGAGCAGGCCGAGCTGGCGATAACATTCCTCCCGCCTGGCCAGGGCGGCGGCGGTTTGATTGATCGCGAGGGCGCGCGAGAGCGATTCGATCGCGGCCAGGAAATCGCCCTGCTCCATTTCCAATTCGCCGCGGTACTGCCAGGCGGTGGAAAAATTCGGATCCAGCTCGGTCGCCTCCTTGATCCGCGCGTAGGCCTCGGGGGCGCGCTTTAGTTTGGCCAGGGCGTAGCTCGCCTCTACCGCGGCGCCGGCGGATTTAGGATCGGCCGCGAGCGCGGCTTCGGCATCGGCCAGGGCCAGATTGGGTTGGCCGATCTCGTTTGTCTGCCAGGCCCGGTTCGTGAGCAGATCGGCGTTTTTCGGTTCCACCGCGATCTCGCCATCGAGTCGCCGGATGGTTTGCAGGAAATCAGGAGAAAGCTCTTCGAGGGTGAGGGAACCGGGCGCGGCGGCGGCGTTGGACGCGTGGTCGAGCATCTGTTCCGCTGAGGCGCGAAGTAATTTCGGGCGAACCGCGCCTCGGCGCGAGCTGGCCGGCCCCGGTCGCGTCGTCGAGCGCGAGCGCGGCGTCACCCGCGCGCAGGAAAAGCAGCGCGCGATCGGCCAGGACCAGGTGGTCGTTAGGGTGAGCGGTCAGGTCGCGGTCGAGATCGCGCACTTCGGCCAGGTATTTGCCCAGCCGGTCGTGCAGCGCGAGCTCTTGCCTAACGAGCGGATCGTCCGGCGCGAGCTGGGCGGCGCGCTGGACATCGGCGAGGGCGGCTTCCCAGCTGTGGAGGTGGCGGTAGCAGAGCGCGCGGTTGAGCAACGCCTTGGCGTTTTCATGGCCTTTCATCCCGCGCGTCCAGGCCGCGGCCGCTTCCGCCCAGCGGCGGTTGGCCTGTTCGAGTCGCGCAATCTTGGTGAAGACGCGCGGCCGGCGATCCTTCGGCGCGACCGCCTTCGTCCAGGCGGCCAGAGCCTCGGCCGGATGGTTCTCGGCCAAGGCGAGATCGCCGCGGTACTCATCGAATTTGGCCGAGGTCTTGCGCACCGCGCCCCGCCAATCCGCCAGCGTTTGCCGCAGGCCTTTCAGGTCGCGGATGCCGAACTGGGCCTGGGCGAGGCGAGCCCAGGCGCCGTTGTCGTTAGGCGCAAATTGCAGGACGCGGCGGGCGAGGGGAACCGCCCGCTCGAAGGCGCGCTCCTGCAACGCTTCGCGCACTTCCTGGCGCGCGGCTTTTTCCTCGGGCCCGATCGTGCGCCGGCACCCAGCCGTCCCGAGGACGACGAGGAGGGCGGGCAGGAGAAGGGCGCGGGAAAAATTCATTGGCGCGAGCTGGAAAATGCGGAAGATAACGAGAGCGGCTCCGTTTAGATCAGGAATTCATCATCAGCAAACATCAATTACCCCATGCCTTCCTTCGACATCGTATCTGAAATAGACAAGCAGGAGATCGATAACGCGCTCAACCAGGCGCGGAAAGAACTCGCGACCCGTTTCGATTTCAAGGGGACGGTGGCTGAGATCGAATTTGAAAAAGACGCCATCACCCTGACCGCGGAAGACGCCTCGCGCCTGCGCGGGCTGCGCGAAATCGTCATCGGCAAACTCTCCAAGCGTGGGGTCGATCTGCGCAATCTCGACCAGAAAGAGCCGGCCATTTCCTCGATCGGGCATGCCAGCCAGGAACTGAAAATTCAGCAGGGACTCGAAGGCGACAAGGCGAAGGAAATCATCCTCGCGATCAAGGGGCAGGGCTTCAAAACCCAGAACCAGCTCCAGGACCGGCAGATTCGCGTGACCGGAAAAAAGCGCGATGAGCTCCAGGAAGTGATCGCTTTTGTGAAGAGCAAAGATTTCGGCGTCGCGACCTATTTCAAAAACTTTCGGGACTGAGCGATGCCGTCCCAGTTTTCCCCATGTCACGCTCGTTAGGCCTGTTTCTCCTCGGGCTCCTCCTCGGCGGTCTCGCCGGGTATGCGCTCCATCGCCCGGCCGGCAGCGAAGCGGACGGCAAAGTCTCGGCGCGCTCTCGCAACGAGCAGGCGTCACTCGGCGACACCGCGACCCGGGCGAACGAAAAGCGCCGGCAGGAAGACGCAAGAATCCTCCTCGGCGATATCGCCTCCGTTCCTTTCCAGGAGGTCTATGAAATCCTCTCGCGCCAGACGGCCGCCGAAGTAGCCCGGCTCGCGCAGCAGCTCGACGGCCTGCCGCCGAGCCCGCAGGTAACGGAGAAGATCCGCACGTTTTTCAAAGCCTGGGCGGCGCTCGATCCGACGGCGGCTTTCGCCAGCGCGCGCATCTTTCACACTCCCGAAACGCGCTTCGCCGCGATCGGGGCGACGATCGAGGGGACCGATCCGGGCGCGGCCGGCGCGCTGGCGAGCGCCATCGCCGCCCTGCCTAACGACGTCGTCCCGGAATCGAAGCAGGGCAATCTTTTCGGACTGGCGGTGGAGAAGTGGAGCGCGCTCGAACCGGCGGCGGCGGCCCGGCTCTTGAGCGAGACCCGGATGGTCGGGCTGGGGTTGACCATGACTTCTTATACCGTGGCGCAGAATTGGGCGGCGCTCGATCCCGCTGCCGCTATCGCCTGGGCGCAGGAACAGCGGGAGGTCCCCTACGGCATCAACCCGGTCAATGGCGCCGTCCAGGGTTGGTGGAAAAAAGATCCGGCGGCGGCGGAAGCCTTTGCCCTGGCGCAGATCGGGACCCCGTTAGGCAAACAACTCATCAGCAGCCTGGCGAGCCAGATTGCGGTCGAGGACCGCGAGAAGGCGACGGCCTGGGTGAGCAAGATTCCCGATGACGATTTGCGCCACCAGGCCTACTCCATGGTGGGCAGCCAAATCGCCTTCAGCGATCCGAAGGCGGCCGGGGAGTGGGCGCTGACCCTGCCGCCCGATGCCGTTCCCATGGCCATCGGGAGCGCCATGTCGATCTGGGCGCAAACCAATCCGACCGCGGCGGCGCAATGGATCAACGGTTTGACCGGGAGCACGCGGGACGCTGCCGTTAGCTCCTACAGTTACACCACGGCGGAGACAGACCCGGCGGCCGCCACCGCCTGGGCGGCCACGATCGTGGATGAAGGCAAACGCGCGAACACGCTCCGCAGCACGATCAGGCAATGGCTGGAGCGGGATCCCGCGGCGGCCCGGGCCTGGGTCGAGGGTAGTTCGTTAGGCGAAAAAGAAAAGGCCTCCTACCTCGCCTCGCCTTCACCGACCCCCTGAGGCTCGCTCAGCCGCCCTGGACCGGAGGCATGATCGCGATCTCGTCGTTAGGCGAAATCGGGTGATCGCGCCCGACGAAATCGACCCCGACGCCGACGAGAAGGTTGCGGTCCCATTGCGCCAGAGCCGGGAAATCGCGGTAGAGCCGGGCGAGCAGTTCCGCGACCGGGGTGCCGTCCGGCAGATCGAGGGTGAGTTCGCTTGCTCCGACGATCTCCTTCAGTTGGGAAAAAAACTGGACCTTCACTGTTTGGACAGGATTAACAGGATTTACAGGATTGGGTGGGCGGAAAGCAGCGCGGCAGTTTCTGAAATCCAGAAAATCCCGTTAATCCTGTCTCATCATCCCCCATGGGCGGGCGCGATCTTGTCTTTCCGCAGGACACCGATGCAGGGCAGGTTGCGATAGCGTTCCATGTAATCGAGCCCGTAACCGACGACGAATTCATCCCCGATATTGAACCCGACGTGATCGGCCTCGACCGGCCGCAGGCGCGGCTTCAGTTTCCGGAGCAGGACGCAAATCTTCACGCTTAAGGGGCGCTCGTTAGTCAGCTTTTCGCGGATGGCGGCGAGGGTGACGCCGCTGTCGAGAATGTCGTCGAGAATGAGGATGTGCCGCCCGGTTACGTCGGGCAAAGCGATTTGCTTGAACACAACCGAGCCGGTGGTGGTGGTGCCGCCGTGGTAGCTGGCCACGCTCAGGCAATCCAGTTTCAGCGGCAGCGGAATGCGGCGGAGCAGGTCGGCGGCGAAAATGAGGCTGCCATTGAGGACCGCGATGACAGTGAGCTCGCGACCCTGGTATTCCGCGGTGATAACCGCCGCGAGTTCGTCGATTCGGCGCAGGATCGTTTTCTCCTCGAAAAGGACGCGCTCCATATCTTCCTGCATGTCGGAATGGTTCACAGGTTCCATAGCTTTTTCAGGTTACTTCACGGCGGCGGCAATTGCGCTCGCGATTTCCCTGGTCAGGCGCGGATCGGCCTTGAGCGCGAGGCCCCGTTTCCAAAGGGAATGCGCGCGCGCCGTTTCGCCCGCCCGCTGGGCGGCTTCGCCGGCATTCAGGTAAAGAAGTTGCCGGTCGGGGGGCGTCAGCGCGGCGGGATCTTTTTCGACCTGGACGACGAGCTGGTCGAGTTGCTCGCGCGCGACTTTGCGGCGGCCGAGAAAGGCGGGCATGGCGGCGTTGGTGATGGCACGGTTGAGCTGAACATTGGCGTCGGCGGGCGCGGCCGCGGCCGCCTCGTCCATGAGGGCGAGCCCTTTGCGCAACGCGCTCAGCTTGGCCGGCCCGATCGAAAGATCGCGGCTAAGCAGGGTGTAGGTGCTGCCGAGATAGACCCGGGCCAGCTGGTCGTTAGGCTGGGCGGCGAGCCGTTTTTCGAGGGCGGCGATGCATTCGGTCACGGCCACGCGATCGCCGGCCAGCCCGCGGGCATAGAGGGCGCTGATGACGGGGTCGTTAGGCACAGCGGGCGCGCTCGGGATCGTAATCAGGGCGCAAACGAGCGCGAGCCAGGGCCGTTTCATTTGAAACAATGGACAAAGCGCCCGGGAAAAACAAACTTGGGCTCAGGCCCGCGTGGCCGCCTGCAATGATTTTCCGAAACAAATGGCGCGATCCGAGCCGCAACATCATCGCTTACACGACGCACAAGGCGGGCTCGATGGTCCTGCACCGTGTCCTGAAGGATATCTGCGAGCTGAACCAGATTCGTTTTTATTCGCCGAACAAATCCGAGATGCCCTTCGAGGAGATGTTTGCCGGCGAAGATTTTTTCGCGAAGAAGCGCGGCTGTTTCGGGCCGGTCCGTTTTTTTGTCCCGAGCGAGGCGCTGGGCGAGGCGAGCATCCTTCTGCACCTGCGCGATCCGCGCGACGTGCTGGTCTCGATGTTTTTTTCCTACTGCTACATGCACGCGGGCGAGATCGAAGCGCACACCGGCTATCGCAAGGAGGTGGCCGAGGCCGGGATCGACCGCTTCGTGCTCGATATGGCGGGCGCGCCGTTTTACGAGTACCGCGGCGATTACGGGATCGGTTCCCGTTACAAAAAACATGTCGGGACGGTGCTCGATCGTTACCAGCGTTATCTCGATGAATTGCTCAGCCGGCCAAACACCACCGCTGTTTCCTACGAAGAGATGGTCCTGAGTTTTCCTTCCTGGCTGGAAAAAATCGTCGGCGCGTTTGACCTGAAGGATCCCGAGGAGACGCGCGCCGTCGTGGCCGAGCGCCACGCCAACAGCGTCGCGGCGCAGGATAAAGAGGATGTCTGGTCCCACAAACGCAAGGTCACGCCGGGCGATCACCGCGAAAAATTGCAGTCGGAAACGATCCGGGAACTCGATCGCATCTTTGCCCCGGTGCTGGAGAAGCTCGGTTATTCCGGGGAGGGCTACGCGAAGACGAGTATCCCGGTGGCGCTGCCTTAGCTCTGGCTGACGATTGCCGCGACCTCCTACGGCAGCGCCGTGCCGGACTTGGATTTCACGAGCGAGATATCGGCGCTGTTGAGGAAGCCGTCGGCATTGACGTCCTGGCGGAAGTTATCTTCGCTGACTGGGTTGCCGGATTGGGATTTGGTTTGGGAGATGTCGGCGGTAATTCGACGAGAGCCGTCGGCAGTGGTGTCGCCGGGAAGGTAGCCGAAGTTGATGTCACCCGCGGTCTGGCCGCTGTTGTTCACGTTCGCGACATGAAGGGTGACGACCTGCGCGTTGGCCACGTTGGTGAGAGGGACGCTCATCTCATTCCCGCTGAAGGCCGCCGTTCCCGTCGTGGCGGTGCCATTCATGACGGTCACGCTCCCGGCGGTGACCGGGACGTCGAAAGTGAAAACGGCGTTGTAGGTGGTGGCGCTGCGATCTTCGATGCCTGACGGGCCACTGAGCGGCATGTTGATCGTCGAAGGTTCCCGCCGAACCGTGGCTCAGACGCGACGTCGCGCTGAGCAGGGAAGCGGGAGCCGCGGTGTAAACCTCCGCACTCTTGAGGGAAAGCCTGTTGCCAAAAAAGCCGCCCGCGACGAGCACCTTGCCGTTCGTTAGGAGCGTCGCAGTGTGACTGTAACGTGCGACTGCGAGAGCGCCGGTCGCGTTCCATAACCCAGTGGCCGGATCGTATATTTCTGCACTGGTAAGGAGGGCCCGTAGCCGCTTCCCGCCGCGACGAGCACCCTCCCGTTAGGCAACAACGTCGCGGTATGGACCGAGCGCGTGCAGTCGTCGAGGGAACCTGTGGCTGTCCACAGGCCACTGGTCGGATCGTAGACTTCTGCGCTGGCGAGCGTGCACAATTATTACTCCGTAGCCCCCTGCGACGAGCACCCTTCCGTCAGACAGTAAAGTCGCGGTATGAATTTAACGCGCGGACGCCAGTGAACCCGTGGCCGTCCACAGCCCGGTGGCCGGATCATAAAGTTGCGCGCTGGCGAGAGTGATACTCGTTATTGTCCACACCTCCAACGACGAGGACTTTTCCGTTCTGCAACAACGTCGCCGTGTGACGATAGCGGCGCGTCGTGGAGCCGGTTAAACTCCATGTTCCGCTCGTCGGGTTATAGATTTCCGCGTTCGGGTTGGCGGGAAATTCGCCCAATCCTCCCACAATGAGCACCCTGCCATCGGGAAGCAGCGTTGCGGTATGGCCATAACGCGCAACGACGAGTTCTCCGGTAAGACTCCACGTTCCGGTGGCGGGATCGTAGACCTCTGCACTCGGAACTGGCTTTGCATCATATGCACTTCTCCGCCTGCAACCAGCACTTTGCCGTTGGGGAACAATGTCGCCGTGTGCAGATCCCGGCCTTGGCCAGTTATCCGCTCGCAGTCCAAACCCCCGTGTCCGGGTCATACGTTTCGCGACTTTTGTCGTGCCGTTGCTGTTCCAATATCCGCCGGCAACCAGGACCTTGCCGTTCGGCAGGAGTGTCGCACTGTGGTCGCCCGAGGAGTTCCAGGTTGCCGGTCGTCATCCAACTTCCAGTGTCCGCGACATTGCGCCGATTCGGCTGCTGCGAAATTCTGCGCGACGGCCGCGATGCAGGTAACCGACAGCGAAGCCGCAATCAAGAAAACGCGAAAGCGGGCGAAGAAACGAGAACTCTGAGGCTGGCGAAACATCGGGCGCTGAGGGTGTCCACCACTCCGGCGGGGTCAAGGAAATATCTGATCTGCGACTTGTTAGGCGAGGCCTATTCCATCGGCCGGCGTTTCAATTCCCAAACCCGGAGGGCAGCGAGGAGTAACCGGCGCGTTCTCTCCATCCGGCCCATCGGACCGGGGCTTGCTCCTCCGGGGCGGTGGCTTTTTTCACGGCAGGAGCTTTCTGCGCCCGCCCGCTCCGGGCGCGACGCCTCGGCTTGGGCGGGGCAGATTTCTTCTTCTGCCTGGATTTTCCGCCTGTGGGACTCAGCTCCGCCATATTCAGGTATGGCCAATAGCACCTCCTGCGCCACCCTTAGTGCCTGGCCGACGAGTTTCGCGCCAGCTTTGAAAAGCGGCGCAAAGACGCCCCGCACTCCGAAGCTTTCGCGAACTAAATGCGAGGCGGCAAATGAATCGTCGCCAGCATGCAGCGCGCGCTGCCGCCGGCGAGTTCGATCGTAGGCAATGCGAGCGGAAGGAGACGGGCGAACTTTCCGAGCGTGGCCCGCTCTTCTTCGCCGAGATGCGCCGCCGCCCGGGCCGAGAGGACGAGCAATTTGCCTTGCCCGTTATGCAACTCGAGCGCGTTGCCAGCGAAATTCTCGATCTGGTCCTGCGACAGGGGAACGATCGTCTTGCCCGTTTTTTCCAGACGCCGCTGGATGGTTTGGCGCTCGGATTCATCCGCGATCGCCTCCAACCCGACGAGCGCGAAGCCCGTCCCGAGACACATCATGACGTTGGTGTGATAGATGGCGCGCCCGTCCCTCCCGGTGCTCTGGAAAGTGACCGGCTCGAAATCGAAATCCGCGCAAAATTTTTCCAGTGGCTCCTGGTCGGCCCGACGCGAAAGCGAGACGTAGGCGATCCGATTCTCGTGGTCGAGCACGAGACTGCCGGTGCCTTCGAGGAAGAGGCCGCGCTTTTCGTAAGCCGAATAGTCGACCACCTCGGTCACGCGATAATGCTGACGCAGGTTCTCGATGATGTCCGTCCGCCGCTCGGTCCGGCGCGAGGGCGTGTACATCGGGTAGAGCGCGATTCGCCCGTCGTGATGGGTCGAGAACCAATTGTTAGGGAAAATCGCGTCCGGTTTCTCAGGCACGGGCGTGTCCTCGAAAATATGGACCTTCACGCCAGCGGCGGACAACGTTCTGACCGCCTCGTCGAACTCCGCCAGAGCCCGCGCCGCGACCACGCTGGCGGACTCCGCGCCGGCCTCCTGCTGGAAGGCGTTGTCTTGCGCCGTCTCCGGGTTCGGAAAAAACCGGCTCGGCCGGATCATGACCACGGCGCTGGCACTTTGCTCGTTCATCGCGACGAAAGTAGAAGCAAAGTGCACCTCGGACAACGCCCGGCCGAGCAACCTTGCGTCCGTCGCGGCGGGCATGACATAGTCGCGGGGTGACGAGCGTCGAACCGAAGCGGTCCTGGCGAAATCAATTTGGCCGCTGGCTGGCGGAACTCCTTCTCGTCTTCCTCGGCGCCTACGCGGCGTTTTGGCTCACCGGCTACCAGCAGCATCAACAGGACGCCAAACGCCGCGACCAGATCCTCGCTTCGCTCGAACAGCAGGCCCGGGAAAATATCAAGGACGCCCAGAACGGCAGCGCGCGGCAGGCCAAACGCATCGCCGACTTCGAGCGCGCACTCGCCGCGGGCGAGATGCCGCCGCTGCAACCGGTCAGCTTTTCGTCTGATTACAGCGCCGGCGACGTCACTGCTTTTCTCCAGGCGGGCGGGCTCGACGTGCTCGATGTCAAAACCATCGTCGCCCTGCGCAAGGCCGAGTCAGCGATCCGGTCCGGCCTCAGCCGGATGGCGCACGACGAGCGGCTGAGCGATCAACTCATCGTCCCGAATCTCGACGAGGAAATCTCGTTCTTCTACGACCCGGCCACAGGCAAACTGCGAAAGCGCTTCAATTTTTATCTCCCGGCCCTCCGTGCAATCGCGCAGTTGTTTCACGAGGAAGAACGCGCCAACAAGATCCTCCTCGAGCAAATCCAGGCCGAGCGGCAACGGCCCTGGTGACGGCACAGATGCTGCGACACTTGTGCAGTGCCTCGCGGGAAACGTAGTATTTTTCCGCGCCCGCCAACCTATGTCCTCTCCTTCTGCGCTCCGCCCGATCGTGGGATTGATTCTTGGCGGGTGGATCGCGCTTCAGATACTGCCTTCTTCCCTCGACGCAGAAGTAAAACCTACGTTGCCCGCGGCATTCCTCGAAAAACTCGAGCAGGCCAAAACTCCGGCCGCTCAGGACGCGGTTATTCGTTCGGCGGAGCCCGCTGTTACCGGCGCGGAACTGCGCAAACAGCTTCTGGCCCACATCTACCAAATCACGCTTGGCGGCGAATACGTTCGCGCCGCGCAAGATTGCGCAATCGTTTTGCGTCTGGCACGCGAGGCGGGGGACGGTGAGGATGCCGCCGCGGCGCAGATCAACCTCGGCTATATCCTCCGGGAATCGGGCGATCTTGCGGGCGCGCTCGATGCGATCGACCAGGCGCTCACTTTCTACACCGCCCACCCGGAACATGTGCACGGCTTGATCAGTGTGCACCAGGCGCGCGGCATTACTCAACTCGTTCAATCCGATTTCGCCCGTGCCCTCGAGTCGTTCCAGCGCGCACTCGCTCTTTCGGAGAAAATCAAATATCGCGAAGGAATCATCCCCGCGCTCAACAGCATCGGCGAAGTCTACCGCGGGCAGGGGCAACCGGAGCGCGCGCTTCAATATTACGAACGCGCGCGCCAGGCGGTCGGCGACGACAACGCCTGGAACATGGCCTTTATCTTCAATAACATCGGCATGAGCTACGACGCGCTCGGCGATTTTGATCGCGCGATCGAGTTTATCCAGCGCGCCCGTGCCGTGGCCGAGAAAGTGAAATTTCGTCCCCGGGTCGCGAACTCGCTCGCGATCCTGGGCGACCTGGAATTGAAACGCGGGAAACCTGACAAGGCACGCGCGCTTTACGAGGAGGAGCTGCGGCTCGCGCGAGAGTTGCGCGACGTCGCCGCGGAAGCACAGGCGACGCTCGGTCTCGCGCAAGTCGCGCAGGCGGGCGGCGAAAATGCCGGCGCGATCGAGCAGGCGGAGCGGGCGGCGGAGCTTTTCCGCAAGCTCGGCCAGAAAGTCGACCTCGCGACCGCGCTCACCTTGCACGGACGCAGCCTGCGCGCGTTGCAACGCGAGGAAGAAGCGGGCGCGGCTTTTAGCGAAGCGATCGCGGCGGTTGAGGAAGTGCGCGGGCATGTCGCCGGCGGCGACGTCGAGCGGGAAACATTTTTCGCGCAGCAGATCGCGCCCTACCACGAGATGATTTCTCTTCTCGTTAGGCAAAACAAACCGGCCCAGGCTCTGGCGATGGCGGAACGGGCCAGCGCCCGCGTTTTGCTCGATATTACCCGTGGCGCGCGAACGGAATTAACGTCGGCGCTGACGCCGCAGGAACAACAATCGGAGCGGGAACTCGAGATCAAATTGGCCAGTGCCGAGCGCGAACTGGCGCGTTTGCGGACCGCGGAGAAACAGGATGCGGGCGCGATCGTGCAGGCGGAAGCGAGCCTGCGGGAAACGCAGCGCGCGCGGGAAGAGTTCGAAACGTTGAGCGCAACAACGCATCCGGAGTTGCGCCGGGCCGCTTTGCCGGCGCCCCTGGTTGCGACCGCCGATCTCGCGCCGCTCCTGGGCGGCGGCAAAACCGGTCTCCTGCGCTATGTCGTGACCGACACGGAATCATTTCTCTTTCTCGTCACCCGGCCGGCGGACTCCGGCGGACCGCAGTTAAAAGTCGTTTCGTTAGGCAAAAAACGCCGCGACCTCGCCCGGCTCGCGGAGGATTTTCGCGGACGGCTCGCGGTCCGCAGCCTGGCCTGGGAAAAACCGGCGCGCGATCTTTATGGCCTGCTTCTCCAGCCGGTTGAGAAGGAATTGGCCGGCCTCGAGTCGATTGTTATTGTGCCCGATGGTCCGCTCTGGGAGCTCCCGTTTCAGGCCCTGGAAAAAGAAGCGGATCACCCGTTGCTGGCGGATTACACGATTCGTTATGCGCCTTCGCTCACCTTGCTCAGCCGGCTTGCGCAAGGTGCCGCGCCCGCTCCGCCCGAGCACACGTTGCTCGCTTTTGTAAACCCCGCTCTCTCGCGCGAGAACAAGGAAGCGGCGACGGAGAAGATCGCGCTGATGAACAGCGACTGGCAGCCGTTGCCGGAGACCGAGTTGCAGGCGCCAGAGCTGAAAAATATCTACCCACCGCCAGCCGGCCAGGTTTTCGTCGGAGCTGAGGCGCGAGAAAAAGTTTTCAAAAAGGAGGCCCCGCAAGCCGGGCTGCTGCATTTCGCAATGCACGGCGTGCTCGACGATCGCGCCCCGCTCTATTCCTACCTGCTCTTTTCGCAGGTCAACGTAGCGCCGGAGGAAGACGGCCGGCTCGAAACGCGGGAGTTGATGAAAATGAAATTATGCGCGCGCCTGGCGGTGCTCTGCGGTTGCGAGACGGCCCGCGGCCAGGTCACGGCCGGGGAAGGCGTGATCGGTTTATCCTGGGGATTCTTCGTCGCGGGTTGCCCGGCTACGATCGTGAGCCAATGGAAAGTGGACAGCGCGAGCAGCACGCCGCTCATGATCGAGTTGCATCGGCGTTTGCACGACGGAGCGGGGAACGCAGAAGCGTTGCGGACCGCGAGTCTCGAATTACGGAAGGACGCGCGTTACCGGCATCCGTTTTACTGGGCGCCGTTCGTTCTCGTGGGCAGGTAGGGCGAGACTCCGTCGAGCCGGGGAGGGCGCGCCGCGGAGAAAGGAGTTTCCCCCTGGCTCGACGGAGTCTCGCCCTACCGATTCGCTTCCAAGCTAGCGAGCAGTTTTTTCGGGAGCGGGCTTTCCGGGTTTTCCTTCGCCAGTTGCTCGAACTCGCCTCGCGCCTCCGCGACCAGGCCAGCTTTTGCGAAGGCCAGGCCCATGATGAGATGCGACTCGCCAAATTTCGCGCGCTGCTCCTCGAGCGCGGCCCGGCCCGCGGCGTCGAGCACGCGAAAATGCGCTTCCGGCTCGGGCGGTGCGGGGGCCTTGGCCAGCAGTTCGCCGTCGCGCAGCGCTTCCACTTCCCATTCGTAGATCTCGTTAGGCGAAAGTTCCTCGTCCGGCGTCCAGCTCGTCTGGCTCGCGGGCAGGATCGGGCTGCTGATCGGTTCGCCGCCGTTTTTGGCAAGATTCACCCGGTAGCCGTTGGCGCCGGGGTCGGCACTCCAGCGCAGGACAGGTTTCGCTGTCACCGTCCCGATGGGCGCGAGGGCCTGGAAGCCGGCCTTCGTCGTCGGCGCGCCGGCCAGTGCCGCGCTCGAGCCGCCCAGCTCGGCCAGGTTCGCGGGAAGATCGATTTTGCCTAACGAGACCGCGTCGCGCACCGCCTGTTGCAAACCGTCCGGTAGTTCTCCAAGTGCGGGAATCGTGCCATTTGGCCTAACGATAAGCTGTTGCCCGTGATCGAGCAGCGCCACGCTCCGGCTGTGTTCGCGCCCGATCGTGGTCAGCCAGAAAATCGCGATGCCAATGGTGAGCCCGGCGGCGAGCGGCAGGAGGCGGCCGGGAATGCCAAAAAAGCGGCGTACTTGCACCGGCGCATGATCCTGCGCGGGCAATTCATTCATCTCAGCGCGAAAACGCAGGAGATCAATCAGCTCGGCGGAAGTTTTGGGCGAGCGAATGATGCGTTCCGCCAATTCGCGCCGGGCGAGGGGATCGAGATCGCCGTCCATCCACGCGACCAGTTCTTCGTAGCTGACCGACTCGGCGGCGTCGCCCGTCGCGGCGGTCGCCGGTTTTTCATCATGCATTTCCTGGCGGCAGGAGGCGCACGTTTGCAGATGATCGCTCACTTCGAGCAGAGCCTCGGGCGCAAGCGTCCTCTGCCAGTAGGCGGCGCGCTCTTCACTTGTGAGGTGACCCTGTTCGTTCATCTCAATTCATGAAGATGGGAATTTCAGGCGCTTATTACCAGCGTTCCATTCGCGCCAGGCCTGGCCCAGTTTGTCGCGTGCCACCCGGCGCAGGTTGATCACCCGTTGCCGGCTGCAGTCGAGCATCGTCGCGATCGTCAGGTCGGCGAGCGGCAGGCGATTCCAGAGGTCGGCGAATTCTTCCGCTTCCATTTCCAGACTAACGGCGAGGGCGCGGATCGAGGCGATGCCGAGCAGATCGAAATCGCGGAGCACGTCGGAATGAAGAAGAAAGGCGCTCCGCTGACGCCCGGAGAGCTCGCCGATTTGCTGCCAGAGCCAGCGCAGATATTCCTTCCAGACAAGATCCTCCACGGGCGAACTCTGCGGATCGATCTCGCTCGGGAACTGTTCCCCGGCGCGCGCCTCGTCTTTTGTGAATCCGGATAATTCACTGAGCGCAGTCGTTAGGTCGCGCAGCTCGATCGGGCCGCCCAGCCAGCGCAAGAGGCGCGCGACCAGTTCCGGCAAAAGAAGATCCATCGCCTCCACGCCTTTGAGCGCTTCGCCCGCCGCCGCAGCCGGATCGACCAGCAACCATTGCAGTTTTGGCGACGCGCCCCCCATCCGCTCGCGCCACGAGGAAAAGCCGCACCATTTCGCGCCCTCCGCGTCGTCCCAGAGGGCAAAGCCCTTTTGCGCGGTCCGGTTCTCGAGGAGATAACGCAGCCGGTTCAGGAGCATCGCGCGTTGCGGGTAACGCTCGCGCAGGGATTCCGCCCAGGCGGAATAAGTGACGCTCGCCACGTAGGCGCGGAAATCGCGGATCGCGTCCCGTTCCCCGCCGCGCAGAAGGATGAGTTGCCTAACGAGATATTCGCGCGCCGCGCTCGCCACATCGGCCGCCTCATCCCCGTTGGCGTCGCCGGAGCGCGCGCGCTTGGCGCGGACGATTTGTCCGATGATCGGCTCGGCCTGAAGAGCAAAGAGCGCGGCGAGCGAGTGGGCCGCTTCCTCGTCGGTCACCGCCTCGATGTAGGCGTGCAAAAGCAGATCGGATGGGGCGGGCGCGGTGACCGGGAGTGATTCTTGGGAGCGGCTCATCAAGAGGGCGCCCAGCTTACCTCAAACAATTCGGGGTTGGTGCGAATTTTTTTTCGGTTGGCCGGTAATATCTCCGCGGCTTCTCCATCTCCACTCTCAAGAAGACCCGCCATCCCGGCGAACAAACCTATGAATTCATATCTTAAAACTGCCGCTGCCCTGATCGCTTTCGGTTTTGTCCTTTCGCGTGCTGACGCGTCCGTCACGGTTCCGGGGATGGCAAATCCGTGGCTGGCCGATGCGGCTACCGCCGTGGGTGGCGACACCGCCCCGGAGGAATCGCCGGTCATCGTCAACCTGGTCGATTTCATCCCCGGTGACGCGCTAAGCTTCAGCGCGACCGGCTCAGTCAGCTATGGCGGCGGTGAAGCCACCGACACTCCTGACGGCAACCTCACTGGATTTCGCAGCCTTTTCCATCTCGGCGACTCGACCAATGGCGGACCGGAAAACGGCCTTGCCGGTCTGAATGCCCCGGCCAACGCGCTGGTCGGCGCGTTTGTCGGCCCGACGATTCCGGTTCCCGGGTCGACGCCACAGCCATTCCTGAATTTTGCGCCCGACGGCAATGTTCCGGACACCATTGATTACACCACCCTCGCGCCGGAACTGAATCAGCCGTTCTTCATCGGCGACGGCGTCACCTCCACCGGCGTCGTGCAACAAGTCGTCGTGCCGGCAGGGCGACGCGCCTCGTGCTGGGTTCGATGGACGGGAGTGGGTGGTTCAATAACTCCGGCTCGTTCTCGGTCGACATCGCGCTGGCCGGCGACATGCAACCGACCCCGACTCCGCCGCCACATGGCGGTCTTTCTGCGACTCAGTTCACCGTCAACGGTAGCAGCATCAACACGACCGGCGCGGGGAAGGATACGGTCTTGAAATTCGCCGCCGTGCAGGCCGGGAACCCGGCCGATCTGAAAGTGCGCGTCCAGGCGAGCGCCACGCCTAACGTCGAAAGCTCGTGGGTCGATCTGCCTAACGGCAGCGGCGGTTATATGACACGCGACAAAACCACTGGGCTTTTCGTTCTGAACAGTCTGAATTATCCCCTGCAAAACGGGATGCACTTCCGCGCCGTCTCTTCCGCGCCGGGTTATGCCGACACCATCTCCAACGTGGTTGGTTTTTACGACCTGGCCACGAGCACGGCTCACGTCGTGCCGGTCACGCTTTTCCTCGCCACCAACGGGCCCGGACAGGACATTAAGTTTCGCGGCAAATTAACCAGCGCCTTGAGCGGGACGACGCTGCGAGTTCAGGCGACCACGACACCGGGGGATGAAGCGAGTTGGGCCGATCTCGCCGATGGCAAAGGCGGCGCCATGTCCCCCTATGCCGACCCGACTCTCTTCTATCTCACGACCAAGAAATATCCGCCGGGGAGCGCGACCTATTTCCGGATCGTGGCCTCGCACGCCGGCCGGATTGACAGCCTTTCGAACTTTGTCGGTGTGGTCAAGACCGTCGTCGGCACAGCGCCAGAAATGGAAATCCTGCCTCCCTTCCCGGAACCGGGCAGCGGAAGCGGACTGAGCCCGCTCGATCCGATCGTCGTATCAACCGGCACGCTTACTTTTGGCGTGCAGCTCGCGACCAGCGGCACGCTTTCCGAGCTTGGCCTGCTCTATGACGGCACCGTGCTCGAAACGCGCAACGGCGGCACCAGTTTCACCCTCCCTTATTTCACGACTGTTGGTGGCGATCACGTCATCACCGGCTACGGCATGAACAGCGCCGGGATCAAAGGCTTCGCCCCGCCGGTTTACATCCGGATCAAATCGCCTAACGGAAAGATTTTCACCCGCACCAGTTCCGGCGCATGGAATGACGCCACGAAATGGAAAGACGGGCTCGGCGCCAACGGCGTCCCTTCGTCGAACGACGTCGCCGTCATCCCCTTTTGCACGGTCGATCTCACCCAAAACGTGAGCGTCTACGCGATTGCGCTGAATAGTGCGACCCTGCATGGCGCGGGTGGCGGCCTAACGATCAACCAATTCTTTAACATCACCGGCAGCGCCGCGCTGACCAGTCTCAACACCACCGTGACCTCGAGCGCCACGGTCGCGTTATGGAGCGATGTCAACGTCCCGATGAGCGGTTCCTGGATCAACTACGGCACCTTCAAGATGAATGGTCGCGGCAGCATCGTCGCCGTCCCGGCCAGCAGCAGCAGCCTTGCCCTGGGGGCGCCCACGCCTAACGGATTCCTCGACGGCGCGCTGACGGCGATCACGAATTTCGGCAAATGGATCGTTTCCAAATTGAGCACGCCGCCGCCCCCACCGCCGCCCCCGCCCACGACGCCTCCGCTGGTGGAGCCGCCGCGCACGATCGCGACCAGCGTGTTCGAAAACAAAGGTCAACTCATCGGGCCCTATGGCGCCGGGCTTTTAAGCGAGAACGGGCTGGGGCTGATCGCGCCCAATGGGGGCACCATCATCAGCAATGACGGCGCGAGCCTGATCACGAATGACGGCGGCAGTTTGATCACGAACGACGGTGGCAGCCTGATCACCAACGATGGCGGCAGCATCATCAGCAACGATGGCGCCAGCATCGTCGCGCAGGGCGGCGGAAACGGGCCGACCAGGCTCGGCGCGCCTGCAACCTCCGGTCTGATCCAAACCAGCGGCGAGACGGATCTCGGCGGCCTGATCATGATCGGCAATGTCTCGTTGGAGGGCGGCGTGCTTTCGGGCTCGGGCTTGATCGCCGGCAACCTCACCAACTCCGCCGGCTTCGTTTCGCCCGGTCACTCGGCCGGGATGATCACGGTGGCAGGAGATTTTGCCCAGAGCGCGGACGGCACGCTGATTGTCGAAGAGGGCGGGCCGTTGCCTAACCAATTCGATCAGGTCATGTGCACCGGTTCGGCGTCGTTAGGCGGAAGTCTCGACATCAAGCTGATCGACGGCTATACGCCGGACACGGCTGACACTTTATCCCCGATCGCGGCGAGCAACGTCAGCGGCTCGTTTTCTTCCGTCAGCTCCAATGCACAGGCCGCGGTGACCGCAGATGGAGTCTTACTATCCGTTGACCCGGCACTTCCCTCGCCGCAGGCGGCCAAGCCGTTGAATATCTCGACCCGGCTTAACGTGCAGACGGGCGACAACGTTCTCATCGCGGGCTTCATCGTGAACGGCCCGGCCGGTTCGACCAAGAAAGTCCTGATTCGTGCTATCGGTCCGTCGCTGCCCCTGGTTGGTTCGCTGGCCGATCCGGTTCTGGAATTGCACCCGAGCGGGGGCGACGTGGTCACGAACGACAACTGGAAGTCGGATCAACAAAGCGAGATCGCGACCACCGGACTGCAACCGACGAGCGACCTGGAATCGGCCATCATCGCCACGCTGCCGGTCGGTGCACACACCGCGATCGTAAAGGGACAAAACAACGGCGCGGGCATCGGGCTGGTCGAAGTTTACGACTTGGAAGGAGACAACCCGGAGGTGGAACTGGCCAACATTTCCACCCGCGGCAAAGTGGAGACGGGTGACAACGTCATGATCGGCGGCTTCATCGTCGGCGGAACGGAGCCGACCACGGTGCTGATCCGCGCGCTCGGACCTTCGCTGGCCGCCTCCGGGGTCACCGGCGTGCTGGAAAATCCGATCTTGGAACTGCACGACAGCAACGGCAACACCACGGTGAACGACGACTGGCGCTCCAGCCAGGCGCTGGAGATCGAGAACTCGCTTCCGCCTTCTAACGATGCGGAGTCCGCGCTCTCGATCACGCTCGTGCCCGGCGCTTACACCGCCATTGTGCGCGGGAACGCCGACACCACCGGCGTCGCCCTCGTCGAAGTTTACAACCTGCAATAGCTTTCTCCGGGAATTGCGGTCGCCGGTGGCTGCGTCTAGCGTGGCCGCCGGCGATGCGCGTTCACTCCGGCAACTTTCCGGTCGCGACCCGCGGCAAAGGGACCTACGAAATCACCGAGCAGGTCGCGGAGGCGGTCGCGCCAGTGGCGTCCGCACAGGGACCGTCACCGTGTTCGTTAGGCACACCAGTTGCAGCCTCATCGTCATGGAAAACGCCGACCCGAGCGCGCGGCGCGATCTCGAGAAATTTTTCGAGCGCCTCGTCCCGGAAGACACGCCCTGGTTCGAACACACCGCCGAAGGCGCCGACGACAGCACCTCGCACATTCGCTCTGTTCTGACCCGCTCGAGCGAAGTAATCCCGATCGCCGACGGCCAAATGCAGCTCGGGACCTGGCAGGGCATTTTCCTTTTCGAACATCGCCGCGCCCCGCACCGGCGGCAGATCGCACTCAGCGTGATGGGCGAGCACGCTCGACACGGCCCGGCAAAGTCGTTAGCCTCGCTGCGTTTGAAAACTCTGCCTCAGTCCCGCAACCGCCACAACGCGCTTCGCGATCGCTGGGAGATCCCGACCGTCGATCAAGTCATGATCGAGGAGCGCGCCGCCGCTTTCACCAAACGCAGCATCAAGACCTCGGCCAAGCTGGCCGGGCTGAAGCTCGCCGTTTCGATGATGGACCTGACCACGCTGGAGGGAAAAGACACTCCCGGCAAAGTCGCGTTCCTCTGCCGCAAAGCGATGCAGCCGATCGATCCGCGCTATGATGTGCCCTCCTGCGCCGCGGTTTGCGTCTATCCGAATCTCGTTAGGGTGGCGAAACGTTTTCTCGGCACTTCCGGGGTGAAGGTCGCCTCGGTCGCAACTGCGTTTCCGACCGGTCTCATGCCGCTCGATTTGAAACTCGAGGAAGTCCGCCGCGCGTCCGGCGACGGCGCGGATGAGATCGACATGGTGATCGATCGCGGCGTTTTCCTGGCCGGCGATTACAACCGCGTCTTCGACGAGATCGCCGCGGTCAAGGAAGCCTGCGGCGCAGCGCACCTGAAAGTGATTCTCGAAACCGGCGAGCTCCAGACCTACGACAACGTCCGTCTCGCGAGCGAAATCGGGATGCGCGCCGGAGGCGATTTCATCAAAACTTCCACTGGCAAGATTGCGCCGGCCGCGACCATCCCGGTCACCCTCGTCATGCTGGAAGCGATCCGCGATTACTTCTACGAGACCGGCGTCCGCATCGGAATGAAACCGGCCGGCGGGATCCGCAACGCCAAGCAGGCGCTGGCTTACCTCGTGATGGTCAAGGAAACCCTCGGCGACGATTGGTTGACTCCCGATCTCTTCCGTTTCGGAGCCAGCACCCTGGTCAACGACGTCCTGATGCAGATCGTCAAGACAGTCGACGGCAACTACCAGAGCGCCGACTACTTCTCCCTGCCCTAACGAGCAAGCACCTCTGCTCGTGCAGGGAGCGGAGCTCGTCCCTCCGGAGGGACTCGCTCGCGACGCGTCTCGGCGCGAGCGAAACCCGTCTACAAATCCATCGTGAAATGGTGCGAGGCGATTTTCATCCGCTTCGCCAGGTAGAAACGGTGCGCGGCAAAACGCTGCACCCCGGAATCGAGCTGGAATTCCTTGCAACCGGCCGCACGCGACTCCGCCACCAGCCAGTCGAAAAGCGCCCCGCCGTAGCCTAACGACCGGGCCGACTCGTCCGTCACCAGGTCGTCGACGTAACAATAGCGACCGGCAAAAAGTGATTCCGCCATCCGGTAGCCGGCGACGGCGCGCACCCCGACTTCGTCTTCCAGGAATGCAATCTTGAAACCGTCCGCGCGCTGGCGTTCCACCTGTGCGACGAATTTTTTCTCGTCGTCAAAATGTGTCCGCAGTTGTCTCATGACCGGAAAACAACGGGCCACTTCCTCGGGAGTTTTTGCTTCGGCGATTCGGTTTGTCATTTCGTTGTGGCGAGCCGCCGCTCCGTCTCTTGGCCCAGTTCCTCCAGCAGCTCGATCTGGATCTGCTGAATCTCGAAGAGCCGGTTGTATTGCTTGCGCAGAAGGTGGTCGATTTTTTCGTGCAGGTGCCGGATCTCCAATTCGGCTTTCAGGTTCACCTTGTAATCGTTCTCCGCCCGCGCCCGATCGCGCGCTTCGCTGCGGTTCTGGCTCATCATGATGACCGGCGCCTGCAGCGCCGCGAGACAGGAGAGGATCAGGTTCATCAAAATAAAGGGATAAGGATCGAAGGCGCGCATCGCCAGCACGGCCGTGTTGATGATGATCCAGACCACGAGAACGGCGCCAAAGAGCATGATAAAGCGCCAACTGCCGCCGAAGGCGGCGATCTGATCGGAGAGCCGCTCGCCGAAAGTCAGCTTTTTCTCGAATTGGTTGCCGATGTTCTCCGAGAGAATTTCATGCTCGCGCAGGCTTTCGATGACTTCCTGGTCGAGCACGGAGAGCTCGCCGATTTCGTCCTCCAGCACTTCCTTCACGTAATCGCGCCGGAATTGGCCGAGATCGTCGAGGCAGATAAACCCTCGCGGATCGAGATCAGGAACTTTCTTACGAATGAACTCGCCCAGCGTTGGGCGGATCAAATCCACCGAGGTCAGGGCCGTAGGGCGGCTTCGCCTGGTGACAGATCTGGCACTGCGGACGCGTGATCTTCGGCCACGGCGAGAATGAACTGGAGATGCAGGCACTTGTCGACTTCCGTCTTGGAACGACCGGCATTAAGCTGCGCCATGCCATTGCGGGCCGGTCTTAATTTTGCCTAACGATGCGTGTCCTGGCGATCGACGCTTCTTTGCGCAACTCCGGGGTCGCGATCATCGACGCGGCCGGTGGGAAATTTCAGGCGCTCCATGTCGGCGTCATCCACAACCCGAGCAAGCTGACGATGTCGTCCTGCCTGGTCGCGATTCACGATCGGCTGGCCGAGTTGATCCATCTGCACGAGCCCGATTGCTGCGCGCTCGAGGCGGTCATTTACGTGCAGAGCCACAAGACGGCGATCACGCTCGGCGCGGCTCGCGGGGCGGCGATCCTGGCCGCGGCCGGGCGCGGGCTGGGGATTTTCGAATACGCGCCGAAACGGATCAAACAGGCCACGGTCGGCAACGGCTCGGCCGACAAATCGCAGGTCGCGTTCATGGTCCGGGCGCTCCTTAGCCTAACGGAAACGCCGGGACCCGATGAGGCCGACGCGCTCGCCATTGGGCTTGACGCACCTGCGCGCACAGGAAGGTGTGCGGGTTGGTTTGCCGGCCTCCGCCCGGATATGAGCGACGGCGCTGGAAACACGCTGGCTCGGCCGAATCGCTTTCGCCGATGCGCTCGCGCGGCAGGAAGACTTCGTTAGGCAAAAACGCGCGCAGCCCGGACACCGCCGGACGAGCTTTGGCTGCTCGAGCACGATCCGGTTTACACCATCGGCCGCACCCCGGATCAATCGAGTCTGCGCGGCGCGCGCGCATCTCCCGCATCCGCTGGTCGCGATCAATCGCGGCGGACAGGCGACTTATCACGGCCCCGGACAACTGGTCGGTTATTTTCTCCTCGACCTGCGCCGCCATGGGCAGGATCTGCATCGCTACCTGCGCTGGATCGAAGCGCTTCTGATCGATTCTGCTCGCTTCCTTCGAAATCAACGCCACCACCCGCGCAGGCCTGACGGGCGTCTGGGTCGAGCAACGCAAGATCGCCTCGATCGGCGTCGGCGTGCGGCACTGGATCACGATGCACGGTTTCGCGCTCAATGTGAGCGGCGATCTCTCGCCCTTCGACGCCATCACGCCGTGCGGCATCGCCGATGTCACGATGACTTCAATCGAAAAGGAAACCGGCGACGAGTCATTCGGTGGAAGAGTGTGGCGACCGAACGGCGCGCTTGGCAAGGAACGCATCGCGCAAATTCCGGGGAGCGCACGCGCCTCGCGTGCTGGTTTTGGCGCCCCGCCGAAACGAACTTTTCCGGCGCCTGCAGCGGAAAGCATAACGCCCTCTCGCTAGGGCTATGGAAAGAAAGTTCGCGTTGGCGAGGCGCCAGCACGCGAGGCGCGTGCGCTCCCCGGAGTTGCAGCGACGCGCTCGACAGGGACGCTGGTTGTTCTTTAGTGGAAGCATGGCCATCCCACTGGAAGACAATTTCACCGACATCATCGGCAAGGCGCAGCGCGGCCTTGGCTTCTCCGACAATCAGCTCGCGGAAAAATCCGGCGCCGACGCGGAAAAAATCCGCCAGCTGCGCGACGGTCAATTTCGACCGCGCCACTTCCGACCGCATCGCGCCCATCCTGAAGCTCGACGCCGACGCGCTCGCTCGTTTTGCCCAGGGCGACTGGCAGCCAGCGGAAGTCCAACTCACAGGCCTGGCGCAGTTCAACACCCCGTATCACGACATGCAAGTAAACGCCTATCTGGTTTGGGATCCGGCCAGCAAAGACGCGGTTGTTTTCGACAGCGGGGCGGACGCATCGGCCATCCTCGAAAAATGCCAGCAGGACGGGCTTACGATTAAGCTCATCCTTCTCACTCACGCTCATCCGGATCATGTCGCCGATCTCGATCGGCTGGTGCGGGTGAGCGGCGCGCCGGTTTGCCTTTCCGATCGGGAGGAAACTCCCGGGGCCCAGCCGATCGCCGAGGGCGAGAGTTTTCAGGTCGGCGGCCTAACGATTGAGTCGTTTCTTACTTCCGGTCATTCCGCCGGGCGGCACGACCTTCTTCGTCCGCGGGCTCGATCGCCCGGTGGCGATCGTGGGCGACTCGCTTTTTGCCGGCTCGATGGGCGGCGGGAATGTCTCCTACGCCGACGCGATCCGAAACAATCTCGAGAAGATTCTCACCTTGCCGGACAACACCGTGCTTTGCCCGGGCCACGGACCGCTCACCACGGTGGGAGAAGAGAAAACACACAACGCATTCTTTGCCGGGCGCATCTGATCCTATGAACATCGCGATTCGTTGGAGTGGGCCGGATGGGCGCGAACATGGCGCGGCGCCTGAAGGATAAAGGCTTTCATGTCACGGCGCTTTACGACGCGCATCGGCCCAGCGCCACGACCCTCGCGCAGGAGCTGGGCAGCTTCGCCAGCCAGTCGTTAGGCGAAGTGACCGCCGCGGCGGATGTCATCATCACGGTGGTGTCGGACGATGCCGCGATGCGCGAGATTTTTTCCGCGCCGGACGACAACCTGCTCGTCAACGCGCAGGGCAAATTGTTCATCAACTGCGCCACCGTTTCGCCCGAAGTGCACCTCGAAGTCGAGGGCATGGCGCAAAAAGCCGGCGCGCAAACGCTCGAAGCCTGCATGGCCTCGAGCATCACGCAGGCGCGGGAAGGCTCGCTTTACCTGATGTGCGGCGGCGAAAAATCCGCCTTCGATCGCGCCGAGCCGATCCTGCAGGCGCTCGGCTCCAAGATTCGTTTCATCGGCAAATCGGGGCAGGCGGCGAAGGTGAAGGCGCTGGTCAACATGGTGATGAACATCAACACCGCCGGCCTGGCCGAGGGGCTCGGGCTGGGCGACGCGCTCGGGCTCGATCTCACGATGTTGCGCGAAGTGTTCAGCGAGACCGGCGCCGGCTCGCGCGTTCTGCAGACCGATGGCGAGGACATGCAGAACCGCGATCACGCCTGCTTCTTCTCCGCCGCGCACGCCGCGAAAGACAGCGGGATCGCGTTGCATCTCGCGGAACTGGCCGGGCTCAAGCTTCCGCTCGCCCGCGCGACGAAATCGCAATACGACCGGATGATCTTGGAGGGTTTGGGCGAGCTCGACAAATCCGGCGTCGCCGAGCTGACCTTCAAAGGCCGCGGTGTGTATAGGCGCACGCTCGCTGCGTCACTCGCCGCGCTTCGCCGTTCGGGATGCCAAACGAGAGCGCGGTTTATTGAATAACGCGCTCCGCTCCGGCGTAGACATTCATCGTCTCGCCGCGGAGGAAGCCGATCAGCGTCTGATTATTGGCGCGGGCAAACTCGATCGCGAGACTGGTCGGCGCCGAGATCGCGGCGATGACGGCGATCCCGGCGGCGAGCGCTTTTTGCGTCATTTCGAACGAGACGCGGCCGCTGAGCAGAAGGATGCAATTGCCTAACGGAAGCCGTCTTCGCGAGCAGCTGGTGGCCGATCAACTTGTCGAGCGCGTTATGCCGCCCGACATCCTCGCGCAGGAGAATCAGTTCGCCGCTCCGCATCGAAAAGCGCGCAGGCATGGAGGCCGCCGGTGCGCTGAAATGTCTTCTGTGCGGCGGCCAGCTTCTCCGGGAGTTGAAGCAGCACCTGCGCATCGATCGAAGGCGCGGCTTTGATCGGCGGGAACTGCTGCATCGCCGACTCGATCGTCGCCTTGCCGCAGATCCCGCAGCTCGAGGAGCTGAAAACGTGGCGGCTCAATTTCGTGAGATCAAACCGCGCCGGATCAGTCAGGGTGATGTCGACGCCGTTCCCGGCCGAGTCGCCTTTCGTTAGGCAGGAAGTGATCTCGAAAATATCCGCGCCCTCGCGCACGATGCCCTCGGTCAGGACAAAGCCGGCGGCCAGTTCGCGGTCGTGTCCCGGGGTGCGCATCACGACCGCGACGCTCTGGCCTTCGATCCGAATCTCGAGCGGCTCTTCGACCGCGGCTTCATCCGGTTCTGCTGGGTTGCAGTTTACCGTCGCGATACCGCACGACTTCGATCGCTTTCGCAGTGTCCCGGTTTTTCACAGATCAGCGGGTGTGTTGAGGTTGGAGAAAAGCGGATACTCCGCTTCGGAAATCTCGCGCTCGACGAGCAGGCCTTGGTCTATCGCCTTTCGAACAAAATTCTGCATGGAAAAATCGCCGCTCCGCAGCGCCTGGAGGGCAAGCGAAAGGCAAGTGACCGGGTAAACGGCCGCGAGCGGTTCGAAGCCATCCGGGCCGCGCGGAACCGCGCCGTGGCCGAGCGAACGGAGAAAATTCGCGGTCATTCGCGGCAGATCGATCGCCAGCACGACGAGCAGCGGGGCGGTGCAATTCTGCAGCGCCGCGGTCACGCCCGCGAGCGGGCCGGCTTCGGCGATTTCATCGGCGACGATTTCGTATTCGCTCCATTCCTCGCGGGGCGGACCGGAGATCATCAACTGCTCGGGCGACAATTTTTTCAATGTCGCGAGCTGCCGGCGCCAGAGCGGCTCGCCTTCAAATTCGAGAAACGCCTTGTCGCGGCCCATGCGCGACGATTTTCCGCCCGCGAGAAGGACGGCACTGCAGCGCATCGTTAGGGCAGCGCGGCCGGTTGCAGAATTTTCATCTGCGCCTCGCCCACGCTGATTCGGCCGTCGGTCAAAATGCGCGCCCGCAGCCCGCCGCGGCCGGCGAGAAATTTTTCCGTGCCCGGCGCGAAGGCGGTGTCCATCCAGTAGCAGGGCGCGCAATGCGCGGTGCCGCGAAACTGCACGCCTTGGAGTTCGAAGTCCGCGCCGATCAACTCCTTCAAATCGACGCCGGAGACGATGACGTTGCGGCGCAGGACGCCGGGCGATTTATCCGCGATGCCGAAGTGGCGCGAGAACTCGGCGAACACTTCCGCCGAGAAAAAAGTGATCTGCCCTTTGTAATTATCCCGGTAATCGAAGAAGCGATCGTCGCGGATGCCGCGGCCGGCGACGCATTCGATCTCGCTCGTCTCGACGAGCGGAAACTCATCCGGCGGCTGGCCGTGGTGGCCGAAATAATTGTGGCCGGGGGATATGAAAATCTGCTCGGATGTTCACGCGTTCATCGGTACCTTGGGCGTGTCGAACGTCGCAAGACGGAGTTCGAATTAGGGAGGCCTCTCCGATTGAACATTGACGTCGACGCCGTCGGACTTTGGACGCTTCTGAGAACCATGGGAACTGTCTGGCGTGTCTTTGCCTACCTGAAACGTTATCCGCTGCTGGCCTGCGGCACGCTGACCTGCGCCATCCTGGGCACACTGCTGGTGATTGTTTTTCCCGCGGTCACGAAACGGGTGATCGACGAAGTGCTCGTGCAACATCGGACGGACCGTCTCACGCCGCTGGTTTTGATCGCGGCGCTCGCCTTCGTCCTGCAACACGGATTGAATTCGCTCCGCATCGTCCTGAACAACACGTTCGAGCAGAAGGTGATCTTCGATCTGCGGAGCGATCTTTATTCGCACATCCAGCTGCTGCCGTTGCGCTGGTTTGATAATCGCGCGACGGGCGATTTGATGACGCGCATCCTGGAGGATGTGAATTCGGTCGAGCGGATGTTGATCGACGGCGTGGAGCAGGGGGTGGTGGCGTTGCTGCAGGCGGTGATCGTGCTCGGGATGATGTTTTACGTCAGCACCTCGCTCACCCTGGTGGGGCTGGCGCCCGCGCCCTTCCTCGCCGGAGGCGCGCTTTGGTATACCCTGACCGCGCACCGCCGTTATCGGCTGCAGCGGCGGGCGTCGTCGGCGATGAATTCGCTCCTGCACGACAACCTCGCGGGCATTCGGCAAATCAAGAGCTTCGTCCGCGAGCGCGAGGAGCATGCGCGCTTCAACTCGGTCAGCGATCGACTGCGCCACGCCACCCTCGTCGTCATGCGGGTCTGGGCGATTTATAACCCCTCGATGTATCTCATCGGTTCGTTAGGCATCGTCCTCGTCGTCTGGGTCGGCGCGCGCGCGGTCCTCGCCGGGACGATGGCGGTGGGCGACCTGGTTGCGTTCCTGATGCTGACGGGGTTTCTCTACGAACCGATCAACAAGCTCCATCAGTTGAACCAGCTCGTGCAGGCGGGCCGGGCCGCGGGCGAGCGCGTCTTCGAGATCATGGACGAGCCGATCGAGCCGGGCTGGGACGTGCAAAGCCCGAGGCAGCAGATCCGCGGCGATGTGCGCTATGAGAATGTGAGTTTCAACTACGGCGATGAAAATCACGCGCCGGCCCTGAGTAACATTTCGTTCCACGCCCGCCCGGGGGAAACGATTGCGCTCGTCGGCGCGACCGGCGCCGGGAAATCGACCCTGGTCAATCTGCTCGCGCGTTTTTACGAATTCACTTCCGGCACGATCACGATCGATGAGAGACCGATGCGCGAATTCGGGGTGCACGCCCTGCGGGAGATGATCGGGATGGTGACGCAGGAAAGCTTTCTCTTTAACGGAACGATCCGGGAAAATCTGCTCCTCGGGAAACCGGAAGCGACGGAGGAAGAGCTGCTGGAAGCGACGGAAGCGGCCAACGCGCGCCCCTTCATCGATCGTTTGCCTAACGGACTCGAGAGCGTGGTGGGCGAGCGCGGAGTGAAATTAAGTGTCGGCGAAAAGCAGCGTCTCTCGATCGCGCGCGCGCTGCTGAAGGATCCGCCGATCCTCATTCTGGACGAGGCGACCGCGAGCGTCGACACCACGACCGAGCGGCTCATCCAGCAGGCGCTGGAGAACCTGATGTTTCACCGCACCTGCATCGTCATCGCGCACCGGCTTTCCACGATTGTGCGCGCGGACCAAATCCTGGTCCTCGATCACGGCCGGATCATCGAGCGCGGAACGCACGCCGAGCTCTTGTCGTTAGGCGGAAAATATGCCCGGCTCTGCGAGCAAAGTTTTCTCGAGACCTCGGGCGAAGAAGGCGCGGCCGAGGCGGAATTGACGCCCGCCTAACCGACGACGCTGTCGCGCAGCTCGTTGTAGCGCGCTTCCAATTCGCGGCAGCGCTCTTCGCAATCCTGCAGCGCGCGGCGTTCCTCGAAGAGGCTTTGTTCCAGGTCGCTGATCCGGTTGCGCAGGTTGATCGCCATCGTGGTGGTGGCGGGCGCTTCTTCATCCGCGCCGTTCAACTCATCCGCCATCGGAAGCAGATCGCGCAATTCCCGGATCTGGCGGCGCGAACCGTTGCAGGAATTGATGACAAAAGTCTCGTCCCCGATCTCGCCGAGGCGGAGAAACTCCTGGACCGCGCCTAACGTGGTCGGGCCGTAATAGCGATCGCTCGTCGACCTCGACCAGCCAGTCCATTTCCAGCTCGGGAAACATCGGGGCTTTGAGCCAGGTGAGCTGGTCGTGCGAAAGTTTGTCGTGCGGGGCCACCTGCGCGGTCGCGGCCCAGCGGCGGACCTGGGAAAAAGGCAGCGGACCAAAGATGCTGCCGTCCTCGTGCTTGCAGAGAAACCAATTCTGATTCGCCGTCGATTCCATTATTCGTTAGGGACGGAGGCACTGGGAGAAGGGGAAGCAGCGGGCGAAGGGGACGCCGGCCGCGCTGGCCGTTCCGGGAATCACGAGGGTCTGTCCGATCTGCAGCTTCCGATCGTTCTCGATGTGATTCAGTTTTTGCAGCTCGTCGATCGTGACTTTGTGCATGCGGGCGATGGAAGTGAGCGTCTCGCCGCGGGCCACGACATGGGTGTTAGCATCCGCCGGGACGGGAGAGCTGACTGCGGTCGCCGTCGGGATGGTGTGATCGAGTCCCATCGCCTTGGGATGTTCGATCGCCTGCTGCAAACGCAGGATTTGCTGGGAGAGGAGGTCGATCTTGAGGTTTTGTTCGTCGATCTTTTTCGTCAGGGTGAGGAGTTCGGAGGACTCCGGAGTTGGCGCGAGGGGGACGGACTTTGCGCGTCCGCGCGAACCAGGAGCGAGAGGCCGACGAGAACGAGCGCGAGAGTGCGGAAACGGCGGGTCATGGCGCAACCTTGGCATTTTCGTTAGACGCTGGCAAGCGCGCTGCGGTTTGCGTTTCGGCGCATTCAAGATAGCGTTTTTTCATGCCAGAACGGACGGAAAAACCGGTGGCGCCCGTGCCATGGGGGCCGAAGCAAGGCGATGGGGGCGGGCCCAAATCTCCCGACGTTTCCAAGCCGGACACGCGCGATCTGCTGAAGAAGATGCGCAAGGTGGATCCGAACCAATCGAAGCGCTACCGGCAGCGCACCGGCCAGTGACGAGCGACTCGTTAGGCGGCGGTGCTTTCGATTTTCCGGCGCTCTTGCGGAGGCACGGCCTGCTTCAGGACGCGGCCCTGATGCCGCCCGCGAGCTCGCAATTCGAACTCGTCGACTTTTACGCCGACGCAGGCGACGACGATTCTCGCCTTCAAGTTCACCGGCGGCGTTCTGGTTGCGGGCGACCGGCGCGCGACGGCGGGAAACACGGTGGTTTACGATCGGGCGGACAAGGTGCTGGAAATCGACCGGCACTCGATCATGGCGATCGCGGGCGTGCCGGCGACGGCCTGGGAAATGGCGCGGGTGCTCGAGCATTCGCTGCAGTATTTTCGCCGGACCCAGCTCCAGGAAATGAGCGTGGACGGCAAGGTGCGCGCGCTTTCGAAATTGCTGCGCGATAATTTTGGGTTCGTCATGCAGGGGATCGGCGTGGTCGTGCCGATTTTCGCGACCTACGATTTCGCGGGCGACGGCCAGGCGCGGCTTTATTTCTATGACGCGATGGGCGCGCAATTTGAGGTCACGGAATACGCCGCGACCGGCTCCGGTTCGCCGGCGGTGCGGGGCGTTTTGTTTTACGAAAATCGCTGGGGCAAAAAGCCGCTGCACAAATTGCGCGAAGACGATGCGATCACGGTGGCCTTGCGCGCGCTCGACACCGCGGCGGAAGCGGACACCGCGACCGGCGGGGTCGATCGGAACGCGCGGATCTTTCCGTTGATCAAGATCATTTCGCGCGACGGAATCAAGACGCTGCCGGAGAAACAGATCGCGTCGCGCTTCAAAAACACCGTCGCATGATCGAAGAACCGTATCGTTGGGTCGAGGCGATCGCGAACCGGCGCGAGTACATCGAGACGCAGCTCGCGCCCGGGCAGCCCGATCGCGGCGCTGAGTTATCGCGACGGGATTTTGTTCGTCACGGTCGGCCGGGCGCGGCAGAAGCTTTTCGAGATTTACGATCGGATCGCGATGGGCGCGATCGGGCATCCGGGCGATATCGAGCGGCTGCGGATGGCGGCGATCGAGCTCGCGAGCACGGAAGGTTTCACTCGCTCGGCGGCGGATGTTTCGCTGCGGCGGCTGGCTTTTTATTCGCTGAGCCCGCTTTTGAAAACGGCCTTTGAGCAGGTTTATGGCGCGCCCTATCTGGCGCGGATGATTTTCGCCGAGGTCGGCGCCACGCCGGCGGACGATCTCTTTTTGCGGGTCGAGTACGACGGCGCGATCGCGGCCAATGGGACGGCGGCGGATTCGAACCCGCCGCGTTTCAGCGTCATCGCCGGGACGACGCGCGCGACCAGTCTGATGGAAGAATTGCTCCGGCGCGATCACGATCCCAGTTGCACCCTGAACCGCGCGATGAAGCTGGCGCTTGATGCCTGGAGCGCCGGGAGCATGCCGGCGCCGGAGGAATCGGGAAGCTCGCATTCCTTCGTCCGAGACGCTGCGCGAGCATCGGGCGGAGGAATTGAAGAGCGCGACGGTCGAGGCCTGCGTGCTGGAGCGGAACGGGCCGGCCGCGATCCGCTACCGCGCGATCACGGGCGACGAATTGAAAGAGCTGACCGCGGCCTAACGAGCCGGTCTGCTTGCTCGCGGCGCGAATGCGTAGGTAAGAAGGATTTATGCGGCGTGCCCTTGCCTGGCTCGGGTTGGTTTGTCCTGGCGATCTCCTTCGTCTGGTTTGTTCGTTTGCCCGTGCCGATGCATCCCGCGACGACGCCGCAGCCGCCGCTTGGTCCGCGGCGAAGCGCTGCCGCGTGGTGGTGTTGGATGCGGGCCACGGCGGCCACGATTCCGGCGCCATGTGCGGCACGGTGCTGGAGAAGGATCTCACCCTCGACGTCGCGCAGCGCGCGGAGATGCTCCTGCGCGCGGCTGGTTACGCGACCGTCCTGACCCGCGACAGCGATCGCTACCTGACTCTCGCGGAGCGGGCCGCGGTGGGAAACGAGGAGGACGATTCGCTTTTCATCAGCATTCATTTCAACGACGGCGAACGGGCCGCGGCTTCCGGCGTGGAGACCTATTATGCGCTGCGCGCGATCTTCCGGCGGTTCGCGCTTTTTTTCCTGGCTGCCGTTTCTGCAACGCGCCGACAACGGGGCGCTGGCGAGCAAAAGCGAAAGCCTGGCGAGTTGCATTCAGGCGTCGCTGGTGGAGCGGACGCGCGCGGTCGATCGCGGGACCAAGTCGGAGCAGTTTTACGTCATCGCCAACGTGCGGCATCCGGCCGCGTTGGTGGAAGGTGGATTCATCACGAATAAATCGGACATGATGAAACTGGCGACGACGGAATATCGGCAGCAGATTGCGCTCGCGATCAGCGACGGAGTGCAGCGCTACCGGGAAACGACCCGCGCGGGCGAACCGACGCTCGCCCTCGCGACGGCGCGATCTGAATAACCGGAAAACACGAAGCGTCGAATGCCCCTATGAAGCGAAGCTGTCTCCTGCTCGTGATTTTTCTTCTGGCCGGCACCGGCCTGCTGCGGGCGGACCAGACCACCTCGGCGGTGCAGCAGGCGCTGAAAGATCAGGGATTTTTTTACGGGGACGTGACCGGGGAGAAAAACTCCGGATACGACGGCGGCGATCCGGCGCTACCAGATCCGCAACGGACTCCAGATCACGGGCGAGATTGATGCCGAGACTTTGCGGTCGTTAGGCGTGGGGGCGGGCGCGGCGCGCTCGACCGCGCCGGCGCAACCGGCCGCGCCGCCGGAGGAAGAAGCAAACGAGGGCGAGCCGCCGACCCAATCGGCGGAGATTTCGCCGCAGCAACCGCCGGCCAATTATCCCGGCGTCGCGCCAGCCTCGCGGTGCCTACGGTCCCGGTCCGGGCCCGGTCCAGCCGCGGTCCACGGTGAGCGGGGTGTTTTTCGGCACGCCTTACGAAATGGCGCCGCCCGATCTGCAGCGCCACGTCATCGTGGGAGCGCAGACGCTTCTGGCCCGCTACGGTTTTTACCGGAGCGGGATCGATGGCGAATTTGGCCCCGGGACGGCGGCGGCGGTGCGCGGTTTCCAGGCCCGGAGCGGGCTGGTGCCCGATGGCCGGCTCAACATGCCGACGCTGGCGGCGCTTGGTCTGCTGCCGGGTCAGCATGGACCGGCTCTGCGCACCGCGCCGAGGCGGGTCTTGCGCCGGCCGGTCTACCGCGGCGAGTACGTGCCGGATCGTTAGGCAACGAGCGCGGCTAGCGCCTTGGCCTCGGGGAATCGGACCGATTGCAGCTCGGTGAAAACTTTCCCGACAAAAATGCTCGCCTCCACCCGCAAGAGGAGACGGTCGGAATCATCGGAGATCCAGACGCTGGCGCGGCGGAATTTCTTGTGCGGTTCGAGTTCGCGTTTTTTTCCGATCTTGCTTAGCTGCACATCGAGCCTGATCGCGGGATAGGAACCGGCCGCGACCGTGATCTGTTCGCGCGCCGCGACGGTGAGGGTGGCGAGGTACGGCGTTGGTCGCCGGATAAACCACCACGCGATAAACGTCGCCTTCGCGCAAGGACTGGCTGCGGAGGTAGAGCAGGGCGGAATGCATGTCGAAGACGCCACCGGAGAAGGAAAACGTTTTCGGTTTGGGAGTCTTGTTCGCCTTGTTGTCGGTGCGGACCCGCTCGAGCGAGTCGCGACTGGAAGGTGACGTCGGTCGTGACGGTTTTGCTTCGAACTTCATCGACCTGATGCATCGAGATCGGGCGGAGCGTCGTGGCATCGGCCAGCGCGCGATGGCGGGTGTCGAATTTCCAGAGCGCGCGGACTACGCCGACGGTCCCGCCGGCGGCCTGGAGTTGCATCTGGTCGCCGCTTTTGTCGAACCGGATCTCGGCGGTGGCCGCGACCACGTCGTTCCAGCCAAAGTTGTAGGTCGCGACGAGCGGCCGCGGATTGGGGAAAGTCCCCCGCGGCAGATCGGTGACGGTTTTCTCCCAGGCGGGAGCGGCTCGGCGGCGGCGGTGAGCTGGAGAACGCCCGCTGCTAACAAGATCGCGATCGTCCGTCCGAGGCCCACCGTTCGAAGTTCCGCTGTCGGCTCGCCGAGTTGCAACCGGCGGACGCTGCGCTGGGCGCAGCGCGGTTTGTGAAAGGCGACATGTTCAAGGCGTTCCGGCAAAAAAAAACGCACGCCGGCGGCGTGCGTTTTTTGTTGAAAATCTCGAAACTTCCGTTAGGGCTTCTTCGGGCTGGCGGCGGCTTTCGGCGCGGGCGTCGCGGCGGCAGCAGCCGGAGCCTTCTTGTTCAGCTCGGTCACGACATCGGTCGTGAAGTCCATGTCGGGCCGGGCAAAAAGGATGGTCGGCACGCCATTCAGGCTCACGCCTGAGCTGTCGAAAACGAGGTCCATGTTGGAGGCTTTCACCTTCGTCATGACGACATCGGTGATTTCCTTGACGATCCCGTCGCGCATCCGGACGGCCTGTTCCTGGAGCTGCTTCTCGCGGGTCTGGCGGAATTCGTTGATCTCGCGCTCCATGTTTTTGATGCTGGCGATCTTTTCGTCGCGCTCTTTTGCCTTTTGCGTCTTGGCATCGGCGCTCAGGGCCGGGGCCTCGAGCTGCTGGTTGAGCTTGTTGATCTCGTCGAGCGCCTTCTTGTAGGAATCGGCGCGGTCGTCGTATTCCTTCTTCGCGCTGTTCTTGGCGTCGTTGATTTTGGTCTCGGCGTCCTTGGTTTTGTTATATTCCTTGAAGGCGCGATTCATGTCGATGGTGCCGACTTTCATGCCTTGGGCAAAGGCCCCGCAAGGGAGCGCAAAAGCAGAAAGAACGGCCACGAGGATAAGCTTTTTCATAGATGTAAGGTGAGACTGGTAGTTGGGATGGCGTTAGACTGCAAGTGCCACCTTTCGTTCAAAATTGATAGCCAACGCTGAACTGGATTTTGCCGTCCGGCGTTGTTGTCATCCTTCTGCAGCGGAATGCCGTAATCGATCTTGAGCGGACCGATCGGCAGGTCGAGACGAAGACCGAAACCGACGTCGGAAACGAGGTGTGAGGTACCGAAATCGTAGGCTCCGGCGTTGACGAAACCGGTGTCGTAAAAGACCGCGGCGCGCACGCGCGGAATGACCGGGACGGTGGCCTCGATCGTGGCACGGGCGAGCGTTTGGCCGCCGAGCGGCTCGCCGTTGGTATCCTTCGGTCCGACATCGCGGAAGTTGAAGCCGCGCAGATCGTTCGCGCCGCCGAGGAAGAGCCGGTCGAAGAGCGGCACACGGTCGCCATTTCCCCAGATGTCGATCGCGCCGACCTCACCGTTGAGGGTGAGGATGATGTCGAACGGGAAGAGGAAATACTGCGAAGCCTCGATGTCGAAGCCGTAGTTCTGGGTGTTGCCGCCGAGGAAACCGCCGGAGATTTGCGGAGTGAAGACGACCCGATGCCCGCGCCGGGTGAGGAAGACGCTGTCGCGCGTGTCCCAGAGGACGGTGGTGCTGACCGCGCTTTTGAGGCGGTTACCAGCTTCCGCCTTGATCAGCGGAGAGGCGAAGATGTCGACGTTGAAAATGTCGATCTCCTCCAGCCGATAATCGAGGCTGACGGAAAGGAAGGGATTGATCGGTTTCCGGACGTCGATGGCGAAGCCGTAGTTGCGCTGATCGTAGATGGAGCTGAGGAAGCCCGCCTCGCGGTAAAAGAGATCGCCGCCGACCGACAAGCGCCGGTCGAGAAAATATGGCTCGGTCAAGGAGAGGAGGTAATTCTGCTGCTGGGTGCCGACCTGGACGCGGGCGCGGAATTTCTGGCCGGCGCCGGTGAAGGTCGGGTAGTTGAGGAGATCGAAATTGCCCTGGGTCAACTCGACGAAACCGAGCAGGCTTTCGATCGTGCTGAAGCCGGCGCCGAAGTTGAGCGCACCGGTGCGTTTTTCCTGCACCTGCACGAGGAGATCCTTGCGCCCGGGGACGCCGGTGTCTTCCGGGTAAGTATCGACTTTTTCGAAATAGCCGAGGTTCTCGAGCCGGCTCCGGCTCGTCTCGACCCGGACGGTATTGAAGACGTCGCCCGGCAGAATGGAGATTTCGCGGCGGAGCACTTTGTCTTTGGTGCGGGTGTTGCCGGCGATGTTGACCCGCTCGACGAAGGAGCGGTCGCCTTCCACGATGTTGTAGGTGAGGTCGACCGTGCCCGGGCCGGCCGGGGAGACCCTGCGGCCGGATGTCGAGATCGACGAAACCGCCCGCGCCGTAGCCATCGCCGATGGCTTTCATGTCGTCCTTCAATCCCTTCGGCGTGTAGACCGAGCCTTCCTTCATTTTGACCAGTGCGCGCAGACCCGTTTCCTTGGCCACTTCCTGGCCGATGAAAGCGAGTTTGCCGACGTGGTACTGGATGCCCTCGTTCACCACCACGACGAGGCGCACGCCCTTGCCCGTCCGCTCCTGCCGCACTTCCGGGATCGCGATGTCGATGTAGCCGTGGTTTTGATAATATTCGCGGACGCTATCGAGATCCTGTTGCAATTGGGCCTGGTCGAGCCGGCCGGATTTGTCGAAGAAGGAGATGAGCGTCCTCGCCTTGGTCTTCATCTGCTTGCGCAGGACGCGATCGCTGAATTTGGTGTTGCCCTCGAAACGGATGGCGCTGACCGCTCCCTTCTCGCCTTCGTTGATCGTGTAAACCGCGCGGGCTGTGCCGCGGTTTTCGTCGGTCACGAGCTGCAGCTGCACGTCGACGCCGGTGAAGCCTTTGCGCTGATAGATAATCGACGATGTTCTGGCGGCCTTCCTCGAGTTTCTCGGCATCGGCCGGGGAGGGCACCTTGAACTTGATCTTTCCGCGCAGCGGCCGCGGCCTTGAAGCTCTGCGCGCCGTCGATCTCGATCTCCGTCACGAGCGAGCGGGTGGCGAGGATGACCTGCACCCGGACGCCGTTGCCGGCAGGTTCGCCAAAGATGCGGACGTTTTGGATTTTCCCCGTGCGTAGAGCGCGCGGATGTCGTCCTCGACCGTCGTCTCGGAATAGGAGCCGCCGACTTTCGTTCGCATGTTGGCCAGGATGCGGTCCTTCGCGATCGTCTCCGGGCCGACGTAGCGCACTTCGATCGAGGTGATCGGGGCGCCTTCCAGCCCTTGGGCGTTCGACCCCGGGCGGCAGGGCGAGAGCCCAGACTAACGAAAAGAAAACCGCGGCAAGGCGGACAAGACGAAGTGAGATTTTTCATAGCAGGAAGAGCGGTCGCCGAGAGCCGTCGATGGTGAACTGGCGTATTAGATGGGTAATGCGAGGAGCAACGTCAAGGCAGGAATGGCGGAATTTGTGGATATCTGATGATGGCTTACGAGAGCCGTTCGCCCGTCATTAAAGAGCAATCAACCGTCAAAAACCAGAATTTCAGATTAACTCGTACCAGTTGTTGCGCCGGCGCGGCTCGTAACCCGCTTCCCGGATCAGGCGCTCGATCTTTTCCGCATCGAGCCGAAAGCTGGTGCCGGCGCTGCTCACGACATTTTCCTCCATCATGACGGAGCCGAAATCGTTCGCGCCGTATTTCAGCGCGACCTGGCCGATCTCCGGGCCCTGGGTGACCCAGGAGCTTTGGATGTTGGGGATGTTATCGAGAAAAATGCGGGCCAGCGCCTGCGTGCGCAGATATTCCGCCGAGCCGGTCGGGTGCTCGACTTTCAGGACGGTGTGCTGCGGCTGAAAAGTCCAGCAAATGAAAGCGGTGAAGCCGCCGCTCGCGTCCTGCTGATCGCGCAGCCGCTGCAGATGCTCGATGCGATCCTCGATCGTCTCGACATGGCCGAACATCATCGTCGCGCTCGATTTCAAGCCGAGCTCGTGCGCGATCTGCATCACTTCGAGCCATTGGTCGCTCTTGCATTTCAGCGGCGCGATCCGTTGCCTGACGGAATCGACCAGGATCTCGCCGCCGCCGCCGGGGATGGAGCCGAGGCCGGCCTCCTTGAAACGCGTGATCACTTCGCGCAGCGGCATCTCGAAAGTCTCGGCGAAATGCTGGAACTCCGGCGGGCTGAAGCCGTGGATGTTGATGTGCGGATATTTTTCCCGGATGTGATGGAGCAGATCGAGGTACCAATCGAAACCGAGCTTGGGATGATGCCCGCCCTGCATCAGGATTTGCACGCCGCCGGCGGCGGTCAGTTCATCGAGCTTCTGGTCGAATTGCTCGTGGGTCAGGACGTAATGGTCGTCGTCCTTCTCCGTGCGATAAAACGCGCAGAACTTGCAATAGACGTTGCAGACGTTGGTGTAATTGATGTTGCGATCGATGATGTAGGTCACGATCTCGCGCCCGTGCTCGTCGTAGCTTTTGCCCTTCGCCAGGTTGCGCCGCGCGTCGGCCAGGGCGCCCAGTTCGGCCAGCGGCCAGCGATAAATCTCGAGCGCTTCCGCGGCCGAAATGCGTTCGCCGGCGAGGATTTTTTCCTGCAACGGTTCAGGGTTAAGCGCCACCATCGGAGCGCAATCTAAAGCACCGAATTGCAAGATGCGACCGTGATTCGCCGCCGGAACGCTCCTAGAGCTGGTTCTTTTTCAGAAAGGCCACCACGGCCGCGTTGAATTCGGCCGGCTTGTCGAGCATGAGGAAATGCGAGACGCCGTCGATGGTCTCGTATTCGCAGCTCGGGGCGCGAAGCCGCGCACGATATTGCTCGTAATCCGCCGTCCAGAAAGGCGATTTCGCGAGCACCACCAGAACGGGCACTTCGATCTTGTCGGGCTTCCAGATGGCGGGATCGATCGCCGCCTCGAATTCGCTGAGCTGCGACCCGCTGCGGGGTGCGCAACATCATGGTCTTGAGCGCGGTCCGCTCCGCCGGGTCTTTCATCGGCGCCGTGATGCCGATCGATGAATTTTCCCGCGTTCTCGGCATAGTTAGGCGCGCGCAACGGCGCGATGAATTTTTCCATTTCTTCGGCGGTGCCCATCGCCCGCAGGCTGCCATCAACCACGATCAAGCCGCTCACTTCCTGCCGGGTAGCGGCGGTAAAATTGCCTAACGACCGGGGTGCCGTTGCTGTGCCCGGCGAGGACGGCTTTTTTCACGCCCGCATCGCGCAGGACCGCGTCCAGCGCGCGGGCGTAATAATCCATCGTGTAGTCGATCTCGGGTTGATCGCTCTGGCCGTGCCCGGGCAGATCGACCGTGATGACCCGCATCGTTTTGGCCAGCTCCGGCGCCTGTTTTTTCCAGACCGTCTCGTCCGAGCTCCAGCCGTGGACGAGAAGGAGCGCCTTCTCGCCCGCGCCGTAGTTCGTGTAATGAATGCGGACGCCGTCGAGCGTGGCGAAATGCGAGCGTCGGCTCCGGCTGCGCCAAGGCCAGCGCCGTGCCCGAACAGCAGCGCGCCTAACGTCAGCAACGCGAGCCGTCGCGGTCATCACTCCGCCTTATCGTTAGGCGTCAGGTCAGCGCAGATCGCCTGGAAGGAGCTGACCACGTCGTCCGGGCCGCCTTCGGTGAAAAAGCATTCGTAAAAGCCCGGGCCGAGATCCCAATGGTCGCCTTTGTAATGATTCGTCGCGATAAAAACGCCAGATGCCGCTGACCACGATGAGCGAGCTGATGCGATCGTTCCAGAAATCGCCCAGGAAATGGAAGCTCAGGTTGGTCCGGGCGTAGGCGCCTTTGAAGCCGACGTGATCGTAAATGACCACCTCCGGGAGCCGGAAATTGCCTTCCACGGGTTTGCGTGTTCGTCGGCCCGGCGGCGCAGGCGTGGTAGCCCAGCGGCGCCACTTTCCATTTCGTGTCGATGATCGCGCCATTGTCTGGCGACAGCTCGGTCTTGGGTATTTGTTTCATAAGCGTTTGTTATTTTGGATTTGAACAGGCCGACTCTCGCCTTGTCGAGCGCGAGATTGAAGAAAAGGCAGAAGGATGAATGCGAAGGCAGAAGTTGCTCGCGTTCTTCATCCTTCTGCCTTCGTACTTCGTCCTTTCTTCAGATCCGGTGCTCGCGGTTGTCGGAGCGCAGCCGGATCGTTTTCGCTTGCAAATCGTGCGAGGCGCGGATGAAGCGCACGGTTTTGCTCTTCGCCCGCATCAGGACGGAATAGGTGATCGCGTTCGGTCCCTGCGATTTCACGCCGCGCAAAAGCGCGCTGTCGCTGATCCCGGTCGCGCAAAAGATGATGTTTTTTCCGTTCGCCAGATCGTCGGCGAAAAAGACGCGGCCGAGATCTTTTTCGTGCCCGTCGGCGATGAGCTCGGCGCGCTCCTTCTCGTCGCGCGGCCACATCATGCATTGCATGTCGCCGCCGAGACATTTGATCCCGGCCGCGGCCAGGACCGCCTCGGGCGAGCCGCCGATCCCGACGTAAAGATCGATCCCGCTCTCCGGATAGGAGGGCGCCATGGCGGCGGCGATATCGCCGTCGCTGATCATGCGCAGCGAAGCGCCGGCGCGGCGGATTTCCGCGACGATTTCCTTGTGCCGCGGGCGGTCGAGCATCATCACGACGACGTCCTGCACGCGTTTTTGCAAGGCTTTCGCGACCGTGATGAGCGTCTCTTCGATCGGGCTTTCCAGTTTCAGAGTTTCGATGCCCGCTGATCTTCATGCTCCGGATCACGTCCGGCCCGTAGGCCAGCTTCATCATGTAAAAGGAAGGGATGTCGCGCAGCGCGACCTTGACGCCCTTCTCCGGGCTGGCGGCGGCGATGCAGGCGATCGAGTTGGGCGCGCCCTTGGCGATGTTGGTCGTGCCGTCGATCGGATCGAGCGCGATGTCGAACTGCGGCGCGCCCGGCAGCCACATCCCGAGTTGTTCGCCTTTGAAAATGCCGGGCGCGTCGTCCTTGATCCCTTCGCCGATCACGACTTCGCCGCAGATGTTCATGAGGTCGAACATCCCGCGGATCGCGTCGCAGGCGGCGTCGTCGGCCTTTTCCTTTTCGCCGCGGCCGAGCCAGGGGAGGGCGTTGAGCGCGGCGGCTTCGGTCGCGCGGACGAAATCGAATTCGATGATGCGCTCGATGTCGTCGTAATTCTGCTTTGGAATCCGCATCGGGAGAGGTTCGCAAAGGTCGGGCCCGCGCTGACAAGGCGGCGCGTTTTCGAGATGAAGAGGCAGGAATCGTCGAACTGGCGATGCGTCAGGACGTCCAAGTCGCAGACAGCAAGCGCTCCGCTCGACGGATCTCGACCCTATCGTTGGAACGTCAGAGCATCCTGAGCGTTCGCGAATCCTGTCTAGACGGCTTTCTTCTCCGTCGCGCGGATTCTGGTTTGGCCGAGACTTCGCCCTTCGGCGCGACTTCGTATTCCGGTTTCGCCACGCCCAGCAGCCAGTGGTCGAACCAGCCGACGATGTGCTGCAGCCGCTCGACCCGGTGCCATGGCTGGCCGGAGCGCGAGAGCTCGTGCGTCTCGTTCGGGAACTTCACCATCACGGTCGGGATCTTGCGGAACTTGAGCGCGCGAAACATCTGCTCGCCGCCCGCCTCGGGCGGAGTGCGGGTGTCCTCTTCGCCCAGCACGAGCATGAGCGGCGTCTTCACGTTGTTGATGTAGGTGATCGGCGAACGCGCCTTGTAATCGCCTTCCTCATCCTTGAACGGCGGGGTCTTGAACCAGGCCGGCTGGAAAAGGGTGAAATCGGCCGTGTACCACCAGGTCGCCCAGTCCGCGATGTCGCGCTGCGCCACCGCCGGCCGCGAAACGATCGGTGTGTCCGACCACCCAGTTGGTCAGCAGCCCGCCGCCGCTGCCGCCGGTCACGCCCATTTTCTTCTCGTCGATCCCGCCCCGCCTAACGACTTCGTCCACGCCCGCCATCAGGTCCTTGAAATCGTCGCCCGGATATTTGTATTGGATGACGTTGCCGAAAGTCCTGGCCGTAGCTCGTGCTCCCGCGCGGGTTCGGATAAAGCACGACGTAGCCCTTCGCCGCCATCCACTGGAACTCGTGCTCGAAGATGTAGCCGTAGGCGGCGTGCGGGCCGCCGTGGATGTTGAGGATGAGCGGATATTTTTTCGTCGGATCGAAGCCGGGCGGCCTCTGCACCCAGGCCTGGATGCGTTTGCCGTCGAAACTTTCGTACCAGATTTCCTCCGGCTCGGTCAGGTTGAGCTGGCCGAAGAGCGCGTCGTTCGAGTGGGTCAACTGGCGCGGCTCCGCGCCTGGTTGATCGAGGCAAAAGAGATCGTTGATCCGGGTCGGAGTTGAGACGAGGTAGACCAATTTCTTCGCGTCCGCCGCGGCGCGAAAACGGGTGCACCGCCTGGTTGCCCTGGGTCAGATCGGTCGCGGCGCCGTTGCTGGCGTCGAAGGAGGCGAGCTGGGTGCGCCCTTCCTTGGCGTAGATCTCGATGATGCTCTTGCCATCGGCCGACCAGATCGGGCGTGTTCCCGCCGAAAGCGCGCGGCGCGGCGTTGTCGCCGAAGACGCTGTCGCCCGCGTCGAAGTCGAATTTGGTCGTGAGGTTGACCGGCTTGGCGTTCTCCGTCAGGTCGAGCGTCCAGAGATCGGATTGGGTGTAGGAATTCACCGGCTCGTTGACCGAGGCGATGAAGGCGACGCGTTTGCCGTCCGGGCTCAGCGCCAGAGTGCGCATGCCCGAGCGGGATGGTGGTGAGCAATTTGGCGTTCGCCGCCTTTGGCCGGAATGACGTAAAGCTCCGTCTTCGGCAGCTCGTAGTAGGGCTCGTCGACGTGCCAGGAAGTGAAATAGATCTGCGCGCCGTCCTTCGACCAAAGCGCGTTGCCTTCGTCGAAACGGCCGTTCGTGAGCTGGCGCGGCTCGACTTTTTCATCCGCACTCTGCGGCGCGGCGACGAGCCAAAGATGATCGGGACGTTTCGGGTCGAGGTAGCCTTCGTTGTCTTCGCGATAAACCGCGCGGGTGATGACGTGGACATCGCTCTCATGCTCTTCCTCGGCCGCGGCCTCGGCGGTCTTCTTCTTTTCGTTAGGCGCGGGCGAGGCTCGGTCTGGCGCCATCTTTTTTGCTTCCTCTTCCTTCTTTTTCTTTCGCGCCTGTTTCGCGAGATCTTCCGGATTCGAGCTGCTGGTGAAGACGATCGATTTTCCATCCGGCGACCACTTCGGATTCGCCCGCGCCTTTCGGCAGATCGGTGAAGACAAAAGCATCGCCGCCCGCCATCGGGAGGAGGCAAAGTTGCGGCGGCTCTTTCTTCCCGTCCTTCTCGGCGGCCCGGGTAAAGACGATCCATTTCCCGTCCGGCGACCAGCGCGGGCCGCTGTCGCGCGGCCCGTTGGTCAATTGGCGCGGCGCTTCCTTGCCCGTCGGTCGGCACCATCCAGATGGAAGTGTCGTAGCCGTCCTTCTTTTCGTTCGTCGTCACCCGGACGTAAGCGACGCGGGCGCCATCGGGCGAAACCTGCGGACTCCCGATCCAGACGAAATCGAAGAGATCTTTTTCGGTGATGCCGCGCTTGGCCGAGACGGCGTGAGCGAACGGCGTAATCGTTAGGCAAAAAAAGCGAAAAGCGCGACGCGCAGGATTCGGTTCGGCATCCGCTAAACTGGCACTGTGTGCGTCGCGCGCAATCCGTTGAGTTTTCGTTAGGCTTTTCCGGTAGGGCGAGACTCTGTCGAGCCGGGGGGAGGACGTCTCTGTGCTGCGAACCGCTGCCCCCGGCTCGACAGAGTCTCGCCCTACCGACCAGGGGTGCGACTGACGTCTCACCAGCGGAATTCGTTTAGTTCTCCGGCAACGGGCCATTCTTCGGCGCGCTGCACGAGGCCGGCCCGGACCGGATTTTCCCGGACGTAATTCCACTTCTCGATCGTAGCTCTCGCCCTCCCGCAAGCGATGATGAAAACCGCCGGATTGAAAGCGCCGGCCTTCAATCCCGTGCAGGTGTTTGAATCTTCGCTTCCAATACGTGATCCAACTTTCGATTGTGAACTGCTCGTCCACCGGCGCGCAAAACAGGTGCCGATGATCGGGCAGGAGAACGTAGCGCCCGACCATCCAGGCCGCGGCCAGTTGCCAGCTTTCGACCAGGCGGCGTGCGACAACGGGTTCGGCCAACCAGCGGCCCCGCCGCTCCGTGCAGATGGTGAGGAAAACAATGGTGGCTTGCCCGCGAAAGATGTGAACGCCCGTCGCGGGCTTGCGTCGTTGAGGCCGAGGGGATTCGGCAGACATCGTCTGGGATGCTGTGGCCGCGACCTCCGACGGTCGAGTCAAAAAAAACGTTCCCGAACAACTCGGTAGGGCGAGACTCCGTCGAGCCGGGGCGGACGCAGCGCTGCAGGGGAAACCTCCTCCTCCGTCTTATGAGGAGACTCGTCGCATTGCCGCGACCCGCTATCCCCGGCTCGACAGAGTCTCGCCCTACCAGGGAAATCCCTTCGCGCCGCTCGCCCAATCTTTTTGTTGCGCCCTGCTTCACTCGCCCCTTACTCTTCCGGCGCATGTTTCGTTTTCGGGTTTCTCCGCTCGCGGCCCTGGCCGGTTTACTCATCGTCTTCACCTCCTGCGAACGGCACCACGTCGGGGAATTGCCCGAGCTGCAAAAGGAGCATCTCCATCCGCTCGAGGCGGCCGCGGAAGAGCCGGTTCACGCCGCCATCCCGAAGCCGCCGCTGGCTTCGCCCACGCCGGCTGATTTTTTCCCGAAGCAGCAGCCCTAACGAGAGCGAATCGATCGCCTAACGAAAAGCAGCGCCATGGCCAAACAGCAATACGCGCGGACTCCGCCCAACATCACGACCATGCCGCCGGGCGTTCCCTACATCATCGGGAACGAGGCGGCCGAGCGCTTCTCCTTCTACGGGATGCGCTCCATCCTGATCATTTTCATGACCCAGTATCTGGTCACGAGCGGCGGCGCGACCGATCACATGGGCGACGCGGAGGCGCGGCAGTACTTCGCGCTTTTCGTCGCGGCGGTTTATTTCCTGCCCGATTCTCGGCGCCATCCTGGCGGAGGGTTTCATTGGCAAATACCAGACGATCTTCTGGCTCTCCATTGTCTATTGCTTCGGCCATTTTGCCCTCGCCCTGAACGACACGCGCCTCGGTCTCGCTCATCGGCCTCGGGCTGATTTCCTTCGGCGCCGGCGGGATCAAGCCGTGCGTCTCGGCCAATGTGGGCGACCAGTTTGGCGAATCGAACAAGCACCTGCTCTCCAAGGTTTTCGGCTGGTTCTATTTCTCGATCAACGCCGGCTCGTTCATCTCCACCATCGCCTGCCCGTTTCTTCTGCACGATCCGCGCTTCGGCCCGCAGCTGGGCCTTTGGTCTGCCCGGGCATCATGATGGTGTTGGCGACGATTTTCTTCTGGGCTCGGCCGCAAGAAATTCGTCCACATCCGCCCCGGCTGGTCTCGGGTTCCTCAAGCAGATGTTCAGCCGGGAAGGCCTCGGCGCGCTCGGCCGCCTGGCGGTCGTTTATGTTTTCGTGGCGGTCTTCTGGTCGCTCTGGGATCAAAGCAGCGGCGGTTCCTGGACGCTGCAGGCGCAGCACCTGGATCTTCATTGGTTCGGGCATGACGCTGCTTCCGTCCCAGGTCCAGACGGCGAATCCGATCCTGATCCTGCATCTTTATCCCGCTCGTGAACTACCTGCTCTATCCGATGATGGATAAGGTTTTCCCGCTCACCCCGCTGCGCAAAATCGGCATCGGTCTGTTCCTGACCGCGGGCAGTTACGTGGTCATCTGGTACATCCAGCAGATGATCGACGCCGGTGCCAAGCCGAGCGTGAACTGGCAGTTCCTCGCCTACGTCATCCTGACGTTAGGCGAAACGATGGTCTCGATCACCGGCCTGGAGTTTTCCTACACCCAGGCGCCGAACAAGATGAAGAGCGCGGTCATGGCGCTCTGGCTTTTCACCGTCTCGATGGGCAACCTCTTCACCGCCGCGGTCAACTACTTCATCCGCAACGCCGACGGCACGGTGAAGATGAACGATCAGCAGTATTTCCTTTTCTTTGCCGTCCTCATGTTTGTCGCCGCGGCCCTCTTCGTTTTCGTCGCGACTTTCTATCGCGAGAAGACCTACCTGCAATCGCAGGAACTGACGGAAGACGAGCACGCGACCGAGCCGGTCGTGGCCGGCGGCACGCCGACCTAGAGCGGACCAGCAGACGCTGAGCGTCGACCGGGCGCGGTCGCAGGCTCGCCACCCGGCTTCGCGGCGCGCGTCGCACCTCCTCTCCGACTTCCGGCTTTCATTCTCGCCGTCGAGCGATGATCCTCCGCGCATGCCGCCGCCGAACGAAGAATACGTCCTCGATCTCCTCCGGGATGTGGGCCTGCTCACGCGCAAACAAATCGAGGAGGCCCGCGCCGAACTCAACGGCAACACCAGCGTTGTCGAGCTTCTCGTTAGGCAGGGGCTCGTCTCGGCCGACGATATTTCCCGCACCGTCGCCGCCCAGGCCCAGATGCATTGGGTCGACCTCGCCGACATGGTCGTGCCGCAGGATGTGATCGACGAGATCAAGCCGCAGGACGCGCGCCGCTTCAAGATGATCCCGATCGCGCGCAACGAGCACGGCCTCGTCGTCGCGACCGGCGATCCGCTCGATTTCGACAGCATCGACAGCCTCAGCTTTCTCTTGAAACGCGAGATCGAGCTGGTCTGCACCACGCCGGAAAAAATCCGGCAGGCGCTGATCAAATATTACGGAAGCGCGGAGGAAGCAGTCGATGTGCTGCGCGAAAAAATCGGCGACGCCGCGATCGAGGAACTCGACATCGCCGAGGGGGCGGAGTTGCCGGAAGGCGAAGGGGGCGACGCGCCGATCGTGCGGATGGTGTCGATGCTCCTGCTCGAGGCGCACAAGCTGCGGCGCGAGCGATATTCATCTCGAGCCGCTCGAGAAAAGTTTCCGGGTCCGCTTCCGGATCGACGGCGTCCTGCAGGAAATGCAATCGCCGCCGAAGAAATTGCAGTCCGCCATCATCAGCCGGCTCAAGATCATGACCGGCTCGATGAGCATCGCGGAAAAGCGCCTCCCGCAGGACGGCCGCATCCAGGTGAAGATGGGCAAAAAATCGATCGACCTGCGCGTCTCGACCGTCCCGACCAATCACGGCGAAAGCATGGTCATGCGTTTGCTCGACAAAACGCAGCCTGCTCCTCGGCCTGCCCGAGCTCGGTTTCCTGAGCGACGACCAGGAAATCTTCGAGCGCCTGCTGCACGCGCCCGACGGCATTCTGCTCGTGACCGGCCCGACCGGTTCGGGCAAGACGAGCACGCTCTACGCCTGCCTCAATTACATCAACAAACCCGACCGCAAGATCATCACGGTCGAGGAGCCGGTCGAGTACCAGATGAACGGGATCAACCAGGTGCAGGTGAATTCCGAGATCGGGATGACCTTCCCGGCGGCGCTCCGCTCCATTCTGCGCCAGGCGCCGAACATCATCATGATCGGCGAAATTCGCGATCTCGAGACCGCCTCGATCGCGACCAACGCCAGCCTCACCGGTCACCTCGTCTTCAGCACCCTGCACACCAACGACGCGCCCTCCGCCGTCGCGCGCCTGATCGATATCGGCGTGCAGCCGTTCCTGGTCGCGACCGCCATCCGCGCGATCATGGCCCAGCGGCTTGTTCGGCGGCTCTGCCCCAATTGCAAGGAGCCGGGGCATCTCTCGGATTCCGAACTGCGCGCGCTGCAGATCGAGGCCTCGCAGTTGGGCGAGGCCAACGTCATGCGCCCGGTCGGCTGCGACCACTGCCGCCAGACCGGTTACAAGGGGCGGATGGGCATTTTCGAAATCTTCGAGATCGACGACGAAGTGCGCCACATGGTCAACAACCGCGCCTCGACCATGGTGCTGCGGCAACGGGCGCGCGAGCTCGGGCATGCGCACCCTGCGCGAGGACGGCGTGCGCAAAGTGCTGGCCGGCATGACTTCGGCCGAGGAAGTGATCTCGATCACGTTAGGGGATTTGAACTAAGAAAATCCGAAATCCGAAGAATCGAAACAATTTTCAAATGAGAAGCGCGAAAATTCGAAACGCCCCGCGCACGTGTTTTGGTGATTTGAATTTTGGTAATTCCGATTTGTTTCGAGCTTCGAAATCCGAGATTTCGGATCTCCCTCCAGTCATGAATAACGAACGCACTCGCCGATCTCTTCATCGATCAGGGCTTGATGGACCGGGCCCAGGCCGATGACGTCCTGCTCGAGACGACCCAAAACGGCAAGGCGATCGAGCAGGCGATGGTCGATCACGGCATTGTTGACGAAGAGCAATTCTATCACGCCATCGCCGACGCGCTTGGGACCGAGGTGGTCGACCTCGATCAGGTCGAGTTCACCCCCCAAATCCTCCATCTCATCCCGGCCGGGCTGGCCCGATTGCATCGCGCCTGCCGATCGGGGAGGCGGACAACGCCATTCGAGTCGCCCTGGTCGATCCGCTCGACACCCAGACGATCGAAGAGCAATACGTAACGAAAAATCAAGAGGAAAAAAAAAAA